>CANMQJ010000293.1 GCA_947500005.1 uncultured Paracoccaceae bacterium | reverse complement strand
AGGGTCTCGGCGCTGGAGGAGGGCGAGGACAACCCCTTCGCCATCTTCGACGATTGGTGAGACCGATGAGGCGCCCTG
>CANMQJ010000292.1 GCA_947500005.1 uncultured Paracoccaceae bacterium | reverse complement strand
AGCGGCGGCGGCGTAACCGAGGCGGAAAACCACTTAGAAAACGCCCGGAACCTGTTCAGACAAATCGATCCACCTCTG
>CANMQJ010000291.1 GCA_947500005.1 uncultured Paracoccaceae bacterium | reverse complement strand
CCCCCCCCCCCCCCCCCCCCCCCCCCCCCCCCCCCCCCCCCCCCCCCCCCCCCCCCCCCCCCCCCCCCCCCCCCCCCC
>CANMQJ010000290.1 GCA_947500005.1 uncultured Paracoccaceae bacterium | reverse complement strand
AAAAAAAAAAAAAAAAAAAAAAAAAAAAAAAAAAAAAAAAAAAAAAAAAAAAAAAAAAAAAAAAAAAAAAAAAAAAAA
>CANMQJ010000289.1 GCA_947500005.1 uncultured Paracoccaceae bacterium | reverse complement strand
CCTAGGTGTCACATCCCGCGTGATTATGCGGTCGCTTCTTGAAGAGTTCTGGTTTCTGGCGATGCCAGTCCTTGAGCGC
>CANMQJ010000288.1 GCA_947500005.1 uncultured Paracoccaceae bacterium | reverse complement strand
GAAAGGTAACGCTCCGGCGAGGGCCGTCTGACGGGGTGCTGGAGGTGATGATAAGTCCGACCTTATGGTCGACCTTACGTTC
>CANMQJ010000287.1 GCA_947500005.1 uncultured Paracoccaceae bacterium | reverse complement strand
CTCTCCCGCGACGCGGCCTTCCTGCTCACCCTGCAGGCCAGCGGCGTCCGCTTCCTCGCCTGCGACATGCCCGAGGCCAACGA
>CANMQJ010000286.1 GCA_947500005.1 uncultured Paracoccaceae bacterium | reverse complement strand
CGGTCGAGCCGGGCGATGACCAGCGTGGCGCCGGTGAGCCGGGCGAGGCTCAGCGCGGCTTCCAGCTGGGGGCGGTCGTTCTTCC
>CANMQJ010000285.1 GCA_947500005.1 uncultured Paracoccaceae bacterium | reverse complement strand
GCGTCGTTCACCGGGTCGATGGTCAGCTCGAACGTGCTGCTCACGCTCTCCGTGCCGTCCGAGGCGATCACCTCGACACTCACCG
>CANMQJ010000284.1 GCA_947500005.1 uncultured Paracoccaceae bacterium | reverse complement strand
TAAAGACATCATCCCCGGCACCGCCGAGGAGGACATTTCCTGCGGTTCCCAGCCGCGCGTCGATGATGTCGTCGCCGTCGGTGCC
>CANMQJ010000283.1 GCA_947500005.1 uncultured Paracoccaceae bacterium | reverse complement strand
ACGAATACATCTGCAAAATCTGGACATCAGACCCGGATCGATTCATCCTCGATCCGATCCACCAGATGCCGGGACTAAACACCTAA
>CANMQJ010000282.1 GCA_947500005.1 uncultured Paracoccaceae bacterium | reverse complement strand
AGCACGCTTCGGTCGAGCCGCGACATGATCCCGAGGCGGGCCATCTCATCCACCACCCTGCCCCATTCCTCCAGCGCGGCGCTGCA
>CANMQJ010000281.1 GCA_947500005.1 uncultured Paracoccaceae bacterium | reverse complement strand
CTCACCGCCCCGTTGAAATCCGCCGGCGGCGTGCCCGAGATCACCCCGGCCGCGTCGATCGACAGCCAGGACGGCGTCCCGGCCCC
>CANMQJ010000280.1 GCA_947500005.1 uncultured Paracoccaceae bacterium | reverse complement strand
CCCGTCCGGGCCGCCGGTGATCCGGTCGTCGCCCTCGCCGCCATTGAGCGTGTCGGCCCCCACGCCGCCGTCGAGCACATCGTCGCC
>CANMQJ010000279.1 GCA_947500005.1 uncultured Paracoccaceae bacterium | reverse complement strand
GTGGCGCTCCCATGACGAACTTGTCCCATAATGCTTCCTTCCATTCCGTCGAAAGGATCACACCATCAAACCGTGGGATCAAACACCTA
>CANMQJ010000278.1 GCA_947500005.1 uncultured Paracoccaceae bacterium | reverse complement strand
GCCGATGCCCGAAGCGGCGGCGGCGTAACCGAGGCGGAAAACCACTTAGAAAACGCCCGGAACCTGTTCAGACAAATCGATCCACCTCT
>CANMQJ010000277.1 GCA_947500005.1 uncultured Paracoccaceae bacterium | reverse complement strand
GACGCCGTCCTGACACGGGGCGAGGTGCTGGAGCGGGGCTTCGGCAGCCGGTTCGGGACCAATCCGAACAAGCCGGGCGAGGCGAGCTTCGC
>CANMQJ010000276.1 GCA_947500005.1 uncultured Paracoccaceae bacterium | reverse complement strand
GGGTCTCGGCGCTGGAGGAGGGCGAGGACAACCCCTTCGCCATCTTCGACGATTGGTGAGACCGATGAGGCGCCCTGTCGATCTCCCTCCCGGACCC
>CANMQJ010000275.1 GCA_947500005.1 uncultured Paracoccaceae bacterium | reverse complement strand
GGCGACGACCGGGCCGCGGGCGGCGGCGGCAACGACCAGATATTCGGCCAGGAGGGTAATGACACTCTGGCGGGCGGGTTCGGCGCCGACGAGTTGCAGGG
>CANMQJ010000274.1 GCA_947500005.1 uncultured Paracoccaceae bacterium | reverse complement strand
GCGGCATAGCGCACCATGTCGGCCATGGCCTTGTTCGCCGCGCCGACCAGCGGGTTCTGGATCGCGTTGCCGGCCTTCGTGCGGATCACCAGCCCGGCCGTGAC
>CANMQJ010000273.1 GCA_947500005.1 uncultured Paracoccaceae bacterium | reverse complement strand
GGCTGAGCGATGCGCAGATGGCGCGTTTTGAGCCCTACTTTCCGAAGTCCCATGGTAAGCCCCGCGTCGATGATAGGCGCGTCCTGAGCGGGATTATCTTCATCAA
>CANMQJ010000272.1 GCA_947500005.1 uncultured Paracoccaceae bacterium | reverse complement strand
GAGCGTTGCGCATCCAGTGTATGCGGCACCGTTGGTGGGTTGCATTGAACACCCGACGTGCGGCGGCCCGCAGGCCCTTGTGGTCATCCGCAATCACCAGCTTGACCC
>CANMQJ010000271.1 GCA_947500005.1 uncultured Paracoccaceae bacterium | reverse complement strand
ACCGGGGCGGCGAAGACGACGCGCGTGGGGAAGGTCGCCAATGACGACCGCGCCGACTGGCGGGAGGCCTGGGCGCTGTTTCCGGGCGATGTCGCCTATGTCTGGCACGG
>CANMQJ010000270.1 GCA_947500005.1 uncultured Paracoccaceae bacterium | reverse complement strand
GCCGTCATACCACCCCGCAAGAACGCCAGGCCGGGGAAGCCATCGACGGCTGGCGCGATCGCCCGGAACGAAGCGCTGCGCGCTTCGAAATACCTTGGCCGCGCCATCTGG
>CANMQJ010000269.1 GCA_947500005.1 uncultured Paracoccaceae bacterium | reverse complement strand
CGGTCGATGACGAACGCCTCCTGCACGGCGGCATCGCCCGAGCGGACCCCGTCCGGTGTCTCGGTATGGGCGAGGTTCACCTGGAACCGGCCCGCCGTGGCCGCGCCACCAAA
>CANMQJ010000268.1 GCA_947500005.1 uncultured Paracoccaceae bacterium | reverse complement strand
CTCCGTCTCAGGTTTCAGGTGTCCCAACCCAAACCTTCTCCGAAGATCGACGGTGGCCGCCAGCGTCGCCTGTGGCCGCGCCAGCCGTTTCCTACACCACGCCCCGGGGCACTATC
>CANMQJ010000267.1 GCA_947500005.1 uncultured Paracoccaceae bacterium | reverse complement strand
GGGCCTGCGGGCCGCCGCACGTCGGGTGTTCAATGCAACCCACCAACGGTGCCGCATACACTGGATGCGCAACGCTCTGGCGCATGCCCCAGCGAAACAGCGCACGGCGGTGGCAGCGATGCTG
>CANMQJ010000266.1 GCA_947500005.1 uncultured Paracoccaceae bacterium | reverse complement strand
ATGGTCCGTGTCGATCAGGTAGTTGTCGGAATAGCTGAAGAGTGCTGGCCGGCTTTGATGGTGTGACCGCCCCCCGACGGCATCAATGTGCCAAGGTGGGTCTGCGATGATCCACAAAGGAGGACG
>CANMQJ010000265.1 GCA_947500005.1 uncultured Paracoccaceae bacterium | reverse complement strand
GGCAGCTGGGGCAACAACTTCAACGGCAGCACCGCGCCCGACGCCCGGGTCACCGGCGCCTTCCAGGCCGATGGCGGGCCGGTGGTGCTGCGGCTGGGCGGGTTCGACCTGGATTTCGATGACGAGGT
>CANMQJ010000264.1 GCA_947500005.1 uncultured Paracoccaceae bacterium | reverse complement strand
CTCGCCTGCGACATGCCCGAGGCCAACGACCTCACCGTCGGCATCATGGCGCTGGTCGCCCAACAGGAACGCGAGGCGATCTCCCGCCGCACGAAGGAGGCACTGGCCGCCGCCAGGGCCCGGGGCGTCAAGCTCGGCAACCCCAA
>CANMQJ010000263.1 GCA_947500005.1 uncultured Paracoccaceae bacterium | reverse complement strand
TAGTCTTCGGCCTTTTGCATGAATTGTTTTGCTTTGCATCCGCCGGGGGCCGTGGCATCGGCAATTCCGGGGGGGGGGCAATGGCCACATTTACAGTCACATCCAGCGGGGATCCCGAAGACACCGGGCTGACTTTCGAAGCGGCC
>CANMQJ010000262.1 GCA_947500005.1 uncultured Paracoccaceae bacterium | reverse complement strand
GACGCGATTTGAATGTCCGCCCCCACCGGTGGGGCCGGATCAACCGGCACCTGCGGCGAATGTCCGCTGTCCGCCCTTTTGTGCATCTTCATAAAGAATGCCGCCTTGCGGAGAACCTTTTTGCTGTACTGTCAACCGACGAAAGT
>CANMQJ010000261.1 GCA_947500005.1 uncultured Paracoccaceae bacterium | reverse complement strand
GAATGCTTGGCTGGAAGAGCAATGCCTGCGGCGCCAGAATGACATTGTGCGCGGCCACAGCGCGACGATTGGTGAGCGGCTGTTGCGCGATCTGGATGCACTAATAGCGCTGCCGCTCGTGCCTTATGACGCCTGCGAGAAGGTTA
>CANMQJ010000260.1 GCA_947500005.1 uncultured Paracoccaceae bacterium | reverse complement strand
ACGCCGTCCTGGCTGTCGATCGACGCGGCCGGGGTGATCTCGGGCACGCCGCCGGCGGATTTCAACGGCACGGTGAGTGTCGAGGTGATCGCCTCGGACGGCACGGAGAGCGTGAGCAGCACGTTCGAGCTGACCATCGACCCGGTG
>CANMQJ010000259.1 GCA_947500005.1 uncultured Paracoccaceae bacterium | reverse complement strand
CACCGGGTCGATGGTCAGCTCGAACGTGCTGCTCACGCTCTCCGTGCCGTCCGAGGCGATCACCTCGACACTCACCGCCCCGTTGAAATCCGCCGGCGGCGTGCCCGAGATCACCCCGGCCGCGTCGATCGACAGCCAGGACGGCGT
>CANMQJ010000258.1 GCA_947500005.1 uncultured Paracoccaceae bacterium | reverse complement strand
CACCGGGTCGATGGTCAGCTCGAACGTGCTGCTCACGCTCTCCGTGCCGTCCGAGGCGATCACCTCGACGCTCACCGCCCCGTTGAAATCCGCCGGCGGCGTGCCCGAGATCACCCCGGCCGCGTCGATCGACAGCCAGGACGGCGT
>CANMQJ010000257.1 GCA_947500005.1 uncultured Paracoccaceae bacterium | reverse complement strand
TCAAGCGATGAATGTGGGCGCCGGGTGTTGTAGAAGCTCAGGTATCGGCCGATCCCGGCGCGTGCCTCGGACACGCTGGCATAGGCCCGCAGGTAGACCTCTTCGTATTTGATGGTTCGCCACAGGCGCTCGACGAAGACATTGTCG
>CANMQJ010000256.1 GCA_947500005.1 uncultured Paracoccaceae bacterium | reverse complement strand
TCGCGCAGGATCGATCTTGCTATGAACAACGCAGTCCGGCGAGGGTCTATGTGACCGTCCGGGATAGGACACATAGCCAAAACAAGACGGTTGCGGCGAGCGCGATGGCGGACAGGAAGACCTTGGGACAACGGTCGTATCGGGTCGC
>CANMQJ010000255.1 GCA_947500005.1 uncultured Paracoccaceae bacterium | reverse complement strand
TATAGGTGATGTCCATCGCCCAGACCTGATTGGGCCGGGTGATCGGCAGCTTGCGCAGCAGATAGGGTAGATCTTGTCAATCGGCACGCAATCTTGACCCCCTATCGGCATCCAAAAATGACCCCGTTGGAGCGCACGGTAGCTGGCCC
>CANMQJ010000254.1 GCA_947500005.1 uncultured Paracoccaceae bacterium | reverse complement strand
CCCGAACTGGAGAAGGCCCTCAGCCTCGCCCGGCTCACCGGCGCCACGCTGGTCATCGCCCGGCTCGACCGCCTCTCCCGCGACGCGGCCTTCCTGCTCACCCTGCAGGCCAGCGGCGTCCGCTTCCTCGCCTGCGACATGCCCGAGGC
>CANMQJ010000253.1 GCA_947500005.1 uncultured Paracoccaceae bacterium | reverse complement strand
GCTCAAGGACTGGCATCGCCAGAAACCAGAACTCTTCAAGAAGCGACCGCATAATCACGCGGGATGTGACACCTAGGTGTTTGATCCCACGGTTTGATGGTGTGATCCTTTCGACGGAATGGAAGGAAGCATTATGGGACAAGTTCGTCA
>CANMQJ010000252.1 GCA_947500005.1 uncultured Paracoccaceae bacterium | reverse complement strand
CGCGCTCAAGGACTGGCATCGCCAGAAACCAGAACTCTTCAAGAAGCGACCGCATAATCACGCGGGATGTGACAGATAGGCGCGTCCTGAGCGGGATTATCTTCATCAATCGTAACGGGTTGCGATGGCGGGATGCGCCGAAGGAGTATGG
>CANMQJ010000251.1 GCA_947500005.1 uncultured Paracoccaceae bacterium | reverse complement strand
AGATCAGACATGTTCACCGCTCGTTTTCGAGCCGTGAACCACGCCGCGCGGCGGAAATCAATGGGTCCTGAGCCTAGTCCCGGCATCTGGTGGATCGGATCGAGGATGAATCGATCCGGGTCTGATGTCCAGATTTTGCAGATGTATTCGT
>CANMQJ010000250.1 GCA_947500005.1 uncultured Paracoccaceae bacterium | reverse complement strand
GCCTTGTTCGCCGCGCCGACCAGCGGGTTCTGGATCGCGTTGCCGGCCTTCGTGCGGATCACCAGCCCGGCCGTGACCGCGTCCCGCTCCGCCATCCGCGCCAGCGCCGTCTCCGCCGCCACCCAGCGCCCGTAGGCCTGGCAATAGGCGGC
>CANMQJ010000249.1 GCA_947500005.1 uncultured Paracoccaceae bacterium | reverse complement strand
CATCTGCCGCGCGTGGAACGCCTGGTCGAACCCGACAGCATCGTCTGTCCTTGCGGTTGCGGCGACATGGTCCGGATTGTCAATCGGCACGCAATCTTGACCCCCTATCGGCATCCAAAAATGACCCCGTTGGAGCGCACGGTAGCTGGCCCG
>CANMQJ010000248.1 GCA_947500005.1 uncultured Paracoccaceae bacterium | reverse complement strand
GCGGCGGCGGCGTAACCGAGGCGGAAAACCACTTAGAAAACGCCCGGAACCTGTTCAGACAAATCGATCCACCTCTGATCTCGATCGTGATGACGCCACCGGTCCGGTCGGTCTCCTCTGACGGATCGGGACTGTCCGGCTCGATCGACACCG
>CANMQJ010000247.1 GCA_947500005.1 uncultured Paracoccaceae bacterium | reverse complement strand
GGACCTTCTGCCGTGGAATTGGCAGCCATCGGAGCGCCTACTCGCTGCATAACCGCGGACTACGCCGGATGCTTACCCCGAAAGGGCAGCGGCCTTTTTGCTGTTCCCAAAGCTCAACAGTTCCAATAGTTTGCCGCGGATCTCCAGCGTGTG
>CANMQJ010000246.1 GCA_947500005.1 uncultured Paracoccaceae bacterium | reverse complement strand
AAGCTGTCCCTTCCTGATCATGTGTGCCGTTTCGATCCCGTCCAGAGTTGCTCTTGCCGATCCGAGTGATTTGAAACGGCTCTGTTGCACAAATCGTCTGATGGCCAAGCTACCCCTTTCCCCGGACACACTTATCCCACGGCCTCGGTCACG
>CANMQJ010000245.1 GCA_947500005.1 uncultured Paracoccaceae bacterium | reverse complement strand
AAGGGGAGATAGCCGAGTTCATCGAGGATCAGGAAGTCGAGGCGGCAGAGCAGGTCTGCCGTGCGCCCCTGTCGGTCTGAACCGCGCCGGGTTTGCCGGAGGCTGGTTGATTTAAGTTACGCAGCCATGGTCTGAGTTTCCAGAGCTGCGTGG
>CANMQJ010000244.1 GCA_947500005.1 uncultured Paracoccaceae bacterium | reverse complement strand
ATCCACGTCAGTGTAAGGGGGTCATTTTTGGACGCCGATCACCCCTCTACGGGGTCAATTTTGCACGCCTGTTCACAACACGCTGGCATAGGCCCGCAGGTAGACCTCTTCGTATTTGATGGTTCGCCACAGGCGCTCGACGAAGACATTGTCG
>CANMQJ010000243.1 GCA_947500005.1 uncultured Paracoccaceae bacterium | reverse complement strand
GTCGGTCTGCTCATGCCATCCAGCTATCACGCTGGATTCACGAGGTGAATCCCCAAAGGGCTTTGTGCAACAGAGCCATTTGAAACCCATCATCGGCTTGATCCGTCTTTTTACCCCGCGATGATCCTGTTCCACGATGTTGTTCAGATACTTC
>CANMQJ010000242.1 GCA_947500005.1 uncultured Paracoccaceae bacterium | reverse complement strand
ATCGTCAGCTATGCCTCGGCTTCGGGCGGGGTGACGGTCAGCATCGGCGCCAATGGAAACGGCTCGGCCTCGGGGGCGGCGGGCAATGACGTTCTGGCCAATTTCGAGGTCATCGAAGGCAGCGGGTTCGGCGATGACCTGACGCTCTTGCGGAG
>CANMQJ010000241.1 GCA_947500005.1 uncultured Paracoccaceae bacterium | reverse complement strand
GAGACCGACTACATGTTCGGCCGTGCGGGCAATGACACGATGCGCGGCGGCGAGGGCGACGACTACATCTCGGCCAACAGCGGCTGGGACGTGATCTATGGCGAGGCGGGCAACGACACCATCCTAGGCGGCGCCGGGCGCGACGTGATCGATGG
>CANMQJ010000240.1 GCA_947500005.1 uncultured Paracoccaceae bacterium | reverse complement strand
ATGCCGCGGGCCTTCTCCTCGGGCGCGCCGTCGATCTGGTCATAGGCCCGGAAATCGCCGAAATACTTCGTGATCGCAGCCGTCAGAGTCGTCTTGCCGTGGTCAACATGGCCGATCGTGCCGATGTTCACATGCGGTTTGTTCCGTTGAAACTT
>CANMQJ010000239.1 GCA_947500005.1 uncultured Paracoccaceae bacterium | reverse complement strand
TCGTAGGAGGAGAGCAGTTCGCGGATCTCCATCTCGACGAGCTCCAGCAGCTCCTCGTCATCGACCTGGTCGACCTTATTCATGAACACGACCATGGCGGGGATGCCCACCTGGCGACCCAGCAGGATGTGCTCGCGCGTCTGCGGCATCGGGCC
>CANMQJ010000238.1 GCA_947500005.1 uncultured Paracoccaceae bacterium | reverse complement strand
CAATGTTGCGCCGCCCATCGGGCGCCAGCCTCGCGGCCATCTGCAAGGCCACCGGCTGGCAGGCGCATTCCGCCCGGACCGCGCTGAGCACATTGCGCAAGACCGGCGCCATCATCGACCGCAGGCAGACCGACGGCGGCAAGCCCTGCACCTAC
>CANMQJ010000237.1 GCA_947500005.1 uncultured Paracoccaceae bacterium | reverse complement strand
GTAGGTGCAGGGCTTGCCGCCGTCGGTCTGCCTGCGGTCGATGATGGCGCCGGTCTTGCGCAATGTGCTCAGCGCGGCCCGGGCGGAATGCGCCTGCCAGCCGGTGGCCTTGCAGATGGCCGCGAGGCTGGCGCCCGATGGGCGGCGCAACATTG
>CANMQJ010000236.1 GCA_947500005.1 uncultured Paracoccaceae bacterium | reverse complement strand
ACCGGCGCCTTCCAGGCCGATGGCGGGCCGGTGGTGCTGCGGCTGGGCGGGTTCGACCTGGATTTCGATGACGAGGTCCAGGTGGGGCTCAACGGCACGGCGCTGCGCTTCCTCGAGGCTGGCGTGAACGACGCCACGCAGCCTTACGTGCTGGG
>CANMQJ010000235.1 GCA_947500005.1 uncultured Paracoccaceae bacterium | reverse complement strand
CTCCTCCTACGACTTCCCCGGCGACGACATCCCGATCATCGCGGGTTCCGCGCTGGCGGCGATGGAAGGCCGCGACCAGGAAATCGGCGAGAACAAGATCCGCGAGCTGATGGCGGCCGTGGACGAGTACATCCCGACGCCCGAGCGTGCCGTGG
>CANMQJ010000234.1 GCA_947500005.1 uncultured Paracoccaceae bacterium | reverse complement strand
CTTCTGGACGGAGTTCCTGCGAAGCCTCGCCGACCGAGGCCTGCGTGGGGTCAAGCTGGTGATTGCGGATGACCACATGGGCCTGCGGGCCGCCGCACGTCGGGTGTTCAATGCAACCCACCAACGGTGCCGCATACACTGGATGCGCAACGCTC
>CANMQJ010000233.1 GCA_947500005.1 uncultured Paracoccaceae bacterium | reverse complement strand
CAGGTCGGTCGTCCGGAAACATGATGTATTACAGCGCCTTAAGGAGAATTCACCAAACTCGCGCAGTCATGAGGTCCAGAGAGTATCGGCTCTGAGAGACAGTTTCCGAGCCTCTTTGCGTTGGCGGAGGTGCTCACCCTCTCCCGCATAACCCT
>CANMQJ010000232.1 GCA_947500005.1 uncultured Paracoccaceae bacterium | reverse complement strand
ACCGCGTCCCGCTCCGCCATCCGCGCCAGCGCCGTCTCCGCCGCCACCCAGCGCCCGTAGGCCTGGCAATAGGCGGCGAGCACGCTTCGGTCGAGCCGCGACATGATCCCGAGGCGGGCCATCTCATCCACCACCCTGCCCCATTCCTCCAGCGC
>CANMQJ010000231.1 GCA_947500005.1 uncultured Paracoccaceae bacterium | reverse complement strand
CTCAAGTTGAAAGCACATCGCTGCGCTATCCTTGACGTTCGAACCTCTGCACATCTTCAATGCGCTACCGCTTCGCGCCTTGAGCGCAGACCCGAAAGCCCAACCCAAATCGCGAAACATTCCCCCACCCAGCTGGGCGAGGACACGCACTGAAA
>CANMQJ010000230.1 GCA_947500005.1 uncultured Paracoccaceae bacterium | reverse complement strand
GGCGCGGTCTTTTCACCTGGAAACGACGACGCCTCGGCCTTTGCGCAGGCGGCCGGGCTGGCCGGTGGCGGCTTTGTCGCTGGAGAGGTGAACAACACACGCGACACGGTACTGTTGCAGCGGTATTCGGATTTCGGGATCGAACAGGGAGATCC
>CANMQJ010000229.1 GCA_947500005.1 uncultured Paracoccaceae bacterium | reverse complement strand
AGCCTGCAGATAGACCCCGTCGGCCCAGATATAGACGTAGCGGCGCGCCGAGAGATCGCGGCGCTGCCAGCGGTCATATTCCTGCTGCCACTCCCCGGTCAGGCGTGAAATTGCGCCCGGTGAGAGGTTGGGCGCATCCGGGCCGAGGAGCGCGC
>CANMQJ010000228.1 GCA_947500005.1 uncultured Paracoccaceae bacterium | reverse complement strand
GGATCTCCCTGTTCGATCCCGAAATCCGAATACCGCTGCAACAGTACCGTGTCGCGTGTGTTGTTCACCTCTCCAGCAACAAAGCCGCCACCGGCCAGCCCGGCCGCCTGCGCAAAGGCCGAGGCGTCGTCGTTTCCAGGTGAAAAGACCGCGCC
>CANMQJ010000227.1 GCA_947500005.1 uncultured Paracoccaceae bacterium | reverse complement strand
AACATCATCCGCGTGGGCAATCCGCTCACCGCCTTCGAGATCGGCTGGTCGCTGACGGGTGACGGCACCAGCCCGGTTTCGGCCGCCGATTTCTCCCCCGGGACGGCGCTCTCGGGAACGGTATCCTTCGACGTGGCCGAGATCACCAGAGACAA
>CANMQJ010000226.1 GCA_947500005.1 uncultured Paracoccaceae bacterium | reverse complement strand
AACATCATCCGCGTGGGCAATCCGCTCACCGCCTTCGAGATCGGCTGGTCGCTGACGGGTGACGGCACCAGCCCGGTCTCGGCCGCCGATTTCTCCCCCGGGACGGCGCTCTCGGGAACGGTATCCTTCGACGTGGCCGAGATCACCAGAGACAA
>CANMQJ010000225.1 GCA_947500005.1 uncultured Paracoccaceae bacterium | reverse complement strand
GACCGCCCCCAGCTGGAAGCCGCGCTGAGCCTCGCCCGGCTCACCGGCGCCACGCTGGTCATCGCCCGGCTCGACCGGCTCTCCCGCGACGCGGCCTTCCTGCTCACCCTGCAGGCCAGCGGCGTCCGCTTCCTCGCCTGCGACATGCCCGAGGC
>CANMQJ010000224.1 GCA_947500005.1 uncultured Paracoccaceae bacterium | reverse complement strand
CGTTCGCGAAGCGGCTTTTCCACTTCGGCCTCGCCGATGGGCGGAGCAAACTGAAGGATGAAGGCGAGATAGCCCAGTGGGTTCGTCTTCGCGGTTTCCGTGTCAAATTTCATCCAAGCCACGACCGGAGCCACTGCCGGCGCTTCGGTCTTCGC
>CANMQJ010000223.1 GCA_947500005.1 uncultured Paracoccaceae bacterium | reverse complement strand
ACACCATTCTCACGGACAATGGCATCCAGTTCGCCGAGCAGCCCCGGAACCGCAATACCATCTATTCTCGGCCAATGGGCTTCGACATGATCTGCGACGCCAATGGGATTGAGCACCGCCTGACGAAACCCAACCATCCGTGGACCAACGGCCAG
>CANMQJ010000222.1 GCA_947500005.1 uncultured Paracoccaceae bacterium | reverse complement strand
CGTGAAGCGACAGAAGAATGATGCGGCCGATGCCGAGGCGATTTGCGAAGCAGCGACGCGCCCGACGATGCGCTTCGCCCCGGTGAAGAGCGAGGAGACACAAGGTGCGGCCATGGTGTTTCGCGTGCGCGAACTTCTGATCCGGCAGCGGACTC
>CANMQJ010000221.1 GCA_947500005.1 uncultured Paracoccaceae bacterium | reverse complement strand
GCGCGCTCCTCGGCCCGGATGCGCCCAACCTCTCACCGGGCGCAATTTCACGCCTGACCGGGGAGTGGCAGCAGGAACATGACCGCTGGCAGCGCCGCGATCTCTCGGCGCGCCGCTACGTCTATATCTGGGCCGACGGGGTCTATCTGCAGGCT
>CANMQJ010000220.1 GCA_947500005.1 uncultured Paracoccaceae bacterium | reverse complement strand
GCCGCGATCACCGAGAAGCCAATCGACATCCGGCAGGCTGCTCAGCAATGCCCGTGCACCGATGTAGTCGCTGACCTAGCCGGCGGTGACGAACAGATTGAGCGGACGCCCCTGCCTGTCGCAGATGGCGTGCAGTTTGGTGTTCATGCCGCCTT
>CANMQJ010000219.1 GCA_947500005.1 uncultured Paracoccaceae bacterium | reverse complement strand
CGTGATTCACGGTTCGAAAAACGAGCGGTGACCATGTCTGATCTCTTCTGGCTGACGGATGCGCAGATGGCGCGCCTCGAGCCCTTCTTTCCCAAGTCCCACGGCAAGCCACGCGTTGATGATCGGCGTGTGTTGAGCGGCATTATCTTCATCAA
>CANMQJ010000218.1 GCA_947500005.1 uncultured Paracoccaceae bacterium | reverse complement strand
GGAGGTTACGCTGAGCGGTGATGGCAGCGTGCTCTTCGATCTGACGAATTTCGAAAGTTTCAACATCACCGGCACCGGCGGCGACGACATCATCGACGCGCGGCTGGGAACCGCAGGAAATGTCCTCCTCGGCGGTGCCGGGGATGATGTCTTTA
>CANMQJ010000217.1 GCA_947500005.1 uncultured Paracoccaceae bacterium | reverse complement strand
TGGACAGCCTGACGCTGGATTATTCCGGTGTCCTGGCCGATGGCCAGACGGCGACGCAGATCAACTTCAGTGGTCTGAACACCAATAATGCTGAGGAGGTTACGCTGAGCGGTGATGGCAGCGTGCTCTTCGATCTGACGAATTTCGAAAGTTTC
>CANMQJ010000216.1 GCA_947500005.1 uncultured Paracoccaceae bacterium | reverse complement strand
GTTCGACCGGCTCTGCGCCGATCTCGACATCGAGCACCGCCTTGCCCCGCCCATGCGCCCCCAGACCAATGGCATGGTCGAGCGCTTCAACGGCCGGATCGAGGACGTCCTGCAGAGCCACCGGTTCCATAGCGGAGAAGACCTCGAGCAAACCA
>CANMQJ010000215.1 GCA_947500005.1 uncultured Paracoccaceae bacterium | reverse complement strand
GTTCAGCTGCGGCCGGTGATTGCCGACCACGACCAGCTTGAAGGTCGGCGGAAACTCGAAGAAATCCCTGTAGAGCAAACGCGCCCGGATGGGCTCGCCGCCAGTGATGGTCTTGATCCGGCTCTCGGCCCAGGCGCGTCCCTGTTCGGTTTCGGT
>CANMQJ010000214.1 GCA_947500005.1 uncultured Paracoccaceae bacterium | reverse complement strand
ACCGAAACCGAACAGGGACGCGCCTGGGCCGAGAGCCGGATCAAGACCATCACTGGCGGCGAGCCCATCCGGGCGCGCCTGCTCTACAGGGATTTCTTCGAGTTTCCGCCGACCTTCAAGCTGGTCGTGGTCGGCAATCACCGGCCGCAGCTGAAC
>CANMQJ010000213.1 GCA_947500005.1 uncultured Paracoccaceae bacterium | reverse complement strand
GGCACGCTGGCCAATGGCAACCAAGCCACCGGGGGCAATGCCGGAGATGGCGGCGGCGGCGGCGCCGGAGGGCGCAGTAAGGGCGGCGATGGCGGCAACAGCGGCATGGGAACCGAAGGGTCGCGAGTCGTCACTTGGGACATCCCCGAGATCTAC
>CANMQJ010000212.1 GCA_947500005.1 uncultured Paracoccaceae bacterium | reverse complement strand
GTAGATCTCGGGGATGTCCCAAGTGACGACTCGCGACCCTTCGGTTCCCATGCCGCTGTTGCCGCCATCGCCGCCCTGGCTGCGCCCTCCGGCGCCGCCGCCGCCGCCATCTCCGGCATTGCCCCCGGTGGCTTGGTTGCCATTGGCCAGCGTGCC
>CANMQJ010000211.1 GCA_947500005.1 uncultured Paracoccaceae bacterium | reverse complement strand
ATCCAGAGCCCCTTCTTCTTGGAGGCGGCGATCTTGTCGCGGATGCGTTCGGCGGTCACCTCGCGCTCGAACTGGGCAAAAGACAGCAGCACGTTGAGCGTGAGCCGGCCCATGGAGGAGGAGGTGTTGAAGGCTTGCGTGACGGAGACGAAGGAACA
>CANMQJ010000210.1 GCA_947500005.1 uncultured Paracoccaceae bacterium | reverse complement strand
GGCGGCGAGGGCGACGACCGGATCACCGGCGGCCCGGACGGGCACGAGGCCGACCAGCGCAACGTGATCTACGCGGGCGCTGGCGACGACCGGGCCGCGGGCGGCGGCGGCAACGACCAGATATTCGGCCAGGAGGGTAATGACACTCTGGCGGGCGG
>CANMQJ010000209.1 GCA_947500005.1 uncultured Paracoccaceae bacterium | reverse complement strand
CCGTCGACGAGCGCCCACATGATCTGCCCGGTAGGACGGTAGATCACGAAAGCCTCCTGCACGGCGTTGTCACCAGATCGTTCTCCGGCAGGTGTCGCAGTGTGAGCGAAATTGACCTGGAATTGGTCCTCCGTCGCACCCGCGTTACCGAAGACCAG
>CANMQJ010000208.1 GCA_947500005.1 uncultured Paracoccaceae bacterium | reverse complement strand
TGCACATCGTCATCTCCCGAGCGTTCGCCATCCGGAGTGGCCGTATGCGCGAGGTTGATCTGGAACTGATCCGCCGTTGCGGCCTGCCCGAAGACCAGAACATCGCCTTCAGTGGCATCATAGTCCTGCACCCAGTCCGAGCCGTGATCGGCGACGCCGAG
>CANMQJ010000207.1 GCA_947500005.1 uncultured Paracoccaceae bacterium | reverse complement strand
CTTCGAGGTCACGATAGGACACGGCGTACCTGACGTAGAAGAAGACTGCATGCAGGATCACATCCCGCGGGAACTGCGCGCCTTTGAACGAAACCATCGGCTCAACCTCATCGACAAAATGGCCAACTCGATACATCATCTGCTCGAAAGTTGCGACAGAACC
>CANMQJ010000206.1 GCA_947500005.1 uncultured Paracoccaceae bacterium | reverse complement strand
TTGGGGTTGCCGAGCTTGACGCCCCGGGCCCTGGCGGCGGCCAGTGCCTCCTTCGTGCGGCGGGAGATCGCCTCGCGCTCGGCTTGCGCGACCAGCGCCATGATGCCGACGGTGAGGTCGTTGGCCTCGGGCATGTCGCAGGCGAGGAAGCGGACGCCGCTGGC
>CANMQJ010000205.1 GCA_947500005.1 uncultured Paracoccaceae bacterium | reverse complement strand
TTTTCGAATGGTGCGAAAGGTTTCGATGCCGGCGAGCGCGGCCTTGGCTCCGGCCAGTGTCTGGAATCCCCGCATGGGACGCAAACGAGGTTCTGTCGCAAAGTCTCGCTCTGTTCGTAAGAGGGGCGTTCGCGGTGGCTGATCACGTAGCGAGGCTGGCATAGA
>CANMQJ010000204.1 GCA_947500005.1 uncultured Paracoccaceae bacterium | reverse complement strand
CGGGCCAGCTACCGTGCGCTCCAACGGGGTCATTTTTGGATGCCGATAGGGGGTCAAGATTGCGTGCCGATTGACAGTCTGGGAAGCAAACAGAGGTGGATCGATTTGTCTGAACAGGTTCCGGGCGTTTTCTAAGTGGTTTTCCGCCTCGGTTACGCCGCCGCCGC
>CANMQJ010000203.1 GCA_947500005.1 uncultured Paracoccaceae bacterium | reverse complement strand
CCCGCCGAAAATCACGTCGCGCAGGTCGTCCTCGGTCTCGCCGCCCTTGATGACATCGTTACCGTCCCCGCCATTCAGCGTGTCGTTCCCATCGCCGCCCTCCAGCGTGTCGTTGCCGCCCCTCCCGATGAGCGCGTCATCGCCGTCAAGGCCCAGTATGACCTCTGC
>CANMQJ010000202.1 GCA_947500005.1 uncultured Paracoccaceae bacterium | reverse complement strand
ACGGTGAGGTCGTTGGCCTCGGGCATGTCGCAGGCGAGGAAGCGGACGCCGCTGGCCTGCAGGGTGAGCAGGAAGGCGGCGTCACGGGAGAGACGGTCGAGCCGGGCGATGACCAGCGTGGCGCCGGTGAGCCGGGCGAGGCTCAGCGCGGCTTCCAGCTGGGGGCGGTC
>CANMQJ010000201.1 GCA_947500005.1 uncultured Paracoccaceae bacterium | reverse complement strand
GGGGGGTGCGGATGGACGACAGAGGAGACAAGGCGCATGGCACCGCGCGGCCCGAAACCCAAGCCGACGAGGCTGAAACTGCTCCAGAACACGGCCCGCAAGCACAGGCTCGAGAGCCGGGAGCCCGCGCCGGAGACGGCGTGCCCCACGGCTCCGGATCATCTCTGCAG
>CANMQJ010000200.1 GCA_947500005.1 uncultured Paracoccaceae bacterium | reverse complement strand
TAAGGTCGACCATAAGGTCGGACTTATCATCACCTCCAGCACCCCGTCAGACGGCCCTCGCCGGAGCGTTACCTTTCGGGTGCGGCCTGTTCGCTAAAACTGGTTGCGGGAGTAGGATTTGAACCTACGACCTTCAGGTTATGAGCCTGACGAGCTACCTGGCTGCTCCATCCCGCG
>CANMQJ010000199.1 GCA_947500005.1 uncultured Paracoccaceae bacterium | reverse complement strand
TGGCCCCGCGACAGGACCAGCCGCTCCTTGGCCCAGATGATCTGGCTGCGGATGGCGAAGCCGCAGGCCTCGAGGCTTTCCGCCACCGTGCCCGCGTGCAGCGCCCCGTGCCAGACATAGGCGACATCGCCCGGAAACAGCGCCCAGGCCTCCCGCCAGTCGGCGCGGTCGTCATTGGCGAC
>CANMQJ010000198.1 GCA_947500005.1 uncultured Paracoccaceae bacterium | reverse complement strand
CTGAAAGCTCCTCCGGCGAAAACCCCGACTGGTTCCCTGTTCGGCTATCCTGCGCTCTCGACCGAGCAATGGGTAGCGCCGGACTTGCATCGAACCAATAACTTGTTGTCGCGTAGCCCTTAATTGTGAGATGGGAAATCCAACGAAATCAACGGCTGAGTTTTGCCCTTAAATATGAGATTT
>CANMQJ010000197.1 GCA_947500005.1 uncultured Paracoccaceae bacterium | reverse complement strand
TGATCGCCTCGGACGGCACGGAGAGCGTGAGCAGCACGTTCGAGCTGACCATCGACCCGGTGAACGACGCGCCGGTGATTGGCGGTGATCTTCAGCTGTCGGTCACGCCGTTCGGGTCGACCACGCTCACGGTTGGGGATCTGACGGCCATCGATCCCGATGTGGGTGACACCGCTACGTTCAT
>CANMQJ010000196.1 GCA_947500005.1 uncultured Paracoccaceae bacterium | reverse complement strand
AGGGCGCCTCATCGGTCTCACCAATCGTCGAAGATGGCGAAGGGGTTGTCCTCGCCCTCCTCCAGCGCCGAGACCCTTGTGCGGGCCGAGGGCGTCATGCCGAACTCGGCGGCATAGCGCACCATGTCGGCCATGGCCTTGTTCGCCGCGCCGACCAGCGGGTTCTGGATCGCGTTGCCGGCCTT
>CANMQJ010000195.1 GCA_947500005.1 uncultured Paracoccaceae bacterium | reverse complement strand
ACGTCCACGTAAGCCGGGTCCAGCTCCATCGCGTGGCAGACCCGCCCGCAGGTCTCGGCAGCGATCAGCGTGGTGCCCGATCCGCAAAAGGGCTCGTAGACCGACTGTCCGGGGTTCGCGTTGTTCAGCATCGGTCGCCGCATGCACTCCACCGGCTTCTGCGTGCCGTGGATGGTCTGCGCATCCTG
>CANMQJ010000194.1 GCA_947500005.1 uncultured Paracoccaceae bacterium | reverse complement strand
TCGGGCGTCGCCTCCTCCCGCGGGTCCGCCGCGCCATGCGCGAAGAGCGCATCGAGCTCCGCCCCCTCGAAGCCCAGTTCACCGAGCTCTACGCCCAGATCCGCCAGATCGCCCAGTTCCAGCGCCAGCAGCTCCCGGTCCCACCCCGCCTGCTCGGCCAGCCTGTTGTCGGCGAGGATGTAGGCCCGCTTCTG
>CANMQJ010000193.1 GCA_947500005.1 uncultured Paracoccaceae bacterium | reverse complement strand
CCACGGTGTCGCAAAAGCCGACGCCGAAAACCGCGCCGCTTGATCAGGCCGCGTCACCCAAAATCCCGCATAGCTCACTGATAGTGCCCCGGGGCGTGGTGTAGGAAACGGCTGGCGAGGCCACAGGCGACGCTGGCGGCCACCGTCGATCTTCGGAGAAGGTTTGGGTTGGGACACCTGAAACCTGAGACGGAG
>CANMQJ010000192.1 GCA_947500005.1 uncultured Paracoccaceae bacterium | reverse complement strand
CTGTCGCGGGGCCATTATCACTGGCAGCACGAGCCGTTACTCTATTCTGTGAGAAACGGCGGCAAGGGGCACTGGTCGGGGGACCGCACCCAATCCACCCTGTGGCAGATCCCCAGCCGCGACCAGGATGCGCAGACCATCCACGGCACGCAGAAGCCGGTGGAGTGCATGCGGCGACCGATGCTGAACAACGCGAA
>CANMQJ010000191.1 GCA_947500005.1 uncultured Paracoccaceae bacterium | reverse complement strand
GTCGCTCCAGGGCTATGACGTCGACTTCTCGAACGAGGTCGAGGTGGTTCTGAATGGTGACAGTCTTGGGTTCATGGGAAGCGGGGTGAACAACGGTCTGTCCTATGACGAGTTCCAGATCAGCGCAGCCCAGCAGCAGGCCGGCGAGAATGTCATCGAGTTCAAGCAGGCCACGAATGTGACCTGGGCCTGGGGCGTGA
>CANMQJ010000190.1 GCA_947500005.1 uncultured Paracoccaceae bacterium | reverse complement strand
CTGGCGGGCGAGAACGTGCTGACCTTCGAGCAGATGCGCAACGACAGCTTCAAATGGGGCGTGACGGATGTGCAGCTGCGCTCGCTGAGCGATTTCACGCTGGAGGGCAGCACGCCCGAGACGGGCAGCTGGGGCAACAACTTCAACGGCAGCACCGCGCCCGACGCCCGGGTCACCGGCGCCTTCCAGGCCGATGGCGG
>CANMQJ010000189.1 GCA_947500005.1 uncultured Paracoccaceae bacterium | reverse complement strand
AAGCGCGAGGCGGTCGAGGATCGCAAAACGGGCCCGAAGGAACCGCGCTCGACCGTTCTCAGCGAGGCCGAGGAGGCGATGGTGGTGGCATTCCGTCGGTATGTGAACAGGCGTGCAAAATTGACCCGTAGAGGGGTGATCGGCGTCCAAAAATGACCCCCTTACACTGACGTGGATGATGCCCCCGAAGTCATCGGGGAG
>CANMQJ010000188.1 GCA_947500005.1 uncultured Paracoccaceae bacterium | reverse complement strand
GAGGCGTCGGTTTCCTTTGAACTGGCCGACAACATCGAGGAACTGACCCTTCTGGGCGCGGACGACCTGACCGGGGTCGGCAACGAGCTGTCGAACCGGCTGCGGGGCAATGGAGGGGCCAATGTCCTCGATGGCGAGGGCGAGACCGACTACATGTTCGGCCGTGCGGGCAATGACACGATGCGCGGCGGCGAGGGCGACGA
>CANMQJ010000187.1 GCA_947500005.1 uncultured Paracoccaceae bacterium | reverse complement strand
TCGGCGAGGATGTAGGCCCGCTTCTGCGCGTCCGTCAGATGCGCCAGCTCGATCACCGGCACCTCCGCCATCCCCAGGCGGCGCGCAGCCTCCACCCGGCCATGGCCCGCGATGATGCCGTTCCCGCCATCGACCAGCACCGGGTTGTTGAAGCCGAACTCCCGGATCGAGCCCGCGATCAGCGCCACCTGCGCCTCCGAATG
>CANMQJ010000186.1 GCA_947500005.1 uncultured Paracoccaceae bacterium | reverse complement strand
GGGTTCTGGATCGCGTTGCCGGCCTTGGTGCGGATCACCAGCCCGGCCGTGACCGCGTCCCGCTCCGCCATCCGCGCCAGCGCGGTCTCGGCGGCCACCCAGCGCCCGTAGGCCTGGCAATAGGCGGCCAGCACGCTTCGGTCGAGCCGCGACATGATCCCGAGGCGGGCCATCTCATCCACCACCCTGCCCCATTCCTCCAGCGC
>CANMQJ010000185.1 GCA_947500005.1 uncultured Paracoccaceae bacterium | reverse complement strand
CTTCTGTCGCTTCACGAAGGGCTTGACGTAGGCAGGCGGAATGAGCTTCACCTCATGGCCCAGTTCGCTGATCTCGCGGCCCCAGAAATGCGCGCCACCACAAGCTTCCATGGCAACGACGCAGGACGGAAGACGTGCGAAAAACTCAAGGACCGGATCTCTTCTCAGCTTCTTGCGCAGCACCGCTTGGCCTGAGGCATCGGCCCC
>CANMQJ010000184.1 GCA_947500005.1 uncultured Paracoccaceae bacterium | reverse complement strand
TTCTCCTCGGCCTCGACCCAGCGGGCCCAGGCCTGGCAATAGGCCGCCAGCGCCGCCCGGTCGGCGAGCGTCAGGATACCCGCCTCGTGCAGCGGGGTGGCGAGCCTGCGCCATTCCTTGCGCGCCACCTCGCCCAGATGGCCCGGGCAGCGCGGCAGGGCCGCCATCGGCGAGCCCGACAGCGTGCCGGCCCGCGGGATGGGTTTGCGAC
>CANMQJ010000183.1 GCA_947500005.1 uncultured Paracoccaceae bacterium | reverse complement strand
GGCTTCGCCATCCGCAGCCAGATCATCTGGGCCAAGGAGCGGCTGGTCCTGTCGCGGGGCCATTATCACTGGCAGCATGAACCGGCCTGGTATTGCGTGCGCGGCACGGGGCACTGGTCGGGGGACCGCACCCAATCCACCCTCTGGCAGATCCCCAGCCGGGACCAGGATGCGCAGACCATCCACGGCACGCAGAAGCCGGTGGAGTGCAT
>CANMQJ010000182.1 GCA_947500005.1 uncultured Paracoccaceae bacterium | reverse complement strand
CAGGGCGCCTCATCGGTCTCACCAATCGTCGAAGATGGCGAAGGGGTTGTCCTCGCCCTCCTCCAGCGCCGAGACCCGCGTGCGGGCCGAGGGCGTCATGCCGAACTCGGCGGCATAGCGCACCATGTCGGCCATCGCCTTGTTCGCCGCGCCGACCAGCGGGTTCTGGATCGCGTTGCCGGCCTTCGTGCGGATCACCAGCCCGGCCGTGAC
>CANMQJ010000181.1 GCA_947500005.1 uncultured Paracoccaceae bacterium | reverse complement strand
GGGTGATGGTTCTGGCATCGGCATTCGGGCAGCATTGCTGTTTCGACGGGCGGGCCTGGCAGGTCAGTTTCAGGGCGCGGTATTTGGCTTGACCCTCACTGGTCGGCCTTCGGTTCGGATCGGAATAGTTCCGGCGGAACTGCTTCAGTGTCTGGCCCTCGGGGCAGACGTATTGATCGTTCTCGACGTCCCACTCAAAGTCGGCACGGCGCCA
>CANMQJ010000180.1 GCA_947500005.1 uncultured Paracoccaceae bacterium | reverse complement strand
TGCTCGACGGCGGCGTGGGGGCCGACACGCTCAATGGCGGCGAGGGCGACGACCGGATCACCGGCGGCCCGGACGGGCACGAGGCCGACCAGCGCAACGTGATCTACGCGGGGGCCGGCGACGACCGGGCCGCGGGCGGTGGCGGCAACGACCAGATATTCGGCCAGGAGGGTAATGACACTCTGGCGGGCGGGTTCGGCGCCGACGAGTTGCAGGG
>CANMQJ010000179.1 GCA_947500005.1 uncultured Paracoccaceae bacterium | reverse complement strand
GCCTCGGAGGAGGTGCCCTCATAGCCCTTGCCGTAGACGCCCCGCTCCACCGTGTCGAGGGCGAGGTCCATGTCCGCGGGGGTGGCCGAGATGTCGGTGACGCCCCATTTCCAGGTCGGCACGCGCTCCTGGCTGAAGGTGAGCAGGTTCTCGCCCTCCAGCACCCGGTCGCCCGGGAGGCCCAGCACGTAAGGCTGCGTGGCGTCGTTCACGCCAGC
>CANMQJ010000178.1 GCA_947500005.1 uncultured Paracoccaceae bacterium | reverse complement strand
AGGGCGCCTCATCGGTCTCACCAATCGTCGAAGATGGCGAAGGGGTTGTCCTCGCCCTCCTCCAGCGCCGAGACCCTCGTGCGGGCCGAGGGCGTCATGCCGAACTCCGCAGCATAGCGCACCATGTCGGCCATGGCCTTGTTCGCGGCGCCGACCAGCGGGTTCTGGATCGCGTTGCCGGCCTTGGTGCGGATCACCAGCCCGGCCGTGACCGCGTCCCGCTC
>CANMQJ010000177.1 GCA_947500005.1 uncultured Paracoccaceae bacterium | reverse complement strand
AGGCAGCGATGCAAAGCCGACCGCGTCAGATGTGGGATCGAGGGCTGCAAAGCATAGAGGCAGTCATCCAACGGCAGTAGCGTGTGGCGCCGAAACGCAACGATTGCCGCCTCCTCTGCCTCAGTCAGAACCGTTGAGCGATGCTCTCTCGGTCCCGTCTTCATATCCTCAACCGTCGCTCGCTTCCGCCACTTCGCTACGGTCTTGGGATTTATTCCCAGCTCC
>CANMQJ010000176.1 GCA_947500005.1 uncultured Paracoccaceae bacterium | reverse complement strand
ATTTGAAACCCATCATCGGCTTGATCCGTCTTTTTACCCCGCGATGATCCTGTTCCACGATGTTGTTCAGATACTTCGACCGGTAGACCCTGATCCTGCGGTCCGAGCCAGCCCTCCGAAGGGCCGCATTCATCCCCGCCAGGCCTGCGGTGTTCGCCCCGCTCTTGTCGATGGCGCAGGACCGCGGCAGCCCGTTCGAGGTGACCGCTTTCGCCAGAAAGCTCA
>CANMQJ010000175.1 GCA_947500005.1 uncultured Paracoccaceae bacterium | reverse complement strand
GCCCCAGCCGACCGCGACATTCGCCACCGCCTCGATTGCCGAGAAGAGACGGGTCTGGGCCATCACGCCATGACCTCTTGCCGCTCGGTGGCCAGATCGGCGAAGCTGCGCTCCTCGCCGTCGAGCCTGGCCACCTCGCCGGTGAACTCTTCCCAACGCCGCACCGCCACGTCCACGTAAGCCGGGTCCAGCTCCATCGCGTGGCAGACCCGCCCGCAGGTCTCGGC
>CANMQJ010000174.1 GCA_947500005.1 uncultured Paracoccaceae bacterium | reverse complement strand
AATTCGAGGACGTTCTCACCGGCCTGCTGCTGCGCCGCGGTGATCAGGAAGTCGTCGGACGACAAACCGTTGTCCACGCCCACATCGAGGAAGCCGATGCTTGCGCCGTTCAGAACGACCCGGACCTCGTTTCCGAAGTCCACATCGAACCCGTCGAGCGAAAGCCGTGCATCGACGTCGAGCCCCTCGAAAGTATAGGCGACCTGTCCGTCAAGGGCGGTGGTTCCGTT
>CANMQJ010000173.1 GCA_947500005.1 uncultured Paracoccaceae bacterium | reverse complement strand
CCACGTCAGTGTAAGGGGGTCATTTTTGGACGCCGATCACCCCTCTACGGGGTCAATTTTGCACGCCTGTTCACACATGGTGATTATCCCCGACAACGTCATATTCGATTGCGACGGTGTGATCCTGCAATCCAACCGCATGAAATCCGAGGCATGTCACATCCCGCGTGATTATGCGGTCGCTTCTTGAAGAGTTCTGGTTTCTGGCGATGCCAGTCCTTGAGCGCGTCG
>CANMQJ010000172.1 GCA_947500005.1 uncultured Paracoccaceae bacterium | reverse complement strand
CGCGAGGCGATCTCCCGCCGCACGAAGGAGGCACTGGCCGCCGCCAGGGCCCGGGGCGTCAAGCTCGGCAACCCCAACGGCGCCGCGGCACTCAGACGCGCAGGCGAGGACGGCTCCGCCCTGCGCCGCACGATCACCGCGAACGCCGATGCCTTCGCCCGTGAGCTCGCGCCCGTCATCGCGTCGATCCGTTGCGAAGGATGCACGACCCTGCGCGCGATCGCCGATGCCCT
>CANMQJ010000171.1 GCA_947500005.1 uncultured Paracoccaceae bacterium | reverse complement strand
AGCGGCGGCGGCGTAACCGAGGCGGAAAACCACTTAGAAAACGCCCGGAACCTGTTCAGACAAATCGATCCACCTCTTTCTGTTCGAAATCGATCACGCGTCCTATTCGCGTTTCGACAGCCATCCCTTCGGAAAATGGGACGTCTGGATGAACCTGATCAACGTGGAGGCCGATCATGGCACGACCGAGGCTGCCTTGTTCGAAACCTTCTACGGTGAGCCACAGGATTGGCACACCGCGGGGTG
>CANMQJ010000170.1 GCA_947500005.1 uncultured Paracoccaceae bacterium | reverse complement strand
GGCCGCCCATACAAATCGCTGTCCGCCATCGCCCGCGCCATCACCGGGACCCGCTGGAACGGGCTGGTTTTCTTTGGGTTAAAGCGCAGTGGCCGCAGGCCAGCGGAGGCTCCGGTGGAGCCTTTACAGCGCTGTACGCGCGACGCGCAAGCGTCGGGCCGGGAGAAGCGTCAGGGAGGTCGGGGATGACCAAAGTTGCCGACACATCCAAAATCACCCGGAAACTGCGCTGCGCCATCTACACCCGCAAAT
>CANMQJ010000169.1 GCA_947500005.1 uncultured Paracoccaceae bacterium | reverse complement strand
TGAGCGGGCTGTTCACGGCGGCGTCGCTGGCCCGGAGCTACGCGCTGCGGCGGCTCTTCCAGCACGTCGAGAGGCGGAGTGGATGAGAGGAGCCCCACAGGACGGGGGGGGGCGGTCAAATCCCTGCAGGCTTCGCCCGGAAACCGGCCCGGTCGTGTCTCGCGCGCATGGCCACAATTCCGACCGGGGGGTGAGGATGAACGAGACAGGAGACGAGGCCCATGGCACCGCGTGGCCCGAAACCCAAGCCGAC
>CANMQJ010000168.1 GCA_947500005.1 uncultured Paracoccaceae bacterium | reverse complement strand
CCGCCGGTGATCCGGTCGTCGCCCTCGCCGCCATTGAGCGTGTCGGCCCCCACGCCGCCGTCGAGCACATCGTCGCCCGCCAGCCCGACCAGCCGGTCGGCGCCGTCGAGCCCCACCAGCACGTTGGCCAGCGCATCACCCGCGATCTGGTCGGCCCAGGGCGTGCCGGTGGCGTTTTCGATACCGGTCAGCATGTCCAGGTCGGGGCCGAAGATGTCCGCCGTCCCCGCCGCGAGGTCGAGCGCCAGCATGAG
>CANMQJ010000167.1 GCA_947500005.1 uncultured Paracoccaceae bacterium | reverse complement strand
AGCGGACGCCCCTGCCTGTCGCAGATGGCGTGCAGTTTGGTGTTCATGCCGCCTTTGGTCCGACCGATCAGGCGTCCACGCCCCCCTTTTTCACGCCCATGCTGGTCGCTGTTCGGTGGGCCTTCAGGTACGTTGCGTCGATCATGACGGTCTTCTCTTCGCCGTGCTCGGCAGCCAGACCGGCCATCATCTTCGCGAAGATGCCTTTGTCGCTCCAACGCTTCCAGCGGTTATAGAGCGTTTTGTGGGGGCCATACTCCTT
>CANMQJ010000166.1 GCA_947500005.1 uncultured Paracoccaceae bacterium | reverse complement strand
CGGCGGCGGCGTAACCGAGGCGGAAAACCACTTAGAAAACGCCCGGAACCTGTTCAGACAAATCGATCCACCTCTGTGAAAGCAAATTCGTTTGAGCCAGGCAGGGCGGTTGCGAAGCGTCTGAGAATGCGTTGCTCGTACCCATTTCATTGCCAAAAAGCGATCCGCTAGATCGTCGGTCTTGGCCAAGAGCTATGCCGGGAATTGGGTGACTCGGTTTGAATGAGCGGCGTATCGTGGCGGGTGTTGAGGCCTGCCGGAACT
>CANMQJ010000165.1 GCA_947500005.1 uncultured Paracoccaceae bacterium | reverse complement strand
AGCGCCTCCACCGGCACCTGCCGGATCGCCACCGCACGCCTGTCCACCTTCGCCGCCATGCCCCCGCCGCTCCTTTGTTCGCGCCTCTGTGCCTGCACTGCGAGAAGTATACCACAAGGCATAAGCCCATGTAATCATGACAGTTTCCGACAATCGGCGACAGGGGCCGACAGGAAGACCAGTGGCCCGAGGTCAGCGTTGGCGCAGGAGAGACAGGGTTTGTCGCGTGACAGGATGGGCCGGAAGCGACCACCGGCAGCCGCAGGGAC
>CANMQJ010000164.1 GCA_947500005.1 uncultured Paracoccaceae bacterium | reverse complement strand
CCGGGCGATGACCAGCGTGGCGCCGGTGAGCCGGGCGAGGCTCAGCGCGGCTTCCAGCTGGGGGCGGTCGTTCTTCCTTCCGCTCTCGACCTCGGTGAAGCGGGCCAGGAGCTCGGCCCCGCGATGGTGGGCGAAGGCGTCGATCGCCTTGCGCTGCGCCGCGAGCCCCAGCCCGGAGCGGCCCTGCCGCGCGGTGGAGACGCGCTCGTAGGCGACGAGCCGTGGCGGCGGGTGCGTGCCGGGGACCATGTACAGACCTGCGCAACGTTG
>CANMQJ010000163.1 GCA_947500005.1 uncultured Paracoccaceae bacterium | reverse complement strand
CCGGGCGATGACCAGCGTGGCGCCGGTGAGCCGGGCGAGGCTCAGCGCGGCTTCCAGCTGGGGGCGGTCGTTCTTCCGCCCGCTCTCGACCTCCGTGAAGCGGGCCAGGAGCTCGGCGCCGCGATGGGCGGCGAAGCCGTCGATGGCCCGGCGCTGCGCGGCGAGCCCCAGCCCGGACCTGCCCTGCCGCGCAGTGGAGACGCGCTCGTAGGCGACGAGCCGTGGCGGCGGGTGCGTGCCGGGGACCATGTACAGACCTGCGCAACGTTG
>CANMQJ010000162.1 GCA_947500005.1 uncultured Paracoccaceae bacterium | reverse complement strand
GGTTGGGGATCTGACGGCCATCGATCCCGATGTGGGTGACACCGCTACGTTCATGGTGCAGTCGAGCACGAACGGGGGGGTGCAGGTCGGCGGTGTCGCGGCGACAAGCTTTACCCTGCAGGATGTCGTGAACGGCGATGTCACCTTCGTGCAGGATGGCAACGCGTCGCTGTCCGCCGGGTTCTCGGTCATCGTCGAGGATGGTGCCGGTGCCCAATCCGGGCCCGCCAATGTCGCGGTTGCCGTGGCGGACGCGGATTTCACCCTGGCCAAGGAAGTGGTGGA
>CANMQJ010000161.1 GCA_947500005.1 uncultured Paracoccaceae bacterium | reverse complement strand
CCCGAAACCCCCGTCTCGCGCCCGGGCGACCTGTGGTGCCTCGGGACACACCGGTTGCTCTGCGGCGATGCCACGAAACAGGCCGATGTCACGCGCCTGCTCGACGGGGTGGCACCGCACCTGATGGTCACGGACCCGCCCTATGGCGTGAGCTACGACCCGGCCTGGCGCAACGAGACCGGGGCGGCGAAAACGAGGCGCGTGGGCCGCGTCGCCAATGACGACCGCGCCGACTGGCGGGAGGCCTGGGCGCTGTTTCCGGGCGATGTCGCCTATGTCTGGCACGG
>CANMQJ010000160.1 GCA_947500005.1 uncultured Paracoccaceae bacterium | reverse complement strand
GGCGGGGGCATGGCGGCGAAGGTGGACAGGCGTGCGGTGGCGATCCGGCAGGTGCCGGTGGAGGCGCTGATCCCCTATGCGCGGAATGCGCGGACGCATTCGGAGGCGCAGGTGGCGCTGATCGCGGGGTCGATCCGGGAGTTCGGCTTCAACAACCCGGTTCTGGTCGATGGCGGGAATGGCATCATCGCGGGCCATGGCCGGGTGGAGGCTGCGCGCCGGCTGGGGATGGCGGAGGTGCCGGTGATCGAGCTGGCGCATCTGACGGACGCGCAGAAGCGGGCCTACAT
>CANMQJ010000159.1 GCA_947500005.1 uncultured Paracoccaceae bacterium | reverse complement strand
GTTCGACCGGCTCTGCGCCGATCTCGACATCGAGCACCGCCTTGCCCCGCCCATGCGCCCCCAGACCAATGGCATGGCCGAGCGCTTCAACGGCCGGATCGAGGACGTCCTGCAGAGCCACCGGTTCCATAGCGGAGAAGACCTCGAGCAAACCATCCTGCGCTATGTCCGGCTCTATAATGGCCAGCTCCCGCAATCCGTGCTCAAGGGCCGAACGCCCATCGACGCGCTCAAGGACTGGCATCGCCAGAAACCAGAACTCTTCAAGAAGCGACCGCATAATCACGCGGGATGTGACA
>CANMQJ010000158.1 GCA_947500005.1 uncultured Paracoccaceae bacterium | reverse complement strand
GGCGTGGAGCTCGGTGAGCTGGGCTTCGAGGGGGCGGAGCTCGATGCGCTCTTCGCGCATGGCGCGGCCGACCCGCGCGAGGAGGCGACGCCCGAGCCGCCCCAGACCCCCGTCTCGCGCCCGGGCGACCTGTGGTGCCTCGGGACACACCGGCTGCTCTGCGGCGATGCCACGAAGGCGGCGGATGTGACGCGCCTGCTTGGCGGGGTGGCCCCGCACCTGATGGTCACGGATCCGCCCTATGGCGTGCGCTACGACCCGGCCTGGCGCAACGAGACCGGGGCGGCGAAGACGACGCGCGTGGGGAAGGT
>CANMQJ010000157.1 GCA_947500005.1 uncultured Paracoccaceae bacterium | reverse complement strand
TCCACGTCGGTGGGGATCTGGCTCGGCAAGTCGGGTAACATCGGCGCGTCACCGACGCTGCTCCCGGTGATTTCGATGGCCCGGATTTCCAGCGTCTGTTCGTCGACGCCCCTCTCGGCGAATGCTTGCATTCGCCTGCCGGGCAATGGATGTGGACCTTGCGCCATAGCCGGCGCTTCGCGCCGCCATGCTTGCGCGCGTGCCACTCGCCTTCGCCCTCGGCCTTGATGCCGGCGCTGTCCTCAGAGGTGGTTCCAGAAATCTGAACAGCCGGGATAAGTGGATTTTCCGCGCAACGGCGGCATGACGCTGCGAGCGAG
>CANMQJ010000156.1 GCA_947500005.1 uncultured Paracoccaceae bacterium | reverse complement strand
CCTCGCTCGCAGCGTCATGCCGCCGTTGCGCGGAAAATCCACTTATCCCGGCTGTTCAGATTTCTGGAACCACCTCTAGGATCTTGTGGGCACCCTCACCGACGAGGCCGTGGCAGGCTCGGCGGCGGACGAGTTGCACACGCTGCTCGACACAGTCGTCGTCTCCTGGGACGAGGAAGCGAGCCTCCACACGCTGGAGATCCGCGGCAAACTATTGGAACTGTTGAGCTTTGGGAACAGCAAAAAGGCCGCTGCCCTTTCGGGTGCGGCCTGTTCGCTAAAACTGGTTGCGGGAGTAGGATTTGAACCTACGACCTTCAGGTTATGAGCCT
>CANMQJ010000155.1 GCA_947500005.1 uncultured Paracoccaceae bacterium | reverse complement strand
CCCACGGTGTCGCAAAAGCCGACGCCGAAAACCGCGCCGCTTGATCAGGCCGCGTCACCCAAAATCCCGCATAGCTCATGTTCCGCTTCAACAAGGTGATCAATGAGTATGAGTTTCCCCCGCTCGAAGTTCTGCATTTCCTGCTGATTTCCCTGCGCCTTGGACGTCACTTCAAGGGTGAGTTTCGACTGACCAAGCGTGGCGCAGAACTGGCGGAAACCCCTGGCCGGCTGTTTGCCGAGTTGATCCCGTATTTTGAGAGGTGGTTCCAGAAATCTGAACAGCCGGGATAAGTGGATTTTCCGCGCAACGGCGGCATGACGCTGCGAGCGAGG
>CANMQJ010000154.1 GCA_947500005.1 uncultured Paracoccaceae bacterium | reverse complement strand
GAACGTAAGGTCGACCATAAGGTCGGACTTATCATCACCTCCAGCACCCCGTCAGACGGCCCTCGCCGGAGCGTTACTCACCGCGCGGAGAGTTGGTCAAATTTGATTGCGATGCCATCCGCTCAGTTGCCAGTCATTTGGCATTCAATGTGCTCGACGCTCATCGGTATGATGATTGCCCACCATCTCTATTCCACCAGCAAAGAGTTCTCACTTCGATTACTGAAGACATGAAGCAAGATTTTCAGACGCGACCAGGAGTTAGGTGTTTAGTCCCGGCATCTGGTGGATCGGATCGAGGATGAATCGATCCGGGTCTGATGTCCAGATTTTGCAGA
>CANMQJ010000153.1 GCA_947500005.1 uncultured Paracoccaceae bacterium | reverse complement strand
ATTCCGACCGGGGGGTGAGGATGAACGAGACAGGAGACGAGGCCCATGGCACCGCGTGGCCCGAAACCCAAGCCGACGAGGCTGAAGCTGCTCCAGGGCACGGCCCGCAAGCACAGGCTCGAGAGCCGGGAGCCCGCGCCGGAGACGGCGTGCCCCACGGCTCCGGATCATCTCGCCGGGGCCGCGCTGGAGGAATGGGACAGGGTGGTGGCCGAGATGGCCCGCCTCGGGATCATGTCGCGGCTCGACCGCAGCGTGCTGGCCGCCTATTGCCAGGCCTACGGGCGCTGGGTGGCGGCGGAGACGGCGCTGGCGCGGATGGCGGAGCGGGACGCGGT
>CANMQJ010000152.1 GCA_947500005.1 uncultured Paracoccaceae bacterium | reverse complement strand
GGCAACGATGTCGTCACCGGCGGCGCGCTGTCGGACCTGGTCTTCGGCGGCGACGGCGACGATTTCGTCAATGGCGGGTTCGGGTACGACCGGATCAATGGCGGCACTGGCGCTGACAAGTTCTTTCACCTGGGTGTCGCCGATCACGGCTCGGACTGGGTGCAGGACTACGCCTCCGCCGATGGCGATACGCTCGTCTTCGGCGGCAACGCGACCCGCGACCAGTTCCAGGTGAATTTCGACCACACCGCCACGCCCGACGGCGACCGCTCGGGCGACGATGCCGTGCAGGAGGCCTTCGTCATCTACCGCCCCACCGGCCAGATCCTCTGGGCGCT
>CANMQJ010000151.1 GCA_947500005.1 uncultured Paracoccaceae bacterium | reverse complement strand
CCGAAGATCGACGGTGGCCGCCAGCGTCGCCTGTGGCCGCGCCAGCCGTTTCCTACACCACGCCCCGGGGCACTATCCAGTAGCCAGACGTTTCGGTTATGAATGGCAGCGTTCGCCCTGCCAAAGCATAATCCGAGCTCTTGCAGCGAATTCACACTTTCCGCCGGTTCTGTGGAAAAACACGCGTTCGCTACCGCAGAATCCCGGTGGCTGAGACATGTGCGCGCGCCTTTCCTGTCAGGCTTTTCGCGGTTTCTGCGGCGCGGGCAGGATCTTCGCCAGTTTCCGGAGGTTCTGGGCGGTGGCGGCGAGCAGGCATTCGTCATTTGCGCCATTCGGAC
>CANMQJ010000150.1 GCA_947500005.1 uncultured Paracoccaceae bacterium | reverse complement strand
CGCCTCTCGACGTGCTGGAAGAGCCGCCGCAGCGCGTAGCTCCGGGCCAGCGACGCCGCCGTGAACAGCCCGCTCAGCGCCGCGTGCTGCGAGACCGTAGCCTGCAGCCCCACCACCGGGAAGGCGACAAGCTGGAGACCGAGTGCCACACCCCAGCCGACCGCGACATTCGCCACCGCCTCGATCGCGGAGAAGAGACGGGTCTGGGCCATCACGCCATGACCTCCTGCCGCTCGGTGGCGATCTCGGCAAAGTTGCGCTCCTCGCCGTCGAGCGTGGCCACCTCGCCGGTGAACTCTTCCCAGCGTCGCACCGCCACGTCCACGTAAGCCGGGTCCAGCTCCATC
>CANMQJ010000149.1 GCA_947500005.1 uncultured Paracoccaceae bacterium | reverse complement strand
GAGGTCATGGCGTGATGGCCCAGACCCGTCTCTTCTCGGCAATCGAGGCGGTGGCGAATGTCGCGGTCGGCTGGGGCATTGCCCTCGGCCTCCAGCTTGCAGCCTTCCCGGTGGTGGGGCTGCAGGCGACGGTCACGCAGCACGCGGCCCTGAGCGGGCTGTTCACGGCGGCGTCGCTGGCCCGGAGCTACGCGCTGCGGCGGCTCTTCCAACGCGTCGAGAGGCGGGGCGGATGAGAGGAGCCCCACAGGACCGGGGGGGGGGCGGTCAAAACCCTGCACGGTCCGCCCGGAAACCGGCCCGCTCGTGTCTCGCGCGCATGGCCACAATTCCGACCGGGGGGTGCGGATGGACGACA
>CANMQJ010000148.1 GCA_947500005.1 uncultured Paracoccaceae bacterium | reverse complement strand
CGCGTCGTTCACCGGGTCGATGGTCAGCTCGAACGTGCTGCTCACGCTCTCCGTGCCGTCCGAGGCGATCACCTCGACGCTCACCGCCCCGTTGAAATCCGCCGGCGGCGTGCCCGAGATCACCCCGGCCGCGTCGATCGACAGCCAGGACGGCGTCCCGGCCCCGAGGCTCAGCGTCAGCGCGTCGCCATCGACATCCGAGAAGGTGCCCGCAGGAACCGTGAAGGAGAACGCCGTGTCCTCGTCCGAGGACTGGTCCGCAAGCGCCGCGTCCACCACCGGCGCGTCGTTCACCGGGTCGATGGTCAGCTCGAACGTGCTGCTCACGCTCTCCGTGCCGTCCGAGGCGATCACCTCGACACTCACCG
>CANMQJ010000147.1 GCA_947500005.1 uncultured Paracoccaceae bacterium | reverse complement strand
TTTTCGCCGGAGGAGCTTTCAGTTTCGGCCCGAATGTCCCCCGGCGGGCTCGCTTAGCGACCTTCTCGTCGCTAAGCAAGCAAGTCGTACTCGACACCGTTCACCAGCATGTTGATCTCCGACTGGGCCGAGCCATCCACCAATGCCCACATGATCTGGCCGGTCGGGCGGTAGATCACGAAGGCCTCTTCGGTGCCGGCGACTCCGGCATTGGCTGTCTCGGTGATGTTGATCTGGAAGTCTGAACCCGTGGCGCCAGCCTGCCCGAAGACAAGGACGTCGCCTTCGCTCGCATCGTAGTCCTGGATCCAGTCGCTGCCATGATCGGCGACCCCGAGATGGAAGAACCGGTCCCCGTCAGCGCCACCATTCAT
>CANMQJ010000146.1 GCA_947500005.1 uncultured Paracoccaceae bacterium | reverse complement strand
CCCACGGTGTCGCAAAAGCCGACGCCGAAAACCGCGCCGCTTGATCAGGCCGCGTCACCCAAAATCCCGCATAGCTCTGTAGGCGCCGAGGTCGGTGAATAGCCACTCTCGCATAACCCCCGAATACAACGGAAAAATCCGGCCGCAGCCGGATCGGGAGAACGCTTTCGCGGGGGCAAGTGGCGGAGCGAACGGGACTGGTGTCGAGCCTTCTCTTCCCCTTAAGTCATTGAAACATTTTACCAGAATGATGTCTTTAGAGGTGAAGCGGCCCAGTCGCAACTGGCAGCAAAACGGAAGGCACCGGTTCTGACGGCTCTTCGTGGCACCCTATGGATTTCTCCGTCAGGGCTCCTGCGGTGTCGTGGGGCAGAGTGCCATCC
>CANMQJ010000145.1 GCA_947500005.1 uncultured Paracoccaceae bacterium | reverse complement strand
AATGGCCATGTCCAGCAATCGCCCTGGCTGACGGTTGCCAACAAGCAGCTGGAGCTGATGAGCCGCTACATGTCCGAGCTTGGCCTCACCCCCGTCGCGCGCACCCGGCTGGACCTCGCGCAGGAGGCCGATCCCGCACTGCCCCGTATCGTCCGCATCATCGCAGAGCCACCGCGCATCGGCACCGAGCCCCGCGTGACCCGCCACGTCCCGCCGCTGGAGATCGATATCGACCCGGCATCCGGCAAGTAGCCCCCGCTGCGTCGCTACACTAACCCTCTGGCCTGATGTACAAACCTGCCAAACCAACGTTGCGCAGGTCTGTACATGGTCCCCGGCACGCACCCGCCGCCACGGCTCGTCGCCTACGAGCGCGTCTCCAC
>CANMQJ010000144.1 GCA_947500005.1 uncultured Paracoccaceae bacterium | reverse complement strand
ACTGGCCGGGCCCTGGTCGCAGAGGCACCCGACGCCGCGGGCCAGGGCCTCGTCGCCTTTGGCGCGGTTGATTACGAGCAGGCAGGCGGTGCGACCCCAACGCCAGTGGAGGCCGAGGAGACGCTGCTGGCACTCGTCGAGCGAGCCCGGGGCTCGACCGTCGAGACCGTGATCCGGGCCGGCGGGCTGCAGAGCTTTGGCCCCCTGCCGCAGACTGCAGTGGAGCTCGACGCCATCGCCGCAATCTGGCGCGAGGCGGGCGGCGCGGTGCCAGCGATGCACATCGGCGCGGGCGCCCAGGAGGGTCGGCTGACCTCGCTGGCCCGCGCCCCGCGGGTCCTGCACCTGGCCACCCACGGCTTCGTCGAGGAGACAGAGGCGGTGGGCGCGCGGGCAG
>CANMQJ010000143.1 GCA_947500005.1 uncultured Paracoccaceae bacterium | reverse complement strand
ACACGCTGGCATAGGCCCGCAGGTAGACCTCTTCGTATTTGATGGTTCGCCACAGGCGCTCGACGAAGACATTGTCGCGCCAGGCGCCCTTGCCGTCCATGCTGATCTTGATCTCGCGGGCGGCCAGCACCTTGATGAACTCGGTGGAGGTGAACTGGCTGCCCTGATCCGTGTTGAAGATCTCGGGCGTGCCGTGACGAGCCAGCGCCTCTTCCACAGCTTCGATGCAAAAATCGGTCTCCAGCGTGATCGACACCCGCCAGGCAAGGACGCGGCGTGTGAACCAGTCGAGCACCGCCGCCAGATAGATGAAGCCCCGCGCCATGGGGATATAGGTGATGTCCATCGCCCAGACCTGATTGGGCCGGGTGATCGGCAGCTTGCGCAGCAGATAGGGTAGATCTTGT
>CANMQJ010000142.1 GCA_947500005.1 uncultured Paracoccaceae bacterium | reverse complement strand
TTCCGGCGTAGCTCAGCGGTAGAGCAGTTGACTGTTAATCAATTGGTCGTAGGTTCGATCCCTACCGCCGGAGCCAAAATCCCTTAGACATAGGCACAACGCCTTATTTCATTGCGCTTTCCACGAGGTGCTCTCCGACCGGAGTAGGAGCCTCGCGTGCACGTGCAAATTTTGGTGCACAAACGCGTACCCGACCCGGCGCAAGGATCGCCGTCAGGGCCCCTTCGTCACCCTGACCGATACAGTTATCCGCAGCAGGGAAAACCCGATCAGCGGCATAACAATTCATACCTGGCCGAGCGTAGGCTTTGACCGGCAGCTCGCCGAACGGCACAACAAATTCACATCATGACTGCCGATATCTCGATTTCGGTTATGCCCCATGCGAAGTTTGGGTTGATGGCCTGTCGGAATTC
>CANMQJ010000141.1 GCA_947500005.1 uncultured Paracoccaceae bacterium | reverse complement strand
TGTCAATCGGCACGCAATCTTGACCCCCTATCGGCATCCAAAAATGACCCCGTTGGAGCGCACGGTAGCTGGCCCGATGCGGTGTAGCTCCCATACAGCGCAGCCGTATCGGGCCAGCGGGGGACACGATCATTCGCGGGTCTTGAAGCGCCAGCTCTCGTTGCCGGTTTCGACGATGTCGCAGTGATGGGTGAGGCGGTCGAGTAGCGCAGTGGTCATCTTTGCGTCGCCGAAGACCGATGGCCATTCCCCGAAGTCGAGATTGGTCGTCACGATGATCGAGGTGCGTTCGTAGAGGCGGCTGATGAGATGGAACAGCAGCTGGCCGCCGGTCTGCGCGAAGGGGAGATAGCCGAGTTCATCGAGGATCAGGAAGTCGAGGCGGCAGAGCAGGTCTGCCGTGCGCCCCTGTCGGTC
>CANMQJ010000140.1 GCA_947500005.1 uncultured Paracoccaceae bacterium | reverse complement strand
CATAGCCAAAACAAGACGGTTGCGGCGAGCGCGATGGCGGACAGGAAGACCTTGGGACAACGGTCGTATCGGGTCGCGACGCGCCGCCAGTCCTTGAGCCTGCCGAACATGATTTCAATCCGGTTGCGCCGTCTGTATCGGCGCTTGTCATACTGCACAGCTTTCGTGCGCTGTTTTCGACCGGGGATACACGCGCGTATCCCTTTGTCTTTCAATGCTTCTCTGAACCAGTCGGCGTCATAGCCGCGATCACCGAGAAGCCAATCGACATCCGGCAGGCTGCTCAGCAATGCCCGTGCACCGATGTAGTCGCTGACCTGGCCGGCGGTGACGAACAGATTGAGCGGACGCCCCTGCCTGTCGCAGATGGCGTGCAGTTTGGTGTTCATGCCGCCTTTGGTCCGACCGATCAGGCGTCC
>CANMQJ010000139.1 GCA_947500005.1 uncultured Paracoccaceae bacterium | reverse complement strand
GGCGGCAACGACCAGATATTCGGCCAGGAGGGTAATGACACTCTGGCGGGCGGGTTCGGCGCCGACGAGTTGCAGGGGCAGGAGGGCAACGATGTCGTCACCGGCGGCGCGCTGTCGGACCTGGTCTTCGGCGGCGACGGCGACGATTTCGTCAATGGCGGCTTCGGCCATGACCGCATCAACGGCGGCACTGGCGCTGACAAGTTCTTTCACCTGGGCGTCGCCGATCACGGCTCGGACTGGGTGCAGGATTATCTCGCGGCCGAGGATGACGTTCTGGTCTTTGGCGGCGCCGGGACGGCGGCGGATTTCCAGATCAACCTCGCCCATACCGCGACCGCCGACGGCGACCGCTCGGGCGAGGATGCCGTGCAGGAGGCCTTCGTGATCTATCGCCCCACCGGCCAGATCCTCTGGGCGCTTGT
>CANMQJ010000138.1 GCA_947500005.1 uncultured Paracoccaceae bacterium | reverse complement strand
CGCGGGATGGAGCAGCCAGGTAGCTCGTCAGGCTCATAACCTGAAGGTCGTAGGTTCAAATCCTACTCCCGCAACCAAAAATTACCGTTATATCAAACGCTTATGCGCCGCCCTCCGGGGCGGCGTTTGCGTTTGCACCCCACGTGGAAGCACTGTGGAAGCAAGAGGGGCCGAAGTCCTTCATATCGCTGCGTAATCCGCGCTCGTTCTTCAACACCCTCATGTGGCGGCGCCTCACCTCAGCGACGATGGTCGTTCTTGATCGAAGAAGCTATTCGGTCTTCACCATGTGACCGCTCGGTACTCTGTATGGTATGCGCCGTCTCCGCCCCATTGATTTCCGCGGTTCCAGGGCGCGGCCCGAGTGGCGAGTTTTCTTCCGAGCATTCGGAAGGAGATGACGATGGCGGATGGCGGGGACGGATTTGGC
>CANMQJ010000137.1 GCA_947500005.1 uncultured Paracoccaceae bacterium | reverse complement strand
GATCTCGATCGTGATGACGCCACCGGTCCGGTCGGTCTCCTCTGACGGATCGGGACTGTCCGGCTCGATCGACACCGGCACGAAGGTCGGCAGATTGTCCTCCGACATCCCGGCCATGGCGTCCGCGGGCAGGACCAGAAGGCCCTCGCGCGCATGGCGCCGCCAATCCGAAAGCTGATGCGCCGCCAGCCCATGACGCCGCGCAACATCCACCACCCGCACGCCGGGCTGAAAGCTCTCGGCCACGATCCGCGCCTTCACATCGGCAGGCCAGCGCCGATAGCCACGCGTCCGCTGCACAACCTCAATGCAACCGCCAAATCCGTCCCCGCCATCCGCCATCGTCATCTCCTTCCGAATGCTCGGAAGAAAACTCGCCACTCGGGCCGCGCGCTGGAACCGCGGAAATCAATGGGGCGGAGACGGCGCAT
>CANMQJ010000136.1 GCA_947500005.1 uncultured Paracoccaceae bacterium | reverse complement strand
GGCGACGACGTGATCCGGGGCGGCGAGACCGAGGATGACCTGCGCGACGTGATCTTCGGCGGGGCCGGCAATGACGACCTGGATGGCGGTTATGGCAACGACCAGCTCTTTGGCCAGGAGGGGAACGACACGCTCGCGGGTGGTTTCGGGGCCGACGAGTTGCAGGGCCAGCAGGACGACGACAACATCACCGGCGGTGCCCTGTCCGACCTGATTTTCGGCGGCGATGGCGACGATTTCGTCAATGGCGGGTTCGGCCATGACCGGATCAATGGCGGCGACGGGGCGGACCGGTTCTTTCATCTCGGGATCTTCGATCACGGCTCGGACTGGGTGCAGGATTACGCCGCGGCCGAGGGCGATGTTCTGGTCTTTGGTGGCGCGGCCACGGCGGGCCGGTTCCAGGTGAACCTCGCCCATACCGAGACACCGGACGGGGTCCGCTCGGG
>CANMQJ010000135.1 GCA_947500005.1 uncultured Paracoccaceae bacterium | reverse complement strand
CCAAAGAAAACCAGCCCGTTCCAGCGGGTCCCGGTGATGGCGCGGGCGATGGCGGACAGCGATTTGTATGGGCGGCCCTGCCAGTCGAACCCGTCCGCGGTGACGGTGACGACATGCTCGACGCCCCGCCACTCGCGGATCAGCCGGGTCCCGGCGATGGGCATCATGTCGGTGCGGATGCGGCTCTTCTTGCGGTCGCCACCGTCCAGTTCCTCGCCCAGCCGTTCCAGCCGCCGGGCCGTCTCGGGCGTGAGCCCGCCATAGGTCAGCTCCTGGATGCGGTAGGCCAGCCGGCTCTCCAGGTAGCGGCGGTTGAACGGCGGCGGTTCGCTGTCGAACAGGTCGCGCCATTGCGCCTTCAGCTCCGGCGTCGTGGCGGTCTTGAGCGCGGCCAGGCGCGCGGGGATGGGATCGAGGGTCGTCATGTCTGCCTCCTTTGCGAAGCCGCAGTACCG
>CANMQJ010000134.1 GCA_947500005.1 uncultured Paracoccaceae bacterium | reverse complement strand
CTGTTCTCCACCAGCACGAACGCGGCCCAGGTTCCGGGGCTGCTCTGGCGGGGATCGGGGCTATCCGCCCAGGCGCGCTTGGTGCGTGCGAGCGCCTCGGCGGGTGTCGTGCCCGGTGTGCCGAGCCAGGCTTGGTAGAAGTCCGCCATGAACGCCGCCGTCAGCGCGTCGTCCACCTGCTTCAGAGTGACAAGCACTGCCCCCGCGCCCGCCAGCCGGAAGCCGCGCGCCAGGCTGTATATGCCCTCGGTCGCGTCCGCCCGGCCCCGGCCCGTCTCGCAGGCCGAGACCACCACCAGCTCGGTGCCCGCGAGATCCAGCGCCTCGATCTCGTAGCCGAAGAGCACGCCGTCGCTGTCGGTCTCGGACTCGCCCGCCCGGTTGGCGCCGGCCAGCGCCACGCCCGTCAGGAGTGCTGCCCGCGCGCCCACCGCCTCTGTCTCCTCGACGAAGCCGTGGGTGGCCAGGTGCAGGACCCGCGGGGCGCGGGCC
>CANMQJ010000133.1 GCA_947500005.1 uncultured Paracoccaceae bacterium | reverse complement strand
ACTTGTTCGTCGTCTTGCTCATGATGCTCCATCCTACTCAAGAGTCGGAGCCTCCGGCAAACCCGGCGCGGTTCAGAAGGCTTTCGTACCGGATAGAGCTTTGCTCGCGCTCAAAGAGCATGCCCGCCTGAAGCGTGCCTGCTTGGTTCAGGCGCAAAGAGGCGGGAACCATCTTGTCTTTGAGTGCTTCCATTCCGCCACCGATGGCGATCAATCGCGGAAGTTGGCGCTTGAGGCTCATGCAGAGGGCACCTGTGCCCCGGTCATAAGCCGTGAGGCCTTGCAACAGTTGCATGCAGGCCTTCTGTGCTTCACCAGCCGCACATCCGGCGTTGGCGAAAGCGGTGTGGGCTTTCTCTATGTGCTGATCTGCCTGTTCGGCGCAATCAAGTTCGATCAGAACAGCACGTTCAATTGTATGCGCCGTCTCCGCCCCATTGATTTCCGCGGTTCCAGCGCGCGGCCCGAGTGGCGAGTTTTCTTCCGAGCATT
>CANMQJ010000132.1 GCA_947500005.1 uncultured Paracoccaceae bacterium | reverse complement strand
ATCGTCGAAAGTTCTTTATGTTTTAGAGGGTTGTAGCGGTTGGGCTATTCACTTTGGTACGCAAGAAATCACCCAGATCCGTTCTCTCCGCCCCATTTTCTCTGAACCTGATGACTGCGCAGATTTGGTGAATTTCTTGTAAGGCACTAAAATTATTTGTTTTTCCAGGCTAAGAGGCTGAACACTTCGACCCCAGTGGCACCCGGCGTGATGGAACAGAAATCGAACTTTTGCCACCTCTTGTAGCCGCTCTTGCGCCGGAGGTCTCCGTCCCGGTGGAACGACCGTTTCATGAAGCTGCCGTTCGCCGCACGCCGACTGAACTCACACTGTGCGGACAAAGCACCAATTCGCTGCGGCTGCGCTAAGATCGGCTTTGGAGTTCAGCCGTGCTAAAATCGTTTGTTCACACCCTTGGCAGAAAGGTAACGCTCCGGCGAGGGCCGTCTGACGGGGTGCTGGAGGTGATGATAAGTCCGACCTTATGGTCGACCTTA
>CANMQJ010000131.1 GCA_947500005.1 uncultured Paracoccaceae bacterium | reverse complement strand
TCGAGCGAAAGCCGTGCATCGACGTCGAGCCCCTCGAAAGTATAGGCGACCTGTCCGTCAAGGGCGGTGGTTCCGTTGAAGTTGTTGCCTTGTTCGGTCGCATCGGTTTCCGCGATGGTCAGCGGGATACGATGATCGAGCTTGATGTCGGTGACGCCCCATCTCCAGGTCGTGTTGGTGTTTTGCACGAACTCCAGGATGTTGTCCTCCGGCCGGGTTGCCCCGTCCTCGAAGACGATCTCGTAGCTTGCCAGCCCGTTGTTCACCCCGCTTTCGAGAACCTCCACGACCTGGCCGTTGAGCCGGACCGACACCTCGTCGTCGAAGTCGATGTCATAGCCCTTGAAGGTCAGCACGTTCTGCCCCGGCAGGGCATCGAACCGGGCCTGCACGACACCGGTCGGGCTCACGGCGCCGTCGTAGTTGTTCCCGTACTTGCCGGTCTCCACCACTTCCTTGGCCAGGGTGAAATCCGCGTCCGCCACGGCAACCGCGACATTGGCGGGCCCGGATTGGGCACC
>CANMQJ010000130.1 GCA_947500005.1 uncultured Paracoccaceae bacterium | reverse complement strand
GAGCTATGCCGGGAATTGGGTGACTCGGTTTGAATGAGCGGCGTATCGTGGCGGGTGTTGAGGCCTGCCGGAACTTCCAGAAGGAACGATACGCCATGAAGAACGATACAGATATCATCGCCCTGCGTCAGCCTGAATCTGTCGACGATCCGCTGACCGAGATCGCCCGGGACGGGGCGCGCCGGATGCTGGCGGCTGCGCTCCGAGCCGAAGCGGACGCCTTTGTCGATCAATATTCAGAGGCAGTCCTGCCGGATGGGCGTCAGCGGGTTGTCCGGCACGGTTACGGCCCGAAGCGCAGCATCCAGACCGGGATCGGCGCGCTCGATTTGCGCCGCCCGAAGGTGCGCGACCGGGCTGCCGGACCCGATGACGAGAAGGTGCGCTTCACCTCGAATATCCTGCCGAAATGGGTACGACGCTCCAGGAGCCTCGATGCGCTGCTGCCGGCGCTTCACCTGCGCGGTATCTCGACCGGGGATTTCCAGGAGGCCCTGGGCGCGCTCCTCGGCCCGGATGCGCCCAACCTCTCACCGGGCGCAATTTCACGCCTGACCGGGGAGTGGCAGCAGGAA
>CANMQJ010000129.1 GCA_947500005.1 uncultured Paracoccaceae bacterium | reverse complement strand
ATCAAGGGCGGCGAGACCGAGGACGACCTGCGCGACGTGATTTTCGGCGGGGCCGGGAATGACGATGTCGACGCCGGCCACGGCAATGACCAGATCTTTGGCCAGGAGGGGAACGACACCATTGCAGGCGGGTTCGGTGCGGACGAGTTGCAGGGCCAGGACGGTAATGACGTGATCACCGGCGGGGCGCTGTCGGATATCGTGTTCGGTGGATCGGGAGACGATTTCGTCAATGGCGGCTTCGGATACGACCGGATCAACGGCGGCGAGGGCGCGGATCGGTTCTTTCATCTCGGCGTCGCTGATCACGGTTCCGATTGGGTGCAGGACTACGACGCTGCAGAAGGAGACGTGCTGGTCTTCGGTCAGACCGCGACGGCGGACCAGTTCCAGATCAACCTCGCGCATACGGCAACGCCTGACGGCGTGCGGTCGGGCGATGATGAGGTCCAGGAAGCCTTCGTGATCTATCGTCCGACGGGGCAGATCATGTGGGCGCTGGTGGATGGCGAAGGGCAAGATCAAATCAACCTTCAGATCGGCGGAGAGCTGTTCGACCTTTTGACGTGACTGCCTTC
>CANMQJ010000128.1 GCA_947500005.1 uncultured Paracoccaceae bacterium | reverse complement strand
TCATCCCCGGCACCGCCGAGGAGGACATTTCCTGCGGTTCCCAGCCGCGCGTCGATGATGTCGTCGCCGTCGGTGCCGGTGATGTTGAAACTTTCGAAATTCGTCAGATCGAAGAGCACGCTGCCATCACCGCTCAGCGTAACCTCCTCAGCATTATTGGTGTCCAGACCACTGAAGTTGATCTGCGTCGCCGTCTGGCCATCGGCCAGGACACCGGAATAATCCAGCGTCAGGCTGTCCACTCCATTGTTGCCGTTAAGATTGGTCCGCTGCATCCCGGCGATCACGGTATCGTCGCCCTGGCCCAACGTGCCGCTGACATGCTCGACGCCCGTCCACGACCCGCCCAGACCCTCGCCGGTCAGCAGGTTGATGCTGAGCCCCGCGCTTTCGGAAGAGAGATAGCCGGCCAAACTGATCGTATCGTTGCCAGCGCCGCCGACAACGATGTCATTCTCCCCAACACTCTCGAACAGATCGTTGTCCTCACCTCCATCGAGGCTGTCCGCCACGGCATTGTCGGCCACGGTAAAGACATCATCCCCGGCACCGCCGAGGAGGACATTTCCTGCGGTTCCCAGCCGCGCGTCGATGATGTCGTCGCCG
>CANMQJ010000127.1 GCA_947500005.1 uncultured Paracoccaceae bacterium | reverse complement strand
TGCAGAGAATTGACGGCGTCTGAACACCGCCATGTTATGCCGCCCCTCAGGGCATCACCAACTTTCGCGCGTTTCTCTGAGACTTTTTCTGTGAGCCCCCCACCTTTTCCCACCAGAGTTTCGACCTACTGAAAGGACATGAGATGACAGACACTCCCAAGCCCGCGCACGGACCGAGTTGAGCCGGATGAACCGCGTTCGTCCTGCTCGCGAGAACCGAAAGGGCAAGCTAAGGCAAAGCGGACGTGCATTAACAGTTGGCGAAAGGCAGCAAAGTCCCGCATTGTGTGAGTTCAGGCAGTGTGAGGCGAACGGCAGCTTCAAGCAAGGGTCGTCCCACCAAGGACGGCCCCCCCGGCACAAGAGCGGTTACGAGAGCTGACGAACGTTCGTTTTCTGTTCCATCACACCGGATGCCGCTGGCATCGAAGTGCTCAGCTTCGTGGCGTGTAAAGCTGATTATTTTCATTGCTTTGCAAACAATTCACCAAATCGGCGCAGTCATGAGGTCTGGAGAATATCGTCCCGAGAGAGCGCTTTCGGACGTGTAGGCGCGAGCTATGCCGGGAATTGGGTGACTCGGTTTGAATGAGCGGCGTATCGTGGCGGGTGTTGAGGCCTGCCGGAAC
>CANMQJ010000126.1 GCA_947500005.1 uncultured Paracoccaceae bacterium | reverse complement strand
CGCGCGTTGCGGAACTGAAGAGCCGCCGAGATCAGTCGAGGATCTTCGACACGACGCCGGCGCCGACGGTGCGGCCGCCTTCGCGGATGGCGAAGCGCAGGCCCTGCTCCATCGCGATCGGCGCGATCAGCTCGACGGTGAAGGCCACGTTGTCGCCCGGCATCACCATCTCGGTGCCTTCGGCCAGCGTCACCGTGCCGGTCACGTCCGTCGTGCGGAAGTAGAACTGCGGGCGGTAGTTGGCGAAGAACGGGGTGTGACGGCCGCCCTCTTCCTTGGTCAGGATGTAGGCTTCGGCCTCGAACTTGGTGTGCGGCTTGACCGAGCCGGGCTTGCACAGCACCTGGCCGCGCTCGACGCCTTCACGGTCGATGCCGCGCAGCAGCGCGCCGATATTGTCGCCCGCTTCACCGCGGTCGAGCAGCTTGCGGAACATCTCGACACCGGTGCAGGTGGTCTTCTTGGTGTCGCGGATGCCGACGATCTCGATCTCGTCGCCCACGTTGATCACGCCACGCTCGACACGGCCGGTCACGACGGTGCCGCGGCCGGAGATCGAGAACACGTCCTCGATCGGCATCAGGAAGGGCTGGTCCACGGCACGCTCGGGCGTCGGGATGTACTCGTCCACGGCCGCCATCAGCTCGCGGATCTTGTTCTCGCCGATTTCC
>CANMQJ010000125.1 GCA_947500005.1 uncultured Paracoccaceae bacterium | reverse complement strand
GACGCGCTCAAGGACTGGCATCGCCAGAAACCAGAACTCTTCAAGAAGCGACCGCATAATCACGCGGGATGTGACACCTAAGCTTATTCTCGTGTCACTCTACACCGGCTCGCGAAAGGAAGTGGTCTTGCGATCCCGCTTCCTCTCAAGCGCTTTCGGTGGCTTCGTCGATCTCGTCAACGGGCTATTCCACAGGAAGGGCAAAGGGCAACGGGAAACCAAGAAGCAAGCGCCCACCATCTCAATTCCTCCTCGGTTGCTGGGTCACTTGACGCGATGGCGAGACAGCGGAGCGACTTGGCTGGTGGAGATCGAAGGTGCTGGCGTTGCCAATATTAAGAATGACTGGGAGACCATCCGTGATCGTGCCGGTCTTCCGGAGGTTACGCCCCATACCCTTCGGCATACGGCGATCACGTGGGCAATGCAGGGTGGAGCGAACATCTGGCACATCTCGGGGTTCTTTCTCGTCTCTCTCGATACGCTGGAGAAGACTTACGCGCACCACCACTCCGATCATATGAAGACTGCGGTAGACGCGGCGAACAAGCTCGGAAAGCACCAACGGTAGGCAAAAGTCGCAGAAGAGGCATGACCCGTGCGGGAAACCCCCGCGCGTCTTTCGCCATTGCCCGAAGCGATAGTGCCCCGGGGCGTGGTGTAGGAAACGGCTGGCGCGGCCACAGGCGACGCTGGCGGCCACCGTCGATCTTCGG
>CANMQJ010000124.1 GCA_947500005.1 uncultured Paracoccaceae bacterium | reverse complement strand
GAGCCCTTCTTTCCCAAGTCCCACGGCAAGCCACGCGTTGATGATCGGCGTGTGTTGAGCGGCATTATCTTCATCAATCGCAATGGCTTGCGATGGCGCGATGCGCCCGCTGCCTATGGCCCACACAAGACGCTCTACAACCGTTGGAAGCGGTGGAGCGACAAGGGCATCTTCGCCCAGATGATGGTGGGACTGGCGGCCGATCACGGCGAGGAGAAGACCGTGATGATCGACGCCACCTATCTGAAGGCCCACCGGACAGCGACCAGTTTGGGCGTCAAAAAGGGGGGCGTGGACGTCTGATCGGTCGCACCAAGGGCGGCATGAACACCAAGCTGCATGCCATCTGCGACAGCCGAGGACGCCCGCTCAACCTGTTCGTCACCGCCGGTCAGGTCAGCGACTACATCGGCGCACGGGCGCTGCTCAGCAGCCTGCCGGATGTCGACTGGCTGCTCGGTGATCGCGGATACGATGCCGACTGGCTCAGAGAAGCGTTGAAAGACAAAGGGATACGGCCCTGCATCCCTGGCCGAAAACAGCGCAAGAAACCGGTAAAATACGACAAGCGTCGCTATAAACGCCGAAACCGGATCGAGATCATGTTCGGAAGGCTCAAGGATTGGCGACGTGTCGCAACCCGCTACGATAGGTGCCCGAAGGTTTTCCTGTCAGCAATCGCCCTCGCTGCTATCGTCATCTACTGGCTATGAGTCCTGACCCTAG
>CANMQJ010000123.1 GCA_947500005.1 uncultured Paracoccaceae bacterium | reverse complement strand
GCATTGAGTTCCGCGACGGCCTCCGCCAAATTCAAACTGCCGCCTGATCAAGCGTCACCAACTTTTGCGCATATCTCCCAAGACGCTCTGCCGGGCGCTCCCTGATCTTCAGGCCGAGCGGATCGCGACGTGGCTCGATGCGGGGCAGGGGGCGCCAGTAGGCCGCGCCGCGATGGTGCTGGAGAGGGTACTGTCGGAGGCGTCGCGGGCGGAGGTTCCGGCGCTCGTCCTCGCGGACGCGGCCCTCGCCGAGGCGCTTGGTTGGGATCATCTGCTTCCGCTGCTGGCCGCGGGGCTGAAGCGGGCCGACCTGCGCAAGCGGGGCGATGATCTGCGTCTTGCCTGTCATCGCGCATTCGTTTCGTCTGCGGTCGAGGTCGTGCGTCTCGCCGCCGACCTCGCGCGGCGGGCGGCGCATCTGAAAGCGGTCGCGCCGAAGCTTCGGGCAAAGGCGGCAGGCGATGCCGTTTGGATGTTCCTGACCCACGATGCCGTGGCGCCTGCTGCCCTGCCCTTGCCGGATCGGGCCGCGCGGCGGCTCTGTGACCGGTTGGTCGATCTCGGCGCGGTCCGTGAACTGACCGGCCGCGACACCTTCCGGTTCTACGGGGTGTGAGCATGAGCATGGCCAGCGAAAGTGGGAACCGGGCTCAAAGGTAAGCGACGGCCCAGCACCCTCGTTGCTTGAGGTGGCATAACGTCCGAGATGACGCGGGAGACTACCGGAGGCGT
>CANMQJ010000122.1 GCA_947500005.1 uncultured Paracoccaceae bacterium | reverse complement strand
TGCTCTACAGGGATTTCTTCGAGTTTCCGCCGACCTTCAAGCTGGTCGTGGTCGGCAATCACCGGCCGCAGCTGAACAGCGTGGGGGCTGCGATGCGCCGTCGCCTTCAGCTTGTGCCCTTCACCGTCACCATACCGGAGCATCGTCGCGACAAGGCGCTCGCGGACCGGCTGGAACAGGATCTGGGCGGCGTGCTGAGCTGGATGCTGGACGGTTACCGGGACTGGGCGGGAAACGGTCTGACACCGCCGGACAGCGTGACCCGGGCGTCGGACGAGTATTTCCGGGACGAGGACCTCGTCGGGCAATGGATCGTCGAGCAGTGCGAGGTTGGCCTGAACCGCTCGGCACCCGCCCGGGCCCTCTATGAAAGCTGGTCATCCTGGGCGGATGCCAACGGCGCAGAGCGCGGGTCCAAGAAATTGTTCGGGGAGGCCCTGCGCAGCCGCAACTTCTCCTCGAAACATACCCGGTCGGGCAATTTCTGGCAGGGTCTGACGCTCCGCAAGACGATGGAAGGCGCTGCCCAATGAAGAACGCCTTGCATCCCCGTCACCTGCGCCCGCTGGAACGCCGGGCCGAGCTGTGCCGCATCCTCGCGTTGGGACTTGTGCGTCTGCGGCAGAGAAATTTGGAGACGGGCGCCGGATCGGGCGGATCTCCGCTACACAACTCGGTCGATCGGAGCGGTACTGCGGCTTCGCAAAGGAGGCAGACATGACGACCCTCGATCCCATCCC
>CANMQJ010000121.1 GCA_947500005.1 uncultured Paracoccaceae bacterium | reverse complement strand
CGAATCTCGCGCAGGATCGATCTTGCTATGAACAACGCAGTCCGGCGAGGGTCTATGTGACCGTCCGGGATAGGACATATAGTTCTCTCTTCTCAATCGCGCGAATGGCTGCCGCGAGTGTCTCAACCGCATCGCGAAGGGGGTTGGACAATCCCTTCATTTCCTTCGCGAGTTTAGAATAACTTTGCAAAGCAGGGCTTGCAGCCACTTTCGACATTGGGTTCTTGTGCGACAGCAGGGTATCGACGACCTGCGGAGGGACCCCAAAGAGCGACATGATCGTTGCACCGGTGCGCCGAAGATCGTGACGGTGCCAGTCCTCAATATTCGAGTTGTTTTGCAACTTCAATTTCGAACGATTCCAGTTACCGAGAGGGCCAAGTTTTTGGTTCGGAAAAACGAGATCGTCATCTTTCCGAAAAGCATAGCCCGGCAAGGACTTGAGCAAGGCAATTGCGGGGCTTGAAAGTGGGTGTACAACTTGGTGTCCGCCTTTTACCCGCTTCGTCCAAGACCCTTCTTCGAAATTCACGTCCTTCCAGCGAGTGGTTTCGACTTCCTCCCGGCGAGCGACGGTCAGCAACATGAAGCGTTGAGCAATCGGACGCAGATCTATCTTCCACCATTGCGGCGGGATCGTTTCGGGAAGCTTTAGATGGGGGATGTGACACCTAGGCTCAGGACCCATTGATTTCCGCCGCGCGGCGTGGTTCACGGCTCGAAAACGAGCGGTGAACATGTCTGATCT
>CANMQJ010000120.1 GCA_947500005.1 uncultured Paracoccaceae bacterium | reverse complement strand
TATAGGTGATGTCCATCGCCCAGACCTGATTGGGCCGGGTGATCGGCAGCTTGCGCAGCAGATAGGGTAGATCTTGTGCCCTGGCGCCGGTTTCGAGGTGTTCGGTCGGCGATAGAGAGCCTCGATACCCATCCGTTTCATCAGCGTGGCAACATGCAGCCGCCCGACCTTGAACCCTTCCTGGACCAGCAGACCCTGCAGCATCCGGCTGCCCGCGAACGGGAATTCCATGTGAAGTATGTCGATCCTGTGCATCAGCTTCAGATCGGCGTCCGACACCGGGCGGGGCTTGTAGTAGACGCTGCCCCGGCTGATCCCCAACACGATGGCCTGCCGGCTGACGCTCAGCTTCGCGGTAGGATCGATCATTTTCTTGCGCTCGGCAACAGACCCGCCTTGCCGAGCGCGCCGGACAAAAAATCGTTCTCCAGCGTCAGCTCTCCGATCTTCGCATGCAGGGTCTTCACGTCGATCGCTGGTTCGGCCTCTGCCTTCGGGGCTTCGCCGAAGACCCCGGTCGCGCCTTCAAGCAACTGATCGCGCCACTGTTTGATCTGGTTCGGGTGAACGTCGAAATCCTGCGCCAGCTCGATCAGCGTCTTCTCGCCCTTGATCGCGGCCACCGCCACTTTCGCCTTGAAGGCCGGACTGTGGTTCCGGCGTGGTCGTCTTGCCATGGTCTTCTCCTCGCTCGCAGCGTCATGCCGCCGTTGCGCGGAAAATCCACTTATCCCGGCTGTTCAGATTTCTGGAA
>CANMQJ010000119.1 GCA_947500005.1 uncultured Paracoccaceae bacterium | reverse complement strand
TGTGGTCATCCGCAATCACCAGCTTGACCCCACGCAGGCCTCGGTCGGCGAGGCTTCGCAGGAACTCCGTCCAGAAGGTTTCCGCTTCGGATGGGCCGGTGGCGACGCCCAGCACCTCGCGCTTGCCGTCCTCGTTGACCGCGACGGCGAGTATCACCGCCTTGCTGATGATCCTGCCGCCCTCCCTGACTTTGAGATACGTGGCGTCGAGCCAGAGATAGGGCCACACGCCCTCCAGCGGCCGCGACAGGAAGGCGTCGACCCGCTCGTCAATCTCCATGCACAGCCGGCTGACCAGGCTCTTGGACATGCCGCCAGCGCCCATCGCCTTGACCAGATCATCGACCGAGCGGGTCGAGATGCCATGGACATAGGCTTCCTGGATGACTGCGACCAGGGCCTTCTCCGCCGTCCGGCGCGGTTCGAGGAAACTGGGGAAATAGCTGCCCTTGCGCAGCTTCGGGATCTCCAGCGCGATCCGGCCAGCTCGCGTATCCCAGTCCCGGTCGCGGTATCCGTTCCGCTGCGCCTCCCGCATCGGCGAGCGCGCGCCTTTGGCCGCGCCCGTCCGCGCCTCGATCTCGGCCTCCATGATGCGCTCAGCGGCAAAGGCCAGCATCTCGCGCACGAGGTCGCCATCGGCCTGCTTCTCAACCAGCTCGATCAGCGCCATTCTGTCGTCGGTCATCGTCATCTCCGTCTCAGGTTTCAGGTGTCCCAACCCAAACCTTCTCCGAAGATCGACGGTGGCCGCCAGCGTCGCCTGTGGCC
>CANMQJ010000118.1 GCA_947500005.1 uncultured Paracoccaceae bacterium | reverse complement strand
ATGACCGCTGGCAGCGCCGCGATCTCTCGGCGCGCCGCTACGTCTATATCTGGGCCGACGGGGTCTATCTGCAGGCTCGGATGGAGCTACAAGCCGAGTGTATCCTGGTCATTCTCGGGGCCACGCCTGAAGGTAGAAAAGAGCTTGTGGGCTTCCAGGTCGGCGTGAGGGAAAGTGCCCAGAGTTGGCGCGAGCTCTTGGTCGACATCAAGGCGCGTGGCCTCACGGTCCCGCCCGAGGTCGCCGTAGGTGATGGCGCCATGGGATTCTGGAAGGCGCTCGACGAGGTTTTTCCCGGCACGCGTCATCAAAGATGCTGGGTTCACAAGACGGCCAACGTTCTCAACAAGTTCCCGAAATCGATGCAGCCGGCGGTGAAGACCGACCTGCGCGAGATCTGGCAGGCCGAAACCCGCGTCGCGGCTGGGGCCGCGATGGACATCTTCGCCGAGAAATACGGTGTGAAATACGAGAAGGCGGTGACCTGCCTGATCAAGGACCGCGATGCCCTGCTGGCCTTCTACGACTTTCCGGCCGACCATTGGGACCACCTGCGCACGGGCAACCCGATCGAGAGTGTGTTCGCCACCGTCCGGCACAGGACCGTGCGGACCAAGGGCGCGCTCTCGCAGAAGACCGCGAAGCTCATGGTATTCAAGCTCGTTCAGACCGCCGCGAAGACGTGGCGCCGTCTGAAGGGCGCGAACCGGTTGCCAATGGTCATCGAAGGCGTCACATTCACCCACGGTGTCGCAAAAGCCGACGCCGAAAACCGCGCCGCTTGATCAGGCCGCGTCACCCAAAATCCCGCATAGCTC
>CANMQJ010000117.1 GCA_947500005.1 uncultured Paracoccaceae bacterium | reverse complement strand
TGCATCTTCGTCTCGGCGCGACTTCGGCGGTGGTATCCGCTCCATTTTCTCCAGATGGCGCGGCCAAGGTATTTCGAAGCGCGCAGCGCTTCGTTCCGGGCGATCGCGCCAGCCGTCGATGGCTTCCACGGCCTGGCGTTCTTGCGGGGTGGTATGACGGCGTGTGCGCCGCGGTCGGCGACCGCGTCGTGGCACGCCTGCCGGGCAATGGATGTGGATCTTGCGCCATAGCCGGCGTTTCGTGCCGCCATGCTTGCGGGCGTTCCATTCGCCCTCACCCTCTGCCTTGATGCCGGTGCTATCCTCTGCCCGGCAGGGCATTGCGCAGCAATGTCCCGAGAGGGGATCAGCAGGTGCAAGGGACCCGTCGAGCCGCGGTAGGGGATGGTAACGGCCAAGGCCTTCTGGCGCCGGCTTAGGGTGCTGAAATCCGGCACCGCCCAGTCGAGGCCAACGAGGCGCAACACGCTCTCCACGAACCCGGTCGTCTGCCGGAGCGCCAGGCCGAAAAGGACTTTCAGGGTCAGGCATGTCTGGATCGCGGCGTCGCTATATTGCGGCTGCCGGCCTCGCTTGCCGGTCGGCGGCGGCACCCAGACCATGTCCGGATCGAACCAGATCGTCAGGAAACCACGCTGCTTCAGCGCTTCGTTGTAAGCCGGCCAGTTCCTGGTCTTGTAGCTCGGCGGGATCGGTCTGCTCATGAAGCCCAGCTACCACGCTGGATTCACGAAATGAATCCCTCTCAGAACTTTGCGCAACATGTGTAACCGCCCCTTGCGCAAGAGGTATTTTCAAAGCTGATCTTGGCGCGTCATTGGGTGCTGAC
>CANMQJ010000116.1 GCA_947500005.1 uncultured Paracoccaceae bacterium | reverse complement strand
TGTCCTATCCCGGACGGTCACATAGACCCTCGCCGGACTGCGTTGTTCATAGCAAGATCGATCCTGCGCGAGATTCGGGACGGGGACATTGCATGCTGATCTCTCTTCACAAGCAGGCCACGACGACGCCGAAGGTGCGGGCGGCGATCCAGGCGAGTACCGAGCCGGCGTGGGTGGTGGCGGAGCGCTACGGCATCTCCGAGCAGACCGTTTGGAAATGGCGCAAGCGCGACAGCGTGCATGACCGCAGCCACACAGCGCACCGGCTGCAAACGACGCTGACGCCGGCGCAGGAGGCGGTGGCGGTTTCTTTGCGCAAGAGCCTGTTGCTGCCGCTCGACGACCTGCTGGCCGTTGTCCGCGAGTTCCTGAACCCGAACGTCTCCCGCTCGGGGCTCGACCGCTGTTTGCGTCGGCATGGCGTGGGCAATCTGCGCGACCTGAAGCCTGCCGCGCCACGGCCCGCCCACAAGCCCTTCAAGGCCTACGAGCCGGGCTATGTGCATGTCGACGTCAAATACCTGCCGCAGATGGCAGATGAGGTCCGCCGCCGGTATCTGTTCGTCGCAATCGACCGAGCCACCCGCTGGGTCTTCGTGCGCATCTACCCGGCGAAGACGGCCGCCAACGCACGCCGCTTTCTACGCGACTTGGAGCGTGCCGCGCCGATGCGGATCACCCGGGTTCTCACGGACAACGGTAAGGAGTTCACAGATCGACTGTTCGGCCTGCGCAAGCGTGCCGCCACCGGCAACCACGAGTTCGACCGGCTCTGCGCCGATCTCGACATCGAGCACCGCCTTGCCCCGCCCATGCGCCCCCAGACCAATGGCATGG
>CANMQJ010000115.1 GCA_947500005.1 uncultured Paracoccaceae bacterium | reverse complement strand
AGGGCGGCGATGGCGGCAACAGCGGCATGGGAACCGAAGGGTCGCGAGTCGTCACTTGGGACATCCCCGAGATCTACTGGGACGAACCCTGGGCATCGTATCTCCATGTGGGCTCCAGCGACCGGGAAACGCCGGAAGAAAAACGCTGGTTCGCGGTGACGGTCTGGCAGGACATTACCAATGAGGCCGGTGTAGGCGGCGATGGCGGTATTGGTGGCGAAGGCGGCGATGGCGCCGATGGCGGCACCGGCGGCGCGGCCGCGACAATCGTCAACCGCGGCCAACTGGCCGGCAGGGCCGCGCTTCCCACCGGTGATGGCAGGACCGGCCCGACCAACACCGCCGAAAGCGGGGATGGCGGCGACGGCGGGCGCGCCGGGCCCGGCGGAGAAAGCTTCGGCGGCGAAGGCGGTATCGAACTGGGGCCAGCGGAGAGGCTCGACCACCACGGCCTGCTGCTCGCGGTCTCGAACGACTCCTTCTGGCAGGCCAGCCATGATTCCGCCTTCGTCAATGGCATCCGCGACGAGTTGCGCAGCTGGGACCTCGAGGCACCCGGGTCGAGCAGTTTTCCCGTCACCGGACAGGCCGCCTGGGGCACTGCCAGCCGGTTCGGCGCCGATGGAAGCCTGGGCTCGCCCGGCATGGCTGGCGAGGCGACGACGGGGGTACTGACCGACGGCACCGGCATCACGACCTTCGAATCGGCCGGAACCCTGGTCTATCTCCATGACATGGGCCAGGATCCCGAGACCGGCCGACTGGCCTTCAACATCATCCGCGTGGGCAATCCGCTCACCGCCTTCGAGATCGGCTGGTCGCTGACGGGTGACGGCACCAGCCCGGT
>CANMQJ010000114.1 GCA_947500005.1 uncultured Paracoccaceae bacterium | reverse complement strand
GGGGGGGGGCAATGGCCACATTTACAGTCACATCCAGCGGGGATCCCGAAGACACCGGGCTGACTTTCGAAGCGGCCGTAACCGAGGCGAATGCCAATCCCGGAGCGGACACGATCCGGTTCGACCCCGGAGTGGGGGTGATTTCGCTCACCGAGCTTTCGGTGATCACGGGGGTCCTGACGATTGACGGGGACCACGACAATGACGGGGTCAGCGACGCGCTGCTTATCGCGGATCATCGCGATTACAACCGGCACCTCACAATCTCCGAAGGCGCCGAAGTCACGATCGCCAATGTCGATTTCGTGGCCGGGCTCGACCGGCCCAGAACCTTTGGCGACGGCCCGCGCCCGCCCGCCGAAGGCGGCTCCGGCGGTGCCGACGGCACACAGACGCCGGGCACCGGGTTCGATGGTGCGATCGGCAATGACGACGCCGGCGACGGGGGTGCCGCCAGCGCCGGGGTCGACGGCGTTGACGCTGCCGGCTCCATCCTCAACCTCGGCACGCTGACGCTGGAGCGGGTCGGGTTCGCCCGCAACCAAGCTTTAGGCGAGGTTGGCCAGCGCGGCGGCTTTGGCGGCCATGGCGGGTCGTCCGAGGGCGGCAACGGGCAGTCGGACACCTGGACCGAACTGCGGTCGGGCGCCTTTCGTGCCCATCAGCGCGAAATGCGCGACAACCTGATCGCCGGAGGCGATGGCGGAAATGGCGGCGATGCCGGCGATGGCGGCGACGGCGCGGCGGGCGGCGATGGCGGCGACGCGGCCGGCGCCATTCTCAACGAAGGCAGCCTGGCTCTCATCGACACGGTGTTCGGCGGGCGGCTCTCCTCAGGCACGCTGGCCAATGGCAACCAAGCCACCGGGGGCAATGCCGGAGATGGCGGCGGCGGCGGCGCCGGAGGGCGCAG
>CANMQJ010000113.1 GCA_947500005.1 uncultured Paracoccaceae bacterium | reverse complement strand
CCGCGCTGAGCACATTGCGCAAGACCGGCGCCATCATCGACCGCAGGCAGACCGACGGCGGCAAGCCCTGCACCTACCACCTCGTTGAGGAGCCGGGAGAGCAGGCATGAGGCTGCCAGGCGATATCGCCGAGCTAGAGGAGCTGGCGCGGCCCGTTCTTCTGGCCCTCTGGCAGGCCATGTTCGACGCACCTGCTCCGCGGATGCTGAGCCAGCCCTTCCTCCGCCGCTTCATCGCCTTCGAGATGCAGTCCCGCCGTCATGGCGGGCTGCCCCGGGCAGTGACGGCGGCCCTCGGGAAGGGCACAGATGCCAAACCAAAGGCGTCCAGCCCGGCCCTCAAACCCGGCGGGCGCCTGCTGCGGGAATGGAACGGCGTCACCCATGTCGTCGATGTCACTGAACAGGGCTTTGCCTGGAACGGGACAAACTACCGGTCCCTCTCGGCCATCGCGCGCGAGATCACCGGCGCGCATTGGTCCGGCCCGCGCTTCTTCGGGCTCTCCGGAAAGGCCGCCCAATGAGCCCGCGCCGCAAGATCCGCTGCGCGATCTATACCCGCAAATCCTCCGATGACGGGCTCGACCAGGAGTTCAACTCGCTCGATGCGCAGCACGAGGCCTGCGCCGCCTATGTCGCCAGCCAGCGCCACGAGGGATGGAAGGCCCTGCCGAACCGATATGACGATGGCGGCCTCTCCGGCGGCACGCTCGAGCGCCCAGCCCTGCAACGGCTCCTGGAAGAGGTGGATTCCGGTCGCGTCGACATGGTGGTGGTCTACAAGATCGACCGGCTGACCCGGTCGCTGACAGACTTCGCAAAGCTGGTCGAGCGGCTGGAACGGGCAGACTGTTCCTTCGTCTCCGTCACGCAAGCCTTCAACACCTCCTCCTCCATGGGCCGGCTCACGCTCAACGTGCTGCTGTC
>CANMQJ010000112.1 GCA_947500005.1 uncultured Paracoccaceae bacterium | reverse complement strand
GGCGAGGACAACCCCTTCGCCATCTTCGACGATTGGTGAGACCGATGAGGCGCCCTGTCGATCTCCCTCCCGGACCCCTTCACCCAACGGTGTCCCCCTGATGGCCGCGCGCGGTCGCAAACCCATCCCGCGGGCCGGCACGCTGTCGGGCTCGCCGATGGCGGCGCTGCCGCGCTGCCCGGGCCACCTGTCCGGGGTCGCGCGCAAGGAATGGCGCAGGCTTGCCACGCCGCTGCACGAGGCGGGCATCCTGACGCTCGCCGACCGGGCGGCGCTGGCGGCCTATTGCCAGGCCTGGGCCCGCTGGGTCGAGGCCGAGGAGAAGCTGGCGGAGACGCCGATGCTGCTCAAGACGCCCAATGGCCATGTCCAGCAATCGCCCTGGCTGACGGTCGCCAACAAGCAGCTGGAGCTGATGAGCCGCTACATGTCCGAACTGGGCCTCACCCCCGTCGCCCGCACGCGGCTGGACCTCGCGCAGGAGGCCGATCCCGAACTGCCCCGTATCGTCCGCATCATCGCAGAGCCACCGCGCATCGGGAACGAGCCCCGCGTGACCCGCCACGTGCCGCCGCTGGAGATCGATATCGACCCGGCATCCGGCAGGTGATCCCGGGTCCGTCGCTACACTAACCCACTGGCCTGATGTACAAACCTGCCAAACCAACGTTGCGCAGGTCTGTACATGGTCCCCGGCCCGCACCCGCCGCCACGGCTCGTCGCCTACGAGCGCGTCTCCACCGCGCGGCAAGGCAGGTCCGGGCTGGGGCTCGCCGCGCAGCGCCGGGCCATCGACGGCTTCGCCAACGATCGCGGCGCCGAGCTCCTCGCCCGCTTCACGGAGGTCGAGAGCGGGCGGAAGAACGACCGCCCCGAACTGGAGAAGGCCCTCAGCCTCGCCCGGCTCACCGGCGCCACGCTGGTCATCGCCCGGCTCGACCGCCTCTC
>CANMQJ010000111.1 GCA_947500005.1 uncultured Paracoccaceae bacterium | reverse complement strand
CCCACGGTGTCGCAAAAGCCGACGCCGAAAACCGCGCCGCTTGATCAGGCCGCGTCACCCAAAATCCCGCATAGCTCCGAGCAAAAAGGCATCATCCGTAACGGATCTGTGCGGAGCATTCCAAGGATGCTTGGATCGCGATCTGCGCAAGGAACAGATGTTGAGATGGCTCCGGAGGTAGGCGCGAGATCGAAGCCGATAAAACCCTCATCCATTTGAAAACATTTACTAAGTGAAGCTCAGAAACTCGCATGTATCCCCAAAGGTAGCCTCAATGTATCCCCATTGACGGAGGCCAAGTCAAGCTTACCTAACCGGTTTTCGCCTGTCGTTGCGTCCGCTTGAAAAAATGCCGTGTCGCTTGTTCACTCGCGTCCCTGTCGGTCATTACGACGCTACGCATTTCGTTGTCTTGCTGGAACATCCTGACCATGCCTTGAAAGAATGCCTGTGAGAACGCGTTGTACACGACGTCGGCGGGGTTTCGGGAGTTCCGTCTCCGCAAAACCGTTGGCCGCTGCTTCGGTCCAGGTTTCATCATCGACCGTTTTCTCGCCCGAGAAGGCAACCAGTGCCTTTAGGCTCAGGACCCATTGATTTCCGCCGCGCGGCGTGGTTCACGGCTCGAAAACGAGCGGTGAACATGTCTGATCTCTTCTGGCTGAGCGATGCGCAGATGGCGCGTTTTGAGCCCTACTTTCCGAAGTCCCATGGTAAGCCCCGCGTCGATGATAGGCGCGTCCTGAGCGGGATTATCTTCATCAATCGTAACGGGTTGCGATGGCGGGATGCGCCGAAGGAGTATGGCCCCCACAAAACGCTCTATAACCGCTGGAAGCGTTGGAGCGACAAAGGCATCTTCGCGAAGATGATAGAGGTGGATCGATTTGTCTGAACAGGTTCCGGGCGTTTTCTAAGTGGTTTTCCGCCTCGGTTACGCCGCCGCCGCT
>CANMQJ010000110.1 GCA_947500005.1 uncultured Paracoccaceae bacterium | reverse complement strand
GCTCACCAATCGTCGCGCTGTGGCCGCGCACAATGTCATTCTGGCGCCGCAGGCATTGCTCTTCCAGCCAAGCATTCAGGGCATCAAAGCTCTCAAAGCGCGGAGCGGGCACCATGAAGTTCCGCCGCCCGTATCCAACGCCACCTTCAACATGCCCCTTATCGTTCCCCTTGGCGGGGCGGCCAAACTTATCGTCGAACAAATAATGGGATTGAAGTTCTGCGAAGCTGCGGGTCCGATCACGCGTACCGTCACCGCAAATTTTGGCCACTGCGATCTTTGTGTTGTCATAGAGCACCGACAAGGGCACGCCACCAAAGAACGCAAAGGCCGCATTGTGACCGTCACAGAAAGCTTCGGTCGTCTCAGCAGGGTAGGCTTTGATAAAGATCGCGTCAGAGTGCGGAAGTACCATCACGAAGTAGTGCAACTTGCATTCAACACCGCCGATCACGCCAAGGGTCTCACCAAAATCCATCTGCGCATGCCCTGGCGCGTGTCTTAGTGGCACGAAGACCTCTTTGGAGCGGCACTTCTTCTCCCGGACATAATCGGTGACGATGGTAATCCCGCCAGTGAACCCATGCTCATCGCGCAGCCGGGCATGAATGCGTTTGGCGGTATGGCGCTGCTTCTTCAGCTTGCCTTTGTCGTCTTCAAGGATTTGGTCGATCACTGGAATAAACGGATCCAGCTTCGGTCGCGCTGGCGCTTCACTACGCCGATACCCAGGTGGCACCGAGTGCTGCAAAATCTTCGAGACCGTCTTGCGATCAATCCCGAAAAGTCGCGCCGCTTCGCGCCCGCTCATACCATCAACATGGCACGCACGGCGCACCCGATTATAAAGTTCCACAGAATACATCTCCCCGCCTTCAGTTCGTTACCTCAGGCGTAAAGTGGCGGAATTTTACTCCGCTACGACCAGATCATCCGGCCGTTTCTGTGGTCCAATTTGTCTCCGGGATTCACA
>CANMQJ010000109.1 GCA_947500005.1 uncultured Paracoccaceae bacterium | reverse complement strand
TTTGCGCAACATGTGTAACCGCCCCTTGCGCAAGAGGTATTTTCAAAGCTGATCTTGGCGCGTCATTGGGTGCTGACATGTGTCCGGCCTCATGATGCGGCCTCTTACATGCCGCGGGCCCGTATGGTGTTCGAAGGTCGGGTCCAGATCAAAGCCGCGTGCTCGATGGCACTCTGTTGCACACTGGTTCTCCCGATCCCGTCTCCCGACTACTGCGCCAAACTGCTCCTTGCCCTCTCTCGCTCCGACGTTCTCGCGACCTACAACGAGCTTATGCCGCTGCGGCCGGAGACTGGCAGACGCCGCCCCGGGCCATCAAGGCCCAGACAATCCGCGCCATCTTGTTCGCCAGCGCCACCCGCACCAGCATTGGTGGCTTTCGGGACAGCATCACGCCCAGCCAGGTGCCCGGTCGGGCGCTGGCATGGACATGGCGTTTGATTATGACGCTGTTGGCGCCGATGATCAGCAAGCGCCGCAGGGATCGCTCGCCCATCTTCGTTGTCGCTCCAAGCCGCTGCTTGCCCCCGGTTGAATGCTGTCGGGGCGTAAGGCCGAGCCAAGCTGCAAAATCCCGCGCCTTGCGGAAAGTCTCAGGCGGCGGCGCAAGGGTTGCGATGGCCGTGGCGATCAGCGGACCGTTGCCCGGCACCGTCATCAGCCGTCGCGCAACCTCGTTCTCTTTGGCTCGACGGGTGATCTCGGCATCAAGCTTTGCTATCTCAGCCTCCAGCTGCGCCAGTGCCACGACCAAGACCTTGAGCGAAGGGATGGCATCGGCAGGCGGACCGCATTCCGGGTCTTCCACGATTGCAATCAGCTTCGATGCATTCGCGGCACCCTGCGGCACGATCTGCCCGAACTCGCCCAGATGGCCGCGCAGGGCATTGATGGCCTGAGTCCGCTGCCGGATCAGAAGTTCGCGCACGCGAAACACCATGGCCGCACCTTGTGTCTCCTCGCTCTTCACCGGG
>CANMQJ010000108.1 GCA_947500005.1 uncultured Paracoccaceae bacterium | reverse complement strand
CCCACGGTTTGATGGTGTGATCCTTTCGACGGAATGGAAGGAAGCATTATGGGACAAGTTCGTCATGGGAGCGCCACGACCACGCACGCCGTCCGAGCTGCAATACAGCGATCGCAAACTTCGCTCGCGCAGTTGAGCCGGGAGCTGGGAATAAATCCCAAGACCGTAGCGAAGTGGCGGAAGCGAGCGACGGTTGAGGATATGAAGACGGGACCGATAGAGCCTCGCTCAACGGTTCTGACTGAGGCAGAGGAGGCGGCAATCGTTGCGTTTCGGCGCCACACGCTGCTGCCGTTGGATGACTGCCTCTATGCTTTGCAGCCCTCGATCCCACATCTGACGCGGTCGGCTTTGCATCGCTGCCTGCAGCGGCATGGCATCTCTCGCCTGCCTGAAATCGAGGGGGACAAGCCGAAGCGCCAGAAGTTCAAGCGCTACCCCATCGGCTTCTTCCACATTGATATTGCTGAAGTCCAAACGGCAGAGGGAAAGCTCTATCTCTTTGTCGGCATCGACCGCACCAGTAAGTTCGCCGTAACCCAACTCGTTGAAAAGGCAGACAGACGCACCGCCTGGGAGTTCCTGCAGCATATGCTCGAAGCGGTGCCCTACCAAGTTCACACCATTCTCACGGACAATGGCATCCAGTTCGCCGAGCAGCCCCGGAACCGCAATACCATCTATTCTCGGCCAATGGGCTTCGACATGATCTGCGACGCCAATGGGATTGAGCACCGCCTGACGAAACCCAACCATCCGTGGACCAACGGCCAGGTCGAACGGATGAACCGCACGATCAAGGACGCGACCGTCAAACGCTTCCATTACGACAGCCGCGATCAGCTGCGCACGCACCTCGCCGACTTCATAGCCGCTTACAACTTCGCACGCAGGCTGAAGACTCTCGGCGGTCTCACGCCCTACGAATACATCTGCAAAATCTGGACATCAGACCCGGATCGATTCATCCTCGATCCGATCCACCAGATGCCGGGACTA
>CANMQJ010000107.1 GCA_947500005.1 uncultured Paracoccaceae bacterium | reverse complement strand
CGGCTCTGTTGCACAAATCGTCTGATGGCCAAGCTACCCCTTTCCCCGGACACACTTATCCCACGGCCTCGGTCACGGGTATGCCGAGCGCGGTGAAGCCGTTCATGACGGCGACACGGATCTGAAGCTCGGCGACCTGGCGGTCGGGCTCTCGCGCCATGAGGCGTTGGCCCAGCAGCTTCATGCAGTGCATCTTGATCTCGGCGCGACTTCGGCGATGGTAGCCGCTCCATTTCCGCCAGATCTTCCGGCCCAGGCGTTTCGATGCGCGAAGGGCCTCGTTGCGGGCAATGGCGCCCGCGCTTTCGGGCTTCCAGAACTTGGCATTCTTGCGAGGCGGTATGACGGCATAGGCCCCGCGATCGGCGATGGCGTCGTGACACTTGCGCGTATCATAGGCCCCGTCTGCGGTGACGTTGCCGATCTCTTGATCGGGCGGGATCTGGCCGAGCAACTCCGGCAGCATGGGCGCATCGCCGATATCGCTGCTGGTGAACTCGACCGCCCGGATTTCCAGTGTTTTCTCATCGATCCCGAGGTGAACCTTGCGCCAGATGCGGCGTTTGGCGCCGCCATGCTTGCGGGCATTCCACTCGCCTTCACCCTCAACCTTGATCCCGGTGCTGTCGATCAAGAGGTGCAACGGCCCCTCCGATCCTCGATACGGGATGTTTACGGTGAGGGTCTTCTGGCGGCGTGAAAGCGTGCTGAAATTCGGCACCGACCAGTCCAGCCCGCTCAACTGCAGAAGGCTTTCGACAAAGCCCGTCGTCTGCCGGAGCGCCATGCCGAACAGGACTTTCATCGTCAGGCAGGTCTGGATGGCGGCGTCGCTGTAAGTGGGCTGCCGGCCCCGCTTGCCCGTCGGCCTGGCCTCCCACGTCATCTCGGGATCGAACCAGATCGTCAGCGAGCCCCGGCGCTTGAGCGCTTCGTTGTAGGCCCGCCAGTTCTTGATCTTATAAGTCGGGGGTGTCGGTCTGCTCATGCCATCCAGCTATCACGCTGGATTCACGAGGTGAATCCCCAAAGGGCTTTGTGCAACAGAGCC
>CANMQJ010000106.1 GCA_947500005.1 uncultured Paracoccaceae bacterium | reverse complement strand
ATCCGGACCATGTCGCCGCAACCGCAAGGACAGACGATGCTGTCGGGTTCGACCAGGCGTTCCACGCGCGGCAGATGTTCCGGCAGCGCCCGGGCCTTGCGCGGCGCGCGTGGCTTGCGTTTCTCGGGGTCCGGCTCGCTGGCCGCGATCTTCTCCTCGACGGCGACGATCTGCGTCTGAGTCTCAGTGATGGCGGTTTCCAGATCCTCCAGCGCCAGTTCCAGCTGTGCCGGGTCAAGCTTCTCGGACTTCGGCCCGAACTTCGTGCGCCTGTAGTCCTGAACCTGGCCTTCCAGCTTCTCGATCAGCTTCTTCAGGTCGGTGATGAAGGCGTCCTTCTCGGCCACCACCGCCTGCTCGTGCTGGCGTGTCGCGCGCTCGACAGCCGCCTCGAACCGGGCTGTCTCCAGTGCCGCTTGCTGGGCGGCAAAGGCCATCACCACCTCAGGAGGCAGGTCCGGGAACTGGCTCAGATCGAAGGGCTGCGACATGGCCCTTGCTACCCGAACCACGCAGAAAAGCCCAACAAAACAACGCTGGAAACAGCGCCTGAGTCATCCTGCCGCAGTTGGCGCCGTCACCCGCTGCGCGATCACCCGGCGCCAGTCCAGACCCTCGAACAGAGCCTCGAACTGCGCCCGCGACAGCCGCATCACCCCGTCCTGAACCCTTGGCCAGGCGAAGCCGCCCTGTTCCAGGACCTTGTAGATCAGCACCATCCCGCTTCCGTCCCACACGAGGATCTTCAACCTGTCACCGCGCTTCGAGCGGAACACCACCGTCACCCCGGAATGCGGATCGAGCTTCAATTCGGTCTGCACCTTCAGCGCCAGCCCCTGGTGACCGCAGCGGAAGTCCACGGGCCGCGTCGCGATCAGGATCGGCAGGCGCTGGCCGGCGACGATCACGGCGCACCGCGCAGCGCACGCACCATCTCGGCCGCTCGCGCCGCCGGAACATCGCCCGACACCCGCAGCACCAGCTCGTTGCCGATCTCGATCGTGATGACGCCACCGGTCCGGTCGGTCTCCTCTGACGGATCGGGACTGTCCGGCTCGATCGACACCG
>CANMQJ010000105.1 GCA_947500005.1 uncultured Paracoccaceae bacterium | reverse complement strand
GGTCTTCTCCTCGCTCGCAGCGTCATGCCGCCGTTGCGCGGAAAATCCACTTATCCCGGCTGTTCAGATTTCTGGAAACACCTCTGTTTGCCAGTATTGCCAGTTGCGCGACGGCGACTGGCGCCGCACTCAAAAGGAGCCTCTTGCGCCAGTTCAACCCCAGGTCTTGGGTCAGAGCCGAGAAGCCGAGATAGGCCGAAGGTGCGACCATCACGGCCACCAACGGCTGGAGCCATGCGGCCCAGGGCACGTCAAATGAAAGTCGGAGCCCGAGCAGCAGGCCGATGCTCGCCAAGGTCAGAAGAAAAACGCACAGAAAAAGGCGCGCTTGAAAGGGCATGCGGGTATCCTGCGCCAATGCAAACGCTGTGATTGTCGTCAGAACACTTACGAGCCAAACGAGGGGCAAAGTGATCATTGATCTTCCTGCTGGCCAAACAAAAGCCTGGTCGTCGCTATACCACCGCTTCTTCGACTAATCATGTTGGATCAACAACAGTTCAGGTCTCCTTGCGGCGGGCACCGTTGTTGGAAGGCGCTGATGATCAGCGCCTCCCAAGTGATTATCAGGAATCGGGCATAGCCATCTTGAAGGTTTCGTCGCCGCTGGCGTCGAACACGCCTTCGCCGGTCACCACAAAGCCGTATCGCTCATAGAACGGCAGACCGATCTTGTTGTCTTTGAAGACCTCGACGGTCAGCGGACCTTTGATGGCGACAACATGGTCAACCATTTGACGCCCCAGGCCTTTGCCTTGTTCAGACGGGTCGAGGAATAAGCCTCTAATTTCCGTGCCGATCATTGCAATAAAACCGACCGGCGTGCCATCGTTTTCCAGAACCCATGTTTCGGCGTTTGGCAGATAGATGTTAACCGTGTCTCTACGCACCTGGTCCCTGACTTCATCCGCCAAGAATGGGTGCGCGAGTGGCTCTGCTTTATCCCAGATTGAGATCAACGCATCGGTATCGCTGGTTTTGTATCCACGCATCATCTTCTTACTTCCTATTTGTCCTATCCCGGACGGTCACATAGACCCTCGCCGGACTGCGTTGTTCATAGCAAGATCGATCCTGCGCGAGATTCG
>CANMQJ010000104.1 GCA_947500005.1 uncultured Paracoccaceae bacterium | reverse complement strand
GGGGCGCGCAATTCGCTCAGCAGGTTGGCGTCTTTGCCAAGCGTGATGCCGTAGCCGGCATAGAAGGCGTGCGGCGCGAACAGGATGAAAGCGCCGATGGTGAGCGCGGTGAGGCCGGAGATACCGAGCGCGATCTTTTCCAATGTGGTGGGCTTCATGTCATGGTCCTTTCATAGGGTTGTGTCAGGCGGCGCTTGTCCATGTGCCAGTTTGCGCGGCGTCCCGGGCGAAATCCGCGAAGTCGCGCGGGCCACGGCCGAGCGCGCGCATCACGCCGTCCGCGGTGTGGGCATTGCGCCCGTCCAGCGTTTCGCGCGCGATGACGGTGAAGACGTCGGCGACGAAGGTGCCGCCAGCCTGTGCGACGTTCGCGTGGAATTCCTCGAAGCTGATCGGGACATGCCGGATCTCGCGTCCGGTCGCCCGCGAAAGCTCCCCCGCCATGTCCGCGAAGGACATCAGCCGCGGGCCGGTCACCTCGTAGAGTTGGCCTTTGTGTCCCTCTTCGGTCACCGCCGCGACGGCGACATCGGCAATGTCGTCGATGTCTATGATGGGCTCGGCGATATCGCCGCCGGGCATCGGAAGGACACCGGCCAGGACCGGATCGCGCAGGTAGCCTTCGGAGAAGTTCTGCGCGAACCACGCAGCCCGGACGATGGTGAAATCGAGGCCGGAGTTGCGGACCACGTCCTCGCCCAGGCGTGCATGATGCTCGCCCCGGCCGGAGAGCAGCACGAGATGCTCGACATCCACGTCGCGGGCCGTCTCGCAGAGGGACTCGAGCTTTTCCACGGCGCCGGGGAAGGCGAGGTCGGGGAAGTAGGTGACATAGGCCGCCCGGGCCCCACGCAGGGCCGGCGCCCATGTTTCCGGCGCCTCCCAGTCGAAGGGTGTCGCGGAACTGCGCGAGCCGCGGCGCACGGGCAGGCCGCGCGCCTCGAGGCGGCTGGCGACGCGGCTTCCGGTCTTGCCGGTCGCGCCGATGACAAGGATCGGTTGGTCTTTCATGGGGGCTCTCCCTGGCTTGGGTTTCGATAGCCAGGGAATAGGCGCGGGGATGCCGCGCGGTATTGACCGGCGCCGCC
>CANMQJ010000103.1 GCA_947500005.1 uncultured Paracoccaceae bacterium | reverse complement strand
CCCTGCGAGAGACACGCGTACCCGGCGCGGCCGCGCGGGGCGCAAGCCCACCCCCGAGTTGAAATGCCCGAAATACTCATATATCTTATTCATGCGTATTCTGGAGATAAGCATGGCAAGCACCAGCGTCACACTTGGCCCCCATTGGGACGAATTTATCGCCCTGATGCTGAAGGAGGGCCGCTACGGGTCGACTAGCGAGTTGATCCGTGCCTCTTTGCGCCTGATGGAGGAGCAGGAAGGTCAGCGGGCGCGGCTTCGCGTTGCGTTGATGGAGGGCAAGCAATCCGGCGATGCCGGTCCGCTGGATATGGATGAAATCAAGCGCGAAGCGAGGAGCCGCTCCGGCGCTTCTGATGCGTGACATTCATCTTTCCCAGGCAGCAAAATCCGACCTCGTCGACATCTGGGTCGAGACAGACCGACAATGGGGCGAGGCGCAGGCAGACCGCTATCTCGACGACATCGATCGTGCCTTGCAGGGGCTGATAGCCAATCCTCAAATGGGGTCGGACTGTTCCGATCTTTTGCAGGGTGCGCGCAAACTGATCACGGGCCGGCACCTCGTGTTCTACAAGGTGGACCCGGACAGGATATTCGTGATCCGGGTCTTGCATCAATCCATGGATGTGCCGCGCCATCTGTGGCCGTCCTGACATCGGACAAACACGCATCGATTCATTGCCTTGAAAGAGTGAGAGGCAGGGTGGGAGGGGTGACCCCTCCCGGGTGAGAGAGTGCGCGCGGGACTTGGGGCCACCCCTCAACCCCGGAGATTGCCGATGAACGCTCACCCCCATTCCGTCCAGCTTGCAACTGAGCCCGAAGCCCCTGCCCGACACGAGGCCTCGGGTTTCGCCCAACACCTGATGCAGGCTGCGAGAACCCTCGTCCCCCTGTTCGAGGCAGGCAGGTCCATCGACGCTGCCGCCCTGCGGGCCGCGATGGAAGATACCTTTGGCACCAGCGACACCAGCGGTGCCTGGGTCTGGAAGGACGCCTACGAAGCGGCAGAAGCCGCGCAGATCCTGGTCGGGCGGTGCGATCCTTCGATGCGGTTGTTCAAGCCTTTGTGCGCTCGGTGATCTGCCCCCGGCGGGA
>CANMQJ010000102.1 GCA_947500005.1 uncultured Paracoccaceae bacterium | reverse complement strand
GCTGGAGAGGTGAACAACACACGCGACACGGTACTGTTGCAGCGGTATTCGGATTTCGGGATCGAACAGGGAGATCCGGTCACGATAAGCCGAGTTGGGCTCGACGAGCAGATCGACAATCTGCGCATCGCCGGGCTGAACGATGGGGGCTTTGTCGTGGCCTGGCAGGGGACTCCTCGCGGCATCCGCGCCGAGATACCGGTCCTGCTTCAGGTGTTCAATGCGGACGGGACGGTGCGCAGCGGGGTGATCGACGCGTTCGGCATGGATGGCAACGACAATTTCGCTCCGTTCCTGGCACCTACCGCGAGCGGTTTCGCGCTGGTCGGGCGCAGTGAAAACGATGTGGCGTTGCAAGTCTTCGACTCGCAGGGAGCGCCGCGCGGCGAAGCGGTCAACCTTGGCGCCGGGCGCGAGCCGCGGGTCTACGAGGACGGCGAGGGCGGCGTCTGGGTCAGCTATGCCTCCAGCGCGCAGGGTCGTATCGTGCTGAGCCGCTATGGCGATGACGGTTTGGCCGCGGGGTCGCAGATCACCACGACCTCGACGGGCAGTTCAAGCGCGGTAGCGCCCTTGCCGGACGGGAACCTGCTTTTGGTCGATGATACCAGTGCCGAGATCTTCGGCTATGTCCTGAACCCTGGCGGGGCACAGCAGGGCGCACGCATCGAGATCAGCCAGTTCGATGGTGGCGCGCAGGTCCGGCCCGAGCTTGCGCGCCTGCCCGATGGCGGCGCGGTCGTGGTCTGGGTCGAACGCGCCAACAATCGCGATGGCGAAGGTCCCGAGATCTATGCAAGGCGCATCGGGCCGGACGGGCAGCCGCTGGGCGACGAATTCCGCGCCAATACCGATCCGGTGGGCAATCAGGACGGGCCCACCATCGCTGCGCTGGCCAATGGCAGCGTCATCATCGGCTGGACCAAGACGCTCAACATTCCTGCCACGACACCCTTCGCCGAACTGCAACGGTTCATCACCGAGTTCTCGCCCCCCGAGCCGATCATGGGCGACGAGGGTGACAACCGCCTCACCGGGACTGATGAGGCAGAGGTCATACTGGGCCTTGACGGCGATGACGCGCTCATCGGGAGGGGCGGCAACGACACGCTGGAGGGCGGCGA
>CANMQJ010000101.1 GCA_947500005.1 uncultured Paracoccaceae bacterium | reverse complement strand
TCGGCCGCCGATTTCTCCCCCGGGACGGCGCTCTCGGGAACGGTATCCTTCGACGTGGCCGAGATCACCAGAGACAATGCAGACGGTCCGTATGAACAGCGTTTCCAGCACGAGACCGACGCGCCCGCGAATATCCGCCGGATCGAGCTGGATGTCGCCGGAGACGCGCTCGCCGAGGTGCCCGAGGGCTACCGGATCGCCCTGACCGGTGACGCCGCCGGTCTTGTCCTGGGCACGGACAGCGCAACAGGCACGATCACCGACACGATGGTGGGTCCGCCCGCGGGTCCGATCACCGGTACCCCCGGCCCCGACACGCTGGAGGGCACCGAAGCGACGGACGAGATCCTGGGCTTGGCCGGCAACGACATCCTGCGCGGGTTCGAGGACCATGACACGCTCGACGGCGGTATCGGTGCCGACACCCTCAACGGTGGCGAAGGCAACGACCGGATCACCGGTGGCCCCGACGGGCACGAGGCCGACCAGCGCGACGTGATCTACGCCGGTGCGGGCGACGACCGGGCCGAGGGTGGTGGCGGCAACGACCAGATCTTTGGCCAGGCTGGCAACGACACGCTGGCGGGCGGCTTTGGCGCGGACGAGTTGCAAGGCCAGGAGGGCGACGATGTCGTCACTGGCGGGGCGCTGTCGGACCTGGTGTTCGGCGGCGACGGCGACGATTTCGTGAATGGCGGCTTCGGCCATGACCGGATCAACGGCGGTGATGGTGCGGACCGGTTCTTCCACCTCGGCGTGGCCGATCACGGATCGGACTGGGTGCAGGATTACGACGCGGCCGAAGGCGACGCGTTGGTCTTCGGTCAAGCCGCGACGGCGGATCAGTTCCAGATCAACCTCGCGCATACTGCCACGCCAGACGGGGAACGCTCCGGAGATGACAGTGTGCAGGAGGCTTTCGTGATCTATCGCCCGACGGGCCAGATCATGTGGGCGCTGGTCGATGGCGAAGGGCAGTCCAGCATCAACCTGATGCTCGGTGGGGATGTATTCGACCTCATGTCATAAGCGATGCCGGCAGGGCGGACGCTGGAAGGGTGTCAGGCCGCCTTCAGGTAAATCAATGTAAACAAAGGAGTTTATGGAAATGGAATTCGTGACACCCCAAGGCGCGGTCTTTTCACCTGGAAACGACGACGCCTCGGCCTTTGCGCAGGCGGCCGGGCTGGCCGGTGGCGGCTTTGT
>CANMQJ010000100.1 GCA_947500005.1 uncultured Paracoccaceae bacterium | reverse complement strand
CTGAACCGCGCCGGGTTTGCCGGAGGCTGGTTGATTTAAGTTACGCAGCCATGGTCTGAGTTTCCAGAGCTGCGTGGTAGTTTGCTTCGGCCTCTGCTGGCGGGATGTTTCCGATGGGTTCCAGCAGGCGGCGATTGTTGAACCAGTCGACCCATTCGAGGGTGGCATATTCCACGGCGTCGAAGCCGCGCCATGGGCCACGGCGATGAATGACCTCGGCCTTGAAGAGGCCATTGATCGTTTCGGCCAAAGCATTGTCATACGAGTCACCGACACTGCCTACCGAGGGTTCGATGCCCGCCTCGGCCAGACGCTCGGTGTATTTGATCGACAAGTATTGCGACCCGCGATCCGAGTGGTGCACCAGTCCTGATCCCGGCTGGCGCTGATGAACGGCCTGTTCGAGGGCGTCCAGCACAAACCCGGCATGGGCCGTCCGACTGACCCGCCAGCCGACGATGCGTCGGGCAAAGGCGTCAATCACGAATGCCACGTAAACGAAGCCCTGCCAGGTAGCGACATAGGTGAAATCGCTGACCCAGAGCATGTCCGGCGCAGGCACCCGGAACTGGCGGTTCACCTTGTCCAGCGGGCATGGCTGCGACTTGTCAGGTATTGTCGTCCTGGCTTTCTTACCGCGAATGACGCCTTCCAGGCCCAGATCCTTCATCAGCCGGGCAACCGTGCATCTGGCCACATCGAACCCCTCACGGCCCAACTGCCGCCAGACCTTGCGAACCCCGTAGACCTTGTAGTTCTCCTCGAACACCCGCTCGATCTCGGGGCGCAGAACGGCATCGCGCTTGGCCCGACCCGAACGCAGATCGGGGTTCGCCCGCCTGGCCAGGTGATCGTAGTAGGTGGACGGGGCGATCGGCAGGTGCTTGCAGATCGGCTCGACCCCGAGTTCTCCACGGTGATCGTCGATGAAGGCGATCATGTCCTGGACCGGCGGTCGAGCTCCGCCTGGGCAAAATACGCCGACGCCTTGCGAAGGATCTCGTTGGCCTGCTTCAACTCGCGGTTCTCGCGCTCCAAGGCCTTCACCTTCTCGGCCATCTCCGACGTGACACCGGCGCGATCGCCACGATCGACTTCCGACTTCTTGACCCAGTCATTCAGCGTGTTCGCTGCACACCCAATCTTCGCCGATACCGACACGATCGCCGCCCACCGGCTCTCATGCTGCCCGGGATTGTCCAGAACCAGGCGAACGGCTCGCTCGCGCACTTCGGGGGAATACTTGTTCGTCGTCTTGCTCATGATGCTCCATCCTACTCAAGAGTCGGAGCCTCCGGCAAACCCGGCGCGGTTCAGA
>CANMQJ010000099.1 GCA_947500005.1 uncultured Paracoccaceae bacterium | reverse complement strand
CCGTCACGCCCCATTTGAAGCTGTCGTTGCGCATCTGCTCGAAGGTCAGCACGTTCTCGCCCGCCAGCAGCGCGGCCTCGGGCAGGTCGAAGCCGCTCACCCCGGTGCCGTCGTTGGGCGTGATGTCGAGATTGCCCAGCACGGTGCTGTTGAGCCGGACCTCGACCTCGTCGGCGAAATCGATGTCGAAGCCCGCCACCTCCAGCCGCATCGGCACGCCCGCGGCCGCGCCCGTGCCGGCGAAGGTCATCGTGACCTCGCCGCCGGGGGCGGTGGCGCCGTTGAAATCGTTGCCATACTCCCCCGTCTCGGTCGCGCCGGTGACCAGCGCGACATCGGGCGCCGCGATCTCGATATCGGTGATGCCCCAGGCCCAGTTGGGGTTGCCCAGCTGCACAGCCTGGAGCAGGTTCTGCTCATCCGCCTGCGCGGCCGCGTCGATGGCGAAGCGATAGGGCGTCTCGGCCAGGTTGGCGCCCGCGGGCAGCTCGGCCAGGGTCTCGCCGTTCAGGCGCAGCGCGACCTCGCCGTCGAAATCGATGTCGAAGCCCGCAAGGCTCACCACCAGGTCGCCGCCGGTGCCCTGGAAGCCGCCCGTGACGACCCCGTCACCATCCGAGGCGCCGTTGAAATTGTTGCCGAATTCGCCGCTCTCCAGCGTGCCGGGGGTCAGGTCGAAATCGGTGGGGGCCGCGAGGTGCAGATCGCTGATGCCCCATTTGAAACTGTCGTTGCGGATCTGCTCGAAGCGCAACAGGTTCTCGCCCGCCAGTTGCTGCGCGGCCGGGATCGTGAAGCTCGACGGCCCGCTGCCATCGTTGGGGGTCTCGGCCAGCATGCCCAGCGAGCTGCCGTTGAGGAAGACCTCCACCTCGTCGCCGCCGAAATCGATGTCGATCCCCTGCAGGTCGAGCTGCAGGTCATGCCCGGTGCCGGTGAAGCTCACCAGCGCGCGGCCATCGGTGATGTCGCTGGCCGCGCCCACCAGGTTGCCCAGCACCGTGGGATCGGCCAGGCCGCGGGTCAGCGCGAGATCGGCCGGGGTGGAGACCCGCAGGCTTTCGACGCCCCAGGTGAAGTTCGGGTTGATCAGCTGGCGGAAGGTCACCAGGTTGTAGCCCGCCTCCAGCGCCGCGGCCGGGATGGTGAGGGTGTAATCCGTCGTGGCCTCGTTCGCCCCGGGGGCGAGATTGCCCAGCGACACGCCGTTGACCAGCACCTCGACCTCGCCTCCGGTGTCGATGTCGAACCCGCCCAGCTCCAGCACCATGTCATGCGCGCCGCTGGTGGTCTCGAAGGCGAAGCTCGCCTCGCCCGGCTTGTTCGGATTGGTCCCGAACCGGCTGCCGAAGCCCCGCTCCAGCAC
>CANMQJ010000098.1 GCA_947500005.1 uncultured Paracoccaceae bacterium | reverse complement strand
GCGCTCAAGGACTGGCATCGCCAGAAACCAGAACTCTTCAAGAAGCGACCGCATAATCACGCGGGATGTGACAGCTAGGTGAAGACCATCGTGCGGACACGGTTTTTGACTCCGAAATTCAAGAGCATCTTCTCGACTTGGAAAACGTAACCGGCAACACAGGGGTTCAGGGCGTATGGCAGTTTCGTATCATCGATGGGATCGTCCAACCGCTTGTCGCGTCCGAAGCTACCGATGAGGCAGATCGTATCTCCGGCAGTTACCTGACCGAACCTCTGATCGTGGCGGGGGGTCAAGGGGACGATACAATCATCGGCGGAACCGGAGACGATCAGCTAAGCGGCGATGAGGGGAACGACTCCTTGGTCGGGGGAGCGGGTCGGGACCTCATTCGAGGAGGCGACGGTGATGACACTCTGGAAGGCGGAGATGGCGACCAACGCTACCGTGCCACCGACAGCCTTCACGGCGATGCCGGTAACGACATCATTCGCGGTGGGGCCAATCAGGACCGTATCGATGGCGGAGCCGGAAATGACACGTTGGCCGCAGGTGCCAATCGGGACCGTGTCGAAGGCGGCGCTGGCAATGACATCATCGAAGGCGGAGATCACGGCGATTACATAGATGGCGGAACTGGAAATGACGCAATCATCGAAGCTTGGAGCAACACGCCGTCTCGCTACACGTCCTCCTGTGGAGGCGGCCCGGCAGGTTACATTTGCTCGGAATACTATGATGACACCGTGAACGGTCGTGACGGCGACGACACGATAGCGGGCGCGCGCGGCGACGATGTCGTTGGCGGTCAGGCGGGGAACGACATGGTCCAGGGCGGCGACGGCAATGACAGCATCGGCGGCGGCGATGGCGATGACGTGCTCTCGGGCGGACGCGGAGAAGACCTGTTTTCGGGCGGCGATGGCGACGACGTCATCTACGGCGATACCGGGTACAACCGGGCCAATGGTGGGGCGAGGGCAGACACGTTCCTGCTGACACCGCGCGGCCACATGATCGTTCATTACTTCGATGCCGACGAGGGCGACCGGCTGATCGTGGATGGCGACCGCTGGGACCGGGACGATTTCTACCTGCGGATCGACCTCCAGCCCGGTGACGGTCTCGGTGATGGCGTCCAGACCGTGACTATCGTCTATCGTGAAACGGAGAGTGCGCCGGAGCACGAATTCGCCGAAATCCGCTCTGTGAGTGCGCTCGACGAACTGAGGCTGGAATTGCCCAGTGCGGAAGGCGAGGCGATCGAGCCAATCATCTGGGACCTGTAAGCGGCTTTGATGGTGTGACCGCCCCCCGACGGCATCAATGTGCCAAGGTGGGTCTGCGATGATCCACAAAGGAGGACGG
>CANMQJ010000097.1 GCA_947500005.1 uncultured Paracoccaceae bacterium | reverse complement strand
GAGATATGCGCAAAAGTTGGTGACGCTTGATCAGGCGGCAGTTTGAATTTGGCGGAGGCCGTCGCGGAACTCAATGCCTTGGATAATCTCGGGCAGGCGGTTTTGGCCGTCGAGTTTGCGCCATTTGGTCTGCGCGGACATCATCAGCTTGAACGCCATGGCCAGCCCGGTCTTGCGGCTGAGGCACCCTTTGGTGCGTTTCGTCCGATGCCTGACGGTTGCAAAGGTGCTTTCTATCGGGTTTGACGTCCGAATGTGTTTCCAGTGTTCGGCCGGGTAGTCGTAGAAGGTCAGAAGCGGGTCCCTGTCCTTGACCAGTTTGGCGACCGCCTTGTCCCATTTCACACCGTAGGTTTCGACGAAGAAATCGAAAGCGACCTCAGCCTCGGCGTGGGTTTCTGCCTGCCAGATGTCGTGCAAATGGCCCTTGGCCTTGGCCTGTATGGATTTGGGCAGCGCATTGACCACATTCATGGTCTTGTGGACCCAGCAGCGTTGTTCCCGTGTCGAGGCGAACACCTCTCGCAGGGCCGTCCAGAACCCCAAGGCACCGTCACCGACAGCCAGCTTGGGGTCCTGTTTCAGGCCGCGCCGCTTGAGATCAAGCAATACTTCACGCCAGCTCTCGGTGCTTTCGCGGAAGCCGTCGGTCATGGCCAGCAATTCCTTGCGACCATATTCGTCGGCACCGACAATCACCAGAACGCATTGTTTTTCCTCTGCCATCCGCGGTTTGAAATAGACGCCATCCGCCCAGACATACAGAAAGCGCCGGTTGCTGAGATCGCGTTTCTGCCAGGCCTCGTAGTCCTTCCACCAATCGGTCTTCAGCCGTGTGATCGTCTTGGCGGACAGGCCCTTGGCATTCGGGCCGAGCAAAGCGGCAAGGGCTTCGCTGAAATCGCCGGTCGACACACCCTTGAGGTAAAGCCACGGCAGCAGTTCCTCGACCGATCTCGTTTTTCGCAAATAGCGCGGCACGATGCTGGGCGAGAAGGTGATCTTGTCCTTTCCAACTCCGCGATCCCGAACGCGCGGCACTTTCACCGGCACTGGGCCCACGCCGGTCAAGATCTCACGCTCCGGCAGATGTCCGTGCCGGACCAACCTGGCGCGGCCATCTTCGAGCTTGTCTTTGGCGAATGAGGCCATCAGCGCGGCCAGTTCCGCTTCGATCGCCTGTTCGATCAGCTTGCGGGCCCCATCCCGGATGACATCGGTCAATGGGTCCGGGGAAAATCCGGATGGATCAGGCAGTGTGGCGATGATAGTCTCTGGCATGTGGCATAACCCTTTCTCTGCAGAGAATTGACGGCGTCTGAACACCGCCATGTTATGCCGCCCCTCAGGGCATCACCAACTTTCGCGCGTTTCTC
>CANMQJ010000096.1 GCA_947500005.1 uncultured Paracoccaceae bacterium | reverse complement strand
AGGTGCCCGAAGGTTTTCCTGTCAGCAATCGCCCTCGCTGCTATCGTCATCTACTGGCTATGAGTCCTGACCCTAGGGGAGTTTTCGCTTGCAGAAGAAGCGCTACTCGAGTCACTTGATAGGGTGAAAAAGGAGTATGGAAGTCAAAGCCTCAATCAGATATCGGTGTTGCTTAACCTTGGTACGCTGTACACCGAAATGAACGAACACGATCTGGCCGAAGATCGTTTTCGCGAGGCGTTGGATTTCTCAGAAGACTTATTAGGGGAAGATCACGAGTACTCCTTAATGATGCGCAGTGCACTTGGTGCGGCGCTGGTTGGAAATGGATTGTACGCTGAAGCCGAGCAAATACTAGACAGAGCTCTAGGTGCATCCCTGGAACGGCTTGGGCAAGATCATGAAACGACGCTCTCAACGATGAATAGCCTCGCAGTTGCGCTCGTGGGGATGGGTAATGAGTCGGCAGCTATTGACCTCCTTCGGCAGCTAGAAGACGCATTTAGACGCCTCAGAGGGGACGACTACCCAATAAGGCTGCGGACACTAGTTTCGCTTGCACAACTGGTCGCCCAGGCTGGAACCAAGCAGGAAGCCGAGCAGTTGTTCCGCGAGGCGGCGGCTCGAACATCGGCGGCGCTAGGGCCTGAGCATCCAGACACAATATTTGCGATGCGTAATCTTGCGGTTTTCGAGGTCAGTTCGTCGGAGCCGGTTCAAGGAGCCTATACACTTCGAGATGCCGTATTGGCTTCCCGCGTTTGGGCCGAGCAAGAGGCGGATTCGGCACTCGGTGCAGACCGGCGGCTCACCGCTATAGAGCAGGCAGATTCGTCAAACGCACTGGCTCTCGCCTTGGCCGACTACGCACCAAGGGCGGAGACGGCGGAGCTGGCTGCTCTGGTGGTCCTGAACCGTAAGGGGTTGTTGGGAGAACGGGAGGCGGCGCTCCTTCGGCTTGCCCGATCGGCCGAGATCGAGGAGGTGCGGCGGATTGCGGCGGATCTCTTGATCGCGCGCAAGGATCTCGCTGCCGCTTTCCGACGCATGTCATCAAGCAACGTCGCAGACGGAGCTGATCAGATTTTTCAGACCGTTGCGGCGCGCGTCGACGGGCTTGAGAGGGACTTGGCGCTGGCCGATCCGACCTACCGCGCACCGCGGGACGTGACTGCCGGAGAGGTCGCGGCGGCGCTTCCCGAGGGTGCGGTCCTGATTGACTACACGGTCTTCACGCCGTACGACTTCGAGGTGCGTAGTTGGGCCGAGGGACAGCACGTCGGCGCGGTGGTACTGCGCCCCGGCACGCAGCCAGTGTTCACCGACCTCGGGTCACTGGCAGCGATGCAGCCGGCGATCGACAGCCTCAGCGACACGCTTGGCGCGGGCGACCGAGGCAAGATTGCGGGC
>CANMQJ010000095.1 GCA_947500005.1 uncultured Paracoccaceae bacterium | reverse complement strand
CAAAATCTGGACATCAGACCCGGATCGATTCATCCTCGATCCGATCCACCAGATGCCGGGACTAAACACCTAAGAGGCTGCGTTCCTGGTAGAAATGGTTTAAGATGGAGGCATGGACGGCGGCCAACTTCTGAAGATTTCGCTTCCGACGGAACCGGAGCATCGCCCGTTCTCGTCGTCGAAACGGCAGGTGTGAGTTTTCCGCCCTGTTGTTTTTCCAGCGTCTCCTACGCTCCCGTCCCTCCGCACCTAAATCGCGAAGAGCTGCTCCATACGAGCGGAGCCGGTCGGTCACGACCTCCTCCGGCCGGCCATGCTTGCGCTCGGCATTGCCAACTTATTTGGACCCGCCCGAATTCGGCCTGACTGCTGCCCGTCAGGCGGTCATTTCGAGTGTGTAGGCGCTCCAAATATCGAGGGCTTCAGCTCTGGCGTGGCGATAGGATTTGGCGGTGAGACGATAGCGGCGGGGCCGGAAGATCGCGTTGATCTGGTCATGTGCGGCCAGAAATCTCCGCGCCTGTCCGGGTGACTTGAAACGCCCCATGAGTTTCCCTCGTTTTCGGGTCGGCCTGTGGGCCCCTTCAATCTGATTGTTGAGCCCATTGTGCGCTTGGTGGTCCGCGCCGGGTACAAGATGGCGGATCGGTTTGGTATAGCTGCGCAGCTTGTCGGTGATGACGACCCGCGGCCTTTTTCGGGTAATGCGGTTCGATCAGGGCCAGCAACCGCGTCCAAGGCACCACCTCCTCCATCTCGGCCAGGAACTTCTGACGCCGCGTCTGCTTCTTCTTCACCGCGTGGCGGAGGCCGGGAAAGGCTGGCTGTTTGGGCATCGGCGGGCATCCTTCTTCGTCCCGCCCAGTCTATCCCAGCACGCTCAGAGCGCGAGGTTTTTCAGACTCTCCTTCACGCCATTGATCGGAACGAGGACTTCATCCAGGTGCCACTTGTCACTGCGGCTTGGACTGTCGCGCTTGATGCAGTGGGTGAAATTGTGGCCAAACCGGTTTACCCACTGTCGGATGGTTTCACGGCTGACCATCACGCCACGCTCGGCCAGCAGATCCTCGACATCCGCCGTGCTCAACGCGAAACGATGGTAGGCCAAGACGGCATGGGCGACGATCTCGCGAGGGAAACGGTAGCCTTTCAGGCGCGGCATCGTGGGCAACATCTTCATCCTGATCGCTTAAGCGAAAGTCGGCGGGCAAACAATTTGGCAATGCCGTCGAGCCTTCTCTTCCCCTTAAGTCATTGAAACATTGTACCAGAATGATGTCTTTAGAGGTGAAGCGGCCCAGTCGCAACTGGCAGCAAAACGGAAGGCACCAGTTCTGACGGCTCTTCGTGGCACCCTATGGATTTCTCCGTCAGGGCTCCTGCGGTGTCGTGGGGCAGAGTGCCATCCCGTCAGGTCTTTCCCCTTCCGCTCAGATGGTCATGGCCGATATCTCGATTTCGGTTATGGCCCATGTGAAGTTGGGGTTGATGGCCTGTCGGAATTCGAGGGTGTTGGTGGA
>CANMQJ010000094.1 GCA_947500005.1 uncultured Paracoccaceae bacterium | reverse complement strand
TGTTGCAACCAAGTAGAAATGTCACCCGGTCTGCAAAGCAGAAGTGTCACCAAATGCGCTGAGGGGAGCAAAGCCTGACAGGGCGGAGACCTCAATTATCGCAGCCCTGGCTGGCTTTGCTGGCCGCGTTTCGCTTGCGGTCTGCGAGGGTGTTCCAGCCGTTGTTGCGGCGTCCGTTCTTCTGGTATCCGTTTCTGGCACTTTCCGGGCGCACCTCGGCGCTGGCGGCGACCTTGTCCTGTTCGGCCTTGATATGGGCCAGCACTGCGCTGAGGTGTTTGTTGTCGGTGATCGCCGCGTGCGTGACGCGCTGCTGATGCGGATCGAAGATGGTGCAGGGCAGGGCAACGCCATTGTGCCGAACCTGGATGCGCCCGTCAGGGAACTCGTAGGTGTCGGCGTATTTACCGACCAAACCGCGCGTCAGATCGTTGACCTCCAGCCGGATGCGCTTGTGGTCGTACTTCAGGGTCAGATCCTTGCTGACATAGCGTTTGTTGCGCAGACAGAAGATCTCGGCCAGCCGATCCGGTGCGGCGTTCAACGCACGGTGCAAATTATCCGGACGGGCAGCGGGCTTGGCAAGCCTGTCGTTATAGCGTTCCATGAAGCCAGGAAGGAAGGCATTTGCAGCCTTCATGTCCGAGATGCCCGCGATGCGCAACTCTTTGACCAGGCGGTCCTGTAACGTCCGGTTCGCACGTTCCACGCGGCCCTTGGCCTGGCTGGTATTGGCGCACAATATCTCGATCTGCAGCTCTGCCAGAGCGCGTCCGAACTGGGTCATGCCGGTCATGTGCTCGCTGGGTTTTGGCACGCGAAAGACCGTGTGCTTGTCGCTGTAGAAAGCAACTGGGCGGCCGTGCGTCGTCAGATAGCGCTCCAATGCTTCGAAATAGCTGAAGGTGCTCTCTGACTTGACGAAGCGCAGTTCCATGAGCGTGCTGGTGGCATCGTCGATGAAGACGAGCAGGGTGCAGGGATCGCCCCGATCCTCGAACCAGCGGTGCTCCGAGCCGTCAATCTGTATGAGCTCGCCAAAGCATTCTCTGCGCAATCTGGGCTGATGAAATGTCCGACGCTGTTTGCGCGAGAGCCAAAGACCGTCTTCCTGCATCCACTTGCGAACCGTCTCGCGCGACACCTTGAACCCATGATGCTCGGCCAGCATCTCCGCCGCCAGGGTCGGCCCAAAGTCGGGATAGTTGTCTTTGATCAGCGACAGCGCGTAATCCCGTTTGGCTTTGTGGATGCGATTGTTCGGGGGCTTGCCGCGCGCCTTGTGCCGGATCGCCGACGCGCCATCCTGACGATAAAGCTTCAGCAGCCGGAAAATCTGCCGACGCGTCAGTGCCAGCATGTTCGCAGCATTGTCGACGCTCAGCCGTCCATCATCGACCTGCGCCAAAACCTCCACGCGCTTCAACTCGCGCTCGCTCATAACCACCCATCCCATGCCCAATCTCCCTCAGTCTCGGAAGGGAGAGTGACATTCCTGAATTGCTCATGGGTGACATTTTAGCTTTGCGGCTACA
>CANMQJ010000093.1 GCA_947500005.1 uncultured Paracoccaceae bacterium | reverse complement strand
TGTCAATCCCGGAGCAAAATGGGGCCACGTACCGGTGTAAAACTGGGCCACTGGGTTTGAGCCATACCGCGCCTTGGCACGCGTGCTCTTCACATAGCTAAGCTTGCCAAGGCGCACTGGCCGCAGGCCAGTTCTGATCAGTTGTTTGTTTTGGATTTGCGGCTTTCGCGCAGCCGGAAGCTTTCACCGTTCATCTCAAGAATGTGGACATGGTGGGTAAGCCTATCGAGGATGGCCCCTGTGAGGCGCTCAGTACCGAACGTTTCCGTCCATTCATCGAATGGCAGGTTTGATGTGATGATGATCGATCCACGCTCATAACGTTGGCTGATTACTTCGAACAGCAATTCCGCCCCGGTCTTTGACAACGGCACAAAGCCAAGTTCGTCGATGATCAGAAGGTCCTGTGCTGCCAGTTGTTTTTGCAGGCGTTGCAGGCGGCGTTCATCGACGGCTTCGATCAGTTCATGCACCAGTGCGGCGGCTGTGACGAAGCGGACGCGCATGCCTTTCTGGCATGCTGCCAAGCCCAATCCCAAGGCCGCGTGCGTCTTGCCTGTGCCTGATGGACCGAGGGCGATGATGTTCTCGCGGCGCGTGACGAACTCGCAGCGGGCGAGTTCCATCACCAACATCTTGTTCAGCGACGGGATCGCCTTGAAGTCAAAGCTGTCCAGGCTTTTGGTAGCCGGGAACTTGGCGGCTTTGATGCGTCGCTCGATCATCCGGCGTTCGCGTTCGATCAGCTCCAGTTCGCACAGCCGCAGCAGGTACTGGACGTGATCTTTGCCTTCGGCGGCGCATTGGCGGGCAAGCTTGTCATGTTCGCTCAAGAACGTCGGCAATCTCAGCTTCTTGAGGTGATGGGTGAGCAGAACCTGAGGCGCGTCCGTCATGGCGCCGCCTCCGACATCAGCACCGTGTAGCTTGCCGCTTTCGTCGTCTCGACCTGAGCGGCGGGTAAGAATGGGTAGACATCAAGGTCCAGCTTGGGCGGTCGCCGTTCAATCCTGCACAGAACCAGATGCTTCACGGCATCATAGCCAATAGCGCCAAGATCGAGCGCCTGGCGCACGGCACCGTGGACGTGGTCCATCTCGAAGGTTTCCAGCAAACGCAGGATCTGAACATACTCACGCTTACCTGGCTTGCCCATCCTGGCCTCAAGCAACCGGTGCAGCGTGGCAAAGGCATCTGGCAGGTCCCATCCCTGAAGGGGCGCGGCCTGATCCAAAGCGCCTACTTTCTGCTCCAGCAGGGGCAGGAAGTGCATGGGATCGTAGATCATGTCCGCCTTGTCATAGGACCTCTTATGCCGCGCGATCACCACGGGACCGCAACCGATCACGACCACATGGACATATCCACGGACCTGGACTTCATGATGGGCATAGGCCACCGGCACCGAGTAGTCATTGGACCGATAGCGAACCATCGAGATTGACGTTGCCCGCGTGCTAACCTTCTCGCAGGCGTCATAAGGCACGAGCGGCAGCGCTATTAGTGCATCCAGATCGCGCAACAGCCGCTCACCA
>CANMQJ010000092.1 GCA_947500005.1 uncultured Paracoccaceae bacterium | reverse complement strand
ACCGTGAAGGAGAACGCCGTGTCCTCGTCCGAGGACTGGTCCGCAAGCGCCGCGTCCACCACCGGCGCGTCGTTCACGGGAAAAAGGTCGAGGCCAGCGGATCCCGTCGCGATCAAGCTGCCATCCGAAACCGTGTAGCTAAATGTTACAGCACCATCGTCGTTCAGTTCCGGCGTGTAGGTCCAAGTCCCGTCAAAGTTGTCGACCAGTTGCCCGTTGCCCGATGTCAGGGTCAGATCCGTGATGCTCAGGCTGGCATTCGCGTCTGGATCGCTTGCTCCTGCAAGCAACTCGGCTTCGGTGATGATCCGGACCTGGTCCTCATCCGAGGCGACCAGAGTCACGGCGGCGGCATTGGGAGCGTCATTGTCGCCCGTGACCGCGACGATCACGGTCGCGACCGACGAGGAAGAGCCGCCATCCTGGACAGTGTATTGGAAGCTCGCCGTGTAGGTCAGGCCATCAGCCAGACTGTCGGGCGCCGTGAGCGAATAGCTTCCATCCGTCGCAAGTTGAATGACGACCCCGTCGACGGTCGTGATTTGATACCCGCCAATCACTGCAATCGCGCTCGCGGTCGCCGAGTTGGTCACGTTCACGATGGACCGCGTATCGTTGACATCCACGTCAGTGTCGTTGTCCAGGATATTTCCTGTCACCGACGCAGCCGTATCTTCGGTTGCCATGATGGTATCACCATTGGCGATGATGGCGTCATTCGTGCCGGTAATCTCGACCTGAACCGTGGCAATTGCGGTCCCACCGTTGCCGTCGCTGACGGTGTAGGTAAAGCTGTCTGTCGCCGTTTCCCCGGCCTTGAGCTCGTTGAACCGCGCCGTACTGGATGTCAGGTTGTAGAACAGTTGTCCGTTCTGCTGCAGGGTAACTTCTGCGCCCCAGTCCGTGGTCACGACGCCCGCAGACGCACTTACCGCAGAACTTTCGCCCGCCGGTTCAGAGCCATCCGCAACGTCGGAGATGTTGACAACGGTAAGCGTGTCGCCTTCTGGATCACTGTCGGCTGTGCCGCGTGTCAGAAGGTTGATGGTCGACACGAACGACCCCTCGGATGCGCCGAAACTGTCGTCCACCGGCGTTGGCGTGTCGTTCCGGTCATCGATTGTCACCGTGACTGTTTTCTGCGTCGCCGAAGCACCGTCTCCGTCAGAAAGGTTCAAGGCGATTTCTCGCGACGCAGGCGGGGTATCGTCCGTCGTGGCATATGTCAGCGCCTGGACAACCGCTTCGACGTCCGCCGCCTGCGCTGCGGCCGTAAACAATACGCTCAGGTTCGCGCTTCCGAGACCGCTGACGAACCCGACTTGGGTCCCGTTGACGCTCACCCCACCGCCGGACACGGTGACCACGCCGCTGACTTCAAGATTGAGCACGTCGTTGGCGTCGCCACCGACCACCGAAGCTGAGAACGAGCCAGCATCGTAGTCCAATCCGTCCACATCAATTACGGCAACCTGATCTGCGACAAGCACCGGAAACACTGGCGCAGCGTCAACCGCCTCGACGTGAACCGTTGGTGTCTGAGCCGATACATCGATTTCGGACGCGTCGTTCACCGGGTCGATGGTCAGCTCGAACGTGCTGCTCACGCTCTCCGTGCCGTCCGAGGCGATCACCTCGA
>CANMQJ010000091.1 GCA_947500005.1 uncultured Paracoccaceae bacterium | reverse complement strand
GTCGTGTTGCTATTGGCAAGAGAACGGCTCAGTGCGCCGCACAGCCGCTTGGTGCCATATGCGAACCTTGCAATTGCTTGCTCGGCAAAACAGAATGTTGACCCAAGGTAACCCCGCCGAGAGCGACGGATAGCTGCACCGTCATCTCGGGAAACAAGCCTGTCGGCACGTCGGGGATCGTGTTTCGCCAACCATTTTCACGGGCTGGCAAGACAAGCAGGGGGAATAGTCATGCCGTATCAATTCGCACTGACCGAAGGCGAATCCAACAGTGAAATAGTCACCTTCGATGATATCGGGTTTTCGGAAGCCGTGGTCCTCGATTGGAACGTTACAAATGTTTCCTATTCGGGAGACGCTACCGAAGGTCAGGACTTCACCGTTTCATCGACACTGACGGAAGCCGGGCTGCGCATCTCGGTCTCAGCGATAGATGATAACCTGGTGGAAGCCACGGAAACGGTCACGGCGACCGTTTCGGGATATGTCGAATGGGCCGCGCCGGCGGGAGGTAACGGGGAGTTCTACTCGAACGTTTCCGGGGATCTCGTCTACGGAATTGCCACGGTGGAGAATCTCAGCGACACGATCACTTTGCGGATATTCGACAATGACGTCGAAGACGACGCCATGTCCTGGCTGTCGGACATGAAAACGATCCTCGAGGGTCTGTCGGGGACACTCAACGAACTTCAATTGCGCGAGCTAAACGCACACTTGGAGGAAATCTCCGATCCTCTCAAGGATTTTCCCTTCCCTGATTTCGATCCCAATCTCCCCGAGAATGTCGAACGCCTGCTGCGGAACAATCTCGATAACGCATTGGCTGCCTTGGACCTTGGTCAGCGCGTGACCGATATCTCGACAGCGGACAACTGGCACAAGGAACTGTACCAGCAGTCTTGGGATGTCGTGGTGGGATTCGACGTGACCGCAGGAGCGGCGCTAGCCAGTGGTGCCGCTCTTGCAGCACTTGGTATTGTTGGCGCCCCGGCCATCATCATCGGCGGTGCCGTCGGTGTCGGTGCCTCGCTTATCTATACGAACTACATTCAGGATTCAGTGCGAGACGCGGCCGGCCAGCACTACGATGATCTTTACGGCCCCCAGAACATGCCCTTGAATTTTGCTGAGGTTCTACCCTCCGTATTGGCCGATGCCCCGAAACATGTCTTCGAGCATGCCTGGTATCTCCAGGCCCATCCCGAGGTGCGGGACGCAATCGAGGCCGGCACATACAGCACACCGTTCGAGCACTGGCTGAAGGAAGGCATCGATCTCGGTTACAGCCCCAATTCCACCGGCATTGTCCTCGAGCGTTCCGATCTGGCTCCAGAGGTTCAAGAATATTTCGAACGCGCTGGTGATGATGGCTTCGACCGCGTGCTCAAGTCGCTGGGTGTTGCCCAGGTTTCGCAAATGAGTGACCTGACCGATTTCGCGGAAGATCATCTTGGCACAGGGACGGATGGCAACGACAGCGTCGAGGACAACGCAGTGCGGATCTGGCTGGGTGCGGGCGACGATGTTCTCACTTATCTGGGTCGGGCCCAGGAAATCGACATGGGCCCTGGCCGGGACGAGATCGTTGTCCGGGAGGTCGGCTCTCTTCAGGACGTAGTGTTCGACGGAGGAGAAGGACTGGCGGACCGTCTCAGCATCGACGCTGGCGCGAAAGCCGAGGTCAACTTGCAACACGGGGAAATTCGCCTGCT
>CANMQJ010000090.1 GCA_947500005.1 uncultured Paracoccaceae bacterium | reverse complement strand
AAGGGGAGATAGCCGAGTTCATCGAGGATCAGGAAGTCGAGGCGGCAGAGCAGGTCTGCCGTGCGCCCCTGTCGGTCGGCACGGGCTTCGGCATCGAGCTTGTTCACGAGGTCCACGACGTTGAAGAAGCGCCCCCGTTTGCCGCGCCGGATGCAGGCCCGTGCGATGCTCACGGCGAGGTGGGATTTGCCGGTCCCGGTGCCGCCGATCAGCACGACATTGCGCTGGTGTTCGAGGAACTCGCCGGCGGCCAGATCGCGCACCAGCGTCTCGTTGACCGGGGTTTCCTCGAAGCTGAACTCGTCGACCTCTTTCGCCAGCGGCAACTTGGCAATGGTCATCTGATATTTGATCGAGCGCGCCTGCTTCTCGCTGATCTCGGCATTCAGCAGGTCGCCGACGATCTGTTGCGGTTCGTGCTGACGCTTTACCGCCGTGGTGATGATCTCATCGTAGGCGGTTTTCATGCCGTAGAGCTTCAGTTGGCTCATCGCGTCCAGCACCTGTGATCTTTCCATGGTTGGGTCTCCTGAGGCTGTCGTAGCGTTTGCAATCGGCCAGGGGCTCGCAGGTCAGTCGCAATGCGGCCGGCGTATCGATGGTCAGTGGCGGGGTCGGCTCCCGATGGCGGGCCAGGATGTTGATGACGACCGAGGCCGCGGGAACCCCTTCGTTCAGGGCTTCGGCACAAGCAGCATCCACCGCATCCAGTCCATCGATCGGGATCATGCTCAGGATCTGGACCATCTGCCGGTCGCCGTTAGGCACCTTGCCAAGCTTGCGCTGCACGCGCCTGATCGCCGGCGGCAGGTCCCAGTCCTTGAAGGGCGCGCCATTCCGGAGGGCACCGGGCTTGCGAGCCAGAACCGGAATGTAGTGCAACGGGTCGTAGATGGCCTTGTCGCGCCCGAAGGCTCGGGCGTGCTGCCCCACGATCTTGCCGTCCTGCCAGAACTCGACCCGCTCGGCATAGGCACGGATCTCGACAGGTCGGCCAACGGCCCGGGCGTCCACGGAGTAGCGGTTCTTGTCGAACCGGACGAGACAGGTCTTCGAGACCGACGCCGGCACGGCATGGAAGCCGTCGAACGGACCGACGTAGGGCACGAGACTCGCGCGCTCGTCCTGGAACACATCCCAGATCGTTCGATCCCGAAGCTCCTGGTGCGGATTGGCTTTGGCCCAGGCAGCGCAGCGATCCTCGAGCCAGGCATTGAGTTCGGCGTAGCTCTTGAACTTCGGCCGAGGCACGAAGAACCGTCGCCGCACCACACCGACCTGGTTCTCGACCTGGCCCTTCTCCCAGCCCGAGGCCGGGGTGCATGCCACCGGATCAACCAGATAGTGCCCGCACATTTGCTGGAAGCGGCGATTGTAGGCCCGGTCGCGGCCGACGAAGATCGTGTCGACCGCGGTCTTCATGTTGTCGTAGATGCCCCGCGTGCAGGTGCCCCCGAAGAAGGCGAAGGCCTTGTCATGGGCGTCGAAGACCATCTCCTGCGTCTCGCGGGGGTAGGCACGCACGAACAGCATCCGGCTGTGACACAGGCGGACATGTGCCACCTTCACCGTGGTCGTCGCGCCGTCGATCACCACGATCTCGTGGCTCCAGTCGAACTGGTAGGCCTCGCCTGGATCGAAGGTTAGTGGGACATAGGCGGCCGCAGACGCCTCCCGTTCCTCCCTGTTCCACGACGCTGCATATCGCCGAACTGCATCATAACCGCCGTCGTATCCGCGGGCCCGCAGCTCCTCGAAGATCCGGATAAGGGTCAGCCTCTCACGCTTCGCCTTCCGGGCATTTGCCGCCAGCATGTCATCGAGCTCACCCGTCCAGGGGCCGATCTTCGGCAGCGGCTGAATCGTGCGCTCGTAGGTCAGTTCGGTCGCCCCGGACCGGATCAACTTGCGCACCGTGTTCCGCGAGACCCGTAGTTCGCGGCAGATCTGCTTGATCGACTTCTTGTCCTGAAAATACGCCCGCCGGATCTTCGCAATCGTCTCCACGACCAACATCCCACACTGTGCTCCCCGATGACTTCGGGGGCATCATCCACGTCAGTGTAAGGGGGTCATTTTTGGACGCCGATCACCCCTCTACGGG
>CANMQJ010000089.1 GCA_947500005.1 uncultured Paracoccaceae bacterium | reverse complement strand
TCGGGCGATGCCGCCGTGCAGGAGGCGTTCGTCATCGACCGGAGCACGGGCCAGATCCTCTGGGCGCTGGTCGATGGCGAGGGGCAAGGCAGCATCAACGTGCAGGCGGGGGGCGAGATCTTCGACCTGCTGGGGTGAGCGGAGCAGCCCTTTGCCCGTGGATGGCGTGATGAGCCGCCCAGAACTCTTGCCGTGATAATGACTTGACGCAGCGTCAGGCGGGGGCGCAAGGTTCTTCCACATTTGTAGAAGCGCGTCCCGCCGGGCTGGACGCGCAATTGGGGTGCGGATTCGTGCGTTTCTCGGCGCCGGCTGCCGTTTGCCCCAGTCGTTTGAAGCAAGGAATTTCCGATGGCAACTTTCCTCGTCACGACTGGCGACGACATCACGGATGCGGAGGACGGGCTGCTCAGCCTGCGCGAGGCGGTCGCCCTCGCCCAAGAGAGCTTCGAGCCCGACATCATCCGCTTCGATCCCTCGGTCACGCTGGTCACCCTGAACGCGCGGCTGCAGGTCCGCGGTCAGGTGCTGACCATCGACGGCGGGCACGACAATGACGGCTTGGCCGATGTGACGGTGACGGGTGGGGCTGTCAACGCGCTGATCAATCTGTCCGAGAACGCCCGTGGAGGCGCCGTGCCCGGTGCACCGGCCGGGGCGCTCACGCTCGCCAACATCGCCTTCGACGATGTCGAGATCGACACCGGAGCCCGCGACGAACGGGATGCCGAGGATGGCTTTCGAAGCGCGCAGGACGGCGATGGCTGGGATGCATTCGGCGCGACATTGCCGGGACTCGCGTCGACAGCGGTGGTTCAGGCGTTCAATGACACCAGTCTCGTCCTGAACGAAGTCAGCTTTGGCCGGAGCCGTTTCATCCAGGGGCGCGCGGATGGCGGCGACGGTGGCGACGGCGCCGACGGCACCAACACCGGCGGGCAGGCCACGGGCGGCGGCAGTGGAACCCCGGGCGGGGCCGGCGGTGACGGCGGCAATGGCGGTCGGGGCGCCGATGGTTTCCTGGCCGCGCCCGTGGTGCATTTCGGCGAACTCAGCCTGCGCAACGTCTCGTTCGGCGATCTTGATCCGAACCGCGCGGCGATCGGAAGCGATGGCGGCAATGGCGGGGCCGGCGGCGATGGCGGCAAGGGACAGAAGGGCAGCGACGGGGCCTTTCTCAGCCATGGGCCGGGCAATGGCGGTCGCGGCGGCGCGGGCGGCGATGGCGGCAACGCCGGAGCGGGCGGTTCCGGCGGCTTTCTCAGCGAAGGCGTAGCCAGCGCGTCAGTCGCCCATGCCCCGATCTTTGAAACGGCAATCGCGCTGACCGCGGATACGCCGCTGACGAATATCGTCGGCACCAGGCGGATCGGCGACAGCCTCAGCCGCGCGGGGCGTGACGGCACGCCGGGCGCGGGTGGCGCAAGCGGGCCGGGAGGCGACCCGGGCAGCCCGGCCACCCTTCAGGGCAATGCCTCCATCGGCATCAGGGGGGCAGCAGGCGCGACCGGTGCCGCCGCCAACGCGACACTGGTGAACGGGGTCTACGATCCGGTTCACGTGACCCGGACCGGCGACCGCTCCATCGTGGCACCGGCGGGCGAGGCGGCGGACGCACTTGTCTTTCTCCACAGTCGCGCCCCGGGCGGCGTGGGCACGGTTCAGGATTTCGACGAAGGTCAGGCGCTGAGCTGGTCGGTGAACCTGATGGCGCGGGAGGGTGCCGCCGTCGAGGTCGACTACGCCGTCACCTTCGAGGGCATCGGTGAGGCGGAGGACGAATTCCAGGTTCGGACCACCGGCCCCGCCGAGGGCCTGACCGGTACGCTTGTTCTCAATACCGGCAACCCGGACGACCCGAGTTTCGCGGCCAACGCCTCGGACGAGATCATCGTCATCTCGGAACTGGACGACGTGATCGAAGAGGCCGAGAGCATCATCGTGACCCTGACCGCCGTGCGCGCCCTGTCGGGCACGGTTGCCCTGGGAACCGACGAGGCCCGCGCAAGGCTCTTGAATACGCGCTCGGACACAGAGGCTGACGACATTCTCGACGGGACGGCATCGGACGACCTGATGCGGGGTCGGGGAGGCAACGATATGGTGCGCGGGTTGGCCGGGAATGACACGCTCGAAGGCGGAAACGGCAACGACACGCTCAATGGCGGTGAGGGCGACGACGTGATCCGGGGCGGCGAGACCGAGGATGACCTGCGCGACGTGATCTTCGGCGGGGCCGGCAATGACGA
>CANMQJ010000088.1 GCA_947500005.1 uncultured Paracoccaceae bacterium | reverse complement strand
GCATTGAGTTCCGCGACGGCCTCCGCCAAATTCAAACTGCCGCCTGATCAAGCGTCACCAACTTTTGCGCATATCTCAAAGTCTCAGCGCGGCCCCCAGTAACGCGGCAACGAGCAAAATCCTGATAATCCCCCAGTGCAGCCGGAACGCTAGAAAGCAGCTGAGCAGAAACAGCGCCACGGCGAGCCATTCGATTGTGGCGAGGTCCGGTCGCCACAGGGTCACAGGGCCCAAGGTCTCGCGGCTTACATCGGTGAACAACACGTGCAGCGCAAACCAGATCGAAAGATTGAGGATGACACCGACGACAGCCGCAGTGATCGCCTTGAGCGCGCCTCTCAGTCTCGGTTGGTTCGAAATCCAATCTATGTAGGGCGCACCGGCAAATATCCATAGGAAACAGGGCGCGAACGTCACCCAAAGCGCCACCACGGCGACGCTGAGACCAAGCAGAAGCCCGCCTTCCTTGAACCCGGCGAGAAAGCCGACGAACTGCGTTACGAGGATCAGCGGGCCCGGCGTGGTCTCCGCCAGCCCGAGCGCATCAACCATTTCGCCTGCCGTGAGCCACCCGAATTGGACCACCACATCCTGCGCCATATAGGCGAGAACCGCGTAGGCCCCGCCGAACGTCACGACGGCAAGCGCGGAAAAGAACCTGCCGACCTCGACAAGAAGATCCGGCGCGCCCAGCCAACCGAGGGCCAGCAGCGGCAAGAGCCAGATTGCCAGCCAGGTTGCAATCGTTAGGCCCGTCTTGCCCACCGACACGTGCGCCATGTCCACGGTTTGCCGATCCATGTCCGCTGTTCCCATGAACCAGCCGAACAGGCCCGCCATGAGAACGATCAACGGATAGGGGATCGATAGGAAGAAGATCCCGACAAACGCCAGAGCGGCGACCAACCAATGCACTTTCTGCGACAGCGCTTTCCCGGCGACCCGCAACAATGCCTCGACGATGATCACCAGGACGGCGGCTTTGATGCCGTAAAATAGCGCCTCGACCAGTGGCGCATTGCCAAAGATGCTGTAGATCGCAGCAAGCGCCATGATCACGGCCGCGCCGGGAACGACAAAGAGCAACCCGGCAATAAGGCCGCCAATCGTCCCGTGAAGCCGCCACCCGGCATATGTGGCCAGTTGCATCGCCTCCGGACCGGGCAGCAGCATGCAAAAGCTCAACGCATTCAGGAACTGCTGCTCGGAAAGCCAGCTACGGTCTTCGACGACCTCCTTATGCATCAGGGCGATCTGGGCTGCAGGACCGCCGAAGGACAGGATACCGATTCTCCACCACACTCGGGTCGCGTCGGAGAGAGACGGAGCCAGGTCCGTCTGGACATCATTCATACTGCTCATGCCTCAAGCCTTTGTCGAAGCAGCAGGCCAGTCATGCCCTTCGCTCGTCGCGTCACGCGCCCATCGGTAAAAGGCATCGTAAAGAAGCATACCCGCGTCTAGTTGTTCCAGATCATCGCGGAACATGCGTGACAGACCCAAAGATGCTGCCAGAAGGCCAGCAGCCTCCGGTGCCAGATCATGTCTGTTGGTGTCGGCCCCTCGCACGATCACGGCCAATCTCTCAAGCGCCTCATGGCTGATGCCGAACTCCTCGATCATGGTATCGAACGTGCAGGTTTCGCCGCGATGGCTCCAGAACACATCCTCGATGTCGAAAGGGGTCGCATTGAAGCGCTCGGCTACGTTGCCCACCTGTGAGGCGGCAACAAACAGGATTAGTGCCTTTGGGTCGATGAAACGACGGATCAGCCACGGACAGGCGATCCGGTCGATTTTCGGACGATGGCGCGTCACCCACACCGTGCGACCCAACGCGTCAAGCGGCGGCAGTTTGTCCGTCGTCACCAATGGGAGCTTCGCGTCTCTCCATGCGAACTGCCCGCCTTCAAGAACTTCTGCACTAACTCCTGAAGCGCGCAGCAAGGCCGCAGCTCCCTGGCTGATCTTGAGGCCCTTTTGACAATAGACCACCACTGACCGGCCTTTGAGCTTTTCGGCCAAATCAACGACACTATTGAACGGGTGGCGATAAGCTCCGGGAATTAGTCTTGGATCATCCTCGAAATCTTCATCGATGCGCACATCGACAAGAATTGGACAATCGGGAGTCCCGGTCAGACGGGCCAGAGCAGATACGGGAATTTCATTGTACGACGCCATAAAGCATCCTCCATGCAAAGAGCGATATTTGGAAGGAAGCAAGATTGGGCTGGCGCCTCACGGGGTTCTTGCGGACCCCTGAATTACTTATCTAGATGCCATCGTCTCAAGTGTCAAACCCAAGAGCCGCCGTTGGCTGCATCACAGAAATCCCGAAGTAAGGGCTCTCACCGGTCGATCGCCGCGCCGAGCACAACACGAATGACAGCTTAGGGTCAGGACTCGTTCTCGTTTCATAGCCAAAACAAGACGGTTGCGGCGAGCGCGATGGCGGACAGGAAGACCT
>CANMQJ010000087.1 GCA_947500005.1 uncultured Paracoccaceae bacterium | reverse complement strand
GTAAGCATCCGGCGTAGTCCGCGGTTATGCAGCGAGTAGGCGCTCCGATGGCTGCCAATTCCACGGCAGAAGGTCCGGCACCCGTGAAGCCGTAGTGTTGGGGAGCCTGGCGAGGACGTCGGCAAGCCATGCCTGCGGGTCGATGTCGTTCATCTTTGCGGTGACGATCAGGGAATACATGAAGGCAGCGCGGTCGCCGCCGCGCTCGGAACCGGCGAAGAGCCAGGACTTCCGTCCCAGGGCGATGCCGCGCAGTGCGCGCTCGGCCGCGTTGTTTGTCAGGCAGACCCGCCCATCCTCGAGGAAGACCGTGAAGGCGTCCCACCGGTCCTTCTTGAACATGTAGGCGATCGCCTTGGCGACGGGATTGTGCTTCGACATGGTGTCCTGCTCGGCCCGCATCCACTCGTGCAGCTCGTCGACCAGGGGGCGGACCAGCCGGTGCCGGGCGTCGAACCGACTGGCGATGTCCAGCCCGTTGATCTGGCGCTCGATGTCGAAGATGGCGTCGATCTTCTTCACGGCTTCCAGCGCGACAGGCGATATGTCGTGCGCAGGCTTCTTCCGGCGGGCATTTTCCTTGATGTCGGCAAGCTCGAAGAACTTGCGCCGGGCGTGGCTCCAACACAGGGCGCTCAGCACGGGTCCAGGATCACGGTCACCGCGATAGAGGTCGTTGTAGCCGCCATAGGCATCGGCCTGGAGCACGCCCTGCCACCCGGCAAGATGCCGGTTCGGATGGGCCATTTCCCTGTCGCGCGAGAAGTAGAACAGCGCGGCTGGGGGCGCCTGACCGGCAAAGGGGCGGTCGTCACGGACATAAGTCCAGAGCCGTGCTGTCTGCGTCCCTCCCTTCGCGAGGAGAGGGACCGTGGTGTCATCGCCGTGGAGGCGCTCGGCCGCCAGAACATGGTTCCGGATCAGGGCATGGATCGGTGCCAGCGCGGCAGCGCAGGCCCCGACCTGATCGGCCAGCGTCGAGAGGCTGATCTCGACGCCTTCCTTGGCGTAGCGCTCGGCCTGACGGTTCAGGGGCTGATGCTGGCCGAACTTCTCGAACAGGATCATCGCCAGCAGGTTCGGTCCTGCCCATCCCCGCGGCGTCGGATGGAAGGGCGCTGGCGGCTGGCTGATCTTCTCGCAGGCCCGGCAGGTGAATTTCTCGCGGACCGTTTGAATGACCTTCCACTGCCGGGGGATGACTTCCAGCGTCTCGGTGATGTCCTCGCCCATCTTCACGATGCGGTCCGAGCCACAGCAGGAACAGGCCGTCGGTGCGTCGATCACGACCCGCTCGCGCGGCAGGTGGTCCGGGAACGGCTTGCGCACCGGGCGGCGGCGTTCGAACCCGGCGACGGACGTGGTCTTCACCACCTTCTCGGCGGCGATCTCGTCTTCGGTGGCTGCGGCCTCGAGCTCTTCGAGCTGCAATTCCATCTGGTCGATCAGGCGGGCGCGGCGCTCTGAGCTGTGGCCATATTGATCGCGCCGAAGCTTGGCGATCTCGAGCCGGAGATGCTTGATCACCGCCTCGGAGGTCGAGACCACCGCCCGGGTCTGCGCCAGCTCGCTCTCGGCGGCCTCGGCACGGGCCTCCGAGGCCGCGAGTGCGGCGCGCAGTCTGGCGATCTCGAAAGCGGCATCTGACATGCCCGAGACCTACCACGCAGGCATCAGAAAGCCCATGCAAATAAGGTTTGCGAAGCCAATTTATCCCGCCTTTGCAGGGCGTTGTGTCCAGCGTGGATTGCGCCAGTCGATCCCCTCGAGGAGATACCCGAGCTGGGCTGCGGAGATCTGCACCGCCTCGCCGCTCCCGCTGGTCGGCCAGATGAACTTCCCGGCCTCCAGCCGCTTGGTATAGAGCGACAGGCCGACCCCGTCGTGCCACAGCAGCTTGACCAGGTCGCCCTTGCGGCCACGAAAGCAGAAGATCTCTCCAGCATGCGGGTCGCGTCCCAACCCCTGCTGGACCGTCAGCGCCAGCGTGTTCATCCCGCGCCGCATGTCGGTCACCCCGCCTGCAATCCACACGCGCACCCCCGCCGGGAAGGCGATCATTTGCCCTCCAGAATCGGCAGCAGCCGGGCCAATGCGTCCGGGTCCACCGACGAGGGCACACGTAGGCGCCGTCCGTTCCTCAAAACGATCTCGAGCTGGACGTCGGGAGCCGGCTGCCGAGGCGACTGGGCATCAATGTCCGGCGACGTCTTCACCGGCACGAAAGCAGGACCGCTTGCGATCGCGAGTTCGCCATGCCGATACTGTCGCCGCCAGACGGTCAGCAGCGAGCGGGAGATGCCATGCCGCCGGGCGGTTGCTGAGACCTGGCGATGTCCCCGATGGCTTTCCTCGACCACCCGGATCTTGTCCGCGTCGCTCCAGTGCCGCCGCCGCGGCGCATCCTCGGTGGACAGGATTTCGATTTGGGGTGTGAACGTAAGGTCGACCATAAGGTCGGACTTATCATCACCTCCAGCACCCCGTCAGACGGCCCTCGCCGGAGCGTTAC
>CANMQJ010000086.1 GCA_947500005.1 uncultured Paracoccaceae bacterium | reverse complement strand
GTAAGCGCCGCCTGACGACCCTTGGACCTGCCGCTTGACTATTTGGCGAAGTTCCAGGGCATCAGTTCAGCGAGCTCGCTTTGCATGTGCTGATCGAGGATCTTGCGGAGGGTGGCGGCGATATAGGCTTCGGGGTTTACGCCGTTCAGGCGGCAGGTTCCGATCAGCGAGGCGATACGGGCCCAGGTCTCGGCACCGTCGATCGAGCCCGCAAATAGCGCGTTCTTCCTTGTGAGGGGAATTGGCCTGATCGCATTCTCGACGCCGTTGGTGTCCATCTCGAGCCGGCCATCGTCGAGGAATCGGGTCAGCCCGTCCCAGCGTTTCAGGCCGTATCGAATGTGCCTTGCCAGGTCGTTGGCCGAAGACAGGTCCTGCAGGCAGCCCTCGAGCCACGGGCGCAGTGCTTCGACGATGGGTTTCGACAGTTTCTGGCGGATGGCCCGGCGGGTTTCGGGGTCGCGGCCGCGGATGTCCTTCTCGATCGCATAGAGCGAGGCGATACGCCGGATCATCTCCTCGCAGATCGACGAAGGCGTGTCCTTGCTGAACGTGACGAAGCGTCTCCTCCAATGCGTCCAGCAATAGGCGATCGTCCACGGCGTCGCGGTCTGTTTCGGATCGGCCAGGACATCGTAGACGGGGTGGCCGTCGGCCATCAGCGTGCTGCCGGTGAACCCCTTCAGCATCGTCTGCGCGATCTTGCCGCTCCGGGTGCGGGAATGCCGGAACACCACGATGGGGGGATCGCCGCCACCCCATCCGCGCTGGTCACGCAGGATCGCCCAGAGGAAATCCTTGCGGACCTTCCCCGTACCGGGGGCCAGCACCGGCACATAGGTTTCGTCCATCTGCAACCGGTCGGACCGGCGGAGTTCGGCGATCATCGCATCGATCACCGGCTGCAACAACTGTGCGGCCCGACCGGACCAGTTCGCCAGCATTGTCCGGTCGAGGTCGAGGCCCTGCCGGCGGTAGATATCGGCCTGGCGGTAGAACGGAAGGTAATCCCCGAACTTGGCGACCATGCAGTGTGCCACCATCGCCTCGGTCGGCAGGCCGCGGGGCACCAGCCATTCCGGCGCGGGTGCCTGCGCGTGGGCTTTGCCCACGCAATTGCGGCACATGTATTTCGGGCGGATGGTGACCAGAACCCGGAATTGCGCAGGGATCACGTCCAGCCGCTCGTTCCGGTCCTCGCCAACCTTGACCATCTCGCCGCACCCGCAGGGGCAGAGCGTGCTTTCGGGTTCGATCACCTGCTCGATCCGCGGCAGATGCCCGGGTAGATTACCCTTGTTCCGGTTTTGCGGTTTCCGGTTTTTCCGCCGGGTGTCGACAGCCTTTTCGGCCGCCTCGCCCGCCGCGGCGAGCATGCCCTCGGCGACATCGATATCCTCAAAGGGCAGATGGCGCTGGTCGGGGTCGAGCTTTTCGGACTTCGTTCCGAACTTCTCGTGCCGCGCCTGCTTGACCATCCGTTCCAGCCGGGCGCGGGCCTCCTCGACCTGGGCAAGACGGGTCTCGGCCTCAATGCGCGCGGCCGTTTCCACAGCCAGCCGCCGCTCGAGATCGGCCACATAGACCGCGCTGATCGCCCCACCCGATACCATGGGGGCAGTCTATCGGAGCGCGGCCGGACGTGCCGCCCGAAACCGCGCGCCGAGTCATCCTGCCGCGGCTATCCCGCCAGACGCGGCCGCCGCCGTCGCTCGGGCAGAACCGCCGTCCAGTCGAGCCCCTCGAACAGGGCGGAGAATTGTGCCGGGGACAGCCGGATCACCCCGTCCGCGGGCTTCGGCCAGCGGAAGGCAGACCCTTCCAGCTTCTTGTAGATCAGCACAAGACCGCTGCCGTCCCAGACCAGGCACTTCATCTGGTCGCCGCGCTTCGAGCGGAAGACAAAGACCGCGCCGGAAAAGGGGTCCCGCCCGAGCACCGACTGCACGACCAGAGACAGGCCCGCATGACCCTTGCGGAAATCGACCGGCTTCGTGGCCAGGTAGACGCGGTAACGTCCGCCGGGCAAGATCATGATGCGTCCCGCACCGCCGAGATCAACCGGGCGAGATGACCGGGGTCAAACGTCGATGGCACCAGGATGCGGATGTCGTTCACCTTGATCTCGATCGCACCGCTGTCACCGGCGCCGCCATCGCGGCGGGAGGTGTCATCTCCGGAGACAAGCACCGGCACGAGGCCGAGCGCATCGTCCTCCGGCATCGGCAGCAGCCCGTCTCGCGCCGCCCGCCGCCAGGCATGCAGTTGCGGCGCGGAGACGTCGTGCCGACGGGCGACATCCGCAACCGACACCCCGTCGCGATAGGTCTCCAGCACCATGGCCGCCTTCACATGCTCCGGCCACCGCCGCCGCCCGCTCGGACCCGTAACAACCTCGATACGCCCGGCGTATCCTTCGTCGTGACTGTGAGAAGTTACGTAAGTTTGTACATCGCTATCCATCTGACGCCTCCGGTAGTCTCCCGCGTCATCTCGGACGTTATGCCACCTCAAGCAACGAGGGTGCTGGGCCGTCGCTTACC
>CANMQJ010000085.1 GCA_947500005.1 uncultured Paracoccaceae bacterium | reverse complement strand
TAACCTTCTCGCAGGCGTCATAAGGCACGAGCGGCAGCGCTATTAGTGCATCCAGATCGCGCAACAGCCGCTCACCATGTCAATCGGCATTGAAGTTTGACCCCCTATCGGCATCCAATATTGACCCCTTTGTGCTGAGCAGGCCCGGCGCTGCGTAGCCTTCACATTGCGCAGCGGCGGCGGGCCTGCGGGGTTTCGGGTTGGCGTTATGCGCGGTTCTTGAAGCGCCAGCTTTCGTTGCCGGTCTCGACAATCTCGCAATGGTGGGTGAGACGGTCGAGCAGCGCGGTTGTCATCTTGGCGTCTCCGAAGACGCTGGGCCATTCGCCGAAGGCCAGGTTGGTGGTGACGATAATCGAGGTGCGCTCGTAGAGTTTGCTGATCAGATGGAACAGCAATTGGCCGCCGGTCTGGGCGAAGGGCAGATAGCCCAACTCATCCAGGATCAGGAAGTCGAGCCGGGAGATCAGATCCGCGGTTCGGCCTTGCCGTTCTGCCCTGGCTTCGGCGTCCAGCTTGTTCACCAGGTCGACAACGTTGAAGAACCGGCCGCGCCGCCCGGCCCGAATGCAGGTCCGAGCGATACTGACGGCAAGATGGGTTTTGCCGGTGCCGGTTCCGCCGATCAGCACGAGGTTGCGTTGATGATCCAGGAAGTCGCCCGCGGCCAAGTCCCGGATCAGCGTCTCGTTCACCTCGGCTGCCTTGAAGTCGAACTCTTCCAACTCTTTCGCGAGCGGCAGCTTGGCAATGGTCATCTGGTATTTGACCGACCGTGCCTGCTTCTCTCTGATCTCGGCTGTCAGCAAATCCCCGATGATCTTCTGAGGCTCGTGCTGGCGTTTGACGGCCGTGGTCAGAACCTCGTCATAGGCGGCGCGCATCCCGTAGAGCTTCAGCTTTCCCATCGCGTTGATCACATCTGAGCGTTCCATTCTGTGTTCTCCTCAAGCTGTCATATCGGTTGCAGTCGGCAATCGGCTCACGGGCGAGCCGCAGGGCGTCCGGGGTGGTGATGGTCAGGGGCGGTGGCGGTTCACGGTGCCGGGCCAGGATGTTCAGGACCACACCGGCGGAATGAACGTTGTGCGCCAACGCCTCGGCGCAGGCGGCTTCCACCGCATCGATCCCGTCGGCCAGCACGGCGCTCAGGATATCGACCATCTGCCGGTCGCCGCCCGGCTGACGTTCCAGTTTGCGCCACACGCGACGGATCGGGAGCGGCAAGTCCCATCCCTTGAAGGGCGCCCCGTTGCGAAGGGCACCGGGTTTGCGGGCCAGAACCGGTATGTAATGCAGGGGGTCGAATATGGTTTTGTCGCGTCCGAAGGCGCGCTCGTGTCGGCCAACGATCTGCCCGTCCTGCCAGCATTCCAGCCGGTCGGCATAGGCCCTTATCTCTACGGGCCGCCCCACGGCGCGGGCATCCACCGAGTAGCGGTTCTTGTCGAACCGCACGAGGCAAGTCTTGGACACAGAGGCCGGAACCGCATGGAATCCATCGAACGGGCCGACATAGGGAACGAGGGCCGGCCGCTCGTCTTCGAACACCTCCCAGATGCTCTTGTCGCGCATCTCCGGGTGCCTGTTCGCCCTTGCATAGTCCAGGCACCGGTCTTCCAGCCAGGCGTTCAGCTCGGCATAGGATTTGAACTTCGGGCGCGGCACGAAGAAGCGCCGCCGGATCACTCCCACCTGGTTCTCGACTTGTCCTTTCTCCCAGCCCGAGGCCGGGGTGCAAGCAACGGGATCAACCAGATAGTGCCCGCACATCTGCTGGAACCGCCGGTTATAGGCCCGGTCCTTGCCGACAAAGATCGCATCCACAGCGGTCTTCATGTTGTCATAGATGCCCCGGGCGCAGGCCCCACCGAAGAAGGCGAACGCCTTGTCGTGGGCGTCAAAGACCATCTCCTGCGTCTCGCGCGGATAGGCCCGCACAAACGGCATCCGGCTATAGCTCAGGCGGACATGCGCGACCTTCACCGTCGTGGTGACGCCATCGATCAGGACAACCTCGTGGCTCCAGTCGAACTGATAGGCTTCGCCCGGATCGAAGCTCAGCGGCACGTAGGCAGCGGCGGAAGCTCCCCGGGTCGCCTTCGACCAACGCGCCGCATAGCGTCGCACCGCATCATAGCTGCCGTCATAGCCCCGGTTGCGTAGTTCTTCGTAAATCCGAACCAGTGTCAGCCGCTGGCGCTTGGGTTGCCGGTCATTCTCGGCCAGCATCTCATCCAGATCGGACCGCCACGGATCAATCTTGGGGCGGGGTTGGCTGGTTCGATCATAGCTGAACTCGGTTGCCCCGGACCGCACCACCTTCCGCACAGTGTTCCGTGATACCCGAAGTTCCCGGCAGATCTGCTTGATCGGCTTCCTCTGAATGAAATACGCCCGCCTGATCTTCGCAATCGTTTCCACAACCAACATCCCCAAATCGCTCCCTCAAATCCGTCGAGGAAGCTTCTGAAACGAAATATCAAGGGGGTCACTTTTGGACGCCGATTACCCCAATACAGGGGTCAATCTTGCATGCCGGTCCACAGCTCACCAATCGTCGCGCTGTGGCCGCGCACAATGTCATTCTGGCGCCGCAGGCATTGCTCTTCCAGCCAAGCATTC
>CANMQJ010000084.1 GCA_947500005.1 uncultured Paracoccaceae bacterium | reverse complement strand
AGGTGACCGCCGAACGCATCCGCGACAAGATCGCCGCCTCCAAGAAGAAGGGGCTCTGGATGGGCGGCAACCTGCCCCTAGGCTACGACCGCCACGCCGATCCGAACACCCGAACACTGGTGGTGAACCGGGAGGAAGCGGACCGGGTGCGACGGCTCTTCACGCTTTACGCCGATCTCGGCTGCCTGCGCCGGGTCACCGAGGCGGCCGTTCAAGAGGGCCTGCGCTCGAAACGGCAGATCCGTGCAAACGGAGCTGTTTCCGGCGATCTCCCGCTCTCCCGCGGACAGATCTACTACCTGCTGCGCAACCCGGTCTATCTCGGCAGGATCCGCCACAAGGAGAAGATCTGGCCGGGGCAACACGCGGCAATCATCGACGAGCCGCTCTGGGACGATGTGCAGGCCAAGTTGCAAGCCGTGGCGAACCGCTCACGGCAGCGTGCCCCGGAAGACGGTACAGCAAACTCCATAAAGAACACCGCATGGCTGACGACAAAGCTGCGTGACGAGACCGGCGACCGCCTGACCCCAACGCACACCACCCGGAACGGACGGCGGTTGCGCTATTACGTCTCCAACAGGCTGATCTCCGGGGACAGCGATCCGTCGGGCTGGCGCTTGCCGGGGCCCGCGCTGGAACAGGCGGCGAGGGACATCACCCTTCAGCATCTCCAACAGGCGGCAGCGCAGCACAGGGTTCTCGAAAAGCCCGACGCAACGACTGGTACCGCAGTAACCAGGTCCATGCAGGCCTTCGTCAAGGAGATACGACGAGATGGAAGCGCCACGATTGCGCAGCTGATCGAAGCGGGCATCGTGGCACCCGGTCAGATCGAGCTCGACCTGTACCCCGGCATTCTCGCCGAAGCGGTCGGTGTGACAACCTCGGACCTCGCGCCCTCGATTCTGCGGATCTCCGCGCCTTTCGACCTGCGCCGGCGCGGGGTCGAGGCGAAGATCATTGTCGGGGCCCGCGCCCGGCCGCCGGATCCGCATCTGCGCGCCATGCTGATCCGCGCGCATGGCTGGGCCGGTGAGCTGAAATCCGGCATCCAGCTTACCGACATCGCGCGCCGGGAAAACGTGCCAGGATCCTTCATTCGCAACCGCGCTCAACTCGCCTTCCTCTCGCCGAAAATCCAGGCCGCCATGCTCGACGGCAGCCAGCCGCCGGAGCTCTCGCTCAAGCGCCTGGTCAGCGTCACCCTGCCCCTCGACTGGGCCGAGCAGGAACGGATGTTCGGCTTCTGAGAAACGGCTCTCTCTCCCATTTCGAAGGCGGCAAAAACACTCCCTGCAACGACCGGAATATTCCCTGCTCCACCGCCTGCATTTCCCTATTTTCAAGCGCAGGGAATTTGCCTTCAGGCACCCGTATCCCCTGGAAAAATCACCCTCGGATCCGAATAGAAATCCTCGAACCGATCAAAATTCCCTGCAGATTCCCTGCTTTCCGGGAAATCCGGACCCAAAGCGCACCCGCCGGAAACCGTCTCTGAGACCGCCCTAGTTTTTGGTCGGGAATTGGGGCGTATCGCTGGTCTCAGTCTGAAAACCCTGCAGGCAAACCACGGGAATTCCGACATAATTCAGCTGCAGAAAACACAAATGAACTGAGACGCAGGTGGGTGGCGGTGCTGCCAGACGAATGCGAACCAGTCTCGGCAAGGACAGGATGGCTGTCCTCTATTCAGCACAGATACCGCGCCACTCGGCGAGAGCGACGGCGCGGTTCAGCTTGAAATTTGATCTCGAGGTGAGGCTGCGCTCCGAGTTGAACAGGTTGTAAATCGAGGCGTGGACGGCGGAGAATTTCTGCAAACTTCGCAGCCGTCTGAAACGCAGCATCGCCCTCTCCCGTCGTCGGAATGGCAAGTGCGAATTTTCAGCGCGGTTGTTTAGCCACCGCCCCGTTTCCTGGCGATGGGCCGCGCGGATCTCCTTCAGCGCAGCACTATAGGATCGGAGCTTGTCGGTGACGATCACTTCGGGCCGACCGTGCTTGCGCATTGCTTTTCCTAAGAATTTCAGCGCGGCCTTCTTGTCCCGCGACTTTGTGACGAAGCTTTCCAGAACCTCGCCCTCATGATCGACCGCCCGCCAAAGGTAATGCCGCTCGCCGTTGATCTTCACGAACATCTCGTCCAGGTGCCAACGCCACCGGCTGGACTTCATGCCTTCAATGCGGCGCTTGCGGATCTCGGCGGCAAACATCGGGCCGAACCGATGCCACCAGAACCTGACCGTTTCGTGGCTGACATCAATGCCCCTCTCGTGCAGAAGATCTTCGACGTACCGCAGGGAGAGGGGGAACCGGACGTACAGCATCACCGCCAAGCGGATGATCTCGCGGCTCGTCTTGAAATATCGAAATTGGTCAGATTTTGGCATCCTCAGACTGTACGGAACCGCCCTGCCCGGCTCAAGTCAGTTTGCTCTGACAGTGCCCCTCGGCGGGCCCAGTTTGTCTGGGCGACAAAATAGAGATGCCGCCCCGGGACCGGGGCGGCATTTTCAATCTGTCTGCGCTTGGGCTCAGACGAAGGGTGTGTCGTCGACCTCGAGGCTGGTGACGCCCCAAGCCCAGGTGACATCCCGCGCCTGCCGGAATTCGAGAACGTTGTCCCCGATTTCCAGGTCGGCAGCGCTCAGTTCCAGTTGGTACTCTTCCAGACCCTGGTTCACGCCAGCGTCCAGGAATCCGGCACTGTTTCCGTTGAGGAACACCTCGACCTCGTTGGAGAAGTCGATGTCGAAACCTTCGAAGAAGACGAACAGGTCCTCGCCGGTGCCGACGAAGGCGAAGGACGCAGCGCCATCGGGATCGGTCGTCCCATTGAACTGGTTGCCGTAGTCCGTATTGTCGCGCACCCCACGTTCAAGGCGGGCATCCGCCATCTCGTT
>CANMQJ010000083.1 GCA_947500005.1 uncultured Paracoccaceae bacterium | reverse complement strand
GCAGAGGTCATACTGGGCCTTGACGGCGATGACGCGCTCATCGGGAGGGGCGGCAACGACACGCTGGAGGGCGGCGACGGCAACGACACGCTGAATGGCGGTGACGGCGATGACCTGATCATGGGCGGCGAGACCGAGGACGACCTGCGCGACGTGATCTTGGGCGGTGCCGGGAATGACGAGGTGGATGCCGGATACGGCAACGACCTGGTCTATGGGCAGGAGGGCAACGACACGATCGCCGGCGGGTTCGGCGCTGACGAACTACAAGGCCAGGAGGGCAATGACGTGATCACGGGCGGCGCACTCTCGGACCTCGTGTTCGGAGGGGACGGCGACGATTTCGTGAATGGCGGCTTCGGATACGACCGCATCAACGGCGGCGACGGAGCGGACCGGTTCTTTCACCTCGGCGTGGCAGACCACGGATCGGACTGGGTGCAAGACTACGCCGCCGCCGAGGGGGACGTTCTGGTCTTCGGCAACGCAATGGCAAACGCGGATCAGTTCCAGGTCAATCTTGCGCATACGGCGACGCCCGACGGCGAACGATCGGGTGATGACGATGTTCAGGAGGCTTTCGTGATCTATCGCCCGACTGGACAGATCATGTGGGCGCTGGTCGATGGCGACGGGCAATCCGCGATCAACATCCAGATCGGCGGGGAGCTGTTCGACCTGCTGGCCTGATTTGCAATCACGCGCGGTGCCCGTATTCAAGGAGGAATTGCACCATGACCCTGACGTTCCAGCCGCCCGTGGCCGTCAACATCCCGCAACCCGACCAACAGAGCGAGGAAGCCATCGCTGCGCTCAGCTTCGAGGGTGCGGCGCGCTTTGCCGTAGTCTGGCGCGCCGGCGTTGCGGGCAGTGGAGAGACGCTCGATTTTCGTATCTTCGATGCGGGCGGCATGGCCGAGACCGCGCCGCAGCAGCTCAACAACGTTCCCGGCGACGACCTTTTCGAGCCGCAGCTGGCCCCGCTGGAGGATGGCGGCGCGATGGCGCTCTGGGTGCGCAGCAACGGGTTGGGCGAGTCCCGCGAGTCGACGCTCGTGGCCCGCGTCATCGCGCCCGACGGCACGCTGCCCGGTGACGAACGCATCGTCTCGGTGACGGTGGACGCGGTCCGGAGCGATCTGGCTCCTCTGCCCGGCGGCGGAACGCTTGCGGCCTGGAGCGCCGAGGGCGGTGAGACCGGCCGCGTCTTCGTCGCCGAGCTCGACGCGGTGGCCAACACGGACCGCATCGAGGAGGTCCGAAGCGCCTTTGTCGGCGACATCGTCGCCCCCGCCGCCATTGCCTTGGCCGAGGGCGGCCGGCTGGTCGCCTGGACGCAGGGCGGCGGCTTTGCGAACGATGACGACGGCAATCCGGTGCGGGTGCCGCCGCGGCTGATCTATGCCACGCGCGACGCGGACGGCACGGTTTATTCCCAGCGCGAGATCCTGGTAGATGCGCCGCGCACCACCCAGCCGCAACTGGCGGCCCTCGAGTCGGGTGGGGCGCTGATTGGCTATTCGACACGGCTTGAAGGGAACGTCTATGCCGGGTTCGTGCGGGCCGTCGATGCGAATGGCGCCCCACTGGGGACGGTGCGGCTAGATCTGCGCGCGGTGTCCGATCTGGCCAGCCTTCCCGACGGGCGCGTCCTGGCCGTGGGCGAGGCGCAAGGCGGCGGGATGGCGGGACAGCTCTTGACCGTTGAAGGCGCGCTGGACGGAGGCTCTTTCGCCATCGCAAGCGGGCCGGATTTCGAAGGCGGCGGCGCGCTGTCGGTGCTGGGCGACGGAACGGTGGCGCTGGCGTTCGAGGCCGAGACTGCCGGCAGTTTCGACCCCGTGGACGGCAGCCGCGACGACGAGGTCTATCTGACCGTGGCCCTGCCCGAAGGACGCCTGATCACCGGCACGCCGGGCACTGACCGGCTGACCGGCACCGACGGCAACGACACGATCCGCGCGCTGGACGGAACCGACACGCTCAACGGTCTGGACGGCGACGACGTGCTTTTCGGCGGCGCAACCGACGCCGACCCGCGCGACGTGATCTTGGGCGGTGCCGGGAACGACGAGGTGAATGCCGGTTACGGCAACGACCTGGTCTATGGGCAGGAGGGCAACGACACGATCGCCGGCGGTTTCGGCGCGGACGACCTGCGCGGCCAGGAGGACGACGACGTCATCACCGGCGGCGCGCTGTCCGACCTCGTATTTGGCGGGGACGGCAACGATTTCGTCAATGGCGGGTTCGGCTATGACCGGATCAACGGTGGTCACGGGGCCGATCGGTTCTTCCATCTCGGCGTGGGCGATCACGGTTCGGATTGGGTGCAGGATTTTGATACCGCCGAGGGCGACGTGCTGGTGTTCGGTCAGACCGCGACAGCCGATCAGTTCCAGATCAACCTCGCGCATACCGCCACACCCGACGGGGACCGCTCGGGTGATGACACCGTACAGGAGGCCTTCGTGATCTATCGCCCCACCGGGCAAATCATATGGGCGCTTGTGGATGGCGAAGGGCAAGATCAAATCAACCTTCAGATCGGCGGAGAGCTGTTCGACCTTTTGACGTGACTGCCTTCGCGGCCTCTTGGCCTCCGGCCGTTTCCCGGGACTGAAGGGCTTCGAGCCTGCGCAACAGGTTCCGCACGGTCGACACATGCCACTCTCCTCCTTGACGGGTGCGGATATCACGTACGTTCAACGCGTGGGCCATTGCGCGAAGCGTCGTATGTCCCTCGGCGCGGATCGACCTGATCACGGGCGCGAGCTCGCGGGCGAAGGCGTCGGCGTTTGCGGTGATCGTGCGGCGCAGGGCGGAGCCGTCCTCACCGGAGCGTCTGAGTGCCGCGGCGCCGTTGGGGTTGCCGAGTTTCACGCCGCGGGCCCTGGCGGCGGCCAGTGATTCCTTCGTGCGGCGGGAGATGGCCTCGCGTTCCTGTTGGGCGACGAGCGCCATGATGCCGACGGTGAGGTCGTTGG
>CANMQJ010000082.1 GCA_947500005.1 uncultured Paracoccaceae bacterium | reverse complement strand
GAATGCTCGGAAGAAAACTCGCCACTCGGGCCGCGCGCTGGAACCGCGGAAATCAATGGGGCGGAGACGGCGCATACTCTCGTCGAACGCCACCGGCGTCAAAGTGTTCAGCCGAAGCCTAGAGAAAACATTGTTATTCCAGGTGCTTGAAGGTTATTCACCAAATCGGCGCAGTCATCAGGTCTGGAGAACAAACGGCTGAGAGAGCGGATTTTGGGTCAACCGCCAACGCGACAGTGTTCAGCCTTGACCGCAAACCCCTTTGGAAACACGGGAAAATCCGGCCACAGCGGGATGGAGAAAACGCTTTCGCCGGGGCAAGTGGCGGAGCGGACGGGACTGGTGTCGAACCGTCTCCACCCCTTAAGTCATTGATAAATCTGGCCGTAGCAATGGTTTGAACGGTCGACCAGTCCAGTCGCGACTGGCAGCGAAATGGAAGACAACATTCCTGATGGCTTCTCGTGGAACCCTGTGGATCTCTCCGCCATGGCTCTCGCGGGGCCGTCAGGGAAAGAGCAACATCAAGTCAGTTCTTTCACCTTCTTCTCAGTTGGTCATCGCTGATATCTCGATTTCGGTTATGGCCCATGTGAAGTTGGGGTTGAGGGCCTGGCGGAATTCCAGAACGTTCGTCTCGCCCACCAGCACGTCCGTGGGGTCGAGTGTTAGGTCGAAATCGGCCAGCGTGTTGTTGTTGGCGGCGCCGCCGGAGAGGAAGCCCTGGCTCTGGCCGTTGAGCAGGATCTCGACCTCGTCCGCGAGGTCGATGTCGAAGCCGCGCAGGTCCAGTCTCAGCGCGTCGGTTTCGGTGTCGAATACCGCCAGCGCCGTGTCCGACGACGTGCCGAGGTAACCCTTGCCGTAGACGCCGCGCTCCACCGTGTCGAGGGCGAGGTCCATGTCCGCCGGGGTGGCCGAGATGTCGGTGACGCCCCATTTCCAGGTCGGCACGCGTTCCTGCGTGAAGCTCAGCAGGTTCTCGCCCTCCAGCACCCGGTCGCCCGGGAGGCCCAGCACGTAAGGCTGCGTGGCGTCGTTCACGCCAGCCTCGAGGAAGCGCAGCGCCGTGCCGTTGAGCCCCACCTGCACCTCGTCGTCGAAATCCACGTCGAACCCGCCCAGCCGCAGCACCACCGGGCCGCCATCGGCCTGGAAGGCGCCGGTGACCCGGGCGTCGGGCGCGGTGCTGCCGTTGAAGTTGTTGCCCCAGCTGCCGGTCTCGGGCGTGGTGCCCTGCAGCGTGAAATCGGTCAGCGAGCGGAGCTGCACATCCGTCACGCCCCATTTGAAGCTGTCGTTGCGCATCTGCTCGAAGGTCAGCACGTTCTCGCCCGCCAGCAGCGCGGCCGCGGGCAGGTCGAAGCCTGTGACGCCGGTGCCGTTGTTGGGGGTGAGATCGAGATTGCCCAGCACGGTGCTGTTGAGCCGGACCTCGACCTCGTCGGCGAAATCGATGTCGAAGCCGGCAACTTCGAGCCGCATCGGCACGTCCGCGGCCTTGCCCGTGCCGGCGAAGGTCATCGTCACCTCGCCGCCGGGGGCGGTGGCGCCGTTGAAATCGTTGCCGTATTCCCCCGTCTCCGTCGCGCCGGTGACCAGCGCGGCATCGGGCGCCGCGATCTCGATATCGGTGATGCCCCAGGCCCAGCCGGGGTTGCCCAGCTGCACCGCCTCGAGCAGGTTCTGCTCGCCCGCCTGCGCGCCCGCGTCGATGGCGAAGCGATAGGGCGTCTCGGCCTGGTTGGCGCCGGCGGGCAGCTCGGCAATGGTCTGGCCGTTCAGCCGCAGCGCCAGCTCGCCGTCGAAATCCACGTCGAAGCCCGCAAGGCTCACCACCAGGTCGGTGCCCGTGTTCTGGAAGCTGCCCGAGACCACCCCGTCCGCATCCGAGACGCCGTTGAAATTGTTGCCGTATTCGCCGCTCTCCACCACCCCGGGGGTCAGCTCGAAATCGGTGGGGGCGGCCAGCGCAAGATCGCTGATGCCCCATTTGAAGCTGTCGTTGCGGGTCTGCTCGAAGCGCAGCAGGTTCTCGCCCGGCAGCTGCTGCGCGGCCGAAATGGCGAAGCTCGACGGCCCGCTGCCATTGTCGGGCGTGCCCGCCAGCATCCCCAGCGAGACATCGTTGAGGAAGAGCTCCACCTCGTCGCCGCCGAAATCGATGTCGATCCCCTGCAGGTCGAGCCGCAGGTCCCGGTCGGTGCCGGTGAAGCTGACCAGCGCGGTGCCATCGGTGATGTTGGCGGCCGCGCCCACCTGGTTGCCCAGCACCGTGGGATCGGCCAGGCCGCGGGTCAGCGCGAGGTCGGCCGGCGTGCTGACGCGCAGGTTTTCGACGCCCCAGGTGAAGTTCGGGTTGATCAGCTGGCGGAAGGTCACGAGGTTGTAGCCCGCCTCCAGCGCCGCGGCCGGGAGGGCGAGGGCGTAATCCGTCGTGGCCTCGTTCGCCCCCGCGCCCAGGTTGCCCAGCGAGACGCCGTTGACCAGCACCTCCACCTCGCCGCCGGTATCGATATCGAACCCGCCGAGCTCCAGCGCCATGTCCTGCGCGCCGCTCGTCGTCTCGAAGGCGAAGCTCGCCTCGCCCGGCTTGTTCGGATTGGTCCCGAACCGGCTGCCGAAGCCCCGCTCCAGCACCTCGCCCCGGGTCAGCATGGCGTCGGCGGCCAGGATGCCGAAGCCCAGCGTGACATCGTCGAAGGCCAGCAGCTCGACATCCTCGTGGATCGTGTCCACGTCGCCGCCCTGGGTGTCATGCACCAGCAGCATGCGCGGCGACCCGCCCGCCTCGCGCTGCACCTCGAACGCGTAGCGGTCCAGCTCCCCGGCAAACACCGCCCGGTCCCCCAGCCCGGCGCCCCCCGCGATCGTGTCATTCCCCGACCCGCCCGTCATCGTGTCGTCGCCGCCGCCACTATTCATGTTGTCAGCGCCGTCGAGTCCCTGGATCACGTTGTCGTAGTCATCTCCGAACAGTTGGTCGCCGGAATTTGAACCGCGCAGGTCCTCAAACCCAGAAAGGGAATCGCCCGCAGCGTCGCCATCGCTCGCAGAATTCGAGAAGAAGTTGACGCGCACACCGGAAGCCGAACCTTCGTAGCTCACCATATCCCGTATGCCGGCTCCGCCTTCAAGGACATCGCTCCCCGCGCCGCCCTCGATAGTATCGTCGCCGGGCCCCGCGGTCAGTTCGTCATCCCCGGCACCGCCGAGGAGGACATTTCCTGCGGTTCCCAGCCGCGCGTCGATGATGTCGTCGCCGTCGGTGCC
>CANMQJ010000081.1 GCA_947500005.1 uncultured Paracoccaceae bacterium | reverse complement strand
TGCAGAGAATTGACGGCGTCTGAACACCGCCATGTTATGCCGCCCCTCAGGGCATCACCAACTTTCGCGCGTTTCTCCGTCTTGGTCGAGAGAGGCCGTTCAACCGCACGACGCCACGCCAGGCAGGTTTCGCCGGCTGGTCCGGGCAGGTCACCGGGGCGCAGGAGATGCACTGCGTCGCGCAACTCCGCGGCTCGCTCCGGACGACCCGAAAACGAGACACAGGCCTCGGCCGCGCGCAACGCGAGCCGATCCCGCAACAAGGCGTGGGGCACGTCCTCACGTCCAAGCACAACATGCAGGTGGCTCAACGCGGCACCCGACAAAAACGCAACATTTTCAAGGGCTTCAGCGCGTTCGGAGATGACCCAAGCGGGCATCCGAGGTAGCATGTCTGCGTCGCTAATGTGATCCGGTCGCGCAAATGTCATGCTTGGAGTCTACATCGGCGCGGCGCTTTCGGCCAGATGAATACGCAAGAACCGCCCCACCTTACCGCACGTCATCGTGTCCAATAAGTTTGCATTATCGGACATTAAGAAATCTGCTCAGCGACATGTCAGAAAACCACGCGAATGTCGGATGACCGGAATTCATGAGATTCAAGCACTTCCCTGAAAAACGAGGCGGGGTTCATGAGATTCTGTACCGGTATTTATGAGACTGGATGAGTCGGTATTTGTGAGACTGGCGCTGTCTCGCGGCTTTTTCGGCAGACTGGCGTGCTCTCTCGTCGCGCTCAGCGCGCCAGAACCGGGCCGAGATGCTTCGCCTCAACGAGAGAGGCCATGGGCTAATCGCCTGCCGGACCCTTCCCTGCCCCTCCGCATCGCTCTCGAGCATGACCGAGATCGCCCATTTGACCGGCTCCTCAATGATCCGCCCGACGCCGACCGTCAGCGCGAAACATTGCAAGAGCGAGCCCTGCGCCAGGGCGTGGAGACCGGGTCGCACCGGCTTGGCAAGCACTGGCGCCACCTGATCGTATTCGGGAACTACGACCGTGAGCGCCTGTCGGATGATCGGCGTGGTCAAAAAATCATGATAGTCCCGGCGGTTTTTCAGAGACATTCGTGGCTGCTCGCAAACGTTCGGCGGCGAGGCCCGGCGATGCCGTGCCGTCAGAACCTGGAGCACGTCGGGCGATTCCAGATCACCTTGCCCCGCGCCGCGGGCCCAGGCATCGAGATGCGCGGCACCGGCCTCGGCATGCCCTTCAAGTTTCTTGAAGCAATCCGTACCGAACCGGTCGGACAGGGTCTCGCCGGTGGCGTCCCGAAACTCCACACCATGCACCGGGCAGCGAAATCGCCACGGCAGCGCTGTGGATTTGCGTTGCGGTTCTTCGGGACAGTGCGGGCAGTAATACCGATTCTTCCGCGCGATCATCATGCGCGCCGCAGCCCCCAACTCCAGGAAAGTCATGGCCTGCACCGCCTCGAGCGCGAGACCGGTGCGGGCCGCAATCAGTGCCCCCTGCCCTTCCGAAAGACGCCATTCCAGGTCGAACACGTCGTGCGCCTTTAGACCAAGTGCGGCGACGAATTCCGAAACCGTCATGGCGTAGAACGGGGCCATGCGCGCGGCCTAGGAAGACAGCCGTTCGTCGGCCTCGGGGACGTAGACAACCGGCAGGCGCCCGCGCGCCGTCACACCGGCTCTCCCAGGACCGCCTGCAACCGGTCGCCGCCCAGAATATCGCGCGAGAGGATGCGTTCCTCGCCGCTTTCGATGGCGGCGATCGCCAGCTGCGACAAGATCGAAAAGATGCCAGAGGTGATGCCGCCAGTCACCTTGATCATCCGCGTGAGTGCCTTCTCGTCGATCTGGCTTTGGCGCCGAAGCGGCAGCGTGCGCGTGAGTGTGCTCATCAGCCCGTTCAGATCCTCGCCCTCCCGCCATGGCGGCAATGCGAAGGCCTCGAAGCGACGCACCAGCTGATCATCGGTGCGCAGCGCGTTGCGGGCCTGCGCCGTACCGACACAGACCAGCGGGATGCGCAGCTCGTTGCCCAGGAAGCGCAGCATGTTCAGGAATCGCGCCTGTTCGCGGATCGTCCCCGCCTGCAGACTGTGGATCTCGTCGATGACCAGCATCCCCGGACGCAATTCGGCGAGCAGGCGCAAGGCCAGGCTTTCCAGCACAGACAGCGTCGCCCGCGGCGGCTCCGGGGCCCCAATCGCCGCCAGGATCCGGCGGTAGAAGCGCGATTCATCAGGCCCAGACACCATCTGCACGGCGACAACCGGCATATGCAGCCGTCCGCTGGTCTCGTCGAAGCTCGATGCGTGATCGCGGGTGAACTTCTCGATGATCATGGTCTTGCCCATGCCGCTGTCACCGACAATGAGCAGGTTCGGCATGCGGGCGCGCTCGGGAAACGACATCAGAGTTTCCAGCTTCTCCAAGGCAGCCTCAGCCCTGGGATAGGAGATCCAGCGGTCGGCGCGAATCCGGTGAACGCGCTCCTCGGCGCTGAGCGCAGCAATCTTGCCGGCTCCTGGATAGAGATGCGGAAACTCAGTCATCGTCGTACCACTCCTCGACCTTGAACCCGGGGTGGCTGAGGAACGGGCTCCCCTCCCCTTCCGGCGCAGGCAGGGCATCTCGCGCGGCGGCATCCGGTGTCACATCGATCATCGGCAAAGGGGCCAGATGCGCCCGCCGAGCCTGGTGGCGCCGTATCGCCTTCGTCTGCCGCTCGGCGCTGTCGACAAGGTCGCGCTGCGCCTCGATCGTCCTGAAAATCAGCTCCTCATCTACCGACCGGCGCCCGGCCTCGCGCAAAGCGCGTCGCGCCGCGCGGTGCTCCCAGAGCGTGATCGCAGGTCGGGTCAGATCCGCCGGCCGGGCTTCGATGATCCCGTTCTCTGCCAGCACGAAGATGCGCGAAAGATCACGCGGGTCGTATTTGAGCGTGAACTTGCGGCTTTCCCGGCCCATCAGCCAGCGCAACTCGTCCGCCCAGTAGCGAATATGGAAGAGATGCAGGCCGTCGCGCTGCAAAACCCGCTGCTCGGAGGGCAGAAAATCGACCAAGAACTGCCGGAGATCGACCGGCATGCGGAGCTTGGTCTCATCCGCCTGCGCCGCCCAGGCTGCTGACGGCGTCTTTTCCAGCGCGCTGTGGACCCGCGCATGGTAGGAGCCGGTGATCTCGAGAGCGAGCCAGGTTTCCAGCTCTCCGAGTGTCATCACTGCCTCGGCTTCCGCGTCGAGATCCCCGCGCTCGAAAATGTTCGTGTCGCGTTGCCCTTTAATCTGAGACGCGACGCGTTTGGCGACAATTTTTGCCCTTAATTGTGAGATACGGCTGTC
>CANMQJ010000080.1 GCA_947500005.1 uncultured Paracoccaceae bacterium | reverse complement strand
GATCAGACATGGTCACCGCTCGTTTTTCGAACCGTGAATCACGCCGCGCGGCGGAAATCAATAGGTCCTGACCCTAGATCGATGTAACACCGGCCCAGATTATTGAGTACAGCAGCGAGATTGGATCCTAGATCCCCGCCAGCAGTACGCCTCGCCTGAAGCACTTCCAAAAATATGGATTTCGCCTCCACCAACCTCCCCAAGCTAGTGTATGCGTCGGCAAGATTTGAAAGATTTACTAGAGTATTGTTGTGATTTTCGCCAAATACTTTAGGATTTAAATCTCTCAGTCTTTCATAAATTTCTTGCGCTTGACTTACATTCCCTAGATACGAGTGGGCAGTCGCTAGATTCGCCAAACTAGTCAGAAATAATGGATCTTCATCGTCAAGTTCTTTTTCGGCTTCAGCTAGTACGACTTTGGCCTCAGTTAGACCATCCTCAAATTCCCCTCTCGCAAGAATTTGTTGCACCTGGATGTTTCTTCTAGATATTTCTTCTTGCGCTAGACTCGCCTCAGACTGACCGTACGACACTCCGGGTAGAACAAAAGCCAAGACTAATATCGAAAGCGCCCGTAAGAGAAGATTACTCCGGCGAATATAACTGAATTGCATGTAAGTACCATCGACACGATTTCTAGATCTCATCTCACTCAGCACCCTCCGTGCTGAGCGCTCTCAGCACTTTCCAAGCCATGTAATCTTCGCGGGCAGCCTCGGCGAGCAGGCTCATGCCTTGCAGGCGCCATTCGGGCGGGCCCTCGGTGGCGAGCCAGATGGCGTAGATCGTGGCCTCGTCGGGCGTGAAGTCGTCGAGGCTCTGGACGCCGGGTGGCTTTGGAAGCGCGTCGCGCGGCACGACGCGGATCGCGCGTGAGACGACGCCCTGCTCGGTCTCAAGGTCCAGGCGCAGCTCCTCGCCGGGCTGCAGCGGGCGGTTGAAAGCCAAATCGACAAAGGGCACGTCAGCGCTGCGCGCAGAGCTGAGGACACCGGCGTCGTTTGCCGATCTGAGAGACACCTCCGCGCCGAGGCCGCTCCAGCTGACGCTCAGGGCCATTGTATCGCCTGTCAGAAATTGCGCCCTTTCAAAGTTAAGCTTGAGGCCGTCTGGCGCAGTGTCCCCGCGCTGGGGATGGGTAATGATTGGCTGCTCTGCGACTGGACCGCTGATGATCGACGATAGGCTTTGCGCAAGTCTGTCAAGCGTGGTGCTGAGGCCTTGGCGGACGTCGCAGGTCTCGGGCTGGGCGATGGACACGCGACCATCGCCGGCGGATATTTCACGCAGTTCGCCGCCTGGCGCATCGCGGATCCAGATGACCTGGTCACCCTGAACCAGCAGCGTATCGCCGGGATAGAGGGGCGCATGCGGGCCGAGGGACTGGCCGGCGCGCACCGGGTCGGAGCGGTCGATGACGATCTTTCTGTAGTCGTCGGCGTAGACGATCTCGCCGCGGAAGGTGCAGCCGTCCGCAGCGGCGGAGCTCGGGAAGGCAAGCAAAGCGGCTGCGCCTATCATGGCGAATCGCGTGGCTCGATCTCGCATGTCAGTCATTCCAGTGCTCTCCCACTTCTGTCGCGGTCTCAGCCTCTAATCTTGCCGACCCACTTCCTGATATCAGCGATTCGGTGCTCAACCCAATGGTGCACATGTCCAAGAAAGGCGTGCGACATCTCCACCAGGCCTTCAAACGCAACGGCCAGGACTGGCAGGAGGAAGTCAACCGACGCAAGCGCGCCACTGGCGGCGATCTGCCAGGTCCGGATCGAGACGAAAATCATCGCCACGCCGACGCCCGCGAGGAACACGACAGGCCCCATCAGCCCAGCGAGCGGCGCGAGCGGATAGTGCCACCGTCTCGTCAGAGAGGAGGGAGCGGTGATCCAGCGCCCTCGCGCGATGGCAACGGACACCCAGGTGAAGAAGAAGAGCACGACCGCGGCGATGCAGGTGAGTTGGACCTTCTGCCAGAGCTTCGCCGCGAACGACTTCTTCGTCGCCAGAGGAGAGAAGTCCGAGAACGCGCGCGCCGCGTTGACGATTACCTCCGCCCCAGCAAGCGCGCCGACGGAGGTGCGGTGCCAGTCGCCGGCATCGAACGCGCTGGTGCCGATTACAACTATCTGCTTGCCTAGGTTGTCCGGTTCATCGAACAAGCGCTCGAAGGTTCCGTCCTCCCCAATGAAGTCTTTAGCGCGGTAGCGGCGATAGAGCATGCCGCCCTCGACCGTGCCGGCGCCGTAATAGGCGACCGCCAGGTCTCGGAGCCGCTGGTCGTCGAACGAGCGCCCATCCTGGTAAGCGGCCGGCAACGACAGCGAGTAGATCGAGAAAATCTGCGGCTTGAGGAGCAGGCTGTCCATAGGGATCCGCGACCTTCCCACGCAGTGCTCCGCCAGGAACGGCGCCGACCGTCCGATCACGGTGCCTGCGCCAGTCTTTAGCGCATCGCAGCTAGGCCGGTCCGGCGGTGCGTAGAAGAGCGCGTCGGCGGCAGCCAGCCCGTCCTCCTGCTCGGCGATCAGCGCGGCGAGGAACGGCGCGCTCGGCAGGTAGGCGAGGGTCGTCTCCTCCGCGATGCGCTGGACATCGAGGACCGCTGGATAGCCACGGACGATACCATCCCGCGCCTCAGGGTCCGCCCAGGTCATGAAGGCCGCCAGCCGCAAACGCCCTGCAGACCAGCCCTCAACAAGCCGATCGCTCTCCCGGTCAACAACGCTTGCGACCCGGGCGGCCGGATCGAGCGGTGCAGGCGCGATCACTGGCACTCCCTCCTCCGCCGTCAGTACGGCCTTGAGCCTTTCGAGGCGCGTGCGCGCCGCCGCATCTGCGACTTTGCCCGGATTCGGCAAGCGGTAGTCTAAGATGACCGCCGTAGCGCCTGCGTCGTCCAGCCCCTCGAGGAGCGCCGTGATAAGATCCGCTGGAGGCGTCGACGGATCGCTGCAGTCCGACGCAGCCCGCGCCGGGCCGACGAACGCCGCGCAGGCGTCTTCGTCAATGTCGAGGAAGACGAACGGTGTATCTGTCACCAAATAATCTTTGTCGGGCGCAAAGATCGGGTCCGCGAAGATCCTGAGCCCGATGTCGGATCCCCAGGTCTGCAGAAGCTTCACGGGTCGCCATTCAAAGACCGAGGCTGTGACAACCACGACCGCGACGAGCAGGCCGAACGCGAGTCCGGTCAGCGTCCTGACGGCCGCCTCGCCGAGCGCCGAAGGTTCGGGCTTCTTTCTGGATGCCGCTTTGCGTGCCATATCCCTTCCATCAGACCCTGTTCTCCACCAGCACGAACGCGGCCCAGGTTCCGGGGCTGCTCTGGCGGGGATCGGGGCTATCCGCCCAGGCGCG
>CANMQJ010000079.1 GCA_947500005.1 uncultured Paracoccaceae bacterium | reverse complement strand
TGTCGCGTTGCCCTTTAATCTGAGACGCGACGCGTTTGGCGACAATTTTTGCCCTTAATTGTGAGATACGGCTGTCATGGGGCCCCTGTTTCTCGCGCACCTTTGCGCGATGTGATCAACCGCGGCAAGCAATCGAGGCTCCTTCTCGAAGGCGCGCAAGAGAGCAACCCTTGCATAGTCGTCGATGCTTTTGCTGACGATGGCTGCCTTAGCCAAGGGATGAGATCGAGCGGCGGCGATTGCGGCGAGGCAGAACAGCCTAACTTCCGATCTGGGGTTCTGGACAGCGAACGACGGATCCCCGCGGAAGGTTTTGAGTGACATGGCAAAGGTGACTGCGCGCATTGCGCGCCGAAGTTGCTTGGGGCCGCGCGAGCGCGCGGCGCACTCAAGCATCTCTGCCCCGCGGCGCGCTCGGTATATCAGTTTTCCAGATATTTGTTCCTCACGGAGTTTGCCAAGGGTCTGCACAAGTCTCGTCCCGCAAACTTGGCAGTCAAATGCCCAGGCCCGCCTCCAATGCCTGAGCAAAAGACCCTCTCTGGAGCATCGCAGGCAATGCTGGAATGGCATCTGAGCCGTCAGTGAGGCTTCTCGTGGCGTCATTGCCGGAAAGGTCAAAGATCGAACAACATCTGGGTTAACCCGTGCGGCGTTGGCAATCTTCGCCGCCGCAGCCGCGTCGACGTTGAAGTCCAAGGCGGTGCCATGCGCGGTATCGATTCTGAGATGAGCCAGTAGTTCCGCATCATCACAGTAGTTGGCCGCCGCCAGCCGAGACAACCAACCTGACAACAACTCGTCTGGCAGCGGCGCGACAGTCTTGGGCAGCGGGTGCGGCTTCACACCCGGGACTTCTGGAGCCGCCGATGGGGGTTCGCATGGCGCGACCAAACCGGCGTCCATTTTGCGATTGCGTCATCGGTGATGCATTCCTCGCCTGTGATAATGGCGTCGATGGAAAGATCCTTGACCAGAGCGAAGATGCGCGAGGTCACCCCACCGGTCAGTGCCAAGACCTGCTTGAGAGATTTGACCTTCAGGTTGGACTTCTTTTCCAGTGGCATGGCAGCAATAAGGGTCTGGATCATGTCCGAGAACTCGGCATCGTCGCGCCAGTTTGGCAGATGATGTTCGTCCAGCCGTCGGGCAAGCTGGATATCACCGCGAATAGCATCGACGGCCTCGCTGACCCCAAGGCAGACCAGTGACACCTCGAGTTCATTGCTGAGATACCGCAGGACATTGAGAAATCGGCGCTGTTCGCGGTGGGTCCCGGCCAAGAGATTGTGGACCTCGTCGATCATGATCATCCGCAGGCCAAGGTCGCGTAAGAGCGCGATGACACGGACTTCGAGGGAAGCCACATTTTGAGCGCGGGCGCTAAGAGCCGTCGCCGGGGCGCCGACGGCGGCCAGGATGTGCAGGTAAAACCGCCGTTCATCAGGTGCGGGCGGCGCTTGCAACAGCAGAAGCGGTGTGCGGGTGATGCCCGACGCCGGATCGTATTCTGGTGCGTACTTGCGCGACAGGTTTCGGGCAATCATCGTCTTTCCGATCCCGGAGGCGCCATGCACAAGAAGCCCAGGCATACGGGTTTGTCGTGGCGCTTCGATCATGCCCTGCAAGCGGTCCAACACCTGTTCCGCCCGAGGAAAGCCGATCCAGATATCCGATTGAATGAGGGCGATCCGGCCGTCTTCTTCAGTTGTCCCTGCCCTCAATTCACCATCTCTCCACCTTGAACAATGGGCGCGATGTATCACCCGTATCGATCGGGCGCAGCCCTTCGGTTGTCGAGACGGCCGAGTTCGTGCCCTTCAATGTCCCTTTTCTTTCACGGGTTCTGCGTTCGGCCTTCGTCAGGCCCCGGCTTTCAGCTTCGATCTGGCGTTGCTGTCGGATCAGCTCAGCCAGCACCAGCTCATTAGACCCGGACTTGCCAAGGGCACGGGCCTTCCTCATCGCTTCGCGATATTCCCAGAGCGAGACGGGCGGAATTTCCAGGTTTCTGTACCGCGCCTCAACATACCGGCCATCGTCCAGTTCGACCCAGATCATTGAGATATCGCGAGGATCGTAGCGAACGACCACCTTTCCATCCCCGCGCCCAATGTGGCCTGCAAGGGCATCGGACCAGTACCTTATCTGGAACAGATGGATGCCGTCACGCCTGATCTTGCGCAGTTCACTCGGCAGGAAGCTCACCTGAAAGGCTTCCATCTCGAAGGGGATGTCGCCTGTCATTTGCTCTGAGAGCGCCTCCCATTTGGCAACGGGCGTGCAGCCAAGACTTGAATGAATGCTGTTGTTGTAACGGCAGATTTCCAGAGCAAACCAGCGATCGAATTCGCTCAACGTCATCGTGGCCTTGCTTTCGGCGTCATAGTCGCCCTTTGCCGCGATCGAGGATTGCGTTGTTCCCGGCAACAGGTGAACGGCCCCCATCATGGTGCCGATCAACCGTTCGATGTGACCACCGAAGTGAGGACTTGCTGGCGGTCGATAGACCAGATCGATCCCCCAATCCGCACAGGCCGACCGAAAGGCGCGCGACCGGAAATCGCGACCGTTATCGACGTGGATGCTGTGCGGTTTGCCCTGTGCCGGCCAAGGAACATCGCACGCCAATTCCGCAAGAAGTTCCTCCTTGAGGGTCACCGCCTGTGTCAGGCAAAGCGCCACTGACAGACGCGAAGGTGCCTCGAGAGAGGTGTAATATCCGGTCACCATCCGCGTTGCGACGTCGATCGCCAGCGTGACCCAAGGCCGCCCAATTGGTTTGCGTTCAAAGCCGTCGACAAGAATGATGTCCGCCGGTGTATGATCAATTTGGACGATCTCCAGTGGCATACTGGCCTTGTTCTCACCTGTGACCGGCGCAAATTTCTGGCGGGCCGCCTTTGCGCCCTCTCGTGCCTTCGCAACTTCGCGGGCATCCATCGCATCCAGACGACGCTGAACCGTTCGCCGTGTCGGCGGTTGCAAGCCCTCCTGCCAGCAAGCGCTGCGGATTTCTGTCACGACGCGCGACAAGCTCGAACGCTCCCGGCGCAAGAAATAGCGGCGAAGGTGCTCCTCGATTACCGCTTCGACTTTGCTGGATATTAACATCGTCCCGGTCGGGCGGCCCCGTTTCCGCGGAGCCAGAGCGCTGGTGCGCCCACCCTCTTCCGCCAACCGTTTTATCCAACGCCAGACCGTCGCCCTGCTGACACCAAGCTCCCAAACGGCGTCATTGATGCCACGTTCCAGGCTGCCAGTCCCATTGAGATATGCCTGAACAAGAGGGCGCAGCACCGCGGCCCTGCGCGCCTCTTCAGCACCAACGGCAACGGAGTCTTCGCCATCATCATTCATCGATATTTGCCGCAAATGTCTGTGAACCCTGTCTCAGGTTTAAGGGCAAAAATATCAGAATTAAAGGCAAAATCTCATATTTAAGGGCAAAACTCAGCCGTTGATTTCGTTGGATTTCCCATCTCACAATTAAGGGCTACGCGACA
>CANMQJ010000078.1 GCA_947500005.1 uncultured Paracoccaceae bacterium | reverse complement strand
AGCCATGTCGTGCAGACCGAATAGTCATGTGCCTCCTCGGCCCTGGACGCCGTGTCCCAGCTCTGCACGATGCGGTCCCCCTGGTTGCGATGCGGCCCCTGATCATATCTCCGGAACCAGGCCCATTTAACGATGCCGCCTTCGAGGGGCGCCGGGCGCTGCTGGTATTGCGCCGCGAAGACATAAGATCCCAGTTCCGCCTGCCTCTGCTCCAGCAGGTCCTGCGGCAGGCGGTCCGGGTAGAGGAGATCCCCGGGCTTGCAGCAGACCGATCCCCGCCGACCGAGGTCGATCTTCATGGGCTCTTCCGCGATGGCCGGAAGATCGAGATGATCCCACCCGCCCTGCTCCAGCAGAATGCCCGCGAGGTCCTGGTCATGCACGCGCTGCTGGATCAGGATGATTGGCCCCTTCACCGGGTCGTTGAGCCGGCTCAACAAGGTGGAGCGATACCAGTCCAGCACCGCCTTCCGCCGGGTCTCGGAGGCCGCCTCATCGGGTTTGTGCGGATCGTCCAGCAGGATGATGTCCCCGCCCCGGCCGGTGAGCGTGCCTCCGACCGAGGTCGAGAAGCGGCCGCCGCCTCTCGTCGTCTCGAAGTCGCTCCGCGCCCCCCTGCCCCGCGCGATCCGGGTCGCGGGGAAACAGGCCTTGTACCAGGGCGCCTCGATCACTTTCAGGCAATCGAGCGCGAGCTTTTCCGACAGGCCCTCGGCATAGGAGACGGCAAGGATGCGCCGGGACGGATCCTTCCCCAGCAGCCAGGCCGGGAAGGCCACAGAGGCGGCGATCGATTTCAGGGAGCGCGGCGGCATGGTGATGATCAACCGCCTGGTCTCGCCACGCTCGATGCGCTCGAGCTGATACGCGATGGCGTCGAGCGTCCAGCTGTGTCGGTAGCGCGTACCCGGATCCACCGTGGCGAAAGCCCGCTGGATGAAGCTCGACAAGTCCGTGCGCAAAAGCGCGTTCAACAGCGCGATCTGATCGATGTCATTGGGCATCATCCGTCTCCCCATCGCCGGAGAGACGACCGTCCGCCACCGCCTGTGTCAGAATGGTTTCCTCATGCCGGCGCAGGATATCGGCTTCCTCGTCCGAAAGGCTGCGCTCGGCGGATCGGACCTCCTTTTCTTCGGAATGATGCTGCGCAAGGGTGAGAAGCCTGTCCAGGGCGCGCGGGTCACCCGCCAGCGCCTTCTCGCGCAGCCTGCGCAAGGCGGCCTGTTGGCTGGTCACTTTCCGGGCATGGCCGTTCTCCTTGATTGACACCCGGGCTTCCAGGACCTCTTCCAGGTCCGTCTGGAAGTTGCGGCTGCCCTTCTTCCGCCCCCGGGCATTCCCGGACTGCCCCTTACTGAAGCGGCTGTGTTTTGGCGGCTTGCCATAGCCGACCTCGTAATCGTCGTCCTTGCTCACTGGTCGACCTCCTGCTGCAGGGCCCGTTCCAGTTCCGCCAGCATGCGCCCGTCGGAGGCGCGAACCGGCTCTGTGCCGGTGTCCGCACGCCAGCGGCGCAGGGTGACATCGACATAGCCCGGATCGATCTCGAGACCGTAGGCAACGCGCCCTGCCTGCTCGGCCGCGATCAGCGTGGCCCCGCCGCCCATGAAGGGGTCGAGCACGATATCGCCGCGCCGGCTGACATCGAGGATCGCATCCTTGATCATCGCCACGGGCTTCGCCGTCGGATGCGCCTGCAACTCCTCCATTCGCCCGGGCCGGAACGTGTTCACGCCCGGATAGGTCCAGACATTCGTCCGGTTGCGTCCGTACTTGCCGAGCTGCACGTTGTTGCGATGGCTCGCCGTCCCGTTCCGGAAAACGCAGATCAGTTCGTGTTGCGATCGGTAGAGGCTGCCCATGCCGCCATTGGTCTTGACCCAGACGCACAAGTTCAGCCAGTCGCTGAAGACCTGCATGCCCAAGCTGTGCATGTCCGGCAGGTGGCGCCAGTCGATGCAGGCAAACCAGATTGCGCCGTCGCGGCTGTGGCGCGCTCCGAGACCGAATACCTCCGTCAGGAAGGCGGTGAACTCCACCGGGGACATCTCGCCGGAAGCCTCGGCGAATTCCCGGTGCCGGACCTGGCCGTTGCCGCAGACATGACCCGCGATCCGCACATTGTAGGGCGGATCGGTGAAGACCATACCGGCCTGCCTGCCCGCCATCAGCGTCTCGTAATCGGCCCCGTTGCGGGCGTTGCCACAGAGAAGCCGATGCTTTCCAAGCTGCCAGAGATCGCCCGGCCGGGAGACCCCGGGAAGATCCGGATCGGGCAACGGCGCCAGCTCGGGAGCCGGGTCATGATCGCCCCCGGCATCGCCGATGACCAGGTCGATCTCGGCGGTCTCGAACCCGGTGACCTCGATATCGAAGTCCAGTTCCATCTCGGAGAGATCGGCCAGTTCGGCCGCCAGCAGGTCGAGATCCCAGCCGGCATTCTCGGCGATCTTGTTGTCGGCCAGGCGCAGGGCGCGCTTTTCCGGCGGGGTCAGATGTGTCACCCGGATGATCGGCACCTCGGGCAACTCCAGCAGCCTGGCGGCTTCGAGCCGGCCATGCCCCGCGATCACGACATTGTCCTCGTCGACGAGGCAAGGGTTGGTGAACCCGAACCGGCGGATGCTGTCGGCGATTTGCCGGATCTGCTTGCGGTCATGGGTCCGCGCGTTGCGCGGGTCGGGAACGAGATCGCCCGGGGCGATCATTGCGATAGCGGCGTTCATGGCCACCTCCTTGAGCTGAACATCACCCAGCGTCCGGCCTGGGCGATGCGCGTCAAAGACGCGTTTCTAGCGGTTTGAAGATGTGTCGCCCTCGCTCGCGAAGGAGCGCGGACTTGCCCTTCCGGACCTGGCAACCGGCCCTATCCAGGGTCCGGCCAATGCCCCTTCCGGGGCGAGCCGCCATCGCGCTTTCCTGCGGATGGACTTTTGCCGGGGCCAAGGCGGCTATCCAGCCCTCTCTTCTGCCGACCCGGCGCCGATCAGAAGGTCAATCCCATGGCTCAAGCGTTGCGTCAGCCTCCCCGCTCATTCAAGGAAAAAATGACGCTCGGATGCCATACCTACGAAAAAACACACGAAAAATTTTCAACAAAAACAAAAGCTCGCTAATAGCGATAATCCTGCCACGGGCTCCGGCACCGGGAAGGCCCAACAACGAATCACATCGGGATGGCACACCGCCCTCTTTGTCCGGTCGCACGGAAATGGCCGCGCCCCACTCACAGGACGCGACCAGCCTTGTTTGAATACAAATGATCAATATTCGTCGACATAGAGTTGGAAACCCATCCGGCTACAGAAAAAGCAATCGCGCCGGAAACGACTGGACTATGGGCGCACGGCAAGCATCCCTGTCAGCACACCCGATGAGTTCGGGCCCTCCTCGGTACAAGGGGACGGCACACCGCCGCCCTTCCGGACCAGGGGAGAAAGACGATGACCAACCGCAAACAGACAAAGATCGGAAAGGTACAAGCAATGTTGCGCCGCCCATCGGGCGCCAGCCTCGCGGCCATCTGCAAGGCCACCGGCTGGCAGGCGCATTCCGCCCGG
>CANMQJ010000077.1 GCA_947500005.1 uncultured Paracoccaceae bacterium | reverse complement strand
AGGGCGGACAGCGGACATTCGCCGCAGGTGCCGGTTGATCCGGCCCCACCGGTGGGGGCGGACATTCAAATCGCGTCAAATCGAGTGTCTCGCCGCATGACTGCAACGGGCTCCTACTTGCTGGTCACCCTGGCTATAGATGCTGCAGGTATTGTCGGCTGGTCACAGCCCAACTCGGATCTTCCAAGCTCTTGTCGTGATAAAGAACATTGGCTCGTACTGTGACGGCCGAAGGCTTCAACTGTGCGTCAAGGATCTCCGGTAGGTGCTCGGCGCGACGCCTGCGACCCGCCGGAAGGCGCGCGAGAAATGCGACGTGTGCTGGTATCCCGCGGAAAACGCGATGTCGGTGATCTTGGCATCCGGTTGTGCGAGCATCTGGCATGCGACCTGGTACCGCGCTTCGGCGACCAGACCATGGAATGTCAGCCCCTGTCGCGCCAGATGGCGCTGCAACGTGCGCTCGCTTGTCCCGAGCAAATCTGCAAGCTCCACCGTCCGGAGAGGACGGTCGGGCAGGTAAGCCTTGACGATTTCTCGAATTGTCTCGAGCGCGTCTGGCAGACCATCCCGCGATGCCATCGGGTTGCCGGTTTCGTCGGCTGGCTGTTCAATGGGAGGGCAGGGAAAGCCGATCAGCGCCTGCGGAACCAGAACCGAGGTCTGCCGGCTGTGCATCAGGATGCGTGTGTTGGGAAACGCCTCGCAGGCTGCATCCGGCGGTTCATGCCGGGACACGAATGTCATTTCCTCAGGACACCAGTCCGAGCCCGCTACGCTTCGGACAATCGAGATGACCGCCTGGATCTGAAGCCATTCCGAATAGGCCAGCGCCGCACTCCGATGGAACCCCGCCAGATCACAAGTGACGCGTACGGAGTCCCCCTCGTATCCTATCGCGCTGACGAGGGCCCCGTCTTCCCGGGGCGCGTGGGTCAGTATTGTGTTCAGCCGTGCAAACAGGCTCGGGGCATCGAGAATGGCGCGCTGAAACTCCGGCCGCAGATCCCCAAGTTTTGCGCGTTGCGCCGCGATGAATCCCAGTTCCATCGCCGTATCGGAGCCGCTGGCGGACACGCAGGCGAGGACCTGCGGAACACAGAGGTAGACATCCGGCGTTTCCTCGACCGTGGAGGGGAGCTTTGCGCTCTTCAGGTTTCGATCGACGGGCTCACCGATCTCGCGCAGCGCGGCGAGATAGACATTGAGATGGGCGGCCCGCACCAAAGAAACTCGGCGCATTGGTCTATCCGCTATGAAGCCCCGCCCGGTATCCGGCGGTAGAAATGGCGGGAACAGGTCGGGCCATCGACTTATTTTTCTGCATATTCAGCGAATAACCTCTTTCGAAATGCCGTCAGGATAGCATGAAAAATGGCACGCAAGGACAAGATACCACATGACATAGCCTTGCTGGTACAACTTCCTGACAAGGCGGCGTTACATGACCGACCGAGCCTTGGCGAGGCGGCCGGCCAACTCGGCATCAGTCCGCGCACATTGCAGCGAAGTTTGTGGCGCCAAGGCGTCCGGTTTCGAGATCTCCTGGACCATGCGCGGTGCGAGACCGCCAAACAACTGCTGGTCGATACGGATCTCCCCGTTCAAGAAATCGCTGAGCGACTGAGATATGGCGCCGCAACCGGGTTTTCGCGGGCGTTCCGGCGTTGGGCCAGCTGCACACCGAGCGAGTTTCGCAAGCGCGAACGGGACAATCGTTCTTGATCTGACCAATCCGCGCTTCGCCCTTCGGAAGCGCGATCTTGGCGGGAAATGGTAAGACCCGGCATCCGGGCAAGTCCAAGATGGGACCAGTTCGACTCTGCTCAGTCTGCTGCCGCCCAAGGGACGGCCACCCCATTTCTGGAGGATTCTTCGATGAGAAAATTTCGCAACTCGTGGAGGGGAGCGCTCGAACGCGCCAGCGTCGGCGCTTGTGTCCTGGCTCTCGGCGCAACGGCCGCGCAAGCCGAACCGGTGAAAGTCAACGTGATGAACTACATCACCGCGCAGACGGCCATGCAGTTCGATACCTACCAGAAGCAGGCGGGCGGGGTGAACCAGGTCCTGAACGAACGCGAGCCGGTGCCCGTCGACGATCAGCCGACGATCCGGATGAACCGCGATACCGTCTACAGCTTCATTGTCGTCGACATCAGCGAGGGCGCCACCGTCACGCTGCCGGACGCCGGAAAGCGCTACCGCTCGATGATGGTCGTCAACGAGGACAACTATATCAATGCCGTGTACCTTGACGCCGGCACTCACGAACTGACGAAGGAGAAATTCGGTTCCGACCACGTGTGGATCGGCATCCGCACGTTGGTCGATTCCAATTCGCCCGACGATATCAAGGCAGTTCACGCCTTGCAGGATGGGATCAAGGTCGACGCGAAATCGGCCAAACCTTTCGTGGCGCAGGACTACGACCAAGGCAGCTACAAGGCCACGCTCGACGCCCTTCTCGACCTTGGCAAGGGCGTACCCGATTCCAAAGGCTGGTTCGGATCGAAAGAGGACACGACACCGATCGGACATCTCATCGGGACGGCGGTCGGCTTTGGCGGGCTACCGCAAAAGCACGCCTTCTACCTGAACGTCAATCCCGGCCTGCCGGTGGGCGAATACCGACTCACGGCCAAGGACGTTCCCGTCCGGGCGTTCTGGTCGGTGAGCCTCTACAACGACAAAGGCTATTTCCAGAAGAACCCGCAGAGCGCGTACAATTTCAACAGCGTGAATGCCGCCAGGAACGCCGATGGCTCGATCACCATCAACTTCGGTGGATGCGGTGACGGTCGGGTTAACTGCCTGCCGATCATGGAGGGGTGGAACTACGGCGTGCGTCTTTACGAGCCGGAACAGGCAATCCTCGACGGCAGTTTCGTGTTCCCCTCGGTGGAAGCGGTCAAGCAATGATTGCTGCATTGGGAAAGAAACCGCCCGTCTCGCCGGCTCAGGCAGGGAAACTTGCAGATCACAGGAGTATACCGATGACATTTCGCAAACACGTTTCGGCCTTGGCGATCGGGTTCGGGATTGCCGCCGCCGGGCTTTTGCCCGCCCCGACGGCCGCCCAGCAAGCCGTGACACCTGAGGAAGCCAAGGCCATCGCCGAGGAGGCCGCGATCTACGGCCTGCCTATGCTGATGAACTACAGCGTGATGTACCAGTTCGCAATCGACCAGAACAGCAGCCAATACAAGGCGCCGTTCAACCAGATCAGGAACGAGGCCAGCTTGGCCTCGCCGAAAGACACCGCCATCGTCACGCCGAACAGCGACACGATCTATTCCTTCATCTGGATGGACCTGAGGGCCGAACCGGTGGTGATCTGCGTGCCCGAGATCGAAAAGTCCCGGTACTACTCGGTTCAGTTGGTCAACCTCTACACCTACAATTTCGGCTATATCGGTAGCCGGACGACCGGCAACGGTGCCGGCTGCCATGCGATCGCCGGTCCGCACTGGAATGGCGACAAGCCTGCGGGGGTCGACAAGGTCATCCGCTCCAGCACCGAGTTCGGCTTCGCCAATTTCCGCACCCAGGTCTTCGGCCCCTCTGACCTGGAGGACGCCAAGGCGGTGCAAGAGGGCTACAAGGTTTCGACGCTGTCGGAATTCGCGAAGACCGAAGCGCCGGCAGTGGCTCCGGTCGTGGCTTGGATGAAATTTGACACGGAAACCGCGAAGACGAACCC
>CANMQJ010000076.1 GCA_947500005.1 uncultured Paracoccaceae bacterium | reverse complement strand
AACGAAACCATCGGCTCAACCTCATCGACAAAATGGCCAACTCGATACATCATCTGCTCGAAAGTTGCGACAGAACCGACAGCCGCCGCACGAAGGAGGCACTTGTCGCCGCCAGGGGCCGCGGCGTCAAGCTCGGCAACCCCAACGGCAGAGCGGCGCTCCGGCGAGCAGGTGAGGACGGCTCCGCCCTGCGCTGCACGGTCACCGGGAACGCCGACGCCTTTGCCCGTGAGCTCGCGCCCGTCATCGCGTCGATCCGTTGCGAAGGATGCACGACCCTGCGCGCGATCGCCGATGCCCTCAACGCACGCGGCATTCGAACCCGGCGGGGTGGCCGGTGGCACGTCTCGACGGTAAAGAACTTGCTCGGCAGGATCGCAACCCTCCGGCACTGAAGTGCAGTCGGAGACCAGCAAGCTGCGCGGACCATCAAGTCAACAGGTCGAACACCTCTCCCCCCACTTGCAGGTTGATCGCCTCCTGACCCTCGCCATCCACCAAGGCCCACATGATCTGACCCGTTGGACGATAGATCACGAAGGCTTCCTGCACATCGTCATCTCCCGAGCGTTCGCCATCCGGAGTGGCCGTATGCGCGAGGTTGATCTGGAACTGATCCGCCGTCGCGGCCTGCCCGAAGACCAGAACATCGCCCTCGGCTGCGTCATAGTCCTGCAGCCAATCAGAACCATGATCGGCTACGCCGAGATGAAAGAACCGATCCGCGCCATCGCCCCCGTTGATCCGGTCGTAGCCGAACCCGCCGTTGACGAAATCGTCTCCAGATCCACCGAACACGAGGTCCGAGAGCGCCCCGCCGGTAATCACGTCATTGCCATCCTGGCCTTGGAGTTCATCAGCACCAAACCCGCCGGCAATCGTGTCGTTGCCTTCCTGTCCGAAAACCTGATCGTTGCCATACCCGGCGTCGACATCGTCATTCCCGGCCCCGCCGAAAATCACGTCGCGCAGGTCGTCCTCGGTCTCGCCGCCCTTGATGACATCGTTACCGTCCCCGCCATTCAACGTGTCGTTACCGTCGCCGCCCTCCAGCGTGTCATTCCCGGCATGGCCAAGCACCCGGTCAGACCCGTCGAGACTCCGCGCCCTATCGTTGCCCGAGCGCCCCTCCAGCACATCCGCATCCGGCGTGCCCAGCAGGTTCAACGGCGTGGCAGGGTCGCCTGGAACGGTGGTGATAACTGTATTTCCATCCTCCTGGGCAAATCTGAAATCGCTGCCCGAGAAATCGCCCTCGAACGTGATTTCGGTCTCGTTCGCGCCGTCGCCATCAATGTCGAAGGATAGGGACGCAGAACTGACAAGGGTCAGCAGAAAGTTCGTCAGCAGCCCGGAGGTTTCGCCCTCGGAATAGAGATAACCCAGAAGGATGATCGCCTTGGTATTGCTTTCGATATCCCATTGGGTCAGCCGATCACCGTCCAGTTCGGCGGGTGTTCCGCGCACGCCTTCGGTGCCGACTGGGCCGAGATCGTGAGTCTCGATGGCCTCGGTGGCGTCGATGAACCGGCTCTCAAGCACGGTGAAACGGTCGAAATCGGTATCGCCCGGCCCTTCGGTCATGTCGGCCACCATGCGGGTTCCATCCGTGGTGCCGTCCGTGACCCAGAGTTCATTGCCGTTTTCTCCGTCATCGGCATCGAAATAGACAAGCTGGCCGACATTCTGCGCGTTGCCTCCGAAGTCCAGCCCCGCGACCACTTCCGATGTTCCTCCTGTCGTTCCATCCGTCACCCAGAGTCCGTCCTGACCGAAGAACACCAGCCGCGAGCCGTCGCCTACCGGCGTGAAGCCGGAGAAGCGGCCATCGTCGGTCGTGATCTTGACCGTCCCGCCGAAGGTTCCGTCCGAGACCCAAAGATCGCGACCAGATTGGTCGACGGCTGTGAACAGCACCTTGCCGGCCAAGGTGGTGATGCCCGAGATCAGTGGGTTGGACGGTCCGGAATTGATGTCGCGCACCATGAAGCTGCCTGCGCCGGTGCCGTCGGACACCCAAAGCTCGTCGCCGTGCTCGCCGTCATCTGCGGTGAAGAAGAGCTTGCCACCCGTGCTGACCATATCCTGCGGATGAGACCCATCTTCGTCGGGGTTGATGTCGGCGACTAGGAATGTGCCCGCCTCCGTTCCGTCGGTGCGCCAAAGTTCGGCACCAGTCGAGGCGTCGCCGCCGTTGAAGTAAAGCACGTCGTCCAGTAGCGCGCCCTCACCGGGGCTGTTGAAGATCGAGGAAAGCAGACGTGTTCCCGTGTCCGTCCCGTCGGTAACCCACAGCCCCGCACCGATGGTCGGGAGGATGCCTGTGAAGACGACATGGCCGTTGACTTCGGTGTAGCCGAACGTGCCAGTATCGCCTGTTCCTTCGTTCAGGTCGATGACGATCCGCGTCCCAAAGGCGGTTCCATCAGTGACATGCAGTTCTTTCCCGGTCTCTGGCGTGCCGCCATTGAACCAGACAAGACCATCCGCCAACGCAGGGCGCCGAATTTCCGGCTCCAGCGCACCCTCGGCGAAATCCACGAGCATCCGCGTGTTTTCGATCGTGCCATCGGTGGTCCAGAATTCAGCACCGTGTTCACCGTCATCCGCTACGAAAAGCACGCGATCCTCGAAAGAAACGGCGTGGCCGATATTGGTGCCGCCCGGGTTCGATCCTTCGGCCCCCGGGTTGATATCGCCCAGAGACATCACCGAGGAGCCGTCAGTTACGTAAGGCTCGCGCCCGATCACCCCGTCGGCAATGAAAAACAGTTTCTGAACCATCCCTTCGTTCCTTTCGCGTTAGCGTTTGATCGGGGCGTTTCGTTTCGGGAGGGTGCGGAGACTGATGCGTCTGCGTTTGGATATCGGAACATATTCGTCACGCCATCAGATCGAACACCTCGCCACCAACCTGTAGATTGATGCTGGACTGGCCCTCTCCATCGACCAAGGCCCACATGATTTGCCCGGTCGGGCGGTGGATCACGAATGCCTCCTGCACATCGTCATCTCCAGAGCGTTCCCCGTCCGGAGTGGCGGTATGCGCGAGGTTGATCTGGAATTGGTCCGCCGTCGCCATGCTGCCGAAGACCAGAACGTCGCCTTCGGCCGCGTCATAGTCCTGCAACCAGTCCGAGCCGTGATCGGCCACGCCCAGATGGAAGAACCGGTCCGCACCTTCCCCGCCATTGATCCGGTCATAGCCGAAGCCACCGTTAACAAAATCGTCTCCCGATCCGCCAAAGACGAGGTCCGACAACGCGCCGCCGGTGATCACGTCATCGCCATCCTGACCTTGCAACTCATCGGCACCGAACCCGCCTGCCAGTGTGTCGTTGCCCTCCTGTCCGAACACCTGGTCATTGCCGCCGCCGCCCTCGGCCAGGTCGTCGCCCGCGCCGGCATAGATCACGTCGCGCTGGTCGGCTTCGTGCCCGTCCGGTCCGCCGATAATCTGGTCGTCACCATCGCCACCGTTGAGCAGATCGGTACCGATGCCGCCATCGAGCGTGTCGTTTCCCTCCAAGCCGCGAAGCGTATCGTTTCCGTCTGAACCACCAAGAAAATTGTTCTCCGATCCGCCATCGAGGATGTCGTCGCCTAGTCCCGCGTTGACAAGTTCGAAACCAACTGCGCTTGCTGTCCATACCGGCGTATTATCCGAAGCCAGCAGGCGAATTTCCCCGTGTTGCAAGTTGACCTCGGCTTTCGCGCCAGCGTCGATGCTGAGACGGTCCGCCAGTCC
>CANMQJ010000075.1 GCA_947500005.1 uncultured Paracoccaceae bacterium | reverse complement strand
ACGGTATCGTCGCCCTGGCCCAACGTGCCGCTGACATGCTCGACGCCCGTCCACGACCCGCCCAGACCCTCGCCGGTGTATATATTCAAGACAAGATCTGAAGTCTCGGAACTGACATTGAAATCGACCGTGTCCCCGCCAGCCCCACCGGCAATAACCTGTCCGAAACCGACGTTCAGGAAGGTGTCATTACCCTCCCCACCATCCATGACGTCGATGCCGGAGCCGCCGTCCAGGGTGTCATTGCCACCCAAACCGAGGATGCCGTCACTTCCCGATCCGGTTGTGATCCGGTCGTTGCCCGCCCCCCCGATGACGAAGAAGTTCTCGACCCGAGTGAACGCGAGGCTGTCGACCCCGCTGGAGAATGTCCGTGTGCTGGATGTGGTGGAGGTCGTGACGGCGCCGCTCCAGCTTCTCAGATCGAGTGTTACTGTATCGGTGCCGCCAAGCCCATCGAACGCCTCGGCTCCGCCTGTGGATTCGATCCACTCGTTGTCGTTGTTTTCCGTGAAGTTGACCGTTGATCCCGCGGCGTCGTCATCGATGATGGTGAACGACGCAGAGGCGAGATACTGGCTGGCGGGCTGATCGGGCGAGGACTGAATGATGAGTCCGAACGTTTCAAGTGACTCGTTAGACCCGTCCTCGAGAATATTCACCGTGACCGTGGCAGTATCGACACCAGCCGCAAACACCAAGGGCTCGTTCAGAAGGAACTCGTAGTCGCTGTTGTTCGCACTACCGCGGTTAACGGTGGTGCTGACGTAAACTGTTTCCGAGAGCCTGTCGTCGGGTCTGATGACAGTGAACTCGATGGTCGTCGAGCCCTCTACCACGTTCTGAGACGCTGGCGATATTGTGTAGCTTCCTGGAGAACTTGGGGCAGGCGCGTTCCACGGCCCTGTCGTGGCCCCAGGTTCCACTATTACGGCAGAGCTAATATCCGCACCAGACGGAATACCGTCGAGATAAGCAATCGCGGTCCACGAATACTCGTCATCAGTTCCATCTGCATCGACAAAGAGCTGAAGGCGATTATTGTAATTTGATCGCTCCAACTTCCACAGATCTTCAACCGCCTCACCGGCCCCACCATCATATGCCGCACTCACGATTGCAGATATATCAATGCTATCGCCTTCAGTGGAACTATAGACGCCAGGACTATCTCCTTGGTTGAAGTCAAGAATTTGATCAATAGGCTCTGGCGTCATAGGATTTGCTATATCGCCCAACTCATAGCGGAAAATATCTGCTCCAGAACCGCCTCTCAGTAGGTCAGCGTCTGCGCCTCCAATCAGAAGGTCATTGTTCTCGTCACCAAATAATTCGTCGACCCCGCCCCCCCCGTACAGATCGTCATTGCCAAGTTCGCCCTTCAAATAGTCTCGCGCAGCTCCGCCAAAGACGTCGTCATCGCCTGTTCCGGCGAAAATCCTATCCTCACCACCATTTCCAAAGATGATGTCGTTGCCCTGTTCTCCGAAGATCCTATCGGCGACTTCGGAACCGTTTATGCGTTCGGCATATTCAGTGCCCTCCAATGTTCCACCTGAGATGCCTGCGTTACGCACCAGCTCGATGTCAGTCCCCCAACCTTCCGGCAGGCGGGAAAACGCACTCTCAAAAACAACGGTGAGTTTCTCATACGCATCAATTACTGCCTCAAAAATTACGTCGAGTTGATCAATTTTAATCGATAGATCCTTGACCAAGTTGACAGTGCGTGATTCAAGAAATACGTCGGCCGCCTGCGCCAACGCGTCGATGGAGCCACTCGTCGTAGGTTCAAGTCGCGCACCAAAAACGGATAGGAGTTTCGGAACAAGGTCATCTACAATGATGCCGTAAAGCTCGTTTTTCTTAATCTCGATAGTGATGTCTGCGATATCTCTACCGCCGTAATCTTGACCGCCACCAGAGCCAGCTGAATAACTAGAAAGGTCGGATATCTCTCCCCCTACTTTCAATGTGGTAAAGAGCGCACCCAAAAGATCAAATAAGTCGAATGCATCAATGGTTGAATTGGTGAGCCAAAAGTCCTCTTGAATCCCGAACAGAAAGCTAATCGCGCCCGACGAAGAGAATCCGGCATCAGACAACTGCCGATAGCCACGCAAAATGGCATTCAACTTATCGCCTATCGAGAACAATCCGATATCACTCCGGACGACATCGATCATGTCGCCAGTGACGGACTGCAGTGACTGCAATTCTTCAATTTCAAATGAATTCCAGATATCCGTAAGTTGTTGGATCATAAGCGCGCCAACAACTTCAAAATCCTCGGACTGAAGACCATCATCTAGAGACTCGACAAGATCTTCCGTGACGGAGCTAATTGCGTTATCCAGTGCAACAATGCGGTCAAACGTGGGCAATGCCGGTGCCACAAGGTCTTCCGAATCATAAATCAGTGTGTTTGCAAGCCCAAACCCGCCGATAACAAAACTCCCGATGTCAGCAACGCTTTCAAGTTGATTGAGAGCCACGTCGGCAATATTGCCAAAAAAGGAACTTGCAAAGCCAGCCGCACCTTCAGCCCAATCATCAAGCCCAAAGCCCGGCAGATCTGCGGTAGCCGCTTCATACTCAGATCTGATCAGATCGATTTGTGAATCAAACCAAATTTGGTCTGCCACTGAGACGTCTAGCAGCGCCTCGGACAGCAACCCAATTTGATCCCCTACAAGCGAAAGGTCACTATCTACTCTCTCGACAGCGCTCGCCGTGTAGATTGAACCTGAAACACTGTAAGGAACAAAAGTGTCGCCCCCGGTTAGAAAGTTGAGGAAGCGAAGAATGGCGTTTCGTTCGACCTCGATCTCAGAAAGTGATGAAAGTTCTGTCGAAACTGTCAGTTCCAAAATGGCGGCGTCAAATTGCCCGATTTTCAGAATATAGTCGCGTATATACATGCTTTTTCCGCCTAATGATCAACACAACAGTTCGATCTCGAAAATAGCGCGTGGAACCCGCCACTCTGAGCGGAAATCGCCGAGCGCAGAGGCCAAAGTTCCGAACTCGCCTGGAAATGCCCTTATGCGTCTCCCCTCAATCTCCCGACGCGCTCTCTTGCCGCTAGCCCAAGCCCGCTTCCAACCGACCGTGAACAAATCGTTAGTTTGAATCAAGACTTCTTTGGCCGTTCGACATGCAACCGCTGAGCGGGGCCGCGCCAGCAGGAACAGCAGGATCGTCGGCGATCTTGGTCATGAGTGAGGCTATCACCGCCGCCCCCGGCGCCAGTCATCGAGGCGGGCGTAGATCGTGACTGCGATGCCGCCGAGCGCGACGGCGATGAACACCCAGCGGAGCGTATTGAGATACGGGACGAGCGGCAGGACGGCTGTCTGGGTCTCCGCCAGCACCTGCTGCGCCACCTCGACACCGGCCGCACCCAGCGTCGCGACGCTAGCCGCCCCGCCGCCTTTCATGGTGCGGCTCTGCGCCAGGGTCTCGCGCGCCGGCGGGGTCTCGGCCGCGAATGGCACCGGGCGCGCAGCGAACCGCTCGCCCCACTGACGCGCGGGGCCGAGGTCGACATGGATGAACCCCGAGCGCGGGTAGAAGCCGAAGCCGAGGAATCCGTCCTCGCGAGCCGCCGCTTCGAAGGCCACCGTGTCGTGGTTCGTAATGGCAATGTCGAAGGCCGCGCCGTCGAGGTGTTTGGAGCGGGTCGCGCCGCCGACAGCACGGTTGTGCTCGGGGCTGCGATAAGCGGAGCTGACGATTAGCGGCTTGCCAAGCCGGTCGTGCAGGGCCTGCGTTTGATCTCGACCGGTTCGACCCCCGGTCCGAATTGTGGCCATGTAAGAAAACGGCGACAACCGGCGGTCCCGGTGAGGCCTCCGAGAGATCTGACCCACCCCCTCCCTGTCCGAAGTGGCGTGATGTTCTGCCGACTTATCCGCAAGCGCCGGGTGTTCTGAAACAGAGAAAATTGTCGTGTTGCTATTGGCAAGAGAACGGCTCAGTGCGCCGCACAGCCGCTTGGTGCCATATGCGAACCTTGCAATTGC
>CANMQJ010000074.1 GCA_947500005.1 uncultured Paracoccaceae bacterium | reverse complement strand
GGACTGGCGGACCGTCTCAGCATCGACGCTGGCGCGAAAGCCGAGGTCAACTTGCAACACGGGGAAATTCGCCTGCTCGCTTCGGATAATACGCCGGTATGGACAGCAAGTGCAGTTGGATTCGAACTGGTCAACGCGGGATCGGGCGACGACATGCTCGATGGCGGATCAGAGAACAATTTTCTTGGTGGTTCAGACGGAAACGATACACTTCGCGGCTTTGAGGGAAACGACACGCTCGATGGCGGCATCGGTACCGATCTGCTCAATGGGGGTGACGGCAACGACATCATGATCGGCGGCCCGGACGGGCACGAAGCCGACCAGCGGGACGTGATCTACGCGGGCGCCGGCGATGACTTGGCCGAGGGCGGTGGGGGCAACGACCAGATCTTCGGCCAAGAGGGGAACGACACGCTGGCGGGCGGGTTCGGCGCAGACGAGTTGCAGGGTCAGGATGACGATGACGTGATCACCGGCGGTGCGCTCTCGGACCTCGTGTTCGGCGGATCGGGGGACGATTTCGTCAACGGTGGTTTCGGCTACGACCGGATCAACGGCGGCGAGGGCGCGGACCGCTTCTTCCACCTTGGAGTGGCCGATCACGGCTCGGACTGGTTGCAGGACTATGACGCGGCCGAAGGCGACGTTCTGGTCTTCGGCAGCATGGCGACGGCGGACCAATTCCAGATCAACCTCGCGCATACGGCGACGCCGGGTGGCGTACGCTCGGGTGACGCGTCAGTCCAGGAGGCGTTCGTGATCTACCGCCCGACAGGGCAGATCATGTGGGCGCTTGTAGATGGTGAAGGACAGGAGAGCATCAACCTTCAGATCGGCGGGGAGCTGTTCGACCTGATGACCTGATCCACCGCCGGCCGAAAAGGTTTGACCGGCCCTCCCTCAATGCCTAGCGTTTTGACATCGCGGTCAAAAAGGTATCGAGTGATGGATATTATCAGTGGGCCGGGGCCGGATACTTATTTCCTGCAATCCAACGAGGAGCCGACCACGATCCGCGGATCGCTGGAGACGTTGACGGGCGATGTCTACAACCGGTTTTCGCCGGGCGATCTGGTTGTGATCGAGGGGGTCCAGCTGACCACCACGGATCTCGACGTCACCTATGGCCGGCCGGACACCGTGGGCCTGACGCCGACTGTCATCCGGGTGAATGCCGATGCCGATGCGGAGTGGGAGACGCTCTTTTCCTTCGGTCAGCGCAGTTTCGATGCGCCCGACTGGACCTTCCTCATCGAGGCGCGGACGGTGGGAAACGACACCCATGTCAGCCTCCAACCGCTGCGCGGGCTGATGATCACCGGGACCGAGGGGCCGGACGACCTCAAAGGTCAGGGCGGAAACGACCGGATCGAGGGCGGCGCGGGCGCGGACCGGCTGCACGGCAATGGCGGCGAAGACACGCTGGTGGGCGGGCCGGGCGATGATTTCTACCGGTCGGGCGGCACCATCGTCGAAGAGACGGATGGCGGCAATGATCAACTGGTCGTTCCCAGCTGGTCGCAGCCACTGCCCGCTCATGTTGAGGATCTACGCCTGACCGGCATTGCCAATTCAACCGGCGCGCCCGAAGATATCCTGGGCGTGGAGGGCTATGGAAACGATCTCGACAACAGGATCCAGGGCGCGTTCCGCAACTATAACGCCCTCTACGGAAAAGTCGGCGACGATACGTTGATCGGTGGCGAACTCGACGACTACCTGCATGGCGGAGAGGGCGATGCCGGCGGAAACAACTACATGCAAGCCATGGCTGGCCGCGATACCCTGATCGGCGCCGAGGGCGATGATACGCTGATCGGTGGCCAGAGCGAATTCGACCTGCGCGACGAGCTGTTCGGTCAGGGTGGCCATGACAGCGTCGATGGCGGCTATGGCAACGACCTGATCTATGGCGGGACGGGCGACGACACGCTGAACGGCGGGTTCGGCACCGATTTCATCGCCGGCCAGCAGGGCGGCGACCAGATCAGCGGCGGCGCGCTGTCGGACGAGATCTTCGGCAATGATGGCGACGATTTCCTGAATGGCGGCTTCGGTTATGACCGGCTGAATGGTGGCACGGGGGCCGACAGGTTCTTCCATCTCGGAGTGGCCGATCACGGTTCCGACTGGGTGCAGGATTACGACGCGGCCGAAGGAGATGTGCTGGTCTTCGGACAGGCCGCGACGGCGGACCAGTTCCAGATCAACCTCGCGCATACTGCAATGCCGGGTGGAGAGCGCTCGGGGGACGACGATGTGCAGGAGGCATTCGTGATCTACCGCCCGACAGGGCAGATCATGTGGGCCTTGGTCGATGGCGAAAGGCAATCCAGCATCAATCTCCAGATCGGCGGGGAAGTGTTCGACCTGTTGACGTGATCCGCATGCCGCCGGACCTAGCCAACGCAGACGAGAACTTTTTCGCGCCGCCCCGCCTCGATCCGTGCTACACTCTTTGGATTGTCGAAATGCTGGGGGGTGGTTTCGATGGCAATTGGTTTCATCACGAACGGTGACGAGTTTCGCCTGAATTCCACCCAGAAGGGGTCTCAATACGAGGTCGATCTCGCGTATCTTGAATCGGGCCGCCTCGTCGCGGTCTGGTCCACGGACGAGGATGACGGCGACGGCATCGGCATCGGCTCGCGCGTGTTCGCACCCGACGCCTCCCCGGTAACCTGGTATCTCGACGACGGCACGCCGCGCGCCCGCGGCACCGATCGCTTGGTCAACCGGACGACCGACGACCAGCAGATGACCCCGGCCGTGATCGCGCTGTCCGATGGCGGCTACGCGCTGGCCTGGCAGTCACTGAGCGGCGAGCAGGGCGACGGCACGTTCGGCTCGTTCTTCGGCATCTTCGGACAGGTAGTCGATGCCGGCAACCGGGTCGAAACGGCCGAGATCCAGCTGAACCAGTACACCCCGCAAAGCCAGCAATTCGTCGACCTGACTGCGCTGGATGGCGGCAGTTTCGCGGCGACCTGGTCCTCGGACGGGCAGTTCTTCGAATCCTACGAGGTCTCGGCCCGTCGCTTCACCGATACCGGCGCCGCCGCGACCGACGAGACGACCGTGAACAAGACGATCACCGGGCGGCAGCATGTCTCGGCCTCGCACCGCCTGCAGGACGGGCGCCTCGTCGTCGTCTGGCAGGATGGCGAGAATGACGGCTCGGGCTTCGGCGTCTTCATGCAGATCCTGGCCGATGACACGATGCAGCCCGAGCTGCCCTCGGATGTGCTGGTCAACCAGACCACCGCCGGGTTCCAGGGCCAGCCCGATGTCGCGGTGCTGTCCGACGGTCGTATCGTCGTGACGTGGCAGGGCGACGGGGCGGATGGCTCCGGCTATGGCATCGTCGCGCGGGTCTTCAACGCCGATGGAACGCCCGCGGTGGACGAGTTCGTCGTCAACACCCAGACAGCGGATGATCAGCGATTGCCAGTGGTCGCGGCGATGGCCGATCGCGGCTTCGTCATTGCGTGGGAGTCCTCGAATGACGGCAACGGCGCAGGAATCTATGCCCAGCGGTATGCCGGCGACTTGAACCCGATCAACGCGGACAACGTCGCCGTGAATACTTTCTGGACATCGAACCAGGAAGGCCCGGCGATCACCGCCACCTCCGACGGTGCCTTCGCCATCGGCTGGACCTCATACGGGCAGGACGACGAAAGCAGCCCGGGGGCCGATGACGGCGGCAGCGGCGTTTATGCACAGCGGTTCGCGGCGATCCGGCTAGGCACCTTCCTGCCTGACAGCCTCGTGGGCGGCGCCGGTGACGATGCCTTTTCGGGGCTGGATGGCGACGACCGGCTCGAAGGGCTGGATGGCGAGGACCGACTGGAGGGCGATGACGGGCGCGACACGCTGATCGGCGGGGCGGGCGACGATCACCTTATCGGCGGTACCGGCGAGGCCGACCTGAAGGACGACATTTTCGGCGGCGATGGCAACGACGATATCGACGGCGGCTACGGCAATGACGAGTTGCGCGGCGACGACGGGAATGACACCGTCTCGGGCGGGTTCGGCACTGATACCATGATCGGTGGCAGCGGTGACGACGTGCTTACAGGCGAGGCTTGGTCGGATTTGCTGTTCGGTAACGGTGGCAACGATTTCGTAAACGGTGGCTTCGGATACGACCGGATCAATGGCGGAGACGGGGCCGACCGGTTCTTCCACCTCGGCGTCGCCGATCACGGCTCGGACTGGGTGCAGGACTATGATGCCACTGAAGGCGATGTTCTGGTCTTCGGGCA
>CANMQJ010000073.1 GCA_947500005.1 uncultured Paracoccaceae bacterium | reverse complement strand
TTCGTTGCATTAACGTCCGAGTGTCGCTTTGGTCGTCGCCGTGGCTCTCCGGTCATGCAGCCACCGGGAACAGATTGGCGACGAAGTCGATCTCGTTGATCACACCGGTCCCACAGTTCTTGAATTGGCCTTTTCGAATGGTGCGAAAGGTTTCGATGCCGGCGAGCGCGGCCTTGGCTCCGGCCAGTGTCTGGAATCCCCGCATGGAACGCAAACGATGCTTCAGCGCGGCATGATCACTCTCGATCCGATTGTTCAGATACTTGCGGTCAATGTGGCGGATAGCACTCTCAGGCCCGCGCTGGCCGTTGATCTCGCCGATCACCTTTGCGTAGCTGTGCGCCTTGTCGGTGATGATTGCAAGGGGTTGATGCCATCGCACGGTCTCTCGTGCCTGGCGCAGAAATGCCCTTGCTGCCCTGGCATCCCGCCGCGCTGTGAGGCGGAAATCGATCAACTGGCCGAACTGATCCACGGCCCGCCAAAGGTAGCGCCAGCGACCGCCCAGGCGAACGTAGGTCTCATCGACATGCCACTGCAGCCCTCTCCAGGAGCGCTGCCGGGCTTGGGCCCGTTTCCGGATTTCGGGGCCAAACTTCCGAACCCATCGGTGCACGGTCGAGGCATCAACAGTAATGCCCCGCTCAGCCAGCAGATCCCGAACGTCTCTGCACGAAAGAGGGTAGCGACAGTACCAACGCACCGCCAACAGGATGACCTCGCGCGGAAACCGGTGCCGCTTGAACGGATTGCGTCGAGACATTGCTCACTCCTCAACTTGCGGTAGCGAGGTCTCTGATATCCCGCCGGTTAATGCAACGGACCCGCTTCGACACATCCACCTACCACTACAAGTCCCGGCGGACGGATCAGGCTGCCGTCGAACGGCGGATCAAAGAGATCGCAGAGACGCGTGTGCGCTATGGCTACAGGAGCGTCCACGTGCTTCTGAGACGGGAGGGTTGGGCGATCAACATGAAGAAGACCCGCAGGATTTACAACGAGTTAGGCCTGCAGCTCAGGAACAAGCACCCCAAGCGCCGGGTGAAGGCAAAGCTCAGAGAAGACCGTCAGGAAGCCGTCGGGCCTAACGATGTCTGGGCGATGGACTTCGTTCACGACCAGCTCGCCCTCGGGAAAGTAGAGGGGCAGGTAGTGCGTCAGGATGCGGTGCCAGAGCTCGGTCTTCGAGCGCGAAACGATCTCGTGGGTCTTCGACAGCTCCTGGATGTCGGCGGTGCCGGTCACAAGCGGATCGTGGAAGAACTGCACCGCCCCGATCTCGAGCATGTGCAGGATGACCTGGGCGTCCTTCGGATCGTTCTTGTCCCAACTGTTGTGCAGAGCCTCCCGCGTCCGGGCCAACCCGACGGAGGACACAAGCTTTAGCTCGAACCCGGCCTGGCCGAGATGATGCGCCAACGGCCGGTGGTAGTTGCCGGTCGCCTCGAAGCCGACCCGCACCGGCAACTCGTAACTGGCAAGCTCCACGTCCAGCGCCGAACGGTTTCATAGGACACGTCGATGCCACGTTCGAGCAGCATCTCCTCAACCTCACGCAAGCTCGGATTGAACCGGACGTACAGCCAGACCGCGTGCGCAATGATCGAGGGCGGGAACCGGTGCCGCTTGTAGCTTATGGAAGGTGTCTGCATCGCTGCGACCTACGTGGCAATCAGAGAGCAGGCGATCGCCGACCGCTTAACGTGACAACTCCAAGCAACTCGGGTCACCCCGGGGGGTGACTCGTCGCGGGCTGTCCGGCTTCGCCCCGCTCCGAGACCAAAAACAAACTGACGCCACGGAATGCAAAGAAATCGCTCGGAAGATTTCCGCAGGACTTCGAACGAACTCATTTCAGAAGGGAAGCAGAAATCTTCCATTCCCAAGATAGGAGACGACCTGGATGTCGACCCGGAGTTCAAACCGCGAAGCCCCGCCGATCAATCATGGCACCAACCCGCTCACGTTTCCCTTCGACGACATGGGCGATCCACCGAAGCGTTTGGAGATTTCATTGGGCCCGGGAACCTCAATCCCTGGATATCGTCCGGTATCCCCGAAGGACGGAGAACGTGCCGTCGTCTTAATGACGGAAGACGAGGTGTTTCACGCCAATCTCGACGTGTTGTTCGAGGCACTCGGCGAGGCCGGTATCGACGCGGTCGAGGGCTATTTCGACGGATATGACGACAGCGGACAGATCGCGGACTTTTGGGCCACCGCCGTGGGCGAGAGAACCAACGTCCCGTCCCGACTGGTGACGCACATCGACTGTGACCGGTGGCGGGAAAGCGGATCTGCAAGCCTCATCACGCTTTCTGACGCGATCGAACACATCCTCTTCGAGCACTTCGATGGCGGTTGGGAGATTGGTTTGGGCGGAGAAGGTGATTTTCGCCTCGACGTGGCCAATCGCAAGATGTCGGGCGAGCTCTTCATTCGCGGAGACTACTGCGACGCCGAACGACATAAATTCTAGGAGGTCGACAATGGCACATCCCTACCACCACGCGCTATCGTCCGTAAAGAAATGGGGCGGCTCCATTGAAGACTACCTGCCCGTGCACGCCTGGTTCGATGAAAGCAAGGCAATTACTGCGGATTTCCGACACCGCGCGCTGCGGCATCACGCAGAAGGTATCTTCATGGCGGAAACGATCTTCGGCGCGACGCTGACCCTGTCGAGCGGCCGAGTCATTCCGACCCGGTGGTTGGCGAGCAACATGTCCGCGAGGACTTGGGTCACATCCCTTCCTTCGCAGATTGGGTGAAGGCCATCCGGCCACAGCCCTGGATGGGGCGCAAGCAACGTGTCGAGGCAGAGGTGGACCCCGCCATGGCGAAATAACGGGGAGCGGCATGCCCAGCCTTGATGCAATGAGCGTTCCGACGGGACTTGCTCGCATGCGACGCGCCTGCTGGCATCTCTCAAAGTTGACGCAGACGTTCAAATGGACATCGGCACCGCCGCAACCGGGCCCGAGTGTATCGGATCAAAGCCCCTGCGCTATAATGTTTCCTTCCCGAGGGTTGTCAGGGCGGCGACATGTCGTGGAAGATCGCTGCTGGAATGAAAGATGTCGACGATGACCACTTCATCCCGCCGGTCCAGATACACCAAGAAGTGTTCGCCTGCCCTGGTGAACCGCAGATCTTCGGCATCTGCGACGAGAACCGCGCAGCTCCGGCTATGCGCCTTGCCCTGAATGATCGCCTGGCAGCGGTCGAGCAGTTCCGCTGGCATTGCCAACTTGTTGCCGCTGGGTGCGAAGCGGCCTGATCCGTAGCCATCAGGCGGTCATTTCGAGGGCATAGTCATTCCAAATCTCGAAGGCGTCTTTTCGGGCGTGTCGGTAAGATTTGGCGGAGAGGCGATAGCGGCGGGGTCGGAATACAACATTGATCTGATCATGGTTGGCTAAGAACCTCTGCGCCTGCCGGGGTGATTTGAACCTACCCATCAATTTTTCACGCTTTCGGGTCGGTCGGTGTGATCCTTCGATCCGGTTGTTGAGACCCTTATGTGCCCGGTGATCCGCATTGCCTGCCAGGTTGCGGATCGGCTTGATGTAGCTGCGCAATTTGTCGGTGACGATGACACGCGGATCGCCAAAGCGATCGACCAGACGCTGCAGAAAACGCTTGGCTGCCTTCGTGTGACGGGGCCGAGGCCATCAATGTCGACCTGAGATCGAACTCCGCGTCAGGAACATGGGACGGGGAGGCATTCACCTACACCCTCACCAATATAGAGGCAGTGCGCGGCACGAATTCCGGGAACGACACCATCATCGGAAGCAATGGCGACAATCGCCTCGAAGGCGGCGGCGGGAACGACGAGCTCTCCGGCGCCTTCGGCAACGACACGCTTGTGGGAGGAGATGGAGACGACACGCTTTCCGGCAACCAGGGAACCGATGTTCTGGCTGGCGGCGCCGGGATCGACAGCTATTTCGGAAGTGCCGGCGACTGGAACGGTGGCCGGATCTTCGATTATGAGTATGGCGAGCAGATTTTCATGGTCGGGGGGTCCTTGTCCGACACCGATTACCGTCTGCGCTACGAGTCCGCATCGGACACTACCTTTCTTGAATACAATCCCACTCCGAGCGCGACAGGTTTCACCAGTTCGATCCTGCTTAACGGCGAGATCGATGGCGAGATCTCGGTTGGCAGCCAGGACTTCTTCGGTACGACCTATGCCGAGATCGTCATCGAGCTTGGGACCGGGAACATTGGGACTCCGGAGGCGGATCTATTGGACTTCAGCGCGGAAACATCCGCAGTCGAAATCCGTGGCCTTGCGGGGGATGACACGCTGATCGGCGGTGCCGGCAACGACACTCTTGTCGGTGGGGATGGCGACGACAGCATGCAGGGTGGAGATGGCGACGATATCTTCGACAATACCCCGGGCAATGACACGATCATCGGCGGCTCCGGCAATGATCTCGTAGTCGACGATGCAACGGGAGTCGCACAGGGGACCTACACACTTATCGTGGATCTTGATGCGGGCAGAAAGTATGCTCAGGAATATCCTGACGTTGGCCCCGATACCTTGCTGCAGATCGAAAGCTATCGTTCGATTGGTGAAATAGACGTGCGCGCCAGCGGAAACTCGGATGCCAACGAGCTTCACACCGGAAGCGGCAACGACAGGCTTGACGGCAAGGAGGGCAACGACACACTAAGCGGTGGCGATGGCAACGACACCATCGTTGGCGCGGATGGTGACGATGAAATCCACGGCGGCGATACCGAGGCCGACCTGAGAGATGTCGTCTACGGTGGCGCGGGCAATGACAGCATTGATGGTGGCTACGGGAACGACGAACTGCGTGGCGACGGAGGCAACGATACGATCTCCGGCGGGTTTGGGACCGACACCGTTATCGGC
>CANMQJ010000072.1 GCA_947500005.1 uncultured Paracoccaceae bacterium | reverse complement strand
TGACAGCCGTATCTCACAATTAAGGGCAAAAATTGTCGCCAAACGCGTCGCGTCTCAGATTAAAGGGCAACGCGACACTTGTCGGCAGCCCGCATGCTGACCACGAACCAAATCATGTCCCCAAAGGACCTCACGAAAAGGCCGAGAGACGGCAGTCGAAACGACCGTGCAGGAAACCTCAGGTTCGAATGAGGACCGGCCTCGAGCTGCCATTGACATCGGAGAATACTTAAGTTGAACTTCCCAATATTGAGGTGTATTTTTTTGGAGGTGTTTGGGTGATCACTCTCAACGAAACCGGCGATGCGGCCGAGGGGCCCACGACAGCATTTACACTTAGTGATTTCGGAGAGATTTTCGGTGAAATAAATTCGGGTGACGACGTTGACTGGTACCGTGTACAAATCAACGATGCAATCGGTTACAATGTTGTGGCCTATGGCCGACGAGACGGAACTTTCAATGGTCTGGATTCCGGGCGGTTTCAACTTCTGGACGCTCGCACTGAAATTGTCTCCGACGAAGCCTCTTCTGGACCAAACGCTGCGATTTTGAATGCTCCGAATACATCTTCAGCAGCTATTCCAGACGAAGAAAGGTATGATTTCTACTTCTCTGTCGCAGGAATTCGCGACGAAACCGGTCGATACAGGATAAGCGTTGAGAGGGACGAAGCGGCCAACGAGCTTACAGCCGCTCGCATCACTCCGGCCGCACGGTACGAAGGGGTGGTGAATTATCGGGGTTCTGGGTTCTTCGACGGAGACAGCGATTGGATAGCGGCAGATCTTGACGCGAATACGGGATATCACTTCCGGCTTGTCTACGAGAATGGCCTTACATCAACGACCGGGAACAACTTCCATATCCTCAACGGAGACGGAGAAGAAGTGTCGTCCGGAGATGAAGAATTTCGTGCTTACGTTCAGCCATCCGCTTCAGGAACCTACTTCGCGCGAGTCTCCAATAATGAACCATACAGAACAGGACAAAGCGAAAACTACTTTGTCGAGATGTTCGAAGACATACCCGGCGACACACAGTCCAGGGAAGCCATTGATCTCGGTGTGGAAAAGGATGGCTTTCTGTTCCCAGATTTTTTCGACAGAGATGCTTATCGTGCCACGCTTGAGGCCGGGATGGAGTACACGATAAGCCTACGAGGGTTCAATGCGTTCAACATAGGAGATTCGTATGAAATCAAAGTGTTGGATAGCGAAGGGTCTGAATTGGCAGTTCGAGAAAGCGGATTCAATACTGACATAGAACTCGCGTTCACTCCGCAATCTGAAGGCGAATACTTGATCTTGGCAGGTGGCCGGGACACCGACTATGATTCCGCCTTGGACCCGCAAGGTAGCTTCGATTATTCGATTTGGTTCGGCCCTACGGACGCGACCTACGGTCAAGGCTCCGATGACGAGCTAATTGGAACGGACCAGGGCGATCAGTTCTTTGGCCTCTCTGGAAGCGATCGAATCCTTGGCTTGGATGGTTCTGATACCTTGGATGGCGGCCTTGGCACGGATACTCTGAACGGAGGAGCTGGCAACGACGTAATCCGCGGTGGCGGCTCGGAAAATGATCTTCGCGACCTGATTTTCGGCGGTTTGGGTGATGACGATCTGGACGGCGGATACGGAAATGACCAGATCTTCGGTCAAGAGGGGAGCGACACGCTCGCAGGCGGGTTTGGTGCCGACGAGCTTCAGGGGCAGGAAGGTGACGACGTGATCACCGGCGGGGCGCTGTCCGACCTCGTGTACGGCGGCACAGGCAACGATTTCGTAAACGGTGGCTTCGGATACGACCGGATCAACGGCGGCGACGGGGGCGACCGGTTCTTCCATCTGGGCGTGGCCGATCACGGCTCGGACTGGGTGCAGGACTACGACGCGGCCGAAGGCGATGTGCTGGTCTTCGGCCAAGCCGCGACGGCGGATCAGTTCCAGATCAACCTCGCGCATACCGCCACTTCGGACGGGGAACGCTCTGGTGATGACGCGGCCCAAGAAGCCTTCGTGATCTACCGCCCGACGGGGCAGATCATGTGGGCCCTGGTGGATGGTGAGGATCAGTCCAGCATCAATCTCCAGATCGGGGGAGAGGTGTTCGACCTGATGGTGTGAGGGACATTGACATCCGCTAACGATTTTTTGGTTCAAGCCATGACGACAGACAGGGTTCTTAACAATGGTTCATATTTTCTCCGCTGAACAACGCATCAATGAGGTCACCGCGAATGATCAATATTCGTCCAGTGTCACGCAAATTGCCGACGGGCGTCTGTTTTACACCTACACATCCCTGACCAACAACACCTTTGAATTCACCGATGTATTCGGGCGTGCTGCGACTATCGACGCAACAGGCACGCTCTCCTTCGGAGGTGCCACCCTTCTCTCCGAAGGCGCTGGAAGCATCCAGAGAAATCCCGCGGCATGGCCAGAACCTTTTGACACGCCTTCGACCATCGGCAACGGTTTCATCGTCAGCTACACCGATGCCGTCCCGATATCTCCAAGCTTTACTCGACCGGGAACCATGTTGCGCAAAGTCGAGCATGTCTCCGAAGACGGCAGTGTCCGTTTCGGCCCGGAACCGTTCGTGCTGACCCCAGACGCCGACGCCTCGGAGTTCCGGGTCATCGGTTCCTCCGGGCCGACCTACGACGATCCCAGAACGGCGACCGTCCTGTTTCAGCAAGATCCGCCATCCGGTTCCGGCAGCGAAGTCAATTACATCGGTCAAGTAAATCTGGACGCAGTCTCCACATCGGGCATGTCTCTGGAAAGCGCTTTCCCCATTGCCCAATCAATAGACGTGCGGGGAGAAGAAGGTGCAGATGCGGCGAGAGTCATGGCCCTACCCGGGCAGGTCTATCTGTCCGTATGGCACAATATCACGGCATCCGATGATTTCAGCGCGCGCGTTGTGGGCTTCGGGGCGAATGGCGAACCTGTGCTTGGCGAAGAAGCGGCCTTTACCGCGACGCAGGAGCTTGGCGGACGTTCGACATCCGTCAGTCTCGACGACGATATCGAAATTGAACGCCTGTCGGATGGCACTTTGGTGGCCGTCTACGAGCAGCGTGTGAACTCCTCGCTTCTGAAGACGGATGAGCTTGCGGCGACGGTGCTGACCGTTAATGACGACCTGTCGGTGGCTTTCGGGACGACAGCACTCGTGGGCGGGTTTTCCGATGAATCCGGCATGACGGCGCTGGCCATGAACGATGGACGCCTTCTGGTTGCCTGGCAAGCAATCGGAGAAGACGGCCTGGACATACACGCCACCGTGGGAACACCGGACGGCGCCGGAGCCCTTTCCTTCGAGACCCCATTCGTCGTCAACGAGGAGAAGCGCGGAGACCAGAGCGATGTCCATGTTGCGGAACTCGATGACGGGCGTCTGGTCTTTTCCTACACCTCTTCGGATTTCGGCCTTGGAGATGCATCGGGTACCAGTGTCGTGACCCGGGTCATGACACCGGGTGAAATCGAGAGCCGCCAGATCTCCGGCACGGAGGGGGACGACATAATTTCCGGCGGTCTGGGCAACGATCGGTTGTCGGGAGGAACGGGTGCCGACACCCTGAACGGCCGGGCAGGCAACGACACCTTGATAGGTGGGGGCGGAGATGACCTGCTTGTCGGCGGCGATACCGAGGCCGACCTGAGAGATGTCGTCTACGGTGGCGCGGGCAATGACAGCATTGATGGTGGCCACGGGAACGACGAACTGCGTGGCGACGGAGGCAACGATACGATCTCCGGCGGGTTTGGGACCGACACCGTTATCGGCGGCTCGGGCAATGACGTACTCACCGGCGAAGCCTGGTCGGATCTTCTTTACGGCTCGGATGGTAGCGATTTCATCAATGGCGGCTTCGGTTATGACCGGATGAATGGTGGCGCTGACGGGGACCGGTTCTTCCATCTCGGGGTCGCCGATCATGGCAGCGACTGGATCCAGGACTATGATGCGAGCGAAGGCGACGTTCTTGTCTTCGGGCAATCTGGCGCCACGGGCGCCGACTTCCAGATCAACATTACCGAGACGGCCAATGCCGGAGTGGCCGGCACGGAAGAGGCTTTCGTGATCTACCGGCCCACTGGGCAGATCATGTGGGCGCTTGTGGACGGCTCGGCTCAAGCGGAAATCAACATGCTGGTGAACGGTGTCGAGTACGACTTGCTCGCTTAGCGACGAGAAGGTCGCTAAGCGAGCCCGCCGGGGGACATTCGGGCCGAAACTGAAAGCTCCTCCGGCGAAAACCCCGACTGGTTCCCTGTTCGGCTATCCTGCGCTCTCGACCGAGCAATGGGTAGCCAAGGCCAGGCGAAGGAGATCGACCCGCCTGCTACACCCCATCTTGTTCGCCGCAGATTTCACCTGGTTGCGAGTCGTCGCCAGCGATGTCGAGCGGCGCTCGGCAATCTCTTCGGTCGATATTCCCCTGACCAGCAGATCGCATACGTCAAGCTCGGCAGGAGTAAGAAGATTGAAGGCCGCCAACCCGCTTGCGGAAATGCGGTCGTCGTCATCGGGATCCAGAACAACAACCATTGCCAGCGGACGGGCACTCCATTCAATCGAGCGCCCCGAGACCATCAACAGCTTGAGGATGAGCGGGCGTCCACCCGATCGTTTCGGCAATGTTGTAACGGTATCTTGCGGCCCTGCCTCGATCGCCCAAGCGGCGCTGAACGCGGACGCAATTTTGCGCTGTGCTTCCAGTGTGTTCGAGGAAAGCGTCTCCCCTTCAAGCATAAGGGCGTCGCCGTCCTGTGTCATTCTCTTGAGGGTCTCATTGGACAGGACAAGCCTTCTCCGCTCGTCGCAGAAACCCACCGCGAAATCCAGGCGGTCAAACAGTTCCAGTAAAGCGCCATACTGACGGCTCAAGGAGCGCACGACCCGGCTGCCTTCGATTGCTTTGGCGATAGCTGGCAGGAGTATGGCGAAGTCCGATCGAAGCTGGTGGGGCAGGTCCTGACCAAGAACCGGAGAATGAAACGCTGCCACATCCATCCATGGCCCGACGTCGTTGAGCCTGCCGCCGGATCGGCTTTTTGAACCCAAGGCAGCGAGAACCGCATCCCGATACGGATTGGTAGTGATTTCATGGTCCGAGGAAAGTCCGAGCAACGGTTCTGTCGCAAAGTCTCGCTCTGTTCGTAAGAGGGGCGTTCGCGGTGGCTGATCACGTAGCGAGGCTGGCATAG
>CANMQJ010000071.1 GCA_947500005.1 uncultured Paracoccaceae bacterium | reverse complement strand
TTGTTGAAGCCGAACTCCCGGATCGAGCCCGCGATCAGCGCCACCTGCGCCTCCGAATGGGTGCGGGCATTCCGCGCATAGGGGATCAGCGCCTCCACCGGAACCTGCCGGATCGCCACCGCACGCCTGTCCACCTTCGCCGCCATGCCCCCGCCGCTCCTTTGGTCGCGCCTGTCTGCCTGCACTACGAGAAGTATACCACGAGGCTTAACCTCATGTAATCATGACAGTTTCCGACAATGGACGACAGGGGCCGACAATCGGAACGTTCGTCGAAGCTGGAAGCGGGCACGACAACCGGCCGCCCTGGCGCAAGAACGCCCTGCTAAATTGCGCGCCAGGCAGCCATGTGAAGGATGTGAAGCGAGAAATCATAACTTGCCCATACGCGCGCGCGGGAAGAAAGGTTTGGTTTTCTTCCTTCACATCCTTCACGTAACCGATCATCAACCTCCAGCCGGCAGGTTGGACCACGTCGCATTTGACAGTTACTCGGCTCCGCAGTTCACTGGCTGAGCGAGAGAGGATAAGCAATTGGGCCACAACCGAATGCCAAGACTTCCATCCAGCCGCAGCTGGAACGAGGTCGTCGAGTTGCTCGATGACGAGGCTCCGTCGTCGCGACTGGTCGGACAGGCCGCAGAAGCAGCCGAGGCCTCGTTCCTGTCGGCCGCTGACGATCCTGTTTACGTCGAAGCCGTCCGCATCCTCGCTGTTCTCGCGCAATCCGGAACCTCTGATGCGCTCGGGCCCGCGCTTCGACGCGAAGGCCTGGACCTCGACCGCTCCGAGTCCCTTCTCGACCTGCTTCACGCCGTATCGACGCGTCTCGATGAGGTCGGACGCTCCGGCGGGAAGACATCCGATCTGGGCGAGCTGGCACGGCGCTCCCTCTTGGGCACGCTCCATGCGATGCTTGTCGACCGGATGCCCGGGTTGTTCACGGAAGAACGAGGCGACCTTGCCAATGCCCTGGGGGCGTTCTCGGGGCCGGACGGATTCAGTGCGCTCGCGCGTGGTTTCTTCACCCGCATGACCTCGGAAACACTTGCCTATTGGCTGGAGCGAACTCTCGGTGCCCATGTGGGAGATCCTGGTCGGCGTGATGCATTCGACGCTGCACTTGATCAGTACAGCGCCGAAGCGACCCGCATGATCAAGGAGTTCTCGGTCGGCTGGTTCGCCAAGAATGCCCTGTTCTCCGATGGTGTGCCGGCCCACAAGACGCGAGGCTTTGCCGCGATCGCCTTCAAGAAGATCAACGATGAGCTGAAACGCAAGTCCGAGGTCGATGCCTGAGACCACGGTCCGATATCACCGCCGCAATGGCTCGGTGGAGTTGCCGATCCGCTTTGTCGGGCCCGATCAGAATTTCGTCCTGAAGACCGACCCCATATCTTTCCGATTGTCGGCCAATATCCCGCCGCGCCTGCTGGACCTCCTGGAAATCGCCTCCGCCGTTTTCTGCGCCGACTCGAGCGTATCGCGCGGGACGCTTGAGCACCCCCGTCACGGCAAGACCTGGCGACGCGACCTGGATTTCACATTCGCCGTAAGAGACATCGCGTTCTGGAACGACCCCGACATCGAGCGGCTCCTGCGCGACTGCATCGAATTCATGACGGGTGACCAGGTTTCCTGCGCCTTTGTCGAAACGGAAAATGCCCCACCGATCCAATCCTACCTTGATCTCGCGCCGGGGGCAGAGGCCCCCTTCCAAATCGACGACGTTGTCCTGTTTTCAGGTGGCCTCGACTCTCTTGCCGGAACGATCGACACGCTGAGGAATACCGATCGCAGGATCGCATTGGTAACGCATCGCTCCGCTCCTAAGACCATCCACCAACAAGACGAGTTGATGGACGTCCTGAGGCGCGAATTCGGCGATAGGCTGCTCTGGATACCCGTCCGCGTACACCGCAAGGCCCGGCGCAGTTCCGAAAGCACCCAGCGAAGCCGCTCCCTGCTTTTCTCGGCCCTGGGCATGGTGGTCACGCACATGTTGCGCGCAGACCGCATCAATTTCTTCGAGAATGGTATCGTCAGCCAGAACCTCTACGTGGCGCGCCCCATTGTCGGAACGCTGGCCACTCGCACGACCCATCCCCGTACCCTGAGCTTGCTGGAAGATCTCCTGTCGCAGGTCGCCGAAGCCCCGCTCTCCGTCAAGAACCCGTTTCAATGGCTGACCAAGACGGACGTCGTCGGACGTCTCGAGAAGAGCGGGTATGCGCACTGGCTGCCACTCACGGTGAGTTGCAACCATACATTCAAGCGGAAGTCGGATGTCCGTCATTGCGGCGCCTGCACACAATGCCTCGATCGGCGGTTTGCCGTTCTCGCGAATGGTCTTGGCAACCTGGAGCGGCAGGATGACTACGCCGTCGACGTCCTCTACGGCGTGCGTGAACGGGAGGATGAAAGGGCCCTCGCCTCGGAATGGGTCCGCCATGCGCGCCGCCTGTCCGAAATGACAGCCGGCGCGTTTCAAGGCAAATTCGTGAACGAGCTGCTGCGCATCGCCCGTCCATTCGGCAATCGCAAGGACGCCTTCGACCGATGCCACGAGATGCACCAGCGACACGGGAGCGCGGTCACGAGGGTGCTGTCGGAATTGTCGAGCACCGAGATTGCCGCCGCGCCTGCGGGATCGCTGGCGGCGACACTGGGAGGCAACCGCCCGAACGAAGACACGTTCGCGCTCCCCACGCCCGCACCTCCGCACGACGAAAGGGCCATGGGGCCGAACGCCGCCAGAACGGACAGCGCGCCCCTGGAAATCATGCGAGATCCGGATGGCGCGATCTCCGTGATCGGCCTGCAGAACTTCGGCGGCGTTCATGCGCGGCTGATCGGGTATCTTCTGGACGTCTACCTCGAGGATCGTAAAGCCGGGCTGCGTTTGCAAGACTACCATTGCCGCAAGGCGCGCGAAATCGGCGAACATCTGGGGGTTACCGAAGACTACGTCCGGACCGAGGTAAGGCGCATTCGCGAGCAACTGGCAGAGTCCTGGTCCGTCATTCGTGACACGGACCCGCCCAAGCAAATTCTCATCGAGACGGTGGGCAAGAAGGGATATCGACTCGAGGCGGCGCTCAACGTCGTGTCCCCCGACCAGGGCGGCTGACACGCGGGAGTGACTGTCACGTTTCGTCACCGCGCATGTCACGTTTGCCTCCGAAATCCGTCGATTTCTTCAAGAAATCCCGGTTTCGCGTGTCACGTTTGCCCGGAACGTTGAAATGGTCCGGGTCGCATTTCTGGCCGAGGATTCCGCCCAGGGCATCGACCCGGGTGCCGGGATCAAGGAGCAGAAACCATGTATCGCGAGTTGGATAGCGAAAAACGCCACCCTCGCACGTTCCTCGTCGAGCAGGAACTGGCCGAACGGTGGAGCAAGAGCCGTCGGACATTGCAGCGTATGCGGGTGGATGGAACGGGGCCGGCCTTTCATCGGATCGGCGGATCGATCCTCTACAAGATCGATGACATCGAGGCGTTCGAAGCCGCATCGCGCATCGGAGGCCAGGTGTGATGTCGGACGCGGCTCAGCATGTCTCCAGCCAGCAGCGGCCAAGTGATCTGGAGACATTCCTCTCGGCGCTCTTCGCATATTGCGAGGGCCATGTCGCGGTTCGGATGCTGCGCGAGACCGGCACACCCGATGCGAGGCCCATGTCGCGCTATCTGCCACTCGACGACAACCTCGGTCCGAGCATGGCCTCGCTGGTCCAACCGGCCGCTGACGACCTGCGCGGCCTCTACGTCGTTCCCTGCACCATCCGCGAGCCGGGCAACGCGAAGGCCGCCAACATCCACCAGAGCTCAATCATTCCGTGCGACCTGGATCATGGGGATATCGAGGCAAAGCAGGCCTATCTCGAGCGGCATCTCGGCCCGGCTTCGATGGTCGTTCTGTCGGGCGGGCACACGGCGGCGGGTCAGCCCAAGCGACACCTTTACTGGCGACTGACCGAGGCCTGTTCAGGTCCCGATCTCGAGAAGATCATCGACCTTCGCAACCGGATCGTTTCCTGCGTCGCGGCCGACGAGGCTTTCGAACGGCTGACCCAGCCGATCCGGGTCGCCGGAAGCATTCACGGCAAGGGTGGCAAGCGGACCCGCGTGTGTCTCGAGGAGAGCAACCACCGGGAGTATGATCTCGGCGAGATGCTCGAGGCGGCGCAGGACATACCGCCCATGGAAGGGCTTGCTCCGCGCATTGCGACGAACACCACCGGCAGGCAGAAGCCTGCCTTCAAGGATCGCCAGACACGTCGCGTGCGTGCCGGTGGTGTGGACGCGGAAACCCGGTTCGACGCCATCTCCGGGACGATCGGCCATTGGGTCCGCATGGCTCGGCTTGGAAACGTCACGCTCGACGAGGCCCGGTCGGCTGTCTCGGACTACAATGCCGCCCAGGTGTGCCCGCCTTGGGCGGCCGTGCGGCTTGATCGGGAATTCGACAACCTGCTCGCGCGCGACCGCAAGAACTATCCCGAAGCCTGGGACGCGGAAGAAGACGCGGAGCAACGGTCGTCTCAAGCGGTCCCGCCACCCGACCAGAGCGAGGACTTCCTTGCCGACGCATTCGTCAGGGGATACGGGCGCGATTGGCGCCATGTGGCGGCCTGGGGCGTATGGCTTCGCTGGACCGGGACCCACTGGGTACACGACGACACGATGCGGGTTCTGGACCAGGCCCGCACCATCTGCAGAGTTGCAACGCAAAATCTCAAGCCGGGTGACGCTCGTCGGATCGCGTCGGCACGGACCATCAAGGCCGTCGAGAAAATCGCCTCCAGCGATCGTCGCATGGCATTGGGCACGGAGGCCTGGGATGCCCATCCCGACCTCCTGAACACACCGGGCGGAACGCTCGATCTGCAAACCGGGGAAATCGGCGAGGCTCAACGCAAGCACCACCTGACACAAATCACATCCGCCTCGCTCGGGTCGATCCCTTCGCTCTGGACCGGGTTTCTCGAGGAGATCACGGGCGGCGATGCGGAATTGATTGCGTACCTCGCGCGGGTTGCGGGCTACTGCCTGACAGGAAGCACCTGCGAACAGGCTTTCTTTTTCTTCCACGGCGAAGGCGGCAACGGAAAGTCGGTCTTCGTGCAGACCCTCGCGAAGGCGATGGGAAGTTACGCGGCCACCGCGCCGCTGGACAGTTTCACGGTCAGCAGGAACGTCTCCCACCCCACCGACCTCGCAGGGCTGCGCGGCAAGCGCCTGGTGACAGTGACCGAAACCGAACAGGGACGCGCCTGGGCCGAGAGCCGGATCAAGACCATCACTGGCGGCGAGCCCATCCGGGCGCG
>CANMQJ010000070.1 GCA_947500005.1 uncultured Paracoccaceae bacterium | reverse complement strand
GAGCTCGCTGAACTGATGCCCTGGAACTTCGCCAAATAGTCAAGCGGCAGGTCCAAGGGTCGTCAGGCGGCGCTTACGCTCAAAGTTCGGACATGCGACCACCGAAAAAGGCGAAGGATCGCTCTGAACCGGACCTTGACCGCGAACTAACTGACCTGCCGCCGGAGCTGCGCTGGCGGGAATGGATGCGCCGGATCGAGGCGGTGCTCTTTGCCTCCGCCGCGCCGGTCGCCCGCGAAGACCTGGGGCGCGTGGTCGGGCAGGGGGTTTCGATCGACCTGTTGATCGAGGATCTCGCCGCCGATCTGGAGGGGCGTGCGTTCGAGATCGCTCAGGTCGCCGGGGGATGGATGTTCCGGACCCGGACCGCCTACGCGCCAGCAATCCGCGCCGCCGCGGATATGGGCGATCAGTTGCTCGACCTGAGCGAATTCGACGTTGCGGTGCTGGCCGCCATCGCCTACCACCAGCCGATCACCCGTGACGGGCTCAAGGATATCTTCGGAAAGGAGATCAGCCGCGACCTGCTCGGCCGACTGCATGCGCGCGATCTGATCGGGATCGGCCCCCGCGCGCCGCGTCGTGGTGCCCCCTACACCTTCGTGACCACGGACGCGTTCCTCGCGGCCTTCGGGATGGAGAGCTTGCGCGACCTGCCAGACCCCGAACCGCTGGGTGACGCCGGGCTTGCCGCGCGCGCCTGAAGCCCGCTGGAACCCTCAAAGCGCCTGCCGCTTCTGATGGAGCCGTGTGGCCGCCTGAACGAGGTCAGCCAAATGCGGACCTGCGGAGGCGGAGCACGGCCCGGCTGCGGGCCGAGGCAGGGCGGCTTCGCTGAATGATATCGCCAGTCCGCGCCAGGTTGGCGCAGCCTGAGCGACGCGTTTCCAGCAGGAGATCGCGGGACTCCTTCGCTTTCCGAACGGTATCGATCGCCCTTCCGTCAGTTGTCCAAACAGCTGATAGCGATCCCGATGGGGGAGGCGCGCAATGGACACTCGCTTTTCACCCGATTGAAAACTGGCTGATCCGAGCAGGTCCGGTAGTGATCTTCCTTCTCCTATCCGATGCCCCGCTGCATGCAGACGAAGCAGATCGTCGATCAGGCGCTCAAGGCGTCGAACGCCATCGGTGGCGGGACGGGTGCGTTTGCAGAGCGCCGCGCCGCATACGGCGCAGATCTGATGCGGCACAAGACGCTTCTGGCGGAACGGAGCCAATCCGCGTCCGCAGGACGGGCACCTGTCCCGAAGCCGACAGCCGTGGCGAAAGCAGGAGACTCGTGTCGCCAGGCTCCAGCCTCGTCGAAAATAGGGCGTTTCGTCTTCTGCCAGACAGGCCGGGCAGAATTGCAGCCAAGTCGCCTGCATCCCGGGTGCGCAGATCGGTTGGGGCCCTGGCCGCAAGGGCAAACGCAGCCGGGCCAAGGGGTCAAGAGCAACGGTCAGAGCCGCGATGTATTCCAGGGGTATGCGGGTATGCTCTCTCAAAAGGTGCAGGATGCGATCGGGCAATGCCCGATCAAGCCGCGCCGACCAGTTCTCACCCGGCGCCCCGAGAAACGCGCCGAAATAGCGGGGAGGTACGCCGTTGGCGTAGGCGAGCCGGTGCAGCCAACTCGACAGAAGTTCACCCGGCGCCGGCATAATGCTCACCGGCCAACGGCTTCCCGCCGCACTTTCATACCGCTGTGCAGGCGTGACGGAGATCCCGGTCGGCCCGAGCCTCATGTCATCTCGTGACGCAAGGCGGAATTGCGGCGTCTGGAGAGAGGCACATAGCCGAGGTCCGACAGGGTTGCACCCGTGATCCGGTCCTCACCGCCCGCGATTGCCGCCACCGCGGCCCGGGTGACAATCTCGACGACCTCGCCGATCAGTCCCTCCGACAGATCGTGGATGATCTTCGCCAAGGGTTCGCGCGACAGTTCGGAGGCGTTGGCGAGCGGCAGACTTGCCTCAAGGCTGTCCAGAAGCGTCGCGAAATCCTCGTCATACGCCCAGCGTGGAATGGGGATCGTATCGAAGCGTGAGCCCATTTCGTCCGTGTTATGCACCGCATCGTAGATCGCGATTTCGCCGACAAGGACGGGTGAGATGTCATGCACCCGTGCGATCCGCCGTAGGAACGAGAAGATTGCCTTCACATCCTGGCGTCGACCGCGCAACGCGCTGTGGAACTCGTCGAAGATCAAAAGGCGCGGCTTCAGACGCTCCAGAAGATGATCGACCTGATCGCCGGCGCGGGACAGGCTGCGCCATCCAGCGGCTTGTGGTGCGCGCAATCCGGACAGGATGCTTGCGTAAAAATGCGACAGACCCGCACCTTCCCGGGTCTGGATCACCCATACCTCTTGCTGGTCGGCGACACGCAGATGTTCGACAGCGAAGCGCTCGGCAATCATGGTCTTGCCGTTGTGGTAGGGGCCCGCAAGAAGCAAACCGCGCGGGCGCAGCGATGGCGGTCGCTCGAGCAGCAGCCGCATCGCATCATGTGCCGCGCCGGCGGCCGGATGGCTGATCCAGCGTGGCGCGCGAACATGGGCGATCCGCATTACATCATCGGCCTGCAAGAGCGGGACGGTGGCGGGCATGAGGTGATCCGGCACCTTACCAATCCTCGACCGGGAAGACCCGCCGCGGGCGATCCGGGTTAAGGTTTGCCCGGGCCGGGGCGGCAGGCGCGGCGAGATCGGCATAAGGCTTCTTTGCCTCGGTGGCATGCCGGGCGCGTGTCATCTCCTTCAACCGGCTTTTCGAGGTTTTGGTGGCGGTAACAGTTGCGGCGATTTCGCGTCGGATGGCGGCCGCCTCCTGCACTGGGCGCCGCTGGATTTCGCGCCGCCGCTGTCGATCCGCCTGATGCTGCCAAAGCGTGATCGGCTCGGCCAGTCCGTCCCGTCGTCTCACCGGCTGCCAGGCCTGCGTATCCGGATCCTTGACATAGACATGGCTGATGTCGCGAGGGTCATAGCACACATCAAGTGGCTCCAGCCGGTCACGGCGGGCGACCAGCGGACCAAGCCAGGGCTCGAAATAGTCGATGGCGAAGAGGCTGATGCCCTGAGGTGAAATCTTCCGCGTCTTGCGCGGCAGGAAATTGAGCAGCGCATCGATCGGACGGTCCTTCGGTTGGAGTCGGTTTTCCCATTCGATTGCCGGGACGGTCAGCTTGCGCGCATTCTGGCTCAGATTATGGTCGATGATCGCGAGCGCGATGCAGCGTTCAAGATCCGCGAAGCTGAGCCGTGCGCGCTCTTCCGAGGCATAGTCGCCTCGATCCGCGATGGAGCGCCCTGTCTTACCGGGTAAGGCCCGTAGCGCCGTGTTCACTTTCCCAAGCAGGCGTTCCACGACTCCGCCTCGATGCACGGTGCCCTTGTTCCGCATGCGAATGGAAATGCCATAGTCCGCGCATCCTCTGCTGAAGGTGCTGCTCTGGAACTCTTTGGCGGAATCGACGACGATCTGCCTCGGGCGACCGTGCATCGGCCAGGCATGATCGATGCTACGCTCTGCCAGCCATGCCGTCTTGCAGCACATCGCTTGCGCAAGACAAAGCGCGACAGACAGTCGTGACGGCCGCTCGAGCGTCAGGCAGAAGCCGGTGATCGCACTCGTGGCCACATCGGCAGCGATGGTCAGGTAGGGCCGCCCAACGAAGATACCGTAGTCATCAATCACCTCGACAAACTGGATGTCTGCCGGCGTGTGATCGATCTGGACAACGTCGAGCGCGTGGTCTGCCCGGATGTAGCCCGGTCGCGCCTTCAGCCGGTGCAGGTGTTTACTGTCTGACAGGCGGCGGCGGGCAATTTCTTCCGGGGTGAACAGGATGGGGATGCGCCGGGCGACAGTGACATAGGCGGGCGGAGTATGCCCTTCCTGTGCGCAGCGGGCGCGGATCTCTTCGACGATCGGTGCGAGGTCCGGCTGCTCAGGACGCAACCACATCTCCCTCAGGGTCATCGCGATGATGCTCTCGACCGCGAGGCTGATCCTTGATTTCCTTGTTCCACTCGTTCGCGGCAGCAGGGACGATACCCTGCGTTCTTCTCGATACCGCGCCAGATAGTTGTAGACTTGGCGGGTCGAGAGCCGCAGCTCGGATGCCGCGCGTACCACGGCCTCACGCACCGGCGCCGCTCCGTCAATAATCCGGTCCAGTTCACGCGCGATACGTGTTGCCTTGGCCCACGCTTCATCCGAGGCATGCCCTCCGCCGGACGTCATCGATATGAAACTTTCGAGACCGGCTGGGCCGTGCGCCAACAGGGCGGCCGCTTGCTGAAATACGGAACCAAAATTGAAGCCTCAAGCGAAAAAATGATGTGCGATATCGCGGTATCATCCAGAAATCACGATATAATCATGCGTTGAAATGATGAAAAAAATGCGACATCTGGTTTCTGCCCGGGCCGCTCGAAGAGGAACCGGATGATCTGCCTCCCGGGCCGCGGGCGGAACCGCCTGATACCGTAGTCATCGAAGATTGGGCAAAGGCAGAGGGTGCTCATACTGCGCGGCTGGCAAAGGTGGCTGGACGCCTGGGTGCTCTGGATGACCGGTTGCTGCGCGGCCCGGAGGGCTGGCGGCACAGACTGGCTCTAATAGAGGCGGCGGATCTCAGCTGGTTCGCAGGCGATCGTGTGAGCCCCGATCGGCTGGCGCTTTGGATATCCATGCGTTTGTCTGGAGTGCAGGATGACTCGGAAGCACTGGCCCGGGCCGGATGGGCCGTGCGACGCCTGACAAGTGGTCCGGAGCCAATGGTAGATTTGGCGTCCTTCCTGGATCGGCGTGATCCTGAGAAGTTCGAGGACAATGCCGAGCGCTTTGACGAGCGTGCAGGGAGCTGGCTGGACGTGATGACAGCAGCGGTTGACCTCCACCCGATCACGAGCGCTTGCATGGGGTTTCACCTCTGGAGTCTGGCTGGCCTCGGCCAATATGGAGACCGTATTGAGGCCGCTGTAACTGCTGGTAGGATCGCGGCCAGCGACGGCAATGGAGCCATCTTTGCGCCGCTGGCCATGGGCGGGGCAGGGGGGCTGCGGGCCTCGGGCGTGCCACCTGAACGCTTGGCCCGCTGGTTGGACGGGATGAACAGCGCGATACTAACGGCGATGCGGCATTTGGATTTGGTTGAGACTTGGACGGTTCAGGCAGAGGGCGAACTGGCGAAACTATCAGGCAAGACGCCTCCTGCTTTGCTAACTCTCTTCGCGGAATGGCCTCTGGTGTCCGCGCCGATGGCTGAGACTCAGATCGGTGCCAGTCGCGCGGCGATGCAACGAAACCTCGCGTGGATGGAAAAGAAAGGCTTGATCCGCGAGGTTACAGGGCAGGGGCGGTTCCGGATGTGGCGGATTGCAGCTTAGTATCTGCCGGGTGACGGCTCTGTTGCAACCAAGTAGAAATGTCACCCGGTCTGCAAAGCAGAAGTGTCACCAAATGCGCTGAGGGGAGCAAAGCCTG
>CANMQJ010000069.1 GCA_947500005.1 uncultured Paracoccaceae bacterium | reverse complement strand
AGTGGCGGAATTTTACTCCGCTACGACCAGATCATCCGGCCGTTTCTGTGGTCCAATTTGTCTCCGGGATTCACACAAAACCTCTCTCGTCAAACATGGTCTCAAGTCACACCCGCTTCTCCAGGCCAAAGGCAAGGGCCACATGCCTTGGATCATGTTGGAGGCTGCTCCAAGCCCGGCGACAACAAAGGCCCTCGGCATCGAGATCCTTGCCAAAACCGGATACACGGATGTTTCAGGTAATCCCAATGAGCAAGAAATCTGGAGGCTGGTAAAGCACCGCCTGGCGGCCCTGAACACGGTATTTGTATGCATTGATGAAGGTCACGACCTTCTCGGGACTGCCAGCGCTGTCGAGATCCGTAACATGCAAAAGCGCCTCAAAAATCTCATGCAGGGAGAGGGTGCCGTCAGCGTAATTCTCGTTGGCATCGGCGAATTGCGGCATCTTGCAGCCTATGATGACCAAATCAATCGTCGATACCAGAAGCTGGCTTTCGACGACATTTCACCGGTGCGCGACGAGCGTCTCTTGAAGGGGATCCTTCATACCTTGTGTGCGGAAGCTGGGATCGCTGCTCCGAAGGAGCCGGACCTCATCGAACGTCTGGTACACGCCAGCCGTCGGCGGTTTGGCTGGTTTATCAAGAATACACTGAGAGCTCTGGAAATCGCAGCTGTGGCGGGTGCGCCTCGCCTCGAAAAGGCTCATTTCGCAGAGGACTGGGCAGTCCAGGAAGAGGCGGAAGTCGGCAAAAACGTTTTCTTGTCGAACGATTGGTCGAAGATTGACCTCTCTGAGAAACCCCTTCCGCCCCGAGAGAAGAAGGGCCGGTGATCATGCTGTTGCCATTCCTGCCGTTCGACCCTATCGAAACGCCCTTGTCATATGCCGCGCGCTTGGCTCGCCATCATGCCGACAAGCGCGTGGTCCCGTTTCTAAAAGATATGCAGATCTGCCCGCAGGCAATCGCGTCATCCAAGCCAGGCGCTCTCGCACGCTTGGCCGACATCTCGGGCGCTTCGCTGTGCGAGCTGTCCCGCAACGTGCCGATCCACAAGGGCAATCGGATTTACGATCTTCGCGGTGAGCTGGTTTCCGCAGAGTTTCTGTCCAATCCACACACTCTCTTCTGTCCGGCTTGTCTGGCTGAGGATGATCGAACGGGCAGGCGCCGCGGTCGCTGGGAGTGGCGTCTGTCGGTTGTGCGAACATGCTCTCACCATGGAATTCCGCTTCTGCGGCAAGCAAAGGCCAAGTGGGACGACGTATTTCACGAACTCGATCACCGTGTACCCGAGCGTGACGAAGAACTTCAGGCCCTGATCGAGAAGGCGGCCCCACGCTCGGTCTCGCCTCACCAAGAATACGTCATCCACCGTCTCGAAGGGAAGGCTGGTCCCGAATGGTTGGATGCGCAGTCTCTTGAACAGGCGGTCCGGGCGACGGAGCTTCTCGGCGTGCTGGTCGAACACGGGCCCGATCAGAAATTGCCGGCTCTGACGCCGGACGACTGGGATCACGCGGGTCGTGTTGGATTCGGATTCACCTCGCTCGGCGAGGCAGGCATCCGGGAGGCGCTCAAGGCTCAGTTCCGGAAATACGATGATGCGTCAGGCACGCCCGGAGCGCGCAAGATCTTCGGGTGCTTCTACAAGGCTCTTGCATACTCCAAGTCACTCAAGGAGCCTGGCGACATCGCGCGCATCCTCCGCGAAGTTATCACCGAGAACGTCGCCATGCCTGCCGGGGCCAAGGTGCTGGGTGTCGAACTGCGCAAGCGCCGCTTGCATACGGTGGCGTCCCTGGCCAAGGAGCAGGACCTCGACTCTCGAACTCTCAGCGACGTGCTTGTTGCTGCAGGGGCGATACCGGATAAGGCGCCCGCCCATTACCCGATCCCGGTGGAACAGGGCCGCGATATAGCAGGCCGGACGAAACGGACGGTGACCGTCTCCTCGCTGTGGAAAAACATGGATTTCACAAGGCCGATCGTCGATCAGCTTTTTGCTGATCGGCTTCTCACCCCCATCTTCTACGGGAGGCCGGGCACGAAGGGTCGGACTCAGAAAGCCGTGGATCGCGAGGAGCTTGCCATGCTGGTCGGCAAGCTGCACGCGAAAGCAGTTGAACTGGGTGCCGAGACCGACGGGCTGGTGCCGGTCTCGAAAGCCGCGGAGAAGGCCAAGGTGCCGGCCATTACCGTGGTGCACATGATCCTCGGCGGTTTCCTCGAGCGCGTCTTTCGCCTGGCTGGTCAGGACGGGGTCGCAGCGCTGCGCGTGGATCCGGTGGAGATCAAGCAGCACCGGACGGCCTGTTCGGAGGGTTCTTCCCCAATGGAAGCGTTCTCTTCGTTGAAGATCTCGAAGACCATCGGCTGGTGTCTGGTGGACCAGTGCCCGGAAGAGGTGAGCCTTGCCGTCAACTGGATCGTAGGCCCGGATGAGAACCATCGGATCCCGCGGTTCGACCCTGCGGTGGTCGCCGACTTCAAGACACGGTTCACCCATCCGGCGCGGATTGCCGAGATGCATGGCCTTCAGCTCTGGGAGGTCGTCAGCCGTCTGAAACGGCGGGGAGTTCGGCCTGCGGTGTCGGAAGCTGAAGTCGGCGAGGACTTCTATCGGATCCGGGATCTGACGTCGGATCTATTCAATTAACATAATGGGGCTTCCCGGTCCCTTGATCATGTGAGATCGTCGAAGCCGCCCGAAAGGGCGGCTTTTTTCATGTCTTCGTTGCGGAAGCCGTGAAAAAAAGGGCGGTGGCCAAGTTGTGCTTACGAGGAGTGGTCAGCATATGCTTCCATAGTGGCCAAATTTCTCGCACGGCTCGATAAATTATCCAATAAAATCAATGGCGGCCTACGTCATAATGGACAAGAAGTCCTTTCCTTTACATGTAACGACCACCAATTTTTGGCCATTTTGGGGGTCATTTGTCCATTATGACAACCAAAAGCTGGCCACTGAGTGCTTTCGACGGGAAATCAGCCGCTCGGGCAATCTCAGCGAAACAGATGGCCTTGAATGTCGACAAAGGCCTTTCTGATCTCCGCGACGGACCCGAGCATCGCCTTCGCATCGTTCGTGCCGCCGTAGCGGATGCGTAGAAAGTCCCGGATCTTGCCGAGAGACAGCTCTTCGACGCCGTGGTCTGCGTAGGCCTGTAGGACGTAGTCAAGGAACTGCCGCATCTCAACTTCATAGCCGCCAAGGCCGGCCGACCGGGCGGCTTCGGCCCGCTGGGCGCGGGCGAGAGGCGCGAGGGTGAAACGGACATAGGCCAGCACGTCGAAGACATCGCTGTTCGGCGCGTCGATGAGCCGGCGCATGTCCTCCATACGATCCGCGTCGTAGCCGAGCTCCGAGAGTCGCTGGATGAAGCCTTCGCGGCGCTCCGGATCGCTCCAGACGGCGCGCAGCTCGTCTTCGGAGGCGACAAGATTGCCGAGATCACCGAAGAGCTGCTCCATGAACTCCTGCGCGGTGATCGGGCGGCCGTCGTGGGACCAGTAGGTCGTCGCGGCGATGTAACGAATCTGCCGCTCCTTGCCGTCGCCGAGCTTCACCACGACCTTCTCGCCCCGCGGTGGATCGTCGGGCCCCGGTTCCGGAGGATCAGGCGGTGGCCTCGGCTTGGGGCTCGGGCCGGGTGACGGCGGATCTGGCGGGAGCGGCTCGCCGTCCCATTCCGGGTCGTTGAAGTGCTCGTAGGCCTTCACGAAGTCGAAGACAGTGAAGAAGTCCTTGCCATCGAAGGTTCGGGTGCCCCGGCCGATGATCTGCTTGAATTCGATCATCGACTTGATGGGCCGCATCAGGACGATGTTGCGAATGTTCCGCGCGTCTACGCCGGTCGACAGCTTGTGCGAGGTCGTCAGGATCGTCGGCAGAGATTTCTCGTTGTCCTGGAATTCCCGCAGGTGCTGCTCGCCCAGCTTCCCGTCGTCGGCGGTGACGCGCTGGCAGTAGTGCGGGTCGGGATTGTCCTTCACCTGGTTGATGATGTCGCGGACCCGCGCCGCGTGCTCCTGAGTGGCGCAGAAGACCAGCGTCTTCTGGCGCTGGTCGATCTGGTCCATGAACTCCTCGACGCGGCTCTGCTCGCGTTCGGGGATCACCAGCGTCGTGTTGAAGTCGCCTTCGCGGTAGGTCTTCTCGGGGTCGATCTCGCCGGAGACGATCTCGTCCTCGTCGCTCCAGGTGTACTCGTCGAGGGTCGAGGCCATCTGGCGCACCTTGAAGGGCGTCAGGAAGCCGTCGCCGATCCCCTGTTTCAGGGCATAGGTGTAGACCGGATCGCCGAAGTATCCGTAGGTGTCGGCGTTCACGTCGCGCTTGGGCGTGGCGGTCAGGCCGAGTTGCACGGCGGGCGAGAAGTATTCGAGGATGCCGCGCTAGGTGCTTTCGTCCTTGGCCCCGCCGCGGTGGCACTCGTCGATCACGATGAAATCGAAGAAGTCCGGCGGGTAGCCGTGATAGGTGAACTCGCCCGAGCCGGTCATGAAGGTCTGGAAGATCGTGAAGAAGACGTTCGCGTTCTTCGGGATCTTGCCCTGCTTGCGGATCTCGTCGGGGCTGATCCGGCAGAGCGCGTCGGGCGGGAAGGCGCTGAACGAGTTGTAGGCCTGATCAGCCAGGATGTTGCGATCGGCGAGGAACAGGATGCGCGGGCGGCGCACCGGGTCGCGGGAGAGGTTCCAGGAGGCGTGGTAGAGCTTCCACGCGATCTGGAAGGCGATGGAGGTCTTGCCGGTCCCCGTCGCCAGCGTCAGCAGGATGCGCTGGTCACCGCGGGCGATGGCGTCGAGCACCGCGATGATGGCGTTGTGCTGGTAGTAGCGCGGCTCCCACTTGCCGCCCTCGGTCTCGAACGGCAACTCGCCGAAGCGCTCGCGCCAGTCGTTGCCCTCGGGAAAGCACAGATCCCACAGTTCCTGCGGCGAGGGGAAAGGCAGCGCGTGGTCGCCCTCTTTCCCTGAGGCCATGTCGATGCCGTACCAGCCGATCCCGTTGGTCGAATAGGCAAGACGGGCCTTCAGGCGGGTGGCGTAGTCCTTGGCCTGTCCGACGCCATCGGTGTAGCCGAGGCCCGCGCGCTTGGCCTCGATCACCGCAAGCTTGCGGTCGCGGTAGCTGAGCACGTAGTCGGCCGAGAGAGGGTTGATCCGGCCCGCCCCGGTAATCCGGCCCGGGCAAATCATCTCGCGCCGGATCTTCGAGCCTTCCACCACGCCCCACCCGGCGTCGCGCAGGATGGGATCGATGCGATTGGCGCGGTTGTCGGCTTCGGTCTCTGTCATGTGGTCAGTTGGCCGGAGAAGGCCTTTTGCAGGAGGGATTGGCGGAGGTCGGCGATGTCGGTCGACTGATCGCGGTAAGTTTTTTTGACTCCCAGAGTCTTCGCCCAGATTTTGTCGAGGTAGTCGGCCGCGCCCTGTTGGGCATCGGCTGGTAAATTTGGGATGGTCAATTGGCGGAGAGACTTGAGGGAAACTGTCTTTTGGGCAGCTCCAGTCGAGCCTGCGGTTGCTTGGCGGAATGCGCTTTCGGACCGAAGAGCATAGAAAAGCCATCGGCCGGTTATACCGTCCTTTGGCGTAACTGTCCTATCCCGGACGGTCACATAGACCCTCGCCGGACTGCGTTGTTCATAGCAAGATCGATCCTGCGC
>CANMQJ010000068.1 GCA_947500005.1 uncultured Paracoccaceae bacterium | reverse complement strand
TGGTTGCGGGAGTAGGATTTGAACCTACGACCTTCAGGTTATGAGCCTGACGAGCTACCTGGCTGCTCCATCCCGCGTTGGTTGTTTTATTTTGATCGTTTTGAGAGAATTTGGGGATCTTTTTAGGTTTGGCGGTGACCTACTCTCCCGGGGCTTGAGCCCGAGTACCATTGGCGCTGCGGCACTTAACTTCCGGGTTCGGGATGGGACCGGGTGTTTTGCTCGCGCTATGACCACCAAACCGAAGAAGATCCCCGTCGTCTTTTGCAGTGCAAGAGGCGACGAGCCGGAGGCAGCGTATTTGCGGAGCAAATGCGCGTTCCGGGCCGGTTTGTGTTTCAATCAACGTTTTCCGCTTGGTGCTGCGGCGTTGTCCGTTTCAAGTGGTGTGATGCTTTTGGCTTTGGAACCAGTCTTTCTGTTACTGGATCAGATCAAGCCTGTCGGGCGATTAGTACCGGTCAGCTGAGCGCATTGCTGCGCGTACACCTCCGGCCTATTGACGTGGTGGTCTTCCACGGCCCTCAGGGAGACCTTGTTTTGAGGGGGGCTTCCCGCTTAGATGCCTTCAGCGGTTATCCTGTCCGATCATAGCTACCCTGCACTGCTGCTGGCGCAACAACAGGTCCACCAGTGGATCGTTCACCCCGGTCCTCTCGTACTAGGGGCAACTCCTCTCAAGTCTCCTACACCCACGGCAGATAGGGACCGAACTGTCTCACGACGTTCTAAACCCAGCTCACGTACCTCTTTAAATGGCGAACAGCCATACCCTTGGGACCTGCTCCAGCCCCAGGATGAGATGAGCCGACATCGAGGTGCCAAACACTGCCGTCGATATGGACTCTTGGGCAGTATCAGCCTGTTATCCCCGGCGTACCTTTTATCCGTTGAGCGATGGCCCTTCCACTCGGGACCACCGGATCACTATGGCCGTCTTTCGACTCTGCTCGACTTGTCAGTCTTGCAGTCAGGCTGGCTTCTGCCATTGCACTCAACGAGCGATTTCCGACCGCTCTGAGCCAACCTTCGCGCGCCTCCGTTACGCTTTAGGAGGCGACCGCCCCAGTCAAACTACCCGCCACGCAGGGTCCCGGACCCGGATAACGGGCCGCGGTTAGACATCAAGAGTGCGAAGGGTGGTATCTCAAGGGAGGCTCCACGGGAACTGGCGTTCCCGCTTCGAAGCCTACCACCTATCCTGCACATCACAATCCTGATGCCAGTGCGAAGCTGTAGTAAAGGTGCACGGGGTCTTTCCGTCTAACCGCGGGTAGCCGGCATCTTGACCGGCAATTCAATTTCGCTGAGTCGATGTTGGAGACAGCGGGGAAGTCGTTACGCCATTCGTGCAGGTCGGAACTTACCCGACAAGGAATTTCGCTACCTTAGGACCGTTATAGTTACGGCCGCCGTTTACCTGGGCTTCAATTCAAGGCTCTCACCTCTCCTTTTAACCTTCAGGCACCGGGCAGGCGTCAGACCCTATACGTCGTCTTGCGACTTCGCAGAGCCCTGTGTTTTTAATAAACAGTCGCCACCCCCTGGTTTGTGCCCCCGGATCCAAGTTGCCTTGAACCCGGGCCTCCTTCTCGCGAACTTACGGAGGTATTTTGCCGAGTTCCTTCAACATCGTTCTCTCAAGCGCCTTGGTATTCTCTACCAGTCCACCTGTGTCGGTTTAGGGTACGGTCTGATGGAGGGCTATTTCCTGGAACTGCGCAGCGGCCCGACCAATCCGATAAGGTCGAACAACAGTTGCAATCCGTCACATCCTCCTGGCCCAGGAATATTGACCTGGTTCCCATCGCCTACGCCTTTCGGCCTCGGCTTAGGGGCCGGCTTACCCTGCTCAGATTAGCTTTAAGCAGGAACCCTTGGACTTTCGGCGAGAGTGTCTCTCACACTCTTTGTCGCTACTCATGTCATCATTCTCGCTAGTGATCGCTCCACCGGTGCCTCACGACCCGGCTTCATCGCCAAACCCGGCCCTCCAAGGATCCGTTGCCGGATCGAAGGGGGAATGGGTTCTGTCACACTACGCTCTGCTACCAGTGCTTGCGCACTCCGAAGCTTCGGCTCATGGCTTGAGCCCCGTTACATCTTCGCCGCAGGACAACTTGTTTAGACCAGTGAGCTGTTACGCTATCTTTAAAGGATGGCTGCTTCTAAGCCAACCTCCTGGTTGTTTTGGTCGTCCCACCTGCTTTCCCACTTAGCCATGAATTGGGGGCCTTAGCTGTCGGTCAGGGTTGTTTCCCTCTCCACTACGGACGTTAGCATCCGCAGTGTGTCTGCCATCTAGTACTCCCGGGTATTCGGAGTTTGGTTAGGATCAGTAAGCCTGTGGGGCCCCATTACCCATCCAGTGCTCTACCCCCCGGGGTATTCGGATGACGCTCTACCTAAATAGATTTCGCAGAGAACCAGCTATCTCCGAGTTTGATTGGCCTTTCACCCCTAGGCACAGCTCATCCCGATCCTTTTCAACGGATGTGGGTTCGGCCCTCCAACAAGTGTTACCTTGTCTTCAGCCTGGCCATGCCTAGATCACTCGGTTTCGGGTCTGATCCCACGAACTCGACGCCCTATTAAGACTCGCTTTCGCTGCGCCTACACCTAACGGCTTAAGCTTGCACGTGAGACCAAGTCGATGACCCATTATACAAAAGGTACGCCGTCAGCTCGCAAGGAGCCTCCGACTGATTGTAGGCGTTCGGTTTCAGGTACTGTTTCACTCCCCTCGTCGGGGTGCTTTTCACCTTTCCCTCACGGTACTGGTTCGCTATCGGTCAGCAAGGAGTACTTAGCCTTCGAGGGTGGTCCCCCGATCTTCAGACAGGATTTCACGTGTCCCGCCCTACTTGATACGTCCCATCGAGCTTCGAATACGGGGCTGTCACCCGCTCTGGCCATGCTTCCCAACATGTTCTTCTCACTCTCAAGGCTCGGCTGGTCCCCGTTCGCTCGCCGCTACTGGGGGAGTATCATATTGATGTCCTTTCCTCCGGGTACTTAGATGTTTCAGTTCCCCGGGTTTGCTCTTATAACCCTATGTATTCAGGCTATAAGTACCTGGTTAAGCCCATTATGAACTGCTTGCGCAGATCATAACGAACTTTCAGGTGGGTTGCCCCATTCGGAAATCCCTGGATCAAAGCCTATTCTCGGCTCCCCAGAGCTTATCGCAGAGTATCACGTCCTTCATCGCCTCTTGCTGCCAAGGCATCCACCAAACGCCCTTCTCGCGCTTGATCTGATCCAGGAAAAGAAAGACTTAACTTCCACGCAGCGGAAGCTGGAACAACCGCTGCTCATCCCTGGACCAAAAGCATCACTTTCCCGCTTCTTGCGTGTCCTACCGCCTACCGGCTACTTGAGGACGCTCTTGGCGCCCAGCCGGAGACGAGACCAGCAAGAAACATTTTGGTTAGTGTACTTGACTTGGACAACTCTGTTCGTTTCAGCCGCGATACCGCCGCACGAGCGAGGAAGCACTCGGTGCGACAGCCGCCCGCCATCGCTGACGGGAACGACCGAGATCCACGGCCACACTCGGCCGGGATCAAACAGTGTTGATTGATTTCTCTCTAAACGATGTCAAATGTATGCGTCCGATTGGACGGCAAAACACTCGATACAGTGTTTTACGGTCAAATCGAGGGGAATGGCCTTCGTGACATTCGGCTTGCGCGAATGCACTGTCGCCCACGTTGCACCTTGCCGAGCAAAGTGAACGGTGGTGGGTCGAGGAGGACTTGAACCTCCGACCTCACGCTTATCAGGCGTGCGCTCTAACCACCTGAGCTACCGACCCAGCTGATTTGCCAGAGGCAAATCGGCGTCGCCCTGGCAGGCTCCTTGCGCAGCAAGGATGCCGAGAAGGGCCGGCCCCGACGTGGTTAAGCAAGGGCCTTCATTCATGGTGGAGCCTAGGAGGATCGAACTCCTGACCTCCTGAATGCAAATCAGGCGCTCTCCCAGCTGAGCTAAGGCCCCTTGCCGGATCCTGCACCGCTGCAAGATCCTGATTTCCTGAAGAGATATGAGGACGGCCTGGTCCTGGAGTTTGATCAGCTTTGATTGCTGATCTTGCTAAGTGTCTCATGTCTGATGCGCTACCGCTTCGCTACTCGAGCGCGTTGGCATCTCATCAATGCTAGAGACATCCTTAGAAAGGAGGTGATCCAGCCGCAGGTTCCCCTACGGCTACCTTGTTACGACTTCACCCCAGTCGCTGAGCCTACCGTGGCCAGCTGCCCCCCGTAAGGGTTGGCGCACCGTCTTCGGGTAGACCCAACTCCCATGGTGTGACGGGCGGTGTGTACAAGGCCCGGGAACGTATTCACCGCGGCATGCTGTTCCGCGATTACTAGCGATTCCGACTTCATGCCCTCGAGTTGCAGAGGACAATCCGAACTGAGACAGTTTTTTGGGATTAACCCATTGTCACTGCCATTGTAGCACGTGTGTAGCCCAACCCGTAAGGGCCATGAGGACTTGACGTCATCCACACCTTCCTCCCGCTTATCACGGGCAGTTCCCCTAGAGTGCCCAGCTTGACCTGCTGGCAACTAAGGGTGTGGGTTGCGCTCGTTGCCGGACTTAACCGAACATCTCACGACACGAGCTGACGACAGCCATGCAGCACCTGTCACCCGGCCACCGAAGTGGAAACCAGATCTCTCTGGCGGTCCGGGGATGTCAAGGGTTGGTAAGGTTCTGCGCGTTGCTTCGAATTAAACCACATGCTCCACCGCTTGTGCGGGCCCCCGTCAATTCCTTTGAGTTTTAATCTTGCGACCGTACTCCCCAGGCGGAATGCTTAATCCGTTAGGTGTGACACCGAACAGCATGCTGCCCGACGTCTGGCATTCATCGTTTACGGTGTGGACTACCAGGGTATCTAATCCTGTTTGCTCCCCACACTTTCGCACCTCAGCGTCAGTATCGAGCCAGTGAGCCGCCTTCGCCACTGGTGTTCCTCCGAATATCTACGAATTTCACCTCTACACTCGGAATTCCACTCACCTCTCTCGAACTCAAGACTAGCAGTATCAAAGGCAGTTCCGGGGTTGAGCCCCGGGATTTCACCCCTGACTGACTAATCCGCCTACGCGCGCTTTACGCCCAGTAATTCCGAACAACGCTAACCCCCTCCGTATTACCGCGGCTGCTGGCACGGAGTTAGCCGGGGTTTCTTTACCTGCTACCGTCATTATCTTCACAGGCGAAAGAGCTTTACGACCCTAGGGCCTTCTTCACTCACGCGGCATGGCTGGATCAGGCTTGCGCCCATTGTCCAAGATTCCCCACTGCTGCCTCCCGTAGGAGTCTGGGCCGTGTCTCAGTCCCAGTGTTGCTGATCATCCTCTAAAACCAGCTATAGATCGTAGGCTTGGTAGGCCATTACCCCACCAACTACCTAATCTAACGCGGGCCGATCCTTCCCCGAAATTCTTTCCCCCGAAGGGCGTATACGGTATTAAACCCAGTTTCCCGGGACTATTCCGTAGAGAAGGGCACGTTCCCACGCGTTACTAACCCGTCCGCCGCTAGACCCGAAGGTCTCGCTCGACTTGCATGTGTTAGGCCTGCCGCCAGCGTTCGTTCTGAGCCAGGATCAAACTCTCAAGTTGAAAGCACATCGCTGCGCTATCCTTGACGTTCGAACCTCTGCACATCTTCAATGCGCTACCGCTTCGCG
>CANMQJ010000067.1 GCA_947500005.1 uncultured Paracoccaceae bacterium | reverse complement strand
CACCCGGTCGATCCCGGCACCTCCGTCGATCGAGTCCGACCCGGACCCCGGGCGGATCACGTCATCGCCGCCGAGGGCATCGATCAGATCTGGCCCAGCCGTGCCATCCAGGGTTTCGGTCTGATCGGTGCCGAGGACGAGTCTGGGTTCGCCGTCAAGCGGGAGCGGATCGGGTTCCTCGAATTCCAGAACGTCGCCCACATGCGCAAGGTCGATGAGGCCGTCCTGCCTTCCATCGGCCAGGTCCAGGGCTGCCAGTCGCTCGGGACCGCCGTAAACGACATAGGCCGCACCGATATCGTAGTCGGGACGTCCTCCGACCTCGGGGCCATCCGCGCGGTAGGCGCCTGTCACGAGATCGGAAAACCCGTCCCCGTTGAAATCGGCGAGCTGACCACCGCCAAGGCCGTCGCCTTGCGCCCCGGTGATGCGATACCCGTCCTCGCCGTCCAGTGCGTTGAGATCGAGTTCCGCGCCGAACCCGTCGCGCTTTCCGAAGACGACATAGACGGTTCCGGCATTGTCATTGGCGGAGCGGTTCGCCAGCACGAAGTCACGCAGTCCGTCTCCGTTGACATCTCCGTAACCGCCGTTGGAAAAGCTTACTCCCCCGCCGACGAGCGTGACGCCATTTGTTCCGTCGAACGTCAGCCGTGACAAGGATGGTTCAAACCCGCCGGACTGGCCGAGGATGAGATAGGCGGCCGAGTAGCCGGCGATCACGAAATCGTCGAGCCTGTCGCCATTCACGTCGCCGGTTGGGGACACGTCCCAAAAACCGCCGATGCGAAGGGTGAAGCCGTTCGTTCCATCGAATTCCTCGGCCGATATGTCCATGGTCCCTGCGCCGAGGGTGGAAGACCCGAAGACCACTGCCGTATCCCCGGCCGAGCCGCGATCCACAAGAAAGTCGTTGAAGCCGTCGTCGTTGATGTCCCCCACGGCGCCGCCGCGGCTTCCGGCATCGGTCAGTTTCAGGATGCGGTCCTGCATATCGGTCGAGACATTGATCGTAGCCGGAAGGGCGGTGCCGGTTCCAAAGAAGACATAGATCGTGCCGTCGTTCTGACTGGTGAGCATCAGGTCCGCGTGGCGATCCCCGTTGATGTCACCAAGTCCGCTCGTGACGCGGCCGAATTGGGCCGAGGCCGTGCCGGTGAAAAGCGTTCCGGAATCACCAAGCGTCGAAGTGTCGAGCACAGGCGCGAGGCCGCCCTCGCGGCCGTAGACAAGATAGACACCGCCGTCGGACCCGTTGTAGCGGTCGGAACCCACCAGCAGATCATCGATACCGTCACCGTTCACATCTCCGGCAGGGCCAAGGGAATACCCCAGGTTCCCGTTCGCCAGGTCGCCCTGGATCACCGAGGCGACCCGTGCGTCGGGTTGGAGCCCGTCCGAAAAATCGAAGTCGTAGCTGGCGGCATAATCGCCGTTCCGCCCGTAGATGACGTAGACCAGCCCGACCTGGTCCGCATTGTCGCTGCCCGCCTGCGTATAGCCATTGCCGGCGCGCGGTGCCGAAACGGCGAAATCCCAGCGCCTGTCTCCGTTCAAGTCGCCGGCTACCCGCACGTTGTAACCAAATTGGGAAAGTCCTTCGGGGCCCCAGAAAATCGTCCCGCCCGTCCCTGTCGTCACGTTCAAATCCTTTCCGCGCCATGTCACGGCGCTCATCACATGCTACTCGTACCGACCCGCGATAATCCGCGGACCTCTCCATTTGCGTCGATCCGGATGGTCGGCCCAGTCAGCCTGGTTCCGTTGGCCATCGCCTACCTGCCGGGGGCCGCGGACCGCTGCGCGGCGAAGATTAGGAACCGGGTTCATTCAAATCAAGTATCCGATTCCATGCGGGAAATCCGATGCAGCGGCTTTCGTTCACCTGATGGGGGAGCGCGTTTCGATCAAGCCCGAGGGGCGCCGCGGCCGCCTTGATCGAGTACCTTTCAGGCGCATGGGGGCCTGTACGCGCGCGGATTCGTGCCTACGTAAAGAAGGTCGATACGTCACACATGCTGGAGCGCGGCCATTCAATGAAAGAACGAAACGGACGCCTCACGGCCGAAGAGGCAAAGGGGCTGCGTACCGCAAAGGAACTCGAAGCGCATCTGGTCTGGCTCGATACATTCACCCCTGCTGCCTTGGGCGTGTTGGCAACGGCGTCTGGCATTTATACCTACCTTGGGGTTTCGTCTCTTCTGGAAGAGAATGGCGCGCTCTCCTTTTTTGCAGCGGTGGCCTATTCCATCGCTGTTTCGGTCGGAATCTTCGTGTTCTGGAGCTACATGCTTCGCCTTCTTCCGTCGATGCGCAGCGCGGGCGGCTTTATCGGCTTGACGATCTCTACAGCCGTCGGGTCACTTGCGATCATAGCGATGTCCAGTTGGCTCAACGCGGCTGCGCTGGCCGGATCGGCGGCGGTCGAGCAGCACCTGGAAAACACGGTTCGCGACTATCAGTTGTCGTTGGAGCAGGCGCATGACATCGCCTTGGGCGGTCAATCCTTGTCGCGCGAGGTCGAGCGGGCGCGACAGAGCTTCGAGGATCTGGCCGAACAGGAGCAGTCGGGCGGTCTGTCCGGAACCTCCGGCCGTGGTGCCGTCTTTCGCGTCCTGACGCAAAAGGCCGAAGAACTCGCCAACCTGCGGGACCAGATCGACGCGCAGCAACCTCTGATCGAAAATGCCTTTGGCCGGGGAAACGAAATTTTGGGCAGGATGCGCGAATTGACGGTCGCCCCGGGGCCGGTGGATACCCGGTCCGTCCAGTTCTCGGAAGAAAGCGTGAAGCTTGCGGGGGTTATCTCGCAACTCAACCAGCTGAACGTTGCGCCTTTGGTGGTGCGGGCGGCCGAGGACCTGCCCGCTTCGGTCGTGCTGCCAGAACTGGATGGCCGCAGCGCCGAGGTACGGCAGGCGCAATCCGCCACCATCGACTCGGTCCTCAACGCGCTGGACCAGCGTGCCCGTACCCTGCGGACAGCAGCCGAAGAGGTCTTGGCGATGGAGCCGCCGGCCGAGACCGCCTACAACCCGATCTCCAGCGCGGATGCGGTGATCCGCTATGCCGGAAATTTCGTGCCCTCCTGGGCGGGGGCGATTGCCATCGACCTGCTTCCGGCGATCCTGGTGTTTGTCCTTGCGATCACGCAGGCGGCGATCCGGTCCGGGCGGGACGGGATGAGCATCGAAGAGACCTTGACGCTGGCCGATCTCAAGGCCGCGGTGAACGCGATGCGGAACGTGGAACTCGCGATGGGCGATGCCGACGCGGCGATGCTGGAACGGTCGGGCCCTCGGCATGCGGGCGAAGAAAAGGCGCGCGAGGAGCCGCCGGAAAAACCGGCCAACACGACATGAAGGAGCGGCTGCCGGGCATTGGATTGCGTCGGGGGATCAGGTTGATCCTGCTGGTGCAGGTGGCGATCGCCGGAATGATGCTGGTGATCGATCTTCCCGCTCGTTTGCCTCCCGGTGTTTTCGACCGGAACAGTGTTCCAACCGGGCCAGTATCGCCGGGTGACCAGACGCGGCGCTATTCGCCCGACCGTGCGCCGGACGATCTTGTCGATCGCCCTGACCCTCGGGACATGCCTTTGCAGCAACAATTCTCGGACCGACTTGAATTCGAGATACGCGATGATGGGGAAGAAGGCGTCACGCTTCTGTTGACCGGAGGGATCGCGCCGGGCGACGCCGAACGGCTGTCGGAGCATCTTGACGGGTTGGAGGTGTTACCCGACCAGATCGCGTTGCACAGTCCGGGCGGCGCGGTCTCCGAGGCGCAGATCCTCGGTCGGATGATCCGTGACCGCGACCTTGCGACGGTGGTTCTGGCCGGGGCCTCCTGCATGTCTTCCTGCCCCTATGTCTTCGCCGGAGGGGTCGAGCGCAAGGCCTCGCGCCGAGCGGCAATGGGCATGCATCAGCATTACTACGATCAGTCGCGGTTCATCCCGGCTGTTTTCGCCGTCTCGGACATCCAGCGCGGACAGGGCGAGACAATGGAATTCCTGATCGAGATGGGTGTCGATCCCGCCCTTATGATCTATTCGCTCAAGACCCCGCCGGAACGGATCTACGTCCTGATCGAAGAGGAGTTGACGGAAACCCGCCTGGCCACCCAGATGATCGACTGACGCCAGACTTTCTCTCTTTGCTCGGCTCACTGTGAGAACAGATAACTCGGCAGCCAGGTTGCCAGCGCCGGAAAGCTCGCCAGCAGGATCAGACCAAGAAGCTGAAGCAGGATGAACGGCATGACTCCTTGATAAATATGCCGTGTGGTGACCTGGGCCGGGGCGACGCCACGCAGGAAAAACAGGGCAAAGCCGAATGGTGGCGTCAGGAAAGAGGTTTGCAGGTTCACGGCGATCATCACGCCCAGCCATACGGGATCGGCACCCATGACAATCAGGACCGGACCGACGATGGGGACTAGGATGAAGATGATCTCGAGGAAATCGAGGAAGAAGCCCATCACGAACATCAGCGCCATGACGAAGATCATCGCGCCGGTCAATCCGCCCGGGAGGCTGTCGAGCATGTGATGCACCGTTTCCTCGCCGCCCAGACCCCGGAACGTCAGCGAGAACAGGCTGGCGCCCACGAGGATGGCAAAGATCATCGCCGTGACGCGACCCGTGTCCTCCATCGCGTAGCGCAACGTGCCGGTTTTCAGAAGGATCCGGCAAGAGAGCATGACCGCCAGCGCCACGAAGCCGACAAGCGCGAAGGAGAACCACATCGCGATGGTCTCACCGCGTGTGAAGCTTTCGCGCATCAGCAGCAGGTGAAAGAACTGGTTCATCACCATCAGCGCGATGGCGGCGGCCAGACCGCCCAGCAACCAGGGAGACAGATCAGGACGCGCCCGCAACGCGGCCAAAAGCATCGCGCCCACCGCGCCGACGCCCGCCGCTTCGGTCGGGGTGGCGATGCCGCCCAGGATCGAACCCAGCACCGCCACGATCAGCGCCGAGGGGGCAAGCAATCCGCTCACCAGCACCCTCATTTTTTCCTTGCGGTCAAGCGGGGCTGCGTCCGCGTCCACAGCTTTGACCGGGGCGCGGTCCGGGCGCATTGCCGCAAGCACGATGATGTATATCGCGTAGAGCGCCACGAGCATGAGGCCTGGAAAGAGGGAACCGGCGAAAAGGTCGCCCACACCCACGGACTTTCCGGCGAAATTGCCCATCTTCAGATTAGCCTGCTGATTGGCATAGGTCAGCACGTCGCCCAGGAAAACCAGCACGATCGATGGCGGGATCACCTGGCCAAGCGTGCCAGAGGCGCAGATCGTGCCGGTGGCAAGGCGCGGGTCGTATCCGGCGCGCAACATCACGGGCAGCGCGATGAGACCCATCGTGACCACGGTCGCGCCCACGATCCCCGTCGAGGCGGCCATGAGCATTCCGACCATCACGACCGAAAGCGCAAGACCGCCACGCATGCCCCGGAAAAGCCGGGCCATCGAGGTCAGCAGATCCTCGGCCACCTTGGATTTTTCGAGGACCAACCCCATGAAAATGAAGAGCGGTGCGGCGATCAGAACCTCGTTCGACATGATGCCGAAGACGCGCTGGGGCAAAAAGTTCAGCTGCCTGAACTGGAATTCGCCCAGAAGGTCGCCAAGCGTCGCGAAAACCAGCGCGACGCCTGCAAGCGTAAATGCGACGGGAAAGCCCGCTAGGATCGTGACGCAGACGGCCAGAAACAGCCAAAGTTCGAGATATTCAACGAACATGGATCAGGTCTCGTCCAATTTGAGCGTGGCAGCCGGATCGTGGCCCAGAAGAGTGATCCGCAGGTTCTTGAGAAGGAAGGAGACGGCCTGGAAGGCCAGCAGCGCGACGAAGACGAGCATGAAGGTCTTGAGGACGTATAGATAGTCCAGCCCGGCCACTTCGTTCGACGTTTCCCGCAGCTTCCAGGAGCGTTCGACATAGGGGATCGACCTGGACTGTTTGATCCCACGGTTTGATGGTGTGATCCTTTCGACGGAATGGAAGGAAGCATTATGGGACAAGTTCGTCATGGG
>CANMQJ010000066.1 GCA_947500005.1 uncultured Paracoccaceae bacterium | reverse complement strand
GGCCGCTCGAATGGGCGGGATTGCTGATCGAGACCCGCGAAGACGGCGCCGGCAAGTACGTGCATCATGTGTTCAAGACTCCGCTCTGGCGCAGCGCGCTCAATCTTGACACGGACGAAATGCTGCGACCGATGTTCGTTCAGTGAAACATTTTTCACCATCCCGAAGATGCGACGCTGCTTGCATAGGCGGTCCTCTGCCGCCATTCAACGCGATGTTCCTGGCAGCAGGTCAGCTCATCAGAGCGGCCATTCGCTGCGCTGGAGCAGATGGGCGGTGGTCCGGATGTTGCTGCGCTATTCCTCGGTCGATTCAACGGGCCGATTAACTGGCTTTGCGTCGTCGAAAGGTTTGGATCTGCATTCCGCCTCAACTCGCGCGCCGCTTTCGATGCTCAGGCTCTCGTAGGTGATTTCCCCGGTTACCTGTGCACTTGCCTGCAAGGCGACCTTGCCGCCGGTGACCTCCCCGTCGAAGCGGCCCTTGATGGTGACGCTGGCGGCGTGGAGTTCACCTTCGACTTCGCCCGCTTCCTCGATCACGATCGCCGACGCCTCGACCCGGCCCTTGACGTAGCCGGGCAACTCGACGGTGCCGGGAAAAAAGAGTTCGCCCGTGATGCGCGAGCCCGCGCCAAGGTGCGAGCGGCCACCGGCCCCGGAATAATTCTTGTCCGTCATTGAGCTCTGCCCTTTCGAATTTCGGCCCCCCTCGGGGCCCGTTGGCCTCAGCCTACAGCAGGAACCACCATGGCACGAGCCCAGCGAACGAGAGCGCAAGTGGTCGCTCATTGGCAATCAAGGCCTGGGCTCATTGGCATGCCCGAGGGCACCATGATCGCCTCTCAGATGACCACGATTCATCGCCACCTGCGAAACCCGTCGTCTCGATTTGCTGCGAGTCCCGGCGCGGGATTTCGGAACCGGCGACCTCATCGGAGGAGCGCTTGCACGATCAGTTCAATGTCGCGTCGAACTCGATCAGGTTCCGGCCGTCTTCGGTTGTCGGCGCGAGGATGATCTTGGCGTTGGCGATCCCATGGCTGGATGCTGCCACAGGCCAATGAACGACGCCATCTGTTCAGCGAGAAGGGCCTTATCGCGACGGACCCAAGGTCCTGCAAGGCGTATCGCGCTGGGTAGGTTCCGGACCATTGACGCGGGCAGCCGCACGCGGCAGGTCGGTATGCAGGAATGGGGAGCGCCATGGAACGATCCGAAGATATCCGCGCCAAGCTGGAGAAACTCGAACACCTCTTTGCGCGCGGAGCCACACCAGGGGAACGCGCCGCTGCTGGCGCAGCCCGGGATCGGCTGACTGAACGACTGAAGTCCTCGGCTGATGAGACGGAGACCGAGTTGCAATACTCGCTCCCGGACGTGTGGGCGGTCCAAATCTTCGTTGCACTGTGTCGAAAGCACGGCATAAAACCCTATCGGTATCCACGACAGCGACGCACCACCGTGATGGTCCGTGTCCGTCCGGAGGCCTTCGACAAGACGGTTGGCGCAGAGTTCCAAGCTCTTCACGCGGAACTGGTGGCGTATTTCAAGGATACGGTCGATCACCTGATCGATGACGCGATGAGGTCCAACGGCGACGATGAGAACATCGAGATGGCGCTGATCGGCAAGTAGGACCCCAAAGCGATAGTGCTACACTCCCAGTATGATGCCGCCGCAGGAAGTGAAGGGCATCATCGTTTCCGGCCCAGACCGGACCTGCGTCTCACCGAGAAGCGCTGCGTTGCAGCTTCACCAGACTGGCCATTCGCCGCAGGCGCATCATCGGAAGTAGGCGAGCGGCGAGACTGCGGACCTTCCGGCCGTTCGCCGCGGGTGCCCGATCTCTACTGCGACCGCAAAGGCCACCGGTCGGAAGGGCAGGCTACCGGACCTTCGCTGCGTCCGTGTAGAAATTTCGTCCACGTTACCAAAGCGGTCCTTGCGTCGATGGATAAGTGGAGTGAGCTCCGTGTTCCAGCGTGGCGGCAAGGGCCTCAAGCGCATATCACTGAGTTCTCGCTCGAAGCGGGCGTATCGCGCGGAAGCCACTGCTGCGGGGAGAGCCCTAACAGGTCTCGACCCCGCGGTCAGAGCCGGCGTCTTTCGCGCCAGATCAGAACGGCCAGCGACGAAAGTGCCAAGGTTCCCATGCCAAGTGCCGCGACCAGAGCGAGATCGTACCCACCGGCGCGCCACAGCAGCGCCCCGGTCTGCGGAGCGACGGCGGCGCTGACCAGAAATGGCACCGCCATGAACCCGGCAATCATGCCGAAGGCGCGGCGGCCGAGGACCTCGGCCATGACCACCGGCTTGAGGATGCTCACCACGCCGTAGCTGGCCCCGAAGAGCAGGGCGAAGGCGAAGCCGGCCTGCGGCATGCCGGGCGCGACGAAGAGCAGCACCGCAATGGCGCAGGTGACGCCGACGAAGGACATAGCAGCCACAGTCGATCCCGAGACGCGATTCCCGGCTGCCATCATCGCCAGGCGCCCCGCGACCTGCATCGGACCGAAGAGGGAGGCCGCGAAAACCGCCTGACCGAGGCTCAGTCCGCGATCCGTGAGGATCGGCATGACATGAGAGATGACCATGGCGCAGGTGAGCCCGATCAGCGAGTAGGCGACAAGGATCAGCCAGAATTCCGGCCGCGCCCGGGCCGCGCCAAAGGCGGCACGGTCGCCGGATTTGCGGTCGGGGCTGTGGCGCGTCTCGGGGCAGCATTCGAGCATCGTGGCGCCAGCGAACATCGCCGGCAGACCGACGAGAACGACCGCCGCGGCGAAGCACAGCACGGCGCCGCGCCAGCCGATCGTTTCAGCAAGGACGGCGCCGGCGGGATAGGCCAGCGTCGAGGCGAAACCCGCGACCAGCGTGATCCGCGTGATGCCCCTGCGGGCGCGCTCGCGCGTGGTGCGGGTGACGAACGCGAAACACGGCTCGTAGAGACAGCAGCCTTCAGCCACGCCGAGCAAGAGCCATGCGGCGAAGAAGAGCGCATAGCTCTGCGAGCCGGCCAGCAGCAGCAACGAGGCGGCGCCGAGGGCGAGACCGCCGGTCATCAGCCAGCGCCCGTTTCCCGCATCGACCATCCGCCCGGCGAAGGGCGACACCGCCGCCGCCATCAGTGTGGCGCACATGAAGGCGAAGGCGAGCCAGCCCTTGCCATAGGGCAGGGCCTGCTCCCACGCCAGTAGAAGCGCCGCGAAGATGTAGTAGAGAGCGCCGTAGCCCACCGTCTGCGCCAATCCGAGCAGCCAGAAGGCCATCCTTTCGGCGCGCTCCGGATGGGCCTGTGCGAAGCCATGCGGGTCGACCCCGATCGCGGCAAAGGCGCGGTCGATCCCTGCCGCGAGGATCGCCATCACACCGCCTTGGTCTGATTGACCCGTTTCGACAGGGCCGCATGGCTTTCGACCCGTTCGGAGTACCGGTCGACGAGGTGGTCCTTGATGTCGCGCGTGAGCACGGTGAACTTCACCAGTTCCTCCATCACGTCGACGATACGATAGTAATAGGGGGAAGGCTTCATCCGGCCCTCCTCGTCGAACTCGTCCCAGGCTTTGGCGACCGAGGATTGGTTGGGGATGGTGAAGAGCCTCATCCAGCGCCCGAGGATGCGCAGCTGGTTTACCGTGTTGAACGATTGCGATCCGCCGCAGACCTGCATCACCGCCAGCGTCTTGCCCTGCGTCGGGCGCACCGAACCGAGCGATAGCGGGATCCAGTCGATCTGGCTTTTCATGACGCCGGTCATGGCGCCGTGCCGTTCCGGAGACGACCAGACCATGCCCTCGCACCAGCTCACGAGGTCGCGCAGCTCGACGACCTTTGGATGCTCGACCGGCTCGGAATCGGGCGCCGGCAGATCGCGCGGATCGAAGACGCGCACCTCCGCGCCGAGCCGCGTCAGGATGCGCGCGGCTTCCTCGGCGGCAAAGCGCGAGTAGCTGCGTGCGCGCAGAGAGCCGTAGAGGATGAGGATGCGCGGCGCATGGCGGCTGTGACGGGTCGGAAAGAGCGCCCCGGCGTCGGTCTGCGCAAATGCGGCGTCGGAGATCTGCGGGGTACCGGTCATGTGCGGCGCCCCTTTTCGTCGATGACCATCTCTCCGTCCTCCTTGAGCAGCGGCCCGGGCGGAAGCCGATCGAGCAGGTCGAACACGGTCTCGGAGGGGCGGCAGAGACGGGTCCCGTTGGCGGTGCAGATGATGGGGCGGTTCGCCAGGATGGGATGGACGAGCATCGCATCGAGAAGCGCCTCATCGGAGACGTCCTCGTCGAGGAGACCAAGGTCCCTGGCCGGCGATTTTGTCTCTCGCAACGCTTCGCGCGGGGTGAGTCCGGCGGCCGCAAAGAGCGCGAGGAGCTGTGGCCGCGTCCAGCCTTCCTTCAGATACTCGACAACCACCGGCTCGGACCCGCTGGCGCGCAGGAAGGCGAGCACGTTTCGCGAGGTGCCGCAGTCAGGATTGTGATGGATGACGATCATCGCTCAGCCTTCGCGTCCGGTTTCGGGAAAGCGCGCCCGTGTCCGGTTGGCGAAGGCGACCAGCGACAGCATCACAGGAACCTCGACCAGGACGCCCACCACGGTGGCAAGCGCGGCGCCGGAGTTCAGACCGAAGAGGCTGATGGCGACCGCGACGGCGAGTTCGAAGAAGTTCGAGGTGCCGATCATCGCGCAGGGCGCGGCGATGCGGTGCGGCACCTGGAGAAGCCAGGCCGCGCCGTAGGCCAGCGCAAAAATGCCGTAGCTCTGGATCAGGATCGGCACCGCGATCAGCGCGATCACCGCAGGGCGCGAGAGGATGGTTTCACCCTGAAGACCGAATAGGATCGCCACGGTGGCGATGAGACCTATCATCGAGAGCGGCTTGATGCGTGCCGTGAAGTCCGAGATCGCATTCTCCGTACCCAATGCGCGGCGGGTGAGTAGCCCCGCGAGGAGCGGCAGGACGACATAGAGCAGGGTGGCCAGGACCAGCGTGCTCCACGGAACGGAGATCTCGGTCACGCCGAGCAGAAGCGCCACGATGGGCGCGAAGGCCACCACCATGATGAGGTCGTTAACCGAGACCTGCACAAGCGTGTAGGTGGCGTCACCGCGGGTGAGTTGGCTCCAGACGAAGACCATCGCGGTGCAGGGTGCCGCGCCGAGTAGGATCAGCCCGGCGATATACTGCGCTGCGTCCTCGGGCGCGATCCATCGGGCGAAGATGTGCTCGAAGAAAAGCACAGCGAGGAATGCCATGGTAAAGGGCTTGATCAGCCAGTTCACGGCCAGAGTGACCAGAAGGCCTTTGGGTTGCCTGGCCACGCCCGCGACGGAGCCGAGGTCGACGCTGACCATCATCGGGTAGACCATGGCCCAGATCAGCACCGCCACCACGAGGTTGATGGAGGCGATCTCGGCCGCGGTGATGGCGGCGACAGCGCCGGGGGCGACAGCGCCGACGGCGATGCCGAGCGCCATGGCAAGCGCGACCCAGAAGGTCAGAAGTCGTTCGAAGCGGCCCATCGGGGCCGGGGCGGCGGTGTCAGACATGCAATGGCTCCGCGGCAGGATGGTGTGTGGATTCGTAATTTCGCGTATTCGCGAATTGAGTGCTGAGTAGGGCGGGCGAACCTGACTTGTCAATACTTCTCAATTCGCGTAATTACGAAATATGGATCAGAGCTTTGCCATCGACGCGTTCAGCGCCCTCGCTCACGACACCCGATTGAGGATTTTCCGCCTGCTGGTGCAGCGCGGCCCCGGGGGCACGCCGGCGATGGAGGTCGGCAGGATCCTCGATCTCAAGCCGTCAACCCTGTCCGGTCATCTCGCAACGCTGAAACGGGCGGGGTTGGTCAGTACCGAGCGGCAGCATCGCGAAGTGCGATACGCCCCCCAGTTCAATGCGGTGAACGGGCTGGTGCGCTTCCTGCTCGAAGATTGCTGTGGCGGCGACGAAAAAGCCTGCGCCGGGCTCGCCCTTTCCGAAACATAACGTCCTATGCCGTGTCGAGCTCCCGCGTCGCAGCCGCGCGCCCTTCGAGAGCGTAAAACATTCTTCAACGTCCGGTCTGGTGAAGCCGCGCCGCAGCGTTAGCGTTCGCCTCGACATCCGATTAGAGCGCGACGCGACGGGCGCGCTCATGCCGCCACTGCGAACTCGAATAAAATGAACACGGTTAGTCTGGCCTCGATGCAGCCATGCGGCGATGCAGCAGGTCGCCCGCATTTTGGGCCATGTGATTGTCAGCTTCCGGCGATGCCACATTGCGGGCTCGCGACCGCAGCGAACTTCCGCTCCCCGCCCTTTCTTCCGCGTGACTTCACAAGTGCGGCACAAAGCGAGCCCTTACAAAGGCGCGTCTCGCGGAGAGGCTTTGATGGTGTGACCGCCCCCCGACGGCATCAATGTGCCAAGGTGGGTCTGCGATGATCCACAAAGGAGGACGG
>CANMQJ010000065.1 GCA_947500005.1 uncultured Paracoccaceae bacterium | reverse complement strand
CCCTGAAGCTCATCCGAGCCGAACCCGCCGGAAAGGGTGTCGTTGTCCTCTTGGCCGAAAATCTGGTCGTTTCCGCCACCCCCGTCGGCCCGGTCATCACCAGCACCCGCGTAGATCACGTCGCGCTGGTCCTCACCAGTTGCGGCAGGTCCGCCGACAAGAATGTCGTCACCTTCGCCGCCGTTGATCGTGTCCGTCCCGGGACCACCATCGATGCTGTCATTGCCGGCATATCCCACAAGCCGATCATTCCCGTCGTACCCGCGAATGGTGTCGTTTCCCGACCCGCCCTGAAGCTCGTCAGCTTCTTCTGTTCCGTCCATCTCAAACGCGTTCGGCGTCTCGGGCCGGAAGATCACCGGATCGCTGCCGCCGGGCCCCGGGTTTAAGGAGGCGGCAAGCCGTGTCCCCTCCTGCGTGCCGTCGGTCACCCAAAGCTCTTCACCCTCATCATTGGAACGGGCGGTGAAATAAACCAGCCCCCCGGACTCGAAGAAACCGTATCCGCCTTCATTGGCATCCGCCGAGCCGCCTGTGGCGCTGATATCGGCCAGCTGGAACGTCCCATCGGGTGTACCGTCGGTTACCCAGGGTTCGCGGTAATCGGTATCGTTCACCGAGAAGTAGAGCCGGCCGCCAATTGCCGTCAGGTCACGGATGCTTCCGCCGGACGAGCCGGGCTCGGTATCGGCGAAAAGCTCTACCGTACCATCGGACAGGGCGGCGCGATAGAGCTCGAACCCCAGATCGCCAACCCCGTCGGCATTGCGTGCGCGGAAGTAGAGGTAGTCGCCGAACCGCGTGAGGTGAGAGGGTCTGGTGGCCCCCTCCGCCAGCTCGGTGAAGATCTGCGTGCCGTCCGGCGATCCGTCGGTCCTCCATATCTCGGCCCGGGAATTGCCGTCGCTGTCATTCGTCACGAAGAAGACCTGTTCATCGACTTCGATCAGGCTGCCGGGGATCTCGGTATCATCATCCCCGCCGAAATGGGTGAGTAGAGAAACCGTGGTTCCGTCGGTAATCCACAGCGCGTTCGGCTGGTCCCCGCTGGCGGCCCCGAAGATCAGGCGATCGCCAAGAGCCACGATCGCGTCCATGTTGTTGCCGACATCGAGGCCCAGATACCGCCGGGCCGCGTCGCTGGCCTCGAGCCAGCTGGGCGTGCTGCCTTTCAACTCGACCGTACCCTCGGTCGTGCCATCCGTCCGCCACAGCGCGGCGCCCGCCTCGACATCTTCGAGCCAGAAGTACTGCAACCCTCCGCTTTGCTTGGACCAGGAGACCCCGTCGATATCGACGAACCTGTAGGTGTCGCGGACCCCGCTGCCGGTCCCTTCGACGATGTCGGCCAGGAGGCGCGTGCCGTCGGCCGTGCCATCGGTGATCCACAATTCTCGGCCCGTCCCGGCGGTCTGGGCCGAGAAGAGGGCCATGTCGCCAAAACTCTCGAAATGGTCGGGATCGGAGCGACCGGGGTCGCCAGGTGTCAGCGCCGTGAGATAGCGTGTCCCGCTTTCGGTTCCGTCGGAGATGTAGAGCTCGTACCGCTCGACATCCGTGGCCGCGCCGCCGAAGAGAAAGATGTCCCCGGCGAATGCGCCGCTCCCCGGGTCAGCGACACCGCTTTTCGGGACTTCGAAATCGGTGCCCTCGTTGAAAACACCCGTATGGACTTCAAGCATCCGGGCAGTGCCGGTTGCGGTGTCGAAATAGTGAAGTTCACGCCCTGCCGGGCTGTCCGCCATCACGAAAAAGGTCATCGCAAACCCCCGCGCATCTGCCGCGACCGTCGGTGGTATCCTATCAAGTTTGGGGCTTCGCAACAACGCGGCGACGCAAAAGTGAACGCGCTTTTAAGCTCGTTAGGTCGGTGCGTGAGGAACCTGTTGCGGTGACTGAGCTCGATTGGTGGAGCTCAGCCAGTCGAACGTGCGCCACGTCAAGGCGGGCGTGTCGATCGAGGAGCTGGCCGAGGACATCGCGCGGCGGACGCTGCTCAGCTCCATCACCGTGCGGCCCGTGCTGGACGACAGCGGCGCCGAGACCGGCATGTACACGATCCCCGCCGGCGGGCGGCGGTTCCGGGCGCTGGAATTGCTCGTCAAGCAGAAGCGCATGAACAAGACCGCGCTGGTGCCCTGCATCGTGCGCACGGACGGGCTCGCCGAGGAGGACAGCCTGGCCGAGAACGTCCAGCGCGCGCCTTTGCACCCGCTCGACCAGTTCCGCGCGTTCCAGGCGATGCGTGATAAGGGCCATGGCCATGTAATTCCGAACGCCGCCATTGATTAATTGACGGCTTATCCCGCATTCCTGACGATGGCGTCTGTAACAACGGAAGTCTGCTCTGGTGATTGCAGGCGGGCACCGGAAGAGGTTGCCCCCGGACGGTGGTGTCGTGGATTGCCGGATGATGATGTCGACCTTACAAGCGATTGATAGATCTGGTATCTTTATCTCATCCACCGGAGCCGCTTAGACACCACTGCAGTGCGTTCGCAGGGGAGGGGTGGGTCAAATCTCTTGGCGCCCTTCTTGGGACCGCCGGTGGTCGCCGGATTTTTAAGTGGCCACAATTCGGACCGGGGGGTTACTGGGCGAGATCAAGCTTAGGCCGTTCGTGCACGCAAGGCCGCTGATCGTCCGCTCGGCCTATCGCAGCCCCGAGCACAACCGTGCGGTCGGCGGCGCCACCCGGTCGAAGCACCTCGACGGCGCCGCCTTCGATATCGCTATGACGACCCACGACCCAGTGGCGTTCGAGGTCGTGGCGCGCGAGGTCGGGTTCCTCGGCTTCGGGTTCTACCCGCGATCAGGGTTCATCCATGTCGACCATGGCCCCGCGCGTCAGTGGGGCGAGCGCTTCCCGGTCCGGGCGACTGCCTTCGCCGAAGAAACGCCGCCCGCCCGCGAAGTGCTGGCCGACAGCCGCACCATGAAGGGAGGCGGCGCGGCGGGTGTGGCAACGCTGGGCGCAGCCGGCGTGGAGGTGGCTCAGCAGGTGCTTGCTGAGACGCAGACCGCGATCCTGCCGCTGGTTCCGTATCTCGACACCCTGCGCTGGGTGTTCATCGCCGTCACACTCGGCGGCATCGCGGTCACAATCTACGCGCGGTTGGACGACTGGAAGCGGGGGCGGCGGTGATCGGTGGTCTTGTCGCTTCGCTCGTCGGATCGTCATGGGCACGCGCAGCGCTCCGTTCCGCTGCCACAGCCTTCGCGATCCTTCTGTTCCTGCTTACCCTGCGCCGTTCAGGCGAGCGCGTCGGTCGCTTGGCCGAGCAGCTCGAGACCATGGAGAAAACCAATGAGGTTCAGCGAAGGATGCTGGAGGCGGCGGCTCGCCGTCCTCGTAATCGCGACGAGTTGGTTGACCGGCTGCGCAACGGCGGGTTTTGAAATACGCAGCATGGCGGCATGTCCGCCGATAATGGAATACAGCGGGGAGTTTCAAGCACGGGCGGCCGAGGAACTGGCGACACTGCCGCATTGGTCGGCAATCGTCGTAACGATCGGCGACTACGCGGTGATACGGGAGCAAGTGCGAGAGTGCCGCCAAGGCTAAGGCGGCCTAGCTCAGAATTGCCGGAACTTGACTCGTGGCACCCACATGAACTGGAGGCTGGCAAAGAACGACGCATCCGGCGCGCCGACGCTTACCGATCTCGGAGCGAGTTTCCCGGTAGCGATTGCGACGACCTGCCCGATCCTGACGCCTCTCGCTGCCCCGGACAGCAGCGAGACCGGCGTCCGGGTCGTCGAGGAAGTCAGAGGGGCGGTGGTCAAGGTCATACTCGACACCGACATCCCGGCTGCTACCCAGCTCCTGAGGCCCCGGAACTACATGAACAGCAGCTCCACGGCGTAAGCGGTGGCCTATGCTTATTCGGTCGTGTATGTGGAGACGGATTATTGATAGTCACATCGAAGTCCGCGCGCACTATTTAGGCACGGTCTTGTGGCGATGGCGCCCCATGCAGGTTGAACACGAAGATTCGTCACAGGCACGCGGGACGACCGTTGAAATTCACACCAATCGCGTCTAGCCTCGCAATCGTTTGCTACCCAGCCTGTGCCGAAAAAATCAGTCGAACACTACATGAACTCTTCTATTGAAGTATAGGCCTTCTTGGCTTTGGGCGGTTTACCGCGATTAAAAAATTGATCGGAAGAATCGCAATTTTGGAGGTATAAGTGCAATCAACGGTGAAGAGATGCGCTTGCGCAATTTTTTTCTTGATCCTTGTTCCTTTTGCCTCGCTAGGGCAAACACCAATCGACGCCGAGGCGCGCGTGACTGAACTAATCTCCAGCACCGTTCAGCTCGTACAGAACGGCCGATTGGAACAGGCTCTTGAGCAAGCACTGCTTGCCAAGGATATAGCTTCGAGAGACTTGGTCGACGGCCACATTCTGGCTCTCAATGCAAAGAACAATCTTGGTTTTATCCTAACGCATCTTCATAGATACACTGAAGCGAAGCCCATTCTCGAGGAAGTCTACGAACTTGTTTCGAGCGCAAAGCCGAACTCAGATGAGGCCTCCATTTCCCTGCTAAATCTCTCGAATGTTAATTATTTACTGGGGGAGATAGAAGTTTCGGAGCAAATGGTCGAGAGCGTCATTTCCGAAAGATCTGACAAGAGCTTGAATGACCCTGTAACGGCTTTTGCTAGGGTCGCTCTAGTTGAAATTCAGCTCGCCAAAACGAAATTGCTAGAGGTTGTTCCAGCTGATTTGATGTCGGAACTTGGATCGCAGGTAGAGCTGCTTTTTGATGGTATCAATTCGCTTCATGGCGCGGAGAGCCAGCCCTACATGTATTTCAATGCTGCTTCTGTTGCGGCGAAGGGTTTGCTGTCAATAAACCGTATAGATGACGCGGTTGAGCTTGGCGAGGCTCTTGTCGACTTTTCTGCAAGGCACTTTGGACAGCAAAGCGGCCAATATATCTCCGCAAACTCCAACCTGGCGGTGGCCTATGAAGCGGCGAGTGCGCTGCCGCGCGCTGAAGCGCTTTTTTCAATTGCACACGAAGCTTCGAAGCAGCGCCACGGCGATGATCACGCCATTCATCGTCAGTTGACATATGCGTATTCAGATTTTCTCGGAGACCGTGGTGATGAAGAGCGTGCTTCATCGTTGCTCTCGAATACTTGGAATGCAGCACTTTCTTCCTCGCTTTCCGGTAGTCCCGAGATTGCTCGGATAGGCAATCGCCTTGCGATGAGCTTCATTCGACAAGGGGACGTTCTGAAAGCGGCATCAATTCTGGAGGACACTGTCCTACGGTCACGTGGTTGGGTAGAAATCGAGGCCGACACATCGGTTGGTCCTGTTGACCGGAACGAAGCGCTTGCATTGGGAGCACAGTCAGAAACGTCTGCATTATCGCTTGCGGCGCAATTCCCGATGGCGGAGACCGCTAAGTTGGCTGCTCTTGTGGTTTTGAATCGGAAGGGCCTGCTGGGCGAGAGGGAAGCGGAGTTGCTTCGGCTAGCGCGAACAACTGGCGAGGTGAGCGTTCGGGAGACTGCGACTGCGCTGTTAACGGCACGCAGGGATCTTGCTGCTGCCTTTCGGCGCATGTCGTCGAGCAACGGTGCAGACGGAGCCGATCAGATTTTTCAGACCGTTGCGGCGCGGGTTGACGAGTTCGAGCGCGACCTTGCATTGGCGGATCCGAGTTACCGGGCGCCTCGGGACGTGACAGCCGAAGAAGTCGCTGAGGCCTTGCCAGAGGACGGGGTACTGATCGACTATACACTCTTCACACCATATGACTTCGACGCGAGGACTATTGGAGGCAGGGAGCATTTGGGCGCGGTGGTGCTGCGTCCGGGCGCTGAAGCTGCGTTTGTGGATCTCGGACCACTGGCAGCGATGCAGCCGGCGATCGACAGCCTCAGCGACACGCTTGGCGCGGGCGACCGAGGCAAGATTGCGGGCAGAACGCTGCACCGTGCGCTTCTGGAGCCGCTGTCTGAGCACATCGCCGGAGCCGAGACGCTGTTCATCTCTCCTGCTGGCCCGCTCGGGCTGATCCCCTTCGACATGCTGCGGACATCGCCGTCGGACGCCTCGACCCTGGCGGCTTCCGGGCCTGCGCTCCGGCTGCTGGCGACTGGCCGGGCCCTGGTCGCAGAGGCACCCGACGCCGCGGGCCAGGGCCTCGTCGCCTTTGGCGCGGTTGATTACGATCAGGCTGGTGACGTGGCCTCGACGCCTGTGGAGGCCGAGGAGACGTTGCTGGCTCTCGTCCAGCGAGCCCGCGGCTCGACCGTCGAGACCGTGATCCGGGCTGGCGGGCTACAGAGCTTCGGCCCCCTGCCGCAGACTGCAGTGGAGCTCGACGCCATCGCCGCAATCTGGCGCGAGGCGGGCGGCGCGGTGCCGGCGATGCACATCGGCGCGGGCGCCCAGGAGGGTCGGCTGACCTCGCCGGCCCGCGCCCCGCGGGTCCTGCACCTGGCCACCCACGGCTTCGTCGAGGAGACAGAGGCGGTGGGCGCGCGGGCAG
>CANMQJ010000064.1 GCA_947500005.1 uncultured Paracoccaceae bacterium | reverse complement strand
CTCGCGCAGGATCGATCTTGCTATGAACAACGCAGTCCGGCGAGGGTCTATGTGACCGTCCGGGATAGGACAGTTACGCCCGAGCAGCAGCCCCTTCAGCAACGCGGGCGTGTCGGCGGGTGTGCGGACGGCGCGTTTGCGCGGGCTTTACTGCAGGATCGCATGGACGCGGTCCCACGTCTCACGGTCGATGATGGCGTCGTGCTCGCCGGGGTAGCGCTCGCCATTGTAGACCGCCTCGCCGATGTAGACGCGATTGCTGAGCATCCGGTAGACGCATTTCTTGTCGATCCGGTTGCCCTTCGGTGTGAGGAGGCTCGCGGGCCAGTTCCGTCGCCGAGCCGATCTCGAGGAAGCACGCGAAGATCCAGCGGACATGCTCGTCGGGCTCGTCGTCCACCACCAGCTTCCGGTTCTCGATCCGTAGGGCCGCACGCCGCCCAGTTGGTGACGGTTGGCTTGATCGGTCTGCCCGCATCTCGCCCATCGCCAGCTTTATCTGCCGCAGCTGGACCAGACCTAGCCCGAAGAATGGTAGTTTGGCCGATTGTAATACTTTCCGCGCGCGTTCGCGGCGATTTTCAACCTCGGGTAGTTTTGTCTTGGCGTGACTGCAACCTAGCCTGCTCTTATTTCGCCGCGGGGTCGTCTCGAAGCTTGACCGCTTTACGCTGGGTCTTGAGGCTTAATGGTTGAAGTCATTTTTTCTGCAATCTGGTTTCAAATCCTTATGTTCGGGGGGTTAACCTTTGGGTGTCCTTTTCAAGAATGGCATGCCGACCGACGGGTCGGGCGGCTCGCAAGAAACGCTAGCACCCGTCAAGGCATACAGGAAGGAGGTCGCGGCCTCAGCTCTGGGGGCTGCGCTTCTCGGGACCGAAGCGGCGCAGGCGGCAGATCTGCGCGACAAACAAGGCGAAAATCCTGATGCCTCACCGAAGGCCGAGAAAAAGTCGGAGACATGGCGATCCTCGGACAGCCTGCCGGAAACTAAGCTGACCGAACAGGCGGAAGAGCCCGCGCAAGCGGCCGACAGTGGCACAAGTAGTGACGCCGAAAGGGGTAGCGAGGCCTCGATGGGGCAGGCAGGTGCCGCTCGGCCGCAAGTCGAGAGGACCGAAACCCAACAACTCGAAGCGGAGGGCCCCAAGGGCGAACCGAACGTCCGCACCAATTCAAGCGTTTCCCACCCATCCAAGGTCCCGGAATGGCTCCGCGAAGAGAACCGGACGGATCATGCCGATCCCGAGCGCATCGATGGCGTCGCGACCGCGTCTTTTGGAGGGATCGACGCGACGATCACCCAGATCGCGGGCAGCGCTGATGCCGCGGCGCTTGAACCTGTTCCGGGCTGCGGGTGCGCATGTTGCGGCTGGTTCGCGGACGGCGACAATGGCCTTTATGGCGATCAGGCCACGCAATCGAACCCGAGTCCCGGAAACACCTTGATCGCGGGACTCGTAGGGCCGAACAAGTGGACGGAAACGCCTGTACCCATTCTGACCTGGGCGATGTCGGATGGCAGTACGAGCGATTGGGACCACTGGGTCGACAACGGTGCCTCATTCACGAGCGAAGGATCCTCCGCAACGCATGCGAACCTTGAAAGCGGCACCGGAGACGGCAACAACCTCGTCGAACTGAGAGACGACATCCGGTACTCGTTCGATCTCTTCGAAACCTGGTTCGAGCTATCCTTCCTGGAATCCACTTCCTTCGATGGAAATGAGACCGATCTGAAGCTGATGGCGTTTACCGATTACAGTGCTTTCGGTCGCGCCGAGTTTCCCGGCAACAACACGAAATCGACGACAAGCACCACCGAAGTTTACGAGACTTTCATCCACTTGGGAACATTGGAAGATTCCAACGGCACCTCGGGCAACGAAAGGGCGATGTCCACTGACCCCGAGCTTGGTGGCGGATCGAACCGACTGCATACCACGATGCATGAGATCATGCACGCGCTGGGCTTCGGTCATCCGCATGACAGTGGCAACGGAACCGGTTCATGGACGACCTCCGACAGCGTTAACGCAAGCGACAACGTTCTGGACAACGACCGGTACACGATCATGTCCTACGAACGTGCCGGGCTGGACGTGAACAACAATTCCAGCAGCTTCGGGCTGGCGGTCACGCCGATGGTCCTGGATCTTGCGGGATTCTTCTACCTCTACGGCTCCCGGGCGTACAACACCACGGACACGGAATACGCGCTGACCGACCCGGCCACGACCGCGCTCGATCGGGACGGCAGCGATGGAGACGTGTCCATCGGCCGCGCGTTCTATGCCATCCACGACACGGGCGGCACGGACGAGATCAGCTATTCCGGCAGTAAGCACGCCCTGATCAACCTGAACAACGCGACACTCGATCAGTCCACCGACCCGGCGCATATAACCGATATCATCACGCAACTGAACGCCTCCTCCCTTTTCAACACGCTCCTGCCGGCAGCGACCGCAAGCGAATTGCGCAACGACCTGCTTCTGTCCGCGTGGCACGCGGGCGGTTTCGGCAGCCGCGTATTCAACAATATTGGCGTTGCCGACTTGGGCGGCTATTACATCGCCGCCGACCTCTACGCGGACGCCGCCCATCAGACCAATATCGAAGTCGCGACGGGCAGTGATCTCGGCGATATCCTGATCGGCAACGAGAACAACAACACGCTGAACGGCGGTGCAGGCGACGACCTACTCATCGGTTCAGAGGGCAGCGACCGCCTGAACGCCAGTTCCGGCAATGACGAGCTTTTTGGCGGTGATAACGGCGACGTGCTGGAGGGCGATGCAGGCCGCGACACGATGTATGGCGGAGATGGAGGTGACTTCTTTCAAGTCCAGAACCCGGGCGGCATCAGCGACGTCGAAAGCGGAGAGGTCTATGACGGCGAAGACGGGTTCGACTGGTTGCAGATCTTTGCAAGGGCTTCCGGAATTTTCGATTTCCGATCGACGACCTTTGCGAATATCGAAAGGCTCTCCTTCGACAACCAATTCATCAGTACCGCGGACGTGACTGCCCGCTTCGGTCTCGACGAGTGGTCCATCACCAGCCTGCTGGCCGAAAGCCATACGGGTACGCTGATCACGGAACTCTACCTGAACTCTGACGACTCGATCGACCTGTCGTCGCTGTCCATCTCGGGGATGAACGCGACCGACGGGATGCGGGTTTTCGGCACCAGCGGTTACGAAGAGATCACCGGGTCCTCGATCAGTGACACCATAGAGGGCGGTCTGTACACCGACACGATCGACGGCGGGAACGGCAATGACCGGATATGGGGAAACACCGAATCCTCGCCCAACGCATCTGGCTTCAAGGACGTCATCAGGGGTGGCCTGGGCGACGATACCATCGTGGCGTCGGGCGGCTCCGGCGATAGTGTCGAGGGCGGGTCGGGCGAGGATTCGATGGATGGCGGCAGCGGGTCGGACGACCTGCTGAGCTACAAGGGCTCGAACGCGGGGGTGACGGTGGCCCTTGGCGCCGGGACAGGATCCGGCGGGCACGCGCAGGGTGACGCGAACACCGGGTTCGAGCAATTGCTCGGCTCCGCCCATGACGACATTTTCGGGGGATCGGTAAGCGCCGACACCCTGATCGGCGCGGGCGGGGGCGATACGATCAACGCCAGTGGCGGAAACGACCGGATCTATGGCGACGCCATCCCCTTCGGCCTGCTTATGTTGAACCAGGGCGGTGTGACAGATCAATATGCCGAGGCGACCACCTTCGCCGACATGCCGACCGGGGCCTTCACCGCCGAGTGGCTGTTCCGCGGCACCCAGATTGGAACGGGCGGTGTCTCGTTCCTGTCCTACGCCGTTTCGGGCACCGACAACGAATTCCTGGTCTTCGGGAATCCGAGCGGCAACGTGACCGTCTGGGTCAACGGATCGTCCACGGATACTGGTTACGCGGTCAGCAACCTGCTCGACGGAGAGGTTCACCGGATGTCGGTCAGCGTCGACACGACGGCCGGTGCGAACGGGCAGATCTCCCTCTACGTGGATGGGGTCGAGGAATTCAGCGGGTCCGGTGCCTCTGCAAGCGTCGGGAATCCTATCGCCTCGGGCGGAACACTGGTCATCGGCCAGGACCAGGACTCACTGGGCGGCGGCTTCGATGGCACGCAGGCCTTGCGCGGCGGGATGGGTGACATCCGCATCTGGTCCTCCGCGCGCACGCAGGGCCAGGTCGACGCCACGAAGTTCACTCAGTTCGACGGGTTCGACGAGGCGGACAACCCCGACCTTGTCGCGAACTGGCAACTCGACCCGGACGCACTCACCTTCGCCAACATCGCGGGGGACGAGACGCTGACTCCGGAACCGGGCACGACCACCCTCGGCGCCGAGACCTTCGCGCCCGAAGGCGGCAATGACAGCATCGGGGGCGGGGGTGGCCTCGATACCATAGAAGGCGGCCAGGGCAACGACACGCTCAACGGCGGCACCGGCAGCGACGACGTGTTCGGCGAGGCCGGCGACGACCGTATCCTGCTGGTCAGCGGCGGGATCTGGGTCGACGAGCTGACCGATGGCGGCGCAGGCAACGACACGCTGGTGGTGCAGAACCTGACCTTCGGCCACAGTTTCGACCTCGACACCGGGGGCTCCAACGGTCTCGGCACCCATACCGGTTTCGAGAATTTCGAGGGGATCACCAATTCCGGAAACGCGGTGATCGGGGGCACGGACGAGGCCAACCTGATCGAGACCGGCAGCGGCAACGACTCGATCGACGGCGAAGGCGGGAACGACACGCTCCGCGGCGGCGGCGGGACCGACACGATCAACGGCGGCGCAGATGACGACCTGGTCGAAGGCGGCGCCGGCGGCGATAGCCTCGATGGCGGCGGCGAAACCGACACGCTGAGCTACGAGAATTCCCCGGGCGGTGTCGCGGTGAACATGGATCTCGGAACGGCGGCCACCTATAACAGCCCGTCCAGCGATGCCGACGGCGACAGTTTCTTGAATTTCGAAAACCTCGTCGGATCGGGGTTCGGCGACCGCCTGACAGGGGATGCCGGGAACAACCGAATCGAGGGGTTTGGCGGCGACGACCTCATCGAAGACAGCGCCGGCGTGGATACAATCCTCGGCGGGGCCGATGACGACACCATCCAGATCACGAACGGCAGTAACCAGTCCGGCGAGACCTATGACGGCGGGGTCGGGTACAACCGGCTTTACCTGTTCGGTACCGGCCTGACGTCGATCTTCGATTTCACCGACGACACCGTGACCAATTTCGACAAGCTCAATTTCCTGGCCACGGTCTCTCCCTTCACCGGCGGCGGGATCGCGCAATTCACGGCAGCCCAGTTCGGCCAGTTCAGCGAGGTCGAGAAGACGAACGGAACGGCCCCGGCAGTGGTCCAGATCGGTATGGACGGCGCCTCCAGCCTCGATCTTTCGGGGCTGAGCGTGACCGACTTCACCTCGGCCGAGAACGACCGGTTCGAGATCACCGGCACCGGCCTCGACGAGACGATCACCGGCTCCGCGGCGGATGACATCATCGAAGGCAGGGCCGGCAGCGACGCCATGGACGGTGGAGGCGGGGTCAACACACTCAGCTACGCCAACGCCGCATCGGGCGTCAGGATCAACCTCGCCTTCGGCTTCGTGGAAGTGGGCGGCGATCCCGGAGATGCCGGGTTCTTCGCGCCACGCGATACTTTCCAGAACTTCCAGAACCTCATCGGCACCGAGTTCGACGACGATCTGCGGGACTCCTCGGGCCCTGTCGCGAACATGATGCAGGGTTTGGGCGGCGATGATTACCTCCGCGGCTTCGTGGGCGACGACCGGCTCGAGGGGGGCGCCGACAACGACACGCTCGAGGGCGATGAAGGTGAGGATACCCTGGAGGGCGGCGCCGGAAACGACGAGCTGCGCGTCGACGACATCACGGACCCGGTCAGCACCGATCATTTCGATGGCGGGGCCAACGCCGACCGACTGACCTTTTTTTCCAACGGCGCGGGCCTCATCGATCTGCGCGGCGCGACGATTACCAGCATCGAGGAACTCGACGGCGGCTTCGGTGCCAATGCCGTGACGCTCCGGCTTGCCGGTTCGCAGTTCGGCGCAGGCATTGCAAACGACGCGCTCGTCACTGGCAACACCAACGCCGGCGCGGATCAGACCATCGAGATCTTCCTCGACGGGCAGAGCTTCTTCAGCCTGCTCGACACCACCTTCGCCGATTGGGACATGGACGACCGGATCATCGTCCGCGGCGGCGGCGGGGATGAGACCATCGTCGGCTCGTCCGGGAGCGACAGCATCGAAGGCGGCGCGGGCAACGACACCCTTCACAACACCGCCGGCATCGACACTCTACGCGGCGGCGACAACAGCGACAATTTCCAGGTCGGCGCAGGCGTGGACGGGGTCGGGGAGGTCTACGACGGTGGCACTGGCATCGACCGGATCAACGTCTTGGGCAATGGCGGTACGCTTTTCGATTTCAGGGACGACACTCTGATCAGCATCGAACAGCTGCGCTTCCTGTCGAGCGTTGCACCCTTCGAGGGCGGCGGGACGGTCTTCCTGACCTCGAGCCAGGCGGCGGGTTTTGACCAGTTCGAGAGAAGCGGCGGCACGGCTGAAGCACGGGTCGAGATCACGATGGACGGCACGTCGCTCGACCTCGGTTCGACCTCGGTGATCGGGTTCGCCCCGGGAGACCGGTTCGAGATTATCGGTACCGGCCTCGGGAACACGATCATCGGTTCCGAAGTGAGTGACATCGTTGACGGCGAGGGCGGCGACGACCTGATCGAGGGCGGTGCGGGGGCGGATTCGCTGGATGGCGGTGCGGGCACGCGGGACATGGTCAGCTATGAGGGGTCGGCCTCGGGGGTGCA
>CANMQJ010000063.1 GCA_947500005.1 uncultured Paracoccaceae bacterium | reverse complement strand
CACCCCGCCAAACACACGAATCCCAACCCAAAACACCTTATCCACAGACTCCCCCACAGACTCACAAAACGAACGTGGCCGTTCACGACAGGCGCGACTCCAGCCAACGTGGTTTCGGCGCCCGCAGGAGCAGAAGAAGGACGATGCCCCCGAGGTAGAGCAACGGCTCAAGCTGCAGGCCCTTCCGAAGCATCACGAAATGCATCGCCCCGAGAATCGCCGCCGGGTAGACCAGCATGTGCAGCCGGCGCCAGGAGGCGCCCAGCCAGCGCACGGACCGGTTGTTGGACGTCAGGGCCAGCGGCAAGAGAAGCACAAAGCCGGCAAAACCCACTGTTATGTACGGCCGCTTGACGATGTCCGCCCAGACCCGGTCCAGCGATTGCAGGTCGAGAACCAACCAGACCAGCAGGTGCAGGCAGACATAGTAAAAGCATAACAGCCCGATGGCCCGACGAAACTTCATCAGGTTCAGACCCAGGCGACGGCGCAGCGGCGTGACCGCCAGGCCCAGGATCAGGAGTTGCAAGGCGAGTTGCCCCAATTCGTGCTCGAGCGCGGCGATCGGTTCAACGCCCAGACCGCCCGTCGCGCCCAGCCAGACCAGCCATGGGGCGGGAAGGGCACCGACGAGATAAACGAGCCAGACCGGGACCCGGCGCAGGGCTGCGTTCACGGGCTGCATCAGAAGAACTTCGTCAGGTCCATATCTTCGTAGAGAGCGGCGACCTCGTCCTCGTAACCGTTGAACATCAATGTCGGCTCGCGCTGTGAGAACAGCCCTCCCCCGATCTTGCGCTCGCTGGCCTGCGACCAGCGGGGGTGATCGACCTTGGGGTTCACATTGGCGTAAAAACCGTATTCGTTCGGCTGAAGCATGTTCCAGCTGGTCGGCGGCTCCTTGTCGGTGAGGGTGATCCGCACGATCGACTTGATCGACTTGAACCCGTATTTCCACGGTACCACAACCCGCAGCGGCGCGCCGTTCTGGTTGGGGATCGGCCGATCGTAGATACCGGTCGCCATGATCGTCAGCGGGTGCATCGCCTCGTCAAGCCGCAGCCCCTCGCGATAAGGCCAATCGATTACCGGGAACCGGACGCCGGGCATCTCCTCAGGGCGATATGCGGTTTCGAAAGCCACGTATTTCGCCCCCGACCGGACACCGGCCAGGGCCAGCAGGTCGGCCAGTTCGAACCCGTTCCACGGCACCACCATCGACCAGGCCTCGACGCAACGCAGGCGATAGATACGCTCCTCGATGGTCATCTTCGCCATGATCTCATCGAACTGGTACTCGCCGGGACGCTCCACCAGCCCGTCGATGGTGACAGACCACGGTTCGGTCGTCAGCCTGTGGGCGTTCGCCGCCGGATCGCCCTTCCCGGTCCCGAATTCGTAATAGTTGTTGTAGCTCGTGATCTCATCCCAGGTATTGGGTTTCAGCGTTTCGGCCTCGGCGCGCGTGGACAGTCCCGCAAGGCCAAGCCCGGCAAGCCCAGCCATCACCTGCCGGCGGTTGAGAAACAGTGCCTCGGGCGTGATGTCATCCCGGGTTAGGTCGTTTTTCCAGCGATGGGCCATCGGTGCCTCCGTAATGTACGTACAGCTCTTCAAATAGCCCCAGTACGCCCTCGGGCCAAACCAACTCCTGTCACGACCCGGTGACCGGATTGTAACTCGGCAGGATCTCGTTCATCGGGATCGACCGGCCATCGGCCTGCATGATGCGCATGTGGCGACGGCGCATCTGGCGCGGTTCGGGGACGCCGACGGAATGCGCGATGGTCTCGACCTCGTGGATGATGCCGCGCGCGTAATTCGCGACGCGCTGATACTTGCTTTCGGCCACCAACCCGCGCTGCAGGCGCGGGTTATGCGTGGTGATCCCGGTGGGACAGGTGTTGCGGTTGCATTTCTGAGCCTGAATGCAGCCCAGGCTGAACATGAAGCCGCGCGCGGAGGTAACGAAATCCGCCCCCATGGCCAGCGCCCAGGCCACGTCGCTGGGATTGACCAGCTTGCCGCTGGAAATCAGCCGTATGCGCTCCTTGAACCCGTATTCGTCCCGCAGGTCGGTCACCATGGGCAAGGCCTCGCGCACCGACATGCCGACCAGGTCGATCAAGGGCATGGGCGCGGCCCCCGTGCCGCCCTCGCCGCCGTCGATGGTGATGAAATCCGGCGCACTGTCGGCACCGCGCCGGGCAATCGCCTCGAACAATTGGGACATGACCTCGCGCGAGCCGACGACCGTCTTGATGCCCACGGGTTTGCCGGTGATCTCGCGGACCCGCGCGATCATGTCGAGAAGTTCTTCGAAATTGCCGATCTCCGGGTGACGATTGGGCGAGAGGCTGGCCTGCCCGGCAGGAATGCCCCGGATCCGCGCAATCTCGGGCGTGACCTTTTCGGCGGGCAGGATCCCTCCCTTGCCCGGCTTGGCGCCCTGCGACAGTTTCAACTCGAACATGCGGACGGTCTCGTGCGATGCGATCTGGCGCAGCTTGTCCTCGGACAGCCCGCCATGGTCGTCCCGCACACCATATTTTGCCGTTCCGATCTGGAAAACGATGTCGCAGCCGCCCTCCAGATGAAAGGGGCTCAGCCCGCCCTCGCCCGTGTTCATCCAGATCCCGGCCTCCTTCGCGCCCCGGCTCAGGGCCTGCACGGCCGGTTTCGACAACGCCCCGAAACTCATGCCCGAGATGTTGAAGAAAGAGGGCGCGAGATAGGGCTTGGCCGCCGTCGGCCCGATCAGCAGCGGCTCGGTTCGCGCATATTGATCGTCCAGCGGCGGGAACGGTGCATTGACGAAAATCGGCGTTCCGGGAATCGACTGGTTGCGGGTCGAGCCGAAGGCCACCGTGTTCCCCTTCCCGTCTCCCGCGCGGTAGACCCAATCGCGCTGCGCCCGGTTGAAGGGCAGTTCCTCGCGGTCCATGGCAAAGAAATATTGACGAAAGAACTCGCCCAGCGTGGTGAACAGATGCCGGAACCGTCCGATCACCGGATAATTGCGCCGGATCGCGTCGCTGGTCTGGAACCGGTCTTTCAGGAACAACACGGCGGCCACCAGAACCAGCACACCCAGCCCCAGCACGAAGATCAGCGCCATCCACTCCAGGGCTTTCATCGTGACACTCATCTTTCCCTCGGCTCCATTTGATCTGGTTCAAGGCGGGCAGGCCTTTGGTAGCGAAGAGTGATCACGTACGTTGTCAGATGCAAGCCAACGAATGTTCACAAAGGGAGAAGCACAATGAGACAGATGGTTCTGGCAGGCGCGCTGGCGCTGGCCGCAGGCGCCGTTCCGGCGCAGGAGATGGTCACCTATACCACCGATGACAGTTTCGGCGATGTCAGCTTCGCGCTGGAGAACGCGATCATCGGCAAGGGCCTGGTGGTCGATCATGTCAGCCATGTGGGAGAGATGCTGGAGCGCACGCGTGTCGATGTCGGCTCGGACGTGTTCCTCTACAAGGAGGCGGATGTCTTCTCCTTCTGCTCCGCCACGGTCTCGCGACAGGTGATGGAGGCCGATCCGATGAACATCGTCTACTGTCCCTACGACATCTTCATCGCCGAGATGGCCGACACCCCCGGCGAGGTGATCGTCGGATATCGGCAGTTCCCCGAGGGTCCGATGCAGGAGGTGCAGAAGATGCTCGACGAGATCGTCAAGGAAGCCATCGGCGAGTGACCGGACGAAATTGACCGTTTTGTACAGGGCTTCGGGCCCCGATGTGTCGTTTTGTACATCTTGTACAACAGGCCCGCGCGGAGACGCGCGGGCCGTTTCGTGATCCGGATGCCCCCGCTCGGCGTATCCTTTCGCAAGGGAAAGGAGCGCAAGATGACACGGACGAAACAGACGACCGCCGCCGCCGCCCTCGTCGCGACGAGCCTGATCGCGAGTCCCGGCGCCGCCGGCAACCAGTCCCGGGCCGAGGCCTATCTGTTGCCCGAAGGGCTGATCGAGGTGGTGGCGGATTTCTCCGAGAACGCGATCTACTGGTGCGGCGCTGGGGAGCTGGCACGCGCCCGGCTGAACCGCCCCGGCAGCGACCGGCTCTATGTCTGGCGCGGCCCCGCGCCCAGCACCGCCGCCCCTGGCCAGCGCGCCGTCACCTTCGGCCTCACCCCGCCGCCCCAGGGCGCGGTCGATGGCGGGTGGAGCACGGATGTGGACCTCATCGGCAACGCGATGAGCGTGGCCTCGGCCCGGCGCGCCTGCGACGAGCGCACGTCGAGCGGGTGATCACCCCTGGGCACGGCCCGTGAGCTGCACGCTTGGGGCGGAGCGCAGCGCGTACCACAGCCACCCGGACAGGACCGCCGCAAGGAAACACCAGATCGAGGTGAAGGCATAGCTCGCCACCGCGAATCCCAGGATGACCGAGGCCAGGACCAGCGCGCCGAAGATCCGGATCTCGCGCCAGGAGGAAAGCAGCAGCGGCAGGCAGATGATCGCGGCATAGATCATCCGCGCAACGACCATCCGCGCCTCGGAGTTCATCGCGCCGAGATGTTCGTAGCGGATCGAGTGCTGCGCCAGCGTCACCGACAGCGTGTCGGGCGTCAGGATGACCGGCAGGTAGAGAAGGAGCCCCAGCGCGCCGCCCATCACGGCCAGCGCGGCGAACAGACGACGTCGCACGCGATCCGGCTCGACCAGCGCGGAGGAGAGGGGCACCAGGATCGGCCAGAGCAGATACGCGAAGAACAGGAAGATCCGCGCGGCCGCGTCGGACGCCTCACCCTCTCTGATCGAGAGCCACAGCACGCCCTCGCTCACCTGCTGGATACCGAAGAGCAAGGGAAAAGCCGCGAAGCCCAGCCAGCGCGGCCCACGCGCAAGGCCTCCACGCAGCGTCGCCGCCCCGCCGGCGATCAACGCCCCTCCCAGCGCGAAACTGGCCCCGGCCGAAAAACACATGTCGCACCCGCATCCGCTCTCCGCGCGATCTTAACCCGAACATGCCGCCCATGCAAAACCGGGGAAAGATCCGGGGCAGGTCATCAACCGCCCCCCCTTTTCCGTCGAGAATGGGCCCGCAGCGCGAGGCCGCGCCTCGCAGCCGCGCCGTGAGGCGCGGCCGGGCCCAACCCCGAGGAGGGCGCGCGTCAGCGCGGCCCCGCAGGGGGCGGGAGCCCTTCCCGGCCGGGAGGCGGAATGAAATAGGCCCCGGACGGTGCTGACGCATTCCGTGCGGTGGGAGCCTTGAGAACATGGACCTGTCGCATGAAGCGCGGCAGGTCTTTGCCGTTGTTCGACAAATCGCGGCAGCCACGCCCGGAAAATGTGCCGGTAATCCGAGACTTTTCTCGGAGTTTGAGGCCTGCCCGCTTGAACGAAAAATATCCGGAAGCGCTGACGTTTCGTCTTCTGTTTTCAGAAATTCAGCCAATATCCTTTGATCACAAGCTTGTCCTTCGCACGAGGCGGAGATCGCGCACGACTGTCCGTATCGACGTCAATCCATGCGGATTTTAGGGTTCTTGGTCGATAAACGACTCGAGGCAGAACCGCGGATGTCCGAGGTTCTGATGACAGGCCTGGCGACCTTCAATTTCAAGCTCTCGCAGCTCTACCCGGGCGCGGGACGACCTCGCATCAACCCATGCGGGAACCCCGACTGCTCGAATTTCGGGCAGCCGTTGACTGATCGCGGTAAACGCAAGTCCACATGGGAGAAAGCAAGACCGGACTTGACGCCAAGGAGATGCTCCCGCGAGGGTCGATCGTCCTGACCACCGAGCAAGAGGCCAGCTTGCCGCCCCTGCTTCCGCATATCCTCGACGCGGAGATCCGGGAGGACCGGTTCGCTTGGCTGGCCATGACCTTCAACAAGAAAGCCACGAAACCGGAAAAGCGCGGCAAGGTGAAGGAGTACCGCAAGGCGCGCAAGCAGTTCCAAAACGAGGGTATGTCTGCTGGCCGCCTCGACTTCGAAACGGACCCGCAGACAGTAAGCGAGGCATTCATCGCCGACCGCATGAAGACGGCGCTTCGAGGAACCGGCATGGCGCTGCAGATCTCGAACTATCAGTCCGTGCTCTTTCCTTCGCTCTGGGTTCGGTCCGCGACCCAGGCGAGTGGAGAGTTCGACAAGACCGTCGGGTTTCCCATCCTGCCCCGCCACCTTCAAAGGAAGCTGAAGCCAATTCCTTTCGACCAGGAAGACCTCAGCCAGGACCTGCGCGAAGAGATCGCGCCATGGGTCTACAAGGCGACGCTTCAACCGGTCAGCTCCTTCATGAACTCCCTGCGCGAGAGAATGAGCATCGCTGCCCGAGCCGGAAGTGGAGGCGCCCGCGTCGGCGGCTCCTACATACAAGGTGCGATCTTCAACCCCAGGACGTTGATCGCACTCCTGAACATCTATCGCGTTCACTATAACTTCTTAGCGCCGCGGCCATACGCATGCCTCTCCGAGGAGATCGACGTTCTGGTCGATCCTCCGAAACTGACACCGCGCGCATTACGGATATCGGGGACGGATGAGTTCGTCGATCTACCGCCGCGGGCACGGCGCCCTCGCGCCCGCATGACGCCGGCCGTGCGCCATGGCATGGATGCTTCGACGAAGCGGAAGGATGGCACTCAAGACCCGCCGGACATCTACCGGATACTATATCGCCCATGGCTCTACATGGGGGCCAAGCTCGGCGCACGGTTCGAACGATCCAGAGGGAGCAACAGAACGAAAGCGACCAGTTCTCAACTGGAGCAAGCCGCTTGAAGTCTGTCTGCTCCGAGCCCAACCTGAAAGCGTTGCGGGTAGCAGTCTTTGAATTTTCGTCATGGGCGCACCTGGGTATCGAAATCACCGGGAGCAGCGTCGGTGACGCGCCGATGTTACCCGACTTGCCGAGCCAGATCCCCACCGACGTGGACATCGCATCGGTCACTGCGGACGGCGCCTACGATACCCGCAAGTGCCACGACGCGGTCGCCGACCGCGGCGCACACGCCGTCATACCACCCCGCAAGAACGCCAGGCCGGGGAAGCCATCGACGGCTGGCGCGATCGCCCGGAACGAAGCGCTGCGCGCTTCGAAATACCTTGGCCGCGCCATCTGGAGAAAATGGAGCGGATACCACCGCCGAAGTCGCGCCGAGACGAAGATGCATTGCGTGAAGTTGCTCGGTCAGAGCCTCATGGCACGCGACTTCGACCGTCAGGTCGCTGAACTCCAGGTCCGCGCTGCCGTGCTGAACGGCTACACCGCGCTCGGCATACCTGTCACAGAGCCCGTAGGATAAGTCCGTCTGGGGAAAGGGGAAGACTGCGCTTCAATACGTTTGCGCAACATGTGTAACCGCCCCTTGCGCAAGAGGTATTTTCAAAGCTGATCTTGGCGCGTCATTGGGTGCTGAC
>CANMQJ010000062.1 GCA_947500005.1 uncultured Paracoccaceae bacterium | reverse complement strand
GTGGCGCTCCCATGACGAACTTGTCCCATAATGCTTCCTTCCATTCCGTCGAAAGGATCACACCATCAAACCGTGGGGTCAAACACCTAGCTGTGCTCTGTCACAGCCCCAGTGGGAGTAGGCGATTTTTTGACATTTATGTCCAAAGAGCGGTCCGGCGTCACCTTTGCTCTGTCTCCTTCCAGAAGGAGAACGGTTGTATTCTCGGATTCTATAAGGGCTGGACCGTCAATCACTTGAGCGGGCCGAAGCCCTTCCAGAGTCCAGACGTTGACCGGCCGTTTCCGACCCGAAATCACTGCATGGCGTGTTCGGATGGGGAACGCTTCTGTCTTGTCCGCCCATGATGGCGCGCTCTCGGGTCGAAACCCGGAGGGCACGATAAGCGCCACACGGAGGTTCACGATTTCAACCGGATGACCCGGGCTCGCATACGTGAATAGCTCTTCGTGACGACGATGAAACCTCGTTTCCAGCGCAGTCACAAGCCCCCGCGCAGTCAAGTCTAGCCCATCGAGAGGCACCTCGATCTCGAAGATCTGGTCACCATACCGTACTTCCGCCGAGTATTCGAACCTGGCTTTCGCGATGAGGTCAGCACCGAAACCGCTCTCGCGCTCGACCACGCTTGCAAGGGATGCGAGCATGCCAAACAATTCCTCGTCTGACAGTGCCGTGGTTTCGGCCAGGTGGCTTCTGGCCAGTTCATATCTGAGATCGCTTGCCAGCATACCCCAAGCCGAAAGGACTGACGCCATCCAGGGAACAATCACGCGCGAAATTCCCAACTCTCGGGCGACTGAGGTCGCGTGAATCCCGGCAGCGCCACCAAATGCGAGAAGCGTGAAACGCCTTGGATCGACCCCGCGCCGAATCGTCATCAGCTTGAACCCATCAGCCATTTTCACATTGATCAGCCGGAATATCCCTTCGGCCGTGTCCATCCCGTCCATTCCCATCGCAGCGCCCAGCCGGCCCATGGCAGCCTCGGTCGTGGCGACATCGAGGGTGGTCCGCCCGCCTCGGAAGCTGCTAGGATCAAGATAGCCAAGCAACAGGTTCGCATCGGTTACGGTGGGTTGCACACCACCCGTCCCGTAGCATACTGGCCCTGGACGGGCCCCTGCGCTCTCCGGGCCCACATCGAAATGACCGGCGGCATCGACCTGCGCAAGAGAGCCACCACCCGCACCGATCGACAGAATGTCGAATGACCGCAAGGCCACCAGCGTCCCGGCTACGTCGCGCTCGGCGCTGAGCGCGGTCTGGTCAGCCGCGATGAGCGATATCTCGGTGCTGGTGCCTCCCATGTCGAACGGAAGTACGTTGTCGAGCTCCATCGACCTTGCGGCCATACGGGCACCGACAATGCCGCCCGCTGGCCCCGACAGCACGGTAGCCGCCCCCAGACGGATGGCATCGTGAACCTTGGCTATGCCACCATGCGAGAGAATAACGAACAACTCGCCCGCGAAGCCGGCTGCGACGAGGTCTTCGTCCAGCCGGGTCAGGTAATTGCGCAGGGCAGGACCGACATAGGCATTTACTGCCGTTGTCGAGAACCGCTCATACTCCTTGATCTGTGGCAGGACCTCGGAGGAGATAGAGTGGTAAACACCCGGAAGCGTCGCGGCAATCAACTCTGCGGTGCGCTGTTCATGCGTAGGGTTGATATAGGAGTGGAGATAGGCGACAGCCACCGCCTCGACCCCGGCCTGCCGGAAGCGATCCAAGGCCAGCAGGACGGCGCTTTCGTCCAAAGGTTGAAGCACGGTTCCGTCCTGCCCGATACGCTCGGAAATGCCCAGCCGCAGGTTGCGCTGCACGATCGGCTCGGGCGGTGGCATGCGCAGGTTGTAGCGGTCGGGCTTCAGCCCTTCGTGCATTTCCAGCACGTCTCGGTGCCCTTGGGTTGTCAGCAGGCCGACCCTGGCGCCTTTGCGTTCGAGCAATGCATTAGTCGCGACGGTCGTGCCGTGCACGATCCGCGTGCATTGGTTCAACAAGGCATAGAGCGGCAGGCGAAGCCGGGCCGCCAGATCGCCGAGGCCAGTCAGAACGCCCCGAGACTGATCGTTCACTGTCGTGGGGGTCTTCACAACCGTCGTGTTGCCGTCCTCCGCCACGGCCACGATATCGGTAAAAGTCCCGCCGACATCTATACCGATACGATATGTCATCCCTCGTCGCCCCCTGGGGCTGCGCCCGAAGAAACCATGCCCTGCAGGCGATCTCTGGCGCGCGCATCAAAAGAACGCTTGGCGGGATCGCCCCATCCGCCACCGCCGGAAGATTGCAGGCGCAGCAGACTGCCCGCAGGAAACCTGTTTCCGAAGCTCTTGGTGGGCAGGGTTTCCCGTTCCCCGTTCCGGTCGATCTCGTAGCGGTGCGGCAGACCGTCCTGCCCGCCGTTGATGCCCGCCGACCCATGCCGCACCCCATCACCTGCAGTGTGCGCCATGACCGGAACTTCGAGCCGGAGGTCGAGGCAGCTTCCCAAGCCGCCCCGGAACAGACCGGCGCCGCCAGATCCCGGTCTGAACTCGTGACGCTCGAAAAACAGCGGAAAGCGGGCCTCGGTTACTTCGACGCTGCCAAACTTGATACCGCCAACCGCATGCCACTCGCCGCCCGCGGACCAGCCGTCTCCCGCACTAGATGCACCGCCGCCGGGTCGCGCGTGAAACAGGTGCCAGACGAATTCGCGCCCGTTTCGCGGGTTGTGTCCCGAAAGCGAGATTCGAAACCGCCGTCCCCAACCACCCATGGCACGTTCGGGACAGGCAGGAGCCAAGGCGCGGATGATGGCCTCGACCACCTCGTTGGACGGGTGCGATGTCGATAGCGTGACCGGCGCGGTCGAGTCCGGGCAGACCAGAGTGCCCGGGGCCAGAACCACGGAGATCGGCCGGAACGCGCCATCGTTCTTGGGAATGTCCGCATCGACCAGATAGGCGAAGGCCATCGCGACCGCCGCCTGAGTGTTCGCGTGGGAGGAGTTAACGAAGCGTTCGGATTGCCTGTCGGTCCCGGAAAGGTCGATTTCGAGGTTCTCGCCCGAGACCGTCACCTTTGCACGCACGGCGATATCCTGGCGCCCGGTACCATCGTCATCAAGAAAGGCTTCGCCGTGATACACGCCGTCCGCCCATTCGGCCACGATGGCGCGGGTGCGTCGCTCGGCACCGTCGAGAATGTCCTCTATCGCCGTCAGGACATCCGACTCGCCGTATTCGGACAGCAAATCAGCGACCCGCGTGGCTCCGAAGCGGGCTGCGCCGATCATTGCCGCCAAGTCGCCCCGGAAATCTCGCGGAAACCTGACGTTGAGCGCAAGCATATCCAGCACGTCCTCGCGCATCGTGCCGGTTTCGCAAATCCGGATTGGCGGTATGCGCAAGCCTTCTTGCCAAATTTCTGTAGCGGAGGGGTTGTAGGCACCGTGGGTCGCCCCGCCGATATCGCTCATATGCGCCCGCACGACAGCCCAGAGCAGCCGGCCCTCGACACCGAAGATCGGTACGAAGGCAGTTAAGTCCGGCAAGTGGCTTCCGCCGTGATAGGGATCGTTGAGTAGGAAGACGTCACCCGGAGCAACATCCCCCGCGAACCTGTCCTCTAACGCGCGAACAGCCCAAGGCAAGGCGCCGATATGAACCGGGATGTGATCGGCTTGGGCCACCAGGCGCGCTTGTGTGTCGAGGATCGCTATCGAGAAGTCGCGGCTGGCGTTCAGGATTTGGGAGTACGAGGTACGCAGCATGGCCTCGCCCATCTCTCTCACCACGGTGTCGAGCCGGTGTCCGATCACGGAACGGGTGATCGGATCCACTGTGTTGGATATGTCGTTCATGAATGGGTCCATCAATCAGCGGCTGGTCATCATTTCGGGCAACCAGAGGGCGATTTGGGGGAAGGCGATGAGAAGAAGGGCTGCCAGGGCCATGATCCCGAACATGGGTGCCGCGGCCTTGGCCAGAAAACCGATATCGCGCCCGGACAGGTTCTGTACCAGGAAGAGGTTGAACCCTACTGGCGGCGTGATGAGCGCCATCTCTCCCACCAGAACCACGAAGACTCCGAACCAGATCATGTCGATGCCCGCCCCACGAACCAGCGGCTCGAGCACCACGATGGTCAACAGGATCATCGCCATGCCGTCCAGAAAGCAGCCCAAGACGATGAAGAAAGCCATCAACGTCAGAAGCAGGAGCGTTGGCGAGAGGTTGAGTGCACCGACCCAGTTTGCCAGTTCGCGCGGCAGGCCGGAAAACCCCATGGCGATGTTGAGGACGGCGGCACCCGCCAGCAGCAGGAAGATCATCGACGTCGTCCGAACTGCCCCGTCGAGCGAGGCCACGAAGGACTCCCAATTCAACGAGCCCGTCACCAGTGCCAGCGCGAACGCCCCGAACAGGCCTATGACGGCGGCCTCGTTCGGAGAGGCGAAACCGGTGTAGATGGACATCACGACACCCAAGATCAGCCCGGCTATGGGCAGCAGATGAATCGCCCCTTTCAGCCGTTCGTCCCAAGGCGCTGGTGGCTCGCGCAGTTGTACGCCCCGGGCCGAGAAGCGGCCCCAAAGATAGATGTAGAGAAAGAACATGCCGGCCAGCATCAGCCCGGGTATCAATCCAGCCATGAACAGCCGGGCAATGGATTCCTCGACTACCAGACCGTAGACGATGAAGGTGATCGACGGCGGGATCATCAGTCCCAGTGTGCCAGCTCCCGTCAGGGTGCCGCAGATCAGGTTATCAGGATAGCCACGCTTGCGCAGCTCCGGCACAGTGATCCGGCCCACCGTCATCAATGTCGCCGCGGATGATCCCGAGACCGCCGAGAACGCAGTGCAGCCGCCAATATTGGCGTGCAACATGCCGCCGGGGAAATGGCGCACCAGTGGAGCGAGTCCGGTAAAGACGCTGCTGGCAAGGCGGGTGCGCAAGAGAACCTCGCCCATCCAGACGAAAAGGGGTAGGGCGGCGAGACTCCACAGAGCGGTGTTCGACCATATCGCCGTGGCCATCGCCGGCGCTACGGGACGCGCGGTGAACAAATCCATGAACACGATGCCCAACCCGAGGAGCGCGGCCCCGACCAAAGCCCCGCTTCCGAGGAAGACGAACATGAGCAGGAGCAGAATGCCGGCCAGCTGAATCTCGGTCATTGCACCGCTCCATCGCCACCGGGGGAGGTGGTTCCGGACCGGCCAAGCAAGTGCAGCAGCGTCAGATGGGCGAGGGCAACCGCGAAGACCAGAAAGCCTATGACCAAGGGAAACTGGGGCATCCAGAGCGGCAAGGCATCGGAATTCGAGCTGATATCGCCGAAGCGGTAGGAGGAGGCCAACATCCCGTAGAGTGCCCAAGCGCTAAATCCAATAACAAGGGTTGAGGCACCGAGCGCTACCAATTCCATCCAGTTGCGCGTTTTCTCCCTGAGACGTGATAGGATGAGATCGACCCGGACATGACCGTGATTGATCGCGGTATGGGCCAGACCCAGCGATCCGGCGGCGGCCATGCCATAGCCAGCGATTTCTGTCGTCCCGGGCACGTAGATACCCATGGCGCGGCTGACTACGCTGATCATCACTGCAATTGTTATGACGATGATCGCCACCCCGGCCAAGGCTGCGCAGGCCGCATAGAGCCTGCGCAGCGTCCGGTCCAAGGTGGCCCCGAGAGATGTGATCATGCTACAGAATCTCCGGGCGAACTAGGGTCCGCTCAGCGCTCACGATAGTCTGAGACGACGGCGGCACCGCGCTCACCGGCAGCTTCTATCCACTCTTGCGTCATCTGCGCGCCGATCGCCCGCAGCCCTGCCGCCAACTCGGGCGAAGGATCCAGCACTTGCATCCCGTTTGCAGCCAGTGTCTCGTTGTCCGCCTTCTCGGCCTCGAGCATAGTGGCCCATACCTTTTGTTCGGCCTCGGCCGCAGCCTCCTCCAGCGCCGTGCGGGTCGCGTCGTCGAGACCGTTCCACACGTCCATGTTCACCATGACGACGCTCTTGGGCATCCATGCGTTCACCTTGTAGAAATAGTCGGCGAAATCCCAGATCGACTGGCTGATGCCGATAGCGCCCGAAGCTGTCATCGCCTCGGCCATACCCGTCGAGAACGCTTGCGCGATCTCGGCAGCCTCGGTGCGCGTCGGGATGGCCCCAGCCAATTCGGCAAGGCGTTGCGTGTTGGCGTCATAAGCCCGGAAACGCAATCCCTCCATGTCCTCGACCGCCTTGATCTCACGGACCGAATACAGGCCCTGGGGTGCCCAGAGCTGGGTGTAGAGCAGTTTCACGTTCCTCTCGGCCAGGGCCTCTTCCAGCGCGGGCTTGGAAGCTTGGTAAAGGTTCCAGGCATCTTCTTGGCTGGTGGCCAGAAAGGGTAGAGTGTCGAGGCCGAAAATCAGGTCTTCGTTGGCATGAGCGCCCATGAACCGCTCGCCGATGGGCACCTGACCATCGCGCACGGCGCGCATGATCTCGGCACCGGCATAGAGGGAACCGCCGGGGTGAACCACGATGTCGATACGTCCATCGGTACGGGCCCGCACGTCATCTGCGAAATCGCTGAACGACTTCACGATGAAGCTGTTGCCTCCATAGGCGGAGGGCATATCCCATTTTTGTGGCGTCTGCGCCACCGCAGTCCCGGCCGTCAAAGACAGTGCTAGAAGGCCGCCGACGACCGTTCGACGGAGTAGGGGGAAAGTAGGCATTGAGGAGTCTCCTTGTTGGTGGATGGCGCTTCATTCTAAGGCAAAGAGCCGGCGCTCGAAGTTGGTCAGGGTTTCACACCCCGTTTCGGTTACTCTTACGCTGTCGCTAAAACACATTCCGAACCCCTCCAGAAACAGTGTCGGTATCACATGGAAGGTCATGTTCGGCTGCAGGATTAAGGGGTCGCCGGGACGTATCGCATAGATGTGCCCCTCGGACCAATTAGGCGGAAAGCCGATGCCTATTCCATAGGCGGCTCGGTGTCGGAAATATCGCTCCAGACCCTTCCGGGCGAGCGCAGCGCGACAAGCCTCGTCAACCTCGGCCGCAGCGATCCCCGGCCCGATGCTCCCGATCGCCGTTTCAAGCACCTCCCGAAGGGCATCCGCTGCCTCGACATGCTCGGGAAGTGGCCTTCCCGCAATGACGGGGCGCGACAGCATGGCATGGTATCGGTCCACGCAGCCAGCGGCCTCCAGCAGAACCACGTCATCGCGGCGAATCTCGCGCCGTCGCCACATTGCGAAACAGAGCGCGGTGGTCTCGCCGGCTACGACCAGCGGCGGATGTCCGAGATATTCCGAACCGGCCGCGATATTCGCGGCGAACATAGCGGCTGCGACGTCATTCTCGGTGCGGCCCGGCGCGACTGCGTCAATCGCAGCCGCGATACCGGCCTCGGCAGCCCGGGCGGCATGGCGCATCCGGTCAATCTCGTCCTCAGTCTTGACCATCCTGAGCGGTTCAAACACGCCAGACCAGTCTTCCAAGGCGTTCGGAATCTGCTTGGAAAGCCGCTGGTAATCACGCACTGTAAGGTACCAGGCGCCCGTCTCGACGCCGATCGGGTGGCCGCCCGGAGCGGCCTTTCCGAGGTAGCCGGACAGAACTTCGACAGGGTCTTCCGTGTCGCCAATCGCAATGAACTCATCGAACACGCCATGTGCAAGGGCCAGGTCGCGATTGACCGTGCGCGAGATGACGACAGGGCGGCCCCGCAGCGGTACGAAGACTGTTTGAAAGGTGAAATAGCCGATGGTCTGGTAGCCGGTCAGCCAGAACGTGTTCTCGGGGTCGAACAGCAGCGCCCCTGCCAATCCGCGTTCGGCCAGCTTCTCCTGGATCAGGGCCAGCCGCGCTTCATAGAGCGAGCACGAGAATGGAAGGACAGTCCGAGACTCGCTGCGTTTCTGTACATTCACCCGCGGGACCCTCGCTTGGAGTAGGCTTCGGAAAAAGCTTAGAGAAGCTGAATGATAGATAAAAATTGTTTTATTTCGACATGCTCCAAAAAAACGTTATTGATATCCCGTGCTGAACATCCGCCAGATCGAAGTCTTCAAGGCCGTGATGGAATGCGGTTCCGTGTCGGAAGCCGCGAGGCAGCTGAACGTGTCGCAGCCCTCGGTCAGCAAACACCTGTCCCTGCTCGAAAACCGGCTCGGCATATCCCTGTTCCTTAGGACGGGGAACCGGCTGCTTCCGAATTCCGAGGCGATTGCGCTCCATCAGCAGGTCGACCAGTTGTATTCTGGTCTGACCAAGCTGAACGCGTTCATGAGCGATCTGGCCCAGCACCGGCTTGGTGAGGTACAGATCGCGGCGATGCCTTTGATCGCGCATCGCTGGCTGCCGGAGGTCGTGGCCCCGCTCCTGAAACGCTATCCTCAGGTCTCGGCCTCCTTTCCAGTGCGCAGTTCGAACTGGGTGAGCAAGTGGGTCGCCGCCGGGCGGGCGGATCTCGGGATCGCCATGCCCGGACCGGACAAAGGGGTCGTGGCCGAGCCTCTTATGGAACTGCCGATTGTGGCCGTTCTCGCGGCAGATCACCCGCTGGCTGGACGTGATGAGCTGACCTCGGGGGACCTGGCAGGGCAAAGCCTCATCACCCTGTCGACCTTCGACTATTCGCCGGGTTTTTTCGACGACCTGCTGCGCCCGATCCTACATCACTCGGGGCGCAAGATTCAGACCTTCACGACCTACGTGGCCTGTGAACTCGCTCGGCAAGGCTTGGGTATCGCAATGGTCGACGCTCTGACGGCGATGTATTTCCAGATAGCAAACAGTGGGTTGCGCGTTCGTCGGGTGGAAGAAGAGCCTACCATACAAATTGCGCTGTTAAGCTCGACGGCGTGGCCGCGGAACTCCCTGTCTGATCAATTCATGCAACTGGTGCGCGACCGTTCGGCTACGACAATGCGAGAGCTTACGCAAATGCTCGGTACACGCGATTGAGCATAGAAACGGGGGGCGGAGGAGCTGCCAGGATTCAGTTTGCAGTCCTCAATCGACCGTCCCTGACATTGCGCCTCTCCAAGGCCTGTTCATCCAGGTGAGGAACTGGGAGAGGCTGTCGACTTGGTCGTCGTGTTTTCCGTTCGGGAAGAGCGTGATCTCGCGCTGGAACTCGGCAAGCCAGGGCGCATTTTCCGGGATGGCGACGCGACCGCCCTCGATCATGGGCGAGACGCCGAGCAGCCGCGTGGGCTTGTCACCTTTCGGCGTGATCCCGACGATGTTGAGCCGGGATCGGCGCTTCAGGTCCTGGATCAGCTGGATGCCGGATCCGGCCTCCTCGATCAGCACGGTGATCGCCCCGTGCAGTCGCGCCTGGTCCTCGATCCGCCGCCGCAGTTCCGGGAACTCGAGCCGGGCCCGGTGGACATCCAGAAGCCAGGCATTCTGACCCAGCAGTAGCCATGTCGTGCAGACCGAATAGTCATGTGCCTCCTCGGCCCTGGACGCCGTGTCCCAGCTCTGCACGATGCGGTC
>CANMQJ010000061.1 GCA_947500005.1 uncultured Paracoccaceae bacterium | reverse complement strand
GGTCTTCTCCTCGCTCGCAGCGTCATGCCGCCGTTGCGCGGAAAATCCACTTATCCCGGCTGTTCAGATTTCTGGAACCACCTCTGTGACGCGTGGCGCGCAGGATTTCGCCGCGCGCCTTGGCAGCCGGACAGTCCTCTTTCCAAGCCCGACCCTTCCTTCGGATCGGTATGATTGCCGTGCCGCCGCGTGCGATGACGGCGCCGTGGCAGCGGCGGGTATCGTAGGCGCCATCCGCTGTCACGGTGCCGATGTCCTCGCCCTCGGGGATCTGGTCCAACAGGTCCGGCGGGACGAGGCTGTCGCCTTCCCGGCTGGGGGTGAACTCCCTTTCGGCGGATTTGCGCCGCAAATCGCATCGCCAGATGGACCTTGCGCCATTGGCGGCGACCCTGAACGCCATGCTTGCGGGCCTGCCATTCGCCGTCGCCAAGAAACTTGATGCCGGTGCTGTCCACCAGCAGATTCAGCGGCCCGTCGGCACGGCGATAGGGGATCTGCACCTTGAGGGTCTTCTGTCTGCGGCACAGCGTAGAGTAGTCCGGAACGGGCCAGTCCAGCCCTGCCAGGCGCAGGAGGCTCGCGACCATCCCGGCTGTCTGCCTGAGCGGCAGCTTGAACAGAACCTTGATCCCCTCTCGGGACATTGCTGCGCGATGCCCTGCCGGGCAACGGACAGGCAGAATTGGATCGCGGCATTCGAAAAGACCGGCGGGTGCCCTGGGTGTCCTTCATGCGGCGCGTGCCAGGTCATCTCCTTGTCCAGCCAGATCAGCAGCGACCCGCGCTTCCTGAGCGCATCGTTGTAGGTGGACCAGTTCGTCGTGCGGTAGCGGGCGGGCTTGGGCTTGCTCATGCTGCTCGTCTAACCGCATGGATTCCTGATGTGAATCCTGCACCGGCTGAGTTCTGCAACAACGCCTGTGCCAGGCGGTGCGTGTCAAAGTCATAGGGAACCTCCGTGGAAGCGCGCGCTGAACGGCAGGGTCGGACTGGGGACCTGATCTCCCGGCTGGACTTCCTGATCCTCGATGAGCTTGGCTATCTTCCGTTCGCCCAAACCGGCGGTCAGCTCTTGTTCCATCTCATCAGCAAGCTCTACGAGCGGACCTCAATCATCGTCACGACCAACCTGCCGTCTGGCGAATGGCCAACCGTCTTCGGCGCCGCAAAATGACCACCGCGCTCCTCGACCGCCTCACGCATCGCTGCGAGATCGTCGAGACCGGAAACGAGAGCTGGCGCTTCAAGAACAGAGCATAGCGCAAACGGCACCCCCGCGCTGGCCCGCCGCCGCTGCGTTACATGCTGACTACGCAGCGCCGGGCCAGCTCAGCTCCAGGGGGGCAACATTGGGAGCCGATATGGGGTCACGATTCAATGCCGATTGACATGGAGGGCCAACTACTTCAACGCCCCGTTAACCCTTGGTGAGGCAGATGATTTCTCGATTCTTGTTAGGTTGCGATTCCGTTACAAGCGGCGTTCGTACGCCAAGCAATTCTACTAAAGATTGCTTAGGTCTGCCTTGCGTCATCTTATGGTGATAGGGGGAATCCCAGGGATGCGAAAGTGCGACCCAGGTGCCATTTTTGTAAATAATTGATATTTATACAAGAATTTTGATTTTTGCATCCTCGAGTCCTTTTTGAGATTTCTCCCTGCTTGATCCAAATGTTTGCTACAGATACCCTCTTCGACGTGGATGGAGTTTTTTCTCGAGGGGGGCATTCGAGATTCCTGAAAGCTTGCCCAAAGCACGTTGTTTTTTCGCCCTCACTGCGCGTTAGGGTTGTACGAAACCGGGCTTTGTGTCGATTTGTTACGCTGCTCATTCTGTGGAGTGGCTCGTATACATTTAGGGAAAATGCGGGGATTGGGAGCTTTTCGGCGCCCGTCAATAACTTGCTTTGATCGTCGTCTGAGTCGATGGGTATATTCGGCGGCTTTCGGAAAAGAAGGCGTTAGATGAGTGTGTTCCCCGCGGAAACACCAAGGCGTTCTCAGTTCGTGTCTTTCGTCCTGTAATTGCGGTTTCGTCCTGGAATTCTCGGTTTCTCCGGCATCGCTTGCGGCGAGAAGGTTTCTGCTGAATTGTTGATTTTGTTGGGTAAATTTAAATTGCCAATTGCCGTTAAGTGTCATTAATATTCCGTTAACGACCGAAATAACTTTCGGTTGAGTAAAAATGGCGACTGCAACCATTGGTAATTGGGCGCTCGCCAGGATTGTTTTCGGTGCGCATACAGCGCGCCGTACGCTTGGCGCTCCCGGAGCCGGGCGTAATCTTTTTGTCGGGTGAAATTGAGGGGTTTGAAATGGCAATCGCACGTTTTCTGCAAGGGTTTGAAACCGATACCGATGGGGTTTTTGGAGCAGTCACTCAGACCGCGTCTGGGGCCGTGATGTCACCTGACGGCGGCTTTCACGCGGTTGTCGGCAGCGGAACCTTCACTCGCTTTGGCGGATATCAGGGCCTGGACAACGGTTTCGACCGTGATTTCACCGCGCAGGTCAAGATCTATCTCGACCCCAACGCGATGGCGGCCGGGGAAGGGTTCGACTATTCGGTTGCTGCGTTCAATCAGACCGGCCTTCCAACCAACAGCGGCGGACACCTACAAGATTACATTTTCCACGTCACCAAGGATACGAGCACGGGCGACCTGTTGGTCGGGACGTCGAACAACTCGAACGGGACGCCGCGGGAGGATCTGGAGAGCCTGCCGGACCATGCCGCGATCAACAGCGCGGGATGGTACACTTTCGAACACAGCACGTCTCGCAATGCCACCACGGGCGAACTGGAGGTGACGTTCCGGGTTCTGGACTCGGCCAGCAACGAGGTCTTTGATCGGACCCAGCAAACCGGAAACGATTATGATACGGAGTTTGGCGGCCACGGCTATGGCTGGTTCGTCGGCATCACGGGGCCGAGCCTGGCTGTGGACAGCATATCGATGGAGACGCAAAGCGAGGATCTGGTCGAGGTTCGAAACGAGAACAACGCGGTCATCGGCCTTTATGAGACGATCGAGAATGCGAAGGCTGCCATCGATGCGGGGGATATCGCCGGTACGACGCTGGTCGTTTCCACGAATGGCCTCGATGATGCGTTCTACTATGTCTCGAGCGCTCAGGGCATGTCCATCCAGGACGCCGTCGATTCGGCAGAGGCCGGCGACGAAGTAATGCTGTCCTCGGGCACTCACGTACAGACCGGCGAGTTGTCGGTGAACGAGGAAATCACCATTACCGGCGCGGGCCAGACAGGCGCCGGGGCGACCGTCATCCAGGCCGCGGCGACCGCTTATGGCATCCATGTCACCGCCGATAACGTAACTCTTGCGGATTTCAGCCTCGATGCTTCCGCGCTCACCACACCGGGCGGCTTTGGCATCAAGGTCAACCCGACCGGTGGACCGACCTCTTCCCTGACCGGCTTGCTGGTTCAGGACGTGACGGTTACTGGCGCTGCGCGGTCGGAAATCGATCTGAACGGGGTAGATGATTCCAGCCTGATTCGGGTAACCGCCAATGGCGACAATACCGGCGGCGTCGGCATCGCCTTGTCCGATTCCACGGGCATCACGCTCGAAGATATCACGACCACGGGCAACATCTGGGGGTCGATTGGTGTCTATTCCGCCGGGCGCAGCTTTGAGCCGGGCACCAACAACATCACGTTCCTCGGCAGCTACAGCCATGACGAGGATGCGGGAATCTATGCGGACGAGGAAATCGACTCGGGCACCTTGCAGCGCACGGTCGTCGAGAATCTTGACATGCAGGCAATCTATCCGTCTGGAGTCTACAAGGTTCAGAACGACACATTCCGTGACAGCTCGGATGGACGTAGCGAGGATTTCACCTTCTTCTTCGGCGATGAGGCCGAAGCCGTCGCTTTCGCACTGGGGCTGACGAACGGGGCGGCCGACTCGGTCATCACCTTCGACGGCACTTCGGCCGACGTGGATGCCGAGACCGGATCGACCTTCATCGTCGGCGCGGGCATGTCCATTCAGGCGGCCATCGACGCAGCCAGCGCTGGCGACACCATTGAGGTCGGCGCCGGCACCTATGACGAAGATCTCGTCATCGACAAGTCGCTGACCCTCATTTCGGCGGATGGTGCGGCCAGCACCATCATCAACGGTCAGAACGGCGCGCTGGGGGCCATCGAAATCGACCCCGGCGTGAGCGATGTCACGATTGGCGGCGCAGGCCAGGGGTTTACCGTCCAGGGCAATAACGGCAATGGCGCGATCGAGAACGCCGCGATCTATATTCAGGGAACGGGCCACGATAACATCACGATCCAAGGCAACATCATCGAAGCCCGCGGCGATGCCGGTCTCATGAACGAGTATGGTGGCACGCTCACCAATTCGACCATCGATGGCAACGAGTTCACCGGGGTCACCTATACTGGACCGAACCCCGAGGGTTTTGGCAGTTCGGGCCAGTTTGATGTGGGCAACAACGTACCGCGGCAACTCGTCGTGCTTGGCAACGGCGGCGGCGATGCGGTTTCGGCCAATGTCACCAACCTCGCCTTCACGAACAACACGCTGTCGGGCACTACTGGCGGGCTGAACATCGATGGCGACTCCCAGGGCAACTTCCTTGCCACTATCGACGCCGCAGGTTCGACCATCGACGGCAACGTCTTCACCGGAACGGGCGGCGCATTCTATCAAGGTCTGCGCGTGCGTCGTCCCGATACGGACATCACGAACAACACCTTCGACAATTCGACCGGCGGCGATTCCCGGGGAGTGACGCTGTCCAATCAGAACGGCACCGAGGACATGTCCGGCAACAGCTTCATCGGGGGTACTGACGGCGATCTCTTCTACGGGACGAATGGAGCGGACAACTTTGCCACTGCTGACGGCGACGACATGTTGATCGGTCGTGCGGGCGATGACACTCTCGACGGCGGAGGCGACAGGGATACCGCCTATTTCTCGGGCAACCTCGCTGACTACTCGATCAGTGCCACGACCGACGTCAATGGTTTGGTCAACGGCTTTACCTCGATCACCGACACGAATGCCACGGATGGTGACGAAGGCACGGACAGCCTGATCGATATCGAAGTGCTGCAGTTTGCGGATGCCGTCGTCGACACGACCCACGGCGTGCAGGTCTATGACTCCACCAATGCGCTGCTTGGAACCTTCGACAATATCGAGGACGCAGTCGCGGCGGCGACTGCCGGCTCCACCCTGCGTGTCGGAGCGGACGATGTGGATATCGAGAACGACAGCCCCGATGGGCAGGTCGTGATCGACAAGGACATCTCGATCGTGGGTCTCGGCGCTGGCTCGAGCACACTCAAGGTGAATGCCGATACCGGCACGAGCGGAGACGCTCGCGGTACGTTCGTTGTCGATGAGGGTATCACCTTCAGCATGTCCGATCTCACGATGGACGGAACCGGCTTCAATGTATGGCAGGGGGTACGGCACAAGGGCTCGGGCGTGTTCGAGGGCGTCAGTTTCGAGAATATCGGTTATAACCCGAGTACGAGCTACCAGGGCACGGCCATCGCCGTATTCGGGTCGGCTTCGGATGTCGACGTGATCGACTCGAACTTCGCGAATATCGGCCGCGTCGGTGTCCTTTACTTCGGCGCAGGAACGACGGGCGAGTTCCGGGGCAACACCTATACCGGCAAGGGGGATGGCGATCATCTCGATTATGCGCTCGACATCAGCGCTGGGGCCGATATCGACGTGATCGACAACGCGATCTCCGAGAACCGCGGCGTCGCTTCCTCGGACGGATCCGTCTCGGCAGGGGTCTTGGTCTCGACCTTCTTCGCTTCGGGCACGAATGCCGAGTTCTCCGGCAACAGCTTCGCTGACAACTCAAACGGTGTGTATTTCGGTTTCGACGCGACGGACGCGTCTTCGGGCAGCTTCACCGGAACCAACAGTTTCACCGGAGCCGGGACAGGTGTCCGCGTGCTGGGCAACGGAGTGGTTTCCGGGACCGACTCGATCTCGGGTAACGCATCGACTGTCAACTGGGACGGCGGGTCTCTGGGCAACACGATCGTGGGCGCGGGGCTTGACGACATGCTTTCGGGCGGTGACGGCAACGACATTCTCACGGGTGGCCTTGGCGATGACAGCTACACCGGAGGCGATGGCTCGGACATGGCCGTTGTCGCGGATGCAGGCGGCGCGGCGTTCGATACTCTGGGTATCGACTTCTCGGGCGTAACGGCGTCGGGTGGCGTGGCCAGCGGTACGCTGATCGGTCCGGATGGGACGGAGACCCTTGACGGAATCGAGGTGATCAAGGTCGCGAATACCGGATCTTCGACCTTCATCGTCGTCGAAGGCATGTCGATCCAGGCGGCCATCGATGCGGCGGAAAACGGCGATACCATCGTCGTCGGAGCCGGAGCGTTCGATGAGGATCTGGACGTCAACAAGGACGTCACAATCGAGGGTGCCAATGCCGGTATCGCGTTCGATGGAACCAGGGGTACCGAGACCGAAATCACGGGTTCGATGCTTGTTACAGCCGATGGTGCGACCATTGATGGCATCAGCTTGCTCGAAGGTGGCACGGAACTGGGTGAAGGCGTTGGTATCTATGTCAATGCTGCTGGAGTGACGGTTGCCAACAGCATTCTCGACGGAACCGACGGGGCCAAGCCGAACCGGGGTATCATCACACCTTACGGTGATGGTGCCGACCTGACGGTCACCGGGAGTGATTTCAACGGCTGGAACACCGGTATCTTCCTCAACGGCCAAGACAGCGGAATCCTGATTTCGAACAACGATTTCGACGGGAACAACACGGGGCTTTCCAGCGACGGCCCGGTTACCGGCTCGATCATCGACAACGTCTTCGGGACTGCAGGCATGGGCATCGGAGCGATGACCGGCTACGCCACGGTCGATGTCGGCGCCCTGGTGGGAACGGGCAATACCTTTACCCGTCCCAACGCTGATATCGGGATCTATGCGCTGAGCGCGGCGTCCCAGACACTGATCGGTACGATCCACAAGGATTACGTCTTCGACAACGCCCAGGCGAACTCGATCATGTCCGGCGACGGCAACGACATCATCGTCGCAGGTCTGGGCAACGACACGATTGACGGAGGGGCTGGCATCGACACGCTCGATCTCAGTAACGCGACGAGCAGCGTTGGCGTCAATCTCGGCAACAATCCGCTATCGCCGCTTGCCGTGGGTACCGGCTTTGCGACCGGCGGGGACATCGGCATCGACGGTCTCACAGGAATCGAGAACATCCGAGGTGGGCAAGGCGCTGACGGCTTGACCGGCGATAGCGGCGACAACGTGTTCTACGCCAGTGCCGGCAACGATACTGTCAATGGCGCCGGGGGAACCGATACCTACGATGCCTCGGACCAAACCAGCGCGGTGGATATCGACCTTGTCGCCGGAACGGCAACCGGGGCAGGAATAGGCACGGATCAGCTGTCTGGCATCACCAATGCCGTAGGCGGTGATGGCGACGACCGCTTTACGGGCGGCACCGCGAACAACAGCTTCGACGGTGGAGATGGCGACGATACGGCGGTCATCGGGGATACGCTCGCGAACGCGACTGTGACCCATGTGGCCGGCATCACCAGCGTGATCAGCGCGGATGGGACCGATACCTATACGAATGTCGAGAATCTGGAATTCTCGGGCCAGACCGTCTCAATCATCACCGAGGGCGATACCGCCTCCACTGACGAGGATACGGCAACGAACGGTTCGGTTCTGGGTAACGATTTCGACCTTGCGCTCGGTTCCACCGATCTCGATGTGACCGAGGTCAATGGCCAGGCCATAGGGGCGGCCATTACCCTGGCTTCGGGTGCGACCGTCAACATGATGTCCGACGGCACTTTCACCTATGATCCGAACGGTGCCTTCGAGGCCCTCAACCAAGGGGAGGCTGGTTCCGACAGTTTCACCTACACGGTTGAGGACAGCGACGGGAACTCGACAACTGAAACGGTAACGATCGACCTGACAGGTGTGAATGACGCACCGGTTCCGCAGGCGAGCTATGATATCACCTCCACGCTGGTCGAGGAGGGGGATAGCCCGGCCTTCGATATCGCGGCTATTCTGGCCGCTGATATCGATGCTGATGCCGAGGACGACTCCAGCACGCTCACCTATGCCGTCACGGCACAGGACGCTGCAGGGACAGCCTCGGTTAGCGGCAATGGTTCGGTTCCCACGCTCAACTTTGCACCGGGTAGTGGCCTCGAAAGCCTCAACGAGGGCGAGACCCAGGATGTCACCGTCACACTGTCGGCAACCGATGCTCAATCGGAGGCCGCCAGCTTCGACGTCACCTTCCAGATCACCGGCAGGAACGACAACCCGGTCATCGCCGCCGGCGGGACGGGTGACGCGCAGGAAGACGGTAGCCCGATCATTGTGGACCTGTCGGCTCTGGGTTCGGATGCCGATGACGAGGATGATGGCAGCACGCTGGTTTACAGTGTCACCACGCAACCCAGTGGGGGGGCTGCTTCGATCGTCACGCAGGGCGCGGAACTCAACCCGACCGGTCTTCAATTCGATCCCGGCGCGGATTTCCAGAACTTGAGCGAGGGCCAGACACAGGTTGTTCAGGTCGGTATCACCGCCACCGACAAGCAAAGTGGTACGTCGGTCGAGGAATTCGTGGAGATCACGGTCACCGGGACGAATGATCCCGTGTCCGCCGGCGCTCCGTTGACAGATACCACCGACGAGGATGCGGGGACATTCACGGCTGGTGTCGCCGATCTCCTGGCGAATGTCAGCGATGTCGACACGAACGACACGCATACGGTGCAGAACCTGACGCGAACAGATGGCGGTCGGGCGTTGACCTCGCTCACCGTCAGTGATGCGGCCGGTATCAGCTTCGATCCGTCCGAGTTCACGAACCTGGCTCTGGGGGAAAGCGAAACGCTGACCTTCTCTTATGACATCTCGGATGGGACGACGACGGACTCCACCCAGATCTCGATCACCGTGGAAGGACGCAACGACGCGCCGCAGATCACCGGCGTCTTCCTCACTACGGCAAGGCCCGCCACGGTGGACGAGAATGCCGGGGTCACGGGGGATGCGTCGCTCAAGAGCGGGTTCGGTGTGGTGAACTTCAACGACCCGGACATAAGCGATGGCGCCACGATGTCGCTCGCAACGATCTCCGCGGTCAGTTCGCTGGGCCTGACGCATGCCGCCTCTGACCTGGCGGCGTTGGAAACGGCTCCGACGTTGCAGACTACGGCCTTCCCGCCGGGTGCTTCTGGAACACAGTCGTCCTCCATCGTGTATTTCGTCACCGACGCCAATCTCGATTTCCTTTCGGAAGGCGAGACGCTGAGCATGACCTATCGGGTCACTGTGCAGGATGACAGCGGGGTTGCCGGAACGGACACGGCGACACAGGACTTCGTGGTTGATTATATCGGCGCGAACGACGCGCCGGTGATTGGCGGTGATCTTCAGCTGTCGGTCACTCCGTTCGGGTCGACCACGCTCACGGTTGGGGATCTGACGGCCATCGATCCCGATGTGGGTGACACCGCTACGTTCATGGTGCAGTCGAGCACGAACGGGGAGGTGCAGGTCGGCGGTGTCGCGGCGACAAGCTTTACCCTGCAGGATGTCGTGAATGGCGATGTCACCTTCGTGCAGGATGGCAACGCGTCGCTGTCCGCCGGGTTCTCGGTCATCGTCGAGGATGGTGCAGGTGCCCAATCCGGGCCCGCCAATGTCGCGGTTGCCGTGGCGGACGCGGATTTCACCCTGGCCAAGGAAGTGGTGGA
>CANMQJ010000060.1 GCA_947500005.1 uncultured Paracoccaceae bacterium | reverse complement strand
GACGGGCTGGAGCAGGAGTTCAACTCGCTCCACGCCCAGAGGGAAGCCTGCGAGGCCTATATCGCCAGCCAGCGCTCGGAGGGCTGGGTGCTGGTCCGCGATCAGTATGACGATGGCGGCGTTTCCGGCGGCACGCTGGAACGCCCCGGCCTGCAGCGGCTGCTGGAGGACATCGAGGACGGGCTCGTCGACGTGGTCGTTGTCTACAAGATCGACCGTCTCAGCCGCTCGCTCGCCGATTTCGCCAAGCTGGTCGAGGTGTTCGACCGCAACGGGGTGACCTTCGTTTCGGTCACGCAGAGCTTCAACACGACCACGTCGATGGGCCGGCTCACGCTGAACATCCTGCTCAGCTTCGCCCAGTTCGAACGCGAGGTGACCGCCGAACGCATCCGGGACAAGGTGGCCGCCAGCCGGAAGAAGGGGATGTGGATGGGCGGGGTGCCGCCCTACGGCTACCGGGTCGAGAACCGGAAGCTGGTGGTGGACGCTGACGCCGCTGAACACGTCCGCTGGATCTTCGCCCGCTTCCTGGAGATAGGATCGGCGACCGAACTGGCGCGGGAGATCGATACGCGCGGCATCCGCACCCCGAAGGGCAACCGGATCGACAAGAAGTACCTTTACCGGATGCTCAACAACCGCGCCTATATCGGCGAGGCGGTCCACAAGGGCGACAACTATCCGGGTAAACACGACGCCATCATTGATCGCGCGATTTGGGACAAGGTCCATGCCATTCTGACCGAAAGTCCCCGCAAGCGTGCGGCCCGTACCCGCGCCGACACGCCAGCATTGCTGAAAGGTCTGCTATACGGGCCCGACGGTGCCGCATTCTCGCCGACGCACACCCGAAAGGGGGATCGCCTCTACCGCTACTATGTCAGCCAGACGGTGCTGAAGCACGGGGCCGGATCTTGTCCCGTGGGACGTGTCCCAGCAGGCGAGATCGAGGCCGCCGTCGTCGACCAACTGCGCGTCGTGTTCCGCCAGCCCGAGATCGTTGCAGGCACATGGAAGGCGGCACGCGGCCACGCCGACGACATCACCGAGGCCGACGCCCGGACGGCCCTGCAGCAACTCGACCCGCTTTGGGACGAATTCTTCCCTGCCGAGCAGGCCCGCATCGTGGCGCTGCTGGTCGAGCGCGTGGACATCGGCCAGGATGGTCTGAAAGTCCGGCTCCGTGTTGACGGCCTCACCGGTCTTGTCGGCGAGATGCAGACCGAGCAAACGATGGCAGCCGCATGACCCGCGGCACGCCACCCCCCGAGACCCTCACGCTCCACGTCCCGTTCCGCGTCGTGAAGCGCGGCGGGCGGAAAGAGATGCAGCTGCCCAAGGGCGCCGCGCAACTGCGGCGGACCGACAACACGCTGGTCAAGGCGCTCGCGCGCGCGTTCCGCTGGAAGCGGATGCTGGAGTCCGGCGAGTTCGCCACCATCGCCGAACTGGCGGAGCGCGAGGGCATCGCGCCCTCCTACATGACGCGCGTTCTGCGGCTTACGTTGCTCGCGCCGAACATCGTCGAAGCCATCCTGGACGCGAAGCAGGGGCCGGAGGTGACGTTGGCACGGGTGCTTGAGCCGTTTCCAACATCTTGGGAAGCGCAGCCGATGCACTTCGGCTAGCGGCCCAGAGCCGTCATTCACTGTCAAGATATTGCTACGTTGCAATTCGCTCAAAGCCGACTTTTGTTTTACCCCTGTATCAGGATCGCTCGGAAGTCGTTTACGTTGGTCAGTGTTGGCCCCGTTTCAATGAGGGAGCCGAGTTGGTCGAACACCGTAAAGCTGTCATGCATCGCGAGCATCCGACGTGCATTGATGCCTTGAAGCGCCGCATCCCTGGGAAAGTTTGGACCCATAATTGCACCGGCTGCGTCCTCGGTCCCGTCGATGCCGTCCGTGTCAGCGGCAACCGCGGAAATGCTTGGGTGGCCATTCAGCGCGAGCGCGACAGACAGCAGGAACTCGGTGTTTCGACCACCGCGACCGGGCGTCGTATCGCCGACTGTCACGGTCGTCTCACCGCCCGATATCAGCACGGCCGGCGGAGCAGCAGGCGTGCCGTGGCGCGCCACGGCTTTGGCAATACCGGCCATCACGATACCCAGCTCGCGCGCCTCTCCTTCCAACGCATCACCCAGCAGGACGGGCGTCACACCGGCGGCCCGCGCCACTTGCGCGGCCGCCTCGAGCGAGGCTTGCGGAGTCGCGATGAGACGGTACTCGGGCTCGAATGTTCCGGCATCAGATGAGCGGGCGCGCAGCATCACGGCGGCGGCGTCCGGCAGGGACGGCCCGAGTTTCTCTACAAGATGGGACAGGTCTTCATGGGCCGTCGGGTCTGGCACCGTGGGTCCGGAGGCGATTGCCTCGGGATGATCCCCCGGCACATCGGATATCGCAAGCGTGACCAGCCGCGCCCGTCCCGCTGCATGCGCCAGACCGCCGCCCTTCACCTGTGACAGGCGACGGCGCACCCTGTTCATCTCGGATATCGCCAGGCCAGAAGACAGCAGCAACCGGTTCACGGTGATCAGATCGTCCAGCGTGAGGGGCTTCCTCGGCAGAGACAGCAGCGACGAGCCGCCGCCGGAGATCAGCGCGAGGACGAGATCGTCGGGGCCGGCGCTCGCGGCCGCCTCCATCACCTCGCGCGTTGCGGCCTGCGCCGCCGGGTCTGGGACCGGGTGCGCGGCCTCGCGTACCGTAATCCGGTCGGTGGGCACCGCGTGCCCGTAGCGCGTCACGACCACGCCGGAGAGATCGACATCGGGCCAAGCCTGTTCGACCGCCCGCGCCATGGACGCGGCCGATTTCCCGCCACCGACCACGATACAGCGCCCGCGCGGTTTCTCGGGAAGATGCGCGGCAAGAACCTGTGCCGGGTCCGCCGCACTGATGGCTGCCTGCAGCATCCGATGCAACAGGTCGCGGGCGTCCTCGTCGGTCATGGCCGAAGCTCAGATGTTCTCGCCGCGGATCGCTTCGCAGACCGCGTCGGTGACCTCCTGCGTGGTGGCCTTGCCGCCGACGTCGGGAGTCAGCACGCCGTCGGCGCACACCTTCTCCACCGCCCGCATCAGGCGCAGCGCGGCCTCGGCTTCGCCGAGGTGTTCGAGCATCTGGGAGGCGGTCCAGAAGGTGGCCACCGGGTTGGCGATGCCCTTGCCGGTGATGTCGAAGGCCGAGCCATGGATCGGCTCGAACATCGACGGATACCGCCGCTCGGGGTCGATATTGCCGGTGGGGGCCACGCCCAGGCTGCCCGCCAGTGCGCCGGCAAGGTCCGACAGGATGTCGGCATGCAGGTTCGTCGCGACAATGGTGTCGAGGCTTTTCGGATTCTTGACCATGCGCACGGTCATGGCGTCGACCAGCATCTTGTCCCAGGTCACGTCCGGGTAGTCCTGCGCCACCTCGGCCGCGATCTCGTCCCACATGACCATGCCGAACCGCTGGGCATTGGACTTCGTGACCACGGTCAGCAGCTTGCGGGGGCGCGAGCGGGCCAGCTCGAAGGCGTAACGCATGATGCGGGTGACGCCGGTGCGGGTAAAGATCGACACCTCTGTGCCAACTTCCTCCGGCATCCCCTGGTGCGTGCGGCCACCATTGCCGGAATACTCGCCCTCGGAATTCTCGCGTACGATAACCCAGTCCAAGTCGCCGGGGCCGACACCGGCCAGCGGTGAGGTAATGCCAGGCAGGATCTTGGTCGGGCGCACGTTGGCATATTGATCGAATCCCTGGCAGATCGGCAGGCGCAGGCCCCACAGCGTCACATGGTCGGGCACATCCGGCGCTCCGACCGCGCCGAAGAAGATGGCGTCGAAGTCCTTGATCTGGTCGCGCCCGTCCTCGGGCATCAGCGCGCCGGTCTTCTTGTAGCGCTCCGACCCCCAGTCGAAGGCGGTCACGTCGAAGGTGAAGCCGCCGTCGCGGCGCGCCAGTGCTTCAAGTGCCTGCAGCCCCGCCGCGATCACCTCGGGGCCGATCCCGTCGGCCGGTATGGAGGCGATCCTGTAGGTTTTCACCGCCCCCTTTGCCGCTTGTGAACCGCCCGATGGCGTGGCTGCGGCGTCCCCTGCGTTCAGGATCGTCATGCTGTCTCCTCCTCGTGACCGATCAGTCCATTTCAGGAGAAGCCTACAGGCCCCGGTTCGGGCTTCTCAATTGCACACTGATTATATACATTTCCGCAATAAATCACGGAACGGGCCCGCATCGTGAACATCACACAGTTGAAGTGTTTCCTGGCCGCGGCAGAGATGCTTCATTTCGGACGCGCGGCGCAGTCGCTGGACATTCTGCCGGCGACGCTGGGGCGGCACGTCAAGCAGCTGGAGGATCACCTGGGCGTGCCGCTGTTCCAGCGCACCACGCGTGCGGTGACTCTGACCGAAGCGGGCAGCCGCGTACTGGAGGACGGGCGCGCCCTGGTCGCGCAGGCCGAGGCGTTCGAGGAAAAGGCCCGTGCCGTACGCAGCGCCAGGGCGCATGTGCTGCGGGTGGGCGCCATCGACAGCGCCGCCGCCGGGCTTATCCCGCAGATCCTGCACCACTTGCACGCGGCACACCCGGGTCTCGAAATCCAGATCGTCGAACAGAAGACCATCCACCTGCTGCCGAAACTGCTCAGCGGCAGCCTCGACATCGCCTTTTGCCGACCACCGGACATTCGCGATCCACGACTTGTATTCCGCACACTGTTCTACGAGACCGCCGTTGTCGCCCTGCCCAAGTCGCACCCGCTGGCCGGGCGCGACGCGATCGAGATTGCCGACCTTGCGGAAGAGCCGCTGATCGTGCCCGACCGCCGGTCGCGGCCGCATTCCCATGACCTGACCATGTCCCTGTTCCTGGGCGCCGGGCTGACGGCACGCGTGGCCCAGATTGCCGAAGAAAAGCAGACCATCGTCAACCTGGTGGCTGCGGGCACCGGTCTTGCCATCGTACCGCGCTGGACGTCGCGCCTGCGGGTCGAAGGGGTACGCTTTATCCCGCTGGCCCGGACGGACGCGACATCGCAGGCGAAACTCATCCTCGCTGCCTCCTGGACAAGGGAGACGCGCGATCCGCTACGGGATTCCTTGCTGGCTGTTCTCGACGCGCATTTGGCGACACTCGAGGCCACGGCATGATTATAACAATAGTGAATATAATTCGTGCCGAATTGAGTCGCGGGTCGTCCTTCGCTCACAGTCGAACCCGGAGGATGCGCCATCACGATGGCGCGTCAAAGGGAAGACAACGGAGGAGAAAACCATGAAATTCACCACATTCCTTGCAGCCGCCGCATGCGCCGTCGCGCTGCCCGCCGCCGCGCAGGACAAGGCCGACTGGCCCAGCAGCCTGACCATCGGCACCGGCAGCCAGGGCGGCACGTATTTCGGTTACGGGTCCGGCTTTGGCGCGATGATCAGCGAAGAGCTGGGCGTCAACGCCGGGGTCGAGATCACCGGCGGCCCGGTGCAAAACGTCACGCTGGTCGAAACCGGAGAGCACCAGCTGGGCTTTGTCACGCTTGGCCCCGCCGACGAGGCGCGCCGCGGTGAGAGCCCGCTGATGCCGGGTACCCCGCACGAAGCCGTGCGCGCGCTCTTCCCGATGTATCAGACGCCGCTGCAGGCCGCCGTGCTGGCCTCTTCGGACATCGAAAGCTTCCAGGACCTGCAGGGCAAGCGCGTGGGCGTCGGCCCGGCGGGCGGCACCTCGGCCACCTACTGGACGCGCTTTTTCGAGAACGCCGAGGGCTATGACGGTGTGCGCGTCTCCAACGCCGGTGGCTCGGACACGGCGGGCCAGCTCAAGGACGGGCTGATCGACGCCTTCGTCTATGCCGCGGGTCTTCCCACGGGCGCCTATTCGCAGCTTGCCGTGGAAAACGACGTGCGCTTCCTGTCGATGGATGACGAGACGCTTGCCACGATGAAGGAAATCGTGCCCGCCATGGCGGACTTTACCATCCCCGCCAACACCTACGAGGACCAGCCCGAGGAGCTGCAGACCGTGTCGCTGTGGAACTTCGCCATCGCGCACGAGGACATGCCGGAAAGCCTGGCCTACGAGATCACCAAGCTGGCCATGGAAAACCATGACCGCATGATGACCAACCACGCCGCCGCGCGCGAGACCCTGCCGGAGAACGTGAGCAAGAACGTCGTGATCCCGTTCCACCCGGGCGCCGCCCGCTGGTTCGAGGAAAACGGCTATGACGTTCCAGCCATCGATTGATCTGGCCCTGCCGTCGTTGACGAGTACGAGGGCATAGCCCGAAGTAACGATCAGAAGGGAGCCGGCCGGCGATGATATCTTCGCCGCCCGGCGCAATCTCCATCACGCGAAAGATCCGGACCATCATGAGCGAGTCGCAACAGAACCAGTCGATCCCGGTCGAAAACGACGGCAAGACGACCCTCGAACAGGAACTTGCCCGGGCCAACGTCGATAACGACCCCGTGGCCGCCAACCAGAGGCTGTTCACCGGATCGCGGAACATGCTCATCGCCCTCATGTGCGTGGCCTACACGGTGTTCCACCTGCTGGTGATGAATGTCTACCCGCTGGAAACCTGGGCTTACCGGCTGACCCACGTGGGCGGCGGGCTGATGCTGGGCTTCCTGCTGTTCGGCTCCCAGGTCTTCGGTGAGGACGCCGATGCGACGCAGCGCGAGGGGCCGCTTTCGAAGGCGCTCCTGGTGCTCGCCGGGGCCGGCATCGTCTACGGGCTGGTGGGTGTCGCGGCGGTCTGGATCAACGGCGCGGTGCTGGGCGAACGCCTGCCCCCGCAATGGGCCATGTCCACCTTCGGCATCCCGCTGACCGCCGGGACGGCACTGGCCATCCTGCATGGCTGGGTTTTCCCGCATCGCGGACGGATGCGGTTCGCGCCCGGGGACGTGCTGCTGGCACTGGCGGCCATCGCCTTCACCGCCTACCTGATCTTCTTCGCGCGGCAACTGCAGCTACGCGCCGGTATGCCAATGGCCCTGCCGGGCGACATGTGGTCGGCCATCACCGGCGTCCTGCTGATCGTCGAGTTGACGCGCCGGCTGGCCGGTCTCGCGCTTGTCATCATCGCGGGCGTCTTCGTGGCCTACGCCTTCGCCGGCCCCTGGCTGCCCGGCATTTTCGAGCATCGCGGCTATGACGTGAAGCGGTTCTTCTCGTACATCTTCACCGATAACGGAGTGCTCGGCGCGCCGATCGCGATTTCCTCGACCTACATCATCCTGTTCGTGGTTTTCGCCGCCTTCCTGCAAACGACACGGGTGGGGGAATACTTCGTCAACCTCGCCTTCGCCGCCGCCGGGCACCGGCGCGGCGGGCCGGCCAAGGTGGCGATCTTCGCCTCTGGCCTGATGGGCATGATCAACGGCACCTCGGCGGGCAACGTGGTGGCCACAGGTTCGCTCACCATCCCGATGATGAAGAAGGTCGGCTACCGCCCCCAGACCTCGGCCGCCGTCGAGGCCGCCGCGTCGACAGGCGGACAGATCATGCCGCCGATCATGGGCGCGGGCGCCTTCATCATGGCCGAGATCACCGGCATTTCCTACATGGAGATCGTCTATGCGGCGATCATCCCGGCGGTGATCTACTTCGTTTCGGTCTATTTCATGGTCGACCTCGCCGCCAAGAAGGCGAACATGCGTGGTCTGCCGCGCGACGAGCTTCCCAAGTTTGCGAAGCTTGTCAAGCAGATCTACCTGTTCCTGCCCATCGTGGTGCTGATCTACGCGCTTTTCGCGGGCTATTCCGTGATCCGCTGCGGCACGCTGGCGATGATCACTGCCGCCGTGGTGTCATGGCTGACGCCGCACCGCATGGGGCCGCGGCAGCTGTTCCAGGCGCTGGACAACGGCGCGCGCATGGTACTGCAGCTGGTGGCGGTCTGTGCCACAGCAGGCATCATCGTGGGGGTCATCGCCCTGACGGGCATCGGTTCGCGCTTCTCGACGGTGCTGCTGGCGCTGGCGGACCAGAGCCAGATCCTCGCGTTGTTCTTCGCCATGGTGGTGTCGATCATCCTCGGAATGGGGATGCCCACCACCGCCGCCTATGCCGTGGCCGCTTCGGTCATCGCGCCGGGGGTCATCAACCTGGGCGTCGCTCCTCTGACCGCGCATCTTTTCATCTTCTACTTCGCGGTGATGTCCGCGATCACGCCGCCGGTGGCGCTGGCCGCTTATGCGGGCTCGGCCCTGGCCGGGTCGGATCCGATCCGGACGAGCATGGAAAGTTTCAAGATCGGCCTCGCCGCCTTCGTGGTGCCCTACATGTTCTTCTACTCGCCCGCGATGCTGCTGGAAGGGACATGGTTCGAGATCGCCCATATCGCCGCAACCGCCCTGATCGGCGTCTACCTGCTGTCCTGCGCCGTGCAGGGATGGTTCTTTGGCCACGCCAACGCGGCGGTGCGCGCGGCGCTCGGTGCGGCCGGTTTGACCATGATCGCGGGCGGCTGGATGACGGACGCGATTGGCGTGGGCATCGCAATCGTCCTGGTCCTGATCCAGAGAGGGCGCATGAGTGCACCGGATTTCGCACGTGGAGCCGACTGATGACGAGGCCCGCGGTTTTGCCCCATAGAGTGGTCCGGACCTGAAGGATCGTTCGGAATTTCGCGAGCACCGGCTTCGAAGCCGCTGTCCATCTTGTTCCCTTTGGAGCATAGGAGAGTTGGTGTCGAAGTTCTAATAAGTAACCCTCATGAATGGTTGGGGGTTTGTTTCGAATGAGCCGAGGTTATTGAACAGATGTCTTCCCAGGCGAGTTCATGCGCGGGAACGTTGATTGTATCGACGGCGTCCTCGCCGCATCGGCAAAGGTTCCCGCCGCTACAGTGATTAAACGGTTTAAGCACCAATTATGTGACCTTGGAAATTGCTCGCCAAGAATAGTCTTCTGAATGTCTGCAAAGCTGGACCTGTCAAGTTGCCTTTGCACCCGCAGCGAACTTCTGCTTTCCGCCCTTTTGTGCATCTTCATAAAGAATGCCGCCTTGCGGAGAACCTTTTTGCTGTACTGTCAACCGACGAAAGTTCGATTTCTGTTCCATCTCACTAAGCGCGACCCCGGTCGAAGTGTTCAGGTCGGTCGTCCGGAAACATGATGTATTACAGCGCCTTAAGGAGAATTCACCAAACTCGCGCAGTCATGAGGTCCGGAGAGTATCGGCTCTGAGAGACAGTTTCCGAGCCTCTTTGCGTTGGCGGAGGTGCTCACCCTCTCCCGCATAACCCTCGAATAAAACGAGAAAATCCGGCCGCAGCCGGATCGGGAGAACGCTTTCGCCGGGGCAAGTGGCGGTGCCAAAGGGATTCGAACTCGCTGTCCTCAATCGACCGTCCCTGACATTGCCCCGTGCCTTGGCCTGTTCATCCAGGTGAGGAACTGGGAGAGGCTGTCGACCTGGTCGTCATGTTTTCCGTTCGGGAAGAGGGTGATCTCGCGTCGGAACTCGGCAAGCCAGGGCGCATTTTCCGGGATGGCGACGCGCCCGCCCTCGATCATCGGCGAGACGCCGAGAAACCGCGTGGGCTTGTCGCCTTTTGGCGTAATCCCGATGATGTTGAGCCGGGATCGGCGCTTCAGGTCCTGGATCAGCTGGATGCCGGATCCGGCCGCCTCGATCAGCACGGTCACCGCTCCATGCACGCGCGCCTGCTCCTCGATCCGGCGCCGCAATTCCGGGAACTCGAGCCGGGCCCGGTGGACGTCCAAAAGCCAGGCATTCGGACCCCGCAAAAGCCATGTCGTGCAGACCGAATAGTCATGTGCCTCCTCGGCCCTGGACGCCGTGTCCCAGCTCTGCACGATGCGGTC
>CANMQJ010000059.1 GCA_947500005.1 uncultured Paracoccaceae bacterium | reverse complement strand
AGATCAGACATGTTCACCGCTCGTTTTCGAGCCGTGAACCACGCCGCGCGGCGGAAATCAATGGGTCCTGAGCCTAGAGCCTGACAAGCGTCTCCGGGCTGAGAACGAAATCCGGCTCACCCTGCCATATTTCAAAAGGCTCTTCGGAGTACCGTCGATCCTGCACGTGATCGGCACCATGAATACCGCCGACCGGTCGATTGCTCTCCTCGACACCGCTCTAAGGCGCCGATTCACCTTCCGAGAGATGATGCCTGATGCATCGGTGCTGGAGGAGGCTGGCCAGAAATGCGAGATCGACCTGCCGCGACTTCTCACCACGATCAACGCGCGGATCGAGTATCTTTACGACCGGGAGCATCAAATCGGTCACGCCTACTTCACCGCGTGCCGTTCGCGAGCCGATGTCGACGAGGCCATGCGCCACAAGGTCATCCCGCTCCTCGCGGAATACTTCTTCGAAGACTGGGCCAAGATCGCGGCGGTGCTCGGCGACCTGGAACCGGGCGAAGGTTCGATCACCGGTGGCTTCCTCAAGCGTGCGATCCTGAACCCGCCTCCGGGCCTCGAGGACGGCGATGCTGTCGCCCGGTTTCGCTGGCAGGTCCGATCCGTCGATGAGTGGTTCGACTACAGCAAGTTGCTCGGGACATGATCCGCCGCACGATCCGGGAGTGGGAGCCTATCGCCTACGGATCCGGCGACACCGAGATCGCGGAGACGCAAGCAGACCGGCTTGCTGCGGTTGCGCAGGGCTCTACCTTCTCCGGGCGCGGGAGTAAGAGCGTTCTGGAAGGTCCTGCCAGACGAATTCTAACTAGTCTGGGCAAGGACAGGTTGGCTGTCCTTTATTCAGCGCAGAGACCGCGCCACTCTGCCAAGGCAGCGGCACGGTGTGACTTGAAAATCTGTCGGCTGTTGAGGCTGCGCTCCGAGTTGAAGTGGTTGAAGACCGAGGCGTGGACGGCGGCGAATTTCTGCAAACTTCGCATCCGCCGGAAACGAAGCATCGCCCTTTCCCGTCGTCGGAATGGTAGGTGTGAATTCTCAGCGCGGTTGTTCAACCAGCGCCCTGTTTCCCGGCGATGAGCGGCGCCAATTTCGCGCAACGCGGCGCCGTAGGACCGGAGCTTATCCGTCACGATCACTTCGGGACGGCCGTGCTTGCGCATTGCTTTTCTTAAGAATTTCAGCGCAGCCTTCTTGTCCCGCGACTTTGTGACGAAGCTTTCCAGAACCTCACCCTCATGATCGACCGCCCGCCAAAGATAATGCCGCTCGCCGTTGATCTTCACGAACATCTCGTCCAGGTGCCAACGCCACCGGCTGGACTTCATGCCTTCAATGCGGCGCTTGCGGATCTCGGCGGCAAACATCGGGCCGAACCGATGCCACCAGAACCTGACCGCTTCGTGGCTGACGTCGATGCCCCTCTCGTGCAGAAGATCTTCGACGTTCCGCAGGGAGAGGGGGAACCGGACGTACAGCATCACCGCCAGGCGGATGATCTCGCGGCTCGTCTTGAAATATCGAAATGGGTCAGATTTGGGCATCCTCAAAGGGTAAGGAACCGCCCTGCCCGGCTCAAGTCAGTTTGCTCTGACAAGACCCTCAGCGGCGCTTGCTCAACCAGAACAGTCGGTATACCGTTAATCATTCAGAGCCGGACACTCCGACAGTGATGGTATTGGGTGTTAAAATTATCTGATGACAGACAATTTTCGATGTCGAAACGAGCCCGAACATGCACTCGACTCCTGCAAACCAACTTCAACCACCCCTGCCCCCCCCAAAATGTGCAAACCCCCGGACACCATGCGGCGGTTCTCCGTTTAGGACAGTGAAACCGCACAGCTTAGAGCTGGTCCATCAGGAGTTCTCAGGCAGGACAAAAGCATTCAGCCGTTCGCCGGGACTTTGAGCTAGTCAAGTGATGTCGCGCCGCCTGCCGTATGATGCACCATATCAAAAAGAGGGGGCGTCGTGACATAGGACCGCGACGCGAAACCTTGCGACAGGATCCGAGGACGTATGCCGGATAGAGAACCCAGTCAGACCATGCAAGAATGCTTCGTTCCGACTTTGTTGCGCGGTCACAGGCCGCTTGGCGTCCGGTCGTCTTGTATATGACTCGGGCAGCAGCATCAGAGGCCATCACATCCGCGCATCCGTTGAGCCACTTCGAGATGCGGGAATGGATGCCGGCGCTGATGTCGTTGAACCTGCCTTCGGGCCGGGATTACGTTTTGCTCGTCTATCTGCCACCGCAGGATCGAATCGACCTGCGAACACCGGAAAACGCCCGTAGATCCCTGATCCGGGTGGCTGCTGACATGTTTTCAGATCGCCAGACGATGCCCAAGCTGGGACATCTCATCATCGGGTGGCGATGCGGCAGTTTGCATGGTCTGGTCTCTCAGACCGGCGAAGAAAGCCATCAGGGATTGCACATGGCCTTGCAGGGTTGGGGGCTCACACCGTTTCTCAGCACGTTCACCGACGGCAGGCTTGTACCCGCAGGGGAGATCACCCAACGGTTTGATGCTTTGCTGGAGGAAGGTGCCGCGCTGGTCATGGCTGTGCGGGTCTCGGCCGGCGAATGCGAGGCGCTGCGTGCCGAATTGATCCGCTACAGCACGCACCCCACCCGCCCCGCGAGAAACTACAGCCTTCTCGCCCGGCCTGAACGGTATGAAGGCGGCGGTTGCTTAAGTGTCGGGCTCCATCTGGTCCGCGCTGCCGGAATCCTCAGCTCGGCGGTTTCGAGCTTCACGCGCGTGGTGGAATTGCCCGAGGCGATGTTCGGGGCAGGCCGAGAACTGCCGAAAGGCGTTCGCCCCCATTTGCCGACCGGGCGCACCGAAGAGCTTCGGGCGGTACCGCTTGCCCGGCTTCTGCTTAGGGACTGGGGCAGTACCGGCGCGACGCGGCTTGTGAGGGTTCCAGATCCCGAGGCATTTTTTTCCGCTCTCGCCCGGCTGCGACACGGCAAGGTCGCCGATGACGATTGGCGTCTTGTGCGGGCTATGGGCTATGACGACGCGATGGTGCAGCAAGCCGCAGTCTCCGTGGCCCGCTGGGCCGCGGAGTACCCGGTGCGCTGGATCGCCGATCCCGATGGAGTTTCCGCCCTCGTCCTCGAGCCGGAATGAACAGGATGCGCCAATGAGGCTTCTGACCCTCCTCGTGCTGTCTATCGGAGCTATCCTGCCGGCCTGCCTGCCGGAAAAAAGACCAGTTCTGCCTGGCTATGTGGAGGGTGAATTCGTGACCCTCGCGCCGGAAGTCTCTGGCCTCATCGTCGAGATTTTTGTTCGCGAAGGACAGCATATCCAAGACGGCCAGAGGCTGGCGAAGCTCGATCCCACCGCCGCGGGGTTCAGGATGAAACAGGCGCAAGCGCGGATTGCCGAGGCCCGGGCTTTGCTGTCGAACCTGAAAAAGGGCGGACAGCCGGAAGAGATCCATTCACTGGAGGCGATTGTCTCAGCTGCCGGAGCGGAGTTCCTGCAAGCCGAAAACGACTTGGAACGAACGAGCGAACTTTTTCGGCGCGGGGTGATCTCGGAGGCGCGGTACAAGACCGCGATGGCCAATATGGACCGCGCCAGCGCCGTTCTGGAGGAAGCGCGCGCGAAACTGGAACTGGCGCTCAGCCCGTCGCGTGCCGACCTGATCGAAGCGCAACGACAGCGCGTCATCGCAGCGGAGGCCGAACTGGCGCTGACGGAATGGGGTCTCGATCGGCATTCGCTGGTGGCCCCCGTCGCAGGGACCGTCGAAACCCTGATCCGTCATCCTGGCGAACAGGCCGGCCCCCAAGCCCCCATCCTTACGCTTTTGCCTGACGGCGCAGTTCGAGTGATTTTTTTCGCAACTGAAGTGGAGCGGACAAGGCTTGTCGAAGGCGGCCGGGTTCCGGTTGTCTGTGAAGGGTGCCCGGAGGATCTTTCGGCGCGGATCTCGTCTGTCGCTACGTCTCCCGAATTCACGCCCCCGGTCATCTTTTCAGAGCAGCGGCGACAGAAACTGAGTTTCCGGGTCGAAGCGATTCCCGAAGGCGACCGAAACAGGCTAATGCCGGGCCAGATCGTCAGCGTGAGGCTTTCGGATGCCGTCGATTGAGGTTCAGGGGCTGAGCAAGGTTTTCAATGGGCGCAAAGCCGTGGATTCCGTCTTCTTGAAAGCCGACGCAGGAGAGATCCTTGGTGTGCTCGGACCGAACGGGTCGGGCAAGACGACCATGCTGCGAATGATCTGCGGCCTGCTCTTACCCAGTTCCGGCAGGGGCCGCGTTCTCGGCCACGATATCATCGGCGCGCGTAGCTGGATCAAGCGCAATGTAGGCTACATGACGCAGCGCTTTTCGCTGTACGATGACCTGACTGTACGTGAAAATCTCGATTTCCAAGCGCGAATCTACGGCGTACCCGAGCGTGCCGCGCGCGTGCGGGAGGCGCTGGAAAGACTGGATGTAGCCGCTCGCCCAGATCAGTTGGCAAGAACCTTATCGGGCGGGTGGAAGCAAAGGCTCGCTCTCGAGGCCTGCACTCTACACCGACCGAGGATCCTGTTGCTCGACGAACCAACGGCCGGCGTGGATCCAATGGCGAGGCGGGAATTCTGGTCCAGACTCCAGTCGATCGCATCCGACGGTGCGACCGTGCTGGTATCGACGCACTACATGGACGAGGCCGAACGTTGCGACCGCATCGCCATCATGCTGGCCGGGCGGCTCGTCGCGACCGGAACCACCCCTGAACTGGCCGCTGAGGCCGGACTGACCACCTTCGTTGTTACCGGGGACAGCATCGAACGCCTGATCTCGGTCCTCAAGTCGCGCGACGGGGTTGAACAGATCGTGCGCCTCGGGAACAAGCTACATGTGGTCGGGCGTCAGCCTGGGCGGCTCGCACGCGCTTTGTCCGCTTCGATTCAAGCCGAGCGCTACAAAGTGGAACCCAGTGAACCTGGGATTGAGGACATCTTCATATATCTCACTCGAAAAGAACAAGGACCCGGAGCATGATCTTCTCGTGGTCCCGGTTCACGGCCGTTCTTCAGAAGGAATTCGTTCAGTTCCGGCGGGACCGATTCACCTTCGCGATACTTATCGGAATTCCCGCGGCCCTTCTGCTGATTTATGGCTACGCGATCGAGATCGATGCGCGCAAACTACCAACCGCTGTCATCGACATGTCGCAGGATACACATTCCCGCGAGTTCATCACCCACATGGAGATGACCGACTATTTCCGCTTGAGCAAGATTAGCCCTGATCCGCAGAGCGCTGACCGCGGAATGCTGGCGGGGGATCACTTGATCATAGTGACAATCCCGTCGGATTTCGGCCGTCGCATCCTGCGGGGCGAAGCAGCACCCGTGCTTGTCGAAGCCGACATGTCCGACGCGGCCACAGCCGGTGGCGCTCTCTCCGCCCTCGAACACGTGGCAAAGACATTCGCCGGGCCCGAACATGGCATCACAGCCGCTGCAGGGCTGGAACTCGTTATCCAGCGGCGTTTCAATCCAGAAGGCATCAAGCACTACATCAGCGTCACCGGTCTTTTTGGTCTTCTTCTCGAAATAACTGTGATGATCGCTGCCGGCCATGCGCTTGCCCGTGAGCGTGAACGTGGAACGATCGAAAATATCCTCGCCACTCCGGTCACTGCCGGCGAACTGATGCTGGGCAAGATCACGCCCTACGTCGTGCTGGGTGCGATCGAAGCCATGATAATACTTGCACTCGCGCTGGCCCTGTTCCAGGTGCCGTTCGTTGGGCCGATCGCGCCTTTTGCTCTCGCGACGCTGATTTTCGTGACCAGCGCCGTGCTGTTCGGTTACACGATCTCGACATTCGTCCGCACACAGATCCAGGCTGCTCAGCTGATCGTTTTCTATCTCACGCTATCCATAATGCTGTCCGGCTTCACCTTTCCCTTCATTGCGATGCCGGCATGGGCGCGGGCGGTCGGCGAATTGCTGCCTTTGACGCATTTTCTGCGCATCGCGCGCGCCATCATGCTGAAAGGCGCGGAATTTTCCGAACTATCGCAGGAGTTCGCCTGTCTATCCGCCTATGTCGTTATCTTCTCGGTCCTGTCAGTTTGGCGTTTTCGACGCACGTTGGACTGACGGATGCGAGTGTCGGCCATCGGCCTGACAACAAGGAGCAACCGAGGTGGTGTCATTTGGGGTCGTTCGCCACACACCAAAACACATTCCGCGAACTTGATCTGTGTCAAGCCGCCTTGCCGTTCGGCTCAATAAGCTCGGCTCCACTATTTGGGGCGGAGACGACGCATGACCGACTATTCAGTGACAAATCACTATGCCAATGGCACCGAAACTCTGACTGGCGCTACCGCTGATGATCGTCTGATCTTTACGTACACGATACCCGACAGCGGTGTGTCGACAGGGTACTTTGCGGGAGATTTCGCCGTTGGCTATTCCGGCGTTCTGGATGGCGAAGGAAGCAATAACGTCTGGTTTGCAGGGATTCAGCATTTCACCTTCAACACGACCGTCACGGGCAACGAGAACCTGCACACGGGCGATGGCAACGACATTCTGAATACCGGCGCGGGCGATGACGTCATCAATAGCGAAGGCGGCAATGACCAGATCAACGGCGGGGCTGGCAACGACATTTGGATCGCGGATCATGGTAACCAAAGCTCTACCTTTTCCATCGACTTGAACGGTTTTTCGACGTTTCTCTCCTCTGGCTCGGTGCAGAACATCGAGGCGATGCGCCTGACTACCGGGAGCGGCAACGATGTCCTGACAGGCCACGCCTCCAGCCGGATGACAGACAACATCTTTACCGGTGCAGGTGCGGACGTGATCACGATGCATATCGGAGGAGATGACACCGTTAATGGTGGCTTGGGGTCTGACCGCCTGATCGTGACAAACAACCTTGGCGACGATCTTGGGGGCGTTTCCACCGGCTATTGGAACACGGGAGCGGAAGACGGGTATTCGGGCGTCTTCGATGGCTACGGCGGCAACAACCTCTGGTTCAACAACATCAACCATTTCTCCTTTACCGATCTCAGCAACGGAAACGACAACGTCCGGACCGGAGACGGCAACGACTCCCTGTCTGGCGGCGGAGGAGACGATACGCTGAATTCGGGCTCGGGCAGCGACACAGTGGATGGCGGCTCAGGTACAGACTACTGGATTTCCGACCACTCTTCGGCAGGTGCACTGGACCTGAACCTGAACCAGTCCTCCGCGCTGCCGAGTGGGGGCTCGGTGGTAAACATGGAAGGGTTTAACGTCACGACAGGCGCGGGCAACGACAGTGTCACCGGCCACCTCGACAGTGTCATGAACGATGTTGTCACGACAAACGCCGGCGATGATCTGATCACCATGCGCCAGAATGGCGACGACACGGTCAATGGCGGCGAAGGCTCGGACCGTCTTGTCGTGATCAACGACCTCGGCGATGGAAATGGTGGCGTATCGACCGGTTATTGGAACGCCGGAGCTGTCGATGGGTTCTCTGGTGTGTTCGACGGTTTTGGCGGGAACAATCTCTGGTTCAACAACATCAACCACTTCACCTTCGTCGACAACAGCAACGGAAACGACAATATCCGGACGGGAGACGGCAACGACTCCCTGATGGGTCGCGCAGGCAATGACACGCTGGACTCGGGTTCGGGCAGCGACACAGTGGATGGCGGCTCAGGTACAGACTACTGGATTTCCGACCACTCTTCGGCAGGTGCACTGGACCTGAACCTGAACCAGTCCTCCGCGCTGCCGAGTGGGGGCTCGGTGGTAAACATGGAAGGGTTTAACGTCACGACAGGCGCGGGCAACGACAGTGTCACCGGCCACCTCGACAGTGTCATGAACGATGTTGTCACGACAAACGCCGGCGATGATCTGATCACCATGCGCCAGAATGGCGACGACACGGTCAATGGCGGCGAAGGCTCGGACCGTCTTGTCGTGATCAACGACCTCGGCGATGGAAATGGTGGCGTATCGACCGGTTATTGGAACGCCGGAGCTGTCGATGGGTTCTCTGGTGTGTTCGACGGTTTTGGCGGGAACAATCTCTGGTTCAACAACATCAACCACTTCACCTTCGTCGACAACAGCAACGGAAACGACAATATCCGGACGGGAGACGGCAACGACTCCCTGATGGGTCGCGCAGGCAATGACACGCTGGACTCGGGTTCGGGCAGCGACACAGTGGATGGCGGCGACGGAAACGACCTGTGGATCGCCGATCATTCTGGTCTCAGATCAGCGCTGGCAATCGATCTGAACGGTACCTCCGCCCTGCCTGGTCTCGGACTGGTTCAGAACATGGAGGCATTTCGTCTTCAAAGCGGTAGCGGAAACGACACGCTCACCGGTCATGAATCCAGCGGCATGATCGACATCGTCAGGGCCAATGCTGGTGACGATGACATTCGCATGGCCATAGGAGGGGACGACTCCGTTTACGGGGGATCGGGCTCCGATCGCCTGACGGTTCACATCGGATTGGGCGAAGGCGTCAGCACGGGCTACTGGAATTCCGGTAGCATCGACGGCTATTCGGGCGTTTTCGACGGGTTGGGTGGAAACAACCTATGGTTCGACGATATTGACCATTTCACGGTCACGGACGCTGTTGGCGGCAATGACAATATCGTAACAGGTGCTGGGAACGATATGGTTTCCGGCGGCGCCGGCGATGACGTGCTGAACACCGGAAGTGGGCGAGATACTGTAGATGGCGGCGAAGGCACGGATCACTGGATCGCAGACTTCGCCGACGAAACGTCGCCCCTTTCCATCGATCTGAACGAGGTTTCCGCGTTGCAGGGAACAGGGTCAGTTCGAAACATGGAAAGCATGGATGTCACTGGTACGGCCGGGGACGACATGCTCACCGGGCATCAGACGGCCGCGCGTCGTGACCGGTTGGATGGCGGTGAAGGGAACGACAGCTTCCGCATGTGGCTCGGCGGCGATGACTCCGTCTATGGCGGACAAGGCAATGACGTGCTGAGAGTTACCGATGCCCTAGAGCTTGGAGATGTCTCTTTCGGCTACCTGTCCCAAGACGAAAACGGCTTTTCCGGCGTGGTCGACGGGTACGGCGGCAGCAATCTTTGGTTCTACGGCATCGAAAGCTTCGGCTTTGTAGCAAGCGGCGATACCGACAACCGGTTCACCACCGGTGCGGCGGACGATACCCTCGATGGCGGGCTCGGAGACGACTGGCTCAATTCGGACGGCGGCGATGACAGCCTGATGGGGGGTGCCGGGGACGATACCCTTCTTGGCGGGAACGGTGACGACACGATCGAAGGTGGAAGCGGTAACGATCAGGCCATCATCGACTCCAATAGCGACGATGCGGCGGTCAGCGTCGTGACCGGGGGGATACAGATCACCTCGGCCGCGGGCGTAGACCTCATTCGCAATACCGTCGAAACCGTCGTGTTCAACGACATGTCGATGTCCTACGACGAACTCGGAGGTCAATCGAATAATGAACCCACCGGTGCGGTGACCATCACCGGCGACCTGGTGGCAGGTGAAATCCTGACCGCCGACACCTCGACACTCAACGATTCCGATGGCCTTGGAGCGTTCTCATATCAATGGCTGCGTGACGGCACTGAAGTAGCAGGTGCGACCGGGCAGACCCATCAGTTGACCGCAGATGACGTGGGCGCGGCAATGAGCGTGCGGGTGAGTTACACTGACGGGCTAGGAACCAACGAAAGCGTCACCAGCGCCGCGACCGACCAAGTCGAGAGCGGTGGCCTACTGCTGACCGGTACACCACTAGACGACACCCTTACAGGGTCCTCTTTCAACGACACGATCGAGGGATTGGCGGGGAACGACCGGCTTATCGGTCTCGAAGGAGATGATGGCATCGATGGTGGCACTGGCGCCGACACGCTCAACGGCGGTGACGGTAACGACACGATACTTGGTGGACCGGACGGGCATGAAGCCGACCAGCGCGACGTGATCTACGCGGGCGCCGGCGACGACCGGGCCGAGGGCGGTGGGGGCAACGATCAGATCTTCGGCCAGGAGGGCAACGACACCTTGGCCGGCGGGTTCGGTGCCGACGAACTTCAGGGGCAGGACGGCAATGACGTGATCACCGGCGGAGCGCTGTCGGATCTCGTGTTTGGTGGATCGGGAGACGATTTCGTCAATGGCGGTTTCGGCTACGATCGCATCAATGGCGGCGAGGGAGCGGACCGGTTCTTCCATCTCGGCGTGGCCGATCACGGCTCGGATTGGGTGCAGGACTATGACGCGGCCGAAGGCGACGTGCTGGTCTTCGGCGATGCAACGGCGACTGAGGATCAGTTCCAGATCAACCTCGCGCATACGGCGACGCCGGACGGAGAACGCTCCGGAGACGATGCCGTTCAGGAAGCCTTCGTGATCTATCGCCCTACGGGACAGATCATGTGGGCTTTGGTGGATGGCGAGGGGCAGTCCAGCATCAATCTCCAGATCGGCGGGGAGGTGTTCGACCTTTTGACTTGAGGGCTCCCGCAGTCTCCTGGCCTCCAGCCGTTTCTCGGCGCGGGAGGGCTTCGAGCCTGCCCAACAGGTTCCGCACGGTCGACACGTGCCACCGCCCGCCCCGCCGTGTGCGGATGCCGCGAGCGTTCAACGCGTCGGCCAACGCGCGCAGGGTCGTACATCCTTCGCCACGAATCGACGCTACCACCGGTGCCAGCTCGCGGGCGAAGGTGTCGGCGTTAGCGGTGACGGCGCTGCGCAGGGCGGAGCCGTCCTCGCCTGCGCGTCTGAGTGCCGCGGCGCCGTTGGGATTGCCGAGCTTGACGCCGCGGGCGCTGGCGGCGGCCAGTGCTTCCTTCGTGCGGCGGGAGATGGCCTCGCGTTCCTGTTGGGCGACCAGCGCCATGATGCCGACGGTGAGGTCGTTGGCCTCGGGCATGTCGCAGGCGAGGAAGCGGACGCCGCTGGCCTGCAGGGTGAGCAGGAAGGCCGCGTCGCGCGAGAGGCGGTCGAGCCGGGCGATGACCAGCGTGGCGCCGGTGAGCCGGGCGAGGCTGAGGGCCTTCTCCAGTTCGGG
>CANMQJ010000058.1 GCA_947500005.1 uncultured Paracoccaceae bacterium | reverse complement strand
GGAACCGTGAAGGAGAACGCCGTGTCCTCGTCCGAGGACTGGTCCGCAAGCGCCGCGTCCACCACCGGCGCGTCGTTGGTGCCGGTAATCGTGATCGTCACCGATTTCGTATGCGTCGCAGTTCCCGTGGCGGACCCGTCATCGGCCTCGAGCGAATAGGTGACCTCGAGGGTTTCACCTTCGGCGAGGAAGTCGAAGGAGGACGCGCCCGCGCTGCCGGACGTGAATTGCCAGGTGAAATCGGAGCCCGAGCCGTCGGCGGACAAGGTCGCGGAGTTTCCGAAGCCAGAGGACGCAGCAGTGCCGGCCGCAACCTGCATCATGGCCTGGAACTGTGCGTCACTCAGCAGCGAGGTGCCGCTGTAGCTGCCTCCGGACACCTGGGCGCCCGCAACGGTGATCACGACGTCATCGGTGGTGTCTTCGTCAGAAACGGACAGCGTGCCCGATGCGTTCAAGGTTGCATCGAGCGCCCCTTCGGGTGCCTCGTTCAGGGCAGCCGTGTCCTCCATGCCGCCGCCGAGGGCACCGGCAATGACCGGCCGGTCATTGGTGCCCACGATATTCACGGTGATGTTCTGGGTGACCGAACCACCGTCGCCGTCGCTGATGGTGATCTCGTAGCTCTGGGGGCTGGTGCTCAGGGCTTGTCCCTCGGCCAGCGAATTCAGCGTGCTGTCATCGATCTGGAAGCGAACGCCGACCGATCCGTCCGCGACGGTCCCGCCGGAGGGGATGAAGAAGATGGTGCCCTGATATCCGGATCCTTGCGGGTTGAAGCCGAAGGACGGGGTATTGTCGCTGTCGACGTCGGAGAACGCGATCGTTTCGGAGACCTCGATCAGGGCACCTTCGTTGCCCTCGCCCTGCTCCTTGGCCGTCAGCTCGATCGTACCGCTGCCCACAACGATCGGATCGTCGTTTTCTCCGGCGATGTTGATCGCGAGCGTCGTCGTGACGGATGCGCCTTGCGGATCCGTGGCGCGCAGCACGGTGTTGATGACCGGATCCTCGGACAGTTGCAGGGCATTGATGCCCGCGTCATTCGGCTCGAAGCTGTAGCCACCGCCGGTCTGCACCGCCAGCGTGCCCAACGTCACGCCATTTGCCGGTTCCGTCGTCGAGACGGCCCCCGACCCGCCATTGGCATCCCGGTCCCAGTAGTAGGTCAGCGTGGTTTCGCCGCCCTGGGGTGTTTCGCCGTCGATGGTGTATTCCATCGCGGCGGCATGCCCGGTGTCGCGATCCGTGGCGGACAGAGTCCCCCCCTGGGCCCCGAAATCGTCAGAGGCAGCCGTATCCGTGAAGGACAGATCGCCAACCGGCGCCAGGTCCGGCGTATCATTGGCCGGGTCGATCGTGACCGTCAGCGTCGCCGTGTCGCTGCCGCCCAGGCCGTCCGAAACCTCGACCGAGAAGTCCTCGTCGATATTGCTGCTTTCGGGCAGCGCGTTCACCGCCGCGGCGTTCACGGCATAGGTGTAGCTGCCGTCTGCATAGACACGCAGCGTGCCATAGGTTCCGTCAAGCTCGGAGTAATCTGCCCCGTCATTGCCTGTCACGACACCGCTGCCGATGACGGCGTAGCTGGCGGTGCTCGAGTCGTCGTCATCGCTCGACACCAGGCTGCCCGTCAGCGGCGTGTCCAGCGCATCATCGGCGGGCGTGTCGCTGACAGTGCCGATGTTGAGATCCTCGATGACCGGGTCGTCATTGGTGCCACGGACGGTGAAGGTCACGGAGCCGCTGTCGGAGTCGGATTCCGAGTCCGTAACAGAGAAATTCACGACGACGTTGATCTCATCGCCTTCATCAAGGGACTGGTATGCCTCGACAGAGCCATCGAAGGTGAAGCTGCCATCGCCAGGCACGTAGGTGATCCCCGCGTCGGCCAGCGTGGCCGCGACGCCGTCGATCGTCGCCGAAACGAAGCTGAGCGAAGACGGGTCGATATTGCCGTCCACATCCATCGCGAAGGTACTCAGCGGTATCTCCGTCGGGCCGGACGAGGTACCGGACACGATTGTTCCGGCGAAGCTTTCGTCCTCGTCGACGGTTGGGAAGGAACCCGCAGGAACGGTGTTCGCGACCGGCGCGTCATTCACCGGATTGACAGTGATCGTGACGGTATCCGTGTCGGTCAGCTTGCCGCCGGAGCCGGAATTTCCGCCATCGTCGGTCGTCATCGTCAGCGTGACATTGCCATTGGCATCCGCGGCTGGGCTGAACATCGGCTGAGTGATCGGGGACGCGAGGAAGGCGTTGATATCCGCCACGGTCCCGCTGAGCTGGATCGTTCCCGTGCCGCTGTTGCTGACGGAAACCCCTGTCGTGCTCAACGCAGCCAGGGTGCCGGAGTCGACGGACAGTTCCACTGTGATCGCACCCGAGGCGGCATCAACGTCGGAGACCGACAGCCCGGTCAGGGGCAGGCTGGTGTCCTCGTCCGTCTCGTAGGACGGCGCGAGCGTGTTTTCCGGAGCGTCGTTCACCGCAGACACGTTGACCGTGACGGTACCCGTGCCGGAAAGGTCGTTCACCATCTGGCCATCGGTCGCCACGTAGGTGAAGCTCGCGTTGCCATTGAAATTCTCGTCCGGCGTGAAAGTCACCGAACCGTCGCCGTTCAGGACGGCGGTACCGCCCGAGACAGCAGTGACCGACTGGATTTCCAGGCTGTCGTGATTGCCATCGGTATCGTTGCCAAGAAGGTCGGCCGCGAGGAAGGTGACAGGCGTATCCTCTGTCGCGTTCAACGTGTCATCGAGGGCAACCGGCGCCTCGTTGACGATAATGTCGATGTGGTTTGCCAGGATGGGCGTGCCGGCATCGGGGTCATCCGCCGTGACCGACACACGATATGTGCCGGGCGCTTCGGGGTCGAAGCCCGTGAGGCCGAGGAAATTCATCGCGAAGTTCCAGCTGACCGTGAAGGTCTCGGCGGCGAGGAACGCGGCGCCGGAGCCCGGAGTTTGCGCGTCCAATGCCGCGGCGAATTGTGCCGACGTGAATTCCACGGGCGTGAAGGGGGAACCGCCGATCTCTTCGAGGCGGAAGGTGAAATCGCTGTCGCCGATCGTTCCACCCGAGCCATCGGTATTGGCCGCTATGGAAATCTGGAAATTCCAGCGCGCATAGTTGTCGTCGGCATTTCCGGTCGTACCGTCACCCTGCGGCGTGCCGTCAGCTGCCCCGTCGGGCACGACGTAGGTCTGACCGTTCGGGTCCAGATCGAGGTCGATGTAGCGCTCGCCGGTGAACCTCAACGGCGCATTGAGACCGATTTCGAGGCCCGGAGCATCGACGCCATCGGTCGCAACCGCCCAACCGTCGACAGGAATGCCGTGGCCGATGATCCAGTCGCCGTCGACCTGGTCGGTCACGCTGGCATCCAGCGTCGCGTTGCCGGCAATCGTATCCGGATCGGCCGTCGCGTTGAGATGGAAGGTTTGCGTCTGGCCCGCGATTTCACCGCCATTACCGTCCACCACGCTGTAGGTCACCGTGATCGTCCCGTTGAAATTGGCGACAGGGGTCACCGTGAACCCTCCCATGCCATCGGAGACAACCGTCGCGCCATTGTCCGCGGCAATCGTGCCGACCGAAAGCGTGTCGCCTTCGGCGTCGGCAAAGCCGGACAGGAGGTCCGCTTCGGACACGGTATAGGCGGTATCTTCGGTTCCATCGGCCAGTGTGGCATCCGGCGTGCCGCGCGGGTTGTCGTTGATCGCCGTGACGCCGATTGTCAGCGTACCGGTGTCGATTGCACCGCCATCGTCGGTCACGGTGACGTCAAAGGTAATCGTGGTGTCGGCCGCGAGCGCCTCGACAGCCGCGTCATCCGCGACGAACTTGTAGTCGCCGGTGGTTTCGTTGAGGTACAAGACCCCCAGCGCGTGGGGCACGCTATGGTTATAGCCCGCTTCGCTGTTGTCTTCGACCTGCGGGTCAACGCTGAAGGTTGCCGTCGACAGGTCATCGATGTCGGAGACAGAGAAAGTGCCCGTTACATCGCCATAGGTGTCGTCATCCAGCGTATCGGTGATCGTACCATTCGCAATGCCCCCCAGAATTGGGTCGTCATTCGCCCCTTCCAGCGTGATCGTCAACGTCTGGGTGTCGGTCGCGGCGTGTTCGTCGGTCACGACCACGTCGAAGTCGATGTCCTGCGAGGCCGTCAGCGCGTTCACCGCCGCTGCATTCGCCACGAACTTGTACGCACCGGACGTCTCGTTGAGGTAGAGCGTCCCGAAGGCGTTGGAGACCTGTTGGTCAAAGCCGTCCTCGGCGCTCGCCACCTGACCGGTGATCGAGTAGATTGCGCTGCTTCCGTTGTCCACGTCGCTGGACATCGCCGTGCCCGTCACGTCCGCAAACGTGTCCGGTGCCGCCGTGTCGGTCAGGGTCGCCCCCGGCAGCGCCGCGAGAACCGGCGCATCGTTCGTGCCGGTGATGGAGAAGGTAATATCCTGGGTCGCGGTTCCCGAATTGTTGTCGGCAACGGTGACGGTATAGGTGATCTCCAGCGTCTCGCCGACGGCCAGGAAGTCGAAATCGCCATCCGTGATCTGGAAGGACCAGTTTGCGGTGTTGTCCACGGTCGAAGTGTCATTGGCCAGGCCCGCGGAGTCGACATCGAAGGTCAGCGCCGTCGGCGTCCCGGTATAGGCGGCGTCCAGATCGGCGCTAGCGTCGGTCGCTCCGATCACCGCGGTCGAGAAGACCGCCGTCACCGCATGGATGTCGGCACCATCCGCCCCGCTGGCGGGAAGATCCGAAATGTCGACGTCATCGAAGGAGATCGTGCCCGTCAGCTCCTGGATCGCGACGGAGTCGGATGCTTCGGTGCCTTCGTCCTCGACAAGTGTTGCGTCACCCGTCGTGGCGGTGATGATTGGTGCGTCGTTGGTGCCCTGGATCGTGATCTCGATCGGGCGTTCGATGGTCAGATTCCCGTCCGTGATGGACACCTTGTAGAGCTGCACGAAGGAATCCGTGGCCGACAGGTTGTCCAGCACGCCATCGTTGACCGTGAAGGTGTAGAAGACCGTGCCGTCGGCGCCACCGGCCGGCGCGATGAAGCCGGCCGAAATCCCCCCGACGTAGTCCCCAAGGGCGGTGTCACCCGAAATCGGCGTGACTGTCACTGACAGGTTGGCCGTGTCGATGTCGTTCACGTCCACATCGCTGAACTCGATCGTGTCGCCGACGCTGATGGAATTGGTGGTCTCACCACTGGCGTTGTCGTCCAGTTCGGCGACCCCTGCCGTCAGGCCGTCGCCCTCGGTGATGTAGGGGGCGTCGTTGACGCCATCGATGCGAATGGTCGTGGTCAGATTGTCGACATCTGTCGTCGTACCGTCCGGGGCGGTCGTCGTCACCTGGTAGGAGATCTGGACATCGATCCATTCGCCGTCATCCAGCGCGTCGAACACGGCCGCGTTGCGGTTGAAGGAAACCGCGCCCGCTGCGCCTGCCGCACCGGAGAGGTCGAACGCATCCGTCACGTCCGTCGCGCTGAAGCCGTTCAGCTTCGAGCCAGCCTGAACCGACACCGAGGTCGTGCCCGTGATCGCCCGGGTGTCGTTCTGGTCCTCGTCCTGAAGGTTGGTCACCCAGATTTCGCTTGCTGAATCCGTCCCATCGCCAAGGAGGTTGACCGTGACCGGATCGGGGCCGGCGGGACCCCCAAGGACCGAGTCCACCACTTCGATCGAGTTGCCTTCATCGAAAGTGTTCATGGCATCAGCCGTGACCGCCGGCGCCTCGTTGGTGCCGGTGATGGTGATCGTCACCTGCTGCGCGACGGAGTCCGAGTCCTCATCCACGCCGGAACCGTCGAAACCGCCCCCGTCATTCGTGGAGATATCATAAACGACCGTCAGAGTTTCCCCCGCGCCCAAGAAATCGGCTAGGGTATCGTCGAGCGAGAAACTCCAGTCGATCTGGCGCGCGTCGGACCCGTTGATCTGGGCCGTCAGGGCGGACATCAGAGCGGTTTCCAGATCCGTAGGCAGCGGCGAAACCTGGGACGCGGTGCCGCTGTTGTCGGCGCCATTCAGATCCGTCCAGGTTGCCGAACTGTAGCTGGCGGTAACGGTATGCGTATCCTGCGTGTCGGTATCCGCGATGCTCAGCGTGCCTGCCGTGGTCAAAGTGGCGGCACTCGATTCCACGATGGTCTCGGCGATAGAATCGCCCGTCTCGACTGCAATCGCGGGCCGGTCATTGGTGCCTGTCACGGTCACCACAACCGTCTGGTCGACGGTGCCACCCGCGCCGTCATCGATCGTGACGGTGAAGGTTTCGGTCGCCTGCTGACCGGCGGCCAGGTACTGTACCGCGCTGTTGGCCACCTCGTAGGTCCAGTCGAAGGAGCCCGCGCTGGTGTTCGCATCCTGCGTGATGGTGCCCGCCGTGAGCGTTCCGCCCAATGTGTTGCCGGCATCGGCGGTCACGGTGGTGCCGTGGGTGTCCGTCAGATCGACATCGTCGAAGGTGATCGTACCGGTATCTGTGAGCGTGGGGTCCGCGTCCTCCTCGGTCACTGCGCCGGTGCCATCGGTGCTGCCGGCGGTGATCGTCGGCGCATCATTGGTGCCGCTGATCGTGATGGTGACGGTTTCCTCGGCAAAGCCGCCATTGTTGTCCGAAACGCGCAGCGTATAGGTCTGCGTCACTTCCTCGTCGGCTGCCAGATAATCAACCGCGCCGTCCGATACCTGGAAGCTCCAGCGCACAGTGCCGCGCTGATCGGCCGAGGCCGTGTCCACGACCGCCGCGGAAAGGGTGCCGAGATAGCCGGTCCCGTCTTCGGTCACCGTCACGCTATACGTATCGGTCAGGTCGATATCCTCGAACGGGATGACGCCGACGGCAGACAGGGTATCGGTTCCTTCGCCTGCCGCATTGTCGTCCAGCTCGGTCACGGCACCTTCGACCTTGCCGAGCGTGACCGAGTCGATCGCGAGACCGCCGGGAACGGTAATGTCGGTGAACCAGCCATACCGGTTTCCGCCAACGACCGTACCGATCGCGTCGGCCGCGTCCGAAAGGGTTTCGGTGAAGACGACAGTTCCGTCGTTGTCAATCACGTTCAGATCGACGGCCAGCACGCCGCCATCGTCCCGGAAGACATGCTGCAGTGTGTACCACCCGCTCTGGGTGATCTGGGCGCTGTTGATGGTTTCGAGGTCTTCACGCGGCGCGTTGTTGGCATTGTTGCTCGCGCCGACCAGCAAGTGGCCGGTCGTCGTGTCCTGGGTCACATGGAAGATGAAATCACGCTCGTGGGCTCCGTCTTCGCCGTTGGCCGCGACGGAATACTCGAACCCGCTGCCGGAGGCCCATGACGTATCCAGATAGACCGTGACCTGGGTCGACAGACCGTCGGTGAAAATATCGCGGTAACCGTCGAACCGGGTGTACGGGCCGGAACCGCCAGCCTCTTCGACCAAGGCGAACCACCCGCCGTCCGGCGCGGAAATGCCGTTCGTTCCATCGGCGACGCGCGTGACGGTGCCGTATCCGCCTCCGTCGAAGATGCCGTCGGTACCGGTTTCGAACCCCTGCTCGAAGATACCGAGAGTCGGGGCGTCGTTTGCCCCGGTAATGGTGACGGTCACGTCATGGGTGTCGGTTGCGCCGTCTCCATCCGTCACTTGTACCTTGAAGGTTTCGGTGACGACCTGACCTTCATGGAGCGACTGCACAGCGTCCGACAGGTTGTCGAGCGTGAATTCCCATTCGCCGGACTGGTTGACGGTAAAGTCACCATACACGCCATCCACAGGGCTTGCACCACCGCCCGACTGGCCGGACTCCGCCACCAGGCTCCAGGTCAAGGCGGTGCCCGACGCACCGTCCTCGTCGTCGACGTCATCAGCCGCTAGCGTGCCGCCCACGGTGGGCGTGCCCGCGGCAGGGTCGTTGCTTGCGTCGACGCCGGCCTCGATGACGGCCCCTGCTTCTGCGCCGGCAGCGGCGGTGATGACCGGATTGTCGTTCGCGCCCGTGATGTTGACGGTCAGGGTCGAGGAGACCTCGTTGCCCGCGCCGCCGCCATTGTTGGCGATCGTGTAGCTGAAGACCTCGGTCGCCACTTCGTTTGCGTTCAGCGCCTCTGTCGCGGCAAGGGTATCGTCGAGCACGTAGCGGTAAGACCCGTCAGCCGACAGGTGCAGGTTCCCGAACATGCCCGCGACCACGGTTTCGCCCGCGGCGGCAATCGAGGTGGCCGAATTGCCGGTGAGATTGGCCGAAACCACCACCAGGCCGGCGGCTTCGCCCGTGTCGATATCCGTCCAGTTGGTCCCTGCCGACAGATCACCCGAGACCTCGTCGGTCCCGTTGTCGGCATTGTCGATGCCCCCGGCCTCGACCACGCCCGAGACGGTGGACGCCATGGAGATGATGGGCGCATCGTTGCTGCCGGTCACGGTGACGGTGACATCCTGTTCCGTGAACCCGCCGAGGCCGTCGGCCACACGCACCGTGAAGACATCTGTCACCGACGCGCCTTCGGTCAACGTATCGGTGTCCTGATCGGCATCGTTCAGCGAATAGGTCCACTGACCGGCCGAGTCGAGCGACAGGGAGCCATAGGTCCCGGTTGCCTCGGCCGCGGCGCCATTGGCGACCTCGTGGGTGATGCCTGCGCCGTTGACTGCGGTGATCGACCAGATCTGGGCGTCATCGGCCGTGCCCGGCGCATCGGCATCGGCATCCGGCGCGACGAAGCTGCCCGATGCGGTTGCATTTCCGGCCTCTGTCGCGCCCTGCTCGGTCACGTTGTTGTCGATCGGCGCGCCCGTATCGACCGCGATGACAGGCGCGTCATTCTCGCCGGTGATCGAGATGGTCAGCTGGGCACTCGCCTCGTTGCCCTCACCGCCCCCGCGGTTCGCGATCGTGTAGTCGAAAACCTCGGTCACGGTCTCGCCGTCATGAAGCGCCTGGGTTTCGGTGCGGCCGTTGTCGAGCTCATAGCGGTAGGAGCCGTCCGCCGACAGGAAAAGCGTCCCGTACTGACCCGCGACAGCGGTCTCGCCCGTGTCGGCAATGGACGTCGCCGTGCCGCCGCTCAGTTCGGCGGACACCACTTCCAGGTCGGTCGTCTCGCCCGCGTCGGCATCGGACCAGTTGCTCCCGTCCGACAGGTTGCCCGTGGCCTGGGCCGTGCCCACGGTGGGGGCGTTGGCGGGGTCGACGCCCGCCTCGATCAGTATCGTGTCCTCGACGGTGTTCGCGGCGATGTCCGGCACGTCATTCGTGCCGTTCACGGTGATGGTGACCACCTGGGTCGCGGAATCGTCTATGGCCCCCGAGGAATCCGTGGCCGTCAGGGTGTAGTTGAGGACAAGGGTCTCGCCCTCACCGAGGAAGTCGAACGGGGTCGATCCCGCCGTTCCGGCCGTGAACTCCCAGGTGAAATCCGAGCCGGCCGGCGTGTCCGCGTCCATGTCGCCGGTTGTGGTACCGGGCGTTCCGCCGCTGCCGTCGCCTGCGACGACGCTCATCATGGCAAGCAAGATGGCATTGTCCGGCGCGTCTCCGGAATAGGCGCTCACCCCGTCGACCGCGACGGAGGTGACATCCACCTCGACCGTGTCCGACGTGTCCGTGTCCGACACCGTCAAGGTTCCCGTGGCGGCCAGCGCCTGGTTGCCGCCGTCATCGGCGGCCTCGGTCACGCTGTCGGAAATCGCGGCGCCCGATATGATCGGCGCATCGTTCGTGCCCTCGATCGTCACCACGACCCGCTCTGTCAGCACGCCGCCATTGCCGTCGTTGATCGTGACATCGTATTCCTGAACGATGGTTTCCCCGAAGGCCAGCGCATCGATGGTCGCCATCTGCGACGCCTGCGCCGAGGCCGGCAGCGGCGAGCCGACCGACCAGTTCCAGCCGATGACCCCCTGGCCGTCACCCGTAAGCGGGTTGTCCAAGCCAGCAAGGAACAGGCCAAGGAACGGCGCCGAGGATGAATTGCCGTCGATGGTGCGCGTGGCGGAGATGTTCGTGACGCTGACCGAATGGGTGTCGGACAGGTCGTCATCCGTGACGCCGTAGCTGCCCGAAACGGCAAACGGCGTGGCGTTCTCGCCCGCGCCATCCGCGCGCTCCGTGATCGTGCCAGCCAGAACGCCCGCCCCAAGCTGCGGTGCATCGTTGAGATCGGCGAGCGTCAGTTCGACGACGGATGTCGTCTGGTTGCCGGCATCGTCCGTGCCGATCACGCTGATATTAATCGTGGGGTTTTCTTCCGCGTCGAAATACCCTCGCGCGGCGGGATCATCCTTGATCTCGAGCCTGTAGTTGCCGGACCCGTCGGACGAAATCTGCACGTGGTCATAGACTCCGCCCGTGCCGTTCAGCGCATAGGTCGCGCCATCGGCGCCCGACAGCGAGGCCAGTTCGACCGGGGTGCCGGTCGGGGCAACGTCCTGGTCGGGAATTTCGTCGATCGTCTTCGTTTCAGATTCCGCTACCGGCGCGATCGTATCGATCTCGGTCCCGGTGGGCACGGACTGGGAACCGGCCATCGGCGTGTTCAAGGCGTCCTCTGCACCCGAGACCTCCACCACGATATCGCCCAGTTCGACGTCCGCATTCGCGATCGTGTAACGCAGCTTGTATTCGAAGTACTCTGTTCCATCCGCGATCCAGCCCAGCCCGGCTTCGCCGGTATACGGCGCAGTCAGCATAAGCTCTGCGCCGCCGGACAGCGTGATCATAGGAACAACCGAGGGGTTCATTGCAACGGAAAAAGTCAGCGTCAGTTCGACGGTTTGCCCGATCTCTGCATCGGAGATTAGGTTCTTATCGAAAGCTGCGAGAGTGATGACTGGCATGGAACGTGCCTCATTGAACAAGATGTAAAAAGATTGTCCGCGCGGCTTCACACTGCGCAGAAAGGTTCATTTGGTGTCAGGGAAAGGATCCGGATGCTAGCCGGGTGGCGATTCGCACCTAAAGCGGATCGGATAACCCGAAGCGTATACAGATTGAGTCATTGTGCCCCTCAAAGTCTCCCCGAGAGACGATTTCCGACCAGGCGAGCGTAGAACGAAATACTTCTACTCGCCCCCTTGCCCTAAACGCCGCAATTAAAAAAAAGCCGCAGCCCGAAAATCGCTCTCACTTGGAGACAGGGTCGCGCAAAGCTATAGTTCGGTCAAGAATTTTCACGAAGTTTCTACTATTCGTCCACAAACTCGGGGCCGGGATGCCGCGACTGAAACATCAAAACAGTCAAAAAGGACAGCAAACCAAAAGCTTAAGAAATGGTCGACATGATAACTGCAATTCACATTGGAACCGCGTCGAGCGGCATCTCCCTGAAAGGTTGATGAATTTTTACATAAACAACCATAGGTAATTCTCGATTTGAGACGAATTGACACCAGACTTCATTAGGTGTTTAGGGTCAGGACTCGTTCTCGTTTCATAGCCAAAACAAGACGGTTGCGGCGAGCGCGATGGCGGACAGGAAGACCTT
>CANMQJ010000057.1 GCA_947500005.1 uncultured Paracoccaceae bacterium | reverse complement strand
GTATCGGCTCTGAGAGACAGTTTCCGAGCCTCTTTGCGTTGGCGGAGGTGCTCACCCTCTCCCGCATAACCCTCGAAAACAACGGAAAAATCCGGCCGCAGCCGGATCGGGAGAAAGCTTTCGCGGGGGCAAGTGGCGGAGCGGACGGGACCGGAGTCTAACCTTCTCCGCCCTTTTGGTTGTTGATTTCGATGGTATTTTCTGCGGCTTAACACTCCAAACGCCTCGCGTGGGCCTAGCAACCAAGTGTTAGGAAGCATCTCGGAAGTGTATCAGTAGCCTTGAGTAGGTCGTGTCGCGGAGGTGGTGGAAATTCGAGGGCGGCGTAATCTCCGGGTGAACTGACACCCACCCAACCGGCGGCGGCAACCGCCAGGGAGATCACGCCATGAACCAGATTACCGACACCGCGAGCTTTGCGCTACTGGCCGAAGAGGCCGGGTTCGATCCGATCGAAGAGCGGCTTCGAGCCAACGTGCGCGCGACCATCGAAGCCGTGTTCGAAGAGGAGCTGGCCAGCTTCCTCGGCCGCCTTCGCTACGGCCGGGGTGACAGCGCTGCAAAGGGCTATCGCCACGGGCACCGGGAGCGGCAACTCACGGGCACCTTCGGCACCGAGACGGTGCGGGTGCCGCGGGCCCGGATCGCGGATGAAGCAGGCAAGGCGACGGAATGGCGGTCGAAGGCGCTGCCCCGTTACCAGCGCTTGACCAAGAAGGCCGAGGCCCTGATCGCGGCGGTTTACCTGGCCGGCACTAACACCCGACGCGTCAAGCGAGCGCAGTTCGGGCTGTTCGAGGGTGCCGTCAGCAAGGACGTGGTCAGCCGAGCCTGGCGCAAGGTGAAGGTGGACTGGGACGCCTGGTGCGCCCGCAGCCTCGCGGATGAGGACATCGTCCGGCTCATTCTCGACGGCACCGTGATCAAGACCCGGATCGACAAGAAGGCAACGAACATCTCGGTGCTGGCCGCTATTGGCGTGCGGCGCGACGGCCAGAAGGTGCTGCTTTCCATCAGGAATATGGGTGGGGAGAGCACGGCAGCCTGGCGCCAGTTCCTGGATGACCTCGATGCCCGCGGCCTGACGAGGCCCGAATTCGTGATCGTCGATGGCGCCCCGGGCCTCGAAGCCGCGCTGGCAGCGCTCTGGGGCGAGGATCTGCCAATCCAGCGCTGCACAGTTCACAAACACCGCAACCTCTTGGCCCATTCGCCGAAGCACCTCCACGACGAACTGACCGAGGAGTATCGCGACATGATCTACGCGGACACCGCGGCCGAGATCGAGACGCGCCGCAAGGCGTTCCTGCGCAAATGGCGCCTGAAGTGCCGAGCGGTGGCCGACAGCTTGGAAGAAGCGGGCGACCGGCTATTCACCTTCACACGGCTCGATCCGTCGCAATGGAAATCCGCGCGCACGACCAACGCAATCGAACGGCTGAACGGCGAATTTCGCCGCCGGATCAAGACGCAGACCGTGCTGCCATGCGCAGAGACCGTGCCCATGCTGCTTTGGGCGCTGCTCGCCTCCGGCCAGATCCAGATGCGCAAGGTCGACGGATGGGAGACCTTCTCTCAGCCCCTCGAACCCATGTCCCTTGACCTCGCCGCCTGAGAGGCCGAACCTACACATGCCCGGAGCACGCTGCCAGGGAATTTCCACAGCATTCGCGACACGACCCTTGAGTATGTTGCAGTTGGTTTTAGCGTGGAAAGCCGTAGGCTAGGCTGGCCCCCTGTTCACTGTTTCAGAGTGTACTGCTCTGGCTGTTCGCCCCAAACTCAATCGCGGAAACACCTACAAGACCGCGCAGCGCCCGATTGCGAGGCGCTGCGCCCGGGCGATCCAGTGTTGACAGCCATTCCAAAATTGGTTCAATATCTCGACCAATATGGAGGCGATATAGGGGCAGCCAAATGAATGTAACTCATGTCGAAGTCTTTCCGTTGTTCGTTCCCTTGTCCCAATCGATCGAAGCTCCGGTCAGTATTCCGCACGCGGAAAAGGTCCAGAGCATCGTCTTCGGCGGATACCGCGCGACAATCGTGCGAATTACGACCGATACTGGGATCGTGGGTTACGGCGAGTGCATGACGCGCTTCGCTGCCGGAGCCTACAAGCCGATTATCGAGGAAATCTCGCCCATCGTCGTCGGCAGTGACCCGATGCAACCCGAACGCACGTGGGAAATTATGTATGCGACAATGATGAACCGCGGTCACAACCGGGGGTTCTTCATCGAGGCGCTGAGCGGCATCGACATTGCGCTGTGGGATATCCGCGCCAAGGCACTCGGCCTGCCGCTCTACATGTTTCTTGGTGGCCGCCAGCGCGACATGATTCCGTCTTATGCTTCAAGCCTACGCATGCGCGAGACGAGCATCGTCTTGGAAACGGCACGGGAATTCATCGATCAGGGCTTCCGCTCGATCAAGATCAAGCTCGGAAAGAACCCGGAGGGGTATCTTCAGGACATTCGCCTCGTTGAGAAGATCCGCGAGGAAGTCGGCGACGACATCGTTTTGACGGTCGATGCGAACTGCGGCTACCACGAAGACTATAAGCTTGCGCTTCGAGTCGGTCGGGAACTGGAAAAGCTGGGAATCCAATGGTTTGAAGAGCCGATAAGCCCGGACAACATGTACGGATACAAGTTCTTGTCCGACAATTTGGACATGGCCATCGCCTGGGGGGAGAGCTCGTTCACCCGTTTTGACTTTGCCAACATGTTTGCCGAAAGGTGCGTGGACATCGTGCAGCCCAATCCCTGCCGCGTAGGCGGGCTGACCGAGATCGCCCGTATCGCGCACATGTCGCAGTCGTTCCATGTTCCCTATGCGCCCCATACCGGGAGCTGCTCGGCATTGTGTCTTGCCGTATCCCTGCACATAGCCACCGCCCTGCCGAACATGCTGACCTTTGAAGTCATGCGTTCGGACTGGTCCAAGCAAGACTACAACCCGCTCCGCAACGACCTCCTCAACGAGCCTTACGATGTGTTCGACAACGGCTTCCTGCACGCTCCGGCCGCAGACAAGCCCGGAATCGGAATCGAGGTGAACGACGAGATCCTCGAACGCTACAAGGTCGCCTGAAGGCAGACGCAATCTAAGGAGGCAAACGAATGAAGATGTACATCGACGGGCAGTGGCGGGCAGGCGAGACCTCGGCGCCGGTGATCAACCCCTACGACAACTCGGTCGTGGACGAGGCCCCCCTAGCCACCCCCAAGGATGTCGAAGACGCCATCGCCAGCGCCTCGTTGGCGACCTCTGCGATGCGCGAGATGCCGATTTACCGCCGCAGCGAAATCATCGAGAAGGCGGCACGTCTCCTGCTGGAACGCAAGGAAAATATCGCTCGCCTGATCACCCTCGAAAACGGCAAGACGATCAACGAAGCGCGTGGGGAGATCGATCGCGCCGCGATGACGCTTTTTTCGGCCGCAGACGCCGCACGGGAAATCGGAGGAGAAACGCTTCCGCTCTCGGCGCGGCAGGTGCCGGCCGTGGAGAAAAAATTCGGCTTCACCTTTAGGGTGCCATGTGGCGTCGTGCTTGCCATCACGCCGTTCAACGTCCCAATTAACCTAGCTTGCCACAAGATCGGAGCCGCCTTCGCGGCTGGCAATTCGGTGATCTTGAAATCGGCTTCGGACACACCGCTCAGCACCGTTCACCTCGTTGAGGCATTTCTCGATGCTGGTCTTCCGGAAACGGCGATACAGTACATCACCGGATCGGGAAGCAAGCTTGGCGCAATCCTGTGCCCCGACAAGCGAATCCGCAAGATCACCTTTACCGGAAGCTTCGAAGTCGGCGAGGAAATCTGCCGCCTGGCCGGACTGAAGAAAGTCACCATGGAACTCGGCGGCAACTGTCCGGTGATCGTCATGGGCGATGCAGATCCCGATAACGTCGTCGACGCCCTGCTGCCGGGCGCCTACGGAATGGCGGGTCAGGCCTGCGTTTCGACCCAGCGCGTCCTCGTTCATGAATCGCTCTACGAGAACATCGTCGAAGGGCTGGCACGCAAGATCGACGAGAGCTTCACCTTAGGTGACCCCATGGACGAAGCCACGACCATGGGTCCGCTGATCCGCGAGAGCGACGCCAAGCGGGTGTCCGAGGTGATTGAGGAAGCCCGCTCGCGCGGTGCTCGCGTCTTGGGCCGCGATGGTGGCAAGCGAAACGGAAACTTCGTGAATCCGGCCGTCGTCGCCGATGTCCGGCCGACAATGCGAATATTCCGCGAAGAATTATTTGGCCCCGCGGCGGCTATCATCCCGTTCAAGGATCGCGATGGGGCAATCGAGGCGGCCAACGATACGAATTACGGGCTGGCCGCAGGGGTTTTCACTAGGAACCTCGATGATGCGATGTATCTGTCCGCGCGGGTGGATTCGGGAATAATGCACATCAACTCGTCCAGCCGTTGGCGCGTGGATCACATGCCCAATGGTGGCGTTAAAGACAGCGGCATGGGGAAGGAAGGTCCGAAATACGCGATAGAGGAACTTTCCGAATCGCGCACCGTGATCATGCATCTCCAAGATCGCGCATTGTACTGAGGAGGCCATCGTATGACATTCTCCTTTGTGACCTCGATGAACCTCAAATGTGGCGCGGGCGTGGCGTCCACGCTGGGCGATGAAACGCGCAATCTCGGTTTCGAAAAGGTCGTTTTCGTGACCGACCCCGGTCTGCGCGCCGCTGGAGTGGTGGACAAGGCGCTCCATTCTCTTTCGAAGGCCGGTATCGACGCCCAGGTCTTCGACGAGGTGGAGCCCAATCCAAAAGACGCCACGATCGAAAACGCGTGGGACACGCTGAAGACCGCCAACCCCGATGCAGTGATCGGCTTCGGCGGCGGCAGCGCGATGGACACGGCCAAAGCGATGGCCGTTCTTTCTCGCAATCCCGGGCGGCTTAGGGATTACGACGGCGCTGGAAAGATCGGGAACAATGTTCTTCCCATTATTGCCGTGCCGACGACCGCCGGCACAGGCAGTGAAGTCACCTCGAATGCCGCGATCACCGACGCCAAGCAAAAATACAAGATGTCGCTGCGGTCGCCCGGGCTAATCCCGGTACTGGCCATGCTCGATCCGGTTTTGCTGGCTACGCTCCCACGCCGGATCGCCGCCGAAAGCAGCATGGATGCCATAATCCATGCCGCCGAGTCGCTCGTCTCGAACAAGGCTAACCTCGTTTCTCAAGCGCTGTCGGATCAGGCGCTCGGCTATCTCTGCCCGAATATTCGGCCCTTTGTCGCGGCACGTGACAACACGCCAGTCGCGGAAAAGATGCTGGTGGGCAGCATGCTGGCCGGCGTCGTCATCGGGAATACGGGCACTGGGGCCGACCATGCGCTCGCCCGGGCGCTTGGGGGCACGTATGACTTGCCCCACGGCCTCGCCTGCTCGCTGATGTTTCCCTACGTCGTGCGCTTCAATTTCATTGCCTGCCCGGAAAAGTATCGCCTGTTCGCGGCGAGGCTCGGGCTGGATGTTTCCTACCATCACGATTCCCGGGTGTGCGACATGCTCGTCGACGAACTCTTCCGGCTGTGCGCAGACTTGGGGATCCCGACCCGGCTGAGCGAAGTGGGCCTGACCAATCTCGCCATCGACGACCTTGCGGAAATCGCGCAGAAGAACAGCGGCCCCAACCCCCGTGAAACCACCGCACGAGATCTTGCGGGACTGCTGGAGGAGGCAGCCTGATGGTCGCCGAAACCCGGGATGGGATGAAGGAGCTGTCGCTGGATCTGCGAGGCAGAACTGCCATTGTGACCGGTGCGTCAGGCGCCATCGGGGGCGCCATGGCGGTGGCGCTCATGCGCCACGGGGCCAATGTCGCGCTGACCTATCGCAGCAATCGCGCTGCAATCGAGGCGTTGCTTGATGAAGCGGGTTCAACCATTCGCACGCATTCCCATCGGGTGGACAACACGCACCCCGATGAAATCGCGGCGCACGCACGGGCCGTGAAAGAGGAATTCGGGATGATCGACATCGTGGTCAATTGCGCGGGCGGGCACCTCGCCGGGTCCATCGGTGAAAGCGGGACGTCGTTTTTCGACATGGACCCGATGATCATGGAGCGAAACACGTCATTCAATCTATATGCTGGCTGCATCTGGCCATGCTATTTCTACGGTCGGGAAATGGCCGGCAATCCCGACGGCGGCTCCATCGTCAATATCAGTTCGATGAACGCATACCGACCCTTGGGCGGCCGTCCATCGTATGCTGCGGCAAAGGCCGGCGTCACGAATTTCACTCAGTGGCTAGCCTGCCACGTCGCACGGGAAATCAATCCGCGCATCCGTGTGAACTGCATCGCCCCGGGTTTTTTCCCGGGTCCGAGCAACCGCGGCATCATGGCTAACGAAGACGGAAGCCTCGCCTGGCGCGGCGAGAAGATCGTCGCACGAACGCCGATGGGCAGGCTGGGCCGGACCGAGGATATCGTTGGAACCTTGCTGTTCTACGTCTCCGAGCTGTCCCACTACGTGACCGGCACGATGATCCCGGTGGACGGAGGTTTCACAGCCGATGCCGGAGTCTGACATGGCACTCGCAAGCAACGCAACGATGCGTGTCTACGTCATGGATGGCGTCCGGCACGGTGTCTTCACCCGGGCGCCGCTGCCGCAACCCGGCGAGGGTGAAGTGCGCATCCGTTCTCGGTTTGCCGGGATTTGCGGGTCGGACGTTCACGCCTATCTTGGCCATCACGTCCGGCGCAGGTTGCCGCTGATCGGAGGCCACGAAGCCTCGGGCATCGTTGATGCTGTGGGGCTCGGCGTGACGGGGCCTGCGCCGGGCACCTGCGTCACCGTCAACCCTGAGATAGGATGCGGGCGTTGCGACGATTGCGCCGCCGGGTGGACCAATCTCTGCCGTGACAAGGTGCTCATGGGCACCGGACCGTGGCCCGGCGCTTTCGCCGAGTATTTCTGCGCCCCCGCGAGCAATCTGTTCGTTATCCCCGACGGTCTTGACCCTCGCGTCGCCGCGTTAACCGAACCTGTCAGCGTTGCCGTCCACGCTCTGCGCAAGGTCGCCGATCGAACCGATCAGAATGCACTCATAATCGGCGCAGGTGGCATCGGCTGCACACTTCTGGTGGCCGCAAAGCTGATGGGTTGGATGCATGTGAGCGTATCGGATGTGGTGGGCCCGAAACTGAACGCGGCACTGGCCCTGGGCGCCGATGAAGCCGTCGATGTATCGGGCACGAGCCTGCCGGAGGCGCTTTTGAGAAAAGGCATCCCCGCGCCCGGAGTCATATTCGTGGCCGCCTCGGCCCCGGGGATGATCGACTCCTGCTTTGCTGCTGGCCGCAGCCGCGCCGACATCGTGCTGCTCGGACAGTTCAGCGAGGCCGGTGTCATAGACATCGACAAGGGTCGAATACGCGAACAGACGATCCACGGGAGCTTCACCTACACGCGTGACGACTTCGCCGACGCTCTCGCACTTCTTTCGGGCAATCCCGAAAGGTTTTCACCGCTGACCGATCGGGTCGTTTCACTCGACGAGGCGGATGCAGTCATCGGCGAGATGGCAACTGGCCGTTCACGGGCAGTCAAGGTTCTGGTCGAGCTGGGAGAATAGCCGCGCTCGACAAAGCAAGGTCCTCAGTGAGGACGAAACTGGGAGGAGAAAATGAAGTACTTCAACAACGCGATATTGGCTCTTGTCGTTGGCGTCGGCACTGCTGCGTTGGCGCAGACCGCCAGCGCCGAATTCCCGGAGAAATCGATCACCGTTATGCTACCGTTCGGCCCCGGTGGCGGCACCGACATGCTCACGCGGTCGTTCGATCTGTTCGCCAATGACGTGTTTGGCCACAATTTCACAATCGAGTACCGGCCCGGCGGCGGCAGCGCCGTGGGGACCACCGCGCTGGCGCGCGAAGAGGCCAACGGCTACACGATCGGCATGGGGAGCCTTCCCCACATGTATCTGCAACCAGCGGCGGGCGCAGGTGAATACACGCTCGACGATTTCGATTTTATCGCACTGATCGCGCGTGAGCCGCAGCTCTTGGTGACGCCGCTCGATAGCCCTTATGACAGCTACGATAAGCTCAAAGCCGCGGCCCAGGAAAACCCGGGAAGCCTGACCCTCGGCATCCCCTCGCCGCTCAGCGAAACATGGCTGGCCTACGAGCGCATCGATGCGGTGGAGGATCTCGGGTTCACCGTGATCACGTATCAGGGCGGAGGCCAGATGAACGCTGCCCTCCTTGGAAATCAGGTCGACGCCGCGGTGACCAATATCGGGCCGGTCTATGGTGAGATCGAGAACCTCAACGTGCTTGCCGTAACTTCCGAGGAAAAAGTTTCTTTCCTGCCCGATGTCCCGACGTTCAGGGAACTCGGCGTCGATGTGGTCACTTCCGTGGAGCGGGTCTTCATGGCCCCTAAGGGCGTGCCGGAAGAGAACCTTGAAGCGCTTCGTGCAGGATTCAGCGAAATCTGGCATAACCCAGAATTCCAGGAGCGGATGGCGGAGCTGCGCTTCGGCATGGCCTGGATCGATGGCGCAGAGGTGCGCGACTATCTCGCGGGACAAAGGGAAATCATCCTCGATATCTACGAAGCCACTGAAAACTAGGGTTACCAAGGCGCCCGGCCGGCTCACGACCGGGCGCGCATCAGTGCGAACGCCAAGCCGAAACGTAGAGGAGAGCGAAGATGGTTGACGGGTTCTTTTCACTCGCCGTGAACGGCTTGCTCAATGCGGTCACACCCTACCACCTGTTACTCTGCGCGGTGGGGATCGCAATCGGAATCATTGTAGGCGTGTTGCCGGGCATCTCTTCGACGACGGCCACGGCCTTGCTTATCCCGATGACGTTCGCAATGGAGCCGGCAACGGGGCTCGTGCTTCTGGGTGCGATCTGGACTGCGGCCATATACGGCGGCTCAGGCGCGACGTGCCTTCTCAACATCCCGGGAACGCCGTCGTCGATTGCCACGTCCTTCGACGGCTACCCGATGACCAGAAATGGGGAGGGCGAGCGGGCGATGACCATTGCCTTGCTGGCATCGGTCTTCGGGGGGCTGTTCGGCGTTTTCGTTCTGCTTTTTGCCTTCGCTCCGCTCGCCCGGCTGTCGGTGAAAATCGGATCTCCGGAATACTTCTGGCTGTGCATATTCGGCCTTAGCACGATCGCGTCGCTCTCGAAGGGCAATGCACTCAAGGGGCTTCTGGGCGCGTGCATCGGCCTGATGATAGGCACCATCGGCCTCGACCCAGTCATCGGCATCCCCCGCTTTACCTTTGGCATACCGGCCCTCGTCGAGGGTGTTCAGCTTGTCCCGGCACTGGTCGGCATCTTTGCCGTCGGACAGGTGCTTCAGTTGACCCAGCAGGGAAGCGGCGTCATCGCCGAGTACAAGCGGACGCCCCGCCTGTTTTCAACGGTCCTGGGCAGCCTCGCACGCAGCGCGAAGGTGAACCTGCTGCGTTCTTCGATCATCGGCACGCTGATTGGCATGCTTCCCGGCGCCGGCGGCCCCGTCGCCTCACTTATCTCCTACAACGAGGCAAAACGTTGGGACCGGAATCCGGATCGGTTCGGCACTGGAGCCAGCGACGGCATAGTTGCATCCGAAGCCGCAAACAACGCCGTGATCGGTTCTTCGCTCGTTCCAATGATGGGGCTAGGAATTCCAGGTTGCCCGACCGCTGCAATCGTTCTGGGCGGGTTGCTCATTCACGGGATTATTCCCGGCTCGCGGCTACTCACCGATGCCGCCGACGTTGCTTACACCTTCATCATGTCACTCGTGGTGGCCAATATACTGCTACTTTTCATCGGCTTCCTCATGCTTCGGGTCACCGCCAACATTCTGCGCGTTCCGACGCGCTGGATCATTCCCATGGTGCTGGTGATGGCGACTATCGGCACCTATTCGCTCCACAACAGCATGGTCGATGTCTACGTCATGACCGTGTGCGGCATCGGCGCGTACCTTCTCGCACGTGTGGGTGTCAGCACCGGACCATTGGCGCTAGGGCTCGTCCTCGGACCGTTCATCGAAGACGCGCTCAATATCAGCTTGCAGTTCTCGCAGGCACGCGGCTCCTACTTCGAGGTGTTCTTCATGCGCCCCATGTCATTGGTCTTCATTGGCCTAACTCTGTTCGCGCTGCTGATGCCGATTTACCAGGCACGCAGCCGGAAGAAAAAGGAAACCGTCGGGGGTGAACAAAATGAAAGCTAACTTCGGTGCCGATTTTTACCTCGGCGTTTTCGGAACGGTGTTCGGGGCCGCATTCCTGTACCAATCGGAAACCTTGATGTATCCCTCCAAGGTGTTTCCGATATTTATTTCCGTCGCGATTATCGCGATCTCTATCCTGATAACCGCACAAGGAATCATCACTTCACCGCAATACAAGAAAACTGGCGGAATATTTTCTGGCCTGGGAAAGCCTTCCATTGTCATCGTGATAGCCTCGATTTATGTCTTGTCGATACGGCATGTCGGGTTCTACGTCGCCAGCTTCCTGTGCATTATGGTGCTGAGCATCATCGCCACGAGGGATCGACAAACCCCTGCATCACTCGGATCAACGGTAATCGCTTCTCTCGTGTATCTGGGATGTGTTTATCTCGTGTTCAGTTTTTTGCTCCGGTCCAGCATTCCAAGCGGAATGTTGTTCTGACGTATTGTCGGGATACGCGCTTCATGTCGTCCGAACAAAGCGTTGAACTTCGGGGTTCCCGAACGCCGCGCAAGCGATCATCCGGCGAGGCTCCGGTTGAATGCCACGAAGTATCCCGGTCGACTTCGCGTACAGCCGGACCATCTGTGGTCGAAGGTTACTCAGGGATACTTCTTGTCACGGCGCGGCGCCGCAGGCGAAGCCGTGACATTGCGGGCCGACATGATGTAGGATGCGCACGTTGATGATCACAGCTACGCCACGAACTTTTATCGATTGATGGGCAAACGCGAATAATGTTCGAGAAAATAGCACCCACGCTACGAGGCCGGCTCGTTGTCGAGCAGATTATTTCGTGGCTGAAGAATCAAGAGGTCTCTGTAGGCGACAAGCTTGCTCCGGAGAGGCAGTTGGCCGTCGCAATGAATGTCAGCAGGAATACCCTACGCGAAGCAATCGCAATTCTCCAGCTCGCCGGAATACTCGAAGTCAAGCAGGGAAGCGGAATATTCGTTGCATCCATTCCCAGCGAAGCCGAAGTCGCCTCATGGATGAACGGGATAGGATCGCAGGGGCAGCTTGATCCTGAAACGGCGATCGATGCCAGGATCGCTCTCGAGCCGGGAATTGCCATTCTGGCGGCTACGGCCGCAGGACCGGCGGGCTGGGAAAAGCTCGAGTCGTGCATTGAAAAAATGAATGAAGCGCGGCGTTCGGGCGATATCGATAGCTATCGGCGCAACGACAATCGTCTGCACAGGGCAATCGCACTGGCAACGCATAACCGTTTCATAACCGCCACCGTGCTTCCCCTGCTCGACACGGCCCAGCAGCCCGTCTGGTACACGATCAAGAACAACGTTTACACTACCGAGCTGATGAATCAGAGCTTTCAGGAGCACGTCGAGATTATCTCTGCGATGCGGGACGGCGACAGCGGTAAGATTTTCACGACCATGACGCGGCACCTACGAAGGTCGAAGGAACGGCTCACGATCGAGGTAGAACCCCTTGGCGCTTCCGATGTCGATACAACCGGTGACTAAGTTCTGCCAGACCCATCCTGAACAGTCTCGGGAAAGGCAGGATGACTTCGTCTCTTTCAGCGCAGAGACCGCGCCACTCGGCGAAATCGGCGGCGTGTTGTGACTTGAGATAATGTCGGATGTGACTTCACCCCCCGGTCCGAATTGTGGCCGCGCAAGAAAATGGCGACCACCGGCGGTCCCGGTGAGGCCTCCGAGAGATCTGACCCACCCCCTCCCTGTCCGAAGGGGCGTGATGTTCTGCCGACTTATCCGCAAGCGCCGGGTGTTCTGAAACAGAGAAAATAGTCGTGTTGCTATTGGCAAGAGAACGGCTCAGTGCGCCGCACAGCCGCTTGGTGCCATATGCGAACCTTGCAATTGC
>CANMQJ010000056.1 GCA_947500005.1 uncultured Paracoccaceae bacterium | reverse complement strand
AGTGGCGGAATTTTACTCCGCTACGACCAGATCATCCGGCCGTTTCTGTGGTCCAATTTGTCTCCGGGATTCACACATCAGGACCGCTGAGGCCTTTGCGGCACGCCGCATGATCGACCGGATTGCGGATCGCTTCGATATAACGCCAGACAAGCTGGTTGGTGACACCGGCTACGGATCGGCAGAGATGCTTGGGTGGCTGGTGGAAGAGCGCGACATCGCTCCTCACATACCAGTTTGGGACAAATCGAAACGGACGGATGGCACATTCTCACGCGAGGATTTTGTCTACGACCCCACGACCGACAGTTATACTTGCCCGAACGGCAAGGTCCTGCAAACCTATCGACGCAACTTCTCGAAACCGCGAAAACCCAACGGGGGCAAAGACGGGTTCATCAGATATCGCGCCTCGAAGCACGACTGCGACGCATGCCCGCTGAAGACGCAATGCTGTCCGAAGGACCACGGGAGACGCCTCATGCGGTCCGTGCACGAAGCCGCCCGAGATGTCGCTCGCGATATCAGAAAAACCGACGCCTACATGAAATCGTTCATCCAAAGGCGGAAAGTTGAAATGCTATTCGCCCACCTGAAGCGATACATCGGCGTGAGTATGATGCGGCTCCGAGGACCCCAAGGCGCATATGAACAGTTCCAGCTCGCAGCCACCGCCCAAAACCTTCGCAAACTCGCCAAATTGGTGCCAACACCAGCCCCAATGTGAGGAAGGGGCATGACGAGCCACTTATCGGCAGAGACCAAACCGCCCAAAACATCGACTTCTTCAACAGTATCCGGACAAAGGGTGCATTCGCTGCGGATGCGCAGATGGCTGCTTCAGGTTTGGCGCACCGATAGGACATTGCAGCAGGTCGCGCCGGTTAGTCCGTATAGCTTTGGCAGGCATCAACTCCGTTGGCTGTCGAGGCAAGTAGCTGATCTGCATCACGGATGAGATCGGCGACCCGCCTGTCCGCCAGACGATACCGAACGAAGCGGCCTTTGCTGCGGCGACTGACCAGCCCGCATTCCAGCAGACAGCGCAGATGGTTCGAGACGTTGGGCTGACCCAAACCCGTATGCCCGACGATTTCCTGCACGTTGCGTTCGTCCGACACCAGCGCATCGAGGATCGTCAGACGGCTGGGATCGCTTAGGCCCCGGAAGAGCTTTGCCCGCAGTTCCAGTGTATCGGGTGCCGAAAGATCGTCTTGAATGTTTTGCGCTGTCATATCATTATCCACTGATACGTTAGCAGCGTACCTTTTCGCCCGCCACCACAAAAAGGATCGCACATGAGCCAGCCCGATAACAGCAAGTTGGCGACAGCCTCCTCCCCGATCCGAATGCGGGTGCAAGGCATGGACTGCGCGAAAGATGCCGCCGAGATCGAGCGCGCGGCCCGGTCTGCGGGCGTGGCCGAAGGCGACGTGAAAGTGTCCGCCGCCACCCACATCATGACATTGCGGATCGCGGACGGCGATCTGCCGAAAGTGCGGCCCGCGCTCGACGCGACCGGCTACGGTTTCGAGAAGATCGAGGACGGCGATACATCGTCCGATCCGGCCTACAAGGACCCGAGCTATCGCCGCGCGCTCTGGATCGTGGTCGCGCTCAATCTCGGATACGGCGTGGTCGAAATGTTCGGCGGGTTCCTGTCCGGTTCGCAGGCGCTGAAGGCAGACGCGCTCGATTTTCTGGGCGATGGTGCGATCACGTTTCTGGGCCTGCTCGCCATCGGCTGGAGCCTGACATGGCGGGCGCGGTCGGCGATGATCCAAGGCGTGTTTCTGGGCCTTCTGGGCCTTGGCGTTGTCGGCAGCACGCTCTGGCGTGTCCTCAACCAGACCACGCCAGAAGCCGGGTTGATGGGAGCCTTCGCGGTAGGTGCGCTGATCGTAAACATCCTCGCGGTGCTGCCGCTGCTAAAGCACCGCAAGGGTGATGCCAATATGCGAGCCGTCTGGCTGTTCTCTCGCAACGACGCCATCGGCAACCTCGCCGTGGTCATCGCCGCCGGGCTGGTCGCGTGGCTTGGCAGTGCATGGCCCGACCTGATCGTCGCGTTCGCGATCGCGGGGCTTTTCCTGCATTCGTCGTGGATGATCATCCGCGATGCCCGGAGTGACTTGGTGGAAGCTGACTAACTCCATCATGGTGCGACGCGCCGGACGAAAGCCGACATTCGCGCGCCCCGCAGCATCGGTTGATATGGGCTCGGAACCGCTATTCGCCGGGCCTTGCGCGAAGGTCCGCAGTTGAGAATTCACCCGTGCTCGGCAATTATCGCCCTCGTCGTCTGAACTGCCGAAGCAAGCGCCGTCCGGTCTGTGCTCGTGATACCCAATCCCTCGATATCAAGCGACAGCTGATCCTGGACACCGCCGCTCGCAGCAGCACGAGCCGCGCGGCCGCGGGCCTTCGTTGAACTAAAAGGATCAGTCTTCGATGGCTTCGCCGCGTTTGGGTCCGCGTCCGGCGCGACATTCAACGCCCGCACCTCCTGTAGCTCCAGCTTCAGCTTTTCTACAGTCTCGCGGGTTTCGGACATTTGCCGATCCCGCCGCAGTCTATCCTCGTCCGGATACGGGAAGCTCCCCGATTGACCCGCGTGCAGCACATTCAGGGCAGGGTCCTCGAAATACTTCACCCTTCTCGCGCGGATAGGCATCTGCGCGTCGATCACAAGGATGACCTCATCGAGATCCATGCGTCGGGCCTCATCCTCTGTCAGGAGCGGGGTATCCTCGGTTCGCTCTGAGACGCTGCGCCCTTCGAACGGATTGCGGCCAACAGCGCGGGAGCGGGTTACCACACGCTTGGTGGTCTTGCCGACGGCCTGGCTCAACTCCTCGATCGTCTTCTGCTCTGACGGGGTGAGGTAGAGCTTCACACCCGCGCCGCCTTGAAGCGACCTGCGGGTATTCTCGCCATAGATTTCGTCCAGCGCAGGGATGGTCTGGGTGACGATGGCGAGGTTTCCGCCGAAGGAGCGCAGCGTCTTGATGCTTTCGGCGATGATCGGCATTTTCCCCAGCCGGTCGAACTCGTCGAGCATGATCATCACGGGCCAGGGTTCATCGTCCGCGGGCTCCTGTGCCTGCAGCGAGGCGATCAGGTCTGAGAAAAAGAGACGGATCAGCGGAGCCAACGGGTGGATCATCTCTGACTCGACCACAAGATAGATCGCATGTGGGCTGCGGCGGATTTCCCGGAATGAGAAGTCAGAGGTCGCGGTGGCGGCGTCGATCGCGCGGTTGTCCCAGGTGTCGAGGCCCGATGTCATCAGGAGGGAGAGGTAGGAAGTGAGGGTGTCGTTGTTGGTCGATGCCATACGCTCGAAGATCAGTTTGGCCGACTTGTTCTTCACCTCCTGTGAACGCTTCAGGTATTCCTTCTGCTTGTCGCCCCCCGAGGCTGTGATGCGATAGATCTCGCCGATGGTCGGCACGCCGCGCTCGAAGGCCAGAAGGCCGGCCGCAACGAAGAGGTCGATACCCCCGGCCAAAAGCCCGCTCAGCTTTTCATTGTCGGTCTGCAGGAAGAGCTTCGCGGTGAGTTTCAGCTCCATCTGCTGCCGGTCGGGGTTGGTCATGGCCGCGATGCGCGCAAGCGGGTTGTAGCGATGCGTCGGTCGGTCCCAGTCGGTCGGCGCGAAACGGAAAACCTTGTCGCCCATGCTGGCGCGGAAGCGCGAGGTCTCGCGGAAGTTCTCGCCTTTCACGTCGAGCACCACGGCCGAGCCCTTGTAGGTCAGCAGGTTCGGGATCACGAACCCCACGCCCTTGCCCCGGCCTGTAGGCGCCACGATCAGCGCGTGGGGGAAGGTTTTTGAGACTAGGAACGGGCGCTTGGATTTCGGGGAGCCGAGCTTGCCCAGAAGGAAGCCGCCGCCGGGCTTGGCAAAGAAACCGTTCCTCTTCATCTCACCGCGGGTCTGCCAATGCGTCGTCCCGAAGCGGGTCAATGCATCCCCCAGAAGCGTGACGCTCAGCATGAGCGATGCCAGGCCGAAGCCGCCAAGGATGAGGTTCACCCAGAGGAAGTCTTTCGGTGCAGACTGAGACAGGCCCCGATATTCGCGGGCGAGCAGGGTGACGTCGAAACGCGTGGGCGAAAGCCCATAGCGGAACATGACAAAGCCGGTCGCCACGACATAGCCCATGGCGAGGCCGACCAGTACGAGGCTCAACACACCGATGGCGATCTTGCCTTTATCCATGGGTGATCCCCTTCTCACCATGTGCCGCGGCGTGGCGCGCGCGCTGCGCCTCGATCTGCTCTTCGGCCAGAGCATCGAGAACGCGCTCCATGGCCGGGCCGTGCGCAGTGATCTCACCGCTTTGAAGATAGGTCTTGGCGAGTTCCAGCTGGCGCAGCGGATCCTCGGTGAATTTGTCCAGGACGTCCGCGTTACCGGCCCGTAGTGCGTCGATTGCGTCGGGGCTTAGCCGTTCGTTGACCTGCCGGACGATGTCATGTCGCTCTGCCTCGGAGAGCGGGCCCTCGACGTCGGCGTTTCGCACAAACGCCATGACGGTTGGCGCGGTCTCTTCCAGATACCGGCACGCGGCGTAGTCTTGTCGCGCCTGGTCCTCGATCTCGAAACTGCGCTCGCTGATATAGGCACGCGACGCGCCGAGCGAACGAAGGTGGTTGATTTCGTCCTGGACGGCCTGCCCGAATTCGTCATCCGGCATCTCCGTGCGATAGCGGGCGAGGATGCGGAGCTCTTCCGTGATCGGACCGAGATGATCCGAAGGATCCCGCAAGGCGAGGTCCATGTCGCCAGCATGAAGCGTGCGGTCCTGCGCCGATACCGCATATTGCTGCGGCATTCGACTGTCAGTCGCCTGGTCCCAGGCCATCGACGCCAGTTCGGCATGCTGCGGCGATTTCTGCGCGTAGGCATCGAACGCGGCGCGGGCCTCTTCCACCTCCACGGCGCCTGCCCGCCGCACAGAGGGGTCGTCGGAGAACGGATGATCGAAATCCGTCCGGCGGAACTGCGCCACCAGCGCTCTGAACGCCTGCCGCTCCGATGAGGCAAAAATGTCGGGCCCGCCTTGCGCGAGATCACCCCCAGGTGTCGTCAGCCGCGCGCCGAGCACTGCCTCAGCGTCATCCGCCTCGTCGATCTCGGTTGGGGCGCGCAGGACGCGCACGTCAGTCAGAACATCGCCCAACCGAACATGCACGGCTTCCAGCCGGTCGAGCGCGTCTTCCCGGTCAGAAGATTTCTCCAGATCGAGGTCGCTCGCTTTGGCAATCCCCTGCAGATCCTGTGCCAGCCACTGGCGTTCCAGTGCGGCATTGCCTGCCCCTTCCCGCAGGCGCGCGGCCACAGCCTCGGCATCAATGCCCGTGCCTTGCAACGCCTCGGCCAGCTTTGGTGCCACCTCTCCATCGTCAAGACGCGCGAGGTGATCTTCACTTAAGTTCGGCCTTGCATAGATGCCGTCTCGGGACGGGGCATCGACCAGGGCGGCGGAGCGATCCCCGAGTGGGTTCAAATGCGCGACCGAGGCCAGAACGTCGGTCAGCTTGCGCTCGATCACCGGCCTCTCGGCCGCCGGCGCCCTGTCGATCGCCGCCTCGATCTGGCGAATGTTCTGAGAAAACTCCGTGATCAGCGTGTCGAACGCTGCTTCGTCTTGGGACATGTAGATGGCTCCGTCAGATTGAATCTGACCGCCACTGGCAAGGATGGTGCTGGCCCTCTCAAGCGCTTCGGCCACGTCTTCGAAATTCGAACGCGACGCCTCCGCCGCGAGCCCGCGGTAGATCAACGCGTTGTGCCTGACGGTTTCCAGAGCGGCCGCCAGGTCAGCGCCGGTTCTCTGGCGCTCGACTGGGGGACGACCTTCGTCGCGAGCCTTATAGATTTCATCGATCTCGGCGCGGTAGGTCGTGACGCCGCGATCCAGACGACGCGTCGCCTCAAGGCGGATCCCATGAACTTGGGCCGCCTCGACCATCGCCTCGCGAAAGGCGTCGTAGTTGAAGTGATGATCCTTCCCGAGAAAGAACATTTCGCCATCCTTGCTGCGGCGGTTCAGAACGATATGCGCATGTGGATGCGCGCGATCTTGGTGTATTGCAGCAATATAGTCGAATTGCGAGCCCTCACCTTGAAAGAACTTCTCGCAGACCGCCTGGGTGATATCGCGCACCTCTTCACCCCTGGTCCCAACCGGGAATGCCATTAGCAGATGCGACGTATGGCCAAGCTTGGGGCTATAGCGCTCGTTCCACTGGTTCTCGAACCGCCGCGCCACTCGGTTGATCTCGGCTTCCGCGAGCTGCTTCTTCCCGTCATGGGTGCCGCGGCTGTCAAGGATATGGGTCGACTTCGTCGTGAGATATGTGAGCTGCGCCCGTAGCTGCGCCCCGGTGTGGCAGCCCCCTTTCGAGATAGCCTTGAAGATCGCTGGCGAATAGCCGCGCGCGGCCCGAACCATTTGCGCGCCCTTGGAAAGCCCCTGCCAGGATCCCGAAACCCGGCTCCAGCCTCGGTCAAATAGCGCCGGGTCGATGCCACGGACCCGGTCACTCCGCGCCATTCTCATCCCTCTCGGCGAGGCCCGCCAGGGCAGAGCTGATCTCAAGGTCCAGCAGGCTGCGCCGCGCACGCGACATCTCCTGGACCTGGTCGGCCAGATCGAAGACCAGCCCTGCAAGGGCGCGGACGTCACGGTGACTTGAGGCCGGGTAGGACAGTCTCTCGCCCCGCACCTTGGCCTCGTTCAGACGTCGCGCGATCTGGTTCACGTTGTTGCCAACCCGGTTGAGCGCGGCGCCGAGGCTGCGCAGCTCGTCGCACAACTCGTCGTCGGGCATGAAGACACCTTCGGCCGCCAGCATCAGGCGGCGCATGGCATCCGAGCGGTGCGCAATCCCGCGCCGCGACAGCGCCGCGTCGAACCGGCGCAGGTCGTCGTCCGAGACCCGGATCCCCACAACCCGCGATCGGCTGCCGTTCGCTGTCTGACGCTCACCCCAGTGGTTCACCACATTGTAGATCGTCTTCAGGCTGACATCGTAGCGCGCGGCCAACGACGCCGCGGAGACGCCGTTCCGGCGGTCCTGGGCGATGGTCGAGCGCTCGATCTCTGACAGTCTGCGACGGCGGGGCATTTTGAAGTTAACGTTCCTATTTCTTGCCAACTTCGTACAAGCCCGCCGACTCCCAACGCAAGTGGAGTCGGCCATAAGGGCTTGTACTCAATGTAGAAAATCGCCCTACAAGGGCGATTTCCCGTCCTTTGTCAAATGGATCGCGCTTCGCGCTCATTGCACCACGCGATGCGGTCTCCGCATCGCGCATCGCGTCTTTTGCGCCCCGTCTCTTGCACCCCGCAAGACGGGTTTTGCCGCGTGCTAACCGTCTCGCGTCACCCGCGGAACGACATACGCGAGACTGCCTCCAGTCGTCTGGAGCGCGCTATCCGTCACCTGCATTCCGTCCGCTGTACATCGCCGAGCGCATCCCGACATTTGGAGGGTGTGTGGTGCCCCGCGACGAATGCTGAAGGCGCCACGGCAGACGTCGCACGGTCATCGCACAACGCCGCCCGCTGCTTGCCAAACGCGGGTCGCATCCCGACTTCTGCTTGACCCCTCAGTCTCATGCGTTTAGCGACATTTTGGTATTCTCGTTGCGATTCACTATTTTTGCGGAGGATCAGAATGCCGAACGAAAATCTTGTGGTGATCGCAGCGATGGCCCGGAAAGGGGGCAGTGGAAAAACGACGCTTTCGCGCGCCTTGATCAGCGCCGCGATCGCTGCCGGACGCAGAGTGATGTTGATCGACACGGATAGCACGAGAGTACTCGGGGCCTGGCATGCTCGGGCGGAAGCCGGTGGGCTGAGTTCGCCGCTTCTCTGCTCGGCCATCGTCGAAAGCGTGGCGGGTGTCGAGGATCAGATTGATCAGGTCTACATGGCAGGCACGGCAGACTTCATCTTCATCGATACCGCAGGGGTCGGTGCCGAATGGTCAGACGGCATCGCGGTGCTTGCGGACCACATTGTGACGCCCGTCATGCTGTCAACGTCTGATTTCGATGTCGGAGCGCAGACAGCTGATTGGTTTGAGAAGCTGAAATCCCGTGTTGACGACCCCTCCAGCCTTCCGCGCCACCACGTCGTCCTCAACATGGTCGACCCGAAAACAACCCGTGCTGACGCCGCCCTGATTGAAGAAGCGCTCACCCGTTTTCCGGTGATTGAGACCGTCATGATGCGACGAAACACTTACAAGGAGATGGACCAGAAGGGGCTTCTCCACGCCTTGGCGCTGGAAAAGCAATCTGATCCAAACCCTCTGATGCGTCCACATGTACGTCATGTCGTCGAGGCGCTCGAGGAGGCGACGGACATCCTCAACAACATTCTTGCTGCGTGAGGACAGTCGATTGCGCAAGAAGATCCCGACCATCACCAGGCCCGACCCAGCCTACGCCGCCACCCTGCGACAGGGTGACCGCGAGATTCCCGGGAAGGAAGATGAGGCACAGGTCACAGCAACAAATACAGGCACCCCAGCCGCTGACGTTGACGCTGATCGGCACGAGTCAGAGCGTGTGCCGGCAGGTACCGTGGCGCCGCACCAAGTCACCGCGGAAAGCTCTGCCCTGCATACCAGCCTGAGAGCTCCCGTATCGGCGCGAGCTTTGAACCCGACCCGGAAGATCGACATCAGGGTCAACGCACTCGAACGACAGGAAGCAGCGCTGGAGACTTGTGGTGTTGAGCCAGCACATGTGGTGCGTGCCGCCCTGCGCCGTGCAGTCAAAGGCTGGCAACTGTCGCCGGTCTTCGCCCCAGTCGCGGAGGAGCGACGCACTCGAAACACGCAGTGGCAGGCCCGTACATCTCTGGCAGTAGATGCGGCCAGCCTGGGTGTCCTCCTACGGGACCACGACCCCCTCGACGTCTTGAGTAAATGGGCTCTGATCCGCGGCCAGGTGGAACCACGCATATGGGGCGAGATCGATGCGATCCTTGAAGAAATTGCCATTCGTGCTGCATCGCCGCATGAACCGAACGCGCCGTAAGATACCTATCTGAAAAGATAACTTGCATTTTGCCGGTGGATTTTCGCCCACCCAGAACGGTTCATCTTGCAGTTGCAGAAACCTAGTCCTAACACCAGCTAACAGGAATTTCAGACCTCAGTAGTGACGAGTTGCGAGGTCCATTTAGGAGGAACGCATTATGAATACGAAGCCCCGCCTGACTGGCGAACCGATCATGCGCATCCTCTGCAAGACATCTGAAAATCTGGTTGGCTACCTTTACCAATGGAACAATGGTGACGTGCAGCCTGCCTGGTTCGACCGCGCCATGGCGGACGTTCGCTATGAACCATTCATTCAAGCGCCGGAACAAATCCCTGTCGATCCGAAGGCCCCCAGACCGCGTCAGAAAGATCTTACGCACCTTGAAAAGGCCTAGCTCAAGACCTCGCGTCGGTTTGTGGGTCACCCCATCCCGCAGGTCTTTTGAGCGATAGAGTTGACTTCTATGCCTCAGAAGTGATCTAAATATGAGTTATAGAAAGGATGTCTATAACTCATGGCTTGGAACTGGACGCTGCCTGATTGGCCGGATTTCCGGTATGACGCCTCCGCTCTGGAGCCGTTTGAGCAGACGTTCCTGTTGTCGTCTGGAGAAATCCTCGGCGCGGTCCATCATGTCAGCCAGCCGGAGCGCGAGCAACTCCGCATCGAACTGCTCAGCGAGGAAGCGATGCAGACGAGTGCCATCGAGGGTGAAATCCTCGACCGGCTCAGTGTCCAGTCTTCGCTGCGCCGCCATCTGGGCCTCGATCCGGACAGCTACCCTGCCAAACCGCGCGAACAGGGCGTCGCGGAAATGATGGTCGACGTCTATTCCAATTTTGCAGAGCCGCTGACCCATGAGACACTGTACCGCTGGCATCGGATGCTACTGTCCCATGACCGTCGGTTGGAAATCATCGGGGCCTACCGACAACATGCCGAGGCGATGCAAATCGTTTCCGGCCGCCTTGACCGGCCGACGATCCATTTCGAAGCGCCGCCCTCGGAGCGGGTCATGCCTGAGATGGAGCGATACGCGGATTGGTTCAACAAGACCGGGCCGGGGGGAGCAGAGCCGCTTCCAGCGCTGACGCGCGCAGGGCTAAGCCACCTCTATTTCGAGAGCATCCACCCATTCGAAGACGGCAACGGCCGCCTGGGTCGCGCCCTCGCTGAAAAGTCGCTGGCGCAGAACATTGGCCAGCCGACCCTCATCTCGCTCGCCTTCACCATCGAGAAGGAGCGCAAGGCATACTACGACCAGCTCGAGCAGCATCAAAAAACGCTCGACGTGACCGATTGGCTCGTCTGGTTCGCGGAAGTTGTCTTGAAAGCCCAACAGGTCACACTCGACCGCGTCGGCTTCTTCATCAGCAAGGCACACTTCTACGATCGTCACAGAGACCACTTGAACGAACGCCAGGCCAAGGCCATCGCTCGAATGTTTCGGGAAGGCCCTGGCGGTTTCAAAGGCGGCCTCAGCGCCGACAACTATCTCAAGATCACAGGAACTTCACGCGCAACCGCAACCCGCGATCTGCGGGATCTGGTCGAGAAAGGTGCGCTCAGCCGAACTGGAGATCGACGCCATACGAGGTACTGGCTGAACCTAGATGGGAGAGCGTGAATGGTTGGTAGAAAGCCCGAGATGTTAACTATTGCCACATACGGCATGACGCGCAGTGCCCAGATTGGATGTTCCCTCTTTGTGCCAACCAGCGTAGAGTGGCCGTCAAAAAGGATTGAGCAGGATGGCACAAAAATCTGAAATCGAGTGGACAGACGCGACGTGGAATCCCGTTACCGGCTGTACAAAAATCGGTCCGGGCTGCGACAACTGCTATGCGGAACGATTTGCGGAACGGTGGCGTGGTATAGAAGGGCATCCTTACGAACAAGGATTTGATCTGCGTCTCTGGCCGTCACGACTTGACCAACCGGCTCGTTGGAAGAAGCCGCGTATGATTTTTGTCAATTCAATGAGCGATCTATTTCACAAGGATATTCCGATCAGTCACATCGACGCCGTTTTTGACGCGATGGAGAGGGCCAATTGGCATGTGTATCAGGTTCTCACCAAACGCTCTTCGCTGATGCGAAACTACGTGAAGAAGAGGTACTCTGGAGAAAAAGTCCCTTCGCACATTTGGCTCGGCGTGTCCGTCGAGGACAGCGCACACAAGAGCCGAATCGAACACCTGCGCCAAATCAACTCAGAAGCGCGATTTATTTCGTTTGAGCCATTGCTTGGCAGGATCGGGAACGTGGATCTGAGTGGCATAGCCTGGGCAATCGTCGGGGGGGAAAGTGGACCAAAGGCGAGGCCGATGGAACCGTCATGGGCAACAGAATTACGCCTTGCATGTGAAAAATACGACGTTGCATTCTTTTTCAAGCAGTGGGGGGGAGCCCGTCCAAAGTCTGGCGGACGGCTTCTAGAGGGAGCTGAGTGGAACGGCTTTCCATGGCAGATTGTTCCCAAAGAAATAATGGCAGAGCTGACGAGTTAGGAACGCGATGGCGACGAACTTCATCTGGGGACCTGATGGCAATCTCCCGCGAATTGAGGAACATACCAAGCGTAAGCTCGATGTCCTCAAGAACTATCTTGATGTCTATTTCGACACAGTGGTTCGCAACCCAGCACAAGATCGTTTGAATATTACTCTCGTGGATGGATTCAGTGGAGGCGGCGCATATTCCGATGGAAACGACACACGAGCCGGGAGCCCGCTTGTTCTCCTCAATGCTGTTGAAGAGGCGACCGTAAGACTGAACGAAGGTCGCGCAAAGCCTCTGGAAATCAATGCACGCTTTATCTTTGTGGATGACGAACGCGAGCATGTGGCCGCCCTGAAGAGGGAGCTGCGCGGGAGAGGGTACAAAGAGAACGACCCGCAGATCTCTGTATTAGAAGGAAAGTTTGTAGAACACTTGCCGACAATCATGGCTGAGATCACGCAGACTCAGCGCAAAGGCCGATGTCAATCCCGGAGCAAAATGGGGCCACGTACCGGTGTAAAACTGGGCCACTGGGTTTGAGCCATACCGCGCCTTGG
>CANMQJ010000055.1 GCA_947500005.1 uncultured Paracoccaceae bacterium | reverse complement strand
ACGCCTCCGGTAGTCTCCCGCGTCATCTCGGACGTTATGCCACCTCAAGCAACGAGGGTGCTGGGCCGTCGCTTACCGGCGGCATTGTACTGCACGACGTGATCAACAACAAATACGCCAGCAAAGCAATCGACAAGGGCGCCGACGGCCTGATCGCGGTCTGCGCCGGCGCGGGCGGCCACACCGGTGCCTTGTCACCCTTTGCGCTGGTTCAGGAAATCCGGGAATGGTTCGACGGTCCGCTTGCCCTGTCCGGGTCCATCGCGACCGGGCGTGCCATTCTGGCGGCACAGGCCATGGGCGCGGATTTTGGTTATATCGGATCTCCCTTCATTGCCATGACCGAGGCGGTGGCGTCGGAGGATTACAAGCAGATGATCGTCGACGGCGGGGCCGATGATATTGTGTATACCAACTATTTCAGCGGCGTGAGTGCCAACTATCTGAAACCGTCGGTGCGGGCGGTCGGTCTCGATCCTGACAACCTGGCCGGGATCGGCAACAAACTCGATCTGGCCACCGGCGACATTCGCCCCAAGGCGTGGCGTGACATCTGGGGCAGCGGTCAGGGGATCGGAGCGGTGAAAGAGGTGATGACCACGGCGGACTACGTCGACCGTCTCGACCGGGAATACCAGGCCGCCAAAGATGCGCTCTGTTCCTGACGAAAGAGGGCGGCCGGTCACCCGGCCGCCCATCTGTTTCTGCGGTTGCCGCCGAAGATCGAGACGCGATCTCAGACGTCTTTTTGGTTGACGATCAGTTCTGCATTCTCGGGTAGTTCCGAAACGATGCTCACCTCGTCGGCGCGAATTCGCGCATGCAGTTTGAAGGTTTCGACGGCGGCTGTTTCCGCGGCAGAAGCGTCGGCACCGCCTTCCAGCACAAGCGAGAGGCGGATCATGTCGCGATCGTTCTCGCGCGTTACCATGGCCTGCGCGGCCTTTGCGCCGGGCGTACCGATGACAACTTCTTCGATCACGCGCGGGTAAACGAATATCTCGCGCACTTTGACCGCTGCGCCGACCCGGCCCTGCAGTGCGGAAATCCGGCTGACGGTGCCATCCGCGTTGCTTTCCAGCGCAAAGGCGCTGTCGCCGGTGCCGAACCGGATCATCGGCCAGGTGGCATCGCGCGCGGTCACAACAACCTCGCCCGGTTCCCCGTGAGCGACCTGTTCGCCACTGACCGGATCGCAGATCTGCACCACGCGGTCGGGATGAACCACATAGCCTTCGCCGCCATCCTCATAGGCGACAAGGCCCAGATCGGCCGTGGCATAGGCAGCCCAGGTGGAGACGCCATAGTCGGCCTCGATCCGGCGGCGCTTGGCCATCCAATCGCCCATCTCACCGCCGAGGAAGGCCGTTTTCACCTTCCAGGCGTCGCGGCCATAGGTTTCGATTACCTTGTCTGCCAGCGTCAGGAAAAACGCGGTCGAAGCGCAGATCGAAGTCACGCCGGTTTCGACGATGATCTGTGCCTGAAGCTCGGTATTGCCGACGCCGCCGGGGATCACTGTCGCGCCCGCCGCCTGCGCCGCTTCGTCGAACAACAGCCCCGCCGGCACCAGGTGATACATCCAGGTATTCAGGATGATGTCTCCGCTGCCCACTCCGGCCGCTTTGAACAACAGGTCCAGACCATGCCCGCCGCCGCCCGAAAGCGCCGGTTCGAAGATCGGGCCAGGGGACACGTAGATCCGTCCGACATCTTTCAGATCCGATGCGAGGAACCCGCCGAAGGGCGGATTGTCACGCTGAATCCTCAGGAGCTCTTCCTTCTTCATCACTGGCAGACGCGACAGGTCCGCCAATGACGCCACAGCTGCCGGGTCGAACCCGGCAGCCGCAAATCGCGATTTCAGGCCAGGAGCCTTTTCGGCCGCAGCGGCATAGGCTTGAGCTATATCTTGGTAGATATCTTCAGACATTTCCATGCCTCCTCGTCCAATCAGGCGTTAAAGCGGGCAGTCCTTGCGGAAGTTCGGCGCGCGCTTCTCCCGGTGTGACAGAACGCCTTCCTTGACGTCCTCGCTCATGAAGCCGAGCATCTCCAGCGCGGTCGACGCATCGAAGATCGGGCCAGCCTGGCGCAGCCAGTTGTTCAGCGAATACTTGGTCCAGCGGATCGCGCTTTGCGAGCCGTTGGCCAGCTCGACGGCCGTGTCCAAAGCGATCTGTTGCAACTCGTCATCTTCGACGCACATTGAGACAAGGCCGATGCGCTCGGCCTCTTCGCCCGAAACCGGCTTACAAGTCATCAGATAGTATTTCGCCTTGGCCATCGAGGTCAGCAGCGGCCAGATGATCGCCGCGACATCGCCAGCGGCAACACCCAGGCGCGGGTGACCATCGACAATCTTGGCCTTCTTCCCGGCAATCGAGATGTCGGCGAGGATGGCAACCACAAGACCGGCACCGGCCGCAGGTCCGTTGATCGCGGAAATGATGGGTTTGTTGCAGTTGATGATGTTGTAGACAAGGTCCTTGGCCTCTTTCCAAGTCTTCATGATCTCGTGCGAGTCGCCGATCATTTTTTCAATCAAGCTAAAATCACCGCCGGCGGAAAACGCCTTTCCCGCGCCGGTTACAATGACCGCGTTGATGTCGGGATCACGGTCGATATCGATCCACATGTCCGTCATCTGGGTATGGGTTTCCGCGTCCACGGAATTAAAGGACTCAGGGCGGTCAAAAGTGATGCGCAGGACGCGATCCGCCGGGTAGTCAAATTTCAGTTTGTCGTACTTTGCATAGCGCTCCGACATAGTTCTTTTCCTCCGTAGGGTGTGGGTATGAGTATGGGTTCAGCCAGGCAGTCCGAGGACGGCCTTGGACAGAATGTTTCGTTGGATTTCGTTCGACCCACCGTAGATCGTGGTCGGCCTGGCCTTATAAAAGCTCGCAAGGACATCGACACTTACGTTGCCGACCTGAAGTGGCCCGATGGTGCCGCCGTCGGGGCCGGCAGCTTCGATCATAAGCTCGGTAATGCGCTGAAAGCACTCAGTCACCCAGATTTTGAGCATCGAGACATCCGCGCCGAGCGTTTCACCTCGCTTGAGCTGATCGGCAAAACGGGCGTATAGCGCGGCGTGATCTTCAACATCGAGTGCGGCTTGGGCAAAGCGGTCGCGGAACACCGGATCATCGAAAGCGCCACGGCCCCGGGCAAAGCTTTCCAGTTGCCCCAGTGCGTTCTGGGCCAGGCTTGGTGAGCCGATGAAGATGCGCTCGAAACTCAGAAGCGCCTTGGCCATCGTCCAGCCCTTGTTCAACTCGCCCACGAGGTTTTCACTGGGCGTACGGGCATTGTCGAAGAAGACCTCGCAAAACTCCGTTTCCCCCGAAAGAGTAGTGATCGTGCGCACATCGACACCTGGCTGTTCCATCGGAGCGAGTAAGAAACTGATGCCCTGTTGTTTCTTGGGCGCGTCCGGATCGGTGCGCACCAGCATGAAGATGTGCGTGGCATCATGCGCCATCGTGGTCCAAATCTTCTGTCCGTTGATGACAAAGTCGTCGCCATCAATCTCTGCGCGTGTGCGCAGGTTGGCCAAATCGGACCCGGCACCGGGTTCCGAATAGCCCTGACACCAGATGTCTTCACAACTCAGGATACGCGGCAGCCAATAGTCTTTCTGTTCCTGGGTGCCAAACTTGATAATCAGCGGGCCGACCATCTGCACGCCCATGTCGCGGCCACGATTAACGCCCCAGCGTTGCTGCTCCTCGTAGAAAATCAGAAGCTTGGCGGCGTTTAGCCCCATGCCGCCGTATTCCGCAGGCCAGGCCGGCGCGACCCAGCCCTTGGCGTGCAGCTTGCGGTGCCAATGTTCGATCTCGGCGAATTTGGGACGATGCGGCAGGTGGCGCAGCTCCTCGGGATATTCCGCCTCGAAGAACTGGCGCACTTCTTTGCGGAAGTCCGCATCGCTCATTGCGTTCCAGTCGGTCATTGTGCTGCCCCCTCTGCTTCGCGTGCATCGAACCAAATCCGCCTGTGATAGGCGTCGTCGCCCAACCAGGCCGACAGCACCAGCGCCCGATTCAGGTAGAGCCCGATATCGAAATCATCGGTGTAACCGACCGCCCCGTGCAACTGAACTGCGTCGCGGGTAATCCTTTTGGCGGTCGTAACCGCACGCGCCTTGGCACGGCTGGCAAGCTGTGCCCGAACCTTCTGATCGGTTTCACGGTCCATCAGCGCCAGAACTTCGCGGACGCCCGCCTGTGCAACCTCGCACATCACGTTGAGGTCGACAGCACGATGCTGGATGACCTGGAATGACCCGATCGGCTTGTCGAACTGCTCGCGCGTCTTGATGTACTCGAGCGTAATCTCGAAGGCGCACTCGCTCAGGCCGACAAGCTCGGCCGCGGCAAGCGCCGTTGCATCGGCGACAGCCTCGGCAAGCGCAGCCTGAACCGCGTCGCCGCTAGCCAGTTCCGCGGCCGGTGTTCCTGAAAACGAAAGCTCGCCCAGGGAACTGCCGTCGGCCTGCGCCCGCTTGTCGATGACAACCCCGTCCGCGGTGGCCTCGGCCAAGACTAGAACCGGTCCACCATCTTGTTCGGCCACGACGAGGAACCCTTGCGATCCGGTCGCACCGACCACCCAAGCCTTGTTTCCGGTTAGCCGCCCGTCCGCGTATCGGCAGGTCGCATCGGCGGGCGCCCCGCCCGGGCCACGTTCCTGCCAGGCAACCGCCAGTGAAACCTCGCCGCCGATGAGCTGCGCCATCTTCGGATGTTCCGGGCAAAGGCGACGCAGAAGGCCGAGACTCAGACCGATCGTCAACACGACCGGTTCCGGTGCAATCACGCGACCGGCCTCTTCTGCGATAACGCCCCCGGCGGCCAGGCCCATGCCAAGACCCCCCTGCTCTTCGGGCACCGCCACGCCGAAAACGCCGGCCTCGGCCAGTTCCCGGACCATATTCGGGTCGAAACTGCCCCCGGCATCACGGAGTTTTCGGGCTCTTCCACTTCCGCCCGCGCGCTCGAACAGGGTGCGCGCGCTTTCGCGCAACAGGCGAAGGTCTTCTTGTTCGCTGGAAACTGTATCAGTCTGTGTCATTTTGTTTTCGCTGGATCATCACGGGGGTGTCGGTCGAAAAAACGACCTCGCCCTCGGGGTTTTTGGCGCTGAGCGTATAGTGCAAAACACCTCTGTCGGGCTTGCTTCTTGAAGGCGTGACCGCGTTGACTGTCAGTTCGACATCAAGGGGTTCGTTCGGGCGCACCGGCCGCAGCCAGCGCAGATTGTCAAAGCCCATGCCACCGATATTGGCAACATCGACCATCATTTCGGTCATGACGGGCTTGAATGCCTCCAGCATCGTCTGAAAGCCCGAGGCAATCAGGCTGCCGTGAATGGTGGCCGCATAGGCTTCGTCGGTGTGGAGCCGCTGCGGATCCCATTCCTCGGCAAATGCCTTTATCGAGTCTGCGCTCATCGGGGCACTGCGAAAGTGATAGACTTGGCCCGGCGCGAAATCCTCCAGATACTTCAAGAAGCACCCTCCTTTGCGAAACCGGAATCATATCCGTTGGCATCCCTGGAAATTCGTACGCGGTTGAATTCTTCCAGCTTCGGATAGGTTTCCTTGAAGGCCACTAAGAATTCGTCCATGGGCGCGTCGAAATAGAGTCCCCGATCGTTTACATATTCCATGTGCCGGTGGTCCAGCTCATCGAACTCGTGGAACAGCGCATCGTGATAGCCGTCGAAGACCAGTGGTTTGACCCCGAATCTTTCACACAGCTCCATGTTAAATGCAGGTGTTACTTTGTAGGGCTCACCATCCAGCCACAGTTGAACGTAGCCGTGATAGATGAATAGGTCAGTTCCCATCAACTCCTGCAGCTTAGGGGTGTTCAGGTGGTTGCGCACATCGGCAAACCCAAGTGCGGCGGGGATACCCACAGCACGCAAACAGGCCGCAAGCAGGATCGCCTTGGGAACGCAAAATGCCGCTTCTGCCCCTGCGATCCGGCTGGCACGGTAAGAATCTTCATCCAGCGCAAAACAATATGGGTCGTAACGAATGTCGTCGCGAACCGCTTCAAACAGACGGATCGCCTTGTCCCGCTTGGTTGCATCCAGCGAAAGATCGCGCAAAGCCGCTGTCGCAAACTCCTGCACTTCGAGGCTGTCGCTTTCGACATAGTGCGACGGCATGACATAGCGCTCGGCTTCTGCAGGCAGGTGGTCATCGGACTCGGCCATTGGATCTCTCCATTTTTCTAACAATTGTTAGAATAGTGATTCACCACCAGCACGTCAACGGGGTTTAATCTGTGTCCGGCGCGTCCAGCCCGTAACGCGCATTGTCTTCTCCCAAGGCGGCCGCAACTCCGAACGAGTTGGCCGGAGACCGGAACTCCGGCGCAATTGGTAGCGGCAATGCGGGCGCATTCTGGCCGGATATGCTCAGGGTTCGCCCAAAAACGTCACGCACTTTGAAATGCGGGTCACGCGACGCCTCGGCGGGCGTTTTTACGACCGAACAGCAACAATCGGCCGCCGCCAGCAAAGGCTCCCAATGAGTCGAGGGCTGTTTCCCCAGACGACGTGCAACTTCCGCGGCACAAGTGTCGGGATCGGACCAGTCATCGCGAAGCTCCGGCGGTAGGCCGATGACATCGCAGAAGGATTGCCAGAACTTTTCTTCCAGCGCACCCACGGCGATCTGACGTCCATCCGCAGCCGTATACAGCCGATACCGGGCTAGGCCGCCCGTCAGGCGGCTGCCACCGCTTTCGATGTTTTGCCCGGCGATCACACCTTCGGCATGGGCCCAATAGGCAAAGGCGAACGCCCCCTCGGACATGGCGATATCCAGATGCGTCCCCTGCCCGCTTGCCTGCTGCGCAATCAGGGCCAGCAGGATATTCATCACCGCCGGATAGGTTCCGCCTCCGATATCGGCGACCAGCCCGAACGGTGCCGTTGGTTGGTCATCCGGTCCGCGGCTCAGCGACAGGATACCCGCATCACCGACGTAGTTAAGGTCGTGGCCAGCGGCGCTGGCCTTTGGTCCGGTCTGGCCATAGCCGGTGATCGAACAATAGATGAGACCGGGATTGATCTCGCGCACAGCTTCATAACCAAGACCGAGCCGGCCCATCACGCCGGGACGGAACTGCTCTACCAGAACATCGGCCTTCTCGATCAAGGGGCGCAGAAGATTCACTGCGCCCCTTGATTTGAGGTCGATGGCCACCGATCGCTTGCCGTGGTTCAACACAGCAAATCCGATGCTCTCTCCGTCGATCATGGGTTCCGTGTGGCGCGCGTCCTCACCAACCCCGGGCCGTTCGAACTTGACAACTTCGGCGCCGGCCTCGGAAAGCATGAGCGTTGCCATCGGACCGGGAAGAAGGGTGCTGAAATCCAACACCAGAATATCCTTGAGCGGTTGAGTCATCTTCTGCTCCTCACGCGAAGCGCGCGACACCATTGTTCAGAACAACGACGTCGCGTGCCGGGACCGACGCGCGAAACCGGGCCTCGCCGTCCTCTTCCCAGATTTCGAACCGCACGGTTTCGCCGGGATAGACCGGAGCCGAGAACCGAACATCCAGACCGACAAGCCGGGCGGCGTCGTAATCCAGCACCGACTTGAGGATCGCCCGGGCCGCCAGCCCATAGGTCGCCAGACCATGCAGGATCGGGCGGTCGAACCCGGCAGAACGGGCCACATCCGGGTCAGCGTGAAGCGGATTGAAATCACCGCTGAGACGATAAATGAGCGCCTGGCGGGGCAGGGTATCGATATCACATATGTGATCAGGCGCCCGGTCAGGCAGCACTGCGGGTGCCGGACCTGCCTGGTTTTCACCGCCGAACCCCCCATCACCGCGACAGAAAGCCGACATCGCCACGCGCGCCAGTTTTTCACCGCTGTCCGCGTCGATAATATCGCGGCTTTGGTAAATGACGGCTCCCTTGCCCTCGCCCTTGTCGGCGATGAAGTCGATCTTGCTGCGGCCGACAATCCGGCCATGGGTCGGCAGCGGCTTGTAGATATCCAGCCACTGTTCGCCATGTAGCACTTGCTGCCAGTTCACACCGGTCTTGGGATCGCGCAGCCAGAAGCCCGGATACCCCAAAGTGACAGCCATTGCGGGCACCGCCTTAAGCCCGTCCTCATAGACATAGGCCAGTTCCTTTTTGTCGGTCGGATCCTCGCCGAACCCAAGGCCGAGCGCATACAGGATGGTATCCCGCTCGGTCAGTGTCTGTTCGATTTCCTCAAAGTCCCAGTTCGACAGTGCATCAAAATCCAATGGCATTTACTTTCCTCCCTTAATTGCCGTCAGAGCGTGTTTTGCGATCCAAGTATCGCCGTGACCTGACTGGACAGCACACCGCCGTTGCCATGCGCCAGCGCCAGGTCGACATCCTTCAACTGAATGCCCGGCGCGTCGCCACGGATCTGACGCGCAGCCTCGATCACGGTGAAGATTCCGTACATCCCGGGGTGCACGCAGGACAGGCCCCCGCCATTCGTGTTCACCGGCAAGACGCCGCCAGGCGCGATGCGCCCGCCTTCAACGAAGGCCCCGCCCTCGCCCTTGGCGCAGAACCCCAGATCTTCAAGAAACAGGATGGTATTGATGGTGAAGGCATCATAAAGCTCGATCGCCTGGATGTCCGCAGCGGTCACTCCGGCCGCCGCAAAGGCGCGCGCGCCTGAGTCGCGGGCGGCGGTCACGGTGAATTCTTTCATCTGCGAAATCTGCCGGTGCGAGCTTTCCGCAGCACTGCCCAGCACATAGACAGGCGCCTTTGGGAAATCCCGGGCGCGGTCCGCGCGTACCAGAACAATCGCACCGCCGCCGTCGGTGACAAGACAACAATCGCGCACGGTCAACGGATCGCCCACCATGCGCGCGCCCAACACGTCCTCGCGGGTCAGCGGGCCGCGCTCGAACGCTTCGGGATTGTGGTGCGCCCAGGCCCGCGCGGCAACGGCCACGTCGGCCAGTTGTTCGCGGGTGGTGCCGTATTCATGCATGTGCCGCGCCGCGGCCATCGCATATGCCGAGATCGGATAGCGCGGATTGTACGGCGCCTCATAGGCCGGCGGGCGCGAGGCGGTCACCAGTCTGCCCGACGCGGTGCGCTGGTTGGAGCCATAAACAATCAGGGCGACATCACACAGGCCGGCATCAAGCGCCATGGTCGCTGACGTCAGATAATTCACGAAGGATGATCCACCCGACATCGTGCCATCAATGAAACGCGGCTGAATGCCCAGATACTCAGCCGCCATAAGCGCCGGCATGCTGTCTTCCATCATGGTGCAGAAAAGCCCATCGACGTCGGACAGATTCAGCCCGGCATCGCCAAGCGCTGCAAGTGCGGACTGCGCCATGACATCATATGCCGTCAGACCATGGGCCTCTCCAAAACCGGCATGACCGGTTCCCACGATGGCGGATTTTCCCCGAAGTTCAGCGGTCATATCTTATCCCTCCGATGGCTTGAAAAGCACGGCCGGAGCGCCCTCGGCCTCGCCCACGAAAGCGGTTACAGCCATGTCGATGGCGACCTCACCTGGAGCAATGCCCTCGACCCGGCTCATCATCCGAACGCCCTCGTCCAGTTCGACAACGCACACATTGTAGTCACCTCCCCATTCGGGCTTTCGGCGCACGACGGTTGTGGTGTGGACCCGTCCCTTGCCGGTGGCCTGCTTCCATGAAATCGCGGCGCCATGACAATGGGGACACAGGACTCGCGGGAAAAAATGATAGGCCCCGCAGTCTTCGCACTTTGGCAGCAGGATCTCTCCCTTTGTCAGCGCGCCCTGGAAAATCTGGTCTGGTCCTTTGGCGTCCGGCACCGGCGTTCTCCTTCAAGTAATCCAGTCTCTGGTTAAGCGTATTGATAATAAATCTAACAAATGTTAGATTTAGTCAACCTCTTTGGAACATTTTCGGGAAACTCATGTCAGGTTCAGATTTAGCCCCCCTTTCTGGCAAACTCATAGTTGCGCTGGAACAGGCAGTCGCCGCGCCTTTTTGCTCCTCGCGACTGGCCGATGCCGGCGCGCGCGTGATCAAGATCGAACGCAAGGGCACAGGCGATTTCGCCCGCGCCTACGATACCGCCGCCAATGGTGAAAGCGCCTATTTCACATGGCTGAACCGAGGGAAAGAATCGGTCGCCCTGGATATTAAAGCCGGCGAGGACCGGGAAATCCTGCTCAGGATGCTGGAAAACGCGGATGTGTTTATTCAAAACCTGCTGCCGGGCGCGCTGGTCAAGCTTGGGCTCGATTCCGCCACGCTGCGAGAGAGGTTCCCGCGTCTCGTGACCTGCGACATCACCGGATACGGTGAGGACGGTCCGATGCGCAATGCCAAGGCCTATGATCTTCTGGTGCAATGCGAAAGCGGTCTGGCATCGGTGACCGGCACGGCGGACGGACCGGGGCGGGTTGGCGTTTCCGTCTGCGATATTGCCACCGGTATGACAGCCCATGCCGGAATTTGCGAAGCACTTGTCGGGCGTGATCGCACCGGCAAGGGCAGCGGTGTTTCGGTGGCAATGTTTGACGTGATGGCCGACTGGATGTCGGTTCCGCTGCTATATCACGATTACCTTGGCAAGCCGACACCCCGTGTCGGACTGAACCACACGGTCATCTGCCCGTACGGGGCCTATGCGTGCAAGGACGGTCAGCTTGTCGTCATTACCGTGCAGCACAGCGGCGAATGGCAACGGTTCTGTGAACACATACTGGGCGACGCGCCTCTGGCAACCGACCCCCGGTTTCACGACAACACGGCGCGAATTGAAAACAAGCCCGCGCTCGAAGCGCTCATCAAGGCCGTGTTCTCCTCTCATGACCGCGCCGAGATGCTGAAGCGGCTTGACGCTGCGGGCATTGCCTCCGGGGCCGTGAACGACGTGGCGACCCTGTCCGATCACCCTCAGCTTGACCGGTCCGTGATTGGCACACCCTCCGGCGAGATCAAGGTCCCGACACCCCCGATCCGGCGCAGCGTCGGCGAAACGACACTGGGCCCCTGCCCGGCCTTCGATGCGGAAGGCAAAGCCCTTCGCGCCGAGTTCTACCCTCGTTCAAAAAAAGGTTGGGCAACTAAATGACCGCTGAGAAAAAACCCGCGATCCTTCAAGGCGTGAAGATCGTGGATCTGACTTCGGTCGTTTTCGGACCTTTGGCGACGCAAATGCTGGGCGATCTGGGGGCCGATGTGATCAAGGTGGAAGGCCCAGAGGGCGATCTTCTTCGCCAGGTCCAGCCATCACGCAACAAACTGATGGGCGCCGCTTTTCTGGGTACCAACCGTAACAAGCGCAGTGTCGTACTCGATCTGAAGACGCAGACCGGTCGGGATCGATTGCGCAAGCTGCTTATCGATGCCGACGTGATGATTTCAAGCATACGGCCTGCGGCGCTAGCCAGATTGTCTCTCGATCCCGAAACCCTACGCCAGGAAAATCCGAACCTGATCACGGTATCTGCCACTGGATTCGGGCAGGACGGACCCTATGCCGCCCGACCCGCGTTCGACGATGCCGTCCAGTCGGTTTCCGGGTTAGCTAGCCTGGCAACATTGCGCGATCCCGAAGCGCCGCCCGCATATGCCCCTACGATTCTAGCCGACAAGCTTGGCGGCGTGACGGCCGCCTATGCCGTGATGGGAGCCCTGTTCCACCGCGAGCGTACGGGAGAAGCCCAGCATGTCGAGGTGCCGATGTTTGAGACGCTGGCCGCCTTCCTGCTGGCCGAACATCTGGATGGTGCCACCTTCGAAGAGACCCCGCAGGATTTCGGCTATGCCCGGATGCTGGTTCCGCATAGGCGTCCGGTTAAGACGGCAGATGGATATATCACAATTCTGCCCTACACCAACGTACAATGGGCGCGGTTCTTCAAGGCGGTCGGGCGCGATGACATGATCGACCACGTCTGGGTCACTGACATGGACACCCGTAGCCGCAACATCGGCGCTGTATACGATATGGTGGCGCAGATTGCCCTAACTCGGACAACAGATGACTGGCTTGCCCTGATGGAGAATGCCGACATACCCGCCATGCCGGTGCGCAACCTGTCGGATTTGCCGAACGATCCCCATCTTGCCGCGACCGGGTTCTTTCAACAGATTGATCACCCAACCGAAGGTGCGATCTGGACGACACGCCCGCCGATACGATTCTCGGCAACGCCGGCGCGGCATGATCACCGCCCTGCCCCTCGACTGGGGGAGCACAGCGAAGATATCCTCGGGCCGGGAGAAGAATAACCCCCCCGGCACCGAACGGATCAAACATCCATCGAACGTGCGATCAGTTCCTTCATGATCTCGTTGGTGCCGCCATAGATCATCTGGACCCGGCTGTCGGCATAAAGGCGCGCGATCGGGTATTCCATCATGAAACCATAACCGCCGTGCAGTTGCAGGCATTCATGCATGACCTCGTTTTGCGTCTGGCTGCCCCACCATTTCGCCATCGAGGCCGTGGCCGCATCAAGTTCGCCCTTTTCGAGGCGCACGAGCCCGTCATTGACGAAGGTGCGCAGCAATTCGGCCTTGGTCTTGCATTCCGCCAATTTGAAGCGTGTGTTCTGGAAATCCATGATGCGGTTACCAAATGCCTTGCGGTCCTGTACATATTTCACAGTTTCATCGATGGCAAAGTCAATGAAGCCTAGGGTCAGGACTCATAGCCAGTAGATGACGATAGCAGCGAGGGCGATTGCTGACAGGAAAACCTTCGGGCACCTA
>CANMQJ010000054.1 GCA_947500005.1 uncultured Paracoccaceae bacterium | reverse complement strand
CGGACCTTCTGCCGTGGAATTGGCAGCCATCGGAGCGCCTACTCGCTGCATAACCGCGGACTACGCCGGATGCTTACGCAGAAAGCCTGATAGTTTGGACGATCAGGCGATGCTCGTTAGGCCGCCCTTGCACGACAACAACCCACCGCAAAGCATTCTAGCTGAAGGGAAAGCAGCATTTGCTTGCTGCTGCGAAGTTACAGGTCGAATTGTCAGGCGTGTTGGTATCAGGATTTCGCGTTGACACGCGACCGCTTCGCCGCGACCGGGAAGCGCGGGACATGCGACAGGACCCTTTTTATGAACGCGGAGAGCGCCACGCGGCGGACTTGGCGCAGACTGCGCATTGCATGACGCTCATGCGTGGTTGGAGCGACTGGCGTGCTGTATTTCATAAGGTCGGTGTGAAAAGGGGTCATCATGGGGTGTCTCCTTGGCTAATGACCCAAAGGTGGACGGTCCCGCGTGCCCTTGCTTATGGGAAAGGTTTGGAAACCCTTTGGATTGTCTTGGGAAACCCTACGGGCGTTTGAATTTTGTTGGCGAGGCACTCAAAAAACGTTTTAGGTATGGGCACATGGAACACCACTTCGCCGATTGTACGCTGGACGACGCCCGCCTGACGCTCACGCGTGGCGGCAGCCCGGTTGCCGTCGAGCCCAAGGTGTTCGACCTGATCCATCTGTTGGTGCGCAATGCCGGGGACCTTGTGACCCGAGACCGGATGGTAGAAGAGGTCTGGGACGGGCGGGTGGTGTCGGAGTCAGCGATCTCTGCCTGCATCGCGGGGGCGCGAAAGGCGGTAGGCGACACCGGCAAGGAACAGGCGGTCATCCGAACCGTTGCACGGCGGGGGCTGATGCTGGTGGCAGAGGTGGAGGGTGACGCGATCGCCCCAGATGATGTCTCGGTTGCCGCCCCTTCTCCGACAACCACTCCGGCGGCCCAGCGAATTCGCTTTTGCCGAAGCGGGGATGGCAATGCAATCGCATATGCCGTCAGCGGTGAGGGCACGCCCGTGCTGCGGTTCGGCCCTCCGTCACTCCACGATCTGGAACTCGAATGGGCCTACGGGCTTCATCGCTCTTGGATATCGTCGATGGCGCTCCACACCCGATACCTGCGCTTCGACAACGTCGGTAGCGGCCAGTCGGAACGAGTCCTGCGCGACCTGGACTTTGAAATCGAGGCGCGTGACGCGGCGGCTGTCGTCGATGCGGCAGGCTTTGACCGCTTCGCCGCGGTGTCCTATTCGGGCGGATGTATTCCTGCGCTGACCTTCGCGGCGCTCTATCCCGAGCGGCTTGAACGGCTGGCGATCGTGGGCGGATATGTCGAGGGGCGGTCGCGGCGCAGCGCGGATGCTTCTCCAGACGCATTGAGAGCCATGATCGCCGAGGGTTGGGCGCGGCCCGAAAGCGCCTTCGCGAGTGGCTTTGCGACTGCCTACTTTCCCGAAGGTCCAGTAGAGGAAAGGCGCGAAGTCCAGCTCATGACGCAGGCTGCCTGCCCACCCGAGATGATGCTGCGCGCCCGCGACGCGGTCAACAATGCGACAGTCTCGCATCTGCTAGACCATGTGCGCTGCCCGGTGCTGATCCTGCACGCGCGCGACGATTCCGTGCACCCTCTGTCGCAGGCACAAAAGCTGGCGGCGGGTATTCCGGGGGCCGAACTGGTGGTTCTGGAGACGGCAAATCACGTGCCTTTGCATCGTAGCCCATGCTGGGAGAGCTACAACCGCACCCTCGCGGAGTTCCTAACTGGGTAACGTGGGCGTTGTTCTTCGAACGGAAAATCTAGCGGAGCTGATAGCGGCAAGTCCTGTACGCCTGACATAAGCGTCTTGCTAATATCTGTAAGCTATAAATTGCTTTGAACCTGACACTTTTGGGGCCGCACCTAGAAAGGCGGACATTGGTGAACACGGCAGCATCCGGTGCCTTGGGCTCAGTTCAGCCTATCGCTGCGCGGATTACGAACGGCGGGTCTCGGCGCTGCCGGCAAGATGCTCTGCCTGCACGGCCCATTCCAGCGGGAACGGCTCCATTGCCCGCGCCAGCGTGACCTTCGGCCCCTGCTTCCCGTCGAGGATCGCTTCGACGATGTCGGGCGCGAGCAGTGTGAGGCGCAGGACGCGCGTCATGTAGGAGGGCGCGATGCCCTCGCTTTCCGCCAGTTCTGCGATGGTGGCGAACTCGCTGGACTCCAGCATCCTCTTCCAACGGAAGGCGCGGGCCAACGCCGTGACCAATGTGTTGTACATTTTTGCACTGGTTGGACGCGGCATCCGGCATTTGCATCTCCTTGCGGCGGCCAAGTTTCGCAAGACGGAACGGAATGTGTACCGTCACCGGTACGGGCGCGCATATGTACGGGTCATGCCGCGGCACCCATGTCGCCTCTGCATTGGAGCCACTTCATCATGTGGCTGATGCGCATGCCGATGATCCTCAAGTGTTTGGCGCGTCGATGTCGTCCGGGAACATGGGATGGGACACGCCAACAATAGACAAGCCGGTTACACCTCTGTGGAGGTGACTTAGTGGGCAAAGTGTGGTTTTGTCGGCGAGCGGATACGTGGAGGCCCCTGGCGATGGCCCAAAGCAAGACAAGCGCGGGAGGCAAGACTGTCGCTTTGTCGGCGGTGGTGGCCGGCGCGCTCGGCGTATTTGGCACCAAGCTAGTCGACCGGCTGACCGACACGGCTGTCGAACACACTGTCGAGGCTGCAGAGTTTGTTGTGGCCTATCTCGGCCTCCGTGGCGAGCGCGAGGCCGCGGCGAACAGCGGCATCGATATCCCCGACGCCGCTGCAGTCGACACCTTCGAGACGGTCGGGACGCCGACGGTCATCGCCGGCGACTCGGAGCTTACCGACGTCACGGTCTTTCACTGCGAGGCGCATCCCGAGACCGCCGCCGCCGCCCGGACGGTCGTGGACAGCCTGCCGTCGCGCCTATTCGGGCAACGCAAAATCGTCGAGGTGCGTCTCTCCGGGGGTGCGGAGCTCCTTTTCGGCGGCGCCGTCACGGTGGTCTACGACGCCGACCAGGACGAGCGTGAACAGGTTCCGGACATCTTCCGGGCGGTCACCGGCGCGGGCATTGACCGCCCGGTCCAAGTTATTCCGAACGCGGGCGTCGCGACGCCCTTTCGGCTTAACGTCTTCATCTGCTGACGAACCGGCGATGCGCCACGATAAGCGCTTCCATATTCGGCCGAACGGTGATCCGAATTTGGCTTAAGGGCAGCACTCAACGAGCGATCGAACACAAGGCGGCACAAATGTCCGGACAGAGGCAGATTTGAAGCCGAGGCACTAGCACTCGGATAACTTCAATCGCATCCGCAAGGCTCCGACGTGTCGGCCAATCTACAGGTGCTCTAAAGTAGGTTCGGCAAGGGTTTCTGCGTGAAAAAATAACGGTACTGGCCACTCCACTCCACAGGGAACGATTCCAGCACCCGCGCCAGCGTTACCTCCGGCGCCTGCGTCCCGTCCAGGATCGCCTCGACGATGTCGGGCGCGAGCAGGCTGAGACGCAGGACGCGGGTCATGTAAGACGGCGCGATGCCCTCGCGCTCGGCTAGTTCGGCGATGGTGGCGAACTCACCCGACTCCAGCATCCGCTTCCAGCGGAACGCGCGCGCCAGCGCCTTGACCAGCGTGTTGTCGGTCCGCCGCGTCTGTTCGGTGCCATCTGGCAGCACCATCTCCTTCCGCCCGCCGCGCTTCACGACGCGGAACGGGACGTGGAGCGTCACGGTTTCCGGGGTTGGTGCTCCGGAGGTCATTCGGCTGCCATCGTTTGCTCGGCCTGCATCTCGCGGACAAGACCGCCGAGCCCGTCGACGCGGAGCCGGACGTTCAGACCATCCGGGCCGACGTCCACGCGCTCGACCAGCAACGCGACGATGCGTGCCTGCTCGGCGGGGAAAAATTCGTCCCAAAGCGGGTCGAGTTGCTGCAGGGCCGTCCGGGCGTCGGCCTCGGTGATGTCGTCGGCGTGGCCGCGTGCCGCCTTCCATGTGCCTGCAACGATCTCGGGCTGGCGGAGCACGGCGCGGAGTTGGTCTATGACGGCCGCCTCGATCTCGCCGGCGGGCACCCGGCCCACCGGGCAAGATCCTGCGCCGTGCTTCAGCACCGTCTGGCTGACGTAGTAGCGGTAGAGCCTGTCGCCCTTGCGCGTGTGGGTCGGCGAGAAGGCCGCGCCATCGGGGCCGAACAGCAGCCCCTTCAACAGCGCGGGCGTGTCGGCGCGGGTGCGCGCGGCGCGCTTGCGCGGGCTCTCCTGCAGGATGACGTGAACCTTGTCCCAAATCTCGCGGTCGATGATGGCGTCGTGCTCGCCGGGATAGCTGTCGCCCTTGTGCACCGCCTCGCCGATGTAGGCGCGGTTGCTGAGCATCCGATAGATGTATTTCTTGTCGATCCGGTTGCCGCGCGGCGTCCGGATGCCGCGCGTGCCGACCTCCCGCGCCAGTTCGGTGCACGACCCGATCTCGAGGAAGCGCTCGAAGATCCAGCGGACATGTGCGGTGGCGTCTTCGTCGACCAACAGCTTCCGGTTCTCGACGCGGTAGCCGTAGGGCGGCACCCCGCCCATCCACATACCCTTCTTGCGGCTGGCGGCCACCTTGTCGCGGATACGCTCGGCCGTCACCTCCCGCTCGAACTGGGCGAAGCTGAGCAGGATGTTCAGCGTCAACCGGCCCATGGATGTCGTGGTGTTGAAGGACTGCGTGACCGAAACGAACGTGACGCCGTTGCGGTCGAACACCTCGACCAGCTTGGCGAAGTCGGCAAGCGAGCGGCTGAGGCGGTCGATCTTGTAGACCACGACCACGTCGACCAGCCCGTCCTCGATATCCTCCAACAGCCGCTGCAGGCCGGGGCGGTTCAAAGTGCCGCCGGAAATGCCGCCATCGTCGTACTGATCGCGGACCAGCACCCAGCCCTCGGAGCGCTGGCTGGCGATATAGGCCTCGCAGGCTTCCCTCTGGGCGTGGAGCGAGTTGAACTCCTGCTCCAGCCCGTCCTCGGTGGATTTGCGGGTGTAGATGGCGCAGCGCAGTTTCCGGGTGATTTTGGATGTGTCGGCAACTTTGGTCATCCCCGACCTCTCTGACGCTTGATGCCAAAGAAGACGAGCCCGTTCCAGCGTGTGCCGGTGATGGCCCGCGCGATGGCGGACAGCGATTTGTATGGGCGGCCCTGCCAGTCGAACCCGTCCGTGGTGACGGTAACGACATGCTCGACGCCCCGCCACTCGCGGATCAGCCGCGTGCCGGCGATGGGCATCGTGTCTGCGCGGATGCGGCTCTTTTTCCGATCACCGCCATCGAGTTGTTCACCAAGGGCCTCCAGCCGGCGGACCGTTTCGGGCCTCAGTCCGCCATAGGTCAGTTCCTGGATGCGGTAGGCCAGCCGGCTCTCGAGGTAGCGGCGGTTGAACGGCGGCGGCTCGCTGTCGAACAGGTCGCGCCACTGTTGCTTCAGGTCGGGCGTCGGCGTGGTCTTGAGCGCGGCCAGGCGCGCGGGGATGGGGTCGTGGGTCGTCATGTCTGCCTCCTTTGCGAAGCCGCAGTACCGCTCCGATCGACCGGGTTGTGTAGACCAGATCCGCCCGATCCGGCGCCCGTGTCCAAATTTCTCTGCCGCAGCCGCAGCAGTCCCAGCGCCAGGATGCGGCAAAGCTCGGCGCGGCGTTCCAGCGGGCTCAGGTGGCGGGGATGGAGAGGGTTCATGTCCCTGCTCCGGTGTCATCGCAGGGGTGCCGAAGGGAAACGCCTCGCCATCCCCGTGCCCGATGGACAGTCGTGGAGCGATAGCCGCGCTGCCTCATCGCCTCGCCGAAGGATTTGGGCGACCCCGGAGCTCCCCCGATCGCTTCCGTCCACCCCTTCCACGAAAGATACAGTGCCTTGGACTGCGCGAGCTGGTCCGGCCCCTCGATGCAACATTCAGCTACCCATTGACCCACCAGGTCTTCGCTCTCGAGATATTCCTCTGCTGCCCGCTGCATGCAGTCGGGGGGCGCCAAGCCGACCCGTTGCCATTCTGCGCAGCCTTCCAGCATCCAGCCGAGGATACCGTTCTTTTCGGCCCTGAGATGCTTCCCAAGATCAGGGTCCCGATCCTCCGGTGGAATGGTGACCTCGAAGGGAACGAGGTGAAGCCTGCGTCGCATGGCTTCGCCCTGGCCCGTGATCTGCGGGCGATGATTGCCGGCAATGAGCAATTTGAACTGCGGTGTGTATTCGAAGTGATCTTGGCGCATGAAATTCGCCCGGATTTTTTCTCCGCCGGTCACGGCCTTGATCCGTGCTTCGGCCCAGCTGTGCCCGGCTTCCGTTTCCGGCACCAGGACCAGGCGCGCGGCCCTGAGACCGGCCAGTTCCGTCAGGTGGCGGGAGGTCCGGGAGGCCATGAACGTCTCCAGGGTGGAGGTCGCGGCGTAATCGCCCAGGACGTGAGCAATCGTGTTGAGAAACACGGATTTGCCGTTGGCGCCGTGGCCATGCAGAAAAACGAAGACCTGTTCCCTGGTGGACCCGGTCAGGCAATAGCCAGCCAGGCGCGCGAGATAGGCGGACAACGCGTCGTTTCCGCCGGTCACCTCCGCAATGAAGCGCATCCAGCGGGGGCAATTTCCCTCGGGCGCCGCTGCTGTGATCTGCGTCATCATCAAGGCGGCCCGGTGGTCGAGGACCTCGCCCGTCTCGAGGTCGATCACGCCGGCCGGCGTGTTGAGAAGCATCGGATGGGCATCCCAGTCCGAACTGCGCGCCGCGATCCGCGGGTCGCATCCGGCGACCCGGAGAGCGGCCACCATCGTCTTGTCGCTTGCCAGGCGGCGGGCCTCGTTCGGCTTGCTGGTCGAAAGGGCAGCCTTCCGGCAGACGCGACGCATCGCTTCGCGTGCGCCACCGGTCTCATCACGGCGCCAGACCTGGCCGGTCCAGTGAAACCAGGAGCCCCATGCCCGAACATGTTTCCAGCACGCTCCTTCTTCGGTCGCGAAACTCTCGGCGAGGGCGTCGTCACTGTATTCTGGCGCCGGTTCATCTGCGCCATCGTGATCTTTCGGGGTGGCGGGAAATGGTCCATGGTTACGCTGATCACGCCGGATCAACGCGTCGAATTCCCGCCGCAGCCGTGTTTCATCCCAGGGCGGGGCGATCATTGCGGCATTGTGATCGCAGACGGCCTGCCATGCCTCTTTGAGGGACGCGTCCTTTCTGCGGACATTCCTCAGCCAATGGCCGATGACTTTCGACACCGCCTCGAAGCGGGTGATCTCATCGGCACCGCCAGCCCGGATCGGCGTCACCGCGAGCTTCCGCGCATCAGGGCCGGTCATCCGGGGCGTGCCGGTATCGATTGCAAGTGCGTGTCCCTGCAGTTCCGGCATGTCGCGTAGCGTCGCGCTCAATTCGGCGAGTTCATATTCGCGCGGTGTTCGGGAGATGATCTTGACCGGAGCGAGGACGCCGTTCTTGCCGTGCAGCGTTCCGGCAACGCGGATGGGTTGGTGGAGGCTCTTGAAGGAGGTATCGGCGCCGAGCTTCAGGGCGAGCATTTCCCGCGCGGCACGCACCTGTTCAAGGTCGCCGCCTTCGGCGGCTTCGCTCAGCCTCCAGTAGAGATGGAGCTTGTCGTGGCCGCTTTCGGTGGTTCCGCCCGAGGCCACTTCGAGCGAAGGCGGGCCGAGATGCCTGGCAGCGTGATCGCGTTTCGCCTGAACATCTCCGTGGTCGAGATCCGCGAGGATGACGCATGTCTGGCGGATATCCTCGGACCGCGCGCTGCCCTGCCGGGCCACGGTGCCCGGGACGACGAAAACCGCCCGCTGGTCCTTCGCCGCGAGGGCCGCGGCCTTTGCCAGGGTTGCGACCAGGTCACCACAGGGCGAGAAGCACTGCTTCGGGGGCTTGGAGAGCGTACCGGTCTCCGAAAGGAACCGGACGGGAACGAAGCCGTCGAGATATCCGAACACGACCTCGCAGAAAGTCGCGATCGCCTGCTCGTCGATTGTCGGGGCACGGGGCGGCAGGTCGGGCGAAGTCATTCCTCGGTCCCCCCGGTATCATGACGCTGCTCGTAGTCGAGAATGTCCTGCACCCGGTAGCGGACCGATCCGCCGATGATGCTGAATGCCGGTCCCTTGCGCATCTTGCGCCAGCGCTGGAGGGTTCTGCCGGAGATGGCCCAGTGACGGGCAAGGTCCGTTTCGCTGACAAAGCTCCCGGGCGCCCGCTGCTCGATCGGAATGGCCTTAAATGCCTTCATGGTGCTCGCCTTTGTTCGAATGGTTTTTCTCCCGCCATTCTATTGGAAAGGCAGGTATTTCTTCGAACGGCACGGCGTGACGAAACCGATGCGCGGCGTGACGGATTTGATGGAGAATCGGTCGGTCAAGCTTTACGGCGTGACGGAATCGGTTCTTGGCGTGACAGAAATCCGGAGCTGCCACTCGGGCAGCATTCTCTTCGGGTCAGGAGTCGGGAGCGGACCGAATCACGATGGTCGGATCGAGGCGATAGCCCTTTGCGGTCTTGTTCTGGATAAGCAGGTCCCGGTCCGGCGCCATCTCGTGGATCTGCTCGAAGCTCTCCTTCAGCGCGCTGCGGCAGCGTCTCACCATTTGTCGAACGGCACTCTTCGAGACCATTCTGGTCCGGGCCAGTTCTCCTGAGTCGACGTAGCGGTGGTCTTCAGGAACCATGCCATCCGCCTTGTCTTCCTCGAATACCGGCCTGAGTGCGAAAGGGATGGCCGCGGCCGTGCGTGTCACGCGGCACAGCCCCTCGACGGCAACGATCTCCGTGCCATTTTCTTCCAGGAACTCGACCACGAGCGGGGCGGACGGATCGGCCGTGATGTCGACTTCTTCCGGGGCCGGTATGGTGGGCGTCGCGTCGAAGATGGCGCGAGGGTCGGAGAGCTGCGGTGGGGCGGATACGCCGGTTTGGCCGATCACGAGGCGCAGCAATGAGCTTGGAGGAATCGTGCCTTGGACCAGTTCCTCTGACTTCGCTTGTACGGCTTTGACGAGAACGCCTGAAACGCTCTCGCCGTGGTGTTTATGCATTATGAGTGACCGCTCCACGACCTCCTGTACGGACAGATCGGGATGCCCCTCGACGATCCGTGACAATTCCAGACCAAACCTTGCCATGAATGCACGCTCATCCAGATTCTTGAGCTGCAGGGCGTGGCGCGTCCATTCGGCTGCCATCGTGCGGGAAGCGGTGTCGTCTCTTTCCCCGAGGAGGATATCTGTGGCGTAGTCTTCCTCGAAATCGAAACGCTCCAGCCCGGCGGCAAGAACGGCGAAGCGGCGGTCGAGGCATTGGGAACAGGTTCCGCAGTGCGTGTGACGCGTCGTCTGCTCGCGGATGCTCGTGCAACTGACGGTTTTGGGGATCAGATCTTCACCACCATGCTGCCGAATTCGCTCAAGCACATCGCGTTTCGTCAGCCACTTGTACCTGTTTTCAAGGGCCACATGGTCACTGCCCAGCGTCTGCAGGAGCCGATCCAGCCGCGTCAGCGTAAGAGGATGCGTGGTGCGCGTTGCCATCGAGCCGACAACCTGCGAACTGATCGGCAGATTGTGACTGATGACACCGTTTTCGTAGAAGCTGACGCGGCTTGCACCGAAGGATTTCGCGACCAGTTGGCCGAGCGCGGCAAAGAGCAGCGTGCGGGATCTTTGCGTCGTGTCGTTGGCTTCCTGGCCATGGCGGCGGGCAAGCACGTTGATATGAAGAACGCGCCCGGAAAAGCTCTCCGAGAGTTCCTTGCCGAGTTCGGTCTGCCGAGGAATTGCTTTCTGCGCCGACCGATGCGTCAGCAGGATCACTTTCGAGGCCGTGCTTGCCAGGGTCTCCAGCGCCCCGGCATAGGAATCGAGACCACCGGAGAACAGGATGACCTCGTCGGCCTGGAAGCTGCCACTTTCAGGGTCGAACTGGAGAAAGGGTTCTGCCGGTTCGACATGTTGTTTCGGAACGAACTGGAACGTGACGGTTTCATCCAGCATGAAGGCAACGGCATCCGTGAGCGCCTGGCGGACCTCCTCACCATTCCAGAAAGCGGGAATCCGGACCGGAATGGTGAACTCGAAATCGCGCCGCCATCCTGTGCCCATGTGCGGCCGGGTCTTCCCGCCCCGCTTGACCGATCCGTCCGCCGCGAAAACAGTCGCAGCTATCTCGAGAAGGTCGAGGTGCAGAGGGTCGAGCTCGGCTGCGGCTGCAGCCCGGATCGTGTCGGTCGCCAGGGTGAAGGTGCGTGCAGGACCGTCCAGGCGTATGCGAAGAGGCGTGGGTCGGCCTTGGACATTCACCACCGCCTCAGGCATCGGCGAACTCCCTCGTCCGGAGATCGTCGACGATCTTCTTCAGGGCGACATGCCCGAACGAGGCGGCCTGAGATGTGCTGAAACCGCCATCGCGATGCAGGGTCTTGCCATACCAGCCCCCCGAGAATTCCTTGATGATCCGCGATGCTTCCCACGCAAAACCGTGCAACTCGGTATCGAATGCGCTGCGATCCATCAGCGTGGAAAACCGCTGCGTGTCTCCGATCTCCATGTCGAGCGTCCGATCGAGCCAATAGGACAACACGCCGGCGGTCAGCGTGCTGAAGAAATGCCGTGTATATGCCGCTACCGGCTGGTTCCAGGACAGTCGGCGTGCTGCCTCCTGGACATCTGCGGGCGTGGCCTCGAAAAGACCCGGCAGGCCATCGCCAATCAGCGTGGACAGGGTCGATGCCAACGCGCGCCCGGCAAGTTCTCCCAGGTCATTGCGGCCGGATCGGGAGACGGCCACGCTGTCGAGGCGTTTGGTCACGGCAACGATGATATCGAGCAGTTCGGGTTGCTGCCTGACGCGCAGGTCCAGTTGCCGCAGCGCATCCCCGAAATCCTCTTGCCGGGCAGCAGCCGGAATGGACAGCAGCAGGTGAACCGCTTCGACATAGACCGCGTCGCTGCTGGCGTTCAGGAGATCCTTTTCAGCCGCCCGCGCACTTGCGGCAATGACAGCCGACGGCACATGAGGTCCAGCCAGCATTTCCACCACAGTCTTCCAGTGACGCGTTTTCGGCAGGACACCAAGCGTCGTGTGCCCCATTTCCTCTCATCCTCCGGTTTTTTTGCAGTACACGCGGAGCGAGAAAGGCTTGTCAAACTTTCTTTCCAGAGGGCGATGACCGGCACGTGCAACAGATGTGACGGATGAAATCGTTAACTGCCCACGCGCGCGCGTGCGAGCGACATAATGATTTCTTCTGTTGCATCTGTTGCAGCCGACCTTTGATGCGCCGTCCTTAGCATTAAGCGCGGGATACCTTGCCCTGGCTCTTCATTCTGATCTTCTGCTGACCTGTCGGCTCCTGTCGCTCATTGTCGGAAACTGTCATGATTACATGAGGTTAAGCCTCGTGGTATACTCTCCGCAGTGCAGGCACAGAGACGCGATCAAAGGAGCGGCGGGGGCATGGCGGCGAAGGTGGACAGGCGTGCGGTGGCGATCCGGCAGGTGCCGGTGGAGGCGCTGATCCCCTACGCGCGGAATGCCCGCACCCATTCGGAGGCGCAGGTGGCGCTGATCGCGGGCTCGATCCGGGAGTTCGGCTTCAACAACCCGGTGCTGGTCGATGGGGAGAACGGCATCATCGCGGGTCATGGCCGGGTGGAGGCGGCGCGCCGGCTGGGGATGGCGGAGGTGCCGGTGATCGAGCTGGCGCATCTGACGGACGCGCAGAAGCGGGCCTACATCCTCGCCGACAACAGGCTGGCCGAGCAGGCGGGGTGGGACCGGGAGCTGCTGGCGCTGGAGCTGGGCGATCTCGCGGACCTGGGCGTGGAGCTCGGTGAGCTGGGCTTCGAGGGGGCGGAGCTCGATGCGCTCTTCGCGCATGGCGCGGCGGACCCGCGGGAGGAGGCGACGCCCGAGCCGCCCGAAACCCCCGTCTCGCGCCCGGGCGACCTGTGGTGCCTCGGGACACACCGGTTGCTCTGCGGCGATGCCACGAAGGCGGCGGATGTCACGCGCCTGCTTGGCGGCGTGGCGCCGCACCTGATGGTCACGGACCCGCCCTATGGCGTGCGCTACGACCCGGCCTGGCGCAACGAGACCGGGGCGGCGAAGACGACGCGCGTGGGGAAGGTCGCCAATGACGACCGCGCCGACTGGCGGGAGGCCTGGGCGCTGTTTCCGGGCGATGTCGCCTATGTCTGGCACGGCGCGCTGCACGCGGGCACCGTGGCTGAGAGCCTCGAGGCCTGCGGCTTCGCCATCCGCAGCCAGATCATCTGGGCCAAGGAGCGGCTGGTCCTGTCGCGGGGCCATTATCACTGGCAGCACGAGCCGTTACTCTATTCTGTGAGAAACGGCGGCAAGGGGCACTGGTCAGGCGACCGCAAGCAGTCCACCCTCTGGCAGATCCCCAGCCGGGACCAGGATGCGCAGACCATCCACGGCACGCAGAAGCCGGTGGAGTGCATGCGGCGACCGATGCTGAACAACGCGAACCCGGGCCAGGCGGTCTACGAGCCCTTTTGCGGTTCCGGCACCACGCTGATCGCGGCCGAGACCTGCGGGCGGGTCTGCCTCGCGATGGAGCTGGACCCGGCTTACGTGGACGTGGCGGTGCGACGCTGGGAAGAGTTCACCGGCGAGGTGGCCACGCTCGCGGGCGAGGAGCGCAGCTTCGCCGATCTGGCCACCGAGCGGCAGGAGGTCGTGGCGTGATGGCCCAGACCCGTCTCTTCTCCGCGACCGAAGCCGTGGCGAACGTGGTAGTGGGCTGGGGCGTGGCGCTCTGTATCCAGCTTGTCGCCTTCCCGGTGGTCGGGCTGCAGGCGACGGTCTCGCAGCACGCTGCCCTGAGCGGGCTGTTCACGGCGGCGTCGCTGGCCCGGAGCTACGTGCTGCGGCGGCTCTTCCAGCGCGTCGAGAGGCGGAGTGGATGAGAGGGGAACATGGGCAGCGTTGAACCCCCGGGGGGGGCGGTCAAAACCCTGCAGGCTTCGCCCGCAAACCGGCCCGCTCGTGTCCCGCGCGCATGGCCAGGATTCCGACCGGGGGGTGAGGATGAACGAGACAGGAGACGAGGCCCATGGCACCGCGTGGCCCGAAACCCAAGCCGACCCGGCTGAAGCTACTCCAGGGCACGGCCCGCAAGCACAGGCTCGCCAGGGCGGAGCCCGCGCCGGAGACGGCGTGCCCCACGGCTCCGGATCATCTCTGCAGCGCCGCGCTGGAGGAATGGGGCAGGG
>CANMQJ010000053.1 GCA_947500005.1 uncultured Paracoccaceae bacterium | reverse complement strand
CCACGTCAGTGTAAGGGGGTCATTTTTGGACGCCGATCACCCCTCTACGGGGTCAATTTTGCACGCCTGTTCACACCCAAGTTCACCCAAATGGACGGGCGCCGACCACGGTTCCACGGTGGCCCCTATGGCGGAGATGGCGCAACCTTTTTCGTCAACCCGAGTGGGTCGGACCTGTCCCCAACACTGATCCCCTGGGCCTCCAGGCTCGGAATGGACAACGACATGCTGGTCGCACTCGACCTCAAGAAGCACAACCAGCCCCGTGTCGACAGGACCGCATATATCGGCGCCAAGGATGACATTCTGTTGCTGCGAAACATGGACAAGACCACCGACAAGCGCAATCCTGACGCCGGTAGCTTGGAAATCCTTGAGCCTCACCAGTGCCGCGCCCGCCTCGAGGTCACGCTGCAGGGCAATGCAGACGAGAACGGCGGCCATGGCGCTCTCGAGATGTACCGTCTGGGCGACCTCTACGGGTCCAGTTCCAGAAAGCGATCAGGAAGCCGGTCTTCGAATTCTTCCTGCCCACATTCGGACCGACCTGCGACACTGCCATGCTCGGTTTTCCTGTCAAGGTGACCGAAATCGAGGTCTTCCGCCGCAGCGGCGCCTATGGGCTCGACCGGCTGCATCGAGCCATCGAGGCCGTCACGTCACGCCAGTACGAACGCGGCAAAACCCATAGAAAGCCGGTCAAGCTCCGCAACAAAGGGCGACTGGTCTCCTGGAACGAAATGAACCGGAAGATCGACAGGGCCCTCACGAAACTTGGCCGAGACTGGATGGCTTGAGCCCCAACCAATCTACAAGCAACCACACCAGGCAGACACCCCCTGAGAGGCGCGGAGAGCGCCCCAGAGCGCGATGTTCCGACTCTTGCCACCTTCTCCCCCCGCCAATGAATGCATAGCGCGCCCCTAGAGCGCTCTGAGCGGGTCGAGCTCCTGCAGCGGTCCCTTTAACCTCTTCCTCTGGTCACTGCCGGTCCTGTCTCGCTGAAGCGGATCCACAGGCGCCTGCAACTTTTCTTAACCAAAATCGCGCATCTTCCGCATTCACTGCAGCATCCCGCGGCCTTGTTTGGGTCAACCCTGCTTGAGGGAAAGACGTCTATAAGGCCACGACCGGACGCTGTCTCCCTTATAGCTTAATACAGTACTACTAATATGAGTCTTACTTACTAACCAAAGACTCTTAAATCTTCCGAAACGGCCGATTTTACACTTTTGCCCTTTCTATAAGCCCTCACCGTTTCTGGCGGACATCTGCGGATGAAGACAGCTCCACCCATTCCGGCTCCTTATACTTGGTTTCGGTCCATCATCCTGCCAGTCCCCTTAAGCTTCTTCGAATGTGAGTGTAACAACCGGAATGCGGCTGGCGGAGACGGGAGGCCCGTCAGGGCCGAGCAGGCGAGCCTGACGCATTCCGAGAGTGCCGATCACAAGGACCACCATTGCAGAACAATTCCGACAAGCGATCTCGTCCGGCCCCAAGACTGCATATTAATGGGACCACACCTGCGGCCAGTTCCGGTAACCTGATACTGATCCGCTTCAAAGCCCGGTGATAGGTAGCTCTAGCTTGTTGGTCGCCCCTCTTTGACTATCCTTCCAAGCTAGTCCTTGGCTGGAGGCGGGCAGAACAATGTTTCGACCGATCAGGAGGCCGGTGGGTCGTCCCCAGGGCCTCCAGGGTTATTGACTGCTCGCAGCGTCGGCGTTGTCGAACGCGGCTCTGGAGCTTGTGGTATCGCCTTCAACGAACCTGGTCAGTGGAGAACCCCGCAAGCTTGGAATAGCCGTTCACGATCGCATCGCGCTCCTTGAATGGAAGGATGCTATCAAGATCGTCGAACCGTTGTCCCGGCAGATCAGCGATGCGGGCTTCCACCTCGTCAATCACCCGCTCCGGTCCACCCGTTCGATTGCCTGCGACCACCTCGTTCACTGGCCCAAGGCGCTCTGCTTCATAGCCTTGCAGAAACTCGGACGGATCGCCGCCGGCGCCGCAAAGTCGCCCCAGTGTCCGGGCGTCGAGGATCGCTTGAGCCGACCCATTCGCTCCGAACGGATACATGGGGTGTGCAGCGTCACCCAAAAGCGTCACTCGGCCGTGGGTCCAAGTCTCCAGCGGGTCGCGATCGCACATCGGAAAGTCCCAGAACACTGGTGTGGCATCAACCATCGCGCGGATATCGGTCTCCGGTACGTTGAAATCCTTTAGGATCGGGTGGAGCACCTCGGCCTGCGCCTCGCGGTTCCAGTCTTCGCGACCGGGTGCCGGTGTCCCCGGTTCGGCTTGGCGCACCACGCAGGCCCAGTTCATCAACTGCGTATCCGGAGTGTTGCCCGGACCGATCGGGTAAAAGATGAACTTTCGATCGATGCCACCTGAGTTGATGATGGTATGTCCATCGAGAACCTTCGGCCAGTCCACAGACCCGCGCCAGAGCATCAAGCCAGACCAGCGCGGCGCGCCTTCGTCAGGGTTCAACTGGCGACGCACAGCGGAATGGATGCCGTCTGCACCGATCAGCATGTCACCCGCGACAGCGAAGGTACTTCCGTCGCCGCGTCGCAACGTGACGCGAACTCCATCCCCTGTGTCCTCGACGGCATCAAACGCTGCATCGAGCGTCAACGTACCTTCGGGCAATCGTTCGGCCACAGCATCCAGCAACACCTGGTGGATATCGGCGCGATGCGCGGTGATCTGCGGCACGTCATAGCCCGCCGCCAAACCGCGCGGCGCACTCCAGACATCCTGACCGCCGCGTGTCCGGAAGATCATCCGGTCAGTCCGCACCCCCAAGGCATCAAGCCGCTCCATCAGCCCGAGTTCGTTCATCGCACTGATCGCATGGGGAAGCATAGTGATACCGACGCCCAACTGCAGGATCTCGGGCACCTTCTCGAAGACCTGGCACGACACGCCGTGCTTGTGAAGATAGAGGGCTGCGGTAAGACCGCCAATGCCGCCGCCGGCAATGATAACCTTCATGACTCAGCCCTCCGCCCGACGTTTCGCGATTCGAGCGTCCAGTTCCTCGGTGTCCAACTCCGGCATCAACACGACATTCTCCTGCTCGCGAGGGTCATTGCGCGCGGTCAGGGCTGTCGCCGGTTCGGTCTCGGACAGGTTGAAGGCCACATGCGGTACATCTGCGGGTATGAAACAGAAGCTTCCGGGTTCCATCAGGCTCTCGGTCTCGAGTTTCGGGCCGTGCAGCAGCACGATTTTGCCCGCCATAGTGTAAATTGCCGTCTCGTAGTCTTTGTGCCGATGAGACTTGGCGCGGCCGCCGGGACCGAAGGCGGTAACGTTTAGCGACAAATGCTTGGCGCCGGTTGTGTTTTCGGAAACGCCGAAGAACTGCGGCATTCCCTGCTTGGCGTCAGTCGTGTTCTTGGGGGTGAAGACCTTCACCTCGGTGCCGTCGGGGGTACTCATGGCTCAATCCTTTCCTTGTCGGGTCAGTCGTTCTTGGGCAGCGGTGCCCGGTTCCATTGCAACACGCGGTAGTCGGGCCTCAGCCCGGCCTTGCAGTATGGATCTCCGTCGGCAAGGGCCTGCGCCTCGGCAAGGCTCTCGGCCTCGATCACCCAGACCGAACCGCAGAACGGCGCCTCGGGCCTTTCCCGCAACCCACCCGCGTCGGTGATCCGGTCACCGCAAGCGGCAAGGTAATCGAAGTGCGCGCGCGTCAGATCAGCATCTATCTGCGCGGGCTGAACGTCGTCGAAGAAGAGGGCGATGAAGCGCATCGGCGGCTCCTTTCTTTGAGGATAGGCATGCATGACGGTTACATCCCCAAGTAGGCGCGCCGAACTTCGGGCGAGTCGAGCAATTCGGCGCCCGATCCAGCAAGCGCGACCCTTCCATTTTCCAGCAGGTAGGCGCGGTCGGCGAGTTCGAGTGCGACCTTTGCGTTCTGTTCCGCCAAAAGGATGGTGAAGCCGGCGGCGCGCAGTTCTTCGATCGTCTCGAAAACCTGTTTCACCATCACCGGTGCCAGTCCCAGCGTAGGTTCGTCCATCAAGATCAAGCGCGGGCGCGCCATCAACCCGCGCCCGAGGGCAAGCATCTGTTGCTCGCCGCCGGACATCAGCCCCGCCTGCTGGTTCCGCCGTTGCTCCAGTCGGGGGAAACGGCGAAAGACCTCGGCCAGCATCTCGGAATGGCCCGCACGCGCCGCAGGAGCGATGGCCCCGAGCCGAAGGTTTTGCTCGACCGTCATCCCAGGAAACACGAGACGGCCTTCTGGAATAAGGCAGAGGCCGGCATTGACCCGGTCATGGCTGGCCGTGTGCGTAATGTACTCTCCTTCGAAGCGGATTTCGCCCGCGGTCGGGGAGACTAATCCGGCGAGGGACTTCATGATCGTGGTCTTCCCCGCGCCGTTCGCGCCGATCAGGGTGGTCACGCTACCAGGCAGCACGTCGAAGTTCACCTCGAACAGAACCTGAACCGGCCCGTAGGCGGCGCGCAGGCTGGAGACGGAAAGCATGGGCACTGTCATCCGAAATACACCTCCGCAACGCGTTCGTGGTTGCCGATCTCTTCAGGCGTGCCGAAGGCGATGCGCTCGCCGTGATCAAGCACGAGGATTCGGTCGGACAGCGTCATTAGCGCGCCGATCACGTGCTCAACGATCACGAAGGTAAGGCCTCGCTCAGTTCGGAGCCGTCCAAGCGTATCGAGCATTGCGCTGACTTCAGTTGGATTGAGACCAGCCATCACTTCGTCCAGCATCACCAGCTTCGCACCCGTCGCGAGCGCCCGGGCGATCTCCAGCCGTTTCTGACCCGAAAGAGTAAGCTGCGCGGCGTCGAGATGTCCCCGGTCCGCCAGATCGACAGCTTCCAGCGCCTCTTCAACGACTTGGGCTATCTCGCGAGTGGAGAGCTTCCGCGCACTGCCGTATAGAGCCGCCACGCGAAGGTTCTCGGCCACGGTGAGCCCCGCAAAGGGACGCACAATCTGGAAGGTACGGCAAAGGCCAAGGCGGCAGATCCGGCTGGGCGAAAGGCCTGTCAATCGAGTGCCGTCGAAGACAACCTCGCCCGCTGTGGGAGCAACGTGCCCGGCGATCACGCTGAAAAGCGTTGTCTTGCCGGCGCCATTTGCACCCATCAGGCCGAAGATTTCACCCTGCTCAACCTGCAGAGTGACATCGTTAAGCGCCATCAGTCCACCGAAGCGTTTACTCACGCCCTTGATATCGAGAAATGCCATCAGCTCGCCCTCCCGATGCGCCCGAAAAGGCCGGAGAGACCGCGCGGAACGAAGAGAATGAAAACGATCAGGGTCAGGCCGAGGACGATCATGTAGAGTTGCGGCAAGCTGGACCAGAGAAGCTCGGAGAGCAGGGCAAAACCCACAGCGCCCAGGATCGGGCCGCGCACGGTGTCGGTTCCGCCCACGAGGGCCATGGTGACGATCGTGAAGGAAATCACCGGATCGAATGCCTGTGCCGGCTCAAAGTAGCTGGTACGCAGGAGGGCAAGGGCACCTACGGCACCTGGAATGGCCGCGGAGGCGACAAAGGCCAGAAGCTTGAGCCGCGTTACCGGAACGCCCACGGTTTCGGCAGCAACCTCGTCCTCGCGGATGGCAGCCAGCCCGGCCCCGAAGCGCGAGTGCCGGATGGCATAGGCTCCAAGGGTCGCCAGCACGGCAAGTCCCACCATCCACCACAACAGCACCTCGGTCGCAGGAACGTCGAAGATCATCCGCCCGAAACTTCCAAGCGCGGATTCGATGCGCATGACAATGTGGCGAACAAGCTCGGACAGCCCGTAGGTCAGGATCACGAAATAGGGTCCGCGCACTCGCAGTACAGGCATCCCGACGAGCGCCGCAAAGAGCGCCGCGGACCCTGCCGCCGCGAGAAGCGCCAGCTCAAACGGAATCTTGCCAGTCAGAAGAACACAGACATAGGCGCCGACACCGTAGAAGACGGCGTGGCCGAGTGAAAGATAGCCGGTCGTCGCCGAGAGCATAGACCAGCTCTGCGCCAAGGCGATCCACATCGCTACCTGAAAGACCACGCCCATCAGATAGGGGCTGCCGATGAAGGGGACCGCCGCACCAAATACGGCAAGCGCTATCCTGATGATCATGCCAAAGCTCTTCATGACCGCACCGCCTTGGTGAATATCCCCTCGGGACGGACCAGAAGGACACCTACGAAGAGCCCGTAGATAAGGATCGATCGATAGCCGGGAGAGGTCAACGCGATGCCGTAGGTCTCAACCAGCCCCAGGCAGAAGCCGGCAAGTATTCCTGCCCCGATATTGCCCAAGCCGCCGATGATGATCACGACGAAGGCCACGATTGTGAACGGGAATCCCATGAAGGGGGTGATCTGCTCGGTCATGCTGACCAGCACCCCGGCCACGCCAGCGACAGCGAAACCGCCGCAAATCGTCAACAGTTGTACCCGGTTCAGGTTCACCCCCACGACCTGAGCTGCTTCGCGTCGCTGGATCACCGCGCGCAACCCCCATCCGAAGAGGTGAAAGCGCAGGAACAACAGGGCGCCAAAACAGACGGCAGTGGCCACTCCTAGCGACAGGAGGCGATTACCGGTCATACTGATGCCCTGCCACGTAATGACGGTGTCGAGGTACTGATAGCCGCGCGATGTCGAGGTGAAGGCCAGCGCCGCAAGGTTCTGCAGGATCACCGAAATGCCGTAGAAGAGGATCAGCGAATTCGCCTCAACCCGTTTTGCGAGTTCGGGCTTGGCCAGCATCCGTCGGAAAAGGCCCGCGTAGACGGCCCAACCCAACAGGGCACAGAGCGCCGCGGCTAAGACCAGAGAGATGATCGGGGGGATGGCGAACAGCGAGATCATCCAGAAGGCCGTATAGGCTCCGATCATCACTAGGTCACCATGTGCGATATTGAGTAGCCGCAGCGTTCCGTAGACGAGGTTCAACCCGAGCGCGACAAGCGCGTAGAGCGATCCCGAAACGAGGGCGGCGAACAGCAGCTGTCCTGACATTAGCGTATCCATGACGGTCCTTTGCCCGTAGCTGAGACTCCGGGGACATAGAGCGGGCAAGGCCCGCGCGGGTCGGATTGGCACGGAAGGTGGCCCCGCCTGCAATGGGCGGGGTCCCTCAGGTTACCAACCTTGCTTGGGCGCGTAGTCGGCAGTCTTCACGGACTCGGGCCAGACCAGTTCGATCTTGCCGTCCTGGATCTGAACGAAGCCCGTTGGGGTCACGACATTCTGCACCCCGTCAAAACGAACCTCGCCGTTGATCGTGTCGAACGTACCGCTGGCAATTTGCTCACGCAGGGCTTCGGGCTCCAAACCGGCCTTGGCGACGGCCTGCTGCAGGATCTCCAGCGACATGTAGGCGAGCGCGGAGTCGAGCGCGTCTGGCTCTTCGCCGAACTCCTCGACATAGGCATCGAAGAATTTCCGTCCCTTCGGCCACTCCTTGGCTTCGGGCGACCAATGTGCGGACGAGACGACACCATTCACAGCAGACCCGTTGGCCTTTCGGTAGGCATCGATCGTGGGACCGATCAACGACATCACGAAGGACGCCTCGATCCCCAGTTCCTTAGCCTGCCCCGCAAAGAGGAAAGCGTCTGAAGGATAGGTCATCGCGACCACGGCGTCCGGTGCCGCCTCACGCACCTCGACCAGCATCGAAGTCATGTCCTTGATATCCGGCGGATAGCTTTCGTCCACGATCACTTGAATCCCGGCCTCTTCAAGCGCGGGGACAAGGAAGCTGCGGAACTCCTGCGAGTAGGGCAATTCGTTGGCCAGCAGGGCCGCCGTTTCTACGCCTTCGGCTTGCATCATCTTGGCAAGCTCCGCCCCCATGGAATCTGGGATCGCTGAGGTGGGGAACCAGATATAGCCAGGCGCCACATTGCGCAGTTGTACCGAGGCTGCGGTATTGCCCACCATCGGCATCTTGAACCGCTGCAGCACCGGCGCAAGCGCAAGATGCATGGGCGTGCCCCACGGGGCGGCAAGAAGATCGACTTCGTCCTGTGTGATCAGCTTTTCATAAATCCGTACGGTGTTGGCGGGGTTGGACTGATCGTCGTAGCTGACGAACTCCACCGGTCGCCGTTTACCATCGGGCAACTCGAGTCCGCCCTCGGCGTTCACCTGCTTTTGCCACAGCTTGTACGGGTTCTCCTGCGAAGGCGCCGCCGCCGCGTAGATGCCGGTGCGCGCGATGGAATAGCCGATCGTGATCGGATCCTGAGCTACCGCGGAACTCGCAATGGTCAAGCTCATGACCGCACCGAGCGCGGCAATTGCCAGCCTTGTTGGTCCTTTCATTGTCTTCTCTCCTGTTGGGGGCGTTTTCAGGCGCCTTGTTGATCTTTGCGATCTTGTATCTGGTTGGTCGGTCAGGTCCGGGCTTTGGCGGAATTGAGCATGCCCGCCAGGACGCGCTCGCCGGTTAGCGGCAGCTGCGCATGCCGTGCGCCCGTGGCGTTGGCTACTGCGTTGGCAATCGCGCCGGGAGCGGCGTTCAGGCCGATTTCTCCCGCGCCCTTCGCGCCGAAGGGACCGGTGGGATCAGGATCCTCAATAATGAAGGTGTGGATCGCGTCCGGCACATCGCGCGCGGTCGGCACCTTATAGTCCATCAGGGAAGGGTTCGCGAGCCGTGCCCCGTCCCAGACCATCTCTTCGTAGAGCGAGTAGCCCAACCCCTGGACAAAACCGCCATGGAGCTGAACCTCGACCAATCGCGGGTTGATGGCACGACCGACGTCTGCTGCAGACCAGGCCTCGTGCACCGTGACTTGGCCACTCGTATCATCGACGTCAACGTCAACGCCGAGCGCGGCGAAGCTGAAGACCCCAATACGCGGGAATGGCAGCCCAAGGGCGATGGCTCGCTTCGGGTCGTGGGTCGGCTCGTCGAATACCAGCGTCTCGCTGCCGACCAGCGGACCGCCCACAGCCCAGTGGGCACGTCCCGAGATCTGGGCGAAAGTCACATCGGTGTTCGAACCGCGTCGTCCGATCCGACCGCCCTCTCGTAGCTCCAGGTCTTCGACGTCACACTCAAGCATCTCGGCCGCGTGATCCATCGCTTGATCGACCACCTTCTTCGCCGCCGCCTTTACCGCGCGGCCCGTCGTGTAAGTCACGCGCGACGCGGTGGTCCCCCAATTATACGGCGACCCGTCGGTATCAGGACTGGCAACCGCAACTTGGTCGAAGGGCAGTTTCAGTTCCTCGGCGCAGATCTGTGCCAGAACCGTGTCCGAGCCTTGTCCGATATCCGTGGCCCCTGTGTTGAGCGAAATTGTCCCGTCCTCGAGCATCCGCACGATCGCTCCCGTCCCAAGCAGGCCCGAAATATGAGCGGTCACCGACAGGCCGAAGTTCCGCCGAGCGCCATCCGCACGTGGCCCCCTGGAGGCCCGCTCTACCGCATCAAGGCACTGCCCCAACCCGTTCGAGCCGATGCGCGGCCCGACGAACCATTGATCGCCCTCACCCAACATGTTCTTGCGCCTGATCGCGAAGGGGTCGAGGCCCAGCTTCTCACCGATCTGATCAATCTGCTGTTCCCCTGCAAAAAGGACCTGCGGATTGCCGAAGCCCCGGAAAGCACCAAAGCGCAGCTTGTTGGTGTAGACCAGCCGGCCGGTCGCCTTCATGTTGGGTATCCGGTAGGGTCCACCGCACATCAGAAGGCTATAGCCCAGCACTCCTGGACTGTCGTCCGCGAAGGCCCCGCAGTCCACTAATACCTCGCACTCGCGGGCGACGAGCGTTCCATCCGACTTGGCCCCGGTCTTCATCCGCACCCGGTAGGGATGGCGCGCGCGGACCATCTCGAAGTCCTCTTCCCGCGTCAGGATAAGCTTCACCGGGCGCTTGGCCTTCATGGCCAATGCCACGGTAATCGGCTGGATGTGCGGCTCCATCTTGTTGCCGAAGCCCGCGCCGACACGAGGTGTCAGGCTGCGCAACTTCGACATCGGCAGGCCCAGGCTTTCGCAGACATTTGCTTGCACCCTGAACACCGACTGGTTCGCAGACCACAGAGTGACTCGACCGGTGGCATCCACATCGGCCAGTGCGCCACAGGGCTCCATGGAAACATGCGCCTGCGCTTGGGTAGTGTACTCGTCCTCCACGATCACGTCGCATTCGGCCCAAGCCGCGTCGACGTCGCCCTCGCTCAGTTCCGTGCGACTGCACAGGTTACCCTCGGATCCCGCGTCGAAAACCTTGATGTAGTCCGCGAGGTGCTCGTGCAGGATCGGAGCATCCTCGGCGAGGCCATCCTCGGGGCTGAGCACAGGCGGCAGTTCCTCGTAATCCACCTTGATCAGACGGCAGGCGTGGCGCGCCTCTTCCTCGGTGCGGGCGGCCACGGCGGCAACTGGTTCACCGACATAGAGTACCTTGCCCTTTGCGATCGCGTGTTCGTCCTTGATGAACGCGCCCATGCGACCTTCGCCCACGTCGTCGCCGGTCACGATGGCCACGACGCCCGGGGCCTGCATTGCCTCGGTCAAATCGTAGCCGCGGATGCGGGCGTGGGGGTGCGGGCTCGCAAGGATCGCCCCGTGCAGCATACCGGGGCGGTAGAGGTCAGCGATGTATTCAGCGCGGCCCTGCACCTTTTCGAGATTGTCGGGTTTGGCCACGGATTTGCCGACGGTTCCACCGACAAAGGTCGGCTCTGGTTGATCGAGGCTCATTGCGACAACTCCTCGGCCGCGCCACAAACGGCATCAACGATGGTGCGATAGCCGGTGCAGCGGCAGATGTTCCCGGAAAGGGCGGTCTTTACAGTCTCCCGGCTGGGGCTCGGATCACTCTCCAGCAACTCGCGTGCGGAGATCAGGACACCCCCGGTGCAGAAGCCGCACTGAACGCCCCCGCTTTCCACCATGTGTCGCTGCAGCGTGGCCATCACGTGGTCACCGTTCATGCCTTCCATGGTTTGCACCGCATGCCCTTCGCAGCGTGCCGTCAGCGTCAGACAAGCGCGAACCGGTTTTCCGTCCAGTAGAACAGTGCAAGCGCCGCATACGCCTTGGTTGCAGCCACGCTTGGAACTCAGGACGCGCAGGTCCTCGCGCAAGGTCTCGAGAAGAGTGGCGCCGGCGACGGAGGCCACTTCAACTTCCTCTCCATTCAGGGTGAGGCTGTGCAGGACTTTCTTCGCCATCATGCCATCTCCTTCTGCGTAGTGAGTTCGGACAGGACCGAGGTGACGAGCCGCGGAATGAGACGCAGACGATACTCGGCACTGCCACGTACGTCGTCTACTGGATCGGCAAGAGCCACGAGCCGGCTCGTGAACTCCGAAACCGCTGAGGGATCGTCGAGCTTGCCCCGAAGCGCCTTTTCACCAGCGCGGTCGCGGAGAGGGCCAGGCCCACAAGCGCCGATGGCCACGCGCAGCCCTTGCCCGTCCGGATCGAGTGCCATGGCACAGGAGGCAGTGGCATAGTCGCCCGAAACCCGCGCGATCTTGCGGTAGGTCGAAGAAACCTCGACTGGCGCGGGCAACGTGATCGCCGTGATTATCTCACCTTCCTCCAGAGCGGTCTCGTACCAGTCCTCGATATAGTCGTGGATCGAGAGGGTTCGCCGTCCGTCCGGTCCAGCGATCTCAAGCACTGCATCGCAGCAGGAGAGCGCTGGCAGGTAGTCTGCCGCCGGATCGGCATTGGCGACCGACCCACCCATCGTGCCCATGTTGCGCACGACGCGGTTGGCAATCATGCCCGCAGCACGACGCAAGACCTGGAGGCTGCCGGTGAGTTCAACGCAGGCTGCGGTCTCGAAGTGCCGGGTCATTGCGCCGATTCTGATCCCGCCCCCGTCGTCGCGGCTGATCCCGCGCAGGTCAGGAATACGATCGAGGCTTATCAAGTGCGAGGGTTCTACCAATGCGGCGTTGCGCATCGCGATCAGCGTCGCACCGCCGGACAGCGGCATCGCCTCTCCGTGCTGCGCCAGAAGGGCGACTGCCTCCTCGACAGTCTCGGGGTTGAACACCTCGGTCATGCCGTCACCCCTAGTTTCGCGCGGAAGTTCTCCACGAATTGTCCGGCCAGCTGGTCGGCCTTCTTGCGGAATATCCCCAACCCGAACTTGCCGAGTCGTCCAGTGACGGAGACATCCGCCGCGTAATCTACGTGCGTGCCGCCGCTGTCTGTATCGGTTAGCCGCACGACATTATCAGAGTTCACGACGCTGGCCCGGGTCCCCTCTTCTCCGGAGGTGCGCGACAGGATGGTGTGCTCAGGCTGTTCGTCCAACACTTCCACTAGCAGATTGAAACGCGCCTTGATGGGCCCAACTTTCACCGAGACCTGCGCCCGGTAGGACGTTTCGTCCACCTGTTCGACCGACTCGCAGCCCGGGATGCATGCGCCCATAACCTGCGGGTCGCGAATCTTGTCCCAGACCTCGGCGCGCGGCGCTTCGACTTCGAAATCTCCTTCGATCTTCATGATCTGCTCCTTGCCGCCTGACGTAGGGGCAAGTCGTGAACGAAGTTCGGCTGTCTGTTTCCTAGCACGCGTTCATCTCCCAGTTTGCTCTGCGCTCTCACGGCGCATTAACGAATGGCGTTCTCTAATGAGTATCAAGGGGCTTGATTCTGTCAATAGCGAATGTCATTCGGTATGTGAAAATGAGGAGTCGTCGATGGCACGTCAGAAAAGCGAGCAAGTACGGAAGGCCATCCTAGAGGCTGCCCATCGGCTTTTCATTGAGAAGGGCTATATCGCCACGACGATCAGCAGCATTGCACGGGCTGCCGGCACCTCGCAGTCCAACGTATACGTCTACTTCGCGTCCAAGTTCGAAATTGCCTTCGCGGTATTCGATCCGTGGCTCCGCACCAAGATTGCCGCGTTGGAAGCAAATGTTACCGCCCAGGAAACGCCTGAGGAACGCCTTCGCACCCTGATCGACGGACTATTGCGAGGCATCGCAGCCGACCGTTCTGGTCAGACGCTCACACTTGTCCAGGCGCTCGCAACAGCGAAGCCCGGCGACGAGTACAATCCAGACTTGCTGATCTGGACCATGTCGCGCATCCACCACATGATCGGCAGTGCGCTACCCAACTCCGACCCAGCGGAGCGCGAGGCGCTAACTCATTCGCTCATGCTCGCATTTGACGGTATCGCCCTGCGACAAAACCTCAGACGTGAAGAGATTAAGGACAGTCACTCTGTCGACGCATTGTATATGATGGTGCGGGCGCTTGTTGACCGACGAGCGCTTACAAGGGTTCAGGAACCGCGAGACTGAGACGAATGATTCTTACGCTTTTGCTCGGACCAAGCGGGAACAGGTCGCGTTTGCCGTAGCGTATACAGAGCTTCAGCGGTAGAAATGGTGCCGTCTGCTACCTAATGGTCATAGTTGCTAAAGACTAACAGACGTCTGGGCATAGCTGTCACATCCCGCGTGATTATGCGGTCGCTTCTTGAAGAGTTCTGGTTTCTGGCGATGCCAGTCCTTGAGC
>CANMQJ010000052.1 GCA_947500005.1 uncultured Paracoccaceae bacterium | reverse complement strand
TCTCGCCTTCATCCTTCAGTTTGCTCCGCCCATCGGCGAGGCCGAAGTGGAAAAGCCGCTTCGCGAACGGTTTGCCACGATGGGGATAGAGGCCGGGAAATCCTTTCCCGCCACCGAGCTTTCCGACGATGTGAAGTCCGCGATCTCCGACGGATTGAAGGCTGGCGCGCAAAAGGCCGAGGCCAAGAAGCCGGATGTGGGCAAGGTGGTCAATGGCTGGCAGATCTCGCAAGGGCTCTTCGGCGACCGCGCCATGCTGAAGGACGACTACCTGATGCGGGCCGCAGCCGCCCTTGTTGGACTATACGGCAACGATTCTGCCGAAGCGTTCTATCCACTGACCCGGCAGGACGGCGAGGGCAAGGACATGGATGGCAGCAGCCGAAATTACACGCTGACCTTCCCGGCAGACGCGTTTCCACCCGTCAACGCCTTCTGGTCGGTGACGATGTATGACGGCAAGTCCCAGCTACTGGTTGATAACCCGATTGACCGGTATCTGATCAATTCGCCCATGCTGCCGGACATGCAGAAAAACGAGGACGGGTCGCTCACGCTGTACATTCAGAAGGACGAACCGACAGACGCAAAAATGAAGGCGAACTGGCTCCCGGCACCGGATGGTCCGATCTACATGGTCATGCGCCTCTACTGGCCGGAAAAAGTTGCGCTGGACGGAAGCTGGCAACCACCAGCAATCACGGCAGTAAAATGATCCGTCAGCTATTGCATTTCCCCCCTTGCGCACTGGCTTGGCGGTAGCCACGAAAGAGTCGTAGGCAAAACAGACCGGGCAGGCCGTCTCCCGACCTGCTCCGCACAACCACCACAATTTCACGACATCTGAGCTGACCTATTGCCGACCGAACTCCGCCTCGCTGCCCGGCAGAATGATCACGCTGCCCTGCCCATGACCTCCACGTTAAACAGCACGCAGCGGACTGCCGGACTGAAGAAGCTGCGCTGCGGCAATTGAGAGCATGGCGAACTTAGGGCCGTGTCAGTCGCTTATGCCTGCGCCAGCAACCCGCGCATGCTGCGCCGCCGCAGGTCGGCTCCGAGCCCTTTGCGGCATCAGCTTTGTTCGCCCTCTCGCAGCCGCAGCATCGAAACGCGCTTCGAGGAACAGCACCTGCCGCCTACAGGCGCTTGAGCGTGCCGAGACGGCGAACGGACAACGAACGTTCGACCGCTGCAAACCGGCACCGGGTTCCGAAAGGGAACCATTAGCTGCCTGGCGACAGCAAACCTCGTTTCTCAGCGTAGCTCGACGACAACATTCCGGATTGTTCCTGTGAAGCGGGTCTCGTCCCGCCCGATGCCGATGCCTTCGGCGACGGGAGTCTGGTTGTCGAGGCCCACGTCTGCTGTCTCGTCGGCCGAGAAGATCAATGCCTGGGTTTTCTCGATCCTGCCCTCGGCCACTGCTTCCCCGTTTACGGCAAGGGTTGCGACGCCGCCCTTGCCCAGGCCGCCGCCATCGTAGTCGAAATCGAGCACGATCTGCGTCGCGCCTTCAGGCAAGGGAGCGCGCGCCGCCACCGTGTAACGCTCGAGGCCAAGCCAGTTGTAGGTGTAGATCGGGCGGCCCTCGTCCATGTAGAGTGACCAGCCGCCGAAGCGGCCGCCCTGCGCGAGAATGACGCCGTTCGCACCTCCCTCGGGCACGTCGATGTCCGCGGTGATACTCAATGAGGCGTTCTTCACATTGATGAACGTGTTTTCCAGCATGCCGTCCATGCCGGGGTAAAGCGTCAGGGAAGTCCGGCCCGCCATAAGGTCGGGACGGCCTGCCAGCGTTGGGTTCACGCGTTCGACTGTGCGATCGTCAATCGGCAGGACGTGGTACTTCCGCGCTTCTTCCATGAACACGTCCTGGAGCTCGGCGAGCTTCTCCGGGTGCTCGCCTGCGAGATCCCGCGCGAGACTGAAGTCCTCTCGCGTGTCGAAGAGCTCCCAGGTGTCTTCTGTGAGAGGCTTCTGCTCGCCGGTCTGCCAGGGTGCGCGGTGGATGGTTCTGGCGAACCAGCCGTCCCGGTAGATCGCCCGGTTCCCGAACATCTCGAAGTACTGGGTCGTATGCCGCTCCGGCGCCGTCGTATCGTTGAAGGCGTAGAGGAAGCTCGTCCCCTCGATCGGGGTCTGCGGGGTTCCGTTGACGACCGTGGGCTCCGGCAGTCCGGCCGCCTCCAGGATCGTCGGCGCGACGTCGATCACGTGCGAAAATTGCCTGCGGATGCCGGGCGCCTCGAGGCCCTCCGGCCAATGCACCACCATTCCGTTCCGCGTGCCTCCGAAGTCGGACGCGACCTGCTTGGTCCAGGCGAACGGACTATCGAAGGCCACCGCCCAGCCCGCCGCCATGTGCGGGAACGTGAACGGCCCGCCCCATTCGTCGATCCGGGGCAGAAGGTCGTCCACGCTCTCGGTGACCTGGTTGAAGTACGTCATCTCGTTGAACATGCCGACGAAGCCGCCCTCGGCGCTCGTGCCGTTGTCGCCGGCGATGTAGAAGATCAGCGTGTTGTCGAGCTCGTCGATCTCGCGAAGCGACTCGATCACCCGCCCGATCTGATCGTCGGTGTGCGAGAGGAAGCCGGCGAAGACCTCCGCCTGACGGGCGAAGAGCCGCCGCGAATCCTCCGGAAGCGTCTCCCAAGCGGACAGGTCCTGAGGCCGCGGAGGAAGCTCGGTTCCCTCCGGGACGATGCCGCTCTCGACCTGTCGGGCGAGGGTCTGATTGCGTACCTCGTCCCAGCCCTGGTCGAACTGGCTGGCATAGCGGTCCGCCCACTCCTTCGGGACGTGATGCGGGGCATGCACCGCCCCGGTCGCGAAGTACATGAAGAAGGGCTTGTCCGGGGTCAGCGACTGCTGCGCCTTCATCCACTGGATGGCCTGGTTGGTCATGTCGACGGTGAAGTGGTAGCCGTCGAACGCGGGTGGCGTGACCTTGGTGACGCCGTCGTAGACGAGCGGGTACCATTGGTCGGTCTCGCCGCCGATGAAGCCGTAGAACTTGTCGAACCCCTGGTGCGTCGGCCAGCGGTCGAAGGGCCCCGACACGCTCGTTTCCCAGGCCGCCGTCTCGTGCCACTTGCCGAACGCGCCCGTGCTGTAGCCGTTCAGCCGGAGCATCTCGGCGAGAGGGGCCACGCTGTTCGGCACCTTGCCGGTGTTTCCGGGGAAGGCCGTCGCCGTCTCCATGATCGAGCCGGTGTTCGTCGTGTGGTGATTGCGGCCCGTCTTGAGCGCGTTACGCGTAGGCGAGCAGAGCGCTGTCGTGTGGAAGTTGACGAACTGGAGACCCTCCTCGGCCAGCGCATCGAGGGCGGGCGTGTCGATCGGGCCACCGAACGTGCTCGGGCCGCCGAACCCGATGTCGTCGATCAGGATGATGACGATGTTGGGCGCGTCCTCCGGAGCGGTTACCTCGAAGCGGGGCGGCGGCGTCGCGTCGCGCGCGTCGAGGACGTCGTAGGTCGGCCGCTCCGGCTCGAGGATCGGCAGGATCGTCCTGTTCAATGCGTCCTGCTGCGCTTCGGCCGGCCCGCCAAGGGCGGCAGCCAAGAGCGCCAGACAGCAAGCGCCTGCGATTCCGTGTTTCAAATCGAATCCTCCCCTTGCGGCCCAGCGTCCGCCTCCTGGCAACACTACCGCACCGGACATGACATCTCAAAGAAGGGAAAACTTCCGGCGAGCTTAGGCGACCCAATTCCGGCTGATCGAACACCAGGGCCGCCGGCGAATGCGGATGATCCCATGGCGGCCGGCGGCTGCCTGTCGATTTGCGCGCTCTCTAACGGCGCGGGTGTCCCGCCCAGAGTCGTTCGAGCGACGTCGGCAGAAGCGCGCATGGAGGCGCAAACGGGTTTACAAAGGACGATGCGAGGCGACACGGTAACATCGACCGCGAGTGTCCCGTGTGGGGAAGCAGGCCCGTGTCCGAACGTCCGCAGCGAACGGCAGGAAGGTCCGCGTTCCCGACGTGGGCTGCACCACTAATGCGGCGTCGGCGACGAACGGCCGTTCTGGGGAAGCTGCACTGCGGCAGCCGCTGTGGGGCGAACGGCAGGTGAGGGCCGCTAGCCGAAGTGCATCGGCTGCGCTTCCCAAGATGTTGGAAATGGCTCCAGCAACCACGCCAGCGTCACCTCCGGTCCCTGCTTTCCGTCCAGGATCGCCTCGACGATATCGGGTGCGAGCAGGGTCAGCCGCAGGACGCGGGTCATATAGGAGGGCGCGATCCTTTCGTGCTTGGCCGTTACTGCCATAGCGGCGAAATCATCCGACTCCAGCATCCGCTTCGAGTGGCGCCCCGGCAAGGCGCAGCCCCTTGAAAAGCCGATTGGTGACGTCGCTGGACCTGATAATCCGCCGCATCGTGGCAATGTAGACCGGCGGATCGAACGGCTGCATTTCCCACACTCTGAGCCAAGCGGTCTTGGCCGCATCGATCTGGCCCGACAGCGCGAGCGCGGCGACCAAAATCCGGTGCGCCGACCCGTTTGATACGTTCATGCGGATCGCCGTATGCGCGTGTTCGATCGCTGCCGCGTAATCCTCAAGCGTGAAATGGGAGACCGCGATGTTGCAATAGCTCCAATGCAGGAGCGCATCGCGCGGCGCGAGCCGAATTGTCATTTCCAGATGCCCGATGGCGCCCTCGGCGTGGTCGGCGCCCAGATAGGCCAGACAATTACCCATCGCAAGATGGCTCATCAGCGAGTTCGGATAGAGCTCGATGCACGAGCTTGCCATCCGCAGAGCTCCATCGAAATCCCCTGACAGCCGCAGCATGATGGACAGCGCTAGCAGGACAAGTTCGTTGTTGGGGTCTAGCTTCAGCCCCGCATAGCCCATGCGCATCCCGTCGCGTATGACATCTTCTGCCGAACGTCCATGCAGATCATACAGCAGTTCATACATGTATCCAATTGTCGACGCGGCGTAAAAAACGGCACTGCCCCCAGTTGTGGCGATCTCGGCCTGACAAATGTCCTGACCGATGCGGACATCTTCGGCACTCAGCCTGTTCAGATGCCAATATGCCTTCATCAGCCTTTCCCAAGCGTGCAGATCCTCGATGCGCCTCGGCCCCGCCCGGGTCATGTCCGAAGACATGATTTCGCTGCCGACGGCGGCCGAGACGGCCTGCGTGATCTCATCCTGAACCTCGAACAGATCGTCCAACGGCCGGTCATAGCGTTCCGCCCAGACATGCGATCCGGTCTCCGCCTCGATCAACTGCGCGGTGATGCGCAGACGGTTGGCGCCGCGCCGCACGCTGCCTTCGAGCACGAACCGCACGCCCAACTCCTTGCCGACTTGACGCAAATCGACCGCCGCGCCGCGATAGGTGAACGAACTGTTGCGGGCGATGACGAACAGATAGCCGTTGCGCGACAAAGCGGTGATGATGTCCTCGACCAGACCATCGACGAAAAACGCCTGCTCGGGATCGCTGGACATGTTGTCGAAGGGCAGCACCGCGATGGACGGCTTGATTGGCAGGTCGGGTTTGGTAAAGTCCAAAACAGCTGCGCTTGCTGCCTCGGGCGCCTCGCGTGACCACCGCCAGACCCGGATGGGCCGGTCGATATTCTTCAGCTCCTGCGCGCCCAGATCTTCAAAGCGCAGCGTTAGCCGGTCGCGCACCTGTTCATGTACAGCGTCGGACACGCAGACTGTGCCCGGTTCGGCCAGTGCTTCGAGCCGCGCCGCCACGTTGATCCCATCGCCTTGCAGTTCCTCTCCGTCGATCACCACATCACCTAGGTTCACGCCGACGCGAAACACGATATGACGCGCGTCTTCACGCCCCGCGTTCCACTCGGGCATCGCCTGCTGCACGGCCACAGCGGCGCGCACTGCATCGACGATGCTGGTGAATTCGGCCAGGAGCCCGTCGCCCATCAGCTTGACGATACGCCCGCCATGGCGCTCAATCTCTGGGTCAACCACATCGCGGCGCACCGCGTGCAAAGCCTCCAGCGTGCCGTCCTCGTCGGCCCGGATCATCCGCGAATAGGCGACTACATCGGCGGCGACGATGGCGGTGAGACGGCGGTGCACAAATGTTCCCTGTCTTTGTCATGTTTTGGAGTGGCGCAGAGGATGTCTGCAAGAGTAACCGACCCGTCAGGCTCTCGACAATCGGAAAACCGTTGAAATCCTTGGTCCCAATGGCGCCCACATCGAACCAAGACAATGCGCAGTTTGCCCATCGGTTTCAGTGTCGCGCCATTACAAATGCCGCCGACTTGCCATCCGCCGAATCTACATTCGTATCCACGGATGTACGTGGTCTCGACTGGCTGACATCGCTTGGCCGCTCGATCCTGCAATGGGTCATGATCGCGCAGATGCGTGCAACACACAGTTCACGAACAGCCGGTTCGGTCGGAACGTTCCAACTGGTTAAACTGAGATGACCACTCTGACGGAAACGGCTCCAACATTTGAGCGAGCGTCACCTCCGGCCCCTGCTTCGCGTCCAGGATCGCTTCGACGATGTCGGGCGCGAGCAGAGTCAGGCGCAGGATGCGGGTCATGTATGAGGGCGCGATGCCCTCGCGCTCCGCCAGTTCGGCGATGGTGGCGAACTCGCCGGACTCCAGCATCCGCTTCCAGCGGAAGGCGCGGGCCAACGCCTTGACCAGCGTGTTGTCGGTCCGCCGCGATTTCGTGGTGCCGTCCGGCAACTGCATCTCCTTCCTTCCACCGCGCTTCACGACGCGGAACGGGACGTGGAGCGTCACGGTTTCCGGGGTTGGTGCTCCGGAGGTCATTCGGCTGCCATCGTTTGCTCGGTCTGCATCTCGCCGACAAGACCGGTGAGGCCGTCAACACGGAGCCGGACGTTCAGACCATCCGGGCCGATGTCCACCCGCTCGACCAGCAGCACCACGATGCGCGCCTGCTCGGCGGGGAATAGTTCGTCCCACAGCGGATCGAGCTGCTGCAGGGCCGCGCGGGCGTCGGCCTCGGTGATGTCGTCGGCGTGGTTGCGCGCCGCCTTCCACGTCCCCGCCACGATCTCCGGCTGGCGAAACACGGCGCGCAGCTGGTCTATGACGGCGGCCTCGATCTCGCCTGCAGGGACGCGGCCGACCGGGCATGATCCGGCGCCGTGTTTCAGCACTGTCTGGCTGACATAGTAGCGATACAGTCGCCCGCCCTTTCGGGTGTGGGTCGGCGAGAAGGCGGCGCCGTCCGGCCCGTAGAGCAGCCCCTTCAGCAGCGCCGGCGTCTCGGCGCGTGTCCGGGCCGCCCGTTTGCGGGGGCTCTCTTGCAGGATGGCATGGACCCGGTCCCATGTCTCGCGGTCGATGATCGTGTCGTGCTCGCCGGGGTAGCTGTTGCCCTTGTGGACCGCCTCGCCGATATAGGCGCGGTTGTTCAGCATCCGGTAGAGGTACTTCTTGTCGATCCGGTTGCCGCGCGGCGTGCGGATGCCGCGCGTATCGATCTCGCGTGCCATTTCGGTGGCCGATCCGATCTCGAGGAAGCGGGCGTAGATCCAGCGAATATGCGCGGCGCGTTCCTCGTCGATGACCAGTTTGCGGTTTTCCACCCGGTAACCGTAGGGCGGCACACCGCCCATCCACATGCCCTTCTTTCGGCTGGCGGCGACCTTGTCGCGGATCCTCTCGGCCGTGACCTCGCGCTCGAACTGGGCAAAGGACAGCAGGATGTTCAGCGTCAGCCGCCCCATGGACGTGGTCGTGTTGAACGATTGCGTGACCGAGACGAAGGTCACCCCGTTGCGGTCGAACACCTCGACCAGCTTGGCGAAATCCGCCAGCGACCGAGAGAGGCGGTCGATCTTGTAGACCACCACAACATCGACCAGTCCGTCCTCGATGTCTTCCAGCAGCCGCTGCAGGCCGGGACGTTCCAGCGTGCCGCCGGAGATGCCGCCGTCGTCATACTGATCGCGGACCAGCACCCAGCCCTCGGAGCGCTGGCTGGCGATGTATGCCTCGCAGGCCTCCCGCTGGGCGTGGAGGCTGTTGAACTCCTGTTCCAGACCTTCCTCGGAGGATTTCCGAGTGTAGACCGCACAACGCAGCTTGCGGACAAGTTTCGATTTCTCGGGCGGCTTCGTCATGTCCGCCCCCTGTGGTTCTTGAGCCCGAAGAAGATCCAGCCGTTCCAGCGCGTGCCGGTGATGGCCCGCGCGATGGCGGACAGCGACTTGTAGGGCCGCCCCTGCCACTCGAACCCGTCGGCAGTGACGGTGACGACCTGCTCGACGCCCTGCCACTCGCGTAGGAGGCGCGTCCCGGTGATGGGGCGGTCGCGATCGGCACGGATGCCGCGCTTCTTCCTGTCGCCGCCGTCCAGTTCCTCGCCCAGCCGTTCAAGCCGCCGGATCGTCTCTGGCTTCAGCCCGCCATAGGCCAGTTCCTGGATGCGATAGGCGATGCGGCTTTCGAGATAGCGGCGGTTGAAGGGCGGCGGCTCGCTGTCGAACAGCTCGCGCCATTGCGCCTTCAACTCCGGCGTCGGCGTCGTCTTGAGCGCGGCCAGGCGCGCGGGGATGGGATCGAGGGTCGTCATGTCTGCCTCCTTTGCGAAGCCGCAGTACCGCTCCGATCGACCGAGTTGTGTAGCCCAGATCCGCCCGATCCGGCGCCCGTCTCCAACTTTCTCTGCCGCAGCCGCACCAGGCCAAGCGAGCTCGATCAATGAGCATCTGTCGGCGATTGTCGGAAGATGTCGTAAAATGTATATATTTCAATGCGTTAAGGTGCTGGTTATACTGGCTTTGTCAGGCCCGCATCCTTTGCGTACGCGCCTGGCCCGTATCGGTGGAGGGTTACATGACCGTGGCGCCGAATGTCGGATGGCACACCACGGGGCGGGGACATATGCCAGGCGCAGTCCGAAAGGCCGAAGCGCGTTCCCCGGCACCAGACCCGGTGTCGCAAGTAGCGGCCGACCTTGAGGCGAGGGTCGTCACGACCTCGGGGGCCTGAAGCGACGGGGCGGCTCCGGCCGACACGGACAGCTGAAGGCAGTGGGACCGGTCCCGGCAAGATCGCTGGGGCTGGTCGTCCTATGCCTTCGCTCAAGGGCTCACCAGCCGACAGGAACAGAGGGAATCTTCAACTGGGAGTGAAGCTGGAAGAGGAGACACGACATTCTCTGCAACTTCAGGCACACAGCTAACGAGAACCAGAGGCAAGTAGGCCGAAAGTGGATTTTTATCGAGGCTGCATAGCTATTCAAGGTGCACCATCAGATCGCTCCGAGGTAATACCCGATGGCCTCCGCCAATTCCGTCTCCTCATAGCCAAAATGGGAGCGTACGACCTCTTCCAGCTTTCTGTATATTCTGGCGGCCCGAACGAAGTTCGCCTCTCTTGGATCTTCCGCCAACGCGTGTGCGGCTTGACCGAGTCGGATGAGCAATTCATGTACCACCTCGTGCTCTGAAAGCAGCTTGGCCACAACCTCTCGGAACATACCTCCGCCCACCGCCTCGATCCGGGGGAACATGTCGGCACCTTCGATGTCGTGGTGAAACTTGAGCACCTGGCATTCTCGCCCGCAAAGAGTTCCGAACGCTCGAAAGTTCTCGGCCATATCGAGTGAAAGTACGATCTTCTTCAGGTGCTCGGGTGGAGTGTCCTTCGCTTCGATCCGCGCCAACACTGCACCGATCTGGGCCATCTCCATCAGATAGTGACGGTGAATTGCCGCCAGCTGTCGACCTTGGCGACGATGCATGTCTGTTGCCGCTGCAACCTTCGGCGCTTTGGGCCGGGAGGCTTCGTCAATGGTGAGGTCATCCAGCGATCGAATTGAGAGGTCAGTCATGCTTTGTAAGAAAACCTTTACAGGTACCAAGTTAAGAACGTCGACCTATTGCAGTTGGCAATGGCCGTAAAGTTGCAAACCGTATCACCGCCCTCGGTGTTGATCGACATGATCGGACCAGAGTGAGAACGGCGGTGAGTGGCCTGCTGCCGGTTCCGTGGACACGAAGATAAGATCGTGACCATGGAACTGGAGAGTGGATATGACGAGACGGAAGTTCAGCCGCGAGTTCAAGATCGAGGCGGTGAAGCTGGTTACCGAGCGGGGCGTGACGGTGTCCCAGGCGAGCCGGGATCTGGATCTGGCGGAGAGTGTTCTTCGGCGGTGGATGCGTGAAGCGACGGCGGCGCCTGCCACTGCCTTCCCCGGCAATGGCCAGCAACGCCCCGAACTGGCCGAGATCGCGGCCCTGAAGAAAGAGGTCGCCCGGCTCAAGGCGGAGCGTGACATCCTAAAAAAGGGCGAGCCATGTGCGCCATTGGTTCAAGCACAATGGCGAGCGCTTACTTCGCGCGGGAAGCGACATGACGTTCGCGTTCGTTGCGAAGCATCGGCATATCTGGCCGGTCAGCTGGATGTGCGACGTGCTGGGCGTCTCTCGGTCTGGCTTCCACGCGTGGCTCAGAAGACCGATCAGCGCCCGGGCGAGCTACGACGTGAAGCTCGTCATGGAGATCGACAAGAGCTTCAAGGCCAGCGATCGCACCTATGGCGCCCGCCGGGTCTGGCGCGATGTACTCGAGAACGGGCTGGCCTGCGGGCTGCACCGGATTGAGCGCCTGATGCGGCAGAACGCCATGAGGGCGCGGCCAAAGCGGCGCGGCAAGCCCAAGGACGATGGCGAACGGTCGGTGATCGCCGACAACATCCTCGACCGCAATTTCCAAGCCGACCGACCGAACCAGAAGTGGCTGGCCGATTTCACCTACATCTGGACCGCCGAGGGCTGGCTCTACGTTTCGGTCGTGCTGGACCTTTTTTCACGACGCGTCGTCGGCTGGTCGATGAAGGCGGATCGGGACGCCTCACTGGTCATGGACGCGCTGATGATGGCCGTCTGGCGCCGCGGGAAAGCCGACGCGCTGCTCCATCATTCGGACCAGGGCTCGCAATATACCAGCGAGCAGTTCCAACGCCTGCTGCTCGACAACGGCATCACCTGCTCGATGAGCCGGGCCGGCAACGTCTGGGACAACTCGGCGATGGAAAGCTTCTTCTCATCGCTGAAGACCGAACGGACAGCCCGCAAGGTCTACCGCACCCGCAACGCGGCACGCGCCGACGTGTTCGACTACATCGAGCGCTTCTACAATCCGAGACGACGCCACTCGAAGCTGGGCTACCTCAGCCCCATGGCGTTCGAGGAACGAGCTATGCAAACCTAACCCCGTGTCCACGGAACCGGCAGCAGGCCAGAGAAAGTCGGCCACGGTAGCGGCGGGATGAGCCCGCTGCGGGCGGCGTAAAAGTGGTCCACCTTTGCCCTTTCTGGCGACAGGGAGGGCGGGAGGATTTTCACCGTGGACTTGTATCGTAGGGTGCGTCTGGCCTGGGCGTTCACATGCGCTCGGGTCCTCCCCGAGGTCTTGCCGCGGTGCGCCATGGCGACGAGACGGCAGAGATCCTGCGCGCGGCGATCTGCGACGACGAACTCGTGCCAGTGATCGGCAAGGGGCGCGGTGTTAACCGGTCCACCGAGAACCCCCTGGAGGTGCATGTGCTCGCCGATGTGGCATTGCCGCTCCAATATGGCAGGCTGACGCCGTGGGAGCTGGAGCAGCCGGACGTATTCCAGCCGATGCTCCTTCGCGGGATTGCCACTGACAGTCCGGCGGATGCGGCCGCCCTGCATCCCGCTCTCTTCGGAAATGTCGAGCAGGCAAAGAAGGCGTACCAACGGAGCGTATTTAAGGGACAAAACCCTATAAGTACCCCTTATAGGGAAATGTCCCTTAAATCGGCTACCTACAGACGACCCGGGCGCGGCCGGTCCTGGCAGCTTGCGTACTGGCTGTCGGGTACGGCCGAGGATGCGAGACGCCAGTTGGACTGTGGGCTGGGCGAGAAGGTGGAATGGCGGCCTGATGAGTAAGCAACGTCGTGCGTTTAAACCAGCTGAGCCTCCGGTTGCGACAGGCGTGACAAAAGTGACAAAAAACAGACTATCCACCGTATAGGCGTTTTCGCTCCCCTATACGGGGGATAATGGGAAAACTGTCACTCTTGTCACGGCTGCTGCGGCTGGTTGCACTGAAACAGGTGTCGAACCTGCATGAACTAACGTCGTAGCCGCCATTCCCTGCGCCATGTATGATGGCCTTGGGGGAATGAAGAGATGGCAGTCTTGATTGGCGGACCCGGCGATGACACGCTGCTGGGCTTTTCCGGCAACGATATGCTGATCGGCCTGGGAGGCAATGATCGGCTGGAAGACGATTTTGATGGCGACGATACGCTCGACGGCGGTCTGGGGCGTGATCTTCTTCTGGGCGGGTCGGGTAGCGATCTGATGTTAGGCGGAGAAGCCGCCGACACGATGAATGGCGGCGATGATGGCGACGACCTTCGAGGGGGCGACGGCTGGGACATCCTGCGCGGACAAGCGGGAAATGACCGTCTGTCCGGAGAGGACGGCAACGACTCGCTATACGCGGGCATCGGCAATGACACCGCGTTCGGAGGCAATGGCCGCGACGTGATGTATGGCCATTCCGGACGCGACCTGTTGTCGGGCCAGGCAGATGCCGACTCGATTTACGGCGGCGCGGCAAACGACACGATCTTCGGCGGCGATGGCGACGACACGCTCCATGGGGATGCGGGGGCGGATTCGATCTTCGGCGGCTCCGGCGCGGATGAACTGCACGGGCATATCGGGAACGACACGCTGCTTGCCGGCCCCGGTAACGATACTGTCGAAGCTCTGGATGGCGACGACCATATCGCAGGCGGCAGTGGCTCGGACGTACTGATCGGTCATGACGGTAATGACGTGATCGATGGCGGTGACGGGGCGGATTGGCTTGCCGGTTGGGCCGATTCCGACACCTTGTTCGGCGGCGATGGAAACGACACGCTGAATGGCGGTGCGGGCAATGACTTCATCTGGACGAACCAGGGCAACGACCTCTTCGTCGATTCCGCCGACAGTGGAAGTGACACCGTTATCGGGGGGTTCGGGCAAGACACGCTGACCGCGATCGACGGCAACGACATCTTGCGCGGTCGCTGGGGGAACGACGTGGTTCAGGGCGGCCTTGGCAACGACACGATCGACGGTGGCATGGGTGATGACCTGCTGTCTGGCGGCGCGGGATCGGACCTGTTCCGTTTCCGGCCCAATTTCGTGATGGGCGATGATACGATCACGGATTACATGGATGGCGTGGACGGTTTTCGCTTCGACGGATTGTCCCTCGACGCGCTTACCATCGAAGCGGATGGCTTGGACACGATGATCCGCTGGCATGATGGCAGTATCTGTCTGGAGGATGTTGACAGCTCGGTCATCGGTGAAGAGGATTTCCTGTTCATCTATCCTTGACTGGACCACGCCTCGATCGGCCCAATGGGAAAACGTCTGAAACCGCTGCGATCAGCCGAGTCCCTTGATACGTGCTGAGAGATTTCCTGATGACGTCTTCAAGGCGCGAAACGGCCAGGAGACCCGCGATCTGTAAGATGACTGGGCGTCGACCTACGATGCCGAGATCGCGGAGAACGGTTAGTCCACACCAGGACACGTTGCCGAGGCGCCGTGGAAACGGGTGCCCAGCAATTTTGCATCCGTGAATGTTCACATCCGCAAACCAGGCGAAGCCGGCTTTCGAGCGCGGCGTATTTAAGCGACAAAACCCTATAGATACCCCTTATAGGGAAATGTCGCTTAAATCGGCTGCCTACAAGCGACCCGGGCGCGGCCGGTCCTGGCAGTTTGCGTACTGGCTGTCGGGCACGGCAGCGGATGCGAGACGCCAGTTGGAAAGCGGGTTGGGCGAGAAGGTAGAATGGCGGCCTGATGAGTAAGCAACGTCGTGCGTTTGAACCATCTGCGCCTTCATGCTCGAAAGGGACAAAAAGGGACAGAAAACAGACTATCCACCGTATAGGCGTTCTGCTCCCGTATACGGGGGATAATGGGAAAACTGTCCCTAAGTGTCCCTGCGGCTGCCGGTGGTCGCTTCCGGCC
>CANMQJ010000051.1 GCA_947500005.1 uncultured Paracoccaceae bacterium | reverse complement strand
AAAGTGGCGGAATTTTACTCCGCTACGACCAGATCATCCGGCCGTTTCTGTGGTCCAATTTGTCTCCGGGATTCACAAGGGTGCGAACTTTCCATTCCGCTTTGCCCGCTCGAGCTGCAACTCCGACGTCTCAAGTTCGCTCAAAAGAACCGAAAGATATTGTCGTGAGACACCCATCTTCTCCGCTAGGGCAGAGAGGGTGAAGGCTGCCGTTCCGCGCGACAAACCGTTGTAGCCATCCTTCCAGGCGATGGCATCGAGGATGAGGGTAGCAAGCTTGTGCGCAGCGACAGAGAGATTTGTCTGCGTGATCCGTCGCAGGATCAGGCCGGTCGTAGGTTCCATGGTCGAGGTCTCCTTGGAGAACCGACGCCATGTCGTGAGACAACAACATTCTTGCCAGCAAAACAACTTTGCTGGTTGCAGGTGTTTTAGCGGTGCGCTAGGAAACTCTTGTTCACGGAGTTTTCTAGCACGGCGTCAGGCTTCACGGTCTGGCGTCGTCTCCTTTTTGGGGGCTTTGCACAGCCTTTCGTGCGGGGTTGTGATGACGCGCGCGGCAAGACCGCGTGCAGATTTTGTCAGTAGCGAACTTCTTCAGAACCATAGTTCCCGGCGTGATCACGCCAGTCGACGAAGACGGAGCGGTAGAAGTAGCTGCCGCATCCATTCGGGATGCTCAGGCCAGATGCAGCCGGCACTTGGCCCACGTTGGATCTTGTCCATCGGTAGTCGCCCTGCACTCCGTAGGACCCCAATCGCGTGGAATCGGTGCGATTGCAGTCGCCATCTCGGTTTTCATGCTGGCGGTACTGAATGTGATAGACGCGAATGCTGCGCACGAAATCAAAGGCGTCGCCTGAGATGTCGATGTCGGCTTGTTCATCCGCCTGGACGCGAACAAGGGGTATCGGAGTCGATACCTGCGGTTCGGGCGGATCGCGAAACGTGATGTCATAAAGGCGTTCCATAGGCGACAACGGACTTGGTTCGTTGAACGACACACCCATCGGACACCGCCAGATTTGTAGGGGCGGCTCGATCGGCCATGGCGTGATCCGCCGAATAAAGACCGCTCTGGCATGGGCGCAGGGCGCGGAGGCAGGCCAGCCGCCCGCAAGGCACAGGAGGATCGCACAGTCCACTTGATAGGCCTGAGCCGGACCTGACGAGGCCATTAGTCCGGATATGCTTATTGCCGTGGCTGTTGCCACGCCGTGGATCACGTGCTTCATGATGCCGACTCCATCTATAATGGTGCAGCGATACGAAACAACATTACCGATAGCAAGGCGATTTGATTGATGGCGACTTGCGATTGTTCGCTTGTGTCGCGTGACGGCTTCCAAGATCTGATGACGGTTTGAGCTCTTGAGGCGTCCTGGAAGCGGCCAAAATTGCGGCCTCCTTTCACGTCCATTGCCAAACAAACAACTGTTACAAAAAGAAAATATGGCGTTCCAATACGGCCACGAAACCGGTCACGGAAGAACAGACCGCATGAGCCCGTCAAACGGCGTGTCGCAGCGCCCATGGTCCCGGGAAGGGCAGTGTCGGAAAACTGTCGAGCCCGGTTCTCCGGCTGGAATCCGGGAACGGAAGGGCGGGTGGAGCAACGATCCTGTGTTGTGGCCTATGTTGGGATCGAACATGCGCTTGAAGACTTATGGCAGTATCTGATACGATTGAGCATGGATAGGAGAGTCTGATGCCAAACGTCCACCTGACCGAACCGATGCAGAAATATGTGCAGGCGCAGATCGAGTCCGGCGCCTACGCCAATCTGAGCGAAGTCGTGCGCGCCGGCGTAAGGATGCTGATGGAGAAGGATGGCGCGCGGCAGTTCTATGCCCTCAAGGCCGATCTCGAGATGGCAGCCACCCTGGCCGAGAATGGGGATTTCGCCGAGTTCGATGCCCAAGCCTTCGAACCGGATGCGTTTGATCGCTGACCCGAATGACGATTCGGCTTTCCGGACAGGCCAAGTCCGACCTTGAAGAGATACGCACCTACACCGTCGAAACATGGGGCAGGGACCAATGGCTCGTCTATTACCGCCAGTTGGTCACCGCCTTCGAGCGGATCACTGGGGATCCCGACGCGGGCCGGGACAGGAGTCTCTTTGTCCCGGGGATGCGGTCCGTCAATTGCCAGCGACACGTGATCTTCTACAAGCGGCTCGATGCGGCGGATGGCGCGGCAGTCATCCTGCGCATCGTGCATCAGCGCCGCAACATGCCCGCACTCGTCTACTACGAGGATCTCGACGGCGGTTAAGCCCATGCGGTTGCTCAGTCCAATAGCTCGATCAGTTTTCCATAGTCTTCACTGACCTCGCGCGCCTCCTGAAACGCCCGTTGGCGCTCGGCATCAAGACAGCGGAAGTATTCCTGAATGTCGGCAATGTAGTCCTCGAAATCAGAACGCAGCAGATCGGCATAGGCACGAATGTCTTCTCGCGACTGAGGCAAGAACGGTCGTTCGGGAGGTACGCAATCTGCTGCCGCGGCTATCGGCATGCTTCCAAGCAGGAACGCGAACAGCAACGGTGCGTTGCGCGCAATAAACAACCGCAGGGCAAAACTCCTTTGCCGCCTTTAAGATTATCATTCTGTCGGCTATCACCGTTATCGGAGCAAGGCGAACTTCGTCAACACGTTATTATTGTCTTGCTATCATTAATGTTGTTTTGTATCGCTCACGGTGTTGCGACCCCGTGGGCCTGATACTGCACCCAGGCAGAACAAGGACCCAAGGGAAGGCCATGATAGAAGAAGCCCCGAATGTGGTTACAGAAGACGGACTGCGCGGCTTGCTCGCCGAGGGCTACCTCATTGAGGTGGTCTGCAAGGAGAGAGCAGAGAAGCGCCATAACAGCTGGTACGGCTCGTGGGTCATCCGCGCCGTCGCCACTGATGGGCGTGACGATAAGATGCTCGTCACCAGCCGAAGCGTCCTCAAGCTCCGCGACTTCAAAACCATCGTTGGCCTTGTCAGTTTCCTGGCCGACATGGGCTGTACGACCGCTAGCATCCCACTTGAAGAAGGTGGCCGCGAGCGCCACGCCGCGCCTCCGGTCAAAGGCAGCTGACCGCGCGACTGCGCTCGTCGTTGCTTTGGGTACAGGCGTTTGTTCCGCGCCCCCGGCCCTGGCCGACGGTTTCATCTTCTCGGTTGGTCCTGACGGCCAATTGATTTCCTCTTCTCAAGAGGCAAACGGGCGCCTTTTTCTCTTCGCAGAACCTCGCGTCCCTGACGCAACGAGCGAGACAGCGATCCCGGCTCGATCTGCCGCCCGCGCCACCCCAGAAATCCTCCATGCGATCGAGACTACGGCTCTACGGTATGCCGGGCATGGTGCGCTGCGTCGCGCAGGACTTTCCGTCACTGATTGGGCGCTCCTTTACCGGGCCAATATCGAAGTCGAGAGCGCATACAATCCCGCAGCACGTAGCCCTGTCGGGGCTATAGGCCTCGGACAGCTTATGCCGGATACCGCCCGCGATCTCGGCGTGGACCCACATGACATTGCGCAGAACCTCGACGGATCAGCTCGCTACCTGCTGATGATGCTCGACCAGTTCGGCGAGGGCTCTCTGGCCCTTGCGGCCTACAACGCTGGTCCGGAGGCGGTCACACGCCACGGCGGCATCCCCCCATTTCGCGAAACCCAAGGGCATGTGGCCCGTGTGACCGCCGTGTTTGAGCGGCTCAGAGGAGATCTTTCATGACATCGAGGAAACGTCAAAGCGTGCTCCGCACGCGGGCGATCACCGCGTTCGGCGCGATGGCCCTTATCGTGCTGGCGGGTCCAGCGCTTGCGCAGAGCATCGACCTCTCGCCGGTGCAGACCCTGCTTCAAGGAATTGTCGATGCGATCACCGGTCCCTTGGGGATCGTGATCGGAACGCTCGCGCTGATCGGGGTGTTCCTTTCCTGGCTCTTTGGCATCCTCGACTTCCGTCAGGCCCTCTGGGTCGTGGTTGCAATCGCGGGCATCGCCGCAGCACCCACCATCGTCGCCGCCATCTGGACGACCTGAGCTCCATCCATGGCTGACCAGTCCCGCGTGTTCATCGGCCTTCTCAGGCCACCCAAGCTGATGGGCTTGCCGATCATGTATGCCATGGTCTGGCTCTTCGGCTCTACTCTCCTGTTCCTCTGGGTGCAGAGCTGGGTGGTGGCCGTCTTCGCGGGGCTGGCCTGGCCGGCGCTTTGGAAAGCCGCGGACTGGGATCCGAACTTCCTCGATGTCCTGGTGATCACCTTGCAGGAAACCCCGCCCACGACGAACCGCAAGCTGCACGGAGGCGACAGCTATGCCCCGTGATGGACTTGCCAATGACGTGGCGGAGGCGCTCGATCCGCTGACTGCGCTACCCTCATGGGTCAAGGGCGAGAAGCGGCTCTCAATGATGCTGCCTTATGTGAGCCTCGTAAACGACCGAACGATCCGGACACGCGGCAACGAGCTGATGCAGTGCATCCGCCTCGAAGGGGTGAACAGCACCACGAGCGAGGACGGGCATCTGGACCGGATCGGGGGGTTGCTGGCTGGCATCGTGGCGCAGGTCGGGACCGAGTTCTCATTCTACCTGCACAAGGTCTCGAAAGCGGTCGATGTGACCCTGCCGCCCGTTCCGGGCGAAGGGTTTGCGGCTGCCGTCGACGAACGATGGCACGCGCATCTCGGCCGCGCGGGTTTGCGCGACAAGACGCTGACCCTGACGGTGCTGAGGCGACCTGAGACCGGCAGCCGCTTGCCGTTCGGACTTGGGGCGTCTCGCTCGCGACACGCGGCCGACACCACCCGCCGCTTGCGCAAGCTCGACGAGGTTGTGGGGTTTCTGCTGTCCTCCTTCGATGAGCTGAAGCCCCGCCTGCTGGCTGCAAGCACCGGAGAGCTTCTGGGCTTCCTCGGTTCACTCAACACGGGCGAGGAGCACCCGCTCTTCCCCCGGTCGCGCCTCGGTGTGATCGCCGAGGACGTAGCAAATACCCGCGTCACCTTCCGCGGCACGACCATCGCACTCTCGGACGGTGCCGTCAGCGACAAGCTCGGGGCGATCTTTGCGGTGAAGAACTACCCCGCCAAGACAGATAGCCTGATGCTCGACGAGTTGAATCTGCCCGTCGACATGGTGGTCACACACTCTTTTGTGCCGATCAACGCCAACATCATGGCGGGCCGGATCAAGCGGCAGCTGCGGCTAATGCAGGCCGCCAATGACGGAGCCGTCAGTCTCGCCCAGGAACTGGAACTCGCGCAGGACGATCTGGAATCCAAACGCCTGATCTTCGGCGAGCACCACATGACCGTGGCCGTCTATGCCCGAACCCAGACGGCGCTTGACGACATCGCGGCCGAAATCCGCAACATCTCCGCCACCTCCGGCATCAACCTGATCTCGGAGGCCTTCGGGGCGCGGGCGCATTTCATGGCGCAGCATCCCGGCAATACCGGGGCGCGAAGCCGCAAGGCAGCGATCACAAACCACAACTTCACCGATCTCGCCGCCTTTCACCGCACCCCGCTCGGCAAGACTGGCAAGGAAGTGCCGTGGGGCGTGCCCATCACACTCTTCCCGACGCCCGAGCGCAGTGGTTTTCGCTTCAACTTCCACGAACAGGGCGCGCCGGATCGCGAGCCCACAGGTGGGCACACGCTGATCCTGGGCCGCCCCGGCTCCGGTAAATCCGTACTGGCGGCTTTCCTGATGACCATGGCACGGCGGGCAGGTGCGCGGGTCTTCGTCTTCGACTATCGCGCGGGCATGGAGATGGCCGTCCGTGCGCTCGGCGGCAGCTATTCGACGATACGTGCCGGACGGCCCACGGGCCTCAATCCGCTCCAGACCGAGATCGACATGCGGGGCCAAGCATGGCTTGCTGATTGGCTCGCGAGCCTCTTAGAGCGGCGCGATCGACCGCTAACTCCGATTCAGACCAACCGACTGCAGGAAGTCGTGCGCCAGAACGCGAGCGCAGGACATGCGGGCCTGCGAAACTGGTCGGATTTCGCCTCGCTGCTGGTCTCGACCGATGACGAGGGCGATCTCTTCGAGCGTATGCAGGAGTGGACGGCCGAGGGCCGCTATGGCTGGATCTTCGGGGCCAACTCCGAGGACAGCTTCAGCATTGACGGCGATGTCGCAGGCTTCGATCTGACCGGCATCCTCGACTCCGAGAGCGAGCGGGAACGCATGGCGGTCCTGTCCTATCTTTTCCGCCGGGTCGAGCGCGTGATCGAGGACCGCAAGCCCACGATCATCGTCATCGACGAGGCATGGAAGGCGCTCGACAACGCTTATTTCGCAGAACGGCTCTCGAACTGGCTGGTGACTGCCCGCAAGCAGAACGCCGTCGTCGTCATGATGACCCAATATGCCAGTCAGCTCGAACGCACCCGGACCGGCAAGACCATCGTCGAAGCCGTGCCGACGCAGGTGCTTTTGCCCAACATTCGCGCCTCGGCTGCAGATTACTCGATGCTCGGCCTGACCGAGAAAGAGCTCGACGTGCTTCTGGGCGTCGGCTCGGCCTCGCGGCTCGCACTTGTACGCGACGACCGTGGTTCCGTCGTGATCGATGCCGATCTCAGCGCGCTCGGCCCGCTCGTGACCATCCTTGGCGGAATGGAGAAGGGCGAAGCGCTTGCCGGCGCCGATTATCGCGAACGTCCTGATTTCTGGAGAGTGACATGACCAGTACCATCATTCGCAGCGTCGTGCTGCTAGGGCTCGGCCTGACCCTGACAGCCTGTGCACAGCATAACCCCCCGCAAGCCAACTGCTTTAATTTTCGCGAGGCTCCTGCGCAGGCAAGAACCGCCACCGCCACGATCTCGACCATGGGGGCGGAAGTCACGCGCCGCGACACGGCCTGCGATTTCGTCCTCTTGGGTGCGGGCAGTTGAGCCAATGCGGACCTGGCTTCCTCTCTCGATGATCGGCTTTGCACTGGCAGTTCCCGCGGCGGGGCCGGCGGTCGCCCAGGGCGTGCCAACCTTCGATCTGCGCCTGTTCGCAGAGCGGCAGGCGATCCTCGAGCAGACCGATCGGGACCTGACACTGCAGCAGGACCGGCTAAGCCGCGAGGAGGAACTGGCCGAGATCGAGCGTCAGCAACTCGCCTCCCTCGAAGGGCTGATGGATGCCATGTCGCTTGGCGCTGGAGATGTGGCCGGCACCGTGGCCGGGCTCGAGGCGGGGCAGGGGGCGGTTGACGACGTCGAAAGCGCGGCCGCCAGTCTTTATGCACCCGAGGACACCAATCCAGCGGCGGCGCGGATGTTCGGCGATGCCCGGGAGGGGATCGAGGAGCTGATCATCCGCGCAGCACGCGACACCCATAGTCTGTCCGGGGTCGGCCGTGCGGGCCTTTCGCTCGTGCAATGGCGCTGCCTTTTGCAGGCGCTGATCTGGCAGGAAAGTCGTTTCCAGATTGGGGCACGCTCACCCGTGGGGGCCTTCGGACTTACCCAGATCATGCCCGGTACCGCGGGCGATCTCGGGATCTACCCGGCCTATTACGACGATCCCTATCTGCAGGTCACCGGCGGTGCGCGATACCTCGCACAAATGCTGAACATGTTCGACGGCAACATCATCCATGCGCTCGCCGCCTATAACGCCGGTCCGGGCAATGTGCAGGATTATGGCGGTGTGCCGCCCTTCGCGGAAACCCAGCACTATGTCGTGGTGATCCCGCAGCAGTACAACAGCTACCTCGCGGCCGTAGGCGGCATCGATGCGCTCGGCACCATCGACCCTGTGCTCCTCGCCAACGCGAGTTTCAGCCTCTCGGCCCACGGCGCAGGGGTCTATGGCGACTATTCGCTGGTCTCGGTCCGTGCCGCCGCCCTGCGGGTGCAGGACATCATCACCCGCATTGGTGAGACCGAGGATCTCCACGAGGCCATCGCTCTCAACACCTATGCCCGGGCCGAACTGGCCCGGCTGGTTGCAATCCGGACCCGGATCAAGGCCGCCCGAACCGAGCCACTCAGCGCCGAGCAGATCGCCTTGGCGGCAGCGCAAGCTGCCGAGCGGCAATACATGGATTTTAGTCAGGAGGATTTGCGTTGAACCTGCGCCTGCCCCGTTCCCTTTTCGCCGGTAGCATCGCTCTCGCACTTGCCCTCAATGTCACCGGACCTGCCGGGGCACAGGGTGTGCCCACGGTGGACACCCAAAACATTGCCCAGGAAATCCGCCAGCTTCAGCAGATGCTGCAGGATTTCGGGATCCAGACCGATCTTCTGGACAATGCGTTGGAGCAACTGAACATGCTGCAAAGCCAGCTCGATCAGCTGAACGAGATGTATGCCTCGCTCACCGGGCCGCGCAGCATCCTCGGGCTTGCCATGGGCGGGGACCTCGACACCTTGCTTCAGGCCAACTTCGAAGACATCCCCGGCCTGATCCGAGGCATCCAGGCGGGCGATTGGAGCGCGCTCATCGGGCCCAATGCCGGGCCCATGCGCACGCAGATTGAACAGGCGCTGGCAAGTGCAGGGTTCGACGAAGATTCTCTCCGCGAAATCGCCACCAGCGGCAATCCGGGAGCTGAAGGCGTGGCCACCCGGGCAACCACAGGTGCTGTGATGTCGGCGGCGGCGCAGAACAGCCACGCAGAGGCGGAACAGTCTCTCGAACGAGTGGAACGTCTGGTCGAGATGATCCCGGACATGGAGGATCTCAAAGCCTCGATGGATCATAACACGCGCGTCACGGCGGAACTCGCCATCGCCATGACCCGGATGTGGGAGCTGGAAGCGATCCAAACCCTAGGCGCTGGCAATGCAGGCGTGGTTGACGCCGCCACCGTTGCTGAAGAACGCCGCTACATGGACTTCACCTTGCCGGATCTTGAGCCATGAGTGGGGCAGGGGTGATGACTGCGCGCGAACTCGTGGAAGAGGAACTTGTCTACGGTGCCCTGCGCCGGGAACAGCTTTGGCGGATGATCGGCCTTTCCGGGGCAGGCTTCGGCGTATTTGGTTGTTTGACGGCTGCGGCTGTCGCGCTGATGGTCGAGACGCCGCCTCCCGTGGTTGTCCCCTACGATCCCGCGACCGGGGTGGCGCTCCCCAATGCCACGGTTGAAACCGTGTCCCTTGCCGAACGGCCAGCCGTGATCGAAGCACAAATCTACCGCTACCTTCTCGACCGCGAGACTTACAACCAGCTCGACAATGATCTTCGTGTCCGCCGCGTCCTGGCACAGTCTTCCGGGTCGGCCGAGGCCAGCATGCGCGCGATGTGGACATCGGGGCAGGAGAGCTATCCGCCGACGCGTTACGGGGCTGCGGCCGAGATGGCCGTTGAGATCGCATCGATCACCCTTATTGGCGAAAACCGCGCCCAGGTGCGGCTCAGAAAGCGCCTGACAAGCCCGCAGGGGGTACAGGATGGATCGTTCACTGCCACATTGATGTTTGAATTTCAGCCGGAACGGACCCGCTCCCTCGACGATGTCTGGCAAAACCCTTTCGGTTTCACCGTCACTCAATATGCCATCCGATCGGACCGTTCTGAATGACTCGCACTGCAATCTCTACGCTGTTGGCCGCCAGCATTCTCGCGCTCGCGGGAACGACCGCCATGGCCGAAACCACGCCCCGTCCAGGCTCTCACGATAATCGCGTGCGCGTGGCGACCTGGACCGAAGGCCAGGTTTACCGGGTCGTCACGACACTGACCCGTGTCACCACAGTCGAATTCGGTGAGGGTGAAACCATCCGCTCGATCATCGCCGGCGATACGGTCGGTTTTCAATTCGACGATGTCCCGGGTGGCCGTGCCTTCGCCATCAAGCCAACAGCATCTGGCGTTGCCACCAACATCACCGTCTACACCAACCGCCGCTCCTACTACTTCCATGTCGTCGAAGCCCGGGAGACGCCGCATTATGTCGTGCAGTTCCGCTATCCTGAAAACCGCGTGCAACCCACCAGGGCGGTTGCGGCCGATGCGCCGAACGCGAACTATGCGGTCAGTGCCCGAGAAGAGTTCACGCCGACGGCCATCTGGGATGATGGTACCTTCACGTATTTCCGGTTTGCACGGAACGCGCCGGTGCCCGCCATCTTCCGATATTCGAACGGGAGAGAACGCGCGGTGAACAGCCACACCTCAAGTGACGGCGTCATCCGCGTGTCTGGCGTCAACCGACAATGGGTCCTTCGCCTTGGCGAAGATGTGGTTTGCGTCCAGGACGCAGGGCAGGCCACATCATGACCGAAGGTACGGAAGACCTCGCCGCGCGCCTCGCGGCTCTCGAAGGATCGACAGGCAAAGCGAAGGCAAACAAGCGGCCTGCACCGCTTGCCGCGATCCTTGGAGTCGTCGGCATCGCCGCAGCAGGTGGTCTGGCGTGGGCTGCCCTGCAGCCGTCGGCAGAAGCACCAATGGCGACCGCCGCGCCGGAAGAGTTCCAGAGCAGCGGCCCCGGATTCGGAGATCTGGCGCCGATTTCTGCTCCAGAGCCCAGCCAAGCCCCGCCTGCGGACACAGGTCCGAGCGAGTCGGAACTCGCGCTGATGGAAAGTCTTGCGACATTGAGAGCGGAACTCGAGGACCTGCGCGCAAGACCGGCCGAGGCCGCGGATAGCGGGGCGGAGCAGGCTATTGCGGACCTGACGGCGCAAATTGCCACCTTACAGGAGGCATCTGCCGAGGCGCAGCGGGCCCTCGAGCGGCAACTGACCGAGCGGGATCGCGAATTGGATCAGCTCCGCATGGACTTGGAACTTGCACGGCTTGCACCACCAGAGCCGACCTCATTGGGACCAAGTGAAGAAGAATTGCGGCTGGCCGAACTCGAAAGGCGGCGCGCTGCTGAAGCTGAGGCCCGCGCAGAGCGTATCGCGTCTCCTATGATCGCCTTCTCCGGGATGGGCGCGGGTGCGGATAGGGAGAACACGCTGGAAGCCGCACGCCTGAATGCAGATGAAGCCTTTGTTCGTTCGGGCGCACAACCTGCGCAGGTGACACGTGCCGAAGTGATCGCGAACCCATCGAACACGGTTGTTCAGGGCACCATGATTCAGGCTGTGACAGAGACGGCCCTCGACAGCACACTGCCCGGCGCGATCCGCGCCATCGTCTCGGAAGACGTCCATTCTTTCGATGGAACGCGTATCCTGATCCCGCGCGGCGCGCGGCTGATCGGGCGCTACCGCTCCGATGTCGCACTCGCCCAATCGCGCGTCATGGTGGCATGGGACCGGATCATCTTGCCCGATAATCAGACCGTGCAGATCAGCGCCTTCGGTGGAGACGAACTCGGCCGTACTGGCACCACCGGGTTTGTCGACACCCGTTTCGCGCAACGCTTCGGCTCCGCCGCGCTGATCTCCTTGATCGGCGCCCTGCCTGCGGCTGCAGCGGGTCAAATCGACAGCGAGGCGGCGGCCGATGTTGCGAGTGATGTCGGCACCGACCTGCGCGATAGTACGCAAAGCGTGATGCAGGACTATCTGGCGATCCGGCCAGTGATACATGTCGATCAGGGTACACGGATCACGGTCATGGTTGATCGTGACCTCGAGATTTTCTGACATGGCTGCAAGTTATCTGGAAGCGTCGCTCGACCGTTTCGGCCCCAAAGTCCTGCGCGACGACACGATCGAAATCTGCATCAATCCTGACGGACAAGTCTGGGGAGAGTTTCAGGGCGATCACTTCATGCGTGCACTGGGCAGCCCGCTGACCCGGACCGAGATCAAGGACCTCGGCAATCAAATCGCCTCCGCCGCCTCGACCACACTCAGCACCAAGAAGCCCATCGTCTCGGTCTCGATCCTCTATCGCGACCGGCCAATCCGCGCGCAGGTGATCCAGCCGCCGGCAGTAGAAGGCGGGTTCTCCATATCGCTGCGATTCTTCTCCTCCCTGCCGCTCGAGGCGATCAAGCTCGGGTTTCTCTATGGCAAGGAGCGCAGCCTCGAAGGCCTGCGCCGCGAACGTAACGCCGCGCTGCGCGATGTGGTGACATCCGGCGACATCAACGCCGCCCTGCACTTCTGCGTCGAGAACAAGCTCAACATGATCGTCTCGGGCGGCACATCGACCGGCAAGACGGTCGCGGCGCGCAAGATCCTTTCGCTGATCCCGCCCGAAGAGCGGATCATCACCATCGAGGAGGCGGCCGAGCTGCGCCCCGAGCAGCCCAATGTAGTGACGTTGATCGCTGACCGGGACACGGATGCCCGCAGTGCCGATGTGCTCTTGGCCTCAACGCTTCGCATGCGACCCGACCGGATCGTCCTAGGCGAAGTCCGCGGGCGCGAAGCGATGACGTTTCTCGAGGCAATCAACACCGGCCACGGTGGATCGCTGACCACACTGCATGCCGAGACCCCACAACTTGCTGTTCGCCGCCTCGCCATCGCCGCCCTGAAAACCGATGTGCCGATGACCTATGCCGACATGATCGATTATATCGAGGGCTCGATCGACGTGATCATTCAGGCAGGCCGCCATGAAGGCGCGCGCGGAATCACCGAGTTCTTTCTCCCGGGTCAAACCACCGATTTGAATCTCGACATGGTCGACGGCAGAGGCAACAAGAGCCCCTCCGTTGCCGCTGAGTAAAAAAGGAACCCCCCAGATGCGAAAACCAATTCTCGCACTCATGCTTGCCGCCTTGGCGGGCCCCCTTGTGGCGCAGACTTCGCCTCAGGTCTCAAACGATCTCACAGTCGATATGTCGCCTCAACAATACCGGATCTGCAACGAACGTCCGGCGCGCCCGACCTGGATGGACGAAATCAATCCGCGGGAAGCCTACAAGGCGCTGACGTTGATGCGTCTCTACGAGTTGCGGTCATGGGAGACGATCAACGAAAGTGGCGATTGCGGCTGTGATGTGCGCTTCCCGTCTTGGGATGCCGCTTCGACCGAGTACGAGGAACAGTTCGCGAGCGACACCCAAGCGGAGCACACTCAAGCCCAATTGGCCCTCCGCAACGAACAGAACCAGATCGCCCGCGCCGTCCAGGATATCTGCGAAGCGCAAGGCAACTGGTAATGAGCATCGTCAGCTGGATGGTTGGAACCGCCGACGGCTTCCTCGCCGATGCGGCCGAGTCCCAGTTCGGGGCCGTGGCGAGCAATACCGGCACGATCGTCCTGCTGATGGTCACGCTTTCGCTGATCGGCGTCTGCATCAACATGGCATTCCAGTTCCGCAGCATGGATGGGGCAAGTTTCTTCTGGTACCTGATCAAGCTGATGCTGATAGGGCTCTTCGCCTTCAACTGGGCCAACTTCAACGCTGTCGCAAATGCAGTCATTGGCGGGCTCGACTATGTGGCGGGCGCACTGATTTCATCAGTCGGGGGCGGCGGGGCGGGCGCTACCTATTTCGCAGCCGAATTCGACCGACTGATTACAGAGTTCAGCCAATACCTTAACGCTATCGGCAACAACCTCAACTGGATGACCGGAGCGATCCTCGGCGGCATTGGCCTGGTGCTCCTCAGCCTTCTCGGCTTCATGACCGGCATCGTACTCATCTTCGCCAAGATGATGCTGACACTCATGCTTGGCCTCGCTCCGATCATGATCGCACTGTCGCTCTTCGACGCGACCAAGGATTTCTTCCATAGGTGGGTTTCGACGACGGTCAGCTATGCCTTCTACCCCATCGTCATCGCAGCTATGTTTTCAACTGTGGTCGGCATGGCAAATTCTCTGTTGGCACAGCTTGGCGATCCTAACTCCGCCGCCAACATCGGATCGCTGGTGCCGTTCTTCGTCATGGTCTTCCTGGCGAAGGGCTTTGTCGCAGCAACGCCCCTGATCGTACGGGGGATTTCGGGCAACCTGATGGTGGTGGCCGCGCCCGCCGTTGTCGCTGGCTCGACCGGGATCATGCGAGGCATCTTCAATACGAACGGCGTCAAGGGCAGATCGCGGATCGGTGCGCTCACGACAGGCGAAGCGATCGGACGAGGTGCGGTGCAGGCGCCTGTGGTTGTGCGGAGCGCTGCGGCGAAGGCAGGTGCGCAAGTGGTCCGGATAGCGGAGAGGGCAAAACGGCTGACAGGATAGACGCCGATGAGCTGCCGTTCGCCAAGGTGTCAATCCCGGAGCAAAATGGGGCCACGTACCGGTGTAAAACTGGGCCACTGGGTTTGAGCCATACCGCGCCTTGG
>CANMQJ010000050.1 GCA_947500005.1 uncultured Paracoccaceae bacterium | reverse complement strand
TACAACCCTCTAAAACATAAAGAACTTTCGACGATGACCGAAAGGGGAGAAACGTTCTTCAAGGGCAAGTGGCGGAGGGGATGGGCCTGATATCCAACCCTCTTTTGTGGATGCCGCTCGGTTTGCAAGGAATTTCTGATCGTCTGGACATGTGATCGAGTGCGTACTTTTGTCAGGCCTGTGAGTGCGGCTGAGTGGCGCCGCTGGCCGGGATGGTGATGCGCGGAGCGGGTCCACATCTCCAACAGCGAGCTCCAGGCTCGGAGAAGGTTTCTGGTTTGCCCGACCCGGATCATGTCGATCATTTGCCCATGCTGATCATGACTTCCTCACAACTCGGTGGCCCGAGTGCCCGCTCGGGGCCCGATCAGGCGCCGATCAGCACCGGGCCGCGATAGCTTTCTCCGCGCGTCAGCATCGCCCAGATGCCGCGCGCCATCTTGTTCGCCAGCGCGACCGCGACGACAGGGATCGGCTTTCGCTCCAGCATCCGGGCCAGCCACGATCCCTTCGGCGCTCCCCGGCGCGAGGCCCAGCGGATCACAGCGGTCGCCCCGATGACCAGCAGTCTCCGGATGTCGCGCTGCCCCATCTTCGAGGTCTTCCCCAGCTTCTGCTTGCCGCCGGTGGAATGCTGCCGCGGCACCAGGCCAAGCCAGGCGGCGAAGTCTCGGCCGCGTCGGAACTGGTCCATCGGCGGCGCGAAGGTCTCGACCGCAAGCGCGGTGATCGGGCCAACGCCCGGCATCGTCTGCAGCTGGCGAGGCATTTCAGCTTCGTTCGACATCGCCGCGATCCGCGCCTTCAACGCATTGATCCGGTCGGTCAGGTGGGCGATTTGCTCGAGCAGCATATGGCAGATATCCCGAGCCAGATCAGGAATGTCGGCGTCAGGATCTTCAACGACCCGTTCCAGGCGTGGCACGTAGCCGATGCCCACGGGGGCGACGTGGCCGAACTCGTAGAGATGTGACCTGAGCGCATTCACGGCTTCGGTGCGCTGTTTCACGAGCTGCTCGCGCGTCCGGAACGCCACCGCCCGGGCCTGCTGCAATGCCGATTTCGGTTCCACGAAGCGCATGGTGGGCCGCTGCGCCGCCTCGACGATCGCTTCGGCATCGGCGGCGTCGTTCTTCTGGCGCTTGATGAAGGGCTTGACGTAATGCGGCGCGATCAGCCGGATCTCGTGCCCGTAGCGGGATATTTCTCGCGCCCAGTGATGGGCACTGGCGCAGGCCTCCATCGCCACGAGGCACGGCAGCTGGTCCGCCATAAACCGCGCAAACTGCGGGCGCGACAGCTTCTTGCGGAAAGCAACGGACCCATCCGCCGCAGCGCCATGAACATGGAACACGTTCTTTGCCAGATCGACGCCGATGATGCTAACTTCTCCCATGGATGCCCTCTCCTTCAGCTTGTGATTCAACACCGCAAGCTTGGCACATTGCGATGCCGTCAGGGGAGAGCGGCATCCACCCCATCTCTACCCAATAAAACATTGACTTTATTAGTTTTTATAAATTCGAACTTGTCATCTGCTCAAGAAGCGACTGCCATCCAAATCGGCTTATAGATGACGAAAAGTTACTCTGCTGCGTGGACGGAGCGGTCCTGTCTTGGAGGCACACCGAACTTGCGGGCGTATTCCCGCGAGAACTGGGCCGAGCTTTCGTATCCGACCCCGAACGCAACCTCAGAGACCTTCTCGTTTGTGCTGCGCAATGCGTCGCGGGCGCGCAGGAGTCGCAAGTCCTTCTGGTATTGCAGCGGCGAGGTGCCGGTGACCGCCTTGAAGTGCTCGAAAAAGGCCGAACTGCTCATGCCCGCACGCTTCGCCAGCGCGCCGACCACCAGGGGGCGGGCAAGGTCCGACTGGATCTCGCGCGTGGCCTGGAAAATGCGGCTGGCCGTCGTCTCGTGCCAAAGGAGCTTGCGCAGCGGTTCGGCATGGGCGCCGAGGAGGAGCCGGGCATGGATTTCACGCGCCGTGATCGGGGCGAGCAGGCGGCGCGACTCCTCGTGATCGCAGTGCCCGAGATAGCGCAGAAGCGCCCCCTCCATCTCAAGATCGGTCTGGCAGAGCGAGATCGAGAACGGGTCAGGCTGACTGGCGGCATGGGCGGGCGCCACGTCGGCGGCCAATCCCCGCAGGAGGTCGAGGTCGATCGGAAAGACAAGTGCGACGTAGGGACGATCCGGCGTGGCCTCGGTAATGCGCGAGACGACCGGCAAGGCATGGCTGACGACCAGCGATTGTCCGTCGGCGATACGCAGGGTCCTTTTGCTCGTGCAGACCTCCTTGGCGCCTTGCAGAACGAGGCAGAGAAGCGGGCGGTAGACGGTCGCGTCCTGTCCGGTCGGAGCCGCGAACCGCAGGAAATGCAGGCCGCTTGGGGCGTGCGCGAGGGCGCCCTGCGTGCGGCTGTCCCGGTCGAGCAAAGCCGATACATGATCCAGAAGGGCTTTGTGGGCCATGCTTTCCTCCCTGTGGCCTGTCTAGCACAGGAGCCTTGCCGTCTTGTACGAAATTTTCCGCTTCTGGAGGATCAGGCAAGAAATCCGGTCAAACAAGAAAGAATGGACGCCCCCGCCGCATTAAGGTCGGTCTGACCAACACATGAGGAGGACGACGATGGCGAAGGTGTTTATCACAGGTATCGCGGGCGGCTTCGGCAAGCCCACGGCGCTGGCGCTGCTGGAGCGGGGGCATGCGGTGGCAGGCAGCGTGCGCAGCCGCGCGGGGCGGAACGCCGACACTGTGGCGGAGTTGGAGGCCGCCGGCGCACGGATCGTCGAGATGGATGTCAGGGACACCGGCAGCACTGAAGCCGGGGTAGCCGAAGCCATCGCGGCGCTCGGCGGTCTGGACGTCTTGTTCAACAATGCCGGGATCGGCTCCTACGGAATCCAGGAACTGATGTCGCCCGAGGATATGGCACACGTCTTCGACGTCAACGTCACTGGCGTGCAACGGGTGATGCGCGCAACGCTGCCCCATATGCGCGAGCAAGGACGCGGTACGGTGCTTTATACCTCCAGCCTGATCGGCCGGATCGCCACGCCGTTCTATGGCACCTATTCGGCGTCGAAATGGGCGCTGGAGGCCATCGTCGAATGCTACCGCACGGAGCTGTCGGGCTTCGGTATCGAATCCTGCATCATCGAGCCCGGGGCGATGCCGACGGCCTTCTTCGACGGCATGGTCGCCCCCAACGATCCGGAGCGCGAGATCGGCTACGGCGACTTCGCGCAGGTGCCCGCGATGTCGGCCGCCGGCCTTGCCCAGATGCTCGACGCCACACAGGCGCAGCGGCCCGAGCGGATCGCCGAGGCGGTGATGGCCCTGCTGGAAATGCCACTCGGGCAGAAACCCTTCCGCACCGTCGTCGATCATACCGGCGTCGGCCCCGAGATCACCCGCTACAACGACGTGCTGCACGACGTGACGCGTACCATTTTCACGAATTTCGGCATCGAGCGGATGCTCGACCTGAATGCCTGAGGAGACATTCATGAGCACGATCCTGATCACCGGGGCCTCCTCCGGCATCGGCAAGGCCACGGCGCTGCGGTTCCAGTCCGAGGGCTGGAACGTCGTGGCCACCATGCGCGATCCGTCTGCCGGCGCCGATCTCGGAGCGCTGGATAATGTGCTGGTCGCGCGGCTGGACGTGACCGACGCGGGGTCCATCGCGTCGGCGGTGGCCGAGGGCATCACTCGGTTCGGTCGGATTGACGCGCTTCTGAACAACGCAGGCTACGGCGCCTATGGCCCGCTCGAGGCCTTCTCTGCCGAACGCATCCGCCGCCAGTTCGACACCAACGTGCTCGGACTTCTGGAAGTGACCAAGGCGGTGCTGCTCCACATGCGCGCGAACCGCTCCGGCACCATCGTCAACATCTCGTCCATCGGCGGGCAGATCACGTTTCCGCTCGGCACACTGTATCACGGCACCAAGTTCGCCGTCGAAGGCCTGTCCGAGGCGCTTCACTACGAGCTGGAGCCGCTCGGCATCCGGGTGCGTATCATCCAGCCGGGGATGATCAAGACCGACTTCGGGGGGCGGTCCTTCGATTTCGCGATGGATGAAACGCTCGCGGAATACGCACCGACCGCCGAGGCGATGGGTCGGTTGTTCGGCAAGCTGGCCGCGAACCCGTCCTCCCCCAACGTCGTCGCCGAGGTCATCTGGCAGGCCGTTAATGAGCGCGGGGACCGCCTCCGCTTCCGCGCAGGCCAGGATGCTCATGCGCTGCTCGAAGACCGAAAAGCCAAGGACGACACGACGTTCATTGGTGGAATCAAGGACCTGATGGGAAGTTGACCTCAGCCTGTCGAGCAATCACACCTCGGAGACGGCGAGCCGGGAGCCTCAGCGCCCGGTTTGAGCGGCCCGCCGCCGACCTTGAGCCGGTCATCGGCGAGTTCGATCCCGGTCGCGAAAGGTGGCGGAGACGAAGAGATTCGAATGCGACGATCCGCGCGCTGAAAATGCCTTATTTATATGATGTTTTTGCCATCATCGGACTTCAGTAAAGAGCCCGAATGTGTAGCAAATTGTGTAGCAGGCCGTTGGTCCGCTCTCGACGACAATAATCAAGAAAAGCAGGTGCCACGAATGGCGGGACTGATCAAGCGCGGGAGAACCTGGCACCTGCGGATGCGCGTGCCGAAGCGGTATCTTGCTGTCGCCGGACGCAATGAGATTCACCGCAGCCTGGAGACCGACAGCGAGCGTCGCGCGCGGGAACTGCTGCCGGACGTGAAGGCGAAGCTGCTCGCCGAGCTCGACCAGATGACCGTCATCAAGGAGCGCCCAGAGGAGGCCGACGCGTATCGCGCGGCACAGAAGATTGCGCAAGCCCGAGGCTTTGCCTACAGGCCGCTTTCCGACCTTCTGGAGGCGCCTCTGGAAGACGTTCTGGAGCGCGTGGAGGCATCCGCCGCCGATCCCGCGACGGAGACCGCCAGGGCGCTCCTCGGCGCTGTGGAGGAGCCTGCTCTGCGGCTCTCCGGCCTCGTCGAAGAGGTCGAGCGTATTGCGGCCCACGACAACCGCTACAAGAGCGAGAACCAGATGCGCCTCTGGCGCAATCCACGCAAGCGCGCCGCGGCCAACCTGCAGGCTGCGCTCGGCGGGAAGGATGTGCTGGTGTCCGAGATCGACCACGCTGCTGCGTTGAAGCACAAGGCTTGGTGGCAGAAGAAAATCGCCGCCGAGAACCTTTCGATGGAGAGCGCCAACAAGGATTTCGCCAACATGGCCGGGATGCTGCGCCGTTACTACGAGAGCATCGCGCAGCCCGATCCGCCGTATCCGTATCACCGCGTCTCGCTGAAGGACCGGCACAAGGCCGAGAGCCGCAAGCTCGAAATCCCGGTAGATTGGATCACCGAGAAGTGGTTCGCGCCCGGCGCGTTCGACGGCACAAACGACGAAGCGCGGGACATCCTGCTGATTTCCCTTGAAACAGGATGCCGCCAAGCAGAGATCTGTGACCTGCCGCCGGAGGCGATCGTGCTGGATCACCCGATCCCGCATCTTCGGCTGCGCTTCGAGGAAGGCGAGACCCGGCGTGAGATCAAGAACACGTCGTCTGTTCGCGAGGTTCCCCTCGTGGGCGTGGCGCTGGCTGCGGCGAAGCGCCATCCCGACGGCTTTCCGCGCTACAGGGGTAAGAGCACCTATTCGGCGACGATGAACCAATACATGCGCAACAACGGGCTGCTACCGTCGCCAGAACATACTATCGGTGGGGTTCGGCACACATGGGAGAGCCGACTGAAGATCGCAGCCGTATCCCCAGACGATCGAGGGGAGATGATGGGGCACAGCATTGGTGGTATTCGAGCACGTGAAGTCTATGGAGACCAGATGCCATTGAAACAAAAGCTGGCCTTGGCCACTCAAGTTGAATTGGCAGCCCCTAACCATCTTTTAGACGATTGTGAGCAATGATAAAGAATTATTCCAGCGCTACACGCCGATGGGGAATGGATTGCTTACATGACACTCAAGGCATTCAAAAAAGCACGGATGTAGAACATACTTCAGGGCAAGATTTGACGATTCGTGATCGAACCCTTCCTTTAAATGCTGTGGCGACTTATCAGTGTTGTACTGGAAAAAAAAGTACTGCCGCTCATTCTTTTGATATAGATGACGACTCTTTGCCTGCGCATATGATGCTTCGATTACTCTGCAGAATTGTTCATCTGAACAAGAAATATGAACTCCAACGATTCCAGACTCCCATAGTGCGGTCAGGATACTCGAGAACTCCTGATAGTCTCCTGCGGGGGCTAGCCGTTTCTTGAGGTCCGCCTCTGTCATAGGAACCTTCATTCCCCGGAGAGTTGATGAGATCGCACCCTGTTCAAAGTATGCTTGATGCGTCCCTGCAAAACGTCGGCGAGCTTCTTCCAGTCGAAGCTGTGCCGTATCTTGGGAAAATCTTGCAACGCAATCTATCACAATTTTTTCAGAAATTTGCCGTCTACTACGAAAGAAGCTTCCGACAGATATGTCTTCTTGATTGCAGTAAGACAAGACACACTCCCGTGTCACAGTTTGAAGATCACGCGCTCTCCACTGAGTGTGCCGCAAAATGTAGTCAAAGCTCTCCTCCCGGGAATGCTGTCTTTCGCAGGAGCGATTTTCAATAGTTGTCGGAAATACAGCATCCCAAGCATCAGTGCCAGCGCGAAAATGGGGGCGTCCGTTCAAGCGCCCATTCATCTCCCACTCTATTCTCTTTGAGATGAATTTCCTTAAGTTCTCTTTGGTCCAGCGAATTTCCTCCATTAAAGGCTTAATGTGCTGTGGCAAGTTGATCTTTTTATTGGCCGTTCTATTCCAGGGGAGGGATAGGAAGACTTGGACGCGCTGGCGGTCGTTTATAACGTAGTCGTTTCGGTATACGTTAAGCAATGCTGCTATTACGCATTCAGCCATATTCACACGCGAATCCAAGTCGGACGCGGGGGTCTCTATCGGCTCTACTCCCACGATCGGGACTGGCTGGCCCGAAGCCTCTAAGTCGATAATGCAACGCTGTATGCTGCGTTCAATTTTTGCGGAACGGAGCATGCTATGGTAGTTTCGAAACCCTTCCGTCGTTTTCGCTTCATCTTTTCGGAATATGATCGACAGGATGTCATCGACAAAGCTCCACATGGATTCGAGCGCAAAATCATACTTTTGGAACTCCATCACCGCTTTCCAGTGCGATGCAGTCCTGTCGATTTCTACGCTACCCGATTTTGCCAGCAAGTTTAAAACTCGAACAACCCTCTGAGTTATCTCAGATTTCCATATCTCTTGAACCTGGCTTATGAAGTAGCCTTCGGACGCGGTTTCGGCATGTTGCTTGTGAAGCTCAAACAGAGAGTGAGTGCTGATGTGCTGCTCTTTAATATACCAGTCTCGCTTGCTTAGTGGGTCTATCTTTTCAAGGACGCTCTCAAGCCTTCTTGCTCGCGCGATAAGATTTGCGCTCTTCCCTGTCCCCCAACGACCGATCAAGATTGGCTTCGAGTAGCGGCCGACTTGACCCTCAATCAAGCAATCTTTTAGCAAGAGATCGCTGTCGGCGTCGGGTGCTCCAAAAAGGAGCCGATTTTGATTAACTGCTTTATCCAAGTCATCTCCCCCAATGCTTTCCGTTGAACACTAAAGGGTCGTGCTTCAAGATCAAGTCGGTGATAATCTTTTGTCCGCATCACGCCGCCCGTTGAGGGGCGGCGTGGCTGGCTATTTCAGTCGCTTGGAGGAGGAGATCTTGGGTCTCTTCGAGCTGGGCGAGTTCGGCGTTGAACCGTTTCAGCAGGGGGAGCATCCACTCTTCGCCGCTGGTAATCTGCTGGGCGATCTGCGCCCTGGCGTGGCGGACCCTGTCGATCTTGCTTTGCAGCGATGCGGTCGGGTTTTGGCGGATGTGGGCGGTTTCGGGAGCCGCGGCCCGGGCGGCGTGTCTGGTCGACATGGCACTCCATACCCCACCACCGCAGGAGCGCGGCTGGTTTCGGGGGACGGGGGCTGGATGCTTACATGTCTGGTCTCCTGTGTTCGGACTGGTGATATAGCCAAGGTGGTCGCGTCCGGGTAGTTGGCGATTTGGAAACACTGCGTTCACGGGGTTGGTTTGGCCCCGCGCGCCTTCTGCGCACGGGGCAGTGAGATCATGCATGGCCTTCGGCATCGCCGGATTTGCCTTGCGCCTCTTCGGCTGCGGCGGCTTTGGCCGCTTCCTCCTCGGCCTTCCACCGATCGACCTGCTCCTGCACCCGCTCTGCGACGCCCTCCGGCGCTTTGGCATGTTTGAGCATCCGGCGGCGGTTGGTGGCGGTGGCGAAGCAGCCGAGTTCGAAGAAGATGTCTTCGACCTGCTCGGGCGCGGTTTCTTCGAGCCAGTCGAGCCAGGCGTCGAAAGTTTCGGCGATGGCCATGCGGGCCTCTCGCTGAATCTTGTCGTTCTTGCGGGCCTTCTGGTCGGCGATATTGGCGATCGAGACCATCGCCTTCTGCATGCGAGCCTCCATGGCGGGGGTCATCTCGAACTGCGATGAGCGCGGCTTGCGGGCGGGTTTCTGGGACAGTGATTTCTTCATTTGGATTGCTCCGAGTTTGCGGTTTCGATGTCACCGGAGCTTTGGGTTGGTTGCCCGCAGCGCCCGGCTAAAAACCATATCGGAACGCAAATTTTTGGACTTCAGCGGACGGAAACGAGAAAATGGCTCTTGCCATGCCAACAGACTGAAAAGGCGTGGTTTCTTTTTCGAGCGACCTTTCAGGTGAAAGAATTTACGAGCTGCACGTTGTCATTGCGGCTCCTCAAACGGTGAGTTCGGCTCCTTCGAGCGTCCCTTGGTCCGTGGATCGAGCGCCATGATCTTCGCGGTCAGGTTGCGCCGGATCTTCGCGATCCTCTCCCGCTGGGCTTGCGGGAACGCACGGGCAATCTCGAGGATGATTTCATCCGCGGCCCTGATCTCCGCAACCTCGGACGCGATGCGTTCTTGTGCCTTTTCTTCGGCCCTCGCACCGAGCCGCTTTGCAACTGCGCGGAAGGCCTTGCGCGCAGTAGCGAAGCCGAGAGTTGCCTTCTTGACCGGTGGTTGCGTTTCGGGGGACTGGCTTGCATTTGCGGTCTTGACCGGGCGACCGTCGGTGTCAATCTCGCCCGCCGCCACCGCCTCGGCGAACGCGAGGACCGTTGCCGCGTCGTCCTCGCGTTCGACGACGTCGCGCTCGCGGGTCTCGACTTCAACGGCTTTCTCGGCGAGGCGCTGTTCCTCTTTCGCGCGCCACTCTGCGGGTCGAACATGCCGCGGATTGATCGGCGGCGTCCGGCCGTCGTTCAGCGCGTCACGGATGACCTGCTTACGTTTCTCGCCGCGCACGAGGCCGATTTCGCTGAACCACTCGCCGACGCTGTCCTGCGCGGCCTCATAGTCCTTGATGAGCGGATGAATCGAGGGCTGCAGAACCCGGCACTCGGTCCCGTATTTCCTGACGGTCGCGCGCGGCAGGATGACGGCGTGGATGTGATAGGCCTGCTCGTCGAGATCGGCGCGGGCATGGATGACGTCGTCGCCGAAGTTGTCGCGCAGCCAAGCGACGGCACGCTCCTCGAACAGATCCTCACGCGAGGTGCTGAACTCGACATCGCTGCTCTCGGTCTGTTCGAACCAGTCCTTGTTGGCGGTGAGGATGAGTTCGCGCATTGGTCCGTGGCGAGACGCCCGCCAGGGATCGCGGGGCCCCTCGATCCGCCGCTTTTGGAGATCCTTGCGCCGGTTCCGCCGGTTGAGATCCTCGAGTTCCGCCGCGAAAGTTTCGACCTTCATCAGCTCGATCTCGGCCCGGGCTTCTGCAGCCCAAGTCGCGGTCCCGAGCAGCCGACGGGGCCGAGGCTTGTTCCGGTCGATGTGCCCGAGGTCGCCGCCCTTGCGATAGCGATGCGCCTCATAGCCGCCGATATCGCTCGGGTCCACGCCCTCGAACCGCAGGACCACCGGGTGCTTCTTGCTTGCCATGTCTGACCTCCAAACGTTGAGGTCAGAAAATGGGTTGATGTTTTCCCGCACCGGAGAAATCGGGCTGACGCAGGCGCGAACGGATGTGTGGGGTCATTACTCACTAAACAGCCCGCACTCCGGCACCTGCGGTGCCTGCGTTCGGCCTGCCGTTCGCCCGGGGCGCTGCCCCGGAACCCCGCCCGCCGGGGGCGCCTGTGCGGCGGGCACTCCTGCGCGGAGGGCGGCAAGGTCATCGTTCCGCACTCCCCTTGCATCCCCTGCTCCCGGGGGAGCGTCATTCCGCACTCCTCCCCCGAACCCCCGCCTGCTCGCGGGGCCGTTCGCCACGCCCCTGCGCCCCAAGGCTTTCGTCCAGCCACCGACAAGCGGCGTTGCTGGCTTGGGCCAGGCACAGCCATACAGCACTACCCGAGTGACTTCACGGCCCAACAAGAAGCTGCTAAGTCGTGTGACAAAGGCTTCTGCGAGGAAAATATGCAAGTTATCAAAGGCTCAGTTCGAAAACCTGTCTCCGCCGAACGCCTTATTGAACTCGTCAGCGAAAGCCTGTCGAAAGTAGAGGGTGTCCTCTATATAGGCTACCCTATTCTTTCTACGGCTGACGAAACAATTTCAGTCGATGCGCTGCTAATTTCACGAGATCATGGAGTAGTTCCGATCAATCTCGTCGAGGGCAAAGACCTTGGCGACTATGCTGATATACATGACGAAATCGCAAGCCTATTGGACGCGAAGTTTCGCCAGCATAGGTCTCTACGAAAAGGCCGTAAACTTCTTGTAGAGCCGGTACCTATTACCTTTGCCCCGCTCTGCGATCGAGCAGAAGACGCTGAAGGAAATATTGCCACAAACGAAGAGAATTTCGCAGAAGATATCGCTGCGGAGAACTGGGAGCACCCTGAACTTTACGAGCAGGTTCTCTCGGTCATTCAGTCAATTTCCAGCATACGCAGAAACCGACGTCGGCGCTCGCCCCAGAGAGGGGACTCGCATGGCGCGGCGCTACAAGCGCTCGAAGATTCTATTGCAAATCTGGATCAGAGACAAAGTCGCGCCGTAATTGAAACTGTAAAAGGGGTTCAACGGATACGCGGGCTTGCGGGATCCGGCAAGACTATTATTCTTGCACTAAAGGCCGCCTATCTGCACTCCCAAAACCCTGACTGGAAGATTGCCGTTACGTTCAACACTCGATCGCTGAAAGATCAGTTTAATCGACTAATTGAGACGTTTGTAGTCGAGCAAACCGGCGAGCAGCCTAACGAAAACATTAAGGTCCTCAACGCTTGGGGTGCGCCAGGCGGTGAAAGCCGCAACGGAATTTACCACCAATTCTGCGTAGCAAATGGCGTAACATATTGGGACTTTCAACAAGCCAGAAACAAATTTGGTTGGGATGATGCTTTTAAAGGAGCTGCGGAAGCAGCTCTTAACGAAGTGAAGAAGCCGGCAACGTTGTTTGATGCGATCCTAATTGACGAAGCGCAGGATTTCGATAAATCCTTTCTTCAGCTTTGCTACCATTCGCTGAATGACGAAAAGAAGTTAGTGTATGCGTATGATGAACTCCAGAGCTTAACTGATACAAGCTTGCCCCCACCAGAAGAGCTGTTTGGGCAGTCCTCGGATGGAAAGCCTCATGTAACTTTTGATGGCAACAATGAGAGCCAAGACATAATACTAGAAAAGTGTTATCGGAACTCGAGGCCTGTGCTTGCAACCGCCCATGCGCTCGGGTTTGGCATTTATCGTGATCCGGACCCTAAGCTGGGGACCGGACTCATTCAAATGTTCGACAGGCCAGAACTTTGGACCGAGGTCGGCTATGAGGTCTTGGGTGGTCAGCTTGAAGACAATAAACAGGTCACGCTTGGCCGCACTCCGAAATCCAGTCCTGAATTCCTGGAGGAACCTGGAAAGGTTGATCCACTAATAATTTTCAAGCATTTTGGTACGACAGACGGGCAGGCAAATTGGCTTGCTGACCAAATTCAACAGGACCTTGCAGAGCGTGAACTACGGCCTGAAGACATCATAGTTATCAACCCGGACCCAAAATCAACTCGAAAACAGGTCGGTGCGGTCAGGAAAATACTTTTTGAACGCGGTATTGCAAGCCATTTGGCAGGTGTCGACACATCCTCCGATGTCTTTTTCCAGGCAGACGAGGGCTCTGTCGCATTTACAGGAATATTCCGAGCTAAAGGCAATGAAGCAGGTATGGTATATGTGATGAACGCGCAGGACTGCTACTCATCCTGGGGCGAAATTGGTCGAGTAAGGAATCGCCTCTTCACTGCCATTACACGAAGTAAAGCATGGGTTCGTGTGGTTGGAGTTGGCGAAAACATGAAGCGCCTCCAAACTGAGCACGAGAGAGTTCGCGACAATAACTATCAGCTAACCTTCACCTATCCCGATGAAGGTCTTCGCAAGCGACTCAGAGTGGTCAACCGTGACATGTCAGCCGATGAGCAGAGGCGAGTTCAAACGGCGGAGCGCAGTGTTCTTTCTCTTGTGCAAGAATTGGACGAAGGGAAGATCCAACTTGAAGACCTTCCCGCAGAGCAAATCCAAAGGCTGCGGAAGCTCCTTGGTGACATTTGATGTCTACACTCCCAGAAGTAAGAAAAGAAATTTATGACATCACGGCCAAGCTTATTGAGATAGGCCTTTCATCCGATCAAAATTTTCCCTCGGAAAGAGACGTTGCCGGGAATGATGGAGCAATGAAAGACTTAACTATCCCAAAGGCGTCTGAAATATCTTCAGCCCTAAGAAACAGACCTTATGAAGAGATTTATAGATCACTGAGCGAGAATCGTGCGTATAACATGAAGCTTGTCGATGGTGCGATGATACAGCTTCGCTATCGCTTCAACGCCGGCGGGTTGAAAAAGCATGTTCTTGCCTTCTATCCTTCACCTGATCTGCTGGAGTTTCAAAACGACCCAGAGCTTTATGAGAACGAAATTCTCTATGCCGATATTGTGAGTAAGGACGTTGTCACGACACCAGTTCGCTTTGACTTCGACCCGGAAGCTTTCGAGGAAAGAGTTCACCCAATGTCGCATTTCACGATCGGCCAGTACAAGAACTGCCGTATCGCCGTCTCCAGCGCGCTCACGCCGTTTAGGTTCATTAATTTCATTCTTCGCGCATTTTTCAACACGCCCTATCTGGAGCATTGCTCGGATATGGTCGGCTCGGCAGCTGATTTCCCGAGGACAGCGACTGACGATGAATCTAGAGAGCTTCACCTCAGCTTTTCGACTTAGTGAGTTTGACCTTAGCCGGATCTGTTTTCGGTTAGCGTATCGACTTGCGATCAACTGCGCGGTCTGTGTGACGCGCAGCTGAGTCGAAGCCTCTAATTGATGAGCCTTTTCTGCTGGCGTCGTTTTCCCACGCCACAGGAGGCTTTCATGTATCACCATCCCCAACCATTCACGCCCGCTAGCAGGAACACGCACCTACAGCGCGGCGACGTTGTGCTGTTCCGCTTTCCTCTCGCCGAAGAGGATGACGAACCTGGCGCGCCCAAGCGGCGACCCTGCCTGGTCCTCGACACCCTGACGGCAGGCGACGACCGCTTCGTCGAGATCGCCTACGGCACGTCTGCCGATACGCGCGCGAACCGCGGCTACGAAGTCATCGTAAAGCAGTCCGCCGCGCGGGAGACAGCCGGGCTGTCGAAGCCGACGCGGTTCGTCTGCGCCCGGCGCATCATCGTGCACGCGGGCCACAGCGGTTTCAACGGCCGCACGAAGGGGCCGCAGATCATCGGTCGCCTCGATGAAGCCCTGCTGGAGCGGATGAACGCGGTCCGGGCACGCATCCAGGCGGAAGCCGACATTGCCGCCTACTACCGCGAAGAACAACGGCGGGAAGAGCAGGCGCGCGAAGACCGCGGTTTCCGATAGGGAACCGCGCTCTCGCCGCTGCTCCTCCCCTCTCAATCAACACAAGGAAAGACCAATGGATATGCCGTTCAAATCCGCCTCCGAAATCACCGCCATGGCTGCCTCCTGCTTCCCGCTTGCGCGGGCCGCTGCCACCGGGATCGACCAGGACGTGCTCGACCTCGTCGCGCCGAAGCCGAAGCAGGAGGCCAAGAAGCTCGCCGCACTGCTGCGGGCCGGCAAGATCTTCGACAAGGGCATCCTCGCGATGCTGCACGAGCTGGTCGGCGTCCTCGACGCCGAGATCGCCGAGGGCACCTATGTCGAGACGCGCTACGACCACAGCCCGGAGAACGTCTCCGACTACAAGACCTGGGGCCAGGAACGCCTCACTCCGGAGGCGGACCGCCTCTCGAACGCCCTGGCGGTGCTGATCGAGCTCTACGCCACCCTCTCGGCGGTGCACGACATCCTGCGCGCCGAGAAGGCCCTGGAGGGTCTGCGCGCCGCGGCCTGATGAGACACGCGGGCCGGAACACCCGCGTCAGGGCGCGCCGACGATCCTTCTGCTGCTACAGATGTCGGCGCGCCTGCTTCATTTTCTGCTTCGTATTGGCGGACCAAAACCCGGAAATGTGTAGCAAATTGTGTAGCACTGCCCAGCCCGCTTACAGGCGAGGCGAGCGTTAAGTGTTTGGCATTATTTGAATTTTCCGGCCTTAGGGGCGGCGAAAATGGCGGAGCGGACGTGACCGGGATCGAAACTTCTCCGAATATAGTCCTTTGATTTTCAGGGTTTTTGTATAAGACGCTTCTTTTTGCCTTCTCTCAATGGAAACAGTCTCTATACTCTGTTCTCCACCAGCACGAACGCGGCCCAGGTTCCGGGGCTGCTCTGGCGGGGATCGGGGCTATCCGCCCAGGCGCG
>CANMQJ010000049.1 GCA_947500005.1 uncultured Paracoccaceae bacterium | reverse complement strand
GCGCCGCACGCCTTCTATGCCGGCTACGGCATCACGCTTGGCAAAGACGCCAACCTGCTGAGCGAATTGCGCGCCCCCGGCGCCGGTCTCGCGGGTTTCGGCTTCCTGATGCTGCTCGGCATCTGGCGACACAGGATCCTGCCCGTGGCCATGGCTGTGGCCCTGACGGTCTTCATCGCCTTCCCGGCCGGGCGGCTGGTCGGGCTTGCGGTGGATGGTATGCCCAGCGGCAGCGTGATCGGCGCCCTTATGGTCGAGTTGGCCATTGCTGCGCTCTGCCTCTTCGCCTTCCGGCGCAGGCTCTGGCAGCCATCGCCTGGCGTTTCCGCCGCGCAGCCTGCGCGCTGACCCGATCACTGCAGCTTGGCAACTCCGCCACGCTGCCGCCTCCAGCAAAGGAACTCGACCCATGTCCCCGCTTTTCTACTATCTGACCCATCTCGCCGTTCTCGCCTACGCGCTGGTCGGCGGGGTCTTCCTCGCCTTCTCGGACTTCATCATGCGCGCCCTGTCGCTCACCGGTGGCTCGGGCGGCGCGGAGGCGATGCAAGTGATCAACCGGGAAGTCTTCCGCTGGGTTTTCATGACCCTCTTCCTCGGCCTCGCCGCTGTGTCATTGACGCTGGTCGTCTATGCCGCGCTCGGCCTCACCGGACCCGCCGCCACGCTGGTCGGGTCAGCGGGGATGGTCTACCTCCTCGGCTGCTTCGGCGTCACGATCGTCTTCAACGTGCCGCTGAACGAGGCGCTGGCCGGCATGAACCTGTCGGAGGACGCCACCCGCACCTACTGGACAGGCACCTACCTGCCGCGCTGGACCTTTTGGAACACGGTCCGGACATTTGCCTGCGGCCTCTCGGCGGCCCTGTTGGTTTTTGCCTTGCCGTGGCTGACACCGGCAGTGTCCGGCTGACGAGGAGAATCCGGGGCATGCAAGGTCCGACCGAGATGCACCAACCCATCCTGCACCTCATCTGCGGACGGATTGCCTCCGGCAAGTCCACGTTGGCCACCCAACTCGGGCGCAGCGACGCCACGGTCGTGATCCGGGAGGACGACTGGCTTTCCGGTCTCTACGGCGACGAGATGACGACAATCGCCGACTACGTGCGCTACACGACGCGGTTGCGCGAGGTCATCGGCCCGCACGTGGTGGCGCTCCTCAACGCAGGCGTCTCGGTTGTGCTCGACTTCCAGGCGAACACGGTCGAGACGCGAGTGTGGATGCGCAGCATACTCGAGCGGACGGATGCCGAACACGTGCTCCATGTCCTCGACGTGTCCGAAGAAGTTTGCCTCGAGCGGCTTCGCGCCCGAAACGCCGTGGGCGAGCATCCGTTCTCTGTCACCGAAGCACAGTTCCGCCAGATATGCCGACATTTCGCATTGCCGACGCCGGAAGAGGGTTTCGAGGTGCAGGTGCACACGCCAGACTCAACGGGATGATGGTCGTCGCTATTGCCCGTCGCGAGAGGAAAACGATCTTCAGAGAGTATCATAGGTTGCGTCTCGAAAGTGGTGGAAATTCTCCGGCGGCGTCCTCCGAGCGGTTTGATTTGGGCCTGATCAGGCAGCGAGGTCAAGGGGCATGGGCTCGATCGGTTTGTCGAGGGTCTGCCACCCGTCGACCTTGCGCATTTTGATCTGACCGGAAGCCAGCAAGGCCCAGAGCAGCATCGGCACGGTTTCGGCGCACGGCAGCACGGTCTGGGTCTTGATCCTTCGGTGGAACTCCTCGTTCAACCGTTCGATGCCGTTGGTGGTCCGCGCCGCCTTCCATTGCGCCGGATCGAGCCGGGTGAAGGTGAACAGCCGCTCCCCGGCTTCTTCCAGGCTGTCGGCGACAGCCCGGCATTTCAGCCGCCACTTGCGAAGGAATGCCTTCCGGCGCTTTTCGACCGCGGCCGCGGTGTCGGCGTAGATCATGTCGCGATAGTCGTTGCCCAGCTCCTCATGCATGTGCTTCGGGGCATGCGCCAGAAGGTTGCGATGCTTGTGAACGGTGCAGCGCTGGATCGGCAGGTCATCGCCCCAGAGCGCCACCAACGCGGCTTCCAGCCCCGGCGCACCATCGACGATCACAAACTCGGGGCGCTTCAGCCCGCGGGCGTCGAGATCGTCGAGGAACTGGCGCCATGCCACGGCACTCTCGCCGCCCATATTCATGATGGAAAGCAACACCTTCTGCCCGTCACGGCACACGCCCCTCTCGGGACCATGCTGCGCATGGCCCTGCCGGGCAAGGGATGGCTGCCAGAACCGAGATGTTCGTCGCTCGTTTGTCGATCCGCGTCTTGATCACGGTGCCATCCAGGATCACGCGCACGATGTCCTCGTCGGCCAGGTGCGCGCGCACCATGCGTCCCAGTCCACCTTCACCTTGCGCCAGGCCCGGCAGACCACATCCTTGCTGACGGCCCCCTTGAACAGCGCGAACAGCGCGCGCTTCACACGCCGCGTGTTGGTGCCCGAGAGATAGACCGATGCAATCAGCGCCTCGGCCCGCTTCGTCAGGCGCTGGTAACGCGGCAGCGCCTTCGAGCGCCATTCGCGCACCTTTCCGTCCTTGTTCTCGACGCGGGCGCGGGGAACGCTGATCGTTTCGGTCCCGAACGTCCCCGTGATCCGGCGATCCCGCTGGCCGTGGCGATCCAAGAGACTCCCGCATGGCCTGCGAAGATTGAATGAGAGCAGCGCGCGACCTTGACTGGGCGATCCCCCATCCAGGGATTTCGCAGATGCGGCGAATGTCCGGATCGACGGGCCGCACAGCAGCGAACGAATAGCCCGGCGGATGTCCGGAGAGGGCCGGTTGCGACGGAGCTGGTGGTCAGGGCGGGAAGCGGAAGTTCGCTGCAACGGCGAGCCGATCAAAGGTGGAAGCTGGGAGCCGACATCCGCTTCGCTCGGAAACCACCTGTTTCGCTGCGCTGCCGCAAGGCGGCAACGAGCCCATTTTGGCTTTTTCTGCGTTGCGCACCAACGGCCGGTATCTGTGGATCACTGCACCCGCTGTTTCTGACGTGACGTTGCTGCGCCGCAACTCCTTCGAGAAACTAACGAGAGGCCAAACTGGATGATGGGACCGGGATCGAACGTTGGTTTGCCTGCCCCAAGAGATCCGGCGCTGCTCGGAACTCGCTGCCACAGTTTGCCCGACAAACTATGAATCGGCGTCTGGAGTGTTCGGCTGCTGGATGTCGTCAAAGGATATCCGCCGTTCGGATGTCCTCCGCTGCGAACTCGATCAGTGCGCGCACTTTGCGGGGCAGTGCGCGGCCTTCGAGATAGACGGCGGCAACTGGTCCGGTTTCGCCGTCATGGGCTGTCAACACTGGGACCAATGCACCGGAGTCCAGCGCCGCTGCGAGAGCGAAACGCGGCGCATAGGCGATGCCCATGCCGCGCACGGCCAGTTCAGCGGCGGCCCGGGCCGAGTTGACGTGGAACCGACCCTGCACATGGGCAATGGCCTCCTCTGTACCGTTCCTGAAGACCCAGCGATGCGCGGCGCGGCGGTTGGTGTCCACGATGCAGGCATGGTCTGCCAGCTCTGCGGGTGTTTCCGGCATCCCTTGTGAGTCGATATATTCGGGACTGGCGACCACCATGCTTCTGAACGATCCCAGCTTGCGAACCTTGAGCGACAGCATGTCGGTCTTGCCAATGCGAAAGGCCACGTCGATTCCCTCGCTGGCGAGGTCCACGTAGCGGTCGCTCAGCCTCAGATCGAGGGTCAGCCCGAGGTGCGCGGCGCCAAAACGGGCAAGCATGTCGACAACGTATACCTCGCCAAAGGTCGCCGGCGCAGAAATACGGATCACGCCGGACAACCCCCGGGATCCTTCCGACACCTCGGCCAGCAGGTCGTCGAGATCGTCGAGCATCGCCGGAGCTCGCGCCAGCAAATCCTGGCCCGCCGGTGTCAGCCCCACCCGGCGCGTGGTGCGTTGCAGCAGGCGGACGCCCAGCCGATCCTCCAGCGCGGCCACGTATTTCGAGGTCAGCCGGTTCGACACGCCAAGCTGATCCGCCGCGGCGGTGAAGGACCCGGTCTGGGCCGTGGCCACAAAGGCCTTGAGTTCATCGACGAGGTCCATGCGCCATTGCGAACATTTTGAGGATAGTCATTCAACAGCATCGCCATTTTGTTGATGGTCGGCAAGCCTTATCTTCGCCGCATGACACCAGAGCCGCGCTGCAAGCGGGCCTTGCCAACTCAAAGGAATGACGATCATGACCACCGTTGCGACCCCCAAAACCAACGCCGATTACGCAGCCCTCGCCCTGCGCCTGACCAGCGGCGTGGCCTTCCTTGCTCATGGCTGGATGAAGGTCAGCGTCTTTACCATCCCCGGCACCGTCGGCTTCTTCGAAAGCCTGGGCCTGCCGGGTTTCTTCGCCTACCTGACCATTCTCGCCGAACTCGGTGGCGGTCTTGCGCTGATCCTGGGCGTCGGCGTGCGCGCCGTCTCGATCCCGCTGATCGCCGTCCTGCTCGGCGCGGTCTGGGCGCACGGCGGGAACGGTTGGGCCTTCTCGAGAGAGGGCGGCGGCTGGGAATACCCGCTGTTCTGGGCGGTGGTGCAGGGTGCCATCCTGATACTTGGCGCCGGAGCCTACGCGCTGCGCCTGCCGGTGCTTGAAAAACAGCTCGGCCGCTTCGCCTGATCGCCGCAGGGCCGGGCCGCACCACCGCGGCCCGGTCTCATATCAGGAGACGTGCCATGCAGACCCACAGCCTTCAAACCCTTCGCGACAGCTTTGCGCCGTCGGACCGCATGCCGCTGGTCTTTCTCGGTCACGGCAGCCCGATGAACGCCATCGAAGACACCGCCTATGTCCGCGCCTGGGCCGACCTTGGTCAGAGCTTGCCGCGCCCCACGGCAATCCTCGTGGTATCGGCACATTGGATGACCAAGGGCACCACGTTGGTCGATGTCTCCGCCATGCCGCGTACGATCCATGATTTCTACGGCTTCCCCGAGGCGCTCTATGCCGAGCAATATCCCGCCAGGGGCCAGCCCGACCTTGCCCGCGAAGTGGTGACGCTGCTGGCCTCGCACCGGGCGCAGGAGGACGACACCTGGGGGCTGGACCATGGCGCCTGGGCGGTGCTGAAGTTCCTCTACCCGGACGCAGATGTGCCGGTCTTCCAGGTCTCCATCGACATGGGACGCGGGTTGGAACACCAGCTGGAAGTCGGCCGGACACTCTCGGAACTGCGGGACCGCGGCGTGCTGATCCTTGGCTCCGGCAACGTGGTGCACAACTTGCGCGCCATGCGCCCCGGCGGAAGGCCGATGGACTTTGCGCTGGAGTTCGACGGGCTCTTCGCCGACCGCCTCGCCGACCGCGATTTCGCCGCGCTGGCGGACCGCGAAGCTCTCGGCGCGCTGTTGCCGCAGGCGCATCCAAGCGTGGACCATTATCTGCCCGCGCTGACCATCGCCGGCGCCTCGGATACGCGCGACGCGCTGACCTTCATGACCGACAGCATCGACCTTGGGTCGGTGTCGATGCGGTCCTTCGTATTCCACGCGATTTGAGGAAACCCCAAAATGCTTAAAGACGGAAAATGGATCGAAGACTGGCAACCGGTGCAAAAGGCCGACGAGAAGGGGCGGTTTGTCCGCCAGGTCTCGGGCTTTCGCAACTGGATCACGCCGGACGGCCGCCCCGGCCCGACCGGCGAGGGCGGCTTTGCGGCCGAACCCGGTCGCTACCGGCTCTACGTCGCGCTGATCTGCCCCTGGGCGTCGCGCACGCTGATCGCCCGGACGCTCAAGGGACTGGACAAGGTGATCCCGGTGACCGTGGTAAACCCGACACTGACGGCACAAGGCTGGCAGTTCGGCGGCTATCCCGGCGCCGATGAGGATCCGCTGTTCGGGGCCCGTTATATGCACGAACTCTACACCCGGGCAGATGCCGTCTACACCGGCCGCGCCACCGTGCCGGTGCTGTGGGACATGAAGCGGGACGTGATGGTGAACAACGAGAGCGCCGATATCCTGCGCATGTTCGACACCGCGTTCGAGCAGATCGTGCCATCCGACCTGCGCCTTTATCCGGACGATCTGGCCACCGAGATCGACGCGCTGAACCCGCGCATCTACGACATGCTCAACAACGGTGTGTACAAGGCCGGCTTTGCCACCTCGCAAGAGGCCCATGACGAAGCGGTGGACGGCGTGTTCGCGATGCTTGACGAACTCGAAGAGCGACTGACGGGCGATTTCGTGTTCGGCGACCGCCTGACCGAGACCGACATCCGCACCTTCGTCACTCTGATCCGCTTCGACGCAGCCTATCACGGGCTGTTCAAGACCAACCGGAAACAGATCAAGGACTACCCACGCCTGTCCGCCTACATGGAGCGGATCCTCGCGATCCCGGGCGTCGCCGGGACCGTGAACATGGACCACATCACCCGCGGCTACTACTCGATCAAGGCGCTGAACCCGAACGGCATAAGGCCAACTGGACCAGAACATATCGACCGGTTGCTGGCCGCGTAGCCCAGGGGCATTTGGCGCCGTAATCGCTGACAAAAAAGCCCTTTATTGTGACGGTCTATCGGTTTGAGTCTACTTGGCCGAGTGCTGGCGAAGGTCTCGCGGAACATCCGTAGGCCTCCCACCGTTGCCCAGGTCGATCGCCGCGCGCCAAACCATCTCCGCTCTGATCATCGGTGTATCACGCGCGGTCACCATATCGCCTCCGAGAGTGGTCAAGCTCATGTTCCAGCGATCGGCAGGAAGGTCGCGCCACTCGACATCCAGATGTTTCGCCGAGTGGTCGTAGAGATGCCGCAGAGCCCGCGAGGGAAGCGTGGCCGCGAGCGCCAAGTCAGGTTTCCACTCTGCTTCTTCTGCGATCAGCGGCTCTCGCAGCGCTTTGAGGGCGATTGCGAGGGCGCGTGCCTCTTGGCTCACTTGGGCGATCAAATGCTGGCGCGTCCATCCCTTGCGCAGGGATTGCGCTGCCAAGTCAGCGTCTCTCAACTCGTTGAGCTTGCGGGCAAAGTAGGCCGTCCCGCGTCGTGCCAACAACAGGTCGTCATGCGGCGCGGTCTCGGCATCGTAGCGGGCACCGCCGCCCTGACGCGCGCGCAGCGCCTCGCGGGCGGCGATGTCCTCGGGGCGTTCGGTCATTTTCCGTCCACCATGGAGCGCATGAAGTTCAACCGCTCCATGATCGGCGCGTCGGAAAAGCGGAACAGATCGAACTGCGTTTCAGCCTGCAACGACCATCCGACCCAGGAGGGCACAACGAAGATGTCGCCTTTCTCAAGCTTGCGGGTCTCGCCGCCCAGCACCACGGACCCTGCACCCTCAAAGACCTGGAAGACAGAGGAGCCGACCTCCTGACAGCTTGGCGTCTCGGTGCCGGCGCGCAAGCGGTGGAATTCGCAGCGGATTGTTGGCATCACGTCGCCGCCCGTCGTGGGGTTGGTATAACGCACCGCCGCATGACCGAGTCCAACTGTGGCGGGCTGGCCCTCATCCTCCAGCAGAAGCTGCTCAGTGAGGGCGCGGTCGGTGTGCTGCCAGCGGTAGGCCCCGATCGGGGACGCAACCGTATCCTGAAGCCCCGAAAGAGGGCGTAGGCCAGGGTGGCACCAGAGGCGCTCGCCCTGGCTGTAGTTCGGGGTGGCATTGTCGGTGACGCGTTCGGCACCGAACTCGAAGAAGCCTACGTCCATCTGCTGGCTGAACGGGATGTCGAGCCCGTCGATCCAGGCCATCGGCTTGGTGGCCACATTGTGGTGGCCGTGAAAGGCCCAGCCAGGCGTCAGCAGCAGGTCGCCGCGCGACATGCGCACGGGGTCGCCGTTCACGACCGTCCAGACGCCTTCGCCCTCAACCACAAAACGGAAGGCGTTCTGGGAATGGCGGTGCTCGGGGGCGTTCTCGCCCGGGAGCAGGTACTGGATCGCACACCACAGCGTCGGCGTGATGTAAGCGCGACCTCCCAGCCCCGGATTGGCAAGGCCAATGGCGCGGCGCTCTCCGCCACGGCCCACCGGCACCAGCTCGCCAGATTTCTCTGCCATGGGCAAAAGATCGGCCCATCTCCAGACGTAGGGAACTGCTTTCGGCTTGGGGTGCTCGGGCATCAAGTCCCCGGTCTGGGTCCAGAGAGGGTTCATTTGGTTTTGCTCGAAACCCTTGTAAAGCGCGCGCAGCTCCGGCGTGTCCTCGGGTTGCATGGCGTTGTCCATCGCGGTCTCCTCTTGGTTTGGTCAGGCGGCGTCGGGCTGGTTCGGCGGCGCGGCCTTCTTGAAAGCGGGCAGTTGGTCCAACGCGGCGAAGATGCGGGCGATGGTGGGCCAGCGGTCCAGTGGGATATCGAAACGCTTGTTGTTCCAGACCTGCGCGTAAAGGCAGAGATCGGCCAGCGTCGGCCGATCTCCGTGGCAATAGCGCCCGGTTTCGGGGCTATCGGCCAGCACGGTTTCCAGCGCGTCGAAGCTGAGCGTGACCCAATGGGTGAACCACGCCCTCTGCTTGGCCTCGCCCGCGCCGAATTCGTCGCGGAGGTAAAAAAGCACCCGCAGGTTGTTGAGCGGATGCAAGTCCAGCGCGATCATATGCGCCAGCGCCCGGACCCTCGCGCGCGCGTCGGCATCGCGGGGCAAGAGCGCGGGCTCGGGGTGGGTCTCCTCTAACCACTCGATAATCGCGACAGACTGGGTCAGGTGGCTGCCGTCCTCGAACTCCAGCGTCGGTACCAACCCTTGTGGGTTGCGTCGCAAGTACTCCGGCGTCCGTGTCTCGCCATCGCGCAGTACGTAAGGGATATAGTCATAGGACAGCCCTTTTACGTTGAGCGCGGCACGTACCCGCGTTGACGTGGACGACCGGAAGAAGTTGTGCAGCTTCAGGGTCATGCCCGGGGCCCGATCTTCGTCGTCAGATCGCCCAGCCCCTCGACCGAGACGACGCAGGTGTCGCCCTCGGCAAGCGGGCCGACGCCAGCGGGGGTGCCTGTCATGATGACGTCGCCAGCCCGCAATTCCATCGAATGCGACAGGATCGAAATCATCTCGGGGATCGACCAGATCAGCTCGCTCAGATCCGCCTCTTGCTTGACCTCGCCGTTGACGGTGAGCCGAATGAAGCCCTTGGACGGATGGCCGACCTTGGACACCGGATGCACCGGCGCGATCGGTGCCGAAAGGTCGAAGCCCTTGCCAAGATCCCACGGACGCCCCTGTTCACGTGCCTTCAGCTGCAGGTCGCGGCGGGTCAGATCGTTGCCGACGGCATAGCCCCAGACGTGGTCAAGCGCGTCTTTTTCCGCGATATTCTTTCCAGCCTTGCCGATCACGGCGACCAGCTCGGCCTCATAATGGAAATTCTCGGTTTGTGGCGGATACGGGATCGTCGCGCCATCCTCGACGACCGCGTCGGCGGGCTTGAGGAAGAAGAACGGCGGATCGCGATCGGGGTCCTTGCCCATCTCGCGGGCATGGGCGGCATAGTTGCGACCGATACATAATATGCGGCGTACCGGTATACGGTCTTCGCTGCCAGCAACAGCGACTGTCGGGATCGGGGCAGGGTCGAAAACATATCCCATTGGTTCTTCCTTTCTGATGATTACTGAGCGGCCACACTGGAGACGGCACTGTCCTCCAGACCGTTCGAGCCGTAGAGCCAGTTGAGTTGCTGATACCAATCGTCGGGCGACATGCCGCGCATGACATGGTTGCGGACTGCGGCCTTGGCATCGTCGGGGTGGTAGATGTATTCGCCAATCAGCCGAGAGTTCATCTGAACCCGCGCGGTACGGACTTTGCGCATTTCCTGATAGCGCTGCAGGGCATTCTCGGTGTTGTCGTCGTGATGCTCGACGCAATGGGACAGCGCGACCGCATCCTCCATCGCCATGCAGGCCCCCTGCGCAAAGTATTGCAGCATCGGATGTGCCGAGTCGCCCAAGAGCGCCACGCGGCCATCGACCCAATTCGAGATCGGATCGCGGTCGCAAAGCACCCAGAGTTTCCAGTCCTTGCCGTGTTCGATGATCTGGCGTGCCTTGGGGTGAATATGCTCGAAACCCTGGGCGACCTCTTCCTTCGTTACCGGCTTGCCCGCAATCGCCTCTTGCAGGTCGCGATGATAGGTCACCACGAGGTTGTAGACCTTGCCGCCTTTCAGCGGATAGTGGACGATATGGCATTTCGGACCGGCCCAAAGCGTCGCCGCGTTCCACCGCAGGTCCTCGGGCATCTGTTCGGTGGGGATCACCGAACGATAGGTGGTATGGCCGGAAATGCGCGGTTCACCGTCGCCGATCATCTGGGCGCGGATCGGCGAGCGGAGGCCTTCGGCACCGATCAGAAACGACCCCTTGATCGGATCGCGGTCCTTCAGCAATAGCGTGGCAGAGGTGTCATCCTGCTCGTAGCCGGTGACCACGTGGTTGGTGCGAATGTCGACCAGCGGGCTGTCTTCGCAATACTTCAGCAGCACGCCATGCAGATCGGCCCGGTGCACCACCGCATAGGGGTTGCCGTAGAACTTGCGGAACGGTTCATCCAGCGGGATCGAGGTGATGTCCTCGGCTGTCTGGGCGTCCATCAGGCGCAGGTGGTCGACATAGACCGCCTTTTCGCGGGCCTCGTCACCGATGCCGAGATAGTCAAAGCAGTGAAAGGCATTCGGGCCGATCTGGATGCCGGCGCCGATTTCGCCCAGTGCTGGTGCCTGTTCGACGACGATGGATCTGTATCCCTTGCGGGCCAGGCCGCAGGCTGCGGCAAGTCCGCCGATACCGCCTCCGGCAATCAGGATGGGATGGTCTGTCATGACGATCTCCTTGGGTCAGCCGCCGATCAGGCGGGGAACGATGAGGGTTAGCGCGGGCAACATCAGGATCAGGCCCACGCGGAGGATTTCGGCTCCGAGGAACGGCATCACGCCGCGAAACACGGTCGACATGGGCGTGTCCTTGGCAAGAGACGAGATGATGAAGACGTTGAGGCCCACAGGTGGCGTGATCAGCCCCAGCTCGACCACGATCAGGGCAAGTATGCCGAACCAGATCTTGAGGCTTTCATTGTCCATGCCAAAGGCCGCGGTCTCGGCAGTGGCAAATTCTCCGCCATTCAGCGTGATCAAGGTCGGCCAGAAGAACGGGACCACCACAAGGATCATCGCGAGGCTTTCCATGAAGCAGCCCAGCACGATCAGGACAAGCAGCATGATGATCAGCACCAGCATGGGGTCCAGCCCGCTCATCATAGCCCATTCGCTAAGCGCCTGCGGCAGCCCGGTGCGGGTGAAGAAGCCCTTGAGCACTTCGGCACCGAACAGGATCAGGTAGATCATGCCCGCGGTGATGGCGGTGGCACGGATGGCGCGTAGCAGGCCAGCGAAGTTCAGGCCTTCGCCGGTGCGCCAGCGCAGCAGGAAGCCGTAGACCGTGATCACGAAGACGCCGACCGAGGCGGCTGGGGTCGGGGTGAAGAGGCCGAAGCCAAGCCCCAGGATAATAGCTCCGAAGATGGCGATAACCGGCACGAGGCGGGTAAGTGCAACGCGGCGCAGAGCGGGATCCATCGGTTTCGGAGTCGGCGCCAGCGCGGGGTTCACCCGGACTTGAATTGCGATCACCAGAATGAATCCGGCGACGGCCAGCAGACCGGGGATGATGGCGGCCTGGAACATTTTGAGGATCGAGCCCTCGACGATGATCGCATAGATGACCAGCGCCACCGATGGCGGGATCAGAATGCCAAGCGTGCCACCCGCGGCCAACGCGCCGGAGGCGAGACGCGGGTCATAGCCCAGCGCCCTCAGTTCCGGCAGCGCGACGCGGCCCATTGTTGCGGCTGTGGCCAGCGACGATCCGCAGACCGCGCCGAACCCGCCGCACGCCGCGACCGCCGCCATGGCGACACCACCCCGCAGCCGGGTCATCAGCGCCTCCAGCCCCTTGAAGAGGTCCGAAGAGAGCCGTGCTTCAGCGGCAATATAGCCCATCAGGACGAACAGGGGGACGACCGACAGGTCGTAGTTTGCGACATTCTCCCACAAGAGGGATTTGAACTGACGCAAGTAGGGCACGAAGCGGACGAAGGGGACAACCTGGCTGAGAACCCAGGTGCCGCCAATGCCGACGACGATCATCGCGATGCCGACGGGCATCCGCAGGATCAGAAGGACAAACAGGACGACAAGGCCAAGAATGCCGATGGTGATCGGATCAAGCATCGCTGAGGTCTCCGAAAAGTTGCGCCACGGCGACCAGCGCCCAAAGCGCCATTGCCACGATGCCAGGGGCGTAAAAGGGCCATACCGGCCAGCCAAGAACCGCTGTGACGGCACTGTCGTTGCGGGCTTCGAGCATGCCGAAGACCATCCAATAGACCAGAAACGCTGCGACCATGGCCGTCAGGATCAGCCAGGCTTTGTCGACAGTCGACTGCACTGATCTGGGGAAATGCTGCATGAACAGCTCGACCGCCACATGGCCACGATTGGCTTGGCAAAACGGAAAGAACATGAGCGCGGCACCGCTGATCGCGAGCTGAACGAAATCCTCGTAGCCGGGCAATCCGGCGACATCGGCGCCAAAGAGGCCGACAATCCGGTCAAGGATGAAAGCGCCGGTGTTGGTGACCGTGACCAGAACAATGATCAGCAGGATCACCCCGGCAAGCACGGCAAACAGATCGACCGTGCGCCTGAGCAAGGCGGTCATGGCTCCCTCCCAGAGTTGAATTCGAGTTGGAGGGGCGCTCGGGCCCCTCCGGTCGCGGCCTATTGAGCTGCGTCGGCGATGGCCGCGCGGGCGGCCTCGACCAATGCGGCACCGTCGATGCCTTTGGCGGAAACTTCGTCGATCCAGCGCTGTACGACCTGTTCGTTTGCAGCGCGGAACTTGGCGGCTTCCTCATCTGACAGGACGATGTTCTCGACCCCCGCGGATTGCAGCGCATCGATGCCGCTCTGTTCGAAACCCTCCCACATCGCGCCGATCTCGGCGGCAACGTTTTCGCGCGAGTTGGCGTCGATCACGGCTTTCAGGTCGTCGGGCAGGTCTTCGTAAACATCCTTGTTCATCGCCACCATGAACACGGCGGTGCCGAAGCGATCACCATCGGGCAGTTCTGTGGTGAACTTGTCCAGCTCCTGCAGCTTCAGGGCCGGAACGATCTCGTAGGTGGTCAACGCGCCATCGACGACACCCTTGGACATCGCCTCGGGCAGCGCCGGGACCGGCAGGCCTACGGGCTCGGCCCCCATGCCTTCGATCACCCAGGCGCCTGTGCGGCCCGGCGTTCGCAGTTTCAGGCCAGCCGCGTCTTCGAAGCTCCGCACCGGCTCGGTTGCCGAGTGGATGAGGTTGCCGTCGTGGCTGTGCAGGAAGAGGACGTGCACGTCCTCAAAATCCTCGGCCAGCAGGTCGAGCGAAGCATTCAGCGCAATCGTGGTATCGGTGGCCGAACCCGCGTGCACCAAAGGCAGCTCGAAAACCTCGCTGCGTGGGAAAACACCCGGCGTATAGCCCAGCAGCGTCCAGACGATGTCGGCCGTGCCGTCGCGCACCTGGCCGTAAAGCTCGTTTGGCTTTCCCCCCATCGCCATGGCCGGTGCAATCTCGACGGCGATGCGTCCGTTGCTTTCGGCTTCGACCGTCTCGGCCCAGGGCTCAAGCATGACTTTGTGAGCATTCGCCACGGGAGGCAGGAAGTGGTGCATGATCAGCGTCACCTCTTGCGCAAGGGCTGAAGTGCCCGTGATCGCAGCCACCGCAGTCGTGCAAAGAAATCTCGAAAGTCGCGTCATCCTGTCCTCCCTTGGATATATCACCTACCGTGCAGCAATAAGGTAAGTAAACCTACTATTAGTTTACTTATTATATGCGTGTCAACGAAATTGGTAAGTATACAACTTAAACTTGGTAAGTCGCTGTAAATGAATTAGAAGAGGGCCGAGAGCAGCTATTGAGCTGGGGCAAGGCGGCACTGAGGTGTCAAGGAAGGGGCGAATCGGAATGGAACTATTCGAAATGGCCGGACATTTGTTGAGGCGGCTACACCAGAACTCGACCCACGTTTTCCAAGTGCGTACAAAAAAAGCCGGTTTCGACATGACACCGGTTCAGTTTGCAGCCATGAGCGCGATTCACGCCCATCCGGACGTCGATCAGGCTACGGTCGCCGCGATGATCGCCTATGATCGCGCAACAATCGGTGGCGTCATTGATAGGTTGGAGCAGAAAGGTCTGGTCGCGCGCGAGGTCAGTAAGAGCGATAGGCGCGCCAAACAGGTCCGGCTGACGAAAGATGGCGAAAACTTGCTTTCGGCGGTGTCGCCCGTTGTGCGTGATTTGCAATCCGAGCTGATGTCAGGTCTGGAGCCAAAAGAGCGCGCGACCTTTCTTGCGCTCGCCAAGAAGGCAGCCGCGCATCTGGCCGAGGAACCGGCGCGGCCGCATAGTCCGGACAAGTGATCATCGAAACGGACGCAATACCGGCGAGCCTGTAGCTGGATCCTATTGGACCTTTCGTTTTCGGGCTGAGCGGCACGATGCTGGCCGTGGGGCGCGACCTTGACGTTTTCGATATCCTGCGGCCTCCTGCGCGCACCAGGTCTCGGCTGGCGTTGCGCGTTGAGTAGCGCGAAGAGATGTCCAGTGTGTTGCGGCGATCCGTTGAATCCTCAGTCGATGAACAGTCATCCGACCAATATCACCCAACGGCAGCTTCGTCCGCGTTGCCGCCGTTCACCTGGTGCTGATCGTGCATCTGCGGCGAATGGCCGGTCTCGTGAAGCTGCAGTGCAGCACCAATCTTGTCAGTGAGCGGCAGCAATGGTGAAGGTTTTCTGATGCGGGTCGCGGGGTAACGGTGGCGGTGATGTGCGACCACGACCCGCGTTGGAAAACCTCCCAAGGAGGAAGCCGCGCGGGTCTTGGATCATCCTATGGGGAAAGTGCGCCGACGGGCGGGGCAGCGGCTGCGTCAGGGGTGCGGCCGAAGGTGCGCATGGCGCCTGAGAAGGGCGCAAACTCGGTCGATGATCCCGACAAAGCTGCTGGTTGCGCCGTGATTGCTGCCGTGTATCGCGCCGAGGAACGATAGACGCATGCGGACTTGGCCGGTTCTGCGAGGCACAGCCGGTGCTGTTCTGTGACGGATGACAGGCGATACGTCATGCGGCCTGCTCCCTCGGTGGGGCCTGCGACATCGGTGTTTGCCCGCGGCGGAATATCTCGACGATGCGCATGGGACCGCCGCAGCAGGGACATGGCTCGCGCAGGGTGAGTGGGACGATCTCGGTCAGGGGTTCCGGCACGGCGACCTGTTCAGGTTGCTGGACGCCGAGCAAGGCGCGGATCTTCGTGATGTTGGTCTTGCGGGCCGCGCTGGCCAGCAGGCCGTAGTGCCGGATGCGGTGAAAGTTGTCGGGCAGGACATGGATCAGGAAGCGGCGGATGAACTCCGGCGTGGCCAGCCGCATGACCTTCTGCCGGTCGCCAGATTTGATGCGGTAATCCTTCCAGCGGAAGGAGACGGTCTGGGCATCGGCGCTGACCAGGCGGGCGTTCGAGATCGCCACCCGGTGTGTATAGCGGCTGAGATATGCCAGCACCGCCTCCGGCCCGCCGAAGGGCGGTTTGGCATAGACCACCCATTCGGATTTGCGGAACGGAGCGAGCCAGGTCGTGAAGGTGTCCCCGTTGGCCAACTCCGCCAGATCGCTGTCAATCGGCACGCAATCTTGACCCCCTATCGGCATCCAAAAATGACCCCGTTGGAGCGCACGGTAGCTGGCCCG
>CANMQJ010000048.1 GCA_947500005.1 uncultured Paracoccaceae bacterium | reverse complement strand
TCTCGCGCAGGATCGATCTTGCTATGAACAACGCAGTCCGGCGAGGGTCTATGTGACCGTCCGGGATAGGACACCTAGCCCCATGACGAAGAAATGGGTCCACGTTTGAAAGGGAGGGTCGTATAGGTCGGGGTGTCGGAAGATGACCTCCGCGTCTCCATCGCCGAGGTCCATGATCTCCATTTGAAACGTCACGACATCATCAGTGTTCGCCCGGAAGTAATTTTTCAATTCATGCCATGTGACGACAATGGAATCGCGCTCGGTGTTGGTGTCAAAGTAAACCGCGCTTGCCGGGTGCCTGCTGTCGACAAATGCATCTGCAGCCCCGAAAGGATAGAAATGGAACTGATCAGACAGTTTCGCGATGCCGCTCTGGATGACTGAAATTTCGTGGTAATAAGTGTCGCCGATTCTCAGGCCGTCTTCGAATGCGTCGCTCAGGGAGAGACCATCCGAATAGCTCCACACAGGGTATCTGGCGAACTCAATCTCGTTTTCGTACGGCAAGAGCGTGGTATCGGTGACTTCAGTGTACTGCATGTTCTGTCCTGCGGGGATAGGCGTTCGATAGCGCCCAGGTCTGGCGTTCTGGGTGGAACTGATAGCGGGACCTTACCCGGTCTTTAAGGGAGAGCAAGTATCTCGCCTCGAGTTTGCCCAAGCTCTGCCTTCGAGAATCCGGTCGAGCCTGCTGCGGGCGCATTAATGGAAAGGGTGCCCCTTACACATTTTGGGCACAGCCGAATGCGGACCATTTTACAACTTTTACAGGTTATCACGCCAATTTTGACGGCGGAGCCCTCCGCCGGAGTCACTCCGCAGGCGCAGGTCCCGGTCGGTCGCCTATTCGGCGGCAATCGCGGTGTTGCCGTATTCCGCCTTGATCATTTCGGCGCATTTCTCGCCGATCATGATCGTGGGCGCGTTGGTATTGCCCGAGATCAGAAGCGGCATGATCGAGGCATCGGCCACGCGCAGGCCCTCCAGTCCGTGCACTTTCAGCTTCGGGTCGACCACCGCCATCTCGTCCCCCCCCATCTTGCAGGTGCCCACCGGGTGATAGACCGTGTCGGCGCGCGCGCGGATCGCGTTTTCCCATTCGGCGTCGGTCATGGTGTCATGCACGCCGAACAACTCCTTGTGGATGTAGGGCCGCATCGCCGGGGCCTGGAGGATCTCGCGCGTCTTCTTCGCGCCCTTGATCAGGATGTCCAGGTCGCGTTCGTCGGACAGGAAGCGCGGGTCGATCCCCGGTGCGGCCATCGGATCGGCGGATTGCAGGAAGACCTCGCCGCGCGAATAGGGCCGCAGGTTGCAGACATGGCAGGAATAGCCGTGACCGAGATGCAGCTTGCGGGCATGGTCGTCGACGATCGAGATCACGAAATGGGTTTGCAGATCGGGCCGCTCGACCGAAGGGTCCGATTTGAAGAAGCTGCCGGCCTCGGCGATGGAGGAGGCCACCATCGAGTTGCCGTCCCTGCGCCAGCGAAAGATCTCCTGGACCAGCTTGACCGTGGCGCGCAGCCCAAGTCCGATATTGTCGGTGTCCTTCGTCTTGTAGGCCAGGATGAAATCCAGGTGGTCCTGCAGGTTCTGCCCGACGCCCTGAAGGTCATGCACCATCTCGATCCCGTGTCGCTTCAGGTCCTGCGACCGGCCCACACCCGACAGCATCAGCAGTTGCGGCGACTGGAACGCGCCGGCCGACAGGATCACCTCGCGCTCCGCGCGCGCCTCATGCGTCTGTTTGCCGACCCGGTAGGCCACGCCCACCGCGCGCTTCCCCTCGAACAGGATCCTCGTGGCGCGCGCCTTGGTGATGACCGTCAGGTTCGGGCGGCTGTCCATCACCGGGTGCAGATAGGCCGCCGCCGCCGAGCAGCGCTCGCCGTTCTTCTGGGTGGAGTGGAAGATGCTGGTCTGGAACAGGGCCGCCCCCGTATTGTCCCCGGCGTTGAAATCCTGCGTCTCGCGGATCTGCATCTGGGTGTTGGCCTCGACAAAGGCCCGCGAAATCGGTCGCGGCGCCTTCTGGTTCGAGACATGCAGCGGACCGCTGTCGCCGTGATGCGCATCGGCGCCGTTCACGTTGTTCTCGGCCTTGCGGAACAGCGGCAGCACATCCTCCCACCCCCAACCGTCGCAGCCCAGTTCGGCCCAGCCGTCGTAATCCTGTCTCTGCCCGCGGATATAGAGCATCGCGTTGATCGCGCTCGACCCGCCCAGGGCGCGGCCGCGCGGCTGGTATCCCTGCCGCCCGTTCAGCCCGGGCTGGGGGACGGTCTTGAAGGCCCAGTTGTTGATCTTGCCGTAACCGGGCAGCATTGCGACCACGCCCAGCGGTGCGCGGATCAGTATGTCCTTGCCCGTTCCTCCGGCCTCGAGCAGGCAGACCCGCACCTGCGGGTCCTCGCTCAGCCGTGCGGCAAGCACCGCTCCGGCAGATCCGCCGCCGACGATCACGAAATCATAGCTCATCGTTTCCTCCCTTCGGGCAGGCCGCGCTTCAACCCCGGTCGATCCTCACGCGGCATGTCGTTCCAAGGATAGCCGGGTCAGCCGGGGGCAGGTCCAGAGAATTCTGGTGACGCGTGGCTGCGCCCGTGGAGCGTGCAGGGGCACGGTGCCCTGATGCGCAGATGGCTCAATGGTTGAACTTTACCCGGATCCGGCAAGCACGACCTCGGTTCCCCAATCCGTGCAGGCCCGCTTCAGGTCGGGTGACAGGGGCTCGTCGGTGAAGAACGCATCCACGCTCGACAGCGAGGCGATGCGGGCGGGCGCGCTGCGATGAAACTTGGAGTGATCGGCCACCAGGAAGGTCTTGCGCGATTGCCGCAGGATCGCCTGGCTGACGCCCACCTCCTGTATGTCGAAATCCAGCAGGTCACCATCCTGGTCCAAGGCCGAACAGCCGATCACCGCCAGGTCGAACTTGAACTGCCGGATCGTCTCGGTCGCGAGATTGCCCACCAGCCCCCCATCCGCGCGGCGCAGATGTCCGCCGGTCACCACGATCTCGCAATTCGGGTTGCCGACCAGGATGTTGGCGACATTCATGTTGTTGGTCACCACCATCAGGTTCTCGTGGTGCAGCAGCTCCTGCGCCACGGCCTCGGTACTGGTCCCGATATTCAGGAAGAGCGAGCTGTTGTTGGGGATCCGCGCGGCACAGGCCCGCGCGATCCGCCCCTTCGCCTCGGTGTTGAGCGACCGGCGCTCCTCGTAGCCGATATTGCTGGTGCCCGAGGACAGGACCGCCCCGCCATGCACCCGCTCCAGCCGTCCGGCATCGGCCAGGTCCGTCAGGTCGCGGCGGATGGTCTGAAGCGTCACGCCGAAATGCGCGGCCAGCCCCTCGACCGTCACCTTGCCCTCGCGCCGGGCGATCTCGAGGATTTCGGGATGGCGAAAGCTTTGCGACATGGGTTCGTTTCGGTTCGTTGTGGTCGAAAATGCGGTCCTGCCGACGCTACATCTTCGCGATACACAGGAAAAGAGATTTGTTTCGCGCATGATTTCGCCAAGAGAATCAATCGGAAAGCGAAAAGCGAACAAAAACGAAAAGAAAATGCTTGCGAACGCGCCCCGGCCTCGGCATGTTTCCGGGCATCTTGGGAGGGAGGACTCGGGTGACGGATCGCGGCGACGCAGACGTGACGGACCTGTTCATCATCGGCGGTGGCATCAACGGATGCGGCATCGCGCGGGATGCGGCAGGTCGTGGCCTGTCCGTCACGCTGGCCGAGATGAACGACCTGGCCTGGGCCACGTCTTCGGCCTCGACCAAGCTGTTCCACGGCGGGCTGCGCTATCTCGAATATTTCGAGTTCCGCCTGGTCCGCGAGGCGCTGATCGAGCGCGAGATCCTGCTCGGAGCGATGCCGCATATCAGCTGGCCGATGCGTTTTGTTTTGCCATATCATAAGGATATGCGCTTCGAATCCGAAACGCCGACCTCCCGCCTGCTCAGCCTCGTCATGCCCTGGATGAAAGGGCGCCGTCCGGCCTGGCTCATCCGGGTGGGGCTTTTCCTCTACGACCACCTCGGGGGGCGCAAGATCTTGCCCGCGACCGAGACCCTCGCGCTCGAGGGCACGCCCGAGGGCAGGCCCCTTCAGGAGCGGTTCCGGAAGGCTTTCGAATATTCCGACTGCTGGATCGAGGATTCGCGCCTCGTCGTGCTCAACGCCCGCGATGCCGAGGCGCGCGGCGCCCGGATCATGACCCGGACCAGGGTGATCTCGGCCGCGCGCGAAGGGGACCTCTGGCGCGTGAAAACGCAGAATACCGAAACCGACGCGCGTCAGGTGCACCATGCACGGATGCTGGTCAACGCGGGCGGACCCTGGGTCAGCGACATCATCCATTCCCGGATCCGCATCAACTCGACCGAGGGCGTCCGCCTCGTGCGTGGCTCGCATATCGTGACGCGCAGGCTTTACGATCACGACAAGTGCTATTTCTTCCAGGGCACCGATGGCCGCATCATCTTTGCCATCCCCTACGAGACCGATTTCACCTTGATCGGCACCACCGATGCCGAGCATGACGATCCCTCGCACCGCCCCGAATGCACGCCGGCAGAGCGGGACTACCTGCTGAACTTCGCCAACCAGTATTTCCGTCGCCAACTGTCCGAAAAGGACGTGGTCTGGACCTATTCCGGCGTGCGCCCGCTTTATGATGACGGGGCCAGCAGCGCCACCGCCGCCACGCGCGACTACACGCTCAAGGTGGATGCCAACGGCGCGCCGCTGCTCAACATCTTCGGCGGCAAGATCACCACCTATCGCCGCCTCGCCGAAAGCGCGCTGGAGCGGGTCGCCGGCCAACTGCCGGACGTGACCGGGCCGTGGACGGCCGGTGTGCCGCTGCCCGGCGGCGACTTCCCGGTCGACGGGGTCGCGGCGCTGGTCGACAAGCTGCGCGAGACCTACCCGTTCCTGACCGCACGCTGGGCGCTGCGCCTCGTGCGGGCCTATGGCACGGACGCGGCGAGGGTGCTGGGAACGGCCAGGAACCTGTCCGATTTGGGTCGCGATTTCGGCGCCACCCTCACCGAGGCCGAGGTAACATGGCTGATGCGCCACGAATATGCCCGCACCGCCGAAGACGTGGTCTGGCGCCGCAGCAAGCTGGGCCTGCGCATGGAACGTGACCAGATCGACGCGCTCGAGGCCTTCATGGGCGGGCGCCGGGACACCGCCCCGGCGGCAGCGGAATGAGAAGGAGAGGCAGATGACGCTGGAACTCAGGAATGTGTCGAAAACCGTCGAGGGGCAGACGCATATCCATCCGACGGATCTGACGCTTGAAAACGGTACGATGAACGTGCTGCTGGGGCCGACGCTGTCGGGCAAGACCTCGCTGATGCGCCTGATGGCCGGGCTCGACGCGCCCGCCACGGGCCAGATCCTGTGGAACGGTCAGGACGTGACCGGCCAGCGCGTGCAGGATCGCAAGGTCGCGATGGTCTATCAGCAGTTCATCAACTACCCCTCGATGACCGTCTACGACAACATCGCCTCGCCCCTGCGCCTGATGGGCGAGAGCAAGGCCGAGATCGACCGCCGCGTGCGCGAGGCGGCCGACCTGATGAAGCTTGGCCCCATGCTGGACCGCAAGCCGCTGGAACTGTCGGGCGGCCAACAGCAGCGCTGCGCGCTCGCCCGGGCGCTGGTCAAGAACGCGGGCCTCGTGCTGCTCGACGAACCGCTCGCCAATCTCGACTACAAGCTGCGCGAGGAGTTGCGCCTCGAGATCCCGCGCATCTTCGAGGCGTCGGGCGCGATCTTCGTCTACGCCACGACCGAGCCGGAAGAGGCTCTGCTTCTGGGCGGCAACACCGCGACGCTGTGGGAGGGGCGCGTGACGCAATTCGGTCCCACACCCGAGGTCTATCGCAAGCCGGTCGATGCCACCACGGCGCGGGTCTTCTCGGACCCGCCGATGAACTTCCTGCAAGTGTCCAAGACCGGGGCCAAGCTGATGTTCGGCGACGGGCAGAATGCGCCCGCCGCAGGGCCGCTCGCCGATCTGCCCGATGGGCGCTATACTGCCGGTTTCCGCCCCAACCACCTCGAGATCACCCAGCACGCGCCGGACGCGATGCGCTTTGCCGCGCGGCTCGACGTGACCGAACTGACAGGCTCGGAAACCTTCGTGCATCTCGATCACCACGGCGAACGCTGGGTCGGGCTGATCCACGGCGTCCACGACATGCCGCTGGGGCAGGATCTGACCGTCTGGCTCGATCCGCGTCACGTCTACATCTTCGGCCAGGATGGCAGGCTCGTCGCGCCCGCCGCCTATGCGCTGGCTGCCTGAGGGAGGAAACCGATGGCCACGATCACGCTCGACAACCTCGCCCACTCCTACATGGCGAAACCGCAATCCGAGGAGGATTACGCCCTCAAGGAAATGAACCACGTCTGGGAGGACGGCGCGGCCTACGCGCTGCTCGGCTCCTCGGGCTGCGGGAAATCGACCCTGCTCAATATCATCTCGGGCCTGTTGCAGCCCAGCCAGGGCCGCATCCTCTTCGACGGGCAGGACGTGACCAACGCCCCCACCGCCGCCCGCAACATCGCGCAGGTGTTCCAGTTCCCGGTCGTCTACGACACGATGACGGTTCACGACAACCTCGCCTTTCCGCTGCGCAACCGCGGCCGGGACGAGAAATACGTCGCCGAGCGCGTGCAGGAAATCGCCCGCATGATCGGGATGGAGGAGATGCTCCACCGCAAGGCGCGCGGGCTGACCGCCGACGCCAAGCAAAAGATCAGCCTCGGGCGCGGCATGGTCCGCAAGGACGTCAACGCGCTGCTCTTCGACGAGCCGCTGACCGTGATCGACCCCCACATGAAATGGGAGCTGCGCACCCAGCTCAAGCAGCTGCACCGCGATTTCGGTCACACGATGATCTACGTCACCCACGACCAGACCGAGGCGCTGACCTTCGCCGACAAGGTCGTCGTGATGTATGACGGCCGCGTGGTCCAGATCGGCACGCCCGAGGAACTGTTCGAACGCCCCGAGCACACTTTCGTCGGCTATTTCATCGGCTCGCCCGGCATGAACGTGATCCCCGCCCGGGTCGAGGGCAACCGCGCCTACATCAATGGCTCCCATGTCGAGCTGGCCAATGGCTACGGCGAGCTTTCCGGCAAGGTCGAGATCGGCGTGCGCCCCGAATTCGCGCGGCTCAGCCAGACCGACGGCCTGCCCGTCAAGGTCCGCCGGGTCGAGGATGTGGGCCGCCACAAGATCATCCGCGCCGAGTTCTTCGGCCACGAGATCAACATCATCGCGGGCGAGGACGACCCCGTGAGCACCGACATGAACCGCGTCCGCTTCGACGGGGACAAGGTCAATGTCTATGCCGATGACTGGCGCGTGGCGCCCGACGCGCCGATGGGGAGGGCGGCCTGATGGAAAAGACAGTCAATCACAAGGCGTGGTTCCTCGTCCTTCCGGTGCTGATCCTCGTCGCCTTCTCGGCGGTGATCCCGCTGATGACGGTGGTCAACTACTCGGTCCAGGACACGTTCGGCAACAACCAGTTCTTCTGGGCCGGACTCGAATGGTTCGAGGAGATGCTGCATGACGACCGCATGTGGAACGCGCTGCAACGGCAGCTGATGTTCTCGGGGATCATCCTCGCCATCGAGATCCCGCTCGGCATCTTCGTCGCGCTCAACATGCCCAAGGGCGGCTTCTGGGCCAGCTTCTGCCTCGTCGTGATGTCGCTGCCGCTGCTCATTCCGTGGAACGTCGTGGGCACCATCTGGCAGATCTTCGGCCGGGTGGATATCGGCCTGCTGGGCCACACGCTCGACGCGATCGGGGTCGATTACAACTATACGCAGGACACCATGGCGGCCTGGATCACCATCGTCGTGATGGATGTCTGGCACTGGACCTCGCTTGTCGCGCTTCTGGCCTATGCGGGTCTCAAATCCATCCCCGACGCCTATTACCAGGCGGCCAAGATCGACCAGGCAAGCCGCTGGAAGGTGTTCCGCTATATCGAACTGCCCAAGATGATGGGCGTGCTGATGATCGCGATCCTGCTGCGCTTCATGGACAGTTTCATGATCTATACCGAGCCTTTCGTCGTCACCGGGGGCGGGCCGGGCAACGCGACCACGCTGCTGTCCATCGACCTGGTGAAGATGGCGCTGGGACAGTTCGACCTTGGCCCCGCCGCGGCCTTCTCGATCATGTATTTCCTGGTGATCCTGCTGATCTCCTGGGTGTTCTACACCGTGATGACCAATCTCGACAAAAAGGGGATGTGAGATGACCGACGCGACCACGATCCCCGAAAGCCTGACCGCCGGCGGCGCCAACAGCCGCGCCCGGTTTCGCGTGAATACCCGCGCGGTGGTGATGACGCTCTACCTGCTTTTCCTGATGCTGCCGATCTACTGGCTGCTGAACATGAGCCTGAAGACCAATACCGAGATCCTCAACGACTTCACGCTCTGGCCCCGCGACCTGACATTCGCGAACTATGCCACGATCCTGACCGATCCGGCGTGGTACATGGGCTATGTGAACTCGCTGATCTACGTGGTGATGAACACGGTTATCTCGCTCACCGTGGCGCTGCCGGCGGCCTATGCCTTTTCTCGCTATCACTTCATGGGCGACAAGCACCTGTTCTTCTGGCTGCTGACCAACCGCATGGCGCCTCCGGCGGTCTTCGCGCTGCCCTTCTTCCAACTCTATTCGTCGGTGGGCCTGTTCGACACGCATATCGCGGTGGCGCTGGCGCATTGCCTGTTCAACGTGCCGCTCGCGGTCTGGATCCTCGAAGGCTTCATGCGCGGCGTGCCCAAGGAGATCGACGAGACCGCCTATATCGATGGCTACAGCTTCGGCCGCTTCTTCGTGAAGATCTTCATGCCGCTGATCGCTTCCGGCATCGGGGTCGCGGCCTTCTTCTGCTTCATGTTCTCCTGGGTCGAACTGCTGCTGTCGCGCACGTTGACCACGGTGGACGCGAAACCCATCGCCGCGATCATGACCCGGACCCAAGGCGCCAGCGGCATCGACTGGGGCGTGCTGGCCGCCGCCGGGGTCCTCACCATCGTGCCCGGCGCGCTCGTGATCTGGTTTGTCCGCAACTACATCGCCAAGGGCTTTGCCCTGGGAAGGGTGTGATGAAACCGTCTGTTAACCCTTTCGGCGTCATCCTCGGGCTTGACCCGAGAATCCCGTTGCGTGGTTGCGGCACATGGGCAGGAGATCCTCGGGTCAAGCCCGAGGATGACGAACGCAGTGCCGAGGCCGAAAGAGATGCATGTCTACATCGTGACGAACCGGCCGGCCGGCGTGCTCTATATCGGCGTCACGAGCAACCTGCGGCATCGCGTCTGGCAACATCGCACGCATATGCTGCCGGGCTTCACCGACCGCTACAATCTCGAACGGCTGGTCTGGTACGAGACACACGAGGAACCGGCGCTTGCCATCCAGCGCGAAAAATCCCTCAAACGCTGGCGCCGGCAGTGGAAACTCGACCTGGTACAGGCGACAAATCCGGAGTGGCAGGACTTGTGGGTGGACATCCGCACGCCCTGACCTCACCTGCCATCTCCAGCGCACCCGCCTGCCTCCACACATCCGTCATCCTCGGGCTTGACCCGAGGATCTCCCCGGTTGCCGGCGAAACGCTCGAACGGGGGCGCCCGCTCATGTCCGGGGATGGCGTGGCGCCGTTCCACCCTTGCGAAAAGGAGACCTGACATGGACTGGATGGCATGGACATGGCCCACGGCGATCTTCTTCATCGTCATCGCCACGCTGCTGATCACTTTCACCGTTCTCGCGATCCGCTTCCCGGAGACGCCGCGCATCGGCATCCTGCGGATCGAGACGACGCGGGGCGACCGGCTCTTCATCACGCTTCTGGGCTCGGCCTTCATCAACCTGGCCTGGCTGGGCCTGATAGGCCCTGACACCCAGCCCTGGGCGCTGGCGGCCTGCCTCGTCTACGCCGCGGCGGTCTTCCGCTGGGTGTAAGTCATGAACCGGCGCCGCCCCGGCGGGGCGGCGTCACGACCGGAAACCAAGTTCGAACAATTGGGAGGTAACCGATGAACTTGACCCTGAAATCGACAACCGCGCTTGCGGTGGCGCTGACCCTGATGGGCAGCAGCGCCTTTGCCGACATGGAGGCGGCGAGGGAATTCCTCGACGCCGAGATCGGCGATCTCTCCAGCCTCTCCCGCGCCGAGCAGGAAGAGGAAATGCAATGGTTCATCGACGCGGCCGAGCCCTTCCAAGGCATGGAGATCAAGGTCGTCTCGGAAACCATCACCACGCATGAATACGAAAGCCAGGTGCTGGCCCCGGCCTTCGAGGCGATCACCGGGATCAAGGTCACCCACGACCTGATCGGCGAAGGCGACGTGGTCGAAAAGCTCCAGACACAGATGCAGTCGGGCGAGAACATCTATGACGGCTACATCAACGACTCCGACCTGATCGGCACCCATTGGCGCTACCAGCAGGTGCGCAACCTGACCGACTGGATGGCGGGCGAGGGGGCGGATGTGACCAGCCCGACGCTCGATGTCGAGGACTTCATCGGCATCAGCTTCACCACCGGTCCCGACGGCAAGATCTACCAGCTGCCCACCCAGCAGTTCGCGAACCTCTACTGGTTCCGCTACGACTGGTTCAACGACGAGAAGAACAAGGCCGATTTCCAGGAGAAATACGGCTACGAGCTGGGCGTTCCGGTCAACTGGTCGGCCTATGAGGACATCGCCGAGTTCTTCACCGGCCGCGACCTCAGCCACATGGGGGTCGAGGGCGAGATCTTCGGCAACATGGACTACGGCAAGAAGGACCCGTCGCTCGGCTGGCGCTACACCGACGCATGGATGTCGATGGCCGGCATGGGCGACGTCGGCGAACCCAACGGCCTTCCGGTCGACGAATGGGGCATCCGCGTCAACGAGAACAGCCAGCCCGTCGGCTCCTGCGTGGACCGTGGCGGGGCGACCAACGCGCCGGCCGCGGTCTATGCCGTGACCAAGGCGATCGAGTGGCTGGAGAAATACACGCCGCCCGCCGCCGCCGGCATGACATTCTCCGAGGCCGGTCCGATCCCCGCGCAAGGCAATATCGCCCAGCAGATGTTCTGGTACACCGCCTTCACCGCCGACACGGTCAAGCCCGGCCTGCCGGTGATGAACGAGGACGGCACGCCCAAGTGGCGCATGGCCCCCTCGCCGCATGGTGTCTACTGGAAAGAGGGGCAGAAGGTCGGCTACCAGGACGCGGGCTCCTGGACGCTGATGCAGTCGACCCCGGTGGACCGCGCCAAGGCCGCATGGCTTTACGCGCAGTTCGTCACCTCCAAGACCGTGGACGTGAAGAAATCCCATGTGGGCCTGACCTTCATCCGCGAATCCACCGTGCAGCATGACAGCTTCACCGAGCGTGCCGACAAGCTGGGCGGCCTGGTCGAGTTCTACCGCTCGCCGGCCCGTGTGGCATGGTCGCCCACCGGCACCAACGTCCCCGACTACCCCAAGCTGGCACAGCTGTGGTGGCAGAACATCGGTGACGCCATGTCGGGCGCCAAGACGCCGCAAGATGCGCTCGATGCGCTCTGCGCGGACCAGGAGCGCGTCCTGGAACGTCTGGAGCGTGCAGGCGTCCAGGGCGATATCGGTCCCAAGCTGAACGAGGAGCGGGATGCGCAATACTGGTTCGACCAGCCTGGCGCGCCCTATCCCAAGCTGGAAAACGAGGACGAAGAGCCCAAGACCGTCAGCTATGACGAGCTGATCAAGTCCTGGCAGTAAGCCAATCCTCCCGGCCGGGGCCCTTCGGGGCCTCGGCTTCTTTTCTGCCATGCGCCGCCGCGCGCCCGTTGACGGACGCCCCTCCGCCGGGGCGATATACAGGCCATGACCCATATTCTCGCCATCGACCAGGGCACCACCTCCACCCGCGCGATCCTGTTCGACGACGCCTTCGCCGTCGCAGCCTCCGCGCAGGAGGAATTCGCCCAGCACTACCCGCGCAGCGGTTGGGTGGAACACGATCCCGCCGACCTCTGGGCGACCACCGCCGCCACCTGCCGCTCGGCCATCGAGAAGGCCGGGCAGGGGGCGAAAGGCATCGCCGCCATCGGCATCACCAACCAGCGCGAGACGACGCTGGTCTGGGACCGGGCCACGGGAAAGCCTGTCCATAACGCCATCGTCTGGCAGGATCGCCGCACCTCCGACCTTTGTCGCAAGCTGCGCGACGACGGGTTCGAGGATGTCGTGACCGCCCGCACAGGGCTGCTGCTCGATCCTTACTTCTCGGGCACGAAACTTGCCTGGATACTCGATAACGTCGAGGGCGCCCGCGCCCGGGCCGAGGCCGGGGAGCTGGCCTTCGGCACGGTGGACAGCTGGCTGGTCTGGAACCTGACCGGCGGCAAGACCCACGCGACCGACGCCACCAATGCCGCGCGCACCATGCTCTACGACATCCGCAAGGGGCGCTGGTCGCAAACCATCTGCGACCGGCTCGGCATCCCCATGTCGATGCTCCCCGAGGTGCGCGACTGCGCGGCCGAATTCGGCGAGACGCGGCCCGATCTCTTCGGCCGCCCGATCCCCATCCGCGGCATCGCCGGCGACCAGCAGGCCGCCACCGTGGGGCAGGCCTGTTTCCAGCCGGGGATGCTGAAATCCACCTATGGCACCGGCTGTTTCGCCCTGCTCAACACCGGCGACACGCCGGTGACCTCGAACAACCGGCTGCTCACCACCATCGCCTACCAGCTCGACGGCAAGCCGACCTATGCGCTCGAAGGCTCCATCTTCATCGCGGGCGCCGTGGTGCAATGGCTGCGCGACGGGCTCAAGATGATCCGCGAGGCCAGCGAGACGCAGCCGCTGGCCGAACGCGCCGACGCGGCACAGGGCGTGGTGATCGTGCCCGCCTTCACCGGTCTTGGCGCACCCTATTGGCGGCCCGATTGCCGTGGCGCGGTCTTTGGGCTTACGCGCAATTCAGGGCCCGCCGAATTCGCCCGCGCGGCACTGGAAAGCGTGGGCTACCAGACCCGCGACCTGCTCGAGGCGATGGCCGCCGACTGGTCCGGAGAGGGCCGCACCGCCCTGCGCGTCGATGGCGGAATGAGCGCCTCCGACTGGACGATGCAGTTCCTGTCGGACATCATCGGCGCCCCCGTGGAACGCCCCCGCGTGCTGGAAACCACAGCGATGGGCGCGGCGTGGCTTGCCGGGCAACAGGCCGGCGTCCTGCCGGGCATGGCCGAATTCGCCGCCTCATGGCAGGTCGACGCGCGCTTCGACCCGCAGATGGAAGAGGCGACCCGCGCCGAGAAATACGGGGCCTGGAAAAAAGCGGTGGAGGCGACGATCGGGTTCTGCTCGTGACCCGGCTCGCCACGCCCCGGCGCAGCATCTTCGGACGCGGCTGCCGGGTGCAGCTGTTCGATATCGCGGCCGAACATCCCGGCCCGGTGGCGCTGATCCACGGTGCCTCCGCCACCTGGGCCGGAGAGGCAGAGTTCGCGTTCCGCGACCGGGGCAGGGCCGTCCATGCCGTTCTGGCCCGGGGTGAGCCGACCCTCGCCCGGCTGGAGGCGGCGCTGGCGCGGCTCCGGCCGGAAAAGCCTGCGCTGGTCGTCTCCATCGGCGGTGGCGCGGCCATCGACCTCGGCAAGGCACTGGCGGCCCTGCTGCCCGCGACGGGCCGGGTGCTCGATTACCTCGAAGTCATCGGCAAGGGGGAAAAACTCGACGCCGCTCCCCTTCCGTTCATCGCGATCCCGACCACGGCCGGAACCGGGGCCGAGGCCACCCGGAACGCCGTGATCGGCGTGCCCGAACATGGCCGCAAGGTCAGCCTGCGCGACACGCGGATGATCCCCGACGTGGCGCTGCTGGATCCCGACCTCACCGACAACACCCCCTGGCCCGTCACCTTCGCCTCGGGCATGGACGCGGTGACGCAGCTGATCGAGCCCTACATCTCCTCCCGCGCCACGCCCGGGACCGATGCGCTCTGCCGCGCGGCCATCGGCCCCGCCCTGCGCGCCCTCGTCACCCTGTCGCAGCGCGAGGACCCCGCCGCGCGCGAGGTGATGCTGCGCGCCGCCCACCTGGGCGGCATCGCGCTGGCCAATGCGGGTCTCGGCGCGGTGCATGGGCTCGCGGGCGTGATCGGTGGCCGTAGCGGGGCCGCCCATGGCGCGATCTGCGCCCGGCTCCTGCCCGGCGTGCTGGCCGCCAACCGCGCGGCCTGCACCGCAACCGGCAATCCGGCGCGCGTCAAGATCGCCGAGGTCGACCGGATGATCCGCAACGCCTTCGCCGCCCCCGACGCGGCGCCCGAAACCCTGCTCACCCGGTTCATGGACGCCAACGACATGCCCCCGCTCGCCACGCTTCTCGGCACGGCCGACCGCGACGCCATCGCGGCCGAGGCGGAGGCCTCGTCCTCGATGAAGGCAAACCCCGTGCCGCTGCCCCGGACCGTGCTGCGCAGACTTCTGGGCTGATCGCCGGCCACCCGGCCACGGCCCCGGCTGCCAAAAGGAGCGCGCTGTCGCGCGCGCTCGATCAGCGCGCCACGCGCGCGGCGGCGAGGCTGCGCCTCGCGGGCGTCAGGACAGGTCCCAGACGATCGGCGCGATCACCACGCCCGCCGCGCTGGGAAGCTCCAGCCGCAGCTCGTCCATGTCGTAAAGCGAGCGGATCTCGGCCACCTCACGGAACGGCGCACCATCGCCTTCGCGAAAAAGGATCGTGGCCTCCACCACCACGCGGTCATTGTCCGGCCCGACGATCTGGGCATCGGCATCGGTGCGCAGATAGAAATCGCCACGCTCCCACCGGTCCCCATCCACGATCAGCCGGTCGCCCTCGGCGGCGTTGAAGTTGTAGATCGTCATGGTGCCATCGGCGGTCAGAAGAAATATATCCGCCCCGGCCCCGCCATTGGCGTGGTTGATCCCGGTATCGCTATAGATGAAATCGTCGCCCGCGCCGCCGGAAAACCAGTCACTCCCTGCGCCGCCCGAGAGCGTGTCGTTGCCGCCACCGCCGCCGATGGAATCATTGCCTTCGCTCCCGCGGATCACGTCATCGCCAGTCTGACCGCCAAGCCGGTCACTGCCGCGTGCCCCGTCTATGGTATCGTTCCCTGTGCCGCCATCTATGGTGTCGCCATGAACGAAATAATGATATTCTTCATTTTGCACGTTCAACCAGGCCTCGACAAGAAGATCGTCGCCCGGGCCGCCATCGATGTCATCGCTGTCATCGCCACCATCGACCGTGTCGTTGCCGTCCTCGCCGCGCAACGCGTCGCGGCCGCTATTTCCGATTATGAGGTCATCGCCATCTCCACCCCGGAGCGTGTCGCCGCCCGCGTTACCTTGTAGACTGTCATCACCGTCCAAACCGGAAATGTTGTCTCCGCGATGGCCTCCGGTCAAGGTGTCTCCGGCGTCGGTTCCATCAATCGAGAGCATCGGTTCAAGGATCCCGTCTACAATCCGGAACTGCCAGACACCCGGAATTCCGGTGTTACCTTGAAACGAGTCGAATTCCGAAGTTCGATGCTCCCAGATCTCGGCACTTCCAGGGATCACTATGCGTAAATCCGAGTCATAACCTCGGATAAGGCTTGTTTCAGCATAGCGCAGAATAATTTCCGCGTCACGCTCGCCAAGATCGCGAATTTCTGCTTGGAATGTTTGTGATTTTCCGTCCTTATCTACAACATCCGACCAAGTCACCACGACCGAGTCACGGTCGTGGTTAAGGTCTAGAAATACACCGCTTTCCGGATTGACGGGGCGTCCTGTATTGTCGCCATCGTCAACATGGAGTCTGCCGCCCAGCAAAGGGAAAAGAGATCCGTCGCGATAGTCGTGGGAACTAAACCTAAGCCCCCCGTCTTCCCTAGGTGTCACATCCCGCGTGATTATGCGGTCGCTTCTTGAAGAGTTCTGGTTTCTGGCGATGCCAGTCCTTGAGC
>CANMQJ010000047.1 GCA_947500005.1 uncultured Paracoccaceae bacterium | reverse complement strand
CGGGCCAGCTACCGTGCGCTCCAACGGGGTCATTTTTGGATGCCGATAGGGGGTCAAGATTGCGTGCCGATTGACACTTAATGGTTTAGAGATCGCTCATTGGATGTTCGTCCAGAAAGCCAAAGCCAATCGACGGTTTAGATCGCACTTAGATCCCAGCGAAAGTTCGATCGCAAACTGCCTTGATGGCATTCGGCAACAGGAACCTTCGGCGCTGTCCAAGAGGTATCGCCTTTCCTCGGATGCTCCTCCGATGGCGTATTTCGAAGCTACCCAGGAGCGGAAATGCCATCTCGCAAGACATCACCTGCAGAGCATGGGGTACGGCTTTTGACCGTCAAGGAGGTCGCCGAGCTTGATGGGTGTTCCGAGAAAACGGTGCGCCGCGAGATCAAAGCCGGAAACCTTCTGGCAACGCGCGTAGGACCATCCGGGCGTCTCCTTCGTATCCATCCGGCTGATCATGCTGCTTACCGCAGCGCCCGTCGCACATGACCATTCACGGTCGTCAATGTCCTTTCCTGTCAATTGGTTATCCAGATGTCGGGAAGACATGCCCTCCGAGAAGAGCAGCCTATCCATGGTAGTGTTCTCCCGAATGTCCACCCCTGTCCACCCGGGTCTTCCCGAGGCCCGCCATGACCTGAACGGAGATCCCCGAATGAAAGATTTCACGCACGAGAACCTCGCCGCCGCCCTGTTGCCCCATCGAACTCCGATGCTCAGTTCTGTCATCGAGCTGATCACCGATGATCCTGACCTCACCGCGACCCGGAGGCGCGACATGATTTCCGGGCTGCGACGTATGGCGACCGCCCTCGGGCAGGACCCGTCGAATGTCCCGGTGGACCCGAAATGGCTGCAACCGCGGTTGGAAGCCGTCGCGCCTGCCGCCATCGGCCTCTCTCCCAAGACCTGGTCCAACCTGATCAGTAACGCGCGGGCCGCGCTCGCGCATCTCGGGATCGTCGGGCGCCGAGCTAACCGGGACCATGACCTGGCACCTGCCTGGCGGGATCTCTGGAGGCTGGCGCGCAATACCGGAAAAATCCACGACTCACTCAGCCGCTTCATCTACTTCCTGGATCGCCTGGGCGTGGCGCCAGAAGAGGTTTCGGTCGAGCATGTACAATTGTTCCATCAAGCCTTGACCCGGGATGAAATCCGCAAGAATCCGGCCGCCTCGCTACGCAATGCCGTCAACGCTTGGAACCGGGCCGTCGATCATGCCCCTGGCTGGCCGCGAACCCGGCTCACGGCATTGCCCCCAAAGGTCGATCAAATAAAGCTGGCGCGTGACACCTATCCTCCAAGCTTCATTGCCGACATTCTTCGTTTTGAAACGGCAGCGGACGACAAGAAGCTCACTTCTGAGAGCAACGAACGCCCCCTCGCCCAAGAATCCGTTTTTACCTATGTCCGGGTGATCGAACGGTTCGCGGGCGGCGCGGTCCGAGCAGGCGTGGCACCCGAACGGATTACCGACATTTCAGCGCTCCTTTCGCCAGAGATAGCAGAAACTGGCATCGACTGGTTTTTCCAGCGCTATGATTACAAGAAAACTCCTGGCCTGCGACAACTTATCGAGACCCTGCACCAGGTTAGCCGTCGGCACTGTGGCCCTCACGCTCACCCGCATCTGGAGAAAATAGCTGCAAAATTTAAGGCAAAACCACCGGGACTGACCGAGAAGAACCGCGAACGTTTGCGCCCGATGCTGGTGCCGCAGATGACCCCGCGCATCGTTACTCTGCCTTCCTGCCTGATGAAACAGGCCTCCAGAGACACTTCCCACAAGGCCTGTCTGCTTCGAGAGCAGGCCATTGCAATCGCGATCCTGCTTTATTGCCCCATACGGCGGAGCAACCTGGTCTCGATCGATACCCGTCGGCATCTCCAACGCCCCGGAGACGGAAAGGTCTACCTGGCCTTCCCAAGGGACGAGGTAAAGAACCGGATGGCGCTCGAATTTGAGCTCCCTGCTCCTGTCGTGATCATGATCGATACGCATCTTGCCTTGCGCAGCCCACGACTATGCCCACCGGGGACACCATTCCTTTTTCCCAAGCGGTGCGGCAGCCGTCCCATGCAAGCCGAGCATCTCTCCGAAAACGTAAAGAAGTGCTTCAAGCGGGAATTGGGACTGGAAATCAACCTGCATCTCTTCCGTCATTTCGCGGCACATGTGCTGCTTGATGAGGACCCCGAACACTATGAAGCAGTGCGTCGGCTCCTCGGCCATTCCCGGCTGAGCAACACGATCAACGCCTATACAGGCATTGAAACCATCAATGTGTGCCGCCGCTATGCAAAGAAGCTCGAGGCGATCGGCAGATGAACGTCAGCGCCCTAATTCTTCGCCCTGCAGACTGGCCTGCCCAAGACCAAAAGATGTGGCGGATGGCCATCCGGGAAGGTGGTCTCTTCGATGACGTGGGGCACCTCGCCCACCTGTCGCCACCGACACTTGGCATGATCCAGTCTGCCTACGGAAAATGGCTTGGCTGGTTGACCATGACACAGCACGAGGTGCTGGAAATGCCTCCCCCGGACCGTCTTCAACTTGAACGGTTCATAGATTTTGCCGAAGCCAATTCTCACCTGTCTCCAAAGACACAGCACCTTTGCACTTCCAATACGCTTCGCCTTCTGCATCATGCCTATCCCGAGAGGGATTGGGAGGCTGCCTGGCGTGTGATCAGACGCCTCAAGATCCAGGCCGACCGCCATGTGAGCCATCGAAAGAACGGACGTATCCTGTCGGGAAACCATGTTCTCTCCGCGGCGCTCGACCTGGCGGGTCCGGTTGCCGCAGCGGCACGGACCCCGCTTCAAAGGGCTCTCCTGCAACGCAACGGGACGATCATTGCATTCCTCGCACTGATGCCTCTTCGCAGGCGGGCTTTTACCAGCCTCCGCCTGGGAGAGGCGGTCGTGTTTGAAGACAATGACATTCGCATCATTGCACGTCCTCACATGACCAAGCGAAGAACGCATTGGGAGACCCTCGTTCCACCCTCAATCGCACCAACGCTACGCCGTTACATTGAAGAGGTCCGACCGCAGCTCATGAAACCCGGGCGGGACCACGAGATGCTATGGGTGACCAAGTACGGCACGCCAGTCAGCGGCAGCGCCATGAGCACACTGATCCGGAACCAGACCCACGAGCTCTTCGGCGTCACCATCTCTCCCCACTTGTTTCGGGATATCGCGGCGACGACACTGGCCCGCACGGCGCCTGAGGCAACCGGTCATATCCGGGCACTGCTAGATCACACCGGGCACGAAACCGCTGAGAAATACTATAATCAGGCGCGAACCATCGAGGCCGCACGGGACTATGCAACGGTTCTGGAAGGCTTGGTCACTGCCGCCCGAACCAAAGGATGAAGCACCGGCAGAAACCACCGTTTTATCCTTCCGCTACTATCCCTAAGCACCCACATCGTGTAGCATCGACACAGGTTCTAAGCTTACGAGGGGCCGTGATGCGCGATCCTTTGATTTCTCTTATTTTTCCGCCTTTTTGCGAATCTGCTTTTCACGGCCCGCATCTCGCGATCCCTCTTTTGCGCGGCCTCCTGGACGAAAATCATATCAGAAGCAAGGCGCATGACTTAAACATCTCGACGATACATCGGCTTATTGAGCCCGATTTCTTGGATTCTATTTGTTCCGCTACCAATTCCTCAGATTATCCCGAACATGAGAAAAATCGAATTCGTTGCGCAATAGATCATCTTCGTACAACGCCACTACCCGACTTTATAAATGCCAGCTCCATACCACTCAAAACAGTTCTCAAATATGCAAAGTCACTGCTCTTTCCCCATCCGCAGGATTTGGAGCATTGCCTTCAGGCTGAGTTCGATAGGCATTTTTTGTGTAATCAGCTATATGATGGCTTCATCTCGGAGGTCATCAGTGACTCTCCCAATATTATTTGCTTGAGTATTGCTTTCAGCGATCAGCTTTCCGAAGCTGTAGAGCTAGCGCGCCGAGTGCGGCGCTTAAGCTCTGCCGAAATTTGGCTTGGTGGGAGCCAGATCAATCTACTACACGACACTCAAATTGATCTACTCGCCAAATCTGGTCTGTTTGATCGCATATCTGTTGGCAATGGTGAGCAGACCATATTTACAATGATTGACGATCATATTCAATCATGCCACGACACCGTCGTTTATCGATCCGGCTCCATGAATGCAATTCAAATCAACAAGTTGCCATTCCCAAAATTTGAACCCATAGAACGTTACTTTAAGCCCATTACAATTCCGGTCCTCGTGACAAAGGGTTGCTACTGGGGCAAGTGCACCTTCTGTGATTTCCCTAAACTCTCAAACCTTGGCGGGAAGGCATATATCGCGCGCGACCCAGGATTAGCCTTAGATGAAATAGAGCGCGCTCACGCCAGATTTGGCGACATCAAGGTCAACCTAATATCCGACGCCGTGCCCCCAAGTTGGTACAAGAAGCTGTGCAAACAGGCCATCGAAAGGTCTGTTCGCCTAAACACTTGGTCCTACATGATGCATTCGAGCGCTCTTGATGAGAGCCTGTTCGAACTTATGGCTGAAGCCGGTGTCAGCGCCATCAATTTTGGCACTGAATCGATGATTGATCGAATTCTAGGAGTAATGAAGAAGCAGGCTGGTTACGACGAAATTCGAAAAAACTTTCAAAATGCCCGAAACGCTGGTATCCGCGTCGTCGCAAATGCCATTCCTGATTATCCTACTACGACGCGCCCTGAAGCCTATCTCAACATTCAACGCTTTTCGGAACTGTCTTCGCTTATTTCTTCTCTCAACCCGCAGATGTTTGATTTGACGTCTGGGACGGCCATTGACGATGATCCCCTTTCATATGGCCTTAACGTACCTAGTGATGCTTATATAAAGAGCAGCCATGGATTCCACAGTCGTGAATTCAGAAGAGATGATGGATTGAGTCCAACAGATAGAAAAATTGTTGAGAAATCTTTCGCTCGAATGAAGTGGAAAGTTCTTATCGACAGACGATTAGAAAATATACCAGATCACATGCGCGAAGAAACCGAACTGATGATCGATGGCTCTTGCATTGTCATCGGAACCACCGAACCCAGTATATGGATAATGTCCCTTGGAACCTCTTGGAACATATCGCTTGAAGAAGTCACTTTCTACAAAGAGCTTTTTGAACATCCAGGTCGAACTATCCCCTATGGAGAGCTCAAGCGCATGGCAGAACGTATATTCCGCAGGGAAGATGTGGACAGGTGGTTGTATGAATTGATGAATAGTGGCGTAGTGTTGGGCGAGAAGCGCCATAGACGACAGGCTACAGCGATGGAGAGATGCGATGGCTGAAGAGGGTTTTCCGCTTGGGTTTCAAGAAACTGCTTGGAACGACCTTACAGAACAAGAACAGAATCTTGCGGTGCGTGTTGCCGAGTGGGACTTGAGCTTTCTCACGGGCGACAGACTCTGCCGTCATGGCGTTGCGAGTACCTATATTCATGATAGCGTCCTTGTGGAACTAAAGAAGTTCCTCCTCATAAAGATCATGAGAGAACCTCACCCTTTGGGCTGCTTTAGCGAAATGGTTGCCGCCGCATGGCATGCCTTTATCCTCGATACTCAAAGGTATGAGCAATTTTGCAAGGAACTATACGGCAAGACAATTCACCACAAGCCGAGTAATTACGGCGAGGGGGTGATGGATAACTCTTTGTGGATTGGAATTTACCACGAGTGGTTTGGCAAGTTTCCCGAAGTGTGGAAGCTTGATATTCACGGTCGGGAAATACCTGGTTTTGAGCGTGGCATGAACGTGGAAGGCAACATCGCAAGTAGCGATCTAGATTCAGATGACGGTGCCTTCTAGTCAGTGAAACGTTCATGTCAATCGGATCATGACTCGATCCTTCCCAGCTCCCATGCCTTCCTGGCATAGCCCATGAGCGTTGTCTTCGGCGTCCAGTGGATATCGCGCTCAATCCCGAGGCCGAACGGCCCGCGCACGCTCTCCAGCTCGGAAATCCGTACGCTGCCAAGTTCCGCGCATCCCATGCCAAGGTCACAGAGGCCGAAGGCGATGTCAGGGTCTTCGCTGTCCAGCTCCGTGAGGAGCCAAGTCGCTGCGCCGCACGGGTTGAAGAGTTTCACCACAGGCTCGAAGTCGATCTCGTCCTCGGTGCCGCGTACCGCGTCCTGGGCCTTGCCGTTGGCGATCAGCTTGTCGCGGATGGTTTTTGTCAGAAGTTTCATAACTGTCTCCTATCGTTGAGGTTTGCTTCGACGGAGACGAAAGATCGGGCGGCCTGAGCTGCCGCGCGCACAGACCTAACACGGCCAGCTCGCCTGGGTGGTGCGGGCAGGGTCTTGCGGGTGCAGCGCGCTCGATCAGGATCAGGCGAACATGAGAAAACCGCCGATCAGGAGGCGGGTAGAGACGGCCATACCCTCCGGGCGATCAGGCTGCCGTCCTGCGGCGGGAACGCTGGTAAGCGGCTTTCCGGGGCTGCCACTCGGCAGGGCCGAGATTGCGGCTCGTCCCCACGCGGCGACCATGCACGAGACCGGAATCCACGGGGCGGATGCGCCAGAGCGTTGCCAAGTGCGGATCGATCCCCTTGGCAAAGTAGAGCTTGACGCGGGGCGATGGGGTCTCGCCTGCGTCCAGCGCGTCACGGAGCTGAAAAGCCGCCTCCAGGAACAGCGTGCCGGAGCTGAACGGCGCATCCGTCTGCGCTCTCGCCAACCGGGCGGCATAGTGCTGTTTCATGGCCGGATCGGCCATGCGCCGGGCGTAGCTCAGTGGAATGTGCATCGCAGCCCCCTGCCGTGCTTCAACGTTGCCGCCTGCGGCGGCGCAAATGGGAAAGGAGGAGGCCCTGCCTCCTCTGCCCCTGTCGGGGCATTCACCTCCGGGATATTTGGAGAACAAAGATATCCCATGCTATGATCATAGCACGGTACAGGCGGGGACGCCGATGACCGTGAACGGAGATATCCGGAAGCGCCCTTCACCTGCCAAGGAGAGGGGCGTTTTTCATAATTCGCTGCGCTCAACACAAGCTCCCCCTTGCCGAGAACCTGCGATCTTGAAGCAGCTCGACTGGTCGCCTCTGTCGCCTCGATACCGGAAACTGAACTGTCGCTCAGAGAGAGTTAAATATAGTTAGAGTTAGAGTTACGGCCTTGGAGGCTGTTCTTAAGATGTTGAATTAAAATACGTTTCGGGATCGGCTGGTGTGTGATGTGACGAAAGATGGTGTGTGATGTGACGAAAGATGGTGTGTAAAGTGACGAAAGGACCGATAGTTATCCACAGGCAAAGTCGGTGTGTGATGTGACGAATCTTGACCTCTAGTGTGTGATGTGACGAAGATGTCCTATGGTGTCTGAAGTGACGAATCTTATGGTGCGAAACGGGTGGGTGATGTGACGATGCAGCGCCCTGCCCTTCTGCCCGACCGCCACCCACAGAAGGACCTGTTTGTCTGTGACATCGTGGATGCGGTGCCTAAGGGCGACATGGCCTCGATGGAGCACCCTGTCTTTTCGCTATCGACCAAGCCTGATATGCGCCCGCGTCGGTATGAGCGTGGAGAAAACTGGATCGAGATTTCACCGTCACGGTACGGGCTCGCGACAGTTCATGACCGGGACGTGCTGATCTACTGCATTAGCCAGTGCATCGCAGCTTTGAACCAGGGACGCCCAGTCGGGCGCACGGTTCGCTTTAAAGCTTACGATCTTTTGGTAGCTACCAATCGTTCAAAGTCCGGACGCGGGTACGAGCTTCTCCGAGACGCGCTGCGCCGCCTTCAAGGCACACAGATCGAAACCAACATCCGACAAGGTGGGAAGGAATATTTCAAGGTCTTCGGCCTCATCGACTCGGCAGAGATCGTCAAGGAAACCCGCGACGGACGGATGCTCGATATTGATATCACCCTTTCCGATTGGGTGTTTGACGCTATCGAGAACAGGCACGTACTGACCCTTAATCGGGAGTATTTTTTCCTTCGCAAGCCTCTCGAACGTCGCCTTTACGAGATCGCGCGGAAACACTGCGGAGAAAAATCAGAGTGGCGGATCGGACTTGCAAACTTGCGTGACAAGTGCGGCTCTGGCTCGACACTCAAGGAGTTCCGGCGGCTAGTCAGCAAGATCATCGATGACGATGAGAAAAATGACCACATGCCCGACTACGCTTTCAGCTTTGAGGACGAAAACGTCCTCGTGCGGTCAAAGCGCGAGGACGTTCTGAGCCCGCTCCCCGCTCCGCCCTTGCATGTTGATGAGGATAAAACCTTCGAGCAGGCAAGACGGCTTGCTCCTGGCTGGGACGTGCGTGCGCTACTCGACGAATGGCGTGAATGGGTCAGCAACAAGGGGATCACCGTCCAGAACCCGGACGCCAACTTCCTGAGCTTCTGTAAGACGCGCGGCCCCTATAAGCGCTAAGCAACCTTTCCTTCATTCATGTAAGCATGCATAGCGCTTTGCATGCAAAGCGCGAACGCTGCATGCCTGCATCCATGCTTGGCGCTAGTCATGCTTTCGTGCTAGCATGATTCAAAAATCAAAACAGGCAAACTTTGGAGCAGCATCAATGACATATATAGTGGGAATGGTCTCCCAGAAGGGAGGCGTCGGGAAGTCTACGTTGGCCCGTATGATGGCGAGAGAGTTCGTGGCAGGCGGGCTTTCAACCAAGATCGCTGATCTCGACACGCAGCAACAAACCTGCACCAACTGGGCGGGGCGTCGTGCCGAGAACGGGGTCACACCGGAAATCCAGGTGCAGAGCTTCCCAAGCGTGAAGAGCGCGGTTGAGGAAGCCGAGCGCTTCGACGCTCTGATCCTGGACGGCAAGCCGAACGCTTCCGACCAGACGATTGAGATCGCGAAAGCCTCCGATCTGGTTGTTATCCCAACCGGGCAGACAGTCGATGACCTTCATCCGGGCGTCGTGCTTGCGCACAGTCTTCGCAAGAAGGGGATAGCGCCGGAGAAGATCGCCTTTGCCATGTTCAAGACGACTGGCAGCGAACGTGAGAACGCCGCCGCACGGGATTACGTTTCTCAGGCGGGTTATATGATCCTGGAAGGCGAGGTCAGCGTCTCGACGGCCTACGGGTCAGCCTCCGACCAAGGCAAGGCAATCACGGAAACCTCATTCCGGACCCTGAATGAGCGGGCGTCCAAGCTTGCGCAAAGCGTAATCGACCGCATGGCCGAGCTGCACGAAAGGCAGGTGGCGTGATGGCAACGAACCTTTCAAAGCTCAAGAGTGGGAAGGGAGCTCCGCCGCCTGCGGAAGAGTCCGAAGATGTAATCGAGGCCAACCCTCGCGCGGACGAGAAGGAACCGATGCAAGCCCTCCAGGTGCGTGTACCGAAGTCAGTCTTTGCAGAGTTCAGTGAGCAGGCAGGCCGAGAGTTCGGTTTCACGCATGGCGCGAAGAAGCAGCTCTTTCTCAGAATGTGGAAAGCATACAAAGCGCAAAACATGTAAGCATGCTTGCATGCAAAGCGCCATTGCGCTTTTAAAAGCGCTTGACACATAACCCATGTAACGTTCACTATGTCACATAACAAATGTGAGTTATGTACATGGCAAAAGGCGAGTCAGGTCGGGTTGTTGTAGAGCTGGAACCCTCTCAGAAGAGGCGGCTCTACAGTGCTTTGGCAATAGAAAACAAGACGTTAAAAGACTGGATGATCGAGCGTATCGAGCAGTACCTGTCCGAGACCGAAGAACATAAAAGTGAGGTAGGACACAAATGAACTTCAAAGAATTTGAAACCGCAGAAAAGCTTCGTGGCGGCTACTACACTCCCGCTGACCTTGCGACCTTTCTGGTCCGCTGGGTCTCAAGACGTTCACCGGAACGCACCCTGGAGCCGAGCTGCGGTGATGGCGTCTTCTTCGAGGCCATGGAGGCCAGCGGGCTTCCAGGGGAAATCGTCGGCTTTGAGCTGGACGAGAAAGAAGCAAGCAAGTCTCAGGAGCGCGCGCAGAGCCTCGGCCTGTCCAACGTAGACATCCGCGCCTCTGACTTCCTGGGCTGGGCGCTGGCGGCCATGGACAACAAGGCGGAGCGGTTCGACGCCGTTGTCGGCAACCCTCCTTTCATTCGCTACCAGTATTTGCCGCCGCTCTTTCAGGAGCGCGCGCAAGCGATCTTCGATCGCCTCGGTTGCAAGTTTACAAAGCACACCAACGCATGGGTCTCATTCATCCTTGCGTCTTTTGAACTTTTGCGGCCAGGCGGGCGGCTGGCGATGGTTGTGCCTGCGGAAATCATTCACGTGATGCACGCGCAATCTCTTCGGACATATTTGGGGGCGAACGCGCGGCGTTTGGTCGTTGTCGATCCTGAGGAGCTTTGGTTCGATGGCACGCTTCAGGGTGCTGTCCTCCTTCTGGTGGAAAAGAAGGCGAGGGCAACCGATCATGCCGAAGGACTCGGGATGTACCCTGTGCGTGGCCGAGATTTCCTCCAGCTCGACCCGGAAGACGTCTTCAACGCTCCGCAGTCGATCAATGGCAAGACCGTCGAGGGCAAGTGGACGCGCGCACTTCTGGCACCGTCAACACGAGAGCTTCTGGACGAACTGATCGAAGCGAACTTAGCGCGGCGTTTCGATGACGTCGCCGAGGTCGATGTCGGCATTGTCACGGGTGCGAATAAATTCTTTCTGGTGGCAGACGAGACCGTCCGGCGTTTCGGCCTTCAGAAGTGGGCTTATCCGATGTTTGGGCGGAGTGAGCATTGCCCTGGCATCGTCTATGACGACGAACAGCATCGAGCGAATGCTTCCAGCGGCAAGCCGACGAACTTCATTTGGTTCACAGACACCAGCGTCGAGCGAACCAAGGCGGGAAAAGAGTACATCGAGCAGGGGCGTCGAGAGAGTCTGCATACGCGCTACAAGTGCCGCATTCGCAGCCCGTGGTATGCCGTTCCCTCTGTTTATTCGACCGAAGTCGGAATGTTGAAGCGGAGCCACGATACGCCCCGATTGATCCTCAACAGGATAGGCGCATACACGACTGACACCGCTTATCGCATTCGCGCCAAAGAGGGCACGGCGGAGCAGCTGGTTTATAGTTTCCTAAACGGCTTGACCGCCCTAAGCGCAGAGCTGGAAGGCAGGCACTATGGGGGCGGCGTTCTCGAACTTGTTCCGTCCGAGATCGAAAAGCTACTCTTGCCGCCTCCGTCCAAAGTCACTCCCAAGGTAGATGAGCTGGACAAGGCTGTCCGTACAATGCCGATGGATGCTGTTCTCGCCCTCCAGACTAAGCGCGTCTTGGGAGAAGTTGGCTTATCGGATGCGGAACAGGATGAACTTCTTTCCGGCTGGCAGCGACTTCGCAATCGCCGCCACAGGGTTTCAACTGAGGCCGCTTAGTCGATCTCGATAACGAACAGATCCGGCTGCGCTTCATCTCGATAGAGATACAGGGTCCTTTCGAGAAGATCCTCGCGGGCTACCAGTTGCCTCACCTCTCCCCAGTGGAGCTGGGTGAGGCTGTTGTTCTGTTCATAGGCTGGACTGTCTATCCGGCTATCGTGCGTCAACTGCATTTCAAAAACGCCGTAATTTACATCTTTGATAACGATCCGAAAATTACAGCGCGCACGTTCCAGATGCTCCTTACCCGGTGCAGTATCGTGTACCCAATTAAGCGCTCCAAAAACCTCCTCCCGGAAGTAATGCCGCTGATCAATGTCAGCCATCTGGGCTTTAGTGAAGAACATTGATCCAGTTGGATTCGTGCCTGCTGCCGTCGGAATATTGAGTGGACGGCGTGTAAGTGGGTTGCTTTGCCAGACGAGCTGAAGGCGGTCGGATACCGGGGCCGCTGGTGGGTTAGCTGCCGGAGCCGGCGCAGGTATCGGGGCAGGGGCCGCTGGAGCCGGCGCGGGTTCCTCCTCTGCCGGAGGCTCCACATCATCCCCATCGATCTGAGGCACAGCGCCCAGTTTCAAGTTCTTCTTGCTCAGCTGCATCTTAGGTACAGCATCGAGATCACGGTTATCTGAGGAGCCGCCTGGCGATGGCGCTGACACAACACGCTCATCCACAACACGGCCCGACGAAAGAAGACCTTTCACGGAAGCTAAATCAGGAATTTCGATGACATGCTCCGGGAACCCGGCGATCATGTTGTCGATTTTCGCCTCCAAGTCTTCGGCAAATGCCGCGTCATCATCAGCGTTGAGATCGAGCGTAAGCCCTATACTAGCCTCAATATTTGAATTTAATCCGCCAACAGTAAGGTTGGCACTTCCAAGAATGAGGTTCGCTCGTTCAGCAGCCTTCGCCATATAGACTTTCGGGTGAAAGATCACACTTCGCGAACCAGTATCAACTGCGTAGGTCTTACATCCGGCTTCAATGGACGCCCAAAGGCCTTGGGCTGATGTAATTCCGTTACGGATACCTGCCAGTACTATGGTTTTGTCTGCATTTGGCCCGATTATATCAGATAGAAGAGAAAATCCTCTATGATTCAAGAAAGCAACGCTTATTATAACCCGGCTCGGCTCAGGAAGTGAAAGGGCGGCCCTAATTTCATCTGCATGATTATCTTCTGTAGCTGCCTGTAGTATGAATTTTTTGGACATCAATACGCCGAGTCGTTTCTCACTATTGTACAAGGCGACGCGTAGAAGTCCTAACGTCGCCGCAACCGACGATTCGGATGCAAGTAAAGTCAATAGCTTAGGGCACGGAGCTGCAAGGCCGCTTTTATACGCGTCTCACAGTTTTTACGCTGACACGGAAGAGCTGGGCGATCTCGGTCAAGCGACGGCCTTCCTCGTCCCTCATGCGGCGCACCTCGTCGCGCTGAGCGGCTGAAAGGGCAGGGGGACGGCCTCCGACCCTGCCCCGCTTCTTCGCGGCCTCCAGCCCCTCCCTGGTGCGCTCTGAAATACGCTCGCGCTCAAACTGAGCGATGGATGCGAAGACGTGGAAGATCAGACGGCCTGCTGGCGTGGTGGTGTCGATGTCTTCGGCCAGCGACCGGAACCCGCCGCCGCGCTCCTTGATGGCCTCAACAATGTCGAGAAGGTCACGCAGCGACCTTGCAAGACGGTCGTACTTGGTGACGACGATCACATCCCCTGGGCGGAGCTGATCGAGGAGCTGGTCGAGCTGAGGGCGCTTCCTGGTCGAACCGCTGATCTTGTCCGCGAAGATGCGCTCCGCGCCTGCTGCTGTCAGGGCGTCGGTCTGTGCATCGAGGAGCTGATCGTCTGTGGAGACGCGGGCATATCCGAAGATCATGCTCTATGGTGACAAAAACGTCCCAAAACGTCAAAGGTTTTGGGCGTAGGGTTTTGTCCCTCTCAAGTCGTTGGTTTCGCGTGGCGCTTAGGATAGGGACAAAAACGACCGTTTTTGGCAACTCCTAGAGCAAATTCTCGTCCAACCAGCGCTGAACCACGGGCTGGACTAACTTTTGGATTTCTACGTTCGCATAGCCGCACCAATGTATTCCCGTATTGCAATCAAATGGTGCTGTCAGCTTGTTACCAAATCCATCAGTTAAGATCACACCCGCAGCTTCCGCGATCTTTAGTCCGGCAATGTCATAGGGATGGCATTCAAGGCCGTGTTGGAACGATGTGTCTCGCTGTGCTAGGATGCGGTGAAACAACGGACGCAGGTCGCAACAGAAGCGATCATGACCACAGAGAAGCTCAACAAACTGCCCGGCTGTCGAAAGATATTGATCATCAAATATCAGGCTCTCACCAACACGGGCTGATCCTGAGACGTTTGCCGCAATGAACTCCATCAGTTCACTTGCTAGCACCTTCGTGCCAGGGAAGAAGTTCGCGACCTGCGCAAAACCAAATTCCAAGTCCTTTGAACCACTTGGTCTAGGAATCCATCTTTTTCCTCCCCCTCCCGCGAGAGGTGTTCTCTCAGCAATAAGCGGTCCATCCGATGCGAGAACAAAAATGTCTGATAGGCCCGCCTTACTTGGTGGAAGCTCAACCAGAACCGATGCGCGAATATCGTCTGTTGTTGGTCTCTTTTCCTGCCAAGCGGCAGCCGCAGCGATGAACCACGCCGACCGCTTATCATACATAATATTGCGCGTACCATCGATTGGGTCGATCAAAATGGCTATCCTCGGTCGACACCTGCGATCACCCACAATAGAGCCGTCTTCATCAAGGCCTTCTCCATAGAGCTGGATGGGCTTGTAACGCTCTGGCCACTTAGAAAAAGCCTCAAGCAGCTCTTCTTCCGCGATCTTGTCTATCTTGAATATCGTGTCACCACCCGCGAAACCCATAACCTTTTGCGAACCACGTAGGGCCTCGTCGCCTCTTACCGCCTTTCGCACCGACCGGCCTACCTCAGCAAGAAGATGGGATATTTCCGACCACTCCGACCGTGAGAAAAGCTTCGTGTGTTGATGATCAGATTTCATTCCATTCTCACGATGCGGCTTTTGATTTTAGAGTTCGCAGCCTGCAGAAGACAGGCTTCTCGTGCGGGTCTGGCTAAGTTTTGGCTAACCTTCGTGATATCTGACCTAGGCGTGGTACTCTTGCAGGCCAAGCACTTCAAAATGTTCATTGGCCAGCAGCATACATGCTGCACCAGCTGGTAACGGATCGAGGTGAGGACCATCACCGGTCTTCAAGAGTCTCCTTGTGGCGTGGCTAACCAAAAGCTCGCGACTGAGTGGTCTGAAAGTATGGCGAGTGACAGATGGATCATCGGTCTGAACTTCCCAGTTGAACTTGAACTCGGGATTTTCGATTTTTTGTCGTGCGACGTCCCAGTCGATAACCTCAACGCAAAGGACTTCCGGCTTCAGCGTGATCGGATCAAGTCCAAACCCCATAAGATACGGCTTTACCGCAGGGCTTGGCGCATCAAACAACCTTTTGATTTCTAGAATGTCTCTGTTTGCAAGAAAATCTATCCACGATGAAGATTGTCGGCTCAAATCTTCCTTGTCGTATAGCTCTTCGGCAAATTCGCGAACAAGCGTACGCCACATGGCTGTGTCTTCTTTGATCGCATCAGCTGCAATACCTTGATGTCCCCCTGCTGGTATAACATGAACGGAGTTCTGAGCTTGCATTTGAGTTTCATCACGCTTGTGAAGCAAGAAGTAGTTGTTTCGAGGGAGCTGAAACTTTTTAGACGAATAGTTCAGAAGCACTGTTAAGCAGTTGATACCGGGATATGCTGCTCGGTTACTCAATTCAAAAGCGTCTTCTCTACTACCACGGAATGGCAGCGGTCGATCCAGTGTCTTTGATGGATTATTGATAAGCCAATTTGCAAGCTCCACCCCCAAGACTTCGCTCGTATTGATGTAGTCAAAGTATGTGCCAAGCCGATACTCAAAACCAACAAACCCGGCTTGATCTTTTAGAACACTTTCAGCACAAAATATCTCACCGTTGTGCTGTGGCTCTTGGTTGACTTTCTCCCGTGCGGGGAAGCCAATTTTCCCACGATAAGTTATGAATTCGCCATTCAAACCGGGAAGATTCTTGACTGGCCGATCTCTCGCTTGGCGAAGAGGTAGAAGGTGTTCGTTTTCCCCTCCCTCAACTAGAAGAAGGGGCCTTTCACGAATCCATCCGTTCTTTAAGAGCAGTGGTATCTTGTGACCACTTTTGGTTAGGTAACGCTCGTCACCGCCCGCATCGTAGAACTCAAGAGCTGCATCTTGAAGAGATTTCCTTTGCTTAGAGTACATCTGAACAGGGGCTCCCCATCTCTCCTTAGCAACCTTGACAGGTTCACCGCGTTCAAAAAATTCCTCAAGTGTTGGGACAAGCAAGTGCTCTAAGGTGAGGTCAGGGTACAACGTCACAAGCCAATCGAGCATTTCCTTAGAAGGATTTTCATTCCTCAGATACCCCTCCCAGACAGACTCCCCTTTTGGGCTTAAACTAAGTGTTTCGTGTGGGTATGCCGCATCAATCTGCCTTGGGTTACCTATTGGAAATGATCCCGCCGCTACCGCCTTTGCATAAGCGTTATAGATCGCGTTGGTTGACGTGGTGAAGCGCGCATACCCTGGATAGGGATCGAGATATCTGAGGATCCAGTCCAGCCTTTGCGCAAAATCAGAGATTTTGGGGTTCCTCGGTCTTCCGCGGCTCTTTGCCATTCTGATGCCCTCCCGTGCTGATGATTATTTTCAGTTTTTTTTCTCCGACAGACCAGACCTTCGTGGGTTCTTGTCTCCTTGTCCCTGGTGAGCAGGGGCGATCAGAACCACGAAGCAAACTGAGACAAGGAGTACCTACTATGGGTTGGTTTACCAAAGACGATCACGAAGCCGCACACAACGAAGGTCAGGCTGACGGTGCAAAGGCCGGGGCAACTGGCGAGAGCCACTACACCGGCACACTGTTTTCCGGCCGCTCTTGGGAAGAACAGCAAAGCTACAACCAAGGCTACGAGCACGGCAAGAGCACGACCAAGGACTAACAGCAAAAGAAGGGGGGGCGCAACTTTGCGCCCCCTGCCCCCTTCCTCTGTCCGTCGGTCTTCTAAGGCAAGCGTCTGAAAGGGACGGGCGCAGGACTTCAGTCATGAAAGGAAAAGAAGATGAAAGTGAAGAAGATAAATGTAGGAGCTTTGACCTTGGCGGTCGCCCTGGCCACCTTCTTTACCGCCCCGGCACAAGCATGTGGCTGGAGTTCGGGATGCGGGCAACGGACCACGGAAGGTGTTTTTCGTGAGTATGGCCCACGAATCCCCGACAGCGTTCGCCGTGGAGCTGACTCGGTCCGCCGTGGAACAGGTCGGGTTGTCGAAGAACTCCGGTTCCTGGCACCCAAGCCCCGGATCGGTCGCAATGGTCTCCGTCCACCAAGCATCCCTGGCATGCTGCTGAAGCCCAGGTGTGCTGGAGAGGACTGTTAGGAACTCGGGCCCACGAGGAAAGAAATAGGTGCCCGACTAATCGGGCACCCACCAACCATATGAAAGGAAATATCATGGGTGGCATCAATCCCCCAGCACCCACCGACGAATTGATGTCGATGGCGCAGCACTTCACACTCGCATTGTGCAGCATCAACCAGCACTTCTGGAACGGGCACTCTGAAATTGAACGTATGCGCCGTTCCCGCCCCATTGGCATTTCGCTTGCTTTCGGGAACGAGGGGGCATGTGGCTGAGGGGGGCGGTGC
>CANMQJ010000046.1 GCA_947500005.1 uncultured Paracoccaceae bacterium | reverse complement strand
AAAGTGGCGGAATTTTACTCCGCTACGACCAGATCATCCGGCCGTTTCTGTGGTCCAATTTGTCTCCGGGATTCACACAGAGAGTTCCCGGTGCGAATATGCGCCGCATCTTTCAGCGGCAGCGCGGCAGGACGGCGACCAAAAACCTCGGCAAAGCTGGCATTGGCCTGATACTCGGCAATGAAGAGCGCGAGCTTCGCGGTCTCTGCTGCAAAGTCAGCAATCTCGATCCCATAGAAATTGCTGATCGGGATAGCTGAAAACATCTGCATCGAGCCGGGGCCGTTGAGTTCCTCCAGCCGCTGCAGGATGCGCGTCTCTCGCGCTCTGAGTTCGCGGTAGGACACGACCAGAAAGTTGCCCGAGCCACAGGCAGGGTCAAAGACGCGGATGCGCGACATGCGGTCCAACACCTGCTGCAAGGCTTTCGCGCGGTCCCAAGCCTTATGGATTTCAGCATCCAGATCATCGAGGAACAGCGGCCCTATCACCTTCATGATGTTCGGGACCGAGGTGTAGTGCATCCCCAGTTCCGAGCGCTGCTTGGGATCAGCCACCGACTGGATCATCGACCCGAAGATGTCAGGGTTGATCTCTCGCCAATCAAGATCGCAGGCATCGCGCAGGTAGCGGAAGGAGATCGTGTCAAACCGCGGCGCGTCTATGTTGCCCGCGAAGAGCCCGCCGTTTACGTATTCCAGCTTTGCCGTCCATGCCGGCAGGGCGCCGCGCTTGTCCTTGGGCAAGTTCATGGCATTGAAGGCGGCGATGATGGTTTCACGCGTCTCTTCGCCCTTGTCGCCCGCATGGGTGAACAAAAGGCGCGAGAACTGGTTGTCCGGGAAGATGCCCACGTCCTCGGCGAACATGCAGAAGATGAGCCGCATCATTAGCTGGTTCATCTCGTGCCGCCGATCGTCGCTACCCCAATCGGGATTGGCCTTGGTCAGCGCATCATAGAGGCGTGCGAGCTTGCCGGTCGCTTTGACGTCGACAGGGTTCTCTTCGACCGCGCGATAGCGTTCCTTGCCCGCGGCGGGCAGGAAGAAGCCGAAATGATCACCTAACTCGCTGAAGGTGCAATGCAGTGTATCGCCTGAAGCTGGATGTTCAGCCGCAATGGTTTCGCCATCGGACGCGATCAGGATCGCGGGCTTGGACGCCTTGGTCTTCTTTGAAGCGCGCAGCTGATCGAGCGTGACATCGGTCAGACCCTTTAGCGCAGGCGCGTAGTGGAACTTCTTGTTGAACAGAACGCCGCCAGGAAGATCCGACTTGTTGGTCGAGCCGTTTCGCAGTTTCGAAATCGCAGCCTTGGCCGCGTCCGTCGCCTCAGCAAATGCAAAGGGGAATTCATTCGGATCAAATGGCTTGGCCGCAATCTCTGCAAGGGCATCGTAAATTTCAGTCGGGTTCATCAACAGGCCTCGGAATTCGTTACACTATTCGTAGTCAAAGAAGCCGCCGGAAACTACCGAAAATAAACCCGAAATACACGCTTGGCGAAATCTCATTTGCCGCTTTTCAATCCATCTTCTGCTCTGCGACCGCTCGATACCCTCGCCGCGTCTTGTTCGCTGCGAGCTTCAATAGGGCGGTCACAGCATGCCCCTCGTCCGGGTGCCGTTCGATTAGCATCTGCCCTCGAAACCCGATACGGCCCCATTCCCGCACAAGGCATGCGCCGCCAAACAGGTCCGGCTGAACGCTCATTCGATAGAAGCGCCGCATGTTGAGAGACGGGTCGATCCGCTTGAGATCGACCGCTGTCGGGAACACTTCCATTTGCTGCGATATGTCGAACATGTTGTTGGCGCCTCTCTCCAGACCACAATATCAAGCGCTCTTCGACGTTTCCACAATGTTCTGTCCCGGATTGAAGTCGGGGGCTCACGCCCCCTTCTCGAACTTCATGACCGGGATGCCAAGCTTCTTGGCCTTGTCGGCGAGGTTTTCCTGGATACCGGTTCCGGGGAAGACAAGGACCCCGACCGGGAGCACATCCAGCATCGCGTCGTTGCGCTTGAAGGGCGCGGCCTTGGCGTGTTTGGTCCAGTCGGGCTTGAAGGCCACCTGCGTCACGCCCCGGGCTTCGGCCCATTTGGCGGCGATGAGCTCTGCGCCCTTCGGGCTGCCACCGTGCAGGAGGACCATGTCGGGATACTTGGCCCGGACCTGGTCGAGCTTGCCCCAGATCAGGCGGTGATCGTTGAAATCGGTCCCGCCGGTGAGGGCGACCTTGGGGCCTGCGGGAAGCATTACCTCGGTCTCGGCGCGGCGCTTGGCGGCCAGGAAGTCGCGGCTGTCGATCAGGGCGGCGGTCATGTGCTGGCGGTTCACCATCGAGCCGGTGCGGGGGCGCCAGGTCGATCCCGTGTGATGGACGAACTCGGTGGCGGCGTGATCGCGCATCATGTCCATGCAGTTGCGCCGTTCAACGAGAGTCAGGCCTTCGGCCGTCAGGCGCTCGAGTTCGACGGACTTCACTTCGGAGCCGTCCTGCTCACGCTGGAGGCGGCGCTGCGCCTGCTCGTTCTCATCGAGCGTCCGCTCGATCCGGGCCGTGGCGCGGTGGAAGAGGTTGACCTGGCCCCAGAGCACCTCTTCGAGGTCGGGTTCCATTCGGGTGTCTTCCAGGGTCGCGACGAGGGCGTCGAAGATGTCGGCGACGGCGACGGCGAGGCGCTGCCCATCGGGCATCGGGCGCGGATCGGGCTCGTCAAAGGGGCGGTAGCCATAGAGCTGGAGCTCGTCGAGCGCATGGGCGGTCTGGGATGCGCTATGGGCGGGTTCATACGCGTCGTCGTGGGTATGGATCGTCATCGGTTTCTTGCCTCCGGGCCTGTCTCGTCCGCACGTCATCCCGCGCGGCCTTCATGGGCAGACCCGAGCCGGCGGGGCGGTTGCCCCTTCACCCCGGCTTCACCGGGGCCGGAACAGCGTGGAGGAGGTCGGCAGGGAAGCTATTTGTCTCGCGATGCAAAGGCGGCTTTGCCGCCGGCGGAAATAGGTTCCCTGCCGACCTTGCAGGGGCAACCGCTTTGACGGCCTGCCCATCTCTTGAAGGCCGCTCGGGTGACGGGTGGATGCGCAAGGCCCGGGATGGGGTGAGGACTACGATCCAGAGCCACGACTGGGATGCTGCCCCCTGCCCCGCACTCCCAGACCCCCCTGCGCGATGCAGCTCAGCCCAATAGGCGATGCCGATCCTCTGGCCCGATCTGACCTGCCAGATGCTGGCGCAGCGCGTCCTTGCCGTTCGCCCGAAGATCATCGTTGAAATCCCCGAGCCGCGGTTCCAGCACCCGCACGCGCACCCCGACCTCGGAGGCTCTGGCGCTCAACTTCTCTGCCGCGCGCTGCCCGGCCGGATCGCGATCGATGGCGATGTAAAGGCGCTTGAGCCCCTCCGGCAACAGGACCGCCCCGAGGTGACCCGAAGAGAGTGCCGCCCAGACGGGCAGACCTGGGATTGCCTCGGACAGGGACAGCATGGTCTCGATGCCTTCGCCGACGACGAGGATGTCATCCTGCGAGGTCAGCCTGACTGCATTGCCGAGGAGGTGACCCATAGCCCGACGCTGTGGATTCACTGCCGCCTTCCCCTGTCCGTCAGGCGCCAGCCAGGTGCGATGCACGCCCTGCACGGCCCCTGCCCCATCGGTGACCGCCGCGATTATCGCAGGTCTGGGGATGCTCCGGGTCTGCCCCTCTTCCCGGTGCCAGCACTTCGGGTGGAAGCGTAAGGCGCCGTTCGCCCCGAATTGGGTGATGCCTCGGGAACGAAGGTAGGTCTCAGCAAGCGTGCCTGTGATCGGGTTCGAGGCAGCAAACAAGCGCGCCGCCGCCGCAGGAGTGCCACCGGGCACCTTGGCATTCCTAGGCTCTTGCCTATCCGGGACGACCGGCTGCGGACGGCCAAGATGCGCTCGGGCCTCGGCGAGAAGGTCGGGGAAGCGCGTGATCCCCGTCCGGGCGCGGATGATGTCCAGGAGATCGCCATGCTCGCCTGTGGCCCCATCCGTAAACTTGCCCGCTGCCCCCGGCCCCGACGCGGGCCCGGTCAGCCGCACGAAGAGCGAGCGGCCAGGATTGTTTTGCAGGTCACCCACGATCCAGTAGGATCCTTCCCGCCGTCCGGCGGGAAGGTAGGCACGACAGACGCCTTCGGCATTTTCTGCCAGATCGCGCACGAGGTCTTCGGTCTCGGAATACATGGGTCAACAACCTCCGCGATCATGTAGCCTTGCAACAGAACAACGTGCAAGCAGACGATCCAGTATCGCGACGCCATCGGCGTCGGTCGGGCAAAACAGCCGAAGCTTCCAACTAATAATCTCCGAGAAGAAGCCATCGGCCTTGAGCCGATCCTTGGCTGCCTCCGAGAAGCCCGACAGTTCGATCCGGTTCGCGCCCATGACGCGCGAGCGGTGCAATTCCATCCCTTCGGACAGGCACACCACGGTCTTGCCCTCCAGAACGAGGGCATGGACCTGCGCGGCCGAGAGCTTGGGCGCATCGGCGGCCAGCGTGGTCGCGACCCAGGCAGGCGAGACGCGGCGGCCGATGATGCGCTGCCCGTCATCGGTCTGCAGGCGGTAGACGCGGGTTTCATCCTGGGGAAGCTGCTTCCAGATCGGCAGCAGCAGACCTGACACGATGTGCAGCGTGGAGTCCGAAAACTCCGGCACCTCGGCCAGTTCCGCAGTCCACGCCGCAGTGAAGGCCGCGCGGTCCGCCTCGAGCCAGTGGGTATCCTCCATGATCCTCGCCGGGACCGTGCTGGCATCAAGCGGGCGGATCAGGCGTAGGCGCGGCTCGATGGTCCCATCGTCCAGCATGTGACTGGTGGCGGGAACCTGCACGGCAGCCCGGCCCGAGCGGCTGTTGACCAGAAGCCGCGCCTGCGAGTCATCCAGCCAGTCGAGCGCATCGGCCAGCGAGGTCGGCGTGTTGCGGCGCTTTTCCGCGATGGTCAGCAGCTGGGTTTCCGCGCCGGAGCCGGGATGGGTGTAGATGACCTGTGCGTCGGTCACCCGGAAGCTCTCAGCACGGAGTGTCTCGAGCCCGAGATCATAGACCCCGGCGGCGATGGCGCCCTCAATTCGCTGATCGAGCAGCTCCTCGAAACCCGCGAACAACACGGCCTGCATGTCGATCGTCAGCGCCAGCAGGCGATTGAGGAAGGTCGTGATCGGCGGCAGGTCATCCTTCAGCCCGTTATCATCGGTCAGGCTGAGCCCGGTCGCATCCTCGAAAGCCCCGAGCGAACATCCGGCCAGATCGCCGCGATAGATGCGGCGGTAAAGCTGGCGCAGGGCGTCGCGGGCGTAGGGCGACTCGAGGTTGTCTTCGGGCCGGAACAACCCCTGCCCGCCGGTCTGGCGCTGGCCGCGCGTTATAGCGCCAAGCGTGTCGAGACGTCGCGCAATGGTCGACAGGAACCGCTTCTCCGCTTTGACATCGGTGGCCACCGGCCGGAACAGCGGCGGCTGCGCCTGGTTGGTCCGGTTGGTGCGTCCGAGGCCCTGAATCGCCGCGTCTGCCTTCCAGCCGGGTTCCAAGAGGTAGTGGACCCGCAGGCGCTGGTTCTTCGCCCCGAGATCGGCGTGATAGCTGCGCCCGGTGCCGCCGGCATCCGAGAAGATCAGGATACGCTTTTCGTCATCCATGAAGGCTTGGGTTTCCGCGAGGTTCGCGGCTCCAGCCCGGTTCTCCACCACGAGCCGTGCCGAATGCCCTCCGCCCTTCCGCACGATGCGCCGCGAGCGCCCTGTGACTTCGGCCACGAGATCGGTGCCGAAGCGCTGGACGATCTGGTCGAGTGCACCCGGCACGGGCGGAAGCGAAGCCAGTTTCTCGATCAGCGCGCCACGACGCCGGACGGCTTCGCGGCACTCCACCGGTTGGCCGTCGCGCATGACGGGGCGCGACGAGAGGTTGCCCTCGCTGTCGGTGAAAGGCTCGTAGAGCTGCACCGGGAAGGAATGGGCGAGGTAGTCCAGAACATATTCCCTGGGTGTGATGTCACAACGGATATCATTCCATTCGTCGGTTGGGATCTCCGACAGGCGGCGTTCCATCAGCGCCTCACCCGTCGAGACGATCTGGATGACTGCCGCGTGACCCGCAGCCAGATCTGTATCGATGGATGCTATTAGCGTGGGGGTCTTCATCGAGGTGAGCAAATGGCCGAAGAAACGCTGCTTGGCGGACTCGAAGGCGGACCGCGCGGCGGATTTCGCCTGACGGTTCAACGTGCCGCTCTCGCCAGAAATGTTCGCCGCATCCAACGCCGCGGTCAGGTTGTTGTGAATGATGGCGAAGGCCCCGGCATAGGCATCGTAAATGCCGCGCTGCTCGGGGCTGAGCGCATGTTCGAGCATCTCGTATTCGACACCGTCATAGGACAGCGACCGCGCCGTGTAGAGACCGAGCGCCCGGAGGTCGCGGGCAAGAACCTCCATCGCCGCGACACCGCCAGCCTCAATGGCTTCCACAAATTCCGACCGGGTCTGAAAGGGGAAATCCTCCCCGCCCCAGAGCCCGAGACGCTGCGCGTAGGCGAGGTTGTGGACCGTCGTCGCGCCTGTGGCCGAGACATAGACCACGCGGGCATTCGGAAGTTTGTGTTGAAGGCGCAGACCCGCCCTGCCCTGCTGCGAGGCCATGGTATCGCCGCGCTCGCCTTTGCCGCCGGCGGCATTGGCCATGGCATGGCTTTCGTCGAAGAGGATCACCCCGTCGAAATCTGCCCCGAGCCAGTCGACGATCTGGTCGACACGGGATTTCTTCCCGCCTCGTTCTTCCGAACGCAGCGTCGCATAGGTGGTGAAGAGAATGCCCTCGGTAAGCGGGATGTCGCGGCCTTGGGCAAAGCGCGAGAGCGGCGTGACCAGCAGGCGCTCCTGCCCGAGCGCCGACCAGTCGCGCTGCGCATCTTCCAGCAGCTTGTCGCTCTTTGAGATCCACAGCGCCTTGCGTCTTCCTCGGGCCCAGTTGTCGAGCAGGATCCCGGCCGACTGGCGGCCCTTGCCCGCCCCGGTGCCATCGCCGAGGAAGAAACCCCGGCGGAAGCGGACGGCGTCAGCGGCATCCTCCGGTGCTGCGGATACCACGTCTCCGGTCTCATCGACGGTCCAAGACCCCGCGAGATGCGCGCCATGCGCCTCCCCCGCGTAGATGACGGTCTCGAGCTGCGCGTCCGACAGGAGCCCTTCGCGCAGGACGGCGGCAGGCAGCTTGGGGCGATAGCTGGGTTTCGGCGGTGCGACAGAGGCCATGGCCGCCGATTGCACAAGCTTGGTCGGGTGTTGGGCCGCGCCGGGGATCTCGATCGCCTGCAGTCGGAAGGTCTCGTAGATCGCGTCGGACAGTCGTGCGGCATCTGCGTCCCCGGCGGCGTCGCGGAGAGCGTAGTCCAGTTCCTCAGCCTCAATCGGCGTTTCGGGTTTCGCCGGTTGAGCTGCCGAGGTCGCGCGCAATCGGTTGACGGGTTTGCGTGTGGTGAGGGCGGGGTTTCCCGGGAAGAGAGAAGAATGGCCCTGCCCCATTGCAGCTGCCTGATCCAGCTCTAAGCGCAGCGGGACCTCTGCGGTGATCCGGGACAGAAGATGTGCGACGTCAGGTGACATGGGTTGGCGCAGGTCAGCGGTGATGCCGCCCGGCTCGCCGCCGCGGCATTTGTCAAAAACAGTAATCCGCGTCTCGAAGCTGGTGCCGTGCTTGGCGAAAGCTGCGCCAGACACGACGCCGGTGAAAACGAGATGGGCCGTCTCGGTCAGACGGCCGAAGGTCTCGGCCCAGGCAGGCACATCCGGCGCGAAACCGGCTCCTGTGATGGCGACGAGCCGTCCGCCGGGGGCCAGTCGCGCGAGGGCCGAGCGCAGATGCCGGGCCGTCGCCTCGGTCGACCGACCATCGACATTGGCTTGGGCCGAGAAGGGCGGGTTCATCAGGACGACGCTCGGGCGAACGCCTGCGTCGAGATGGTCGTCGATCTGCGCGGCATCGAACCGCGTGACCGGTCGACCTAGGAAAAGCAGCCGAAGAAGATCGACGCGGGTCTCAGCCAACTCGTTCAGCGCAAGGCTGCCGCCGGCGATCTCGGCGAAGATCGCCAGAAGGCCGGTGCCAGCCGAAGGCTCGAGGACTAGGTCGCGGGGCGTGATCTGTGCTGCCGCCACAGCCGCGAGCCCCATGGGCAGCGGCGTGCTGAATTGCTGAAAGCGCTCCATTTCTTCCGACCGCCGGGTGTGCGTGGGCAAGAGGCCTGCCACCTTGGCGAGGATCGGCAAGAGCGCCGCAGGCGAGCCGGCACGCGCGAGCAGCGCTCGACCGAACTTTCGCAGGAAGAGGATCAGCGCCACCTCGCCCGCCTCATAGGCGAGCTTCCAGTCCCAGGCACCGGTCGCATCGGAACCGCCAAAGGCATGTTCCATCTCGCGGCGCAGGCGCAGCGCGTCGATCTGAAGCCCTTGCGCCAGATCGGGCTGCAGCGCTTCGGCAACAGCAACGATCGCAGGGGCAGGATTTGCTGCCAACGGGACAATGGGCGCAGGCAAGGACGCCTGCGCAACAGGGGCAAGATGGGTCATCGGGAAACTCCGGAATGAAGGACAGGATCAGGCCCGGACACCCTCTCTCGGGCAGCCTCGGACCTGATCTTTCCCGGCCCCTCTCTCCCTCTCGAATCCGACGCGTCCCGGAAGCTCGGCTTGATTTTGTTCTTGTTATGTTCTATTTTCTGAGCCAAGCCAGAAAGGGGGTTCCACCATGGAAAGCACCACGCACGCCCTGCCCGCGACGCCCAAGCAGATCGCCTATGCGCGGTCGCTCGCCCTGCGCAACCGGACGCTCCTGCCCTGGGAGGTTCAGCAAGACCGGCGATCTTTGAGCGCTTGGATCGAGGCTCAGGCCCGGCTGAAGCCGGTATCGGACATGGACCGGCTGCCCACGTCCAAGCAGGTGGCCTTCGCTGAGAAACTCGCCCGGATCAAACGGCGCGCCGTTCCGGACGAATGCTTCCGCGACAAGGGGCTCATGTCGAAGTGGATCGACGGGAACAGGTGACGGGTGTCAGCTGGTGGATGGCTTGTCGGCGCAAGAATCCACCAGAGTTTCCCTCCGCCTACGAAATGCTGCCCGTAGCGCTTCTGTCGGTAAAGGTGGAGAATCGAACGCCTCAAAGAACGGCTGATGGTCACATGGCTTCAAGTTCGTGACGTCCGCGCTGTTGTCGTTTGCCTGTTTCATTTCTTCGGACCCCCAAAGGCGCATGCGCTGTAACTTGTCAGCCGACGGCCGCAATCGAGTAGTGCGGTGTCCCATCCCACACAAGATCCCAAGACGCGCCCGGACGAACGTTCTGAATTGCGTGGGGCTCGAAGCAGACCAAGCAATTCCCGCCCGATGCAGGAGCCCGGACCGAAGGGTAAATCAGGCCCTTGGATCCGCCCCGACGCAGATGCTGTGCCAGGCTTTGGCCCTCGGGATACCCGACAGCCGGATCCGGATGCAGCGCCGGATGACCTGCCTCATCGGTCATGTCGTCGAAGACGCCGATGAAGTCGGCCAGCAATTCCACATAGCGGGCGCTATCGTGGAAGCTGCCGGTAAAGCCGAGTTCGCGTGTGCGGTGCCAAGCCACTTCGCTGACAGAAACCATCACATCCCATGCGCAGTACCACGCGCCGCGCTCCTCGGCGTTGAAGCGGTTTCCGCCGGCGCGGGTGTAAGTGAAGGCTGCGTTGACGTGACTGTCCCCATAGATGCGCAGATCGCGGCTGCGGCGTTGCCAAGCGAGTTCGCGCGGGTCCAGATGCGGGTTGCGCCCGCGTTCGGCCTGTAGACGTCCACTGGTCAGGCCCTCGATCTCTGCCAAGATCTCCATCTCGTCATCGGTATCGACGAGACCGCGCAGCGATGGTGGCTTGTGGTAGGTGGCGGGCAGGAGACGAACGAGACCGCGATCGGAAATCTCGGTCTGATTCATGTTCCACCACGCAACGCATCAAGATAGGTCCGAACCGCGAGGATCTGCGGCAACCCCCCGTCGATGGCGGTGTCGACTGGTCGGGTTCCACCAAAGAGCGGCCCCTTGTTCGGTCGGGTGAACCAGCTTTTTGCCAGAGGCTCCGAGAAGTAGAGTTCGAGCGACTTGAAGATGCCAATTACAGCGCTGAGCCGCAGCAGTTGGTCCTTGGTGAGCTCTCCGGCGAAATCCGGCTTCTTGGCGCGCTTCCACGTGCTCTCTGACATGTCGGCAAGGCCAGCGGCTTCCTTGAGACTGAGACCCCAAGCATCGGCCACGCGTGCATAAGCTTTCAACGCGACGGCGTTGATCTGTGCGGGTTCCCGGATTTTCTCTGCAACGTACATGGCGTCCTCCATTGGCTTCAATATAGTCCATATGGACTTACTGTAAATATCAAATGAACCTTGCGCTTTGATCACTGTTACCCGAACCGCCGCCCTCCTTCCGTGAACGTATACTCGTTGACGATGATCCCCTCCTCGATGGCCTCGTCCGAGGTGAGGTGGTCGTATTCGGCTTCGAGCTGGCGGTAGAGCCAGCGGGCCAGATCGCGCAGCGCCTCGGTCACGAGCTCCTCGGCGTCCTCGGTCGGCGGCTGCCACCTCGGCCTGTCCCGCGTGACGTCGATCGACATGGTGTATTCATGGTAGTAGCGGCCACGGTGGCTGGCCTCGGCGGCGAGTTGGTAGAAGTTTCGCCGCTGGATGGCCTGCAGACGGTCGGCGATGCCATGCAGCGTCGCGTCGGTCGGGGCGTAGTCCCGGATGCGCGTGGCCGCGCCCTTGGCGTGGGACCAGTAGCCCTCGAAGCAGGCGCCGTCGCCCTGGCTCCAGAAACCGGAAAACCAGATGCAAGGCTTGGCCCGCGCCTCGCCACCCATCAGGCGGACGGCGGTGGTCTTCAGGCAGATGCCGAGGATTTCGCAGACCCGCTCGAAATCCTCATAGACCACGTCCCACCAATCGTCATGGGGGCCGAGCTCGCGATACCAGCTGCGGGCCTTTTCCTTGGCGGCATCCGAGAGCTCGGGGAACAGGTAGACGGTGGTGCAGATGATCTCAGGCATCGACGTCCTCCCCGTTCAGCGCCGCGACCAACCATTCTTGCGTGCTGGACCAGCCGATGGATTTACGAGCGCCGAGATCGATGGCATGCGCACCGCCGCCAAAGGCGTCGAGCCGCGGGCGGGAGCAGGTCAGAGCATACTGGAACCCCCAAAGGCCGGTGAGGTCGAGGTCTTCGGCGAGCCGCAAGACGAAGCGGATGACGGCTTCGACATCGCCGTGTTCGTCATCATGGATCCAGAGGCTGCTGCCATCGGGGGCATCCTGGCGCACGAGATCGAAGCCCGCGACATCCGGATCGTCGGCGTCCTGATCCGCAGCGCGCAGATCCTGAAACAGCGCAAGTGCACGGGCCGCCTTTTCGGGAGTGCCGACGTCGAGCAGGCACGAGAAATGGGTGAAGTAATCCGCCATGGGGACCTCCTGAATGGGGAAGACCCGGCCAGGAGGCCGGGCGATCGATTGGGATGAAGGGGTAGTTGGGAACGATCAGCCGGTCGGCGTGTCGCCCGCCGCCTGTCGTGCGGCATGAGCGCAGAGCATATGCCGGTAGAAGCGCTTGCGCGCCAGCCGGAGACCGCAAACAGCGCGCGTGTCGGGATGTAGCGACCGGACCGCCGCGCGAACCACTGCCAGTGGCGAAGCGGTCGGCGGCAAGCCAAGACGTCGATAAGTGGGATCGGTCATTTCACGTGACCTCGACCACGGGCGAGACGAGATGCGGATCGACCTGTGCCTCGATCCGTTCGGTCCGCCCCATCCAAAGCTCGGGCCGAATGGCCTTCACCCAATCGGCGAAGCTCGGGATGAAGCCGAGGTCCTCCTTAACATGCTGCTCGCCGACCCAGCGGGTCGGGATGACGCGCCCGGTCGAGAGCGTGAGGGTCGGGCCGAAAATCGTCTCGGCCATGAAGATGCCCTCCGCATGGTGGCGCAGCGCCCGGTGCCGAAAGTCGGCTGTGATCTCCTTGCTCTGGTCGAACCAGGAATGCACGGCGAGGTAGTCGTCGACCGTGCCGCCCCATTTCTTCACCGAGGACAGGGCGTGGTGATACGGATGTGCCATCGCCGCCCCCTCAGAAATCGTGCGTGTAGAGTTCGGACGAGGTGAAGCGCTCGTTGAACTCAAGGTGGATGGTGCGAGCGCTCGCGTCGAAGCAGAATTCGCCGTAAGCCCCGTCGTTGTTCTCCCAGCCGCAATGGGTGTCGGAGAGGAAGTCGTAGGCCAGCTGCTCCACGACATCTTCGAGCGAAAGCGCCCGCATCTCGACCTCCGGGTCGTCCCAGGTCAATGCGGCATAGGCGATCTCGGTCTTGGGGAAAGCAACCTCGGTCTCGCCAGCGTAGGCTTCGATGCTTTCAACCTGGCCGCTATCGCCATAGCCGTCGAAACTCACGGTCACATGGGTGATGCCCGCGGCAGTCAGAGCATCGAAGAGGCGCTCCTTGTTGGCCGGACGCAAAGCTGCGATCCGCGCGTCTCGCTCGGCCTGCCGGGCCAGCACGGCGGTGAAATCGATCCTGGACGGCGCCATCGGCGCGGCCAGGGTGGGTTCGATCTTGGACATTGGAAACTCCGAAATGAGGGAAAGGATCTGAACCCCGAGGCTCTCTCTCGTCCTCCTAGGCTCACATCCTCCCCTGCCCTTCTCTGACTCTCGGGCGTCACGCCGCGATCTGCAGGGCGCGAGACGCGAAGACACGCCAGAGCGGATCGACAAGACGGGCATCGAGAACGTCGGCGTGGTGCCGCAGCCGTCGCGCGAGGCTATGTTCATGCCACTCGGCCGCCCGCATGGCCTGCGCGCGGGTCTGGCTGGCCTCGGACACGACGGCGCGGGCTTCGGCGGCATCCGAGACCGGGTGGCACCATGCGACCCCGCCATCACAGGTAGCTCCGGCCAGAACGAGACGGCCCTCCCGATCGAGGATTGCCAGGATGCGCGGAGCGTCTTCAGGTGTGATATCTTCGGCGTGAACGATTGCCCCCTGCATGGCCTCGGCCAGCGTGGCAAACCGCTCCAGTACCTTGGGGTGTGCCTGCCCGGACATGAGAGCTGCGGGCGCATGGCAAGCCGTCGTGAGTGCGAACGGCAAGTCTTGATCTGCAAAAACGGTCAGGAGGCTCGGCGGCAAACCTGTTTTCTGCGTTTCCGGCTGAGTTTGGAGAGGAAGGTCGAACATGGGCATATCTCCGACGGTGCGGAGAGCCTCTCTCCCCGCTTCAAACCGTCAAAGACCAAACCACCCCCTCGGACTCTCTGTCGCTGAACGGGTCGATCATTTCGGCGTTGGTAAATCGCTCCATCGAACCCGCAAGTAGCGCCCTTCGCGCTTTGGGAGATCTTTTCGGTCGATCATCCGACCCGAGACCTGAAAATCCTCGTTGATCTTTACAACCAAGAGCTTGTTGAAATGCCCATTTGTATCGACCACAACCACATCCTTTGTCTTGAATGGCGTAATGGTTTTGACCTCGACATGATCATTGCCAAGTCTTCCGTCAGCACCCTGGGCATAGGTCTTGTTCAGCTTGATACCATACGTGATAGCACCAAACAGCTCACCGATATCGCCGTAGACAGAGAGGTGAAGGCCGGTCTCGAGGTGGTAGCTTTCCGCGAGGGACAGGAGATCCTCAAAATATGGGATCATAGACCTAATCGCGTTCGGGTATTTTGCGCCCCACTCCTTGTAGCGAAGCTGCTCGTCGATTTCCGACCAGGTAACCCATTCGCCGTCATCATAAAATGCACGATCTGACCAATCGATTTCTTCCATGCGCGTACTTCCAACACCTAAACATTTCGGGCACGGTAGCAGATCGATGAAACAGGAACGAGACCGGAGGCGATATCGCCTCCGGTCGCCACATTAGCCAACGCGGTCGAGGAGCTTCTTGGCGCGCCCTTCCATGTCGAGGCGTGCATCCTGCTGAGTCTTGTCGCGAGCGAGCCGCGTGATGCCCTGCACGAAATCGAAGATGCTCTCGGGCGGGCGGCCTTCCTCCATCAGCACCTTCTCGATGATCTTGCCGGATTCGGCCTTCGAGAAACCGCGCTTGCGCAGGAAATCCGCGCGGTCCGCGTCGCTGCGCGCCACGATCTGCTGGCGCGCCGCCTTGATGCCGTTCACGAACCCCTGCGGCGAGGAATTGGCAAACCGCGTCAACGCGGGCGCGGCCTCATGTGCGAAGCGCGAAGCGGCGTATTTCGAGTGACGGATCTTGATCTCCTGGAAATCCTCGACGCCCCAGAGGTTGCGGTTCTGGCACACCGCCCGCAGATAGAAGCTCGCCATGCCGAGGGTCTTCGCGCCCACCTCGGAATTCCAGCAATAGAAGCCCCGGAAATAGAGATCGGGGGAGCCGTCCGCCAGCTTGCCCGCCTCGATCGGGTTGCGATCATCGACCAGGAACAGGAAGACATCGCGGTCCGAGGCGTAGAGCGTGGTCGTGTCGCGGCTGATTTCGACATCGGGGTTGTAGACCCCGGTCGACCAATCCAGCACACCCGGTACCTTCCAGCGCGTATCGCCCGTGCCATTGCCCGCGATGCGCTGAACCGCCTCGACAAGCTCGAAGTCATGGATGCGGCCGTAGTCGGGACCGGTCACGGCGCGCAGTTCCGTGCGGCCATCCTCGGTCTCGAAGGTCTTCACCTGCTCGGCGCGGTGGTTGGTCAAACCGTATTGCAGGTTGATCCCCGCCAGAGGCGCGGGAAGCTGCCGCAGGTAGGATGCCGGGGCACCGACGATGCTGGCAAGCTGGCCGAAGGCCCAGTGCGTGGGTGCGATCGGCTCATGCGCTTTCGGCAGGACCAAGTGCAGCCGCTCTGCACTGTCGCGCGCTGCCTCGACACGGATGTCGGCGGTTTGCACCACCCGGCTGCGGCTGCGCTCAGAGCGACCCTTCACATTGGCCCAGAGATCGTCGAGCGACAGGTACCGCTCGTCATCCGGCCTGTTGAACCATTCGGACGACACCCGCCCATTCCGGTCACCCCGGCTCACATCCACTTTCCAGCCACCAGCCCGCGTCGGCTGTACCGCATCCAGAACTTCCACAACGCCCATCGGCATTCCTCCGCGACAGGCGCCGGGAGCCACTCTCCCAGCCCTCAACCCGTCACCGGGAAACCGGCCAACCTCAAACTCTCTCGGGCAAACGGCGCTAAGTCGGAGGCGCCGCACGCCCGCAACTCGCTGGTGTTGACCTGCGTTCAAAAATGGCAGAGGTTAAACAAGGCCTTTCTCGCAGGCCGGTGTGCCCGCCACGCGAAGCTTTGCAGCGATCTTAATTTCGAACAGCAGACCTCATGCCATCGGCGGGTCTGATTAGCAGCGGGCACCTAGTCAGATCCGGCTTGGACATGGATCATGACAGAGAACACTAAGCTCAAGACTTTGAAACTACTGGCGAAGCGTTACGCTAGGGCGACGGGTCAACCACAGCACGTAGCGCTCGACTTTGTTGCCAGTCGAATGGGCTTTGCTCATTGGAATGCGTTGACAGGCAGCGCCAAAGGAGAGTGGGTTCCCTCCGAAGCACAAGTTGCCACGATCAAGGCCTTCGTGGAACGGATCACTTCCTACGAGGGTGCGACCTTCGACCATATCTTCGGAAGCCCCGATGCCGTCACTCGAGGAGAAGTACGGGGGCATCCATACGAACTGAAAACAATGCTTGGTGACGTCCGCATGGATGGTGAGGGTTGGCAGATCGTGCTGCCAGAAAACCCTTTGGCCGCCCCTCGTGTCGAGATCGACATCAAGCATGCCCAGACCAGCCCGATGAACGATCGCGTGCTACGTGAAGAAGCCATCGGGATTGCGAGGGAATTGATGCAGAGCGTCAAGGCGCGGCGATTTGCCGATTGGCCACGGCGCGCCACAAAGCCGGATGCGGAAGGAAATGTGCGGCACCCGTTCTTGGAGATGGAGGAATCGAACCTCTGGTACTGCCTTCACTGCAACTCAGAGATCACCGGCCCACAGATCGCTGGAAACCAATGGCACTGCCCCAGCTGCGGCGCATCACCAATCAACATTTTTCCAGAAGCCTTCTGGCTGGAACCGACCGATGAAAAACCAGTGCCAGTCCAATCCCGCGCCGAAAGGCAAGAGATTGAACCCATCGTGTCAATTATAGATCCGCGGCCAAGGCTTGACCTCAACAGTGACCAGGTGACCCATTTGATCCGGGCTGCCCTGTTCGAGGATGCGACCAATGCCAGCGAGCGCATGGGAGCGAGTCTGGCCGAAATCTGGGTTGATGACGATCTCGACGTGGTTGTTTCCTTCGAGGATCACTACTGGCCCGAGGACAAGGAGCCGACTGCTGCGATCGAAGTGGCCGCACTGCTTGGAATCGAGATTGAGTTGGAAGTTACTTGGTCGGATCCGTTGTTCGCATGGCCCGGTTTGGGCACCGTGACCCAGAGCACGGCCGAATATACGCGTTTGATGCTCGACGCGTATCGCAGTCACGGCGCGACCAGAACCAAAGACGAAATCTAGCTCGTGCGCACGTTGAACAATTAGGCGCATTCAAGGCGCTCAGCACCGGAAGGCAAGCGTGGATGCCTTTTCCAGTGGCCCGAAGAGACTTTTAGCCCGGCGGTTTAACCCGCCGGGCCGAGGGGGAGACCCCGCTCCTCAGAACGGGATCTCATCGTCGCGGTCGACCAACTCGGGGTTTTCGTTCTCGGCCGACTTCGGACGGCTCAGGAAGTCGACCTTCTCGGCGATGATCTCGCAGCCGTAGCGGTCGTTCCCCATGCTGTCGATCCACTTGGTGTAGTGAATGCGGCCGTGGACGAGGACCTTCATGCCCTTTTCGCAATGCTCGGCGACCGTCTTGCCGAGTCCGTTGAAGCAGGTGATGCGGTGCCATTCGGTGTCCATGACCCGGTAGCCGTTTTCGTCGCGCATCACACGGCCTTCCGAGAGGCGGGGACGCGAGGTGGCGAGGCTGAAGTTGGTGATCTTGGTGCCGCTCTGGGTGGTGCGGACTTCGGGGGTCTGACCGATGTTGCCGGCGAGGATGACGATGTTCTGCATGATAAGCTCCTGTTTTTCCTGTCTTCGGGACCGTCCCTTCGACAAGACCCTGAAAAAGCCCGTCGGGTGACGCGTGCACGGTGGACAGCATGGACACCGGACACCCCCAGAGGACCGGGGTGGAGCGGGCAGGACGCCAAAGGCGGCCAACACGGCCCGGACTGACGCGGGGTTGCGCGCAGGAGATCGAACGGGATTAGGGGATTGTCAGTCTGAACCGCGCCGGGTTTGCCGGAGGCTCCGACTCTTGAGTAGGATGGAGCATCATGAGCAAGACGACGAACAAGT
>CANMQJ010000045.1 GCA_947500005.1 uncultured Paracoccaceae bacterium | reverse complement strand
TGCCCGAAGACCAGAACATCGCCTTCAGTGGCATCATAGTCCTGCACCCAGTCCGAGCCGTGATCGGCGACGCCGAGATGGAAGAACCGGTCCGCTCCCTCGCCGCCATTGATGCGATCGTAGCCGAAACCGCCGTTAAGGAAATCGTCACCATCATTGCCGAAGAGCCCATCCGACCAGGCCTCTCCGGTCAGGATATCGTGGCCTGCGCCACCGATCACAGTGTCGGTGCCGAAGCCTCCCGAAACCGTGTCATTCCCCGCGTCGCCCCGCAACTCGTCATTGCCGTAACCGCCATCGAGCCGGTCGTTGCCATTTCCGCCGTAAATGTTGTCCCGAAGGTCGCCGGGGCTTACCCCGCCGGCCAACAGATCGTTCCCGTCTCCGCCCAGAAGAGTGTCGCGACCATTTCCGCCCGACAATCTATCGTCCCCACCCGAACCGGTGAGCAGATCGTCTCCCGAGTGGCCATCAAGGGTATTCGCTTCGTCGTCTCCGCGCAGATCATCAGGACCGGAACCTCCACGCACATTTTCAATCGCGACAAGCGTGATGGTTTCTGTACCCCTCAGCGCTCTGCTTGCAGAAAGGTCCACGCTCAAACCCTGCGCCCCGGCAAAGATCACCCAATCCCGTCCGGCACCACCGTCAATATGATCAGACCCCAGACCAGGCAAAATCGTATCGTTTCCACCGAACGCCTCGAACCGTTCGGTGGTAGCGTCGCCGACAATACGTTCGGCTGCATCGGTTCCTCGGTATCTATCGGTTGAAGTGGTAAAAACGTCGTCGAGAGCTTCTTCGGCGATGCGCTCACCCGAGATGACATCGATCAGCCCCGATCGGCCGTTGAGGTAGAGGGTACCCGAAGTGGGGATAAGATCGCCGGACGAGGCACCAAATTCCGGCAGTCCGGCGTCATAGACGAGGGAAGTGCCTTCGGGGGTACCATCGCTGCGCCAGACATCGGTGGTCTGACCGTTGAAGGCCAGAAAATAGACATGACCCTGCCACTCGGTGAAACCGATGGGGTGTGAGCCGAGCGGATGTCCGAATTCGTCGAAACCCGGGTTGATTTCGCGGAGCAGGCGTGTGCCCGCAGCCGTCCCGTCGCTGACCCAGGGCTCGACACTGCTGAAGCCCCCGAAAAAGGAGGGGCCGCCCCCGAAGAAAAAGAGACCGTTGGTTTCAGCTCCCTCCACGGTCGATACGGAACTGCCTGCACGCACCAAACGGGTTGGTGTGCCGAGATCGGCATAGATTTCGCCGGGGTCGGCAAGAAACCGGGTATCCTCTGGCGTGCCGTTGCTGACCCAGAGCAATCCGTTCGTAGGCCGCACTCCCGAAAACGGATTTTCAGGTCCCAGTTCCCCTTTGTGCCCCCGGAAGAACACCGTATCTCCCAAGCTGCCGATGGGGCGATATTCCCAGCCATCGAGATCATCATCGATCAGGGGACGCGTTCCCTCCGGCGTACCATCGCTCGCCCAAGGAAAAATTCGCAGGTCGCGATCGTCGTCCCGTTCCGGTCTGGGGCCTGCGAAGAACAATGTGTCGCCCGCGACGATGGCGCGGTCGCCATATCTGTCCATGAGCTCCATCGTTCCCTCGGGGGTTCCATCCGTCACCCAGAGCGCTCGATTGAGCTCGAAGAAAATCCGGTCGTCGATCGAGCCAATAGCACTTACCCGGATACTGTTTTCGCTCTCGGGAAATTCCCTCAGAATAGACAGGGCGCCTGCCGAATAACTCATCAAAGACAGCGCCGGACTGCCCAAATCGCTGTCAGTTCGGGCAACCAGTGCCATGTCACGATCGGCATTGGCGCCCAATAGTTCGATCCGGTCGTCGAGAGTGAACATGACCCGCCCGGTCAGCGGGCTCCCGCGTTCATGGGCAACGAAACTGAGGCGTTCAAAACGTGTTCCGCCGCTGAAAGCGAGTTCGTCGACAAGGACGCCATTTTCCAGATAAAGCGCGTTGGGAAAGGTCGCGTCTATGGAAAGTACCGTACCGCCTTCTTCGCGAAGAACATGCGAGGTCGACCCCAGATCCGCGATCAAAAGACCATTCGGACCGGCGGCCAAAAGCCTTTCGGCATCGCGCAACACCAAAGGTTCAGTCCGTGATCCGTCGAGCCGGATCAGACGCTCATTCGCATCTATGCCGTAAACTACCTGCACTCTCAGTTCTCCTTTGACAGGACGACCTTGCCACCCGAAGTCGGACGGAAAGTTCCTCGTCAGACCAGCAGATCGAAGGTCTCACCGCCGAGGCGAAGATTGATCTGGTCCTGTCCTCCGCCATCGACAAGGGCCCAGAGGATCTGGCCACTGGGGACGAAAATGATGAACGCTTCATCAGTCGCGTCGTCTCCCGCCCTGTCCGTATTGGTAAAATTCACTTGGAAATCCTCAACCGTCGCGTTGCCGCCGAACTGTAGAACATCTCCATCGTTCGAAGCGTAGTCCTGAAGCCAGTCCGACCCGTGATCGGCGATCCCCAAGTGAAAGAAGCGGTCGGCATCGGCGCCACCGTTCAAGCGATCATAGCCGAAGCCACCATTGATGAAGTCGCGACCGTCGCCTCCGAACATCATGTCGCTCCATGCTTCACCTGTCAGCGTATCGTCACCCGCTCCTCCGATCACCGTATCCGTTCCGAACCCGCCGGCAAGCACGTCGTCGCCCGCATCACCACGCACTTCATCATTGCCATGGCCGCCCTGGAGGTTGTCGTTGCCATCGCCGCCATACATGACATCGCGTAGATCATCAGTCGAAGTGCCGCCCGTGAGAAGGTCGTCTCCTGCACCGCCCACGAGCACATCGACGCCGTCACCACCGTTCATCGTGTCATCGCCGGCAAGGCCATTCAGCGTATCATCGCCTCCAAGCCCCATAATGTCGTCACCATTCGGCCCTCCAATCAATCCGTCTCCTGCGTCGGTTCCCACAAGCGTTTGGCCCGATTGTCCAGCGATCACTTCCTGCAGGTCGAGTAACTCTCCGTCAAACACGAAACGCTCCACGCCTGACACAGTATCGTTTCCTTCGGTCGACGAGATGATCAACGCCTCGCCCTGTTCCGTGATCGTTACGGCCGAAAATGCATCGGCGAAGATCGCGGTATCAATTCCTTCCCCACCCTCAAGGCTGTCATTGCCTGTCCCACCGTTCAGAGTGTCATCTCCTGAATCGCCTGCGAGCGTGTCATCTCCAGCCATACCGTTGATCACATCAAGGCTGGAGCCACCCCAAACGAGTTCCCCGAGCATGCTGCCAGTGAATTCATCGCGACCATCTTGCAAACGGATTGGGCGGATATACTCAATGAACTCCTCGACCCCGCTCAAATCGAAAACGTCGTCCTCGTTAGTCCCGAAAAGAAATTCCCCCCGGAAGTCGATAACTTCGATCGACGCTTCGGAATCCAGTATGAGACGTGTGAAATCATGGTCGAAAATCAGGGTGTCGCGTCCGGTCCCGCCGCGCAGAATATCGGCCTTGGCGTCGCGATCTTCAGCGACCAGCAGGTCGTCCCCGGCGCCGCCATCGAGCGTGTCGATACCCGTCCCGCCATCGAGTGTGTCGTTTCCGCCTCCGCCATACAAGCTGTCGGAGTTTGCTTCGCCGTGAACATTCTCGCCCAGGTCGCCACCGGTGAACGTATCACGACCTCCTGCCAAACGGATCGGCCGTGTGTACTCGATGAACTCCTCGACCCCACTCAGATCGACAACGTCGTCTTCGCTAGTCCCGAAAAAAAAGCTCCCCCGGAAGTCGATGACTTCGATCGACGCTTCGGAATCCAGTATGAGACGTGTGAAATCATGGTCGAAAATCAGGGTGTCGCGTCCGGTTCCGCCGCGCAGAATATCGGCCTTGGCGTCGCGATCTTCAGCGACCAGCAGGTCGTCCCCGGCGCCGCCATCGAGCGTGTCGATCCCCGTACCGCCATCCAGCGTGTCACTGCCGCCAGCGCCGAATAGATCGTCTGCATTTGCTTGACCGAAAACAGCTTCATCGCCTTCACTGCCTCGAAAGACATCTCGTCCGTCGCGAAGGAAATAGGTGTCACCCCCATCGATCCGACCGACGCCTGACAAGTCGAACAGGTCGTCGCCGTTTGTGCCGTCGATGGTGCTGTCTCCAAAGGACCACTCCAACACTTCAATCGATGTGCCGGACAAGTCGAGGCGCACGAAGCCGTTGGCTTCGATCCGAAGCGTGTCTTCTCCGGCACCGCCATCATAGAACTCCAGGCCGGAAGTATCCTCGGTGACAAAGAGGTCGTCGCCATGTCCGCCATGGAACGCGTCAATACCATCACCGCCAATCAGTGTATCGCCCGAGGCAGCGGGATCGCCAATGTCTGCTCCGCTGCCGTCGCCATACAACTCATCGCTGCCAGACCCACCTTCGATCCAGTCAGCCTGTTGTCCACCGTATATCGTATCGTTGCCCAGACCACCCGTGAGACTGTCATCATTTTGTCCGCCAAAGATCAGATCGTTTCCTACCTCGCCATGGAGAGTGTCTGAGCCGTCGATGAAGCCGCCGCCGGGCAGTTCTAGGGGCTGGGCCTGGTCGCTGGCACGGTTTCCGTAGATCGTGTCGTCTCCGGCCGCTCCGTCGACGCTGTCAGATCCACGTCCGGCATCGATCAGGTCATTGCCGACACCACCGGGCAGCGTGTCATCGCCATCCGTTCCGTTGATCGTGTCATCAAAAGGAGTGGGCGCGCTGGACATCACTAATACCTCATTCGAATCGTTATCAGGAAAGGGTTACCAAGGTAGTGTTTCAAAACGCCGATACGCAACTCAAGACAAACTTCGATTTCACGCGGAACCGGAGTTGACAACGCTAAGGTATGCTCAAACGTACGACACCACCGTCAGAGTTTTATTGGGTAATGCATTCAAGGATAGAACGAGGCCCAGTTCCATAGGGTTTGCGCGGCTAAGTCTCCAACGTGCTTCCCTGCTGCAAATCTGCACAAGCGGAGGGGTGGGTCATATCTCTCGGAGGCCTCAACGGGACCGCCGGTTGTCGCCAGTTTCTTGCGTGGCCACATTTCGGACCGGGGGGTGAACTGGGTTAGATCAAGCGCAGGCCAGCGACCGGCTAGGCAAACCGCTGATCGTCCGCTCTGCCCATTGCAGCCCCGAGCACAACCGTGCCGTCGGCGGCGCAACCCGGCTGAAGGACCTCGACGGCTCCGCCTTTGACATCGCCATGTCGAATTACGACTCGGTGGCCTTCGAGGCGGCTGCGCGCGAGTTCGGGTTCCTCGGCTTCTGCCCGCGATCCGGGTTCATGCAAATCGACCTCGGTCCCGCGCGCCAATGGGGCGAGCGCTTCCCTGCGCGCCCGGTGCCATTCGCGGCCGAGACCCCGCCGGCGCGCGAGACCCTGGCGCAGAGCCGCACCATGAAAGGCGGCGGGGCGGCTGGCGTCGCGACGCTGAGTGCGGCCGGCGTCGAGGTGGCGCAGCAGGTGCTGGCCGAGACGCAGACGGCCATCATGCCTCTGGTTCCCCATCTCGATACGTTGCGCTGGGTGTTCATCGCAGTCGCGCTCGGCGGCATCGCAGTCACGATCTACGCCCGCCTCGATGACTGGCGCCGGGGGCGGCGTTGATCGGCGGGCTCCTCGCCACGCTCGCCGGATCGGCATGGGCGCGCAGGGTGCTCCGCTACGGCGTCACCGCACTTGCGATCCTTCTGTTCCTGTTTTCCCTGCGCCGCTCCGGCGCGCGCGCCGGCCGGCTGGTCGAACGGCTCGAGACCATGGAGAAAACCCATGACGCACAGAGACGGATGCTCGAGGCGGCGGCGCGTCGCCCTCGTTCTCGCGACGATCTGGCTGAGCGGCTGCGCGACGGTCAGTTCTGAAGTCGGCGGCATCGCGGCGTGTCCGCCGGTCGTCGAGTACAGCCGGGAGTTCCAGGCGCGGGCGGCCGAAGAACTGGCCTTGCTGCCGGAGGAGTCGGCGATCGCCGAGATGCTGGCGGACTACGCCGTGATGCGGGAGCAGGGGCGAGTTTCACGCTAAGCGCTGTTGCGCTAGTTGGGCTGCATTGTCGCCACAACTCGCTACGCCACTAGGTATTCTTACGTCAGCTGTGCACACTCGAGGTGTTATCGCATCACCGCACGGCGGCGAACCAGGCAAACATCAATTGCGCCCGAGTTCGCGCCCAATGGATAGCAAGGTAGGATCATTGGGTAGCGCCGTGAGTGCCTCGTCGAGCACGGCGCGTGCGTCGGCGGCTCCCCGCATTGCGGCAGCGATCCGCACGAGCATGACCCAAGCCTCGGCGCGCTGGGGGTCGAGGCGGACGACTTCCCTGAACGACGCCTCGGCCTGCGGGAAGGCGCGCATGGTAAGGGCCATGCCGGCCAGTTGCAGGTGCGTTTCTGGGAAGTCGAGGCGGCTGGCGAGCGCCGCGCGCCACTCGGCCATCGCGGCGTCGAGATCCGCCTGCGCGGGACCAGGCAGGCGCGCGATTGGGGCGTCGAGCAGCGCCTTGGCGGCGGCCATTCGGACGGAGCGGACCGGATCGGCCAGCAACGGCAGCAGACGCAGCACGCGGTCTTGCGGAGCGGCCATGCGCTGGGCCCCCACGGCAGCCGCGCGAACGATAGGATCGTCGTTGGAAAGCAGCGGCGCGACCCGCTCGGCCGTCACAGGGCTGTTGGCATTCTCCATCAGCCACAGCGCCGTGGCCCGCACGAGGCCGGATTGGCGCGCGTCCGCTGCCAGCGCGGCGAGGTCGCCTGCGGCCGCCACGGCGTTATCCCGGCCGCGGGCGAGCGTCAGCCCGTAATGCGGTCCGCGGCTCGCGCTGTCAGGGAACCGGGCGGCGATCTCGGCAGCGGCCCAGTCCGCATCCCGGTCGGTGTGGCAGGTGGTGCAGGCGTTGGGCGCGCCAGTCTGCGCGGCAAGGTCCGGGCGCGGGATGCGGAAGGAGTGATCCGCGCGCCAGTCGTTGCCCATGTAGACCTGCTCGGGCGCATGGCAGCTTTTGCAATGCGCGCCTTCGGTGCCGACCTCGTGGAAGTGGTGCTCGGGCGCGTCGTAATCGGCGGGCGTCAGCGTCTCGAAGCGCGGGTTGCCGGCGGGCGAGTGGCATTGCGTACAGACCGCGTTGCCCTCGGCCACCGGCTCGGCCGAATGCGCGTCATGGCAGTCGAGGCAGCCGACACCCGCGGCGTACATTTTCGACTGCAGGAACGAGCCATAGACGTAGACCTCGTCGAGTATCTGCCCGTCGGCGTGGTAGAGGCCGGGACGGAGCAGCGCGACACCGTAGGCATTATGGTAGGGCGTGCCAGGGACGGGCGAAGAATCGTCGTGCGCCTCGCGGCGGGAATGGCAGGTGGCGCATTGCTGGATCGTGGCCTCGGTCGTCTTGAACGGCTGCGAGAAGCCGTAGCCCGCGGGCGGCGTCTGCGTCGTGTCCTCGGCCCAGGCCAGATGCGCCTCGCCGGGGCCGTGGCAGGCTTCGCAGCCCACCCCGATCTCGGCCTGAGTGGAGGCGTAACTGCCGGTCGCGGTGTCGTAGTTCTTCTCGTAGCCGGTGGCGTGGCACTCGGCGCAGCGGGCGTTCCAATTCTTGTAGGGGCCGGTCCAGTGCAGACCGTCGTTGGGCGGCAGGTCCTGCCCAGGATAGAGGTGGAACCAGCGGCCCTCTTCTGTGTCCCAGACCACGTCGAAGCTCTGCAGGCGGCCCTGTTCGGTCTCGAGCAGGTATTGCTGCAAGGGCTTGATCCCGGCGACGGAGTGCACGCGGTAGTCGGTCGTCACGCCGTCAATTTCGGTCACCTTGATGTAGTAGTCTTCGCCCTCGCGGCGAAAGCGTGCAATAATGCTATCGTTTGCAAATATGGTTCGATTGAAGTCGGCTACGACGGTTTCAGGCGTCGGCATCGTCCAAGCGAGGGCATGGTGAGAGCCCGACCATGCCGCCGTCGGGTCTTCGTGACACGCGAAACATGTTTCCGAGCCCACAAACGCCGGATCCGCCGAGACTAGGATGGGAAACAGAGCGAGAGCGAGACTGCAGAATTGTCGAATCAGTCGCGTCACTCGCTTTCTCTGGCCCGAAGCGGTAGGTTTTCTCGAAGTCTTGCCCCGCTGTCTTTCAGCCTCATCGCGCAACGAAAGGAGGCTCCGAAGTGACTGGGGTTTCGCGTAACTTGTGCCGGAATTCGTTTTGATCACCGAAATGGGGAGCGTACTAGCGCCGTTGCGGTAGGCGAAAAGGTTTCGCGCACACAGTGTCCCTTCCCTCCGCCAGCCCCTCATTCTGGAAAGACCGTTTTCCAATCTTCCTTCATGTCGATCAGAAGCCAGCCGTTCTCTGCCGCGGCATCGAGCCCCTTGTCGAGTTTGCCGAAGGGGGATTTCCGGTCGTACGCGTATTCGCGGTCGGCGTCGGTGTGATGGACGAAAGCCCCGAGGCGCGGGGCATCTGCGCCGATGGTGGTGTACTGCAGCATCTCTAAATCGCCGTCGGAATTGCCGAAGGCGGCGATCGGGCGGCGACCGATATGGGAGTTGATACCCACGGGCTTGCCCGCCTTGTCGTCGATGAAGTCGATCTTGTCGGTCCGCATCAGCATCGGCATGCCATCCACCAGCTTGAACTCGGTGGTGATCGAGGAACCGACAACCTGCTCGGGCGGGATGTTGTAGACCTCCTCGGTCCACGGCCGCATGAACTCGATGCCGCCGCCGGAGACGATGAAGGTCTTGAAGTCGTTGTCCTGCAGGTAATCGATCAGCTCGATCATCGGCTGGTAAACGAGGTCGGTGTAGGGCCGGTCGAACTTGGGATGTTTGGCGGTGGCAAGCCAGTCCATCGCGGTTCTTTCGAAATCCTCGGTGCTCATGCCGGAATGGGTTGCGGCAACGATCTCGAGGAGTCCTTTCTCACCAGCCTCGCCGAGCGTCTCCATGTCGTCTTCGAGGACGGCCTGAAAGGGCTGGGTTGTCTTCCATTCCGGGTGCTCGTCCGCCATCGCCCTGACGCGGTCGAAGGCAAAGGCCAGCTGCGTGTACATCGGCTGCTCGACCCAGAGCGTTCCGTCGTTGTCGAAGGTGGCGATACGCCCGTCCGCCTCGACATAGGCAGCGCTTCCCTCGGCCGTGACGCTGTCGACAAAGGAGATGATGGCGGTCTTGGTGTCGCCGTCGTTCCAGGACGGCAAGGGATCCTCCTGCGCGAGCGCAGGCGAGGCGAAGAGGAGGACCGTCGCGAGGGTTGGTGAAAGGATTTTCATGTGGGATGGCCTTTTCAGGGCGCCGATCCGGTCGGCGCGGACGAGGGAACGGGGCGGGCCGCTATTGGGCCCGCCCCGAAGCTGCCGCGATATCAGTTGCCGCTCGGCAGGCCGATGCTGACGCCACCTTGTTCGAGCTGGTCGCGGATGTGCTGGAACCGCTGGTAGCCGCTCAGGGTGATCGGCCCCGTGTAGGTCTCGCTCTGCAACGCTCGCGGCGGGTAGTCGACATAGGTCTTCATGATCTCCTGGATCGCCTCGTTCGCCGGGACCATGGCCCAGGTGCTCTCGGTGAAGGTGGTCATGAAGATGTCGTAGCGTTCCTGCGGATCGGCCAGCAGGTCGAAGACCTGGGGCACGGTCGCCACGTATTTGTCTGCGCCTTTCCAGCCGAGATTCGTATCGACCGCGAGGCCCCCGGTCGCCGCCCCGTCGTCGCCCCGCAGGTTGAAGACGTACTTGAAGTTGTCGACGCGCACGGCGCCCGGTGTCAGCTCATTCTCGGTGAAGTAGAACCACGCATCGCGATCCGAAGTGCCGGTGCCGGTCCAGACCGGGGTCATGTCGTAGCTGTCGAAGATGATGGGCTCGCCGGCGCGGTCGTTCTCGGGCAGATCCTGCCCGGCCAATGCCGCGAAGGTCGCCATCAGGTCGAGCCCGCCGAGGATGTCGTCGCTCCTGGCGCCGGCTGGCACAACGTCAGGCCAGCGCACCACGGCCGGAACCCGGCTGCCGCCTTCGCGGTCGGTTCCCTTGGTGCTGCGGAACGGGGTGTAGCCGCTATCCGGATACACATCCTGCCAGGCGCCGTTGTCCACGGTGTAGAAGACGACGGTGTTGTCCGCGAGGCCCAACTCGTCGAGCTTGTTCAGCACGTTGCCGACGCGGGCATCAAGTTCGACCACCGAGTCCGCATACGGCGATTTCGAGATCGACTGACCCTCGAAATCCGGGTGCGGAAGGTTCGGCTGGTGGTTCTTCATGAAGTTGACATTGATAAAGAATGGCGTGTCGGGTTTCTCGGCGGCATCCTCGAGAAATTCAAAGGCGGCCTGCTCGACATAGGCATCCAGATACTTGATCCCGACCTTGCCCTCGTCCGGCGTATCGGCATCACCCATCACCTTGAAGTCCTCGGTCGCCTCCTCCCCAACCATTCCTGAAAGCGACCCGGTGGTGATCTCCGCGAACTGCTCGCGAAGCTCGTCGCTCATGTTCTTGTGCCAGTCCGGATCGGGGTAGGTATAGGCGTTCAGGTGATAGAGGAAGGCGTATTTCATCTGGTCGTAGCCCTGCGCGTTGGGCAGCGCATAGTCCGACTCGCCCAGGTGCCACTTGCCGGTAAAGTACGTGTTGTACCCGGCTTCCTTGAGCACCGAGGCCAGCGTCCATTCCGCCTCGGGCAGGCCGCCGCCCTGGCCCTGGAAGGCCACGGTGGTCATGCCGGACCGGTTCGGGTTGCGCCCGGTCTGGATCGCCGCCCGGCCGGGGGTGCAGGAGGGCTGGCCGTAGAAGTTGGTGAAAAACATCCCCTCCGCGGCAAGTTCATCGAAGTTGGGCGTCGGCATGCCGCGCGCGGCACCCCCGAGATAGGGGCCGAGGTCGCCCCAGCCCGTGTCGTCCGAGATGATCAGCAGGATGTTCGGCTTGCTGCCCGCTGCGTCCTGTGCGCTGACCTGCGGCGCAGCCAGCCCGCAGAGGGCAACAGTCAGGCCAAGCGCTATCGCGCGACTTGCCGTGCCGGCTTGTATATTGTGTAAATTCATCAAGTTGGCTCCTTGTTGGGTTTCGGTTTCGAGCATTCCCGTCCGAGCGAGGATGCGCATTTCATGTCAGCCGCTCTTCGATCTCGGCTTCGAGTTCGTGGACAAGCCTTTCATAGTCCGCGACCCGTCCGGACGTGGCCGGGTCGTTGTTGCGCCACCAGACCAGGGCAGCCCTCGCCTCGTGGTAGTCGGAAAGGACCTGGCGAAACTCGGCGTCAATCGAACAGCGCTTCCGGATCTCCAGCATCCGGTTCGGCCAGCGCTCCGCGATGATCGACGCCAGGTCCATGCATGCCTTCTTGAATACGCCGCCGTCATGACGGTCAGGTTGCGGTTCGGCGGATGCGCCGCTCACACGTTTCGGTTAGCTGGTGGGGGAGGGTCGGAGAAGTGGCGAACATGTTCGTACCCCCGTCGCAGGGCGGGCGATGCACTTCCAAATCAATGAGTTAAGCGCTACCACTGAAACAGTTGAAGTCTTGATGACCGAATCTTCCCGAGGATGGGACAAACCAGAAACGCCGCAGCGATGTCCATGAAGAACGTGCCGAACAAGCCGCAATCCGAAACGGGTTCGAACGCCTCGGAAGGTGACGTGCGGGCCGCGCTCGACCGGATGCTGTCGCACCCGGAGTTCCGGGCAAGCCAGCGACGCCGCGAATTCCTGAACTTCGTCGTCGAAGAGGCGCTTGCCGGCCGGGGCTCGGCGCTGAAAGGCTTCACTATCGCGCAGGCAGTGTTCGGGCGAGATGAAGGCTTCGATCCCAAGACCGACCCGGTCGTGCGGCTGGAGGCACGGCGCCTCCGGCAGGATCTCGACAGTTACTACGTCGGCCCCGGGGCGGCCGATCCTGTCCGTTTCGTGATCCCGAAAGGGGGCTATGCGCCCTGGTTCGAAGTCCGTCCTCCCGTTCCGCCGCCTGAGACCGCTCCCGACTCTCCGGGGGAGCGGACTGATGCGCCGCCGCAAGCCCAGAAACGGGGCACGGGTCGGAAGACAGCCGTGATCGCGACCGGGGTGGCCGGCTTCGCCTTCCTTGCCCTCGCGCTCCTTTCACTGTCCTGGTCGGCGGACGTTTTGGTGGAAGAGCGGGCCGCGGCGGATTACCCGCATGTGGCGATCCTGCCCTTCGAGGCACTTGAGTCCTCTCCCACGACCCGCACGCTGTCCATGGGCTTGAGTTCCGAGCTGGTCCTGAAACTTCGCGGCTTTAGCAACCTGCGCCTGTTCGCTCCTGCGACCGCAGACGATCTGAATTCGAACCTGCCGTTGCTCGACGGAGATCCGGTACCGTCTTACGTCGTTCGCGGTACGGTTGAGACCGAGGGCGACCACGTCCTGGTCTACGTGCAGCTCTTGTTCAGCGAGACCGATGAAGTGGTTTGGGCAGATGCCTACGACGCGGATCTCGCGCCCGTTTCGCTTGTGGCCCTGCGAGACACGATATCCTCCGGAATCGCGACGGCTCTCGGGCAGCCTTACGGGCCGCTGAGCGACGATGTCCAATTGCGCGCAAGCCAGTCTCACCCGGAGAGCCTCGAGAGCTATCTCTGCGTCCTGCAGGCTTATACCTATCGGCGCTCCTTCGAGCGGGAAGCCTTTGAACCTGTCCGGGATTGCTTGAAGGCGGCCGTGGCGCGCAGCCCCGATTATGCCGATGCCTGGGCGATGCTCGGCTGGCTGAAACTGGATGCAGCGCGCTACCGCTTCGTGCCGCCCGACCAAGTGGAGGCGGAATACGCGGGAGCCCTGGAGGCCGCCGAACGCGCCTATCGGCTGGCCCCGGACAACATCCACGCCGTCAAGGCACTCTCCGCCGTTCATCACCATGTCGGCAACTACGCCGAAGGCGAACGCTTCGGCAGAATTGCGATCGACCTCAATCCCCATGACCCGGACACGCTCGCACAGGTGGGCTGGCGATTGTCGGTGCGGGGCAAATACGAAGAAGGTGGCCCGCTGATGGAGCAGGCGATCCTGCGAACGATCGATCCTCCCGGCTGGTACTACCACCTTCCGTCGCTTCAGAACTTCATGCAGGGCAATTTCGAAAGGGCCCTCGTCCAAGCGGAAATCGCCGCATCGAAGGGCACCGGTTTCGGTCAGTTTCTCGTCGCGATCAATTCCGCCGTGACCGGTGATGCAGACAGGGCGGCGGAGGCGCTGAAAGCCTTGTCGAAAGTCCCGTCGGTCGCCGAGGATCCGGCCGACTTCATGCGGCGCCACGGCGCGACCGAGGCGATCATATCCGCAGCAATGACCAGGTACCGTGAGGCACATCGTCTTGCACTTGGTCGAGATGGCGCGGAACCTGCAATCCAACGTGATGAATAGCTCGCAGCATTTATTGGCTATATTCCCCGACCCAAAGTCTTTCTCCCGGACTGACAAGTAATCCAGGTGCAGAGGGCCTCGGCGAACGGTTTGTGCTGTTCCGCAAGAAGCTATCCCCGCCTTGGTTTACGGTTTCGCCGCCAGTCGCAATTGAACCGAGTGACCACTAAGACGTCAAAAAAGTGTTTACAAATAATGGTTTACGGGATGGAGAGCGTTCGATGCCAGTCCCGTCTCCTCCGCCACTTGCCCCCGCGAAAGCGTTCTCCCGATCCAGTTGCGGCCGGATTTTCTCGTTGTTTTCGAGGGTTATGCGGGAGGGGCTGAACACCGCCTTGTCGTCAGTTGGCCCAAAAACCGTTCTCTCGGCCAGTTATTCTCCGGACCTGATGACTGCGCGGATTTGGTGAATTGTTTGCAAGGCGATGTAACTAAAGAGCTTTTCTGGCAGGCAACCTGAACACTTCGACGACAGTCGTGTTCGGTGAAATGGAACAGAAGCCGAACGTTCGCCAGTATTCGGTTTCAGTGCAGCACTCGGTCTTCTGCGGCGCAGCATACCGTGACGCCGCGCACCAAGGGCGGACTCCGGTCATTCGCCGCAGCCCCGAGTCAACGTGGCCGAATTGATCAAAGCCGCCCTTCAGTCGGTGCGCTTCCCGGGCTCTGCTCTGCACTGCCGCAAGGCAGCTTCGAGCCCGAAGTGCCTAATGCTACGCAGTGTACGGATGTCTGCAAACAGCGCGATAGCCGGCGTTCAGCAGAGATATTTTCATTTGATTGGTGACGAGATGAACTTGTTTGTATTTCATATTTGCAGGTCGAGAGGCAACCTACACAGCATGCGTGCAACATGTGATCGGCATACGCCAAGATTAGTCGGTTGTTGGGTGATGTCGCGGGGTTGGTCAAAATGAGGCGCATTGGAACCAGCAAGAATGTCGGGTGTCCCTAGGTCTGCAAGGAAACTTGACCGTCAGTTCCGCAATACAGAGGTCAAGTTTTCGTCGTGTTTGAAGTTTGCTCGAGATAGATCAGACATATCAATGTGACGAAGATCAGTGCGGAGCCAACCCATCCGTTGGCGCTAGGGGTGCCTTTCTTTCTGCTCCGGTCTCTGGAGCATGCGGGGCTTTTCATTGACAGAATGCAGCGATCAAGAGCGCCTATCCCCGATCAGCATCGCCCCCTGACGGGCAAACTCATCGACGAGAATATCTAGATCCGCGCGCGTGGTGCGGTGATTGTTGATTGCAGCGCGCAGGCAGTGACGACTGTGCACCGTCGTGTCCGAAATAGCCGCGACACCGGACTCCTGCATTCGCACCATGATTTCGGTGTTCAACTTCTTAAGTGCCGCCTCGTCCAACCCACTCGGGTCATACCGAAAGCAGACGATGTTGATTTCTGTTGGAAAGCATATGCTTAGATCGTTAGTTGCCTCGATGCGCTCTGTCAGATATCGGGCGTGGCCGAGATCCTGTTCAATAAGGCGACCGAACTTGGCGACCCCATGTTCCTCCAGCGCCATCCATACCTTAAGTGCTCGAAACCCGCGTGACGTCTGGAGGCCGAAGTCGTGCAACCAAGCCCCTGACGCAATGCCGCGTGGTGCATTTTTTAGATATTCCGGTGTAACAGTAAAGCTGCCGAAATGCGCGTCGGCATCCCGCACCAGGGCGCAGCCCACCTCGAAGGGCGCATGCAGCCACTTGTGCGGGTCAAGGGCGATGGAGTCTGCCCGCGCGATCCCGCGTACGAGTGCCTTGCCTTTGGGCGCGATGGTCAGCAGCGCACCAATGCAGCCGTCCACATGCAGCCACAGGCCCTCTTCGGCACACAGGTCGGCGATGGCTTCCAGATCGTCGATGGCACCGGTATTGACCGTGCCAGCCGTCGCGATCACGCACGCGGGCTGGAGCCCCGCCGCCCTGTCCGCGATGATCGCGTCGCGCAGGGCCGCAATGTCCATCCGGCAAGCACGGTCGGAAGGCACGCGGCGCAACGCCTGGTTGCCCAGTCCCATCGCTTCTACCGCGATCTGGTGGCACGAATGGATCTGGTCAGAGCCGTAGAACCGCATCGGGGCCTTGAGCGCCCCCACGCCCAGCTCGCGCATGTCGATGCCGGACATCTGGTTACGCGCCACGGTCAATCCAATGAGGTTTGCCATCGACCCGCCAGAAACGAGCGTGCCACTCGCCGTCGCCGGGTAGCCCATCATCTCTTTCATCCAGTTGACGACCTGCTTGTCGATCTCGGCAGCGGCATGGTCACCACCCCCAAGGTTCGAGCCAAGGATTGCGGCGAGGAAATCACCCAATGCGCCAGTGAAATTGCTTGCCCCCATGTACCACATCCAGAAGCGCGGATGGATATTGCCCATCGGATACGGCAACATGTTGGTGACAAGGTCCTGATAAACGTCCGCCAGGGGTCTGCCCTTTTGCGGCACAGCACGACGGAACCGGGCGCGGACCTCGGGCGGCATGTCCTGCCATAATGGGCGGTCGCGCATGTCACGCGTATAGTCGACCGCATCCCCAACAATACGCAGGGCAAGGCCCCTGAGCGTTTCCCAATCGGCAGGGTCGAGGGTTTCCTCTCGGGGGGAGTTCACTTCTTTCACAATTGTCCCCTTGGTCCAATTTCCCGAACTGAATGGCCGTCAGCCATGACTGTCAGGACGCTTTGGGATCGGGTCGCACGACGACGGTTGCCGCAATTGGCAAAAAGTCGTCGCCTGGCATTCCGACCCGCCGGGCGTGTTCGCGGATCGCGTCGCCGTCGACCGCTTCGTAGATACAGCAGGTGCCCAACCGCCCGTCAGCTTCGTTGACGACATAGGACCGGATCCAGCGCACCTTGTCGGACATTTCCTCGTCGCCGATCTTGCCCGAGATTGCGGCGGTCTTTTCAAGTTCTGCGGTGTCGGCCCAGGCGCTGTTGCGCCGGATCATGTAAAGTTGCATCACGTTTCTCCTGTTTAGGGTGTGGTTGGATTGCAGATCAATTCATCGGATCCTGTGCCTCGATTGGGGCCATGACGTGCCACAGCGGCGTGTCGCCCCACATAATGTAGGGGCCACCCGCGTAGGGGTCATTCGACAGATTTGCCACCATTTCCTTGCTGGGAAACAACAGCATCAGGTGCGGGCCTTCCTCGATCCACATGCCGCCATCGTTCTGATCCGTGGCCATGGGATTATCGTTGTTGACCATCGCATCTCCAGCCAGCATGTAAGACACCCCGACAACGTCAGTGGAGAAATCTCCACCGGTCGATACGGCATCCATCCAGGCCATCCAGACGGCGTCGTTGCACATCGGGTGGGTGTCATCAGGGATCAGTGGAACGCCAGGAAAACAGACCCAGCCGTTTGTGCCTTCCTGTAACAGTGTCCCGTCGAGGTCCCGGAAAGTGGCTTGTTCGGAAATGTTGGTCGGCGCGGCTGTCATGGCCCGCGCGATTTTGTCTGCAGTCGTTTCTGCCTGTACGGCGGGTGCCATAACGGAGGCGACTGCGGCCAAGAGCGCGCTTTTCATGGTAAATTGGTTCATTCGAAACATGGTAAGTACTCCTTTTTGCGATACGATTGAAAAAGATGTCATTGCGCTGCCAACTGATAACCGGGCGTCGAACGCGATAGCGCATTCTCCTCATCGGTCATGTCCTCGGGGATCGCGTCGAACAGCGGTGTCGTGATGTAGCGTTCGCCCGTGTCGGGCAGCATGCACAGGATCACGGTGCCCGGCGCCGCCCGTTCAGCGATTTGCATGGCGACTGCGAAGGTTGATCCGCCAGAGATGCCAGTCAGGATACCTTCGCGCTGCGCAAGTTTCTGCGCCCATGCGACGCCGTCGGGGCCGGCCACGGGGATCAGTTCGTCATAAAGCTTGTCGTCCACCGCTTCTTGCAAGACATGAGGGATGAAGTCGGGCGTCCATCCCTGGATCGGGTGCGGCTCGAAAGCCGGATGGCTTGCCGCTGGTGAGTTGTCGGAATTTCGCGCCTGCGCTTGGCCACTGCCCAAAAGCTGTGCATTGACAGGTTCAGACAAAACGATTTTTGTCTCTGGCCGTTCGTGGCGCAGAACGCGCCCCACGCCCGTCAGGGTGCCGCCTGTACCGTATCCGCTGACCCAATAGTCCAACCGCTGGCCGTCAAAATCGGCAATGATCTCGCGAGCGGTCGTGTTTTCGTGGATGCGGGCATTTGCCCCGGTTTCGAATTGGCGGGCAAGGAACCAGCCGTTCGCATCAGCAAGTTCGACAGCCTTGCGATACATGCCGAAGCCCTTCTCGGCGCGCGGGGTCAGCACGACCTTCGCACCCATCATCCGCATCAGCTTGCGGCGCTCGACCGAAAAGCTGTCGGCCATCGTCACCACCAGCGGATAGCCCTTTGCCGCGCAAACCATGGCCAACCCGATACCAGTGTTTCCCGACGTTGCCTCGACCACCGTCTGGCCCGTTTTCAGGCTTCCGTCCTTCTCGGCTTCTTCAATGATACTCAGAGCCAGACGGTCCTTGATCGATCCCGCCGGGTTAAAGGCCTCTGCCTTGACGTAGAGGTCGACCCAGTCTGGCGCGAGCGAATTTATGCGGATCGCAGGTGTATCACCGATGGTTTCTAAGACTGATGCGTAGAGCCTGCCGCGCCCTTGCGTTGTCCGGTTGGTCATTGAATCCATTGTCTTCTCCGTTCCGCTTTTATCGATTGCGGTGATGCCGCCTGGCGCAATTCAGTTCATTTCGCGCTTCGACTGCTGCCGACCTGCGCAAGTGGATCATTTGATCCTGAGGCAATCTTTTTGGCCAAGCTTGACGGATATCTGAAGAATTCCTGTAGAAAGCGCCAATTTTGCTGTATGACTAGGGTCAGGACTCGTTCTCGTTTCATAGCCAAAACAAGACGGTTGCGGCGAGCGCGATGGCGGACAGGAAGACCTTGGGACAACGGTCGTATCGGGTCGC
>CANMQJ010000044.1 GCA_947500005.1 uncultured Paracoccaceae bacterium | reverse complement strand
ATCCACGTCAGTGTAAGGGGGTCATTTTTGGACGCCGATCACCCCTCTACGGGGTCAATTTTGCACGCCTGTTCACATGCCGGATGCGGTGGAACCCGTCGGGCAAGACGTGGATCAGGAAGCGGCGGATGAACTCAGAAGTGGTCAGTCGCAGGACCTTTTGGCGATCGCCGGACTTGATGCGGTAATCCTTCCATCGGAACGCGACGGTCTCGGCGTCTGCGCTGACCAGGCGGGCGTTCGAGATCGCCACCCGATGCGTATAGCGGCTCAGGTAGGCCAGCACGGCGTCGGGTCCTCCGAAGGGCGGCTTGGCATAGACCACCCATTCGGTTTTGCGGAACGGGGCGAGCCAGGCGGTGAAGGTGTCAGCATCGGCCAACTCGGCCAGATCGCCGAAGAAGGCCAATTGACCGGCCCGGTGCAGATCCATCAGCCCTTCCAGGAACAGGCGTCGAAACAGCCGCGACAGAACCCGCACGTGCAGGAAGAACCCGGATTTACAAGCGACCCACTTCGTGCCGTCTGGCGTCAGGACGCCGCCTGGCACGATCATGTGGATGTGGGGATGATGCGTCAGCGCGGAGCCCCAGGTATGCAGCACGCTGGTCACACCCACCCGCGCGCCCATGCGCTTGGGATCGGCCGCGATGGTCATCACCGTTTCCGCCGAAGCCTTGAACAATAGACCGTAGACCGCCCGCTTGTTCCAATAGGCGATCTGGGCGATCTCGGCTGGCAGGGTAAAGACCACGTGGAAGTATTCCACGGGCAGAAGATCCTCGGCACGCGCCTCCATCCAGGCGCGTGCGGCCGGGCCCTGACATTTGGGGCAATGTCGGTTCTTGCAGGAGTTATAGGCGATATGATGGTGGCCGCACTTGGTGCAGCCCGCCACATGCCCGCCAAGCGCTTCGGTTCGGCAGGCTTCAATCGCCGACATCACCTTGAGCTGGGTCAGGCTGACATGCCCCGTATTGGCCTGCCGCCACGCAGGGCCGTGAGCGCGAAAGATGTCAGCGATCTCCAGCCCGGGCCGGGGCAATGCCCGGACCGGTCACTCCAGACTTCGCTTCACCGTCTGATCCTGCAGCTTCGCCAGCATCTCGTAGGGGCTGATCGTGTCCCGGATCGTCTTGGTGGCCACGTGGGTGTATCGCGCGGTCGTCGTCAGTTTGGCATGGCCGAGAAGCACCTGGATCACCCGCACATCGGTATTGGCCTCCAGCAGATGCGTCGCGAAACTGTGGCGCAACGTGTGCAGCGTCGCGACCTTCTTGACGCCGGCCATGTGCTTGGCCGAGGTGAAGGCCCGGTTCAGCTGCCTTGGCGAGATCGGGTTGATCTTTGGCTTGCCGGGAAACAGCCAGCCCTCCGGCCGGGCCTCGCGCCACCAGGCGCGCAGCAACTCCAGCAATCCGGGGGACAGCATGACCTTGCGGTCCTTCTGGCCCTTGCCCTGCTCGACGTGGATCAGCATCCGGTCGCTGTCGATGTCGCCGACCTTGAGGTTGCAGACCTCGGCGGCCCGGAGCCCTGCGCCATACGAAATGCTGAGCGCAGCGCGATACTTCAGCCCCGGCCCCGGCGCCGCCATCAGGATGTCGGACACCTCCTCGACGCTGAAGACGACCGGCAGCTTCCGTGGTTCGGTGCGGAATTGCATGTAGCGCTTCATCTCCTCCCGCCCGCAGGTCATGCCGAAGAAAAACCGCAGTGCCACGATCCGCACGTTGAACGTCGATGGCGTCACTCCGGTGTCGGTCATGTGGAGCTGATAGGCGCGCAGATCCTCCGGCGTCGCCGTGTCTGGTGATCGCCCGAGAAAGGCCGCGAAATCCTTGATTGCCCGGATGTGCGACTTCTGTGCCTTGTCGCCCATCCCGCGGATACGCATGTCTTCGATCATCCGCTGACGAAGCGGGCTTACTCTCTCCTCTGTCATGGGAACCTCCTGTCTGATGATTGAGAAGGTCCCAATCGTCAGCCAGGTCGGTCAGATCGCATAATGCGCGCCGCTATGGGCGGCTCACTCCATCAGCCAAGTGCGCCAATGCCGCGGAGCGGCTTCGTCCTCGGGCCGGTCGCGTCGACGATCCACGTCAGTATCGACGGGCGGTTTCCGGACCTTCTCTGCGGGAGTGTGGATATTCTCTAAATGCCGGGTAAGCTGACATTCAGTAGAATCGTCGGTTCGCGCGACTAAACCACCATTGGCCGAACCTGATCTATTCAGGCGATGCCAAGTAGGACATAGCATTTATTGCGAAACGCGACAAACTGGCTCAACCCGGTAGTCCATCAAGCTGCTGGATTGTTCCTGTCCATAACTGCTTGCGCATACGATCAACGGCGAATTGCATCGGTACTGTATGCGAGAACACCAAGCCAGCTTCGATAGTCGGCCTCTTCAATCCTGTGAAATTTGAAAACGCTTCAGTGTATTGCCGAGCCAACGCCAAACGCTTCAGGTGTTTTGCCAAGCGATCTGGCCTCCCTTTTTCATCAAAGTCACCTTTGAACTTGGAGAGTTGTTTCGCAATCTCGCTTGCCGTTTTGGCAAACTGGAGGCGCTTGCACTCCAGAAGAAATATGCCACCCGTCGCATTCCAAGCAAGCACATCGATATCACCGGGGTCTTCGTCTGGATCTCGCCCCAGGATTTCGCCAAACTTGATGCTCCTTCTGACCGACCAACCGAGGTCTGTAAGCCTTGACGCGACTTCCTCCTCAAATTCCGTGCCGTTCGTGTTGGAAACTTTGTCTGCCCACCGGCGCATCTTGCGGGATGAGAGACGGGCTGGCTCATAGTAACCTTCATACATGTTGTGAACGGTCGCCGACAGGCCCTCTCTGATCATCCCCGGCACGACGAGCACGTCTGCATCAGAATCTGTGCCGAGCCTTACAATAGGTCGCCTCGCAATGGATAGGCGGCGTCGATAACGCCACGGTTGCCGATCTGCGTCGTCGTATCCGTTCGGCACGGACTTCCAATGCTCTCTCGGCACGCTTTCAAGAGTTTCCAAAACCGTGAGTGCCCCTTCCGTTTGAAGAAGTGCAATTAAGTCGGATCTGCGTATTATCATCCAGGGTCGGCCTCGCTGCCCACAGAGGTTCTCAAGTTCTTCCATAGTCGCGCGGTACGACCAGAAACTTGCGCCAAACTCGTCAGCCCAAGCCTCCTCAAAATTCTGGTCAATCTTCTCGTGCTGGCTCTCGTCCGCTATTTCTGGCTCTCGAAGCGAAGCGCTGTAAGAGTGTCTTTCCCGATCCACTTGGCGATCGGAGAAAGCCCGCCCAACCGGCTCCATAATACTATCAAAGAATGACACATCGATTTGAACTTCACCCGCAGGTGAAACTCTTAGCTCTGGCTCCATTGCTCCATACTGTATAGCGTCCGAATAGCCGCCAAGGTGAACGATCATCATCACCCTTGCCATGAGCCGTGATAGGTCGATATCGCCAACTTCCAAACCACCTTCCTCGGGGCAATGGTGAAGACCTATTTCTGCGAGCAAGCGGCAAGCCAACGAAACACCATTCAAGCGAAACAACGTTTCTGTGATCTCCGACCTCATTGCGGGTTCGTCGTCGGACAATGCAATAATTGCGCCAGAAGTCTTCTTCCAACGCCGCGCATCTATTGCTGCCGCCTCGTGATTTCTGACTGCTGCTTCTATTAACCCCTGCCGACTAAAAGAGGCCAACTCATAACACAGTTGGTCCTCCGCCGCTGACGTGATTTTGTTCAAAGCATCCGTACACGCCTTTACGCCGTAGACTCTACCCCCAGGACGTTCGACACCGCTCCAGCCAAGCCCAATCCGAATTGCGGCATCCTGTATAGAACTGATTTCAACCACACGCAGATCGAATGTGTCTCGCATAAGGTCTCGGAAATCCTGCGGCGCGAATGCATGCAATTGACGAGCATGAGGCGAGGAAACGATCCTGGCCGTGATCGTCGTGAGCTCACCTTCATCTCTGCCGGTGAGACGGAGGGCGCCGAGAACGAAAGCCTCGACCAAAAGAGCTTCCGCGATATTGCTTTCGTTGGACAGGCCCCGCCAAAAGTCTGGCGCGACAGTTGTGGTTATTAGTCCCGGTGATACCCACTGCAGTCCGATTGCCTCCCTGATTTCGCCTTCGCTCGCTGGCACAAGGTCGGCAGAGGCTGTGGGCGGCTGCGGATCGACTCTCAGATCCCACAGAAGGAGGTCTGGCAGTTCAGGAATGGCCTTAACAAGCACGGGGCCTATTCTCTGGATCCATGTTCGAAGTGCTTCGAAACTTCTATAGCAGGGCGTGGTGACATTCTTCGACCGCGGACGTGTCTCAACCCACCAAGTTCGTTGAGACTGAACCCAAGCAGCACGAAAGCGTCTATTTCGAGCGTCTTCCATGGAGACGTAGAGGTGGCTCACCCCCCCCGGAGAACGCGCCCCACTGCCTTCCTTTTGCATTTCGGCGAACTCGCCGTCAGGCGTGCGTACGACGCGTCGATCATGACGCTGATGATGTTCCACTCTAATTTGAAGCTGCCCATTCGTACGCCCCATGATCAATCCACCAGGCATCCCGTCAGGCAAGTCGCTGTGCGGTATTAGATGGCCATCATTTCTAAGAGCCTCGCCCACCTGCGCGAGTAGGCCATTCACGTGAGGCATCTCAAACCCTTTGGCATTGAGGTCTCGTTCGGCAATTGATAGGCGAATTAAGTCAAACATGGAGAAGTCTGCACGCCAGCCGAGCACTTCGGCATCGTAGGCGCTCGCAGCTTCCACAAACCACCGATCACTGCGATCGGGCAGGCCCACCATCTGACCACGGCCAAAGCCACAAAAGATGATAAAGGTCAGCCCAGCCTTGAAATTTGCGGTTCCTTCGCATCGCTCACGCGCAGAGCGGATCGTCTCGCTAATCTTAACGTGTATACCCGCGCCGTCCTGCGAGGTTCCCATCAAGCCGCCCTTTTCGAAACCGGAAAGATCGTCAGCGACAAGGATGACCTGTACCCAATATCCCGGATCAATTTCGACAGGAGGACTTGGGATAACTGGTTCGAGTGTTAGGTGCGATGGCCTCATATCTATGCTATCGATAATGGGTGTTGAGAGCATTCGATTGGCGACTATTGAGAGGTGCTGCATCCGGAAGAGTTGTTCCCCGTCCCGCCCAAGCGATCGGAAAAAATCTATTACAAAACTGCGGATTGCAGGCCCAATTGCTGTGGGGAGCGCCACTACGAAATGTTCGTCGAGGCAAAGGAATGGCCTCCGGAAAAGCGCGCTGTCTCCCGCGTACGCATCCAGCACATTAAAATTCTCTTGGGGCAGCACGAATCCGACCAAGGCGTTCGATGAAACGCCTACGGCATCAAGTTCCGCCTGCGTGAAAGTGACCCACTTCGAAAGAGTTCGAACTGGGGGGAGGTCCTTGGGCGAGATGCGTTTCCGTATTGGATCTTCGGCGCCGACCTGGAATGCGACAAGTCCAGCCCGTTCGCACATTTCATCCGACAAAGTAAGGCATGCTCGACACGCTTCCTTTAGTTCGCGAAACGTCTCTGGCAGGCTGTCGACGATTTCCAGCAACACTTGGAGGTGGAAGCATCCACCCTCGCTGAGCCCCTCCAATACCCGGTAGTTCTCGCCTCCATAGCTAACGCGTCCCAAGAAGACATCTTCGACGGGATCTTCGTGCTGACCGACCGCTTTGCCCGCCATCACAATCAACTCTGATAATTCACGCTGGCGGGGCGCAATGCTTCCAACACATGTTGACAGTACTGCGTGTGCAAGCATCTCCAACCTGTATGTTGAAGCCTGCAGAGACGGAAGAAGCATGAGACCACCAACGGCCTGAACGGCGACACGCCGATCGAAGCGCACAAGCTGTTTGGCAAATTGGATTACGCCATTATGACTTGCTGCCTGCATCGCTTCCTGAGCTGCAAGAATATCGAATGATGAACTGGCCATACGCTTCACTTTCAAAATGTGGTCAATCAGGTGTGGCGTCCGACCTACCTAATGCTGGCCGCTTGTTTATAATGAGGGTCAGCAGGTTGGATTTTCAGTATTAGGCTGCTTCGTTTAGCACGAGAACGCCGGGCGCGGATTCCGCTATGGGCCGTCTGTTCTATTTGTAAAAACACCTTACCAATTTCGCCAACTCAACCCCATAGTTGCGGCTATAGATTCAGGGCAACCAGCTTCAACACGACTACGATAGGCTCGGACGGATAGGCCGTTTTCGATCGCAACAACCTCCCATTCATCTTCGGGGTTGGGTGAGGTTTCCCGCACTCCCTCAGTTGCAGCTCTTTCAACAGACCAACCCCGCTTTAATCTTTGCCTGAAGGTTTGAAACGCGATCCCGTTCTCCTCAGCAACTGGCCATGCGGGAAGGCCATTTTCTAAAGTCGCCAAGCCATCACGGCGCCTATTTTCGAAGGCAACTCGATCATATGGATATCGGGTGTGTTCGCAAGGAACAGTCCACACCGCAACTCCATTTGCTCCATTCACCAACTCCACCGCTGATAGTTTACTCACGTGAAGTGGCTTAAGGCCATAGCGTTGACAGAGCCACCAAGCCTCTTCCCGATTTGTGGCCTTGCCAATAGTTTGGCCTCCCAAGGGAGCAACATCACTAATCATCAATTCGTCCCATCTCAAAGTGACGCACCTGACTCGTCCGGACCGTCTCGGTTGAGAGCATATATGCATCCGATCGCGGCCGAAGAACACGTTGCGGACCAATTTTTCACTGGATCATCGCAATGGTACAGCACCTTCAAAGCTGGTCGTCGTACATGGACGTGTTTACGGCGTCCGTCAGAGGTCCGCAAAGCGTGGTGCGCTCGCAGCATTCAAAAGTACGGAAGAACGGCGGCTGTGGGCCGTTTGGACGGTGGCGGTCGCCCGTTTATCTATTTCGGCGCTGCACTGCCGCAGGACAGGACCGACCCATTATTGACCGCGACGAAGAACAGAACTTTCGCGGTTGCCGCATGTTCGCCTGGGGACGGAACGGTCCGTTGCCCACGTTGAGGGTAGAACTACGCAAGTTTGAAACAGCCACTCGTCCGCACAGGACCCCGGAAAAAGTCGTGATCGAATACTTCCGGCCTGACGAGGCTGCCAAAATTGCTCAGAGCCGCGTGCGCCCCGAAAAGTCACAACTCTTCCGTGCGAGCACGGCGATCTGGTCGAAGAAGGCCGACGGCAAATCGCGCCTGAAAACCAGGGAATAGGACATCGTAGGAAGTTTCGGAGAGGAAGGAATCTCGACGAGCTTCTTTTCATTGATCATTCCATCGAACATGGGCCGAGGAAGGTAAGCAATGCCGAATCCGGCCAACGCCAATGCGACTGTAGCCATCATGCTGTCGGCATGAAGAGGGTTTTCCAACATGGCCCCACGCCCCTTGAGCCACCGTATGAAAAACACACTCGCTCCCGATCGGCTGCCTTGCATGATGATCGGCTGCGCACAGATCTCGTTGAGCGTAAATGGCGCATCGGATCTGAGGAAATCGGGATGGGCCAACCAGGCATTCTGGACTTCAGCCAAGCGGAAGACGCGGATGTCCTTGTCCACGATCGCCTCTGGGACGATGATCGCGTCCAGGCGCCCCTCCAAGAGGCCTTCGTAGAGACTGCGGCTCATGTCTACTGTCGGTTCAATGATCAATTCTGGATAGGCTTCCCGCAAGTGGGTCGTGAACGCCGGCATCCAGGTGAGAACGGTCAATTCGGTTACGCCCAGGCGCATGAGGCGCTGAGGCACGTGTTCCCCCTCCCGCAAGGCCATCACGCGATCTTGTAGCTTTAGCATGTCTCGTGCGTGTTCATAGAGCTGCTCACCTTTTTCACTGACGCGCGCGCCGCGCCGTGACCGATCGAACAGCGTGAGTCCGGTCGCGTGTTCCAGCTCCTGGATTCGCTTCGAGATCGTCGATTGCGTCGTGTTCAAACGCGCCGCCGCGCGGTTGAAGGTGCCCAGTTCAATGACCCAGAACAGAGCTTCGAGTTGACTGAGCGATATCTTGGCCATCGCATTCCTTCTGCGAATGATTGCGCATCGAATCTTATCGCTTTTCTTGAGTCATCTGTCCATGCAGGTTGAACGGAACTTGTTCTTCTCGGAGGAAAGATGACGACAATCGAACTGGCCAGGCGTGTCGAACGACTGAAGCCATCGGCAACAATTGTGGCCAAACAGATGGTCGCCGACCTCAAGGCCGCCGGGCGCCGCGTCATCGACCTGACCATCGGAGAACCGGATTTCGGCACCCCGTCGCATATCACGGAGGCCGCCATCGCCGCCTTGGGCGCGGGAGCAACGCACTATTCGCCGACGCCCGGAATCCCGGCTCTGCGCGAGGCCGTCGCGGCGAAGTTCCTGCGGGAGAACGGCATCGATATAGAGGCCGGTAACGTCATCGTTGGCACAGGGGCCAAACAGCTGATTTTTGAAGCCTTTGCCGCGACGGTAGAGGACGGAACAGAGGTCGTGGTCCCGGCACCTTATTGGGTATCCTATCCCGACATGGTGGCGGTGCAGGGCGGGACGCCGGTCATCGTAGCCTGTGATCACGCCGACGGCTTTAAGCTGCGTCCGGAGGCCTTGGACGAGGTCATCACTCCGAACACGCGGTGGCTGATCCTCAATTCGCCCAACAATCCCACCGGGGCGGTTTATTCGCGCAGTGAACTGGCCGCGCTGGCCGACGTGCTGCGGCGCCATCCGCATGTGGGAGTAATCACCGACGAGATCTACGAGCATCTCGTGTATGACGGGGCCGAGGCGGTGTCGCTGGCGACGGTGGCACCAGACCTCGTTGACCGCACACTCGTGGTCAACGGCGTGTCGAAAGCCTACGCCATGACCGGTTGGCGCATCGGTTACGCGGCCGGGCCCCAGCCTCTCGTCGCGGCCATCAGCAAGCTCATCGGCCAGAGCACGACTTGTGCCAGCGCGGTCGGACAGGAAGCCGCCGTCGCTGCGCTTCAGGGCGATCAGTCCTGCGTCACGGAGTCGGTCCAGATCTACCAGGAACGTCGGGACAGAATGCTCGAGATCCTCGACGGTGCACCCGGCCTCAATGTGACGCCACCCGAGGGCGCGTTCTACCTCTATGTCTCGGTGGCGGGCCTGATCGGTCGCCGCACGTCCGCAGGACGGACGCTTGAAACCGATGTCGATGTCGCGCTTCACCTGCTCGAAAGCCAAGGTGTGGCTGTCCTTGACGGGTCTGCCTACGGGCTGTCGCCCTATCTGCGCCTTTCGTTCGCTACATCGCTGGATGAGGTGGAAGCCGGGGCCACCGCAATCCGCCGCGCCTGCGAAGACCTGTTTTCCATGACACCCGGTAGAAACGCTTGAAGGAGATCGCCGTGACCGAGGCCGAGTTCGCCAGCGCCACCAGAGAGGCCGATCAGGAGCTGCTCGATGCCTTCGCAACCGCGCCGACCGCAATCATCAGCGACAATCTGGACCGTCTGCCGGGCATGGTCGGACTGCGCCCTTATCACCGCTACGTCGGCCAAATGGTGGGTTGCGCGTTGACCGTGCGGGTCGCGCCGGGGGACAATCTTTTTGTGCACAAGGCGATCGAGATCGCCAAGCCCGGCGACGTCATTGTGGTCGATGCAGGCGGCGCGACTGACCGCGCCATCATCGGCGGGATAATGATGGCCATTGCCGAGACCCGCAAACTGGCCGGTTTCGTCATTGACGGCGCGATCCGCGACCTGCGCGATATCGCGTCGAGCGCCCTTCCCTGTTTCGCCCGCGGTGTCACGCATCGCGGGCCCTACAAGCACGGCCCCGGGAAATTGAATGTGCCGGTCACTATCGGCGGCCAGGTCGTTGATCCCGGCGACATCGTCGTCGGGGACGAGGACGGAGTCGTCTCTTTTCCCGTCGATGGGGCGGAAGACCTTCTAAAGGCTGTGCGCGCCCATGAGGCGAAAGAAGAAGAGATGCTCCGAAGCATCCGGGCAGGCACCTACTCGAACGCCTACGCAAGTTCCTGAAAGCCACACAAAAACCAATATGGAGAGACACATGAAACACGCGATGAAAAAGGCCGCAGCAGCTGCCCTGATCGGTGCAGGAGCCATGACACTGGCCGGCCCGACTCTGGCCGAGTATCCTGAGAAGCCGGTCAAGATGATCGTCGCCTTCGGGGCGGGCGGCAGCACCGACACGATGGCGCGAATTTTCGCGCAGTATTTGGGCGAAGAGCTGGGTCAACGTTTCGTGGTCGAGAACCGCCCTGGCGCGGGCGGCGAGATCGGCTGGATCAGCCTCGCGAATGCGGCGCCAGACGGCTACACCATCGGCCTCATCAACGCGCCGGCGATCGAGGTCTATCCAATAACCCGCCCCGAAACGATCGGCTATTCGCTCGACGACTTCCGCCCGCTCATCAACGTGGTGACCGATCCCGGCGTGCTGGCTGTTGCCGCCGACAGCCCCTACCAGACGCTCGACGATCTGGTTGCCGCGGCGAAGGAGAATCCGGGCGAAATCACCGTGTCGCACGAGGGCGTCGGCGGCGACGACCACCTCGCCGCTCTGACCTTCGCCGACGAGGCCGGAATTGAACTGAACTTCGTGTCATTCAGCGGCAATGCCGAAGCCACAGCGGCGCTTCTCGGCGGCCATATCGACGCTTTCGAAGGCAATATGTCCGAAGTCGCTGCACAGGTGAACGACGGTGCCGTGCGCGCTTTGGCCGTCTGGTCCGACGATCGAATGCCGCAGATTCCCGATGTGCCGACGGGGATCGAGCAGGGCTACGACGTGATCAGCGCGGCATCGCGAGGAATCGCGGTGCCGGCCGGAACACCTGACGAGATTTACCAGACCTTGCTCGACGCGTCGCAAGAGGTCGTCCAGAATCCGGAATTCCTGAAAGAGCTGGGCAACCTCAACATGCCGGTCACGCCGATTGTGGGCGAGGATTTCGAGGCGTTTCTGGACAACAGCTACGAGTCGCTGAAGAAGGTTTGGGAAAAGGACCCGTGGCTGGAAGAATAACAGTAGGATCTGGACTGAGGATCGGGGGCGCCCATGAGGCCGACAACACGTGATCGCGTTATCGCATCGGGCCTCATAGGGATGGGCGCCTGCGCTATCTGGGTTGCCCTCGACTTCCGTGGCGACGGGAACGTCTATCCCGTCGGCATGGCCGGCCTTTTGATCCTCGCCTCCGCCCTGAAGCTGGTCCGGCCCAGCACGAAGGCCGAGGGCGAGGATCCGATCCACTGGCCGCGCTTCGCGGTTCTGGCGACCCTGACCATAGCTCTGTTCGCGCTGGCCGAGCCGCTCGGATTCTACATCGTCGTTCCGACATTCATGTTCGCGACCTTGAAGATCCTCTCGCGTATGGGGCTCTTCGCCAGTTTGCTGACGACGGTGCTCTTCACCGCAGCGATCTTCGTCGTCTTCGATGTCCTGCTCGAGGTCCCGACGCCGGCCGGACTGCTCGAAGGTCTCATCTGACAGGAAGGAATCAGACGATGGATGCTGTCCTCATCGGCCTGTCGAACGTTTTCGCGCTGGAATCCCTCATCGTCCTGCTGATTGGCACACTCGCGGGCATGGTGATCGGTGCGCTACCCGGTCTGTCATCGACGATGGGCGTGGCACTGTTGATCCCGATCACCTTTTCGATGTCGCCCGAGTCTTCTCTGATCCTGCTGGGCGCAGTCTATGTGAGCTCCGTGTATGGCGGATCGATCACTGCGATCTTGTTGCGCACGCCCGGCACCGACGCTTCCATAGCGACGTCCCTTGACGGCTATCCGCTGGCGGAGCAGGGGCGAGGGGCAGAGGCGCTTGGCATGGCCACGATCGCTTCGCTGGTCGGCGGCACCATCAGCGTGATCGTGCTGATCGCCATCGCGCCACCACTGGCGCGCGCGGCTCTGATGTTCGGGCCGCAGGAATACACGATCCTGGCGATTTTCGGCATGGTCACCATCGTGGGCGTCGTGTCGAACAATCCGCTCAACGGCGCGATCGCGGCCCTTGCCGGGCTGTTCCTGGCCTCTGTCGGGCTCGACAATTTCACCGGCAGCCAGCGATACACGTTCGGCTCGTCCAGCCTGTTCGATGGTTTGCCGCTACTGCCGGCATTGATCGGACTGTTTTCGATCTCCCAGGCTTTCGTGCTTTGCGTTCCGAGATCCGGTGGCATCCTGAAAGACGATGCAGCCTCGGCCGAAGGGCGGGCCCTGCCGGCATGGCCCGACATCCGCCGCTGTATCCGGACCATGCTGAAGTCGTCCGGAATCGGCGCGCTCGTCGGCATCCTTCCCGGTGCCGGGACCAGCATTGCTGCCTTCATCTCCTATGACGAGGCGCGCCGTTCATCGAAGACGCCGCAGACCTTCGGGACCGGAGAGCTTGAGGGCGTCGCCGCGTCCGAAGCCGCCAACAATTCGGTCACGGGGGGAACACTCATCCCGACGCTGACGCTCGGCATTCCCGGCAACGCGGTGACGGCCGTCTTCGTCGGCGGCCTGACGATTCACGGCATGGTGCCCGGCCCCAGGCTCTTCACCGACTTCGCGGACGTGACCTACACTCTCTTCTTCTCGCTCTTCGCGGCCAACATCCTCTTCGCGGTGATTGGGCTGCTGGCCGGGCGTTGGCTGGTCTACGTCACCCGCGTTCCCGGCAGCGTGCTGGGACCGATGATTGTTGTCTTCAGTGTGATCGGCACCTATGCACTGCGCAACAACATGTTCGACGTAGGCCTTGCGATTGCCTTCGGCTTTATCGGGTTCTTCATGGAGCGCTGGCGCTATCCCGCGGCGCCGTTCGTCATCGCGCTCATCCTCGGCCCGATTCTCGAAGTGAATTTCCGACGCAGCATGCAGATTTCGAACTGGGATCTAACGACCTTCTTCACGCGACCCCTGTCGCTGTTCCTCATCGCATTGGTGATCGCGGCCGTTGCGTATCCCATCCTCAAACGCCGCGGCGCCACCAAGCGGAACAGTTGAAACAGCGCAACACCACTGCGAACGACAGGAAAGTCCGCACAGTGTGAGTTCGCGCTCGTCTGACAGTGCAGTAGCGGCGAATGGCAGGTTTGGTGAAGCTGCGCCGCGGCGTCGATACATCGAGTGGAAGTCAGCTCCGGGCCGCGAGCGACGGCTCAGCGGTCTGGGCGGATTGTGTTGAAGAAGTCGGCTGGAGGCGCTGATATTCTCGGGTGCAACTATCCCGCAACGCTCGGCCGTTCGAGCTTGGGCCCGTCTGGCCGCCTAACGGCGACTATCTTGTCGTTCAGCTCATGTTTTGGTCTCTTGCATCGCGTATTCAATCAGACCCGGAACACATCCCGGTCATCCACCGCGTCAGTTCAAAGTCTCGGACGAGGCGCGCGTATTGCCGCGTGAAACCCAAGGTGGAATGCTCGCGCCCCTCGTATCGGAACGTACTGGGACGCGAGCAGTCGTCATGAACGGATAAGCTCCAGCGCCCGATCAGCAGCCACTGCGGCGTGTACCCGGTCCCACGCCGCTTTGAGCTTGTACAGAGGGCGAGCGATATCGGAAAGCGCCTGCGCCTCTCGGTTGAGATACGACTCGAACCACCCTCCCTCGGCACAGCACTCGTCACTAACGAAAAGACGGCTCGTTCCCATCTCGAGTTTTCGATCGATGAAGGTCAGCATCGTTTGCAGATCAGCTTCGTCTCGCGGGGTAGGAAGCCGCCTGGCTTCCAGCGATTTTTGCAGTCGATATGCTGCATGTGAAGCGCCCCGGTCGTCTTCCAGACCCAGAAGACTCGGAAGGATCTTCTGTGCCGAGGCGCTGCACTTGAAACAGTCGAGCAGCGCTATTTCGAGCGGGTCCTCATGCGACATCACAGTACCTCCTCTGTCCCTGCAGGACCTGTGAGTTCCGCGACCAGCGCATCTGTTTCTTCGACGAGAAAGCAGATGTCGTAGATGTAAGGTGCCTCGAGATCGAGCTCGGCGAAGTAAGCTGCTTCCGGGCGCTCGAAATCATGGACATGTTCGAGCCTAAGCAAATCCCCGATCTGTCGCAGTTCCGATAGCGTCCGAACCGATGGCGACGCTTCGTTACGAGCGCGGTTCATGAACCGTTGGACACGACCAAGCCAAGGTCGTCCCCCCAACAACAATGCTATGTTCTGGAGTTCTTCCGATTTGTTAATGAGATAAAGATGCAGCGCCGATGGCTGCTCGGGAAAATCGAACATGTCGACCTCCATTTTTTGCTACCGACGGGATTGCCGGAGCTACAAGAGCGCGACCCTCCTTTTCGCGCGTATGTTGGGATTTCATTCAAGACCGGGTGAAGCCGTTTCTTCCGATCCGGTGTCTCACAAAGACGACGCCGGAACGGAAGAAATCGCGCTACCCTCCGCCTCAAAATTAGGGTGGCCCGTAGAACGTGTCGGTCGCTTTAACGGTGACCTGCCACGGGTCTTTCATCCAGCCGCGACCGGAGCCCGGTTGGAATTTACGCCGAGCGGCGCAGGTTGAGCAATCGCCCGGCGCGCGGAGCTTTCATCTTGCGCAGCGGGGCGGGCGATTGCGGTGGTCAGGGTTCGTGCGTAGTCGGCGGGGGTCTCGTAGTCCAAGGCCGAGTGTGGGCGTTCGGTGTTGTAGTCGGCGGCCCAAGCAGCAATCACGATCCGTGCATGGGCCAGGTTACGGAACATGGTCTCGTTGAGCAGCTCGTCTCGCATCCGTCCGTTGAAACTCCCCACGAAGCCGTTCTGCATCGGCTTTCCCGGCGCGATGTAGTGCCATTCGATCCGGTGCGCAGCGGCGAAGGTTAAGATTGCGTTACTGGTCAGTTCGGTGCCGTAGCACGTCGGGAGTAGGTGCTGCCGATAGGTTATGGCCGCGCGCGCAGCCTCCATATCGCGCAGCGGGTGGCCATAACCGGGTCTCAGGTCTCAACAGTGGTTTTGCTGAACCACACCGCTGAGGAGACCGGCTATGACCGCCACCCATTCTATCCCTTCGACCGTCCCGGTCGCCATCGACATTTCCAAGCACCGCCACGAGGTCCTGATCGGGATACCGGGCAAGAAGCGTCGTCGGCGAATGACGATCAGCAACACATTGGAAGATTTCCAACGCTTGTCTGCGGCACTCGTCAGCTACGGACTGCCAGTGCGGATCGGGTTCGAGGCGACCGGCAACTATCACAGACCCTTGGCGCATCATCTTGGACAGGCCGGGTTCGACCTTAAGCTTGTCTCCTCTGTCAGCCTCGCCCGGACACGCGAGGCTTTGCACAACAGCTGGGACAAGAACGACCCGAAGGACGCTCAGGTCATCCTGCACATGCTGGAGATCGGCGCCGTGCAGTTCTTCCATGACCCCTTGGTCGTCGGCACCGCCAATATTCAGGAGTTGTCGAAGACGTACGAGATCGTCTCACGGTCGAAGACCGAGCTCTGGCACCGGATCCTCACGCATTCGCCATTGTCACTCGGACCAATGGCGTGACATGGCTCATCGTCACCACTTTTTTGAAACCAGTTCCTTCATCGCGGCCAGATCGAGCATCTGCTCGGCCAGCAGCCTCTTCAGCTTCGCGTTCTCATCCTCGAGCGCCTTCAGTCGCTTCGCTTCCGACACCGTCATGCCGCCGAACTTGGCCTTCCAGTTGTAGAAGGTGCCTTCCGACATGCCGTGCTTGCGGCACAGGTCCGCGCACTTTGCGCCTGCCTCGTGCTCGGCCAGGATTCCGATGATCTGCTCGTCCGTGAATCTCGTTCGCTTCATTGTCCGTCCTCAAGTTGGACCGGACTCTAATCAACGGTGGAGGAAAAACCCCGTGGCAGGTCACGAGCACAATTACAGCACCGATGAAGAAGATCCTCGACCTTCATGCGGGAAAGGTTGCGCTGTTCGCGGGTGGTGATGATCTCAACCACCAAGAACGCGTTGACGTCCAATACAACTGCTTGGGGGAATGATGAAGTTCGCGCGACCTGCGCACAAACGATATCAGTAGCAAGAAACCTAAGTAAGGTTGGCTCCGGCGGTAGGGATCGAACCTACGACCAATTGATTAACAGTCAACTGCTCTACCGCTGAGCTACGCCGGAACGGTGCGCGCCGTATAGCAATGGCACCCGATCCCGTCCAGAGGACTGGGCGCATTTTTTTCAACGAAAGTCGATGCGTGTGTTTCCCGGAGGATGCGGCGCCGCTTGATCACCCTGCGAGACGCTGATAGAGCATCCCGCAAGCGTGTGTGGCGGAATTGGTAGACGCACTTGGTTTAGGTCCAAGCGCCTTTGGCGTGGGGGTTCGAGTCCCTCCACACGCACCAAAAAGCAGACTTATCTACCTGGTAATAAATAACAAAAATAGGCCGGGATTCCCCTGCCCCCACTCTGGCCCCGACCTGATCGGCGCTAGGCGCGAAGTCTCGGAAGGCTGTTCACCCGTTTCGGGGTTAGGCTGCAATCGCCAAACTCCAGCCGAGGATCCCGAAAAATGAACAACCCGCATCAGAATGACCGTCTCACCGCCCTCACACGAGCCTCGACGGGTTCACCCCGCGGGAGTAGCATCAACGGTCAGTAGAGGACCAACCTGAACAGAGCGAACCAATAACGCGAACTCTATGGGGCGCAGGTCACGTCGGACTTTTCATCGCCTCCAGCGCCCCGTCAGACGACCCCCGCCGAAGGGTTACAGTTCATCGTACCGAGAAAATTCTACTTCCACATCCCCTGAGATCGAGGGGATTACCCAGATCAGGCGCTAGAAACCAAGGACTTTGAAGCCGACCTGGATCGAGAAATCCAGAGGCCGGTCGGCACCCGCATAGAAACCGGGTTTAATGAAAATCTGGCTGTCCCCTCCGGCTACTTTTCCCGTCAGCATCCCGAGAGTAACCTGAAGGCTCGCGAACCCCTTATCAGTCTCCCAATCATAGGTCACATTAGGATCGAAGGTCATGTAAAACTTCGGGTTCGCCAACTTTGGCACATAATAGAAGTCGAACGTGGTACGATTAATTTTTTGACCGTTCGAGCCTGTGCCGCCCAACCCAGCCGTCTGAACCAAGGCGGGTGCAACAATAGTCCCTCCGGGAAAGAATTTTGCATAAAAAGCGCTTAACTCTAGAACTTCCTGACCATTGCCCAAGTCTGGACGGTCGGCAGTATCCAGAAACAACTCTGCAGTATACGCGATCCCATTGCTGGCATTGACATCGACGACATGCGTGAACTTGAGGCTGACATCCCCAAGACCAAAATCACTATCCAGCGCGCTGCCCGCGTAGGGTGCCGTTAGTGTAAATTGAAACTGCTTTCGGGAACCGAAGGGGATGGCGGCAAATGCCTCCCAAACGCCCGAGGACCGGCTCGAGTTGGCAAAATCATTATACGTGTACTGAACGCCCGCGATGGTCGACAGCAATGTTGGGTTGGTTCCGTTGTTCACCTCTTCGCCGTCCGCGCGTTTCTGAGCAAGCGCACCGACGTTCGCGTTCTGCGCCAAAGCCGGCGCGGTCAAAAGCGCGGTCGCTGCAAGAGCTACAATCGAATATCGCATCGCTTGGGCTACCTTCTTGCGGGGCTAATCAGACAATGGCCTGCTTCCCTCTCTAAAGGCTTTGACCGAACATGGTTGCATTTTCGAGGGTCAAATGCTACACTCAACTTGATTTTTGCGACCTTGAGAGCACCCTCCGCTCATGGCAGATTGGCAGGGGAGCGTTCCATTGAAGGATGAACGATCAAATCTCTCGTCGCGCTTTCCGGTCAAGACTGACCTGACGCATCAACGGTTCTGGAGCGGGTTGCCCGTATCTTATGCAGAATCGGTGCAAGTCGGGGCGGGACTCCCCGTCTACAAAATGGTGCAAATCAATGGACGCGACCTGCTACTCTTTCGTAGCAAGGTCACGCCAAAGATGATAAGCACCGTCGTGCCCCACCCGGATTGGATGGTTTTGATGGCCCCGGTCAGTTGGCAGGGCGCCTATGTTTTCAATGGCCAAGTGGCAAGACGGTTCGATGTTTTTCTGTCCGGCGGTCCTGACGGATATTCCACCACTAACGACAGGCGGCATAACCTGGCGCTGGGTCTGCGAAAATCCAGACTGCGGGATGCATGCGCCCGTTTGAGTGGCCTCCATGTGGAGGACATCGCCCTGGACGATCAACGGATGGGCCTTGGTTCAGCCTTGGGAACAAGGTTTTACCGCCGGATTCTGGAGACGATAACGGCGTCACTGGACGAGCCTCTGGGACCCGGTACGTTCGCACTTGATGCAGTCGTCGAGAATGATCTTTTTGCTGAGGTCGCCAGCCTCATCATGGCAAAGACAATCGAAGGGAATGCCTTTTCAAAGGCTAATCTTGACCCATTGCGCGTTGTCAGGAACGCAGAAAGCCTGTTTGAAGACCGCGCGTCGAACCCTCCAAGCATAGCTGAACTTTGCGAGGCGGCCGGCGTCCGCGCAACGACATTGCACTTGTGTTTCAATGAAGTTTACGGCGTATCGCCAATTGCGTACCTGCAAGCAAAAAGGATCACCCAAGCCCGTTGTGCATTCCTTGCAGCGGAAAGGGCACCACGTTCCGTCAAAGATGTTGCACTGTCGCTTGGCTTCACTCACAGCGGGCGATTTGCGAAACAATATCGCAGCCTTTTCGGGGAATTCCCGTCAGAGACGCTCGACAAGCGATGGACTGTATGAGCTACCCCTGAAATTCGGACAATGACGCAAGTTTGGAGTTGCAGTCTGCTGATCTTCGACGAGAAGGAGATCAGAGGCAAGCATCCGGCGTAGGCCACGGTCAGGCTGCTTGGCGGCGTTCCGAAGGTTGCCAGTTCTAGGGCAGCAGTTCCGGCACTCGAGATGACCTGCCTCCCACGGAATCACTCAGCGTGATGTAGAGTCTGCGGATAGTGCCCCGGGACGTGGTGTAGGAGTGCCGACCTTCGGAGAGGTCCGGGTCTGATCAGGATGCCACTGCGGGCAGCCTGACGGTTGGATTGTCGGTGACGCGGGGCAGGGTTTCAAGCGACATATATCGGCGCGCCACGGCCCACTCGTCGTTGGTCTCGAGCATCAGCGCGCCGACGAGGCGGACGATGGCAGCGTCATTGGGAAAGATTCCGATGACATCCGCACGTCGTTTCACTTCACGGTTGACCCGTTCCAGTGGAT
>CANMQJ010000043.1 GCA_947500005.1 uncultured Paracoccaceae bacterium | reverse complement strand
AAATCTCATATTTAAGGGCAAAACTCAGCCGTTGATTTCGTTGGATTTCCCATCTCACAATTAAGGGCTACGCGACATATGTGCAAAATATCTATATTATGCACATTACCCAAGCGATTTTGTGGCAGTTGCCCGCGCTCTTTGTATAGTACGGACGCGCGACTGTCGGCGGAACCTCTCAGATCGCGCTCAGTGCAAGAAAACCAAGGGGATTGTGCACCAGCACGACAAGAGATCACTTGCTTGCATTCGTTTTCAAACGGTCGTTTAGTAGCGATACCTAAAATTGCAAACGGCCCGATTTCATGCCCCTGATAGGCTATGCCCGCGTTTCCACAGAGGATCAGACCCCCCTGCCCCAGTCTGAGGCCATGCAAGCTGCGGGTTGCGTCGAGATATTCGAAGAACACGCCTCAGGTGGCAATCGTGCGCGGCCGGTGCTCGCGCGGGTGCTCGAACGTGTCCAGAGCGGCGACACGTTGGTCGTCGTGCGAATCGATCGGCTCGCGCGGTCGCTGTCGCACCTTCTTGAGGTGATTGAGCGTCTGGAGGCCAAGGGGGCTTTCTTCCGCTCGCTGCAGGACCCGATCGACACGGCATCGCCACAAGGCAAGTTCACGCTGCAGGTTCTAGGCGCTGCGGCCGAGTTCGAGCGCGCTCTGATCCGCGAACGCACAAAGGCCGGGCTTGCCTCTGCGCGCGCCAAAGGGCGCGTTGGTGGCAATCCTGGGCTACGCGCCAAGGATCCCGCTGCGCTGCGCAAGGTGCGGCTGGCGCGACAGGACGGCTACATGGAGCGCCTCAACGAGACCGCGCAGGATTGGGTGCCCCATGTGCGCCGCTTGCGCCCCGATATGGCCTGGGAAGACCTGCTGCGGATCATCAATGGCCCCCTGCCCCCAGATCGCCATTGGACACAAAGCCGACTGCTCCGCGCTGTGAAGGCATATGTGCGCGACGGGTTCCTTCCTGCCGAGGTGCTTGGCCGCGCCGGACGCCGCGAAACCGATGACCGCCTGCCGGCCATCGTGGCGGCCATCAAAGGGTCGGACCCGGATATCACGCTACAAGCGATCTGCGACCGGTTGGAAGCCATGCGTGAGCGCACCCCTCGAGGCCGCACTGGCTGGCAGCCGTCTTCGGTCAAAATGCTGCTTGAGCGTGCGGAAAAGTTGGGGCTCCTCTGAACACGACACTTGTGTTGGCCTAACGGATTGCCACTAAATCTAGAAAGTGCTTGCACGAATCTGGCTGCTCGGGCAATAGTCTCGAAAAATAACGCGCGGTCACATAAAAAACGCGCCCACGGATCGGGGCAAACATGAGCGAAGCAGAACAGGATCTAGATATCGCCATCGGGCACTACGCGGAACTTCTCGCGTCGAACCTGCATGCTCAGCGCGCTGCACACTTCCCACCAGATGCAAAGAAGGTGATGCGCACTCTGACCAGCGGCGAAGCTGCTGAGCTCCTTGGCGTCGACCATACCTATCTTCGGAAGCTTCATCGAGAAGGAAAGATCGTTGACGTCGAGACGACGGCTGGAAGTCATCGCCGCTATACGCTCGACGATATCTGGGAAATCCGGCAGACGCTTGAAGGAAACGCAAAAAAGTCTGGAACTTACGTGCCTGGACGTCGCGACGGTGACGAGCTTCAAGTCATTTCAGTGGTGAACTTCAAGGGCGGGTCCGGCAAAACGACGACGTCTGCTCACCTCGCTCAGCGCTTGGCGCTCAAGGGGTACAGGGTTCTTGCGATCGATCTCGACCCCCAAGCATCTCTTTCGGCTCTTCACGGAATCCAGCCAGAACTCGACCTCATGGAGGGCGGGACCCTCTATGATGCCGTTCGCTATGACGATCCGGTTCCGATCGCCGAAGTGATCCGCAAGACCTACATCCGCGGCCTTGATCTTATCCCGGGCAACCTTGAACTCATGGAGTTCGAGCACGAGACGCCTGCTGCGATCCAGCGAGGCGGAGCGAAGGCGTTCTTCGCGAGAGTTCATGACGCACTCGATAGTGTTGAAGCGAACTACGACGTTGTTGTGATCGACTGTCCGCCGCAACTTGGTTTCTTGACGATGTCAGCACTTTCCGCGTCCTCTGGTGTGCTCGTGACGGTTCACCCGCAGATGCTTGACCTTATGTCGATGTCCCAATTCCTGCGAATGACTGCGGATCTCCTTGGAGTAATCAGGGATGCAGGCGCAAATCTGCGCTTCGATTGGCTTCGCTTCTTGCCAACGCGATACAAAGTCGGTGACGCACCACAGACCGAAGTCATCGCCTTCATTCGCGGGCTCTTTGGGAGGTCGGTCCTGACCAATCACATGGTTGAGTCGACCGCAATTTCTGATGCCGGCTTGACCAAGCAAACGCTATACGAAGCTGACAAGAAGGACTTCACGCGTCAGACGTTTGATCGTGCGATCGAGTCTATGAACGCAGTGAACGATGAGATCGCTGAAATCATCCAGAACACATGGGGGCGGAATGGCAAGAAAGCCTAAACTTGGCCTGCCGCTGCAGACCCTTCGCAACGCTCCTGACGCTCTTGAAGGGCGCCGACTGCGTGGCGGTGTTTTTGAGATCGATCCGGCGCAGATTGTTACCGAAGGACGGTTGGATGACAGGCTTCAGATTGAAGTTGAGGGCCTGAAGAACTCTATTTCCAAGAACGGTCAGCGTGTGCCTGTCTTGGTCCGCCCACTGGAAGGCGATCGCTACAACCTGATCTATGGCCGCAGACGCTTGGAAGCATGTCGCGAACTCGGTATCAAAGTTCGAGCCATCGTCACAGAGGTTGAAGGTGATCAAGCGCTTCGAGATCAGCTTCTCGAGAACCAAGAGCGTCGTGATCTGAGCTTTATTGAACGTGCGCTTGTAGCGACGGCGCTTCTAGACGGCGACCATTTGGAAGGGGCTGAGCGCACCAATCGTGGTGTCGCCGAAGTCCTTAACCTCCACGAAGCTGGGGTTTCACAGCTCTTGAGTGTCGTTCGGACGGTCGGCGAGGATCTCATCCAGGCAATTGGTGCAGCTCCTGGGATTGGTCGCCCGAGATGGGAAGAGCTCAAAAAGGCTTTGGGTGCCTACGACGGTGATCGGGACCAACTGCTAGCCATAGCTCATGCAGCCAAGTCCGGAAGTTCCGGCTCGGTCGATGAGGCTTCTGAGCGTGCGTTTCTCGCAGTTCTGGCAGCTGCGAAGAGCGCAGAGAAGAAAGCAAGCCCGTCTAGAAAGGGTGTGCCTGCTTTGGCGATCCCCGGTGTTGGAGCTGCGACGGTCAAGACCAGCCGCCAAGGCAAGCAGCTCAAACTTGATCTAACTACGGATGAACCTGATTTTATCAGCTGGTTGGAGGGCAACGCCCCAAAGCTGATTACCGAGCTTCATGAGCGCTGGAAGCGTTCAGGAGACTGAGGAAGAGCAACCAACAAGAAGGAGGCACGATACAGGCAAAAAGAAAAAGGCCCCGAGAAGCTAGCTTCACGAGACCTTTGTAAGGTTTCGCACCGGGATCAGCCCGCTACAAAATCTCAGTTTTCGCACTTCTGAATGTAGCGTTCTGGCCCCTACCCCGCAAGCGCAAAGCGATTCGCGGGCCCTAGAATTTTTGTCTTCGTGGACATTTTCATGGAGTACACACCAATCTCGCCGTTTATGCGGCCTATTTCGCACGCCCATTTGCGCGTCATTGAGCGACCCGAGGCATCTGTTCCAGCCAGACCCGTTAACAAGTGGGAACTCCTGCGCGAGCTCTCCAAGGCGCAAGCGGCCTTTGGGGTCTCGGAACGTGATCTGACGGTTTTGCAAGGGCTCCTCAGCTTCTTTCCGGACGATGCGCTTGGCGGGAACGCCGAGATGGTCGTCTTCCCCTCGAACAAGGCGATCTGTGAGCGCCTGAATGGTATGCCCTGCTCCACGATGCGTCGTCACCTCGCGCGTCTTGTCGAGGCTGGCTTGCTCCAGCGGCGCGATAGCCCCAATGGGAAGCGCTACGTCCGTAAGCACGGCGAAGACCGCGTTGCCTTTGGCTTCGATCTTTCCCCGCTCTACTGTCAGTCCGAGGAGATAGCACGGGCCGCAGAGGCCGTACGTGAGGCTGAGGAGCGCGTCAGGCGCCTGAGAGAGGTCGTAAGCCTCATGCGCCGCGATCTCGCGGCCCTCGCCGAGTTCGGAGACGAGATGCAGCCAGGCCTAGGCTTCTGGGATCAGCTTCGCGACAGGGCTGCCCTCACAGCCCGCGCGCTTCGCCGCAAGCTTTCAGTTGAGGACCTCGCGGCCTATCGAGCCGACCTTGAAGCTCTCCTTGACCAGGCACGCAACATCATTGATGGCCCTGAAACAGAAGAAATGAACACCAATGATGCCCAATCTGAGCGTCTCCATCATAATTCAAATAAAGAATCTATAGATCTTGAACCTGCTTTAGAAAAAAGCGGGGCGGCCGCGGGTGTGCCAGATGTGGATACGAATGAGCCGGTGGCTGACGTTGATGAACAGGACACAAGACACCTGCCAAAGATCCCGCTGCACCTAGTGATCGCGGCATGTCCCTCGCTCAAGACCTTCTACCAAGGTGAGATCCGGCATTGGCATCAGCTCTTCGATGCGGCGTGCCATGTGCGGCCAGCCATGGGCATCAGTGCGTCTGCATGGGAAGAAGCACAGCGGTTCATGGGTCCGGAGCAAGCGTCGATCGTCGTTGCTGCCATGCTGGAACGCTTCGCCGACATAAGATCGCCTGGTGGATACTTGCGAGCTCTGACTGCCAAAGCTGCGGCAGGCGAGTTTTCCTGTGGCCCAATGGTCATGGCATTGATTGGCCGGCGGACCGCGGCTTAACAGCTGTTAAACTCCGATCTCGTGCGGCTGGCATGGCATAACTTAACAGCTGTTAAGTAGGCTCTCGGCACACAAACGGCGTTCGAGAGAGAAAAGTTAGGGGGTTGAGGTGTGGCGGTATTTGAGATCGTGAAAGTGGCTTTCGCCTTCGTCGCGGCGAAGATCTGATGACGAGGGCATCCCGATCATCATGGTAAAACCTCAGCTGGTGACCATCGCTGCTAGTAGCGCAAAGGCGGCTAGTGAAGAACATACAGAGCGTTGCGCTGTAGCCAACCTAGCAGTTGCGCGCCTCCGCGGCCCCTGCCCTTTTCGAAGTCTGAGATCTGATGATGAATACCCTGAACAATTGGTTCTACGCTATCCGGCGCCTGCTGACGGCGATTTGGGTCCTGGCCTCGGATATTCCCTTGGCCTTCATCGGTGCTAATGCCTGAGAGGTAGGTTGTGGATGTCTGTTGCATGATATCGTGGCTACGGGCCGCAGCGCACAAGGAGCAGACGATCGATGGTTGCCAAAACCGTTTGACCAAGGGCTCGATCCTCGAATTCCCGCACGCGGGGAGCCGGTAACTTCTCAGTCACTTCGATAATGGCGACATGGCCAGCGAGGCAATCGGTTCCTCAAGCGCAGCAGCTGGTTGCCAGCGGTCCCGCGTTCCACTGATTTGGTCGTAGTGGACGGCGAGGACATCGCAGAACAGCGGGTGCAACTTAATCTCTTGATTTCATGACACCCGAACTCTTCAAAAGAGTGCTTTGATGTTGGCTGCGGAATGATCTGATCCATCCGGTGGATGAAAGCGATTTAATAACAATGGGTTATTGTATTTTAGTGTTCGCGATGGGAAATTATGCCCATAACAGCCATCATCGACATGGTTTCCCTTTCCAGGGTGCCGATCCGCTACATCGGCGGGAAGCCAAAGCATCAGCACGCTTTATGAAGAAGTTGGCAGTTGCGGGCCGATTGAGCGGTTTGGGCTATCTCGTGAAGAAGGAGCCGCCACAGGTCTAGCCGATGGGCCCTGTGGAAGTTCTGATCCCGTCGTACCAGTACAGTTCGGTGGCGGTTGGGTGTTTCATGGGTTTGGTCCACGAAAAGTGAAAGTGTTCTTCGGGTTTTGTGACTGACGGATGAGGGCCTTTGGGGTCCCTCAGATGGGTCCGGGCCGGGTTCCGGTCTGCCGTTCCGGATGAAGGGCATTCCCATGCAAACAGGTGTCTTGCGCGTGCTCCGCGCAACCGCCGCCTCCTGGTGGCGACATAGAGAGCTGCGCCGAACTGGCCAGCTGAAAATGGCACGGCAGCTCGAACGCGAGACTGTCCTGCGTGATCTCGGCTATTTGAAGCAGGCGGCGTTATTGCCAAACGCGCATGTGATCTGCGGGGAGGGTGGGACATTCCTCCATCTCGGTTGGACCACCGTTTCGACCCTCGCGCCGATCGAGCGCTTCCCCTTGGCCGCCCTCGCGGTCGCACGAGGGACCCCGTTCATCGATATCCGACCCGTCACTGATGTCATCGCATTCGCGAACCTGCCGCGGGTGGCGCGGGACGGATCGGTCGACCCTGAACCTTGGGGTCCCGGCAGGTCCGTGTCGCTGACCGACTACATCGACATGGTCGAAGGGCTCGGTGCGCGGATCGCCAACGATCCACGCCCCCGTCAGTCAGTCTGATCACCATTCCCTCACACCAAAACTCGAAAGGAGGCCAGCCATGGCCCGATCCCGCACGCCCAAATTCGATGCCTCCGAGGCCATCACAAACGAAATCATCCGCATCATCGAGCGCGGCGTCCTGCCCTGGCGCAAGCCCTGGACCGCAGGCGGCAGCTCTCGACCCTTGCGCGTGGGCGGCGAACCCTACCAGGGAGTGAACAACTTTCTGCTGACGATGCGGACCGTGATGGCGGGCCACAGCTCTCCCTTCTGGATGACGTTGCCGCAGGCCAATGCCTTGGACGCAAAGGTCCGCAAGGGCGAGAAATCCTCTGTCGTCGTCTATTACGGGCAAAGCCGGAAAGACGCGGGCGGCGAGGACGACCGCAGCGATGGCGATGATCGCTCCGAGGAAGCCCGCATCTTCCGCTTCCAGAAATCCTACCGCGTGTTCAATGCCTGCCAGATCGAGGGCTTGCCGGACAGCTTCTATCCGGACCCTGAGCCCTTACCCCAGCATCCGCCGTCCGAGCCCATCCCGCACATGCAGGCGTTTTTCGATGCCATCGACATCACGACCGTCTTCACGGGGACGGAGGCGTACTATTTGCCCCCCGTGGACAAGGTCTACATGCCGTCCATCACGCGGTTCCAGGACCCGCGCAATTTCTACGGGGTCTGGGCCCATGAGCTCGCCCATGCCACGAAAGCCCCCCATCGACTGAACCGTGATTTCGGGTTCTCGAAGTTTGGCAACACGTCCTATGCGCGCGAGGAGATCGTCGCGGAATTGACCTCGGTGTTCCTGGGTCAGACGCTCGGCTTCACGGCGCATACGCTCGAGATGAATGCCGCCTACCTCCACAACTGGTTGCGCGTTCTTCGGTCGGACAAGGGCGCGATCTTCAAGCACGCCGCAGATGCGCATCGTGCCTGTGACTATCTGATCGCCAGATCGGAGGCGTGCAGGGCAGCGCAGAGCGCCGAGGCCGCCTGACCACACGGAGAACGGAGACGCCCATGTCACGCAAGGAACCCAAGACCCTGCGGGTGGCCTGCTTCAAAGACGGCCGCCGCAAGATCATCACCTTCAAACGCGGTGCCTACTGGTGGAGCCAGTCCGAGGGCGCTTATCCGTTCTCGGCAGCGCTCGAGAGCATCAAAGAACAAGGCGGCTGGATCGAAACTATCCCCAACCCGAATTACAGACCCAAGGGGCTGTTCGGGTAGGGCACCTTCTGCTTCGGTACTTCCGCCAAGCAGAAAAGAAAAAGCTGGCTTTGGGAAGGGTGTTTCAACTTCTCAAAGGAGATCCCCATGTCCATGAATGTTCAACCCCAGCCAGACCGTCCGGATCCGAGTGTGATCGCGGCGCAGAACGACGCGTTTCGCAAGCTCGCGTGCCTTGGAGTGCCGCCCGCCCAGCCCATCCAGGGCCGGATGCATGTCACCCGCTCGCTTATGGAGGCCAGCGACGGCTTCATGGCCGAGGCGGTGAAGGCCACCGGTGAATTTGCAACATTCGAGCCTGAGAATGATCCCGAGGGATGGCACGATTTCGGGGCGGTCGAGATCCGGGGCGAGACCGTGTTCTGGAAAATCGATCTCTATGAGGCGGATTCGGATTTCCGCTACGGGGCTGAGGCCCCGGACAATCCCGCCACAACCGTCCGCGTGCTGACCATCATGCTGGCGCGCGACTGGTAGGGCAGGGGACTCCTCCCCCTGACATATGAGACGATGAAGGCCCGCTGCCCCTCAAAAAGGCAAAGCGGGCCTTTTGTCGTGGTGATCCCTGAAGCCGGGGATTGGTCACGCGCTTGAAGGCGCGGGCCACACCTCACCCTCCTGGAAGGATATCCCATGACCACAAGCTTTGCTCCCCTTACCGTCGCTATCGGCGATCTCGTCCCGCATCCCGCCAATGTGCGCAGCAACGCGCCGGAAACCTATGACCCTGAAAACATCGCCCATCTGAAGGCCAGTATCGCTGTGCTGGGCCTGCTCCAGCCGCTCATGGTCCAGAAGCTCGACGGCAAATACGCCGTGCTGGCTGGTGGCCGACGCCATGCCGCGCTGAAGGAGCTGGTCGCAGACAAGGCCACCAAGGGGTTCACAGCGAAAACCAAGGTCGACTGCCGCCTTGTGCCGGAGGACTGTGACTTGACCACGGCGCTGTCGCTCGCCGAGAACATCACCCAGGCCCCCATGAACGCGATCGACGAGTTCGAAGCCTTCGCGCGGATGATGGAGGTCGACGGCCAGACGCCCGAGACCATCGCAAAGACCTTCGGCACGACCGTCACCGCCGTCAAAGGCCGGTTGCGCTATGGCCTGATCCATCCCGACATCCGCGCCGCGGCCCGCGCCAAGGTGATCACGCTCGACACGATGAAAGCCTTCGCCGAGCACCCGAGCCAGGAGGCGCAGCGCGAGGTGTTCGAGGCGCTCACGAAAGACGGCGGTTATCTGCAGGCCTACACGGTGCGACAGGCCCTCAAATCCCGCGGCGTGCAGGTCAGCGATGATATCGGGGCTTTCGTGCGCGCGGACTACGAGGCCCGCGGCGGGGCCGTCGCAGCCGATCTGCTGGAAGAGCATTCCGTGCTGGAGGATGCGGCGCTGGTCGAGACCATCTTGCTCGAAAAGCTCGGTGCCGCTGCCGAAGAGGCCCGTATGAGGCTAGGGTTTGCCTGGGCCGATGCGATGGTGCGCTATGACTACGCGACCATGGCCGACTACGGCCGCGTTTATCCCGGCCCGATCGAGCCTGATGAGGCTGCGCAAAAGCGCATCGATGAGATCACCGCCGAGCTCGAGAAATTGCAGCTCGAGATGGAAGATGAGGGGCTCGAGGACGGTGCCTACAACGCCCTTTACGAGCGCGTGGACGCCTTGGAAGAGGAAGCGCGCGATCTGCAGGAGGCCTACAGCGCTGAGGACCTCGCGCGGTCTGGGGTGATCGCGTCGTGGCAGGGTGGGCAGATCACGCTCCATGTGGGCCTCGTCCGCCCGGAAGACACCGTCAAAGAGGAGGGCGCGTGCGGCTCTTCGGCCAACCCGACCGGGGAAGAAGCCCCGGACGCCGGCGAAATCACCTACCCGGCCTCACTGGCTGAGGACCTCAAGACCGAGCGGGCCATGGCCCTTGGCGCCGCGATGGCGCTGCATCCGGAAGCCACGCTCGATCTGACGCTCTTCAAGCTGGTCAGTGATGTTCTGGCCAGCGGAATGAGTGTCACGCAGGCGATCAAGATCGATGCCCGCAAGGAATACCGCAGCCATGCCAAGATGGACGAGATCGACGAGACCTCGCTTGAGCAGGTGGCGGCGGCGCATGATGCGCTTGATCTGTCCTGGCTCGATGACAGCCGCGCGCCCGCCGATCAGTTTGCGGCGTTTCGCGCGCTGAAGGCCGGCGAGAAGGCCAAGCTCGTCGCCTATGCCACCGCCAGCACCACGCAGTCCTGCTTCGCGCGGGACCGATCGCGCGACAGCCTGATGCATGCGTTCGAGATCGAGATCATGCCCGATATCCGCGCCCACTGGACGCCGAACGCGGCGCTCTTCAATCGCTTCAAGAAGGCTTGGCTCCTGAAGATCCTCGGCGAGGATCTGGGTCTCGCCCAGGAGGCTGTGACGCTGGCCTCGTCGAGCAAGAAAGAGATCGTCGCCTTCTGCGACAAGCTCTTCGCTGAACCCTTCGCCACGCTCACGGACGCGCAGCGCGCTGCCGTGGCCGCCTGGTGCCCGCCCATGATGCAGACCGCCAGTGTCGCCTGTGATGAGGCGGAGCCCGCTGCGGAAACCCCCGAGCCTGACAGCGAGGTCGCGCAAGCGGCCTGAGTCCTCACGCGACCCGCGCGAGGCATTCCCCGCGTGGGTCGACCCTCCCACACCCAACTGAAAGACATCCTCATGGCTATTCTCAAGTTCTCTGCGTCCGCTGTTGCGGCACAGATCGCCCATGCGCGCGTCTGCAAAACCTTCCTGCCCAACTGGAACGGACCGGTGGACAGGCCCGCCCTGATCCTCATCGTCGGCAATGGTGTGCATCTGCGCTCTAACGGCATCGATGGCACGACCACCCGAATCGTCACCACCGAACAGGCCGATCCCTCTTTCGCCTTCGCCGACGGCATGAACCCGTTTCGGGACACCGACTGGATGGCGCAGCGCCGCGTAGCGTTTCGTGATCTGACCGGCCAGTTCTACACCGACATCCTCGACGATGTGCAGGTGCTCATCGACCGGGGGCGGGGGGCCATCCGGCTCGCCACCGATGGCCACAGCATCCGCGTCTTCGTGCGCCGGGCCTCGGACTATCTCATCGGCGGGACCTACGAAGTGCCCTCGGGCCTCGGCGGCACCTTCCGGGTCATCCTCAAGGATGCCTGCGATACCTTCGCGATCGTGCAGAACTGCGGTAATTGCGAGGATTTCGACGCCATGCAGCCCTACCGCGTGCCGCTCGATGCGCTGATGGAAATCGATGACCGGAGGGCGGCGTGATGGGTTGGCTCTTCTACACCGACGGCCGCGTCCAGACCTACGCGGATGAGAAAGCGGAGATTGCTCGGCTGTGCACCTTCGAGGGCGAAAGGCGCAAGACGGAACTGGTCAAAGCCTGCAAGGTCGGCTCCACCTGGTATGCGGCGGCAAAGGTCACCAATCTCGACGGCACCCCTGTCGAAGAAACGACCTATGTCACCGATGCGGATGGCTCCATCACTTTCGGCGCTGTCTTCCTCACCCGATACGATGACGGCTGCTGGGGCTACAAGGACATGGAGGAAAGCGCGGGACCGGTCGAATCCCGCGCGCCACTGAGCCTATTGGCCCTGCTGTCCGAGCTGAAAGACCCAGACAGCTATGCTCATGCCTGGCGCCAGCGCTGCCAGGACTGGGCTGGGATCCCGGACTACGAGGAAGGCGACAAGATCAAGCTCGCAGCACCTGTGACGCTCACCGATGGCAGTACCTGCCAGATCGTCACCGCGACGCACTACAAGCGGGGGCGGCAAAAACGCCGCTGCTACCGCATCGAGGAAACTGGTGGGCTCGTACGCCTGTCGAAGGCCTCGCTTGCGGGCTCGGAGCTGCTCAGCTCCGCGAAAGGTGCGGCTAGCCCGGTGCTGGCGGAGTATCTCGCGGGGCAGGGTGGCTGAGTTTCCCGCGGAGACAACACCACGGGACCACGTGCACACATACTGCCGCCTTGAAATCGTATCTCAAATGAGATACATCGCTCCCATCAACTGGAGGACCATCCATGCCTGCCCAAACATCCATGCTTCATGTCCGTGTTGACGATCAGCTGAAAGCACAGGCTTCGGACGCACTTGCGGGCGTCGGTCTGACGCTCTCCGACGCGGTGCGTATTCTTCTGACCCGCGTGGCCGCAGAAGGCGGCTTGCCTGCCGGATTGACCGCTGATCCGGATGCCTATGACGCCTGGTTCCGGGCGAAGGTACAGGAAGCGCTAGACGATCCAAGGCCCACAACGCCCCATGCCAAGGCGATGCAAGACGCTCAGGCATTGATTGACGGGAAGCGCCTTGCCAAATCTTGAATGGAAAGCGACGGCCATCGCCGACTTGCTGGCAATCATTGGCTACATCTCTGACGACAACCCGGATGCCGCCCAAGTTCTCAAAGACGAGATTGAACACAAGACGTCCCTCCTTCCAGAACGCCCTCAGATGTACCGCGCGGGCCGTGTGGACGGGACTAGGGAGATGGTTATTCGGCCGAACTACATCGTGGTTTATGCTGAAAGCCTTGAGATGGTGACCATTTTACGCGTTCTTCATGCTGCGCAGCAGTGGCCATGATGGGGGTGCAGGCCCCCCGCTAAGAAATTGCCCACTCTACGCCTTCAAAGTGTAGAGCGGGCTTTCTCTCCTTTGGAACTCAGACCCTGATCCAAAGGAATTCCCCATGTCCAAGCCCTGCTCAACGCTCCCCGATCCTATTGAATCCAAAGCTAACTTCGTCTCTGCCCTCGAGCAGATCGGCACGGAGATCGACCACCAACCCCTGCGCAGCTCAGCGCTCGCACGCATCATGCGAGAGACCTTTCTTGGCAGTGATGCCGGGGGCGCCTGGGACTGGCGGAAGGCCTATGACCTGATGCAGGCGGCGGCTGTGCAGGCGCTGCTACGTGGCGATAACAGTGAGGATGATTACTTCGCCGCAAAACTGCTTGCCTCACGGCTGCTGACGGAAACCCGCCGCTCCGAGCAGCAGATCCGGTTGCAGCAGTTTTCCACGCCACTGCCATTTGCCGCCTTGGCCGTGCGGGCGGCAGCCATTCGCAAGGGCGAGACCGTGCTGGAGCCCTCGGCTGGCACCGGTGCTTTGGCCGGTTTTGCTGCCCGGGCCGGTGCCACGCTTTCTCTCAATGAAATCGACCCCTTTCGCCATAGCCTATTGCGCGCGGTCTTCGGCGGCGAGGCGACGGGCCATGACGGCGAGCATATCGACGATCTGCTGCAGACGCCGGTTCTACCCGACATCGTGGTGATGAACCCGCCGTTCGCCTCCTCGGTCGATCGCTCCCGCGACAAGCACATCGCCGCCAAACATCTCATTGCGGCTGCAAAGCGTCTCGCGCATGGCGGGCGGCTGGTGGCGATCATGCCGCCGGGATTCACGCCCGAACGCGATGCCGCGCATTGGTCCCGCGCTTGCGGTCTCCTGACGCCGCGCTTGGCCCTCACGATGCCGGGACAGGTTTACCGCAAGCTCGGCACCTCTGTGGAAACCCAGCTGATGGTCTTCGACAAGGTGCAGGAGGACGGAGAGATGATCCGCGCCAGCGTCAGGGACTTGGATGAAGCCCTTCCTTTTGCCGACGCCGTGGCCGCAACCCGGCCCGAGGCGCGCCCCGTACAACAGGCGGCGAAAAACCCTCATGCGCGATCGGTCGGTCCAGTACCTGTCACGCGCAAGCGACCAGTTGCTAGAGTTGTGGCGTCCAACGCTCAGACCAACGCCGCCATACCGCTCACTTTCACAAGCCTTGAGGCCGCGCGCGACAACACGCCCGTCTCGGATATCTATGCGCGCTATCGCCCTCAGCGGATCGAGATCGCGGGTGCGCAGGAACATCCCACGCCCTTGGTCGAAAGCATCGCCATGGCTTCCGTGGCGCCGCCCGTGCCTTCTGGCGCGGCCAGTGCGGAATTGCGCCTGCCTGCCAGGCTGATCGAGGATGGGCATCTCTCCGAGGCTCAGCTCGAGACCATCATCATGGCCAATGATGCCCATGGGCGTGACCTGCCGGGGCGGTTCACCATCGACGACGACCAGACCAAACTCACCCGTGCCGATGATGACCCGGACGCCAATGCTTATCGCCTTGGCTACTTCCTCGGTGACGGCACGGGCTGCGGCAAGGGGCGCGAATGCGCCGGGCTCATCCTGGTGAACTGGCTCGCTGGGCGCAGGAAGGCGATCTGGGTCTCCAAATCCGCCACGCTCATCGAGGACGCGATCCGCGACTGGACCGATCTCGGCGGCTCGCCCGCCGACATTCAGCCGCTCTCCAAATGGAAACCGGACCAACCGATCCAGATGGGTGATGGCATCCTGTTCGTGACCTACGCCACGCTGCGCTCGGCGGGCAAATGCGGCACCACACGACTGTGCCAGATCCTCGACTGGATGGGCGAAGACTTTGAAGGCGTACTGGCCTTTGATGAGGCCCATGCCATGCAGAACGCGGCCGGGTCCGAGCAGGGCAGGGGGGTCAAACCCTCCCAGCAGGGCCTTGCTGGCCTCCGGCTGCAACTGGCAGCACCCCGCGCTCGCGTCTTCTACATCTCGGCCACGGGTGCGACGAGCGTCCACAACCTCGCCTATGCCGCGCGGCTGGGGCTCTGGGGGCAGGGCCCCGAATACCCCTTCCCAAGCCGCGAGAGCTTCGTTTCTGCGATGGAAGCCGGCGGTGTCGCCGCCATGGAGGTGGTCGCGCGCGATCTCAAGACGCTCGGGCTCTACACGGCCCGTGCCCTCAGCTTCGACGGCGTGGAGTATGACGTGCTCGAACACGCGCTCACTTCGGCCCAGATCGAGATCTACGACGCCTATGCGGGTGCGTTTCGGACGATCCACCACAATCTCGAAGCGGCGCTGACGGCGACCGGCGTCAACGACGCCTCGGGGGAAACTAATGCGTCGGCCGCACGCGCCTCGGCCAAGTCCCGCTTCGAGAGCACGAAGCAGCGCTTCTTCAACCATCTCCTGATGGGCATGAAAGCCCCGAGCATCATCCGCGCCATCAAGGACGATCTGGCAGCGGGCAAGGCTTGCGTCATTCAGGTGGTCTCTACAGGCGAAAGCCTGCTGAAACGTCGGCTTGAGACGATGGACCCGGAGGACGAGCTGGTCGAGGGCGCGCTAACGCCGCGCGACTACGTCCTGGGATACCTCGAACAGGCCTTCCCGATTCATGCGCAAAAGCTCGTGGAGATTGACGGCAACATGGTGGCGGAACCCTTGCGGGATGAGACCGGCGCGCTCGTTGTCTCGCGCGAGGCGCTCGCCCTGCGCGATGCGGCCATGCTGGAGTTGATGACGCTCGCCCCGATCCCCTCGGCGCTCGATCAGATCCTCTGGGCTTTTGGCTACGAGGCCGTGGCAGAAGTCACGGGGCGGTCCATCCGACCCATCAAAGCCGAGGACGGCCATCTCTTCATCGAGAAGCGCGCCGCCAGCAGCAATTCATCCGAGACCCAAGCCTTCATGGACGGCGATAAGGATATCCTGATCTTCTCCGATGCGGGCGGGACGGGCCGGTCCTATCATGCGGCGCAAACGGCGAAGAACCAGAAACGGCGGCGGCACTACCTGTTGGAGCCCGGCTGGCGCGCGGATGCGGCCATCCAGGGGCTCGGGCGCACGCATCGCTCGGCTCAGGTCAGCGCGCCCTTCTTCCGGGTCTGCACCTCGGATGTGCATGGCGAAAAACGTTTCACCTCGACGATCGCCAAGCGCCTCGACCAGCTGGGGGCCCTGACCAAGGGCCAGCGCGAGACCGGCTCGCAAGGCATGTTCCGCCAGGAGGACAATCTCGAAAGCCCGATCGCGCGAGCGGCATTGCGTGGGTATTTCGCCGATCTTGCCGCCGGGCGCGCTGAGGCGATGAGCTACGAGAGCTTCACCGACTGGACGGCCCTGCGGCTGATCGACAAGGACGGGGTGCTCCTTGAGGAGCTTCCCCCGATCCAGCGGTTTCTCAACCGGGTTCTGGCCCTGCCCATCCACATGCAGAACGCGCTCTTTGCCGAGTTCATGAGGCGGATTGCCGATCAGTCTGAGCGGGCGCGCGCGGCGGGCACGCTCGATCTCGGCGTGGAAACTCTGCGTGGCGAAAAGATCGAACAGGTATCCACAGAGGATCTCTGGACCTGCCCGAAATCCGGCGCCGTGACGCGGATCATTGGACTTGAAGTCACCGACCCGGTCCATGTGCTTTCGGCGGATGACGCCCTGTCGCGCAATTTCGATAAGCTGCCGATGGTCAACCGCGCGTCGGGTCGCGCGGCGCTCATCTCGGCGCGGCCAATGCAGATGTATGACGAGGACACTGTCACGCTGATGCGCAAGGCGGTGCGGCCAAACGGGTCGAGCTATCTCGAAGAGGCACGGTTTGAGTCCTCGGCTTGGGAAGAGATCGGCAAGCCTGAGTTCGCATGGCTTTGGGATGCCGAGGCAGCGTCCCTGCCAAAAACCACCACAACCAAGCTCTACCTGCTGACCGGGCTCTTGTTGCCGATCTGGAAGGATATTCCGAACACCAATGAGCGCATCTACCGGGTCACGCCCGATGGGGCGACCGCCATGATCGGGCGCACGCTGAGCGAGGAAGGGGCGGCCGCGCTGCGCGCCCGCTTCCTCGTGTCCAACCCGCAAACACCGCAGGAGATGTTGACCGCCGCCCTCGGCACCACTGCGCCGGTCGATCTGGGCCGGGGTCTCACCCTGACCCGTCGCCGTGTCGCAGGCGAGATGCGCCTTGAGTTGTGCGGCGTTGACAGGGGCATGATTGATGGCCTCAAGGCCCTCGGCTGCTTCACCGAGATCATAGCCTTCCAGCTACGGGTGTTCCTGCCGCATGGGGACGGGATCGACACGGGAAGCATTCTGGCCCGGATCGTGGGGCAGGAAGCCGCCATGACGTCAGAACAAGCCGCCTGAAAAGTCAAAGCGGGCTTCCGGTCGGGCGGCGTGGATCGGGATTTGGCCGATCTGCGCTTTCCGGGCGCGCGCTGACCAATGCCAGGCCCGGCCCCCCAAATTCAGATAAGAGGACAGACCCATGACCAATCCCCAGATCGACTATGCCGCAATGGCGGCTCAGTGGCGTGCAGAGCGCGAAACCACCCTGAAGGCATCCCGAGCGGAGCTGCTTGCGCAACTACGCGCGCTTGGCATCAGCGAGGTCACCGCCGAATACGAAGGCTATGGCGATTCCGGCAATGTCGAGGATGTGACGGTGCAGCCTGCAGAGGTCCAACTGCCGGAGCCGCTTGCCACCGAGGTGGGCGACTTCGCCTGGTCGCTCGCCTATCACCATCACCCGGGGTTCGAAAACAACGAGGGCGGCTACGGCACGCTGACCTGGGACATAGCAGCCGACAGCATCACGCTCGATCATGCGGACCGCTACGTTGAATGCTCGCACAGCTATGACGAGGGACTGTGAGATGGCGCATCCGCTTCATCATGCTGAAAGCTCGGCCCAGAAATTCGGCGGGGTGCCGTCTGACTATCAGTCTGTGCACGATTGGTTCGATGCCTCGAAAGAGCACCTCGCGCTCTTCACGCACCGCGCCATGCGTCACCATGCGCAAGGCCTGTTTGAGGCCCAACGGGTTTTTGGCCCGACACTGACCAATAGTGCGGGCCGCGACATCCCCGTGCGCTGGATCGGCGAGCAGCATATCCGTGAAGACTGCCAAGGCCGCATCCCGAGCATGGCGGACTGGCTGCGACGGATCCAGCCTGAGCCATGGATGGCCAATGGCCACATCGACCGGCATTCCGGCGATGAGCCCTGCGGCGACCCAAGGGTTGCCTGGGCCTCCGAGGTCGCCGCCGGAAGAACGGTTCTTGGCCTGAAGGATTGGATGGCGGCGCGCGCGACGCAAGCCACGCAAGGTACCTGACAGCTCTCGGCCGTTGGCCAAACAAATGCTGCATGGAAGCCCGGTTGGACGACCGGGCTTCTTGCGTCGTTTCCCCACCATTCTTCTTGAGGAGGTTCGCATGACACTCGATGAAATCAAAGCCGCGGTTGATGCCGGGCAGACCGTGCATTGGGCCAATACCGGCTACGTTGTCCACAAGGACAGGCTCGGTCAGTACCTCATCACCTATGTGCCGAACGGAAGCTGCATCGGTCTGACCGACCGGAGCGGGCACCGGTTGAACGGAAAAGAAACGGAGTTCTTCGTCGCGCAATCGAAGGACGCCGCAGAAAATCCGGGCAGCCAATCAAGACCAGACGGGCAGGGGAGGGGCGTAGCACCCGGAGGCGCGGGGGCCTTCCCACTCGGACGGCAGCTCTGACCCGTGGGCGGGGCTGAAAGGAAAGCGAGCTTTCTGATTTGTGATCCCAAGAGGGGTCGAGAAAGCAATCCCGGATGCGTTGGCAAGAACGTCAGGCACCGGCCAATCCAAAAGGAACCATCCCATGTTCGCAGGAACCCTCACCCGCAATGTCGAGACCGCAGCCGCCGAATACACCGGCATGATCCACTCGACGCGCTTTGACATCGCCATCCAGCTTGAGACCCGCCCGAAGATGTCCGAGCGCAGCCCGGATTTTGACGTGACGGCAGTCAACAAATCAGGCCGCAAGGTGCGCATCGGCACGGCCTGGAACGAGACCGGCAATACCAGCGGCAACCCCTACATCTCGATGCAGATCGATGTCGGCTTAGGCCCGTTCCGGGTCAACGCGGTGCAGACGAAAGAGGCGCGCGCGGCCCAGAGCGGCGAATTCGAGATCATCCCGCTGGTCTCGAACGGCCTGATGAAATCCGGCTCGATCTCGGGCGAGCTCACCGCCATGGACGCCGACAACGCCTTCACCGGCTACATCGCCAACATGATGTTCGATCTGGAATTCATGCTGATCGAGAACAGCTACAAATCCGAGGAAACCCACCCCGATTACCGTATCGAGATCAGCTCGCCCCGGGGCACACCGATCCGCGTCGGCTCGGCGTGGATGGCGAAAAGCAGCCGCACGGGCAACGACTACCTGTCGCTGCTGATCAACACGCCTGATGGCGACCTGCGCGTCAACGCCGTGCAAAACGAGGAGCAGCGCGGTGGCCAGACCTTCTCGATCATCCCGTTCATCGACAGCGGTGAGCAGCCTCAGGACGCGGGGTTGTCATTGGTCGCATGACCAGCGCGCGAGAGAAGACGATCTGAACCGAAAGGGGAGCCGTGATACCACGGTTCCCCTTTTTCCATGTCTGGCTGCACGAAGCACGCATCTGCTTGCGATCTGCTGAATATGATATACGATAATATATTATTGAATGGTCGAGGGTGGGCACATGGTGGCGAGACTGGGAAAAGCTCCGTGGTTCGAGAGCTTTGATGTAGACGCCGAGGTTGAAGAGCTTCTTGCTCATATCCAGCGTTGCACCGGATTTGCGCTGCCTGAACGACAGCGTGATGTCATCATGACCCATGCAAGGGCAAAGCTCGACAGGACAAGGCATGCATATCTGGAGGCCAAGGCGGCGGGAAAGCCGGCGTCCACATCGCGCCGCGCCTATCTGACCGACCTTCAGGACACGATCTTTATGGCGATCCCGGAAGAGAACCTCGCGCGGATGCCCCTGAGCGATCAGGTTCTCAACGATCCATCATTTTACGCGGACGCCATGCACTATGCCGCCGCGATCAGCGAGGATGAGCTCTTCATGGCGCTGTCCTCTTCGCTGAAGGACATGACCGTTCAAGACGCCCAGGCCTTTGTCTCAAAGCTCTGGCACGGCGCGATTGACGACAATGCCCGCAAATATGCCGAAGCGTTGAAGCGCCCCGAGCGTGAAATCATGCCGCTGCGGCCTGGGAACACCGTGTAAGATCGGAGCCATTCTCTTGGCTTGAGCCCTACCGAGTTGTATGCGCCGTTCCCGCCCCATTGGCATTTCGCTTGCTTTCGGGAACGAGGGGGCATGTGGCTGAGGGGGGCGGTG
>CANMQJ010000042.1 GCA_947500005.1 uncultured Paracoccaceae bacterium | reverse complement strand
AAATCTCATATTTAAGGGCAAAACTCAGCCGTTGATTTCGTTGGATTTCCCATCTCACAATTAAGGGCTACGCGACACCAGCCAACCGCTCGCGCGATCGTCGAAGCGCTCGGCATTTTCATCGATGTTTTCAGGATCGCGGCGGTCGAGGAAGGCTGCGATATCGACTATCGGGTCAGGACCGCCTGTCAGTCGCCGAACGGCCCATCCAATTCGCGCCAAGGCATTTGGGTCATCTTGTGCGCCTGACAGGCGCATAGAAATCCATAGCGCCAGACGATCCGGGCCTACGCGATCTCCTGCAAACCAGCTCAGGTCTGCCGCCTCGATCAGTGCCAACCTATGCAGCCAGCCTTTGGGCGCGCGAGCCAATCGGTCATCGAGCGCACCCAAGCGCCCGGCCACCCTTGCCAGAAGCGCAGCCTGATCCGCTTCGGCCCTTGCCCAGTCATCAATGAGGCCCTTTTCCGGCTGTCCCGCCCGAGGTCCGGGAGGCCGGTAATCCGGTTCCTCTTCGATCGGGCCCGGCAGGTACCAGAGAACTTCTTCCGAAGCATCCTCATCCCCCTCTCCGATGTCGAGGGGTTCGTCGAAATCTTCAGGAATAATAGTCGATTGTGGCATCATATGTGCAAAATACAGATTATTTGCACATTACCCAAGCTGTTTTGTGACCGTCGACAATGCTCTTTACACATTACGTGCGCGCGACTGCCGACGGAACCTTTCAGATCGCGATCAATGCAAGGAAACCAGGGGATTGTGCATCGGCACAATGAGAAAACACTTGCTTGCATTCGTTTGTAAACGGTCGTTTATTAGCGATATCTTAAATTGCAAACGGCTCTTTTCCATGCCCCTGATAGGCTATGCGCGCGTATCCACAGAGGATCAAACCCCCCTGCCCCAGTCCGAGGCCCTTCAATCTGCGGGTTGCGCAGAGATCTTTGAAGAGCACGCCTCAGGTGGCAATCGGGCGCGGCCGGTGCTTGCACGTGTGCTGGAGCGGATTGGCAAGGGCGACACGCTGGTCGTCGTGCGGATCGACCGGCTTGCGCGGTCTCTGTCGCACTTGCTTGAGGTGATCGAAAGACTGGAGGGCAAGGGGGCGTTCTTCCGCTCGCTCCAGGACCCGATCGACACTGCCTCGCCCCAGGGCAAGTTCACGTTGCAGGTTCTGGGCGCTGCGGCTGAGTTCGAACGCGCTCTGATCCGCGAGCGTACCAAAGCCGGACTTGCCTCGGCACGCTCAAAGGGCCGCGTCGGCGGCAACCCAGGTCTTCGCGCCAAGGACCCTGAAGCGCTGCGCAAGGTACGGCTGGCGCGGCAGGATGGCTACATGGAGCGCCTCAACGAGACCGCGCAGGATTGGGTGCCCCATGTGCGCCGCCTGCGCCCCGATATGGCTTGGGAAGACGTGCTGCGGATCATCAATGGCCCCCTGCCCCATGATCGGCGCTGGACGCAAAGCCGCCTGCTCCGCGCCGTGAAGGCATACGTGGCGGACGGATTCCTGCCGGCTGAAGTGCTTGGGCGCGCCGGTCGTCGCGAAACCGACGATCGCCTGCCTGCGATTGTCGCCGCAATCAAAGGTGCTGACCCCGAGATCACCTTGCAGGCAATCTGCGACCGACTGGAATCCATGCGTGAGCGCACCCCTCGCGGTCGCACCAGCTGGCAGCCTTCCTCAGTCAGAATGCTGCTGGAGCGGGCAGAGCGTCTCGGCCTTTTGTAGGCGGCGATGGTCGGCAAACTACTCCTGTCACTCGGCCAAAATCTTACAGAATCATCGCCTCAACTGGACGAAAACCACGTAAATATCCAACAAAGCCTTGGGGTTAGTTCGCGCGAGCAGAAAATATCTCGAAGGGTATCGGCTTCGCCAGACGCGGCCTTTATCGTTAGGAATCAATGCGTTATATAGCGCGGGCCCCGCGCGGCCAAATTGATGCTGTGGATAACTTTTGCACTACATCTAGATTCTTCTTGCCGGACTCAGATGTTCGTGGCATTTCCATTCTGACGGCAAAACGCGTCAGACGTGGCTTTAACCGTCAGAACGACAAAGAGCCTTAGCAAAGGCCATGAGAGGCGGCAGAACATGGATGATCGAAATACGGGCTACGCGCAAGGCATAGGCTCTTCTGACATCGGAGCATTCGCAGACAGTCTTGCTGAGTCGCTTGACCGGCAGATGAAAGTTGCGTTCGAGCCAGAAGAACGCAAGTCCTTGCGCCGCTTCAGCTCGACCGAGGTCGCCGAGTTGCTGCGCGTTAGTACGTCGAACCTGCGCAACCGCCACAAAGATGGCAGCTTCCCAGAAGTTCACACTGACGGTCGCGGTCATAGGTTCTACACGGCCGAAGAAGTTGACGACCTCCGCAACATTTTGGCGCGGACAGGCAAAAATGCTGACGCGTACAGACCTGGCCGCCGAGACGGTGACCGTCTTCAGGTCATTTCGGTCGTGAATTTCAAAGGCGGCAGCTCGAAGACAACAGCGACAATCCATTTGGCACACAGGTATGCCCTGCGTGGCTACCGCGTGCTTGTTCTGGACCTCGACCCGCAGGCCAGTTTGACGACATTTTTCGGCTTCCGGCCTGAGCTCGAATTCGCCGAAGGCGGCACAATCTACGACGCATTGAGATACGATGATCAGGTTCCGCTCTCGGAGGTCATCCAGAAAACATACTTCCACAAGCTCGACATGGTCCCGGCTGGCTTGATGTTGTCCGAGTACGAAACCGAGACAGCGAATGCCCTTGCGCGCAGGGTTCAGCCGATTTTTGCAGAGCGTCTTGCTCTGGCGCTAGAGGAAGTCGACTCAGACTATGACATCGTGCTGATCGATTGCCCTCCGCAGTTGGGCTTCCTGACATTGACAGCATTGGCAGCGTCCACGGGCTTACTTGTGACGGTCGTCCCCGGCATGCTCGACATCGCTTCGATGAGCCAGTTCCTCAAACTCGCTTCGGAAACGGTCAAAGCCGTCGAAGAGGCGATTGGACGACATGTCACTTGGGACTTCGTAAAGTTCCTGATCACACGCTACGAGCCGTCGGACGGACCACAAACGCAAATGGCCGGGTACCTACGTTCAATCCTTGCGGGCCAAGTCATGACTGAACCGATGCTGAAGTCGACAGCCATTTCTGACGCCGGCATGACTCAGCAAACCATCTATGAGGTAGACCCGAGCCAGCTCATTCGGAAGACCATTGATCGGGCTTTGACCAGCGTGAACAGCGTTGCCGATGAGCTGGAGCAGACAATCCAAATGGCATGGGGGCGTCGCTGATGGCTCGAAATATCTTCAACCAGCCACCGAAAGACGAGAAAGAGTCGGCAGCCCCCTCCCCTGCCCCGGTCAAATCCTCGAAGCTACCTGGCTCGGTTGGCGGATTGCGGGACTCTCTCCGGGAAATCACTGCCAACTCAATCCGAGATATCGAACCCGACCGGATCGATATGGATGGCCTCCGGGATCGCCTGATCCTGGAAGATAGTAGCATTGAAGATCTCGCCGAAAGCATTCGCAAGCATGGTCAGCAAGTGCCGATCATGGTTCGCCCCTCTGACCAACCGGATCGATACCGCATCATCTACGGGCGTCGCAGACTTGCAGCCATTCGAAGAGTTGGTGGAACCGTCAAAGCGATCGTTCGAACGCTCGATGATGATGCTTCTCTGATCGCGCAAGGTCAGGAAAACAACCTGCGGCTGGATCCGTCCTTCATTGAAAAATCTCTTTTTATCAAAGAGATGCAGGAGGCCGGTTACAAGCCTGGCGTCATTCAGGACGCCCTAGGCCTCACCCGGCAAGGTGTGTCGAACCATCGTGTAGTCATCGAGCAGCTGCCTGACGAACTTGTCCGGCTTATCGGCCCGGCTCATGGCGTAGGTCGACGCCAATGGGGTGATCTTGCTGCACTTTCAGAGAAGGTTCCGCTTGTCGACATTGCGCGTGAGACACTTGCCTCTCTGCCTGACACCACTCCAAGCTCGGACAAGTTTCAAGCCGTCTATGTTGCTTGCTCCAGCAAGGCGCGTGGCGCAGCCGACCAAAGCGCCCGTGGCCAAACGACCGTGGTAAAGGACAATAGTGGTAGCCCTGTCGGCACACTTTCAGTCGATGGCAAGTCGATCGCTATCAAGATCACCCGCAAGGACAACCCGGAATTCGGCCAATGGCTCGAAGAGCGCGCGGAAACCACGCTGCGACAGCTTTTTGAACAATGGCAGAATGAGAGAGGCTCGGGGAGCTGATCCCCGGTCATAACCAAAAACACGAGCAGAGGAGAAAGGCGAAGACCAAAAAGAAAAGAGCCCCCCAAGGTTTCCCCCGGAGAGCCCTCATCATCTGATTAGCACCTGTGATGTAGCAATCTCCGACATACCGGTCAAGAGTCACCGATTCGGTGGACGTCTTTTTGTTGCCTTTTCTCGCCAAAAACAGCGGGAAGAGCCGGGGAAGTTGTGGGCCGCAACGGTCGTCGTTCAACAAACATGGCATTCACAAAGCTTTCCGTTCAGACCTTTGGCGTCGGCAAGGGCACCCCCGCCACGTCAACACCTGAAACCGACATCTGGGCAGTCTTCCGCGCGCTCAGAGATACTCGCAGCCTGTTCGGTCTCCGTCCAGGACATGTTCAAACGCTCCAAGCGATGCTGAGCTTTCTCAAGCCTCGGCATGGAGACACAGTCTTCGCTTCCAACGACGAGATCTGCCGTCGAGTTGGCGGGATCGATGAACGAACCCTCCGTAGGCACATCGATCGCTTTGTTGAACTCGGTTTCATGAAGCGCCACGACAGCCCAAATCGCAAGAGATACCGAGTGAAGTCCTCCGAAGGTCAGTCCATTAGCTATGGGTTGTCGCTGGCTCCGTTGCTCGCGCGTGCCGGCGAACTACTTGCGACAGCCCAAGCGATGGAAAACGCTCGTCGGGATCGCGTGTTTTTGCGAAAGCAAATCCTAACCAAACTTGCTCAGATCGACGAAGCTGACCCCGAGAACGAACTCACTCATCAGGTACGCCGAGTTCTTCGGAGGAAGCTCTCGATCGCGGAGTATCGTACTTTGCTCGGCGAACTGGAGGCTCAATGCAAACAGATGTCCACCGCGGTGGACGCACCAGAAACAATGAAACTGCCCGCCAATGACGGGCAAACTGTCCGCCACCATTCTAAGTCTAAAAAAGAACAAAAAGATTTAGAAAGCGGGACCAACAGCCAAACACCTCCCCTGCAAACGCTCACAACCGTTTGTGACCAGGCTACATCGTTCGCAACGAACTCACTTAGGAACTGGCACGATGTCGAAAGCCACGCGAGAACGCTCGCTCCAATGATGGGAATCCACGAAAGCACCTTCGAAAAGGCTGCTAAGAAGATAGGCTCTCAAAAAGCATCATGCGCCATCTTCATAATTCTCCAGATGAGCAATCGCATCCGAGACTTTGGAGCGTATTTCCACAGCATCACGCTCGGTCGCAGAGAAACTGACTTCAACCCATCACTGTTGTTGGAAAGGCTTTCTCGTTCTGGGGCAGCAACTGCGTGATGTCCACCGCGGTGGACATGTCGAGAGGTAGAGATGGGCTGTGAAAGGGGTGACGGGAAGTGAGATCGGGAGAGTGGCTTCCGGCGCCCGTCGCGGAGAAGATCTGATGGCGAAATCTGCCCAGAAAGTCACCCTGTCCCCGTCCCGGGACATTCCCTTCGACAAACTCATGCTGAGCCAGTCCAACGTCCGGCGCATCAAGGCCGGCATCTCCATCGAGGAACTGGCCGAAGACATCGCCCGCCGCGGGTTGCTGCAGAGCCTGAGCGTTCGACCCGTTCTGGCGGATGATGGTTCCGAGACCGGCAAGTTCGAAATCCCCGCTGGCGGTCGGCGCTTCCAGGCCCTGTCTCTCCTGGTGAAGCAGAAACGCTTGGCCAAGACCACGCCCATTCCCTGCATCGTGCGGGATGCCACTTCCGCGATCCTCGCCGAAGACGACTCGCTCGCTGAGAACATGCAGCGCGCAGCCCTGCATCCGCTCGACCAGTTCCGCGCCTTCGTGGCGCTTCGGGAGAAGGGTCAAGGCGATGAAGAGATCGCAGCCGCCTTCTTCGTCACGCCGCAGGTGGTGAAACAGCGCCTGAAACTCGCCGCCGTGGCCCCTGCCCTGCTCGAACTTTATGCCGAGGATGAAATGACGCTGGAGCAGCTGATGGCCTTCACCGTCAATCCGGATCACGAGCGTCAGGTTCAGGTCTGGGAGGCGATCCGGTCGTCGTGGAACAAGGAACCCTATCAGATCCGGCGGATGCTGACGGAAACCTCGGTGCGCGCCTCTGACCGTCGTGCCGTCTTTGTCGGCATCGAGGCGTACGAGATGGCTGGCGGCACCATGTTGCACGACCTTTTCCAGGGTGACGACGGCGGTTGGCTGGAAGACCCTGCCTTGCTTGATCGCCTGGTCAGCGAGAAGCTTCAGGCTGAAGCCGAAGCCATCGCGCCCGAGGGCTGGAAATGGATCGAGGTCTCGCTCGACCTGCCCTATGGCTACAGCCACGGTTTGCGGCGACTGAGCGGAGATCCAGCGCCGATGACGGATGACGAAGGCGCGGCCCATGCCAAGCTGCTTGCCGAGTACCGGGCGCTCGAGGAGGAATACGAGGGCCAGGATGAATTCCCCGAAGAGATCGACGCGCGCCTTGGCGCGTTGGAAGTCGCGATGGAGAAGCTCGAGGCCCGGCCGCTGATCTTCGACGATGTGGAGATCGCACGGGCAGGGGCTTTCGTGACGCTTGACCGCTTTGGCGAGCTTGCCGTCTATCGGGGCTTTGTGCGGCCCGAGGATGAGCCACGGGAAGACGCCGATGTCCACAGCGGTGAACCGGCAGCAGACGGGCAGGGCACTGAGCTTTCGGCTGCGAGCAGCGCGGATGGTGTCGGCCATGGCACGGTGATCACCTCTGCCGGTCAGGCGCTTGCCGCCAACGTGCCCGACGACGAGGACGATGGTGCGTTGAAGCCCTTGCCTGAGCGGCTGGTCATGGAGTTGACGGCGCACCGGACATTGGCACTGCGCGAAGCGGTCGGGCGCTCCCCTGACGTCGCGTTGACGCTGCTGCTCCTGAAGCTCGTCAATGACACATTCCGGACGTCCAGTTCGGCCGGCAGCTGCCTCGATGCCTCGGTGCGTCACGTCTACATGTCCGCGCAGGCGAGCGATCTGAAGGAAAGCGTCGTAGCCAAGCTGGTGGACGACCGACACGCGGAGTGGGAGGCCGACTTGCCGCTCGGCAACGATGCCGCGCTCTGGGACTACCTGACCTCCCTTGATCAGCCGAGCCGGCTGTCCCTGCTCGCGCATTGCCTCAGCTTCGGGATCAACGCGCTCCACGAGAAGGTGAACCCTTATGGTGCCGGTATCTCCGCCGGCGGTTTGACCAGGCGGATGACCCAGTCCGACTTGGTCGCACAGGCGGTCGATCTCGACATGGTCGAGGCGGGTTGGCAGCCGACGGCCGATACCTACCTGAACCGCGTACCCAAGGCCCGGATCCTCGAGGCCGTGCGCGAGGCGAAAGGGGAGGGGACGGCGCAACTCCTCGATCACCTCAAGAAGGGCGAGATGGCGACCGAAGCCGAGCGTCTGCTGAAAGGCAGCGGCTGGTTGCCGGAGGTTCTTCGCCGTCACGATCTGGCAGCACTCGACGACGCGGAAGGGCAGGGGGCGTCTGAACCCGTTTCCGACGCCGACCAGAGCGAGGATGTCGACCTTCCTGCCTTCCTCACCGCTGACCTGCCGGGTGATGATGCATCGATGATGGCTGCGGAGTGATCCGCGCCATCCGAGGGCGGGTTTCCCCGCCCGCAATCACATAAAAGTCAACAATATCAACGAGATGAATGCAAAATGACGCATTCAGGATGAGGAATCATGTCTGCAACCACCATTCTCGACACCGCGCCCCTGGGCGCGCTCATTCGCTACACCGACAACAGTCCGAAACCGCCTGCGCGGTTCACGAAGAAGCTCGCGGCCTGGGAACGCTCCAACGGCGTTGGACGTCTCGTCAAGAAGGAGCCGCCGCGACCCTATCCGACCTGGACGGCGCCGGCGTCGTTCACGCTGCACGAGGGAAACTTCGCCTCGGACGGGGTCATTCTCGTCACCATCATGCGAACGCATTCGGCTGACAGTGCGTTGACCTTCGAGGTGGCTGAGGAGCCGAAGCCCGGACAGGTGCGCGTCCTGCTGGATTTCGGCGGTTGCACGGAACTGCTCCACCTGGCCGGGTCTGTCACGGCTGCCGAACTCTGGATCGCCAGGGAAGGCTATCGCAACGCGCGGCTCGAAATTGTCGGCGAAGAAGCCGCCGGTAGGGCAGGGGGCGCGGAGCTTGCCGCCTGAGCCCATGTAGAACCCGAAGGGCCCGCCGAAGCGCGGGCCTCTCACCCATCAGGACCCTGTCCCGCGAAATCGCGGAGCACCATAGGATCCAATCCATCACGGAACTAGGTCTTCTACCAAATGTCTGCCCGGGAGGCTGGCAGCGAAAGCATCAGCGGGACACCCGGCTCCTGTCAGCGGTCGCACCATCCCCCGCTCGCCATTCCCTTCCTTGCCCCGAATCCTGGCCTCAAAATCAACCCGCAAGGGGTCGGACTACGGGCGAACCCGTGCCGCCGGATGGATTCGGCCCCGTTTCACTTTTTCGGGCCGAACGCACCCGGTGATGTCAGGCAGTCTTCGGGCCTGCGAGGTCCTGTCGCGCGGGGGATGGTCCTCCGCCTCCAAGACAGGAGCCAAACAGATGTCCCGCAAAGATGCTCACGCCTTCGCCGCCTCTCTCGCCGCCACGCTCATGGTCTCGATCGTCGTCTTCCAGGCCGGTGATGGAACCTATGGCGCCGTCCCCGCTGATGAAATCGACGGAGACGAGGTCGTGATCGTCTCGGAATACGATCCCTTCGGGTGAGGCTTCGGCCTCACTTCCCGAGGGCCCAGGCGTGGCACAGGTGTGCACCTGGGCCTAGTAATGCCCCCGTGACCGGAGATAGTCAGTCGGCTAACAATCGCTTCCGACAGTCTGCTTCTACCATGTTCGGGAAGCCTTTTCGTCGACCATCCCTATATGCTGGAAACAGCGGTCACCCCCATGGTGAGCGCTGGTTACATGACGTTCATCAGCGCGGGGTCCATTCCGAACAGGCTGCTGGCGCTGTGCGCTGCCTTTCCGAGCGTGACGCTGCATAGCACGGTAACCGACGCGCCAGGCCAGGCCCTGATGATCTTGATCCCGAGGCTGCATTTGGCCCTTTGGGAACCAAAGTGGATGTCGCTGTCACTCGCTGTCGTCTATCGGCAACCTGAGTGATACTTGAAAACCTGTGGTCCGGCCCGGCCGCGGCGATTGAAGGACAAGGCGGCTGCTGATCCGCTCTGCGATTGCGGCGACGATGGCAAGACCCAGGCCGCTGCCGTCGGAGGTGGCAGAGGCCCGCTCGAAACGCGCTGTCAGCCGGTCGAGTGTTTCGCACGGCACGACGGGGCCGTCATTTGCTACGGTGAACTGGCCAGATGCGGTCAGCGTGACGTCGACCGGGGAAGCCTGTGCTCCGTGACGAAGAGCGTTTTCCACGAGGTTCCGGCACAGGATGGCGAAGGCGTCGGGATCAAGATCTGACATGACAGCCATGTCGGGAAGATTTAGCCTGATACGATCTGGCGTGCCCGTGCGGCCAATATCGTCCACCACAATTCTCGCAACGCCCCTCAGATCCGAGCTTTTGTCCATCCTCAATCGCCCGCCTTCTGCCCGCGCGAGTTGCATCATGCGTTCTGTGCGTCGCGTCAGCCTTTTCAGCGTCTCCTCGATGTCGGTCGCACGTTGTGCAGCCGCTCGGTCCTTGGTTTCCGACCTGAGCCTCTGCGCCTGCGCGATCGCTCCCGCGAGTGGTGTGCGCAACTCGTGAGCGGCGTTCGCGGCGAAGCTTCGCTCGGCCTCGAACGCCTCACGTAATCTGGCCAGCAGGCTGTTCAGCGTATCAGCCAACGGGCCGATTTCAGTTGGAAGCCCCTCGTGAGGAACCTGCGAAAGGTCGCGAGCGCCACGTGTTTCCAGCCGCGCGCGGAACCGGCGCAGAGGATCAAGGCTGAAGCGAACTGCCAGGATGATCGCGATCAAGGCCACTGGAAGCACGATCAGCAAGGGCAGGCCGAGACCCATCTGGATTTCGCGAGCCACCGACATGCGGTGGGCCAGCGGCTCGGCCACTGTGATGCGGATCGTGTCCTGAAGCGCCGCGTCGCTGTAGAGACGGTGCGTCGCGGTCTGGCGAAACCCGGGCCCGTCATAGGAGGGGAACACGGTGGGGTCCGCCGCATGCGATTGCAGCAGGATGCGGCCTTCGGCATCGCGCACGAGATAGGTGAAGAACTCGTCGTGCGCACGGATCGGGGCGAGCCGCTGGGTCACACCCTGATCTTCCCGCCCGACGATGTCGGTTACTGCCAGCGGCAGGATCCGCTCCGCTGTCTCACGGAGCGCGCTGTCGAAGACCTCGTCCATTTCGGCCCGGACGATCACGGCCGTCACCGTCGCAGCCAGCAGCCACAGCACCGTCAGCACCAGCCCCACGGATAGGCCGAGCCGCGCCTGAAGGCTTGCGGGCCACCTCATGGCCTGCCCAGGCGGTAGCCCATGCCGCGCTCGGTTTCGATGATTGCGCTCCCCAGTTTCTTCCGCAGGCGGCTGACATGGACCTCGATGGTGTTGCTCTCGACCTCGGCGTCGAAGGCGTAGAGCTTCTCCTCCAACTGCGCCTTGGACAGGAGCTGCCCGGGGCGCGCGAGGAAGGCTTCGAAGAGCGCCCATTCCCGCGCCGTCAGCGGCACATGTCTGCCATCCCGATGGACGCTGCGCGCAGCAAGGTCGATGTCGAGCGGTCCGTGGGTCAGGATCGGGTTGGGGTTGCCGCTGTAGCGCCGCGCGACCGATCCGATCCGCGCCGACAGTTCCGACAGGTCGAAAGGCTTCACAAGGTAGTCGTCTGCGCCCGCGTTGAGGCCTTCGATGCGGTCCGACACTTGGTCGAGTGCGGTAAGAATGATGACCGGCGTCACGTCGCCCCGCGTGCGCAAAACCTTGAGGAACCCGATGCCACGCCCGTCCGGCAGCATCAGGTCGAGCAGGATTAAGTCGTAGGACGTAGCAGCCATGGCATCGCTTGCCGCATCCAACCGCGTAACCCAATCCACTGACTGGCCATCGGCTGCGATCTGGTCGCGCACGGCAGCGCCGAGGGTCGTGTCGTCTTCGATCAGCAATATGCGCATGGTCGTACCCGTTCTTGTCTGATGTCCCTGCATGATCCGTCTGGCTGACACGAAGCTGAAGCCTGTGGGTCGCGCCCGTTCAGGCTGTCGTCAGTTTCGCAGCGCATGAAGTGCATCAAGAGGCGAGCCACTAGGAGTGTGCCCCATGAAGAAGACATTGACAATTATCGGCTTTCTCGCGGTCTTCCCGGCCGGCGCGGCGCTGGCTGACGACGACTGCTTCGTTCCGATGGCTGATTGGCAGCCGCGCGACGCGGTTGCCCGTCTTGCCGAGGAAAATGGCTGGGCGGTGCGCCGCATCAAGATCGACGATGGCTGCTACGAAATTGACGGCCGGGATGCCCAAGGGCGTGCGATCGAGGTGACGGTCCACCCGGCGACGTTGGAAGTAATCGAGTTCGAGTTTGAGGACGACGATGATGATCGTCGCGACCGCGATCACGAGAGACGCGACGATGACTGATACGGCGCATCGTGATGGTAATGTCTCTGCGCCGGGCCTTCCCACACTCCCTCGGCTTTCCCTCAACTCTCCTCTGGCCCTGACGGGCCCGGTGCTGGTGGCGCTGCCATGCCTGCTGGCGGCTCTGTTCGGGATGAACACCTATGCGCCTTATGGTGCGGATGCAGCATTTGGTATTGCCGTCGGGGCCGCGGCAGTTGTCGCGATGGCACAGACCTTGATCCTCGCCGCACGGCCGCCACTGGTGGAACCATTGTTCGGCGGTCTCGATCGAATGTACCGGGTCCACAAATGGCTCGGCATTTCCGCGATGGTCCTGATGATACTGCACCAGCAGATAGAGCCGGATTTCGAGCGTTTGGTGCGTGAAACCTCCCTTGGGGACCTAGGTGAAGAGGCGGGCGAACTTGCCTTCAACGCACTTCTCGCCCTAGTCGCTGTCAGCTGGTTCCGGAGATTGCCCTTCATCGGGCTCGAGATTCCCTATCAGCTCTGGCGGTTCAGCCATCGTTTCATGGGAGCCCTTTTTGCAATCGTGGTGTTTCACCAGTTTTTTGTCGACATGCCTGCTGGGGTAGACCCGACATTCATGTTGGTGCTGAATGCTTTCGGCATCGCCGGAGTGGTCGCCTGGATCTTCACCGAGTTGCTCGCTCCGCACCTACGGCGTAGAGACTTCACCGTCAGCCAGATCAGGCAGACCGGTGACACGACCACCTTGACCCTCCGCCCCGAGGGGCGGGCCATGCGGTGGCGGCCGGGGCAATTCGCCTTCTTCCGCGCGCCAGAGGCGGGACTGTCCGAGCCGCACCCCTTCACGATCGCCAGCGCCCCGCGCCCTGACGGCACCCTGACGTTCTCCATCCGGGGCTTGGGTGGCTGGACACGAAGCCTGCCCGCCATCTTGCGGACCGGAACGCGTGTGCAGGTCGAAGGGCCATATGGACGGTTCAATTTCCGCAAGGGCGGTGCGCGCCAAATATGGCTTGCCGGCGGCATCGGTATCACGCCGTTCCTCGCCTGGGCGGAAAGCCTGACAGAGGCGGAGAGTCGCGACATTCACCTCATCTACTGCGTTCCGACACAAGATGAAGCGATTGGCGTAGAGACGCTGCGCGCTGCGGTTGCCCGCAACCCGAGGTTCAGTTTCGAGGTGTTCGTCACGGCGCGCGATGGCAGGCTCACGGCTGAGCGGCTGATCAGCGCCACCCCTTTCGCAGTCCGGCAAGCCGATCTGTGGTTCTGTGGCCCAACCGGCCTGAAGGACGGGGTCCTGAAGGGCTTGAAGGCGCAAGGCCAAACGCCTCGCCGTGTCCGTTTCGAGCAGTTCGAATTCGCTTAACCGCGGGGCAGGGCGCATCGCCATGTCAGCCCTGTGGCCTGCGCTCGCACCTTTTTGGCCCCGCCCTCATCGGCGGGGCCATTTTCCTGACGGCAAGCTGAAGCGGGAATCGCCGACGCGTCAGGAAGGCCTCAGGTCCTGTCTCCAGATTGTCCTCAGCAGATGACAAGGAGACCCTGCCATGAAGAAGACCCTGACCGCCTTCGCCCTGATCGCCCTGTTGCCCGCTGGCGCCGCCCTGGCCGACGACGACGAGTGCCGCGTGCCCCGTGACCAGTGGCAGCCGCGCGAGGCCGTGATGCAGCTGGCTGAGCAAAACGGCTGGACCGTGCGCGACTTCGAGATCGACGATGGCTGCTACGAGATCGAGGGCCGAGATCAGGATGGCCGGGAGATCGAGGTGAAGCTCGATCCGGCGACGTTGCAGATCGTCGAGATGGATTACGAGGATGAGGACGACGACCGTGGCGGCGCCCGCAATCCCGCGCCCGCCGGCACGGTCGCCCCTCCGCAGAACGGCCTCTTCGGGAACGGCACCCCGCCGCAGGTTCAGGTGAACTGAACCGCTCTCAAGCTCCTCTCCGAACAAGGATCAACCCGATGAAATCGCTTCTCGCAACGCTCGCGCTCACCACCGCGCTGACGCTCCCCGGCCTCGCCATGGCGCGGCCGGTGACGCTCACCACGACCCTCAACAATTACGGCGGCGACGGGGCCTATCTCGCGCTCTACGTCACCGACACCTCGGGCGCCTATGTCGGCAGTCTCTGGATGGCTGGCGGCAAGTCCAAGTACTACGAGCACCTCAGCGATTGGTACCGCGCCACCGGCGGCGACACCGCGCAGGTGAACGGAATCACCGGCGCCAGCGTCGGCGCGGGCCGCACGCTCGAGATCACGCTCGACCTCGCCGACGCGCTCTTTGATGCGGGCTACACGCTCCACATCGACGCGGCCGTCGAGGACATGCGCGACAGTCCGAACGAGGTGGCCGTACCGCTCACGACCGACGGCGCGGGCACGCCGGTGCGCGGGCGCCGGTACATCGCCAGCTTCGCCTACGACATGTGAAGGGTGGGGCCATGATCCGTGCACTCCATCGCTGGCCGGGTCTTCTGGCCCTTGCGCTCGTTACCATCCTGGGCCTGAGCGGCGCGGCACTGTCGGTCTTCCCTGCGGCCGAGCGCATCGCCGCGCCGCAGGCGGAAGCCGGACTGACCGTAGCCGCTCTCGCGGACCGCATCCAGGCCGTCTATCCGGGCGTCGAGCAGATCCGCCGGTCGCCCTCCGGTCGGATCACTGCCTACTGGTTCGATCAGGGCGCGCCGGGTGCCGCCGTAATCAACCCGGCGACGGGTGAGGGCGTAGCCTCGGCCGACCCGAACCAGGCCGAACGCTGGCTCACCAACCTGCACCGCTCGCTGTTCCTCGGGGACGGCGGCCGCATCGCCATGGCCGCAGGGGCGGCCGCGATGCTGATCCTCTCGCTCTCCGGCGCGACGCTGGTCGCGCGGCGGGTGGGCGGCTGGCGACGCTGGTTTTCACCCTTGCGCGGACCGCTTGCCGGGCGGCTGCACGCCGAGATCGCACGCATCGCCGTTGTCGGCCTCGTCCTGTCCTCCACGACCGCGCTTTGGATGACGGCGTCTACCTTCGATCTCCTGCCGGACGGAGGCGTCCTGCCGGTCGCCCCTGCCGAGGTCAGTGGGGAGACCGGCTTCGCTCCGGGCCGGATGCCCACGCTTCGGCGAACGCCGGTCGCCGAGTTGCGCGAGCTGAGCTTTCCCTATCCCGGCGACGCAACAGACGTATTCACGCTCAAGACCGACCGGGGCACCGGATATCTCGATCAGGGCGACGGGGCGCTGCTGGCCTGGGCCGACCTGACCGGGTGGGAGCGCGTCTCGGAGACCATCTACATGCTGCACACCGGACAGGGTGCGGCGACGCTGGGGCTCGTGCTGGGGCTCATGGCGCTCGGCGTGCCGGCCATGGGCGCGACCGGCGTGCTGGTCTGGCTCGCCGGGCGGCCCGGGCGACCACGCATCCGGGGCAACCAGCCCGCCGGACGCGCCGAGACGATCTTGCTTGTCGGCAGCGAGGGCGGCAGCACCTGGGGCTTTGCCGCGACGCTGCACGCCGCGCTGACGAAAGCCGGGCAGAGCGTCCATGTCGGCCCGATGTCGGGCTTCGGCCCTGAGCGCTACACCAACGCCCGGCGGATCATCCTGCTGGCCGCGACCTATGGCGACGGCGCGGCGCCGGCCTCGGCGAAGGGCTTTCTCGACCGGCTGAACGCGACCGACCGCGCGCCGGACATTCCTCTGGCAGTGCTCGGCTTCGGCGACCGCAGCTTTCCGGCCTATTGCGCCTTCGCCAAGTCCGTCGCGACTGCGGCAGAGGCGAAGGGCTGGCCCGAGCTTCTGCCGCTCGACACAATCGACCGGCAATCGCCGCAGGATTTCGCGCGCTGGGGCGGGGCGCTCGGAGACGCTCTCGGGATCGAACTCGAACTGACGCACCAGCCGGTCCAGCCGCAAACGACCACGCTGACCCTCGTCTCGCGCCGCGACTACGGCGCCGAGGTGCAGGCCCCGACCGCCATCCTCCGCTTCGCGTTTCCCCGCGTCTCGCTCGGGCAACGGCTGCTCGGGGGCGGGTTCGCACGGTTCCAGACGGGTGACCTGATCGGCATTCTGCCCGAAGGCGGGACCGTCCCGCGGCTCTATTCGCTCGCCTCTGGGCGCCGCGACGGCTTCATCGAGATCGTGGTCAAGAAGCATCCCGGCGGGCTCTGCTCGGGTCAGCTCACAGCGCTGGAACCTGGCGACACGGTGAGCGCCTTCCTGCGCCCCAACCCCGGCTTCCGTCCGGGCCGAAGCCGGGCGCCCCTGATCCTGATCGGCGCGGGGACCGGCATCGGGCCGCTAGCGGGCTTTGTGCGCGGCAATACGCGCCGCAGGCCGATCCACCTGTTCTTCGGCATGCGCCATCCCGACAGCGATTTCTTCTACGGCGAGGAGTTCCCCGGATGGCAGGACGAAGGGCGTGTAAGCCGGCTGGTCACGGCCGTCTCGCGCGGGGCGCGTCCCCATTACGTCCAGGACGCGCTGCGCAGCGAGGCCACTCAGGTCGCGGAGCTCATCCGCAATGGGGCGCGCGTGATGGTCTGCGGCGGACGAGACATGGCCGCCGGCGTGTCCGAGGCGCTGGCCGAGATCCTCGCGCCGGCCGGGCTGACACCAGCAGTCCTGAAGGCGGAGGGGCGGTATGTCGAAGATGTCTACTGAGCGGGCGCGCATCGCGCTGAACGGGCCGACGATGGGCACGAGGTGGTCGGCGCTGTTATTCGCGGACCCCGGTTTCGACCCGGGGCCGGTCCGCTCGGCATTGCAGGCTGCCGTGGATGAGGTGGACGGACAGATGTCGACCTGGAAGCCGGACAGCGACCTTATGCGGCTCAACGCGGCACCGATCGGTGAATGGATCGCTGTTCCTGCACGATTGCTCGAGGTGCTACGCCTCGGCCTGGAAATTGGCCGCGCCTCTGGCGGAGCCTTCGACATCGGCATGGGCGACGCGGTGATGGCCTGGGGCTTCGGACCGGAGGCCGCCGCGCCGGATGGCATCCGCACCGCGATGGCCGCCTCGCGCCGCCCGGCGCATGACGTGCTCGAGATCAACGGCGAACACGTGCGCAAGGCCGCACCCATCGCGCTGGACCTGAATGGCATCGCCAAGGGCTACGGCGTGGATCGACTGGCCGAAATCCTCCGCAATCAAGGCATATCCGACGGACTCGTCGGGATCGATGGCGAGATGCGTGCAATGGGCCTCAGGCCGGACGGTGAAGCCTGGACCATCGCGGTCGAGGCGCCGGACGCCGAGCGCCGGACGCCGCATTCGATCCTCGCGCTTCAGGATGCCGCCGTCGCGACCTCGGGCGACTACCGTCACTGGGTCGAGGTGCAGGGGCGCCGCCTGTCGCACACGATGGACCCGAGGCGGGGAGCGCCGCTGATCGCGTCGCCGGCCTCCATCACGGTCGTGGCCCGCAGCTGTGCAGAGGCAGATGCCTGGGCGACGGCCCTCATGGTGCTTGGGCCGGTCAAAGGCGCGACGCTCGCAAAACAAAGCGGCCTCGACGCCCTGTTCCTCTTGCGCGATGATGTTGTCAACGTAAGGGGCGTGGGAGTCGGACGACTATTTTCCGAAGAGCCAGCGGCAATCGCCTCAGCCGAGGGGAGATGAGCCGCATGGAAACGACACGGACCGACCGCTTCAAGACCGCTATCCTGCTCATTGCCGCGACCGGCCTGATTGCGGGACTTGCCTTCTACTTTTCCGGCGAACCCGACGTCGCGAACGCGGTCTGGATCGCGGGCGTCGTTCCCGCGCTCGCCGCGCTCGTGGTCGAGATCCTGCGCAGCCTGCGTTCCGGCGAAGTGGGCCTCGATATTGTCGCCGCGCTCTCCATGTCGGCGGCGCTCGTCTTCGGCGAGACCCTCGCCGCGGCGGTGGTCGCCGTAATGTATTCCGGCGGCACCTTCCTCGAAGCCTTCGCGGAAGGGCGTGCCCGCCGTGAAATGCACGACCTGCTGTCCCGTGTGCCTCGGACCGCGACAAGACACCGGAATGGCGGGCTGGAGGAAGTGCCGCTGAACGAAATTGCGCCCGGCGACCGCCTTCTGATCCGGCAGGGCGACGTGGTGCCGGTGGATGGCACCGTGAGCTCAGAGACGGCCTTCGTCGATACCTCGGCGCTGACGGGGGAATCCCTGCCCGTCCGGCTCCGTTACGGCGCCGAGGCCATGAGCGGATCGACCAATGCGGGCGAAGCCTTCGACCTGATCGCAACTCACGAGGCCAAGGACAGCACCTATGCCGGGATCGTCCGGCTGGTGGAAGAGGCGCAGGCCTCCAAGGCGCCGATGTCGCGGCTGGCCGACCGTTGGTCGCTGGGGTTTCTGGCGGTCACGGTCAGCATTGCCTTCGCTGCCTGGTGGTTCACGGGCGATCCGATCCGGGCCGTCGCCGTGCTCGTCGTCGCAACGCCATGTCCCCTGATCCTGGCCGTGCCGGTCGCGCTGGTCGCAGGCCTGTCGCGCGCGGCGCATTTCGGGGTGCTGATCAAAGGCGCGGGACCGCTCGAGACGATGGCGCGCATCCGCACGCTGATCCTCGACAAGACCGGCACGCTGACGGACGGCCGGCCGCAAATCGTCTCGATCGACAGCCATGACGGCATGGCCGAGGGCGACATCCTGCGCTTCGCTGCCGCGCTCGATCAGGCCTCCAAGCACCCTGTCGCGCAGGCCATCGTTGCGGCCGCGAAGGCGCGGGGCTTCTCGTTGCCCGTGCCATCCGAGGTTGCCGAGTTTCCGGGTGAAGGGGTCGCGGGTCATGTCGAGGGCCACAGCGTGATCGTCGGCGGCGACGGTTTCGTTGTGTCCCGCGTTGGGCGAATGGGAGACGATCACCCCGCCAAAGGCGCAGGATCGGTCCTGGTCGCTGTGGCAGTGGACGGTCATCTGTCGGGGTATCTGGTGATGTCCGACCCGTTGCGCGACGGCGCGGGCGCCATGCTGGAAGGCCTGCGCCGCGAGGGGATCGCGCGGATCCTGCTCGCGACCGGAGACCGCGCCGACGTGGCCGAGCGTGTCACCGAGGGGCTTGGGCTCGACGGTCTGAGGGCCGGGCTGACGCCGGACCAGAAGGTCCTGCTCGTCCTCAGCGAGCGCAAGCACGGGCCCGTCATGATGGTGGGCGACGGCGTGAACGACGCGCCCGCGCTTGCGGCGGCCGATGTGGGTGTCGCGATGGGCGCACGCGGGGCCGCAGCATCGGCGGAGGCGGCGGATGTCGTGCTGCTTGTCGACCGTATCGACCGGCTCGGGCTAGGGATCGAGATCGCGCGCGGCGCGCGCCGCATCGCTGTCGAAAGCGTTGTCGCCGGGATCGGCCTTTCGGTCATGGGCATGATCGCGGCGGCTTTCGGCTATCTCACTCCGGTGCAGGGGGCGCTCCTGCAGGAGGTCATCGACGTTGCAGTGATCCTGAACGCCCTCCGCGCGCTGCGCATCGCGCCCCATGAACCCACTATTCCGAAACCAAAGGCTGTCTCCTCCGGGCAGGATGACATCGCGCAAGGAGCCACGCCATGAGCCGCCTCTCGCATTCCGAAATCCACATGGTGCATCGCATCGGCTGGCTGCGGGCCGCCGTTCTCGGCGCGAACGACGGGCTGGTGTCGACGGCAAGCCTCGTGGTCGGCGTCGCCGCAGCAGGATCGGGAAAGCCGGAGGTCCTTATAGCGGGGCTGGCTGGCCTCGTGGCCGGCGCGATGTCCATGGCGGCAGGCGAGTACGTCTCAGTCAGTTCTCAGACTGACGCGGAAAACGCTGACCTTGCGCGCGAGACCCGCGAACTGGCGGAAACACCCGAGGCCGAACTCGAAGAACTTACCCAAATCTATGTCGAGCGAGGGCTGGACCGAGACCTTGCCGAAAAGGTGGCCGTGCAACTGACCGAACGTGACGCGCTCGGATCGCATGCCCGCGACGAGCTTGGCATCTCCGAGACCGTGACAGCCCGCCCGATCCAGGCCGCCTTGGTGTCGGCGCTGACCTTCGCCGTGGGTGCGGTGCTGCCCTTGATCGTCGTACTGGTCGTCCCGGATGCACGGATCGTTTTCTTGGTCGCCGTGTCGACGATCCTCGGCCTCGCGGTTCTTGGTGGATTAGGCGCTTCTGCTGGCGGTGCTGGTGTTATTCGAGGTGCTGCAAGGGTCACGCTCTGGGGTGCACTCGCCATGGCGGCGACCGCTGGAGTCGGTGCGCTGTTCGGGGTCGCCGTAGGCTAGGGAGTAGCCGAGGTCTCGGGCGGAAGCTTCCACGTTGGCGCGGGCTTCCACCTTGTGCCGATCTTCGAATGTGGCAATCGCTTTGGCGACGTCATTCTGCATTTTCTTCAGCTCGCTGAGCGACAGTACGTCGAGATCGAAAGCAGCCGTTGGTGCGGTCCGTGTCCTGAATATTCCGGTATCGATAGCCCGTCGCGGCAAGGCCCTGCATTCCGCAGCACGGAAGGGCAGGGGGGCGAGAGCCGGTGATAGCCACTTGGGCCGCTAGCGGCGTGCTGGGCTTGGGGTAAAGCAGTCCCGATGGGCAAGGGGACATGGTCTGGCATGGGCTCCCCGTATCTCTCTGTCTCCTGGGCCATCCCTTCGACTGAACCGCGCCGGGTTTGCCGGAGGCTGGTTGATTTAAGTTACGCAGCCATGGTCTGAGTTTCCAGAGCTGCGTGG
>CANMQJ010000041.1 GCA_947500005.1 uncultured Paracoccaceae bacterium | reverse complement strand
GCACCGCCCCCCTCAGCCACATGCCCCCTCGTTCCCGAAAGCAAGCGAAATGCCAATGGGGCGGGAACGGCGCATACCGACGAGATGGAACTGAGATCGAACGTTCGCAATTGCGGCGGTTCGTTGCACGAGCTTCGAACGACCGGGACGCCGACGCGCGTCAGCGTTTCTCCGGCGCAGATGCCTAGCGTCGGTGAGGGGCCCTCGGCGGGCGGTAGCACCGCGCTCGCCGCTGCTCTGTACCCAGACCAAGACTACGGTTTGGAAAGCACCCTATGATTTTCGTTGAAGTCGTCGCGAAAACCCACGATCTCGTCGACCGATACCGGCAGATAGTTCCGGAACAGTGCGTTCCAGTTCTCTGGCGCCTCGACGCTGTTGATCGCGTCCGGGCCGCCGTTGACTGTGATCGTGACGCTTCCGTCCTCGTTGGTCGTCGCAGTGCGGCTGTTGACGACGAAGGGGTCGGTCTCGACCCAGCCATCGGCGTTGTAGAAGGTCAGCGACCAGTAGCCGGCATCGTCATAGCGGAGGTCGGGCGGCTCGAAAGTGACGCTGGCCGTATCGCCACCTGCCGCACCTTTATCTCCGGGAAGCACGACGAAATAGAAGGCATGCCGGGCCGGCAGACCGCCCCATCCGGCGAGATTGGTCAGCTGGAACTGCGGCTTGGAGATGTCGTCGATATCATCGACGAAGCCCTCCTCGATGACCGCTTCTGTCGGTGCACGCCGGATCAGATCATCGCGCAGCGTGTTGAAGCTGGAGAGATCGTACTGCACGTCGGGCTCGTAGGGCGCGTTCGACCCCGCGGTCACGGTCACCGCGTCCTGCCGCTGACGCATCTCGTCCATCCCGGCCTCCGTCCGGTCCCGCGGCTGGGTCCGCATGAACAGATAGACGTGATTGCCATGAGTGACGTCGTCGGGACCGATCGAGAGAGTGTCTCCGGGGTAGGCGACGCCGATGGTGACAGAGTTTTCGTCCAGCACCTGCACGAGGTGCAAAAGGTCGTAGTCGGGAACCTCGATGGTCAGGCCTTCGCTGACATCCCAAACCCCATAGGAATAGACCAGGTCGAAATTCGACCGGATGACGGTCTGGTTGTCGAGGTCGATCCCCTCGCGTTCATGCCTGAAGGTGTTGGGACCGGTGGTGATGGTCTCCGCCGCGAGATACTTGGCGGTTTCTGCGCGCACCACGTTCTCCATGGCCACCGGCTCCCCGCCGTCTTCGATAAACGCGGGGCTGGAAGGGAGAGCGACGCCGTTCTCGCCCACCCCGGTGTCAACTGCGCTGTCTTGTGCCGTGACCGGTGACGGAGCGGTTGCGACCCCCATCGCGCTGGCCAGTGTAATGCTCAGAAGAAGTCGTTTCATGTCGTGTCCTTTCGCGGTGATCGCCTGGCTCTGCAATCATTCGGCCTTCTCGATGTCGCCGGGCTTCCAGCTTCCGTCCAGTGCCGGTTCCGCGGGCGCATAGAGGCGCAGGATCGCGAAGAAGCCCCGGTCCGGCGCCGTCGCGAGCCAGTTGGCCTGCTGTCCGTCCGGCGCCTCAGGGCCGATATGGAGCGTGGTGCTGCCGTCGTCATTCTGGGCTGGCTCGTCGAGCTTGCCGAGCGAGGGGAAGGGCTGCCCATTGTCGAGACCCGAGGCGTTCTCGGCCTCGTAGAGCGTGACCGACCAGAAGAGCTCTGCGGGGATGTCCGGTGGCAGGTCGAGCGTGTAGCTCCGATTGCCCACCAGCGGGTCGCCTTCGGCGTCCTCGAAACCGATCATGTAGAACGCGCCCTTGCCGGGCGTCATCGACACCATGCCGGGGCTGATCGAGAAATAGTCCGTGAAGAACCATGCCCGTGCGTCGAGTTCGCGGTAGCCCGCTTCCGTCGACATCCAGTCCAGGCCGACCGGCACGTCCGGCCAGCGCGCCGAGACGTTGTTGACGGGATTCAGCCACTGGCGGTCGTCGTAGACGCGGAAATCCACACCGTTCAGCCCGTGCTGGAAACCGATCACGCGACTGGTCTTGTAGGCCGTCCGGGCCGCCGCATCGAGGATCGCGCGGGTCGCGTCGTCGGGGGCGAAATCGCGGTCGGCCGCGATGCCGATCCCTTCGAGCATGCCCAGCCAGTCCGGCCCGGCGAGGTTCTCGCCCTCAGTGTCGACAAGATACTTTAGCTGGTCGAAGGCCGTCGCGTCGGACCGCGGCAGCATGTCGTAGGATCCGCCCGCGGCGTCCGGAAACTCCATCGGCCGGGCCGAGTCCTTCTCGCCCAGCGGATAGATGACCGACTGCCTCAGCAGTTCGGAGGCCGGTTCGATGTTGTCGAGGCTCTGGTAGAAAGAGCGCAGGAAGAAGAAGACGTTGTTGGTCCCAGACCGGTAGACATAGTGATCCTCCGGCACCTCGCCGTCCCAGCCGGGCGGCACGATCAGGAAGTTCCCGCCTTCGCCGCCATCCGGTCCGGGCAGGCCGAGATCGCCGAAATACTGCCGGCCATCGACCGGAACCGGACGCTGCCAGGCATCGAGGATGATCCCCTGCAGCCCCGGCGGCGCTTCGAAGACCAGCGGGCCGGATTCGCCCAGATCGGCAAAGACCATGGCGTAGATCAGGTCCGAGTTCGGCGTCGTGATCCTGGTCTGTGCATCCAGCCGCTCGGTCCAGATCGGCATGATGTTGTAGCCGGTGCCGAACGCCTCGGCCGCGCCGTCGCGCATGCCCATCGTGTTCAGCAGCGGCATCGCCCAGAGATAGGTCTGCGTGGCGCGCTGGAAGGTCAGTTCCTCCATCAGCGTCTGCGCGGTGTCCTCGGTGGGGCGGTTGTTCTCGAACGGCAGATTGGCGAGGCCCTGAATGCGTTCGGATTGCGCCGTGGCCATGCCGGCGGCTGCGGCGAATGCGCCGCTCCAGAGCGCTATCTTGAGGAGGTGCTGCATGATCGGTCTCCATTGACTGAGTTCGGGGCAGCCCGCCGGGCGTTCCGGCGGGCCCGGTCATCACTCCAACCGTTGGAAATCGTCCAGCTCGAAGCTCTTGTCGAAGAAGGCTTCCTCGGGCGCATAGAGACGGAAATAGACGAACCATCCGTCGTCACCGACGGTCCTGAAGTGGTTGCTCTCCATCCCCTCGGGCGCGTCGGGGCCGAAATAGAGGTCCACGCTGCCGTCCTCGTTGACCTGCAAGCTCTCCGTCCGGCTGCCCTTGGTGACATCGGCGATCTCGGTGCCGCCATTGTCGTAGGGGCGGCGCGTATTCTCGCTATAGAGCGTGACCGACCAGAACTGGCCCACCGGCACATCGGCCGGAACATGCAGCGTGTAGTTGCGGTCGGCCCGGAGCATGTCGCCGTTCTGGTCGCGCTTGGAGGTCATGTAGACCTGACCTTCGCCAGGCTTGGGATTGACCATGCCCTCGGTCGAGGCGACAGCCTCGTAGAACCACGTCGCGCGTTCATCGATCTGCTGGATCGTGTCGGTTTCCTGCGCGACCTGGAAATCGAAGCTCTTGTACCAGGACGTGCCCTCCCACCAGACTTCGGCGTAGCGCGGGTTCACCTGCAGGTTCCGGGCCATCAGCTCTCCAAGCGCCGCACCCTCGACCAGGATCTCCCGCTGGCGTTCGGTCGGGGCGAAGTCTTGCCCCTTGACGATCCCGAGCGGAGCGAGCATGGCCATCCAGGCCTTGTCGATCTGGCGCACGGGTTCCTCGTTGACGATGGCGGCGAGCTTCTCCCAGTAGGCGAGGGCGCGCGGCGCCGTCGCGCTCCATTCCACGTCCCGGCCCCTGACGAAATCGCTGGTCGCGGTCTGTCCGACCGGGCCCATCCGGTAGTCCGAGACGAAGGTGTCGTAGTAGGCCGGGTCCGGATCGATGATGCGGATGCCGACGAGCACGTTGTTCGTCGCGCTCTGGTAGACGTAGACACCGTCAGCCTCGTACTCTGCCGGGTCGTCCTCGGGTCCGACGACGATGTAGGTGGCGCCTTCGCCGGCGTCCGGACCGGTCAGGCCTAGATCGAAGACGGGCCGCTGCCACATGTCGAGCACGCCGCCCGCCGTCTGGCCCGCGGGATAGTCGATCTGCACGGGGCCATCCGACAGGTCGGTGAAGTTGAAGATGTAAGGCGTCGTCAGGTTGGCGGTGACGATCCCGCGCTTTTCCCTGAGCGTTTCCAGAACCGCGAAGGCGCCCGGCTCGTTCGTGCCGAAAGCATCGCCTTGGGCATCGCGCCAGGTGGTCATGCTGACGAGCGGCGTGGACCAGATGTAGAGCTGAGCGGCGCGTTGCAGGTCCATCGCGTCGAACAGCATCTGCGAATCTTCTTCGCCGAAGTAGGAATCCTCCAGTTCGACCGTGCCATAGGGCGTGGCGATCGTCTCATCGCCGCTGAGCGTGGCCTGGCCGAGCGGAACCGCGTCCTGTGCAACGGCTGCGACGGCCGTGGCGCAGAGCAGTGCGGCAGATGTGAACAATCTTTCCGAAAAGAACTTCATGAATTTCTCCCGATCTTGTCAGAACTGAAAGTTGACGCCCGCGAAGACACCCCATTCGGGCTGGCCATTGCCTTCGGTCGCGACTGAGTATTGCGGTTCGAAAAAGGCGTTGACCGTGGCGAAATCGGACTTGAAGACCCGGCCGACGCCCAACCCGATCGGAACCGCGTAATCGTCCGTCTCGAAATCGTAGGTCCAAGTGCCGGTCGAGCGCAGATACCAGCCCTGGCCCAGCTGATAGAAGGCAAAGGGCTGAAAGGCGCCGATATTGACGTCGGCGCGGTTGTCGTCGCCCGCGACGCTTGTCTGCCAGGTGAGCAGATAGCCCCACTGGAACTTGGGGTTCGTCCCGTTGAACAGGACATTGGCAAAGCCGACCGACCATTTCTCGGATCCGACGGCGTCATCGGTGGCGGTGGGTAGCGTGATCTGTGGCCCAATGCCGAAGCTGATGGCCGGGTTGCCCGTGTCGAACAGGTAGGCGGCGAACACGTTGAAATCACCGATCCCCGTCTCGTTGCCACCTCCGGCCTGCGGAAACGTGTTCACAGGGAGCGTTGCGCGCATCAGCCAATTGCCGCCGAAGGCGGAAAACGGCTGCGCGTGGCGCAGGAAGAACTGGTTGGCGTCCCGGTCCGTCCCGGACAGCTCGCCCGTATACTGGTTCTGGAAATTGAGCGCCTTGGTATTGGCCAGCGGGTTGTTGGCCTGCGCCGCAGAATCGCTCTGGGCGGCGGCGGGACCGGCCATCAGAATTGCCGCGATTATGACATTAACGGGTGTCCACTGCACCACGATCCACCTCCATTGCCCCGTCCTCCCCTCGCGGGCCGAACTTGCCTCTACGGTAACAGTGTGTTCCGCCCTGCCGTCTACGTAGATCGTGCCAATCCGCCTGCATCCATTCGCTCTGGCGCGGCCGCTCACAGGCGGCTGCCAGGGTTACGCTCGGCTTCTCGCCGAAAGCTCCCTTACCTCACGGCAAGATGGCCGGGGTGGCTGCCGGCGTCCCGACGTGCGGCCGCGTCGCCGATCGTGCAGATCACTTTTCGCCGGGATACCAGATCGCGTCATACGCGCTGAAGACACGCACGACGGACATAGCCCTGCGGTGTCTCCTCAAGGATATCTTTGAAAATTCGGATCAACGTTTGCGCCGAGACGCTTGTCGCCAGTATAAGATCCGACATGCGGATCGGCGCTGCGGGATACTTGCCAATGTTATCCCACGCTTGGCGAAAGATCCCGCCTTCCTACCCGAGTGCAAAGTGTCGCTCGCGGCGCCGCGGAAACTGACCCTGCCGGGCGTGCCGTGGTCTTCCCAATGGCCGGATTGTGCGACCTCGCTTTGCAGGCGGTCTTTGGTGACAGTTGCGGCCGCATAGGCGGAGTGCCTCGCGAAGATCGCGTCTAACTCGCCCTTCGACATTTTTTGTTTTCAAACGGGTTTGAGAGCCGGGCTGAACACCGCCGCGCCCGCCCTTGGCCGAAAATTAGTTTTCTGAGAGGAAAGTTCTCGGGGTCCGCATTTCCAGCGAGAGCGTTTGGTGATGAGGCCATCGTTGCAGTCTGCTTGAGCGTCGACCCGTCCAGAGCATTTGTGCACAATGCCAAAGATTGCTTCGAGACACGTGCAATGATAGCCTCGCTTTAGTTGTATTTTTTTCGCATGTTTTTCGCATGTTTAGTGTCATATGAACGTCGCTCGGCAACCGCACCCGTGGCACAAGATATCGATCTCGGATATCGAGGATCTGAGAGATGCCGTTCTTGGCGCCGGACTGGATGCGACCCAGATGTCGACCGGGGTCCTGTCCGGAGGCTTGGTGTTTTGCGAACAGGATGGGTTGGTCACGACAAGCGGCTTGATCCGCGGGCGTGTGGCGCATTCCGGTCCGCTCTCGGAACAGGGGGTCACCATTGGCGTTGGCTTGTATCTCGCTCCGGGGACCAGCCATTGGCAAAGCCATGTTAAGACAGGGAATGTCGGGATATTCCTGCCCGGCGACATGCACGACTCGATTTATGCGGATGGGTCGCTCTATGCGACAGTGACGCTTCCTTCGGATCGGCTCGAGGAAGAAGCGGCGCGGCAAGGGCTGGTGCTCGACGCGGCGATGCTGGGAGGCACGGGCGTTCACAGGCGCGATCTCGATCAGAGCATCACCGCGCATCTCAGACGGCGTTTCCGGCAAGTCCACCACTCGGCATTTGACGACCTGACACTGGGAGCTGACATGCTGCTGGCCGCCATCGAGCATCTTGCCCGACCGCCGCGCTGCACCAATGCGGGGCGGTTCCCACGCGGGCACGGGCTGATAGTGAAGCGCGCGCGCGACTATATCCATGCGCATCTGAATGAACCGATTGATGTCGACGAGATCGCATCGGCTGCCGCGACATCGCGTAGGACGCTGTTCCGCGCCTTCAACGAAATCCTCGGAGAGAGCCCACGCGCTTACACGCGCCGCCTGCGTCTGCACCGCATCCGGCGCGACCTGGCAAACGAAGACGAAAGCCGATGCACGGTTGCGATGGTCGCCATGCGCTGGGGCATGGAGGATCTTGGCCGCATGGCCGGGCATTATCGGGACCTGTTCGGCGAGCTTCCCAGTCAGACCCACAGACGCTGATTGGCGCGATTTACGTAGACCCGGTACACGGTTCGATGATGAGGTCAGAATTGACATTTTCGTTGCGGCACCGGAGTTCGCCGAAAGACCAGGGCTTTCGGTCGGCGTCGGAACAGGGCGGCCAGAATGCCGTCGCGCCTCACGGGGGCGAAGTGAAAGGGAAGCGTCATGACCCGAAAAATTTCCTTGTTTACCTCCGTGGCGATCCCGTCCTGCACGACAGCGCTGACAATAGCAGCTCAGGAGGCTCGTCCGCCCGAAGGCGACGGGTAGTTTGAGACTAGGATCGGCGAACTCAGCTTTGATAGCGGCTATCCAAAGGACGCGTCCGTTCAGAATCTTTATGCACAACAAAAGGAACTTTTGGTATGGCGACTTGGGATTATAGTTCGGTCCTGCAATTCGACCGCGATGGGAACAGCCTCAATTTCAGCAACAGCGGCAATTTCCTGAATGAAAGCGGTACGCTCGACGATGGCGAAGACACGGGCCCAGGAAGCCTGGGTTTCGAGTCGGGCGACACGTTCGGAACCGTCACGGTGGACGGCGTGGACTACACGCTCGAGTTTTTCGGCTTCTACAGCGATTCCGGCGTGGACTACGTCGTGGTAACCGTACAGGGACAGACCGACACCGGGTTTATCTTTAGCCAGAACGATGCCGCCACGACAACGGCTGCGCTTCCCAATACCCTCAACGAGGCAACGGTGAACACCGGGCTCTTCATCGTCTGCTTCGCCGCCGGCACGTTGATCGCCACGCCCGAGGGGGAGTGCGCGGTGGAGAGGCTGGAGATCGGCGATCTCGTGACCTGCGCCGACGGCCGGACGGTGCCGGTCAAGTGGATCGGGCGGCAGACCGTCCACAAGCTCTTCACCCCCGCCGAGCGCTTCACCCCCGTCCGGGTCCGCGCCGGTACCCTCGGCGACGGCCTGCCGCATACCGACCTCGTGCTGACCGCCGATCACGCGCTGATCCTCGACGGGCTGGCGATCAACGCGGGTGCTCTGGTGAATGGCACGAGCATCGCCTGGGAGCCGATGGACAGCCTGCCCGAGCGCGTGACCTACTACCATGTCGAGACCGAGGACCATGACGTGATCCTCGCCAACGGTGCCGCGGCCGAGACCTATGTGGATTACATCCAGCGCCGCGTCTTCGACAACCATGCCGAGTATCTCGACCTCTACGGCGAAGAGCGGACGATCCGCGAGATGGCCCTGCCGCGGGTCTCTTCCGCGCGTTTGGTTCCCGCGTCGATCCTTGACCGGATCGGAGGTTCCGAAGCGGCTTGAGCATGGACGGCCCCGCGCCTGGCGGGGCCGTTTGCCAAGGCCGGTTGGTGGCGGGGCGTTGCGTTGCCTGCCCCGCGTTTGCCGGATTGGAGGGCGTTGTGGCGACAGCTTGCAGATGGATCATTCGGATCGTCGGGGTTTTGTACCTCGGGGCCCTGGCGTTGCTCCTGATCGGAACCTTCGGGCTTTTCGGTCAGGAGCAGGATCCGCTGTCCGGCGTCTTTCTCCTCCCGTTGGGGCTTCCCTGGGTTCTTTTGGCCGATGGGGTCGCAGACGCCCTGAAACCGTGGGTTGCCATTCTCGCACCGGCGGTGAACCTGGCCATTCTCTTCGCGGTTTGCCGGTTCGTGGGCCGGCGGGTGTCGTGACGGCGGAACCGCGGCGGACCGGCGACCCGGCGCGTGGCGGGCTCCCTTCCGGCAACAGGGTAATCTTGATGAGGCGATAGTCGGATCATGGTTTCAATCTCCACGCGCAGCGATTTCTCGGGTCAGATGGCGGTCGTTTCTCCTGCGTCCGGGTCTCTCGGCCCGGCTGTCCCGGCGGGGCCCGGACGGTCGCCGCTGCTGTCGCCCGCGCCGCTTTACGTGGCGGAGAATTCGGCCGCGTTTCTGCGCCCGCATGAGCGGCTGGGGCTGGCGCGGAACATGGTCATCGAGGCGGCCCTGCGCCGCGGTCTGCGGGTGGAGCTGTTCAGCCCGCGGCTCTACCGCGTGAGCGGGGCCGAGGGCCATGTCGATTTCGACCTGGGCATGTCCTTTCGCGTGCCGGAGGTGGCGCGCCGGCAGACCAACAGCAAGTCGGTCGCCAAGAAGTTGTTGGAACGGGCCGGCTTCCCTGTGCCCGAGGGCGAACAGTTCAGGCCCGACGAGGCCGAGCGGGCCTGGGCCTTTGCCCGGGGCCGGCTTCCGGTGGTGGTGAAACCGGCCGTGGGATCCTTTGCCAGCGGGGTGACCGTCGCCGTCGCCACCGAGGACGGGTTTCGCGCGGCCTTTGCCCGGGCGGCGCGCGGGCGGCGCTTCCAGGTGGTGGTCGAGCGCCATGTCGAGGGAAACGACTACCGCGTGCTGATCATCGGGGACAGGGTCCGCGCGGTGCTGCACCGGCGCTATGCCTCGGTGCTGGGCGACGGCGTCCGCAGCATCGCGGCGCTGATCGAGGCGGAGAATCTCGGGCGGGAGCGCTCGCTCATCAATCGCGACCAGCCGATCCCCCACAAGCCCGGCGTGCACTGGGACAGGGATCGCGTGCCGGTGGACTATGCCTCGGTCCCGCCGGCGGGACGGCGGGTCCATCTGCGCGATGACGGGGCGGTGCTCGAAGGCCGCGAGAATATCGACCTCACCGAGGAGATCCATCCGGGCTTCTGCGAGATGGCCCTGCGCATGCGTGAGGTGTTCGGCGCGATGCCGACCCTGGGGCTCGACATCCTGGCGCCGGACCTCACCCGCGATCCGGGCGCGAGATAGTCATTTATGCTTCCTTTCGGTGAAGCATGGTCCGGATCACTCATACACAAAAGACCTGACACTCTCGAAGCGCCTTGCGCAGCGTCACGGCGACGTTCTTCGCTACGATCGATCCACTGGATCGATCGCTTCACGCTCGAACCCTGCGCCGGCGTCAGCGTCGTCTGCAAGCGGTGTGGCGTGTGGCTCCGGTCGTGGACGTCATCGCGACCCCGCCACTTCCAGACCGTCTGCTCGGAGATCCCGTAGCGCTCGGACACCATCCACGCCGGGTCCTTGCTCGCCTGGATCGCAGCCCGGATCCTGGGCGTTGTCGTCGCCTGCTTGTGAAGAGAGATCAGCATCTCCGCCCTCCATCCCGAACCTCGCGCAAGATCGACCTTGCCATGAACAGGGCGGACCGGCGAGGGTCTATGTGATCATCCGGGATGGAACATCTATGGTCTAGCGTTCCTTTCTGCCACCAGCACCTCAAGAATGTCGAGGAACGCAGACAGAGCGGGAGAACAATCACCGGGCCGGTGCAACAATTGAAGGCTTTGCGTCACGTCCAGATCGGCAATCGGCGCAAAGCGTACGCCATCGGGGCGGCGCCAAATCTGCGTCTTGTTTGACAAAGCCAGCCCCGCACCCGTGCTAACCAGCGCCAGCATTTCGGTCTCGTTAGTGGGCTCGGAGATATGGTTCCGTTCAAAGTCCACATCTACCAGGGCCGCGGAGAGATCGTCGTAGAGCTTTGGGCTGGCTGCTCGCTGGAAGGCTATCAGGGAATAGCCCTTGAGATCCCTGATCCGAATTTCGGGAAGGTCCAGCAACGGGCATCCCACCGGCATGGCCAGTACGATCGACGTGGTGGTGAGAGGAATCGACACGAGGTCGTCCACGTTCAGCGGGTTGTAGACGATCGCCGCGTCAGTCTGTCGAAGGCGCAGCCTTTCCAACTGATCTACGGTCGGCATCGTCGATAGCGCCGTGCGTACGCCGGGAAATCGGTGGCGGAAGATCTTCAGCCCGTCCGGAATAATCCCATGCCAGGCGACGCTTTCGATCAGGCTAAGTCGCAAGATGCCGGAGCTCCCCTCGGCCGTAGCCCGGGCGGTGGCAATGCTACGGGCCAGCTGGCTCTGGAGGTCCCTCATCTCGGAAAGCATCACCGAGCCGGCACTGTTCAGGCGAACACCACGGGGAAGCCGCTCGAACAACTTGAAGCCCAGCTCTGCCTCAAGCAACCGCATCTGCCGGCTAAGCGCCGGTTGGGCGATGCGAAGCCGCTCTGCCGCACGACCGAAATGCTCTTCCTCGGCGATAGCAACAAAATAGCGAATCTGTCTCATTTCCATACACATCGATAGCAATCTGCTATCGCTTACGACAATCCTTTCGATTGGACCGGCGGTCGGCGGTTTTCTTAGCCTCAAGTGAATACTTCCACCCTTGCCAAAGGGCCAAAGCTATCTGGGAGGCCGTTGTCCTGCGCCTTTTGTCCATCATCGAGATCATCGAACGCCTTCTTCAGGTGTTCGCGGCCTTGCTTCTGATCGTTTTGGCGGTGATCACACTGATCGACGTGATCGGGCGCTATGTATTCAACAATCCCATCGGCGGCGCCTTCGAACTGGTGGGCATCGGCATGGCGTTGATGATCTTCGCCGCCTTGCCCCGGGCTACGGCCGAAAACAAACACATTCAAGTCTCGCTGGTGAACTTCCTGCCCGAGGAAGTCAAAACCGTCCTGCAAGCAATCATTTGCGCCATCACGGCTGCGGGTTTCATCGTGCTTGGCTGGAGGCTGCTCGAACATGCGATGCGCTTGGCCGATAACGGCGACTTCGCAATGTTCACCCGGATTCCCTATGCACCAGTCGCGGGGTTCATGGCGTCCTGCGCGGCGCTCGCCGGGATCTTTCTTGTCATTCGCCTTGCGGCTAATCCGCGCCAGCCCGTGCCGAAAGTTGACGAGACCGAGTCATGAGCATATCGATCATCGGCTTCCTGTCGCTATTCGCGCTGCTGTTTCTCGGGTTACCCATCGGTGTCGGCATGGCGCTTGTCGGAACGCTGGGCTTTGCCTGGATAATCGGCTTCGGACCGGCCCTGAACATGCTGGGCCAGACGGCCTACGATACGGTTGTCAGCTACAACCTGTCGGTACTGCCCCTGTTCATACTGATGGGCCATCTCGTCTCGCACGCCGGGTTATCGCGCAAGCTTTTTGATGCCTCCTATGCCTGGGTAGGTCATCTCAAAGGCGGGCTAGCGGTGTCGTCGGTCCTGGCCTGCGGCGGGTTCTCGGCGGTCTGCGGGTCCAGCATGGCGACCGCAGCCACCATGGGCCGGGTCGTTATCCCCGCCATGCGGCGCTACAACTATGATCCGGGCATTGCTGCAGGCGCGGTAGCCGCTGGCGGAACGCTTGGGATCCTGATCCCGCCCAGCGTGCTACTGGTAATCTATGGCATCCTCACCGAGCAAAACATCGGCGCCCTCTTCGCGGCCGGTATCGTGCCGGGAATCCTGGGGATCGTGCTCTACAGCCTCGCGGTGGTGATTGTCGCGATGATCCGGCCCGAACGCGCACCGGCGGGCGAACGGTTCAGCTGGGCGGACCGTTTCGCCTCGCTCAAAGGCGTAGCCGGCGTCGGGCTGCTGTTCCTTGTAATCATGGTCGGCATCTACGGTGGCATCTTCACCCCAACTGAAGCGGCGGGCATAGGCGCGGTCGGTGCGTTCTTCATCGCGCTCTTCTCGGGCGCGTTGACTTGGAAGATGTTCATGGAATCCGTCAACGAAACGGTGATCACCACATGCGTCATGTTCATCTTGGTGATCGGCGCCATAGTCTTCACAAACTTCATCAATGTCGCCGGTTTCTCCCAGACCATCCGGGCGCTTCTGGAGACCTATGACCCGTCGCCCCTGGCCATAATACTCGCGCTGGTCGTCGTCTACCTCGGACTGGGCTGCTTCCTTGAGAGCCTGTCGATGATCCTGCTCACGGTGCCGGTCTTCTACCCGATCGTGGCTGGCGCTGGCTTCGACCTCGTCTGGTTTGGAATCTTCGTCGTGATCCTGGTCGAGATCAGCCTGATCACGCCGCCCGTGGGCCTGAACGTCTTCGTCCTGCACTCGGCTTTTCCCGATCTGCGCCTGTCCACTATCTTCCGCGGAGTCTTGCCCTTCGTGACCGCCGACGTCATCCGTCTCGCGCTGGTAATCCTGGTGCCCGGCTTGGCGACCTACCTGCCCGAACTGTTCTTCTAGGCGTAACTCTCACAGGGAAAAGGAAAATCAGAATGAAGATCAAAGCACTTCTGACATCAGCCGTGATCGTCGGCATCGGGACCGGCAGCGCCGCCATCGCGCAAGACGTCACGCTGCGCTTCTCGAATTGGCTTCCGCCCACGCATTACATCGTTACAGAAATGATCCAGCCGTGGATGGCCTCGGTCGAGGAAGCGACCGAAGGGCGCGTGACCTTCGAAATTCAGCCTGCTCTCGGCGCGCCAGCTGCGCATGTCGACCTGGTCGCGACGGGCGTCGCCGACCTAGGCTTCGTGCCCCATGGCTACACTCCTGCACGCTTCCGCCTGACCGAGATTGGCGAACTCCCTTTCACCTCTGACGACGCCGTCACCAATTCGGTTGCCTATTGGCGCACCTACCAGAAGTTTCTGCTGGACGCCAACGAACATCGCGGCGTCAAGCTGCTGTCGTTCTGGACCACGACGCCCTCGCAACTTTTCATGTCGGACGACGTCGACACGCTGGCCGCGCTCGAAGGCCAGAAGGTTCGCGTGACCAGTCCGACCCTGCAAAAGGTGGGCGAGGCACTGGAGGTGACGCCGATCACTGCCGCGAGCTCTGACACCTACGAGATGATGTCCCGCGGCACGCTGGACGGCACATTCTTTCAGAGCGATTCCGTTGTTGCTTTCCGCCTGACCGAATATATCGACAGTCAGGTCAACGTGCCTGGCGGCTTTACCCATTCCAGCCAGATGCTGATTATGAACCCGGATAAGTGGAGCGCGATCTCACCCGAGGACCAAATCGCCATTGAGGCGCTGTCGGGTGAAGCGATGTCCCGTGCCTTTGCCGCCGTCTGGGACGCCAAAGCCAGCGAAGGGGACCAGGTACTCGCGGAGAACGGTGTCAAGGTCACCGAAATCGGCGGCGATGAATTGGCCGCTCTTCAGGAAAGCCTGGCCTATCTCCGCACCGACTGGATCGAGGCCGCCAACGAGCGGGGGATCGATGGCGCGGCCGCCATGCAATACTACCAGGATCAGCTCGAGGCGCTCGGCGACGAATAATCCTGCCCTGCGATCCGGGGCCGGAAGACCGGCCCCGGACACTCCAGAAAGAGGAAGACAGAATGATCGATCCCCATTGCCATACCAGCAGCATCAAGGTCAGTCGCCCCGCGAGCCAGGTGTTCGCCCTGATGTCCGAAGGCTTGAAACAGGGACACTGGACCTGGGGTAGCTTCGACCGGGAGAGCCTTGGCAATGGTGTTTTCGTAGGCACTTCAGTATTCAGCGGCCAGAGGACTTTCGTACGTCTTCTGCCCGATCCGGACCGCCTGATGGTCGACTACGAGGTTGGCGGCTCGGAGGAAGGCATGCGCTTTCGCAACATGTCACGGGTCATTCCCGGGCCGATGCTGGGCTACGGCGAGAATGAGTGTGTGGTGTCGCTGATGACTTGGCGCCTTGCCGATCAGAACGACGCTGCCTGGGAGCAGTTCGGCACCATCCACGAAGCCGAGATGTTCCTGATCCGCGGCTTGGCCGAACGTGACCTGCCCTGACCGACAATCTGCGCGCCGTGTGATCTGGCGGCTCGTTTTGCAGTAGCGAAACGAGCCGCGTTTGGACATTCTCCGACGGTACGCCCCCACCTCAGGCTCAAGCCGGTTTCCTTTGACAGAGCCGCTAAGACTGAAACCTGGGCACTGGATCGAGGCAGGCCACTTATTCGGCTCGGCGAGCACCCGCTCGCCGCCCCAGACCTATGTTCAGCTGTCGTTTTGCCCCGATGCAAGAGAAGCGCGATGCTGGTTTGGAAAAGTCTGCCCTAGGCGCTCTTGAGCCAGCACTTGATGGCGGCCTTGTTGTTCATCATTCCGCCATTGCCATCTGCGATCCATCCGCCGAGGTCGCTGGATACTGCCGAGATCAGATCGTTGAACATAGGACAGATCAACCCGCCCTCATCGTGCAGCATCCGGCCCATTTTCGAGTAGATTTCCTTGCGCCTGACATTGTCGAGCTCAGCACGCGCCTCGAGCAGCAGTTCATCGAACTCGGGCCGCTTCCATCGGGTGTCGTTCCAGTCTGCGGTCGAGAGATAGGCCGTCGAGTACATCTGGTCCTGCACCGGACGTCCGCCCCAGTAGGAGGCGCAGAAGGGCTGCTTGTTCCAGACTTCCGACCAATAGCCATCATTCGGCTCGCGTTTGATCTCGAGCGGAATACCCGCCTTCTGCGCGGTCTGCTGAAACAGCGCGGCTGCATCCACCGCCCCCGGAAAGGCGCCGTCGGAAACGCGCAGAATGATGGGGCTGCCGTCGTGGCCGGACTTCTCGTAATGCTCTCTGGCTTTCTCGATGGAATGCTCGCGCTGCGGAATGGTGTCGTCGAATAACGGATAGGCCGAGTTGATAGGCATATCGTTCCCTATGGAACCGTAGCCTCGCAGGATCTTGTCCACCATCTCCCCTCGGTCGATCGCGTACTTCAGCGCGAGCCGCAGATCGTTGTTATCAAAAGGTCCAGTATCGACATGGGCGACGAAGACATAGTGCCCGCGCCCTGCCACCGACTTGACGCTGAGGTTGGGCGAACGATCCAGCAACGCTGCGACCTTTGGATCAACACGGTTGATTGCGTGAACCTGTCCCGACTGCAGCGCCGCGGTACGAGCGGTGCCGTCGTTCAGCACCAGCTGTTCGACCTCGTCCGCCCAGCCGCGGTTTTCGCTATCCCAGTAGTCCTCGCGCCGCTTATACGCATGCCGCACACCGGGTTCGTCGATCTCGAGCGTGTAGGGCCCGGTGCCGATCGCCGCTGCTGGCGCATCGTAACCGCCGCCGGGCTGGATGATCAGATGGTAATCCGCCATCAGGAAGGGCAGGTCTGAGTTTGCCACTTCCAACTCGACCACGAAGTTGTCACCGTCGACTTTCATGTCGGCGATTCCCTTCATGATCCCCAACGCGCCGGACTGGCTGCGCTCGTCTGCGTGGCGCTGAAGAGATTTCAGCACGTCGTCCGGGGTCATTTCCTTGCCGTTCGAGAAGGTGATCCCCTTGCGGATAGGAAAGACCCAAGTTTTTGCGTCAGCGGAGGCTTCGGCCATTTCCGACAGGCGCGGTTCGAGTTGCCCGTTCTCGTCGACCTCTACCAGTGTCTCGCCCCAGCAACGCAGATTATTGAAAGGCACGTCGGAAGCTGCCAGTGCCGGGTCCTGTGTGTTGGTGCTTTCGCCGCCTGACGACCCGATGCGAAGCGTTCCGCCTCGCTTGGGTGTATCATCCTGCTGTGCACGGGCAGCATCGGCCAGAAAGAGGTTCGCCGCCCCCGCCGTGAAGCCGAGCGCGGCGGCGCGGTTGATGAACTCTCGCCGTGTCATCGCTCCGGTTGCGACCTTTTCAACAAGGTGTCCAAGATGATCTTTCATGTTATTCTCCTCTCCAGAGTTCGTGTTTGCGGTTCGTTAGAGCCGGTCGGGCGCCCGGTTTGGTGGGCTTGACCCAGTCCATCGCGGGATGGGCGCAGATCACAGCCCAGTCCACAACGCCGGTCTTTTGGGCCCAGTCTTCGTAGTGCCGTATCATCCGTTCTGCTCTTGCCGGATCTTTGCGCCGAAGATCGTTCAACTCAGTCCGGTCGAGGCGCATGTTGTAAAGCTCCCAATCTTTGCCGAACTCGCGCACGAGCTTCCAGTCGCCGAGGCGCATGGCGCAGTTGCCCTCGTGTTCCCAGAAGATCGGCCGCTCCCGTTCGCCGTGTCCGTCGCGGAAGGTGCTGAAAAGGCTTTCGCCGTCCAGCTTCTGAATACCTACCCCGTCGAAGTCCTTGGGATAGCGCGCCCCGGTCACATCCAGAATCGTCGGCATGATGTCCGAAACATGCCGCGCGTCGTGCACCAATCCGGGCGCGGCAATGCCGTTCGGCCAGTAGGCGATCAGCGGCGTGGAAATCCCGCCCTCGTGGACCCAGGACTTGTGCAGGCGGAAGGGAGCGTTGGAGACGTTCGACCAGGGCGCCTCGTAGCTCTGGAAGGTGGTGCCGGCCCCGGGGTCGAGATTGGGGATGTTTCCTTGCAGGATCTTCTCTCCGCGCGGGCTGACATCAGGGTAGGATTCGACCCACCCCTCCTCCGCGAGAAACTCCGCGCAGCCGCCGTTGTCGGAGAGGAAAAGGACCAGCGTGTCCTTCTCGATCCCCGCCTGTCTCAGCTTGGCCATGACGCGTCCGATGCCTTGATCCATGCAATCGACCATGGCGGCATAGGTCGCCATCCGGCTGTCTTCCCAGTCCCGGTTCTTCTCGTCCTGCCAATCGTGAACGGTCGTGTCGCGAGGAGAGATGTCCCACCGCGATTCCAGGATGTTGCGGCCCTGCATTTCCTCGTGACGGGCGGTGCGCAGGGCGTCCCAGCCATTGCGGTAACGGCCTCGGTAGCGGGCGATGTCTTCTGGTTTGGCGTGCAGCGGCCAATGCGGCGCGGTATAGGCGAGATAGAGAAAGAACGGCTTGCCCTCGTCCACAGACTGGCCAATCATATCGACCGCCTTGTCGCTGATCGCGTCGGTCATATAGAAGTCGTCGGTCTCCACCTCAACTTTGCAATCATCCTCGCCTATGTAGTGGGGAAAGAAGAAGCTACCCGATCCGTCGAGTGTGCCGAAGAAGCGGTCGAAGCCGCGCTGACGCGGTGTCGGATGGGTCAGATCGCCGGGTGTCCAAAGATCGCTTTCCCTCGGCTTGTAGCTGCCGCCGACGTGCCACTTGCCACTCATCAGAGTCCGGTAGCCGTTCAGTCGCAGTACTTCTGCAAGCGTAACCGCATCGTTTCGCAGGAAACCTTGGTACTCGGGAGAGCCGTAGCTCGCGGTCATGTGACCGATCCCGGCCTTGTGCGGGTAAAGACCCGTCAGAAGCGAGGCGCGGGTCGGACAGCAACGCGCGCAGTTGTACATCGACGTGAACGTCTGCCCCCCGGCCGCCAAGCGGTCAATGTTGGGGGTCGCGATCTCCGAACCCATGCAGCCGAGATCGGAAAACCCCATGTCGTCCGCGAGGACGAGAATGATGTTCGGTTTGCGTGAAGTGGGCATTGTCCTGTCTCTTTCGTGGTCGGGGCAAGCCGTGCGGGCTAGTGGTATCTGGCTCCTTGTCGGCCGAGTTCCTTCTGGATGAGGGCCGGATCAATGGACTCCAGCGCCTGACCCATCCGCACGGAGAGGGCGGCCGCGATGCCCGCGCCCTGCCCGATGACGGCGCAGCAGGCCATGTTGCGGGTCGCCGCGTGGCTATCCCGATCCCCTCCCGTCGCCCGGCCCACGATCAGGAGATTGGCGATGCCTTTGGGCAGCAGGTTGCGATAGGGGATCTGAAAGTAGCGGCCGGTGGTCGGCAGGATGAGGATACCGTAGCCGTCGATGAACTCCGGAAAGATGCCGATGCTGTCGTCGAACCTGCCCTGCTCGCGTACGTCCTTCGCCTTCATGTTGTACAGGCAATCGACCTTCCGGGTGTCGCGGATGCCGAGCGTCATGCCGAAATTGCGTAGCCGGACCGTCTCGCAGCCCGGCGTGTAGCGTCGCAGCGCCTCGATGGCCAGAAGCGCCTGGCGCCGGCCCTCCATCTCGTGACGAGTCAGGCTGTCCGGGTCGGTGCCGTCGCAGTCGTCGAGGTGGATAAGGTTCATATAGGTCAGCTCGCCGCTGTCATGGATGGCCCCCCACGTTCCGGAAATCGTGGTCAGGTGCGACGGGATCAACCCGTCCCGGATCGCCTGGTCGAAGGGCTTCTTCAGGAAAGGCGAGAACATCCCGTCTTCCTTACCCGTGGTCTCCACCTTCCATTCGCCGCCACCCCAGTCGGCATAGGTCTGGGGGCTCTGCGCCACGCCTTCGAGAAATCTGGTCTTGTCTACGCCCGCGACGTGAAACATGACCGAGGCGGCCATCATCTCTTCCCGAGGCGTGAGAAAGGTCCGCGCCCCTGCTCGGTCAGCCACATCTGCATCTCCGGTCGCGTCGATCACTCGTCGGGCGAGGATCGCCTCGCGCCCGGACTTGGATTCAGTGACGATGCCGACGATCGTATTGCCTTCCATGATCGGAGCGACGAACTGGCGGTGCAGCATCGGCCGGATGTTCGACTCTTCCTCGACCATCCGGTCCGCCACAACCTTGAATCCTTCGCTGTCGATCTCGTGGGAGAGGGACTGACTCTCCTTTACGGCCATGCCCATCGCCTTTGCGCGCTCTTCGAACTCACGCGCGATTCCCTCGCTTTCAACGGTCTCTTCATGGCGGTACCAGTGCATCCCTTCCACGCCGACGACCGTGAGGTTGCCTCCGAAACAGCCGAAACGTTCCACCAGGGCGACCTCGGCCCCTGCACGGGCGGCTGCCAGCGCGGCGGAAAGCCCACCGGGGCCAGATCCCACAACCAGTACATCGGTCTCGTGAATGACGTCGATCTCGCGTTGCGGTTCGACGATGGTGCGTTTCCTCATGCCCGGTACCCCGATGAAGCCTTGGTGCCATTGCTGCAGCTTCGTGGACAAGAGAGGAGAAGGGATATATGAAATATCGACATATATGCCTTTAATTTCGTCATTCGGCGTACCTGTCCCGGATATTCGCCGCTCGACAAGATGAGCAAGGGAGCGACCCGTGCCGAGGCGACGATACTATTTCTGCCTGTCCAGTGGCTTCACCATGTACTCATTTTCCTGCACGATTGACGTGCTCAGGGCCGCCTCCCTCGTGCAGGCGGACGAGATACTGGAGACCAGGATCGTCGCGCAGGACACGTCCAGCATCCGCTGCGGAAACGGCACGCGCATCTTGCCCGACGTCACCCCACAGGACATGAAGGCGCCGGGCGTCCTCGTGGTAATCGCCGGGACTGGGGCAACGACCCAGAATCATTCCGACGAGGTGGCGATCATCCGCGCGGCCAAAGCCCGCGGGTTCGAAATCTGGGGCATTTCTTCAGGGGTCATTCCGCTGGCTATCGCAGGCGTCCTGGACGACCGCACGGCGGCCGCACATTGGCAAGACCGTGCCTTTCTGGCCGAGAACTTTCCCAAAATCCGCTTGACCGGCAAGATCTTCGACCGCGGTCCCCGGATTTCCACCTGTGTTGGCGGAGCGGCCGCCTCGGACATGGTGCTATCCCATCTCAGCGAGTTCGTCAGCGCGGAGGTCGGAAGCCGGGTCCTCGCGCTGCTGAACATCGAAACCCAGCGAAGCGGACAGATCGATCAAGCCGGGTCGACCGTTTTCCAGTTTCCGTCGCGGAACGATCATGTAAACAAGGCGATCCAATTCATGCACCAGCATGTCCACCGCCGTCCTGCGATCCTCGATGTCGCGGCGGCCATAGGTATCTCGCAGAAACAGCTCGAACGGCTTTTCAAGGCTGATTTTGGGCGCACACCGAGGCAGGTGCTGGAGCAGATGTGCATGGAACAGGCGCGCAGGGAAGTGTTGCTCGGGCGCCGCCAGATCGTGTCGATTGCCCGGGACTTCGGCTATGACAGTTCGATCTTCTCGGCCAAGTATCGGCAGGCTTTCGGTTTTAGTCCGTTGCAAGATCGTAGAACCCAGGGTCACGAAGGCTAGGTCGGTTCTGTCGCAAAGTCTCGCTCTGTTCGTAAGAGGGGCGTTCGCGGTGGCTGATCACGTAGCGAGGCTGGCATAGAGCGCGAACGGACATCCTCTGCCAAGCTGTCCCTTCCTGATCATGTGTGCCGTTTCGATCCCGTCCAGAGTTGCTCTTGCCGATCCGAGTGATTTGAAACCCATCATCGGCTTGATCCGTCTTTTTACCCCGCGATGATCCTGTTCCACGATGTTGTTCAGATACTTC
>CANMQJ010000040.1 GCA_947500005.1 uncultured Paracoccaceae bacterium | reverse complement strand
GCGGTAGGGATCGAACCTACGACCAATTGATTAACAGTCAACTGCTCTACCGCTGAGCTACGCCGGAACGGTGCGCGTCCTATAACAACAGGGAATCCGGGCGTCCAGAGGAAAAACGCGTCGTTTTGCAGGTCCTATTCCGCATGGTGAAAAACCGCCTCCACCGCCAGTTCGGGACTGGCCGAGACCAGCTTTCTGCCATGCAGATCAACGAGATGCGCAAACACGTTACGGCCGGCTGCTGGCAAGAGGGACGCCGGCGTATCGGTATATATCCGGCGCGCCAGATCGGCGGCGGTTCCCGGCTCTTGCGCCAGGGCCGCTCTGATCTGTGCCTCGCGAGCTTCGCGATGCGCGATAAGCCAATCCAGCCTCCCCGCCGGGTCCTCGATCGGGGCGCCATGGCCGGGGTGGAAAATCTCCCAGTTGCGGGCACGCAGGCGGCGACAGGCGGCCATGAAATCGGTCAGGTCGCCATCGGGCGGCGAGACCAGGGAACTGGCCCAACCCATCACGTGATCGGCGGTGAAGCAATGGCTCCCCCAGGCCAGCGCAATGTGGTTGCCGAGATGGCCGGGTGTGTGAATCACCTCGAGCTCCCATCCCCGGCCTTCGATCATATCGCCATCGGCAAGCACGATGTCTGGGCTGAAGGCCGTGTCGATCCCCTCGCCGCCGCCGGCAAGCCCTTTATCCGCGAGCTTTTTCATCACGGCGCTGCGCCCCGCTTCCGGCCCGCCGAATGCATGGATGGGGGCGCCGGTTCGCTCAGCCAACGGGCGGGCGAGGGGGGAGTGGTCGACATGGCTGTGTGTGACCAAGATATGGCTTATCCGCTGATCGGTGCCAACGGCCGCGAGGATCGCCTCCAGGTGATCGGGGATCGCCGGTCCGGGGTCGATCACGGCCAGGTCGGTTTCGCCCAGAAGATAGGTATTCGTGCCGCGATAGGTCATCGGAGAAGGATTCGGCGCCAGCACGCGGCGCAGCCCGGGGGCAAGCGTGATCGGCTCGCCGGGTGTGGGGTCGAAATCGTCTGGTGGCAACATGGTCGCTTCCTCTCCTGCATGCGGCCCGCTAGGCTTAGCGCATGTCCTTTCGGTGGCTCAAACGATATATGCCGCGCAGTCTTTATGCCCGGGCGGCGCTGATCCTGGCGGTGCCGATGGTGGTGGTTCTGCTGGTGGTCAGCGTGGCCTTTCTGCAACGGCATCTCGAGGATGTCACCAAGCAGATGACCCTCACGGTGATGCGTGAGATGCACCTGATCGCGAGCGTCGCGGACCGGGTCGAGACCCAGCAGCAATTCATCGCGAGTGCGCGGCCGCTTCTGGGCGGTTTGCAGGTCCGCGCTCGGTTCGTTGACGAAGACTCGGCTCCGACGGAGGACCGGCGCAGGCGGATCGACTATACAGGGCATGTCGTGATCGAGACCGCGCATGAGGCGCTCGAGGCGACCCGGTCCGTCGCGTTGGTCAATACGCGGCTGGCGGCGATCTACGTCGACACGCCTCTTGGTCCGCTCGAGTTGCTGTTCGACCGCCGTCGCCTTTCCCCTGCTGCGCCGCATCAGCTGATCGTGACGATGCTTTTCTTTGCGGTCCTGATGACCTGGATCTCATTTCTCTACATGCGCAACCAGTTGCGGCCGATCATGCGGCTGGCCAGGGCGGCCGAGGCTTTCGGGCGCGGCAATGCGGTTCCTTACACCCCTTCGGGGGCAATCGAGGTTCGCGTGGCAGGCCACGCCTTTCTCGACATGCGTGCCCGGATCGAACGGCAGATCGAGCAGCGGACCCTCATGCTGTCGGGTGTCAGCCATGACATGCGGACACCGCTGACGCGGATGCGGCTGACCCTTGCAATGATGGATGAGGCGGAGGCCGCCCCGCTGTTGCAGGACGTGGACGAAATGCAGGGCCTGCTCGATGCTTTCCTCGATTTCGCGCGAAACGCGTCCGAGGGCACGCCCGAGCGCCTCGATCCCGTGGCCTTGGTGCGGCAGACAGTGGAAGACGCAAGGCGTGCCGGCCAATCGGTTGAGCTGGTCTCCTGCGAAGGCGAGGGCGAGATGATGTTGCGCCCGCTCGACATCCGCCGGGCGCTTGAAAACCTGATCGGCAACGCGGTCCGCTACGGTAGCCGGGCGGAGGTCAGCCTTGCGCTGACCGAAAGGTTTCTGCGTATCCGGGTCGAGGATGACGGACCGGGCATTCCGGCCGACCGGCGGACCGAGGCCGTGAAACCCTTCACCCGTCTCGATCCGGCGCGCAATCAGGATCGCGGCAGCGGGGTCGGCCTGGGTCTTGCCATTGTCGCCGATACTGCGCGAGCGCATGGCGGATCGCTCCGCCTTGGACAAAGCGAGCGGTTGGGGGGGCTATGTGCCGATATCGTGATCGGGCGCTAGCCCGCTACATCAGCGACGGCAAGTAGAGCGTCAGCCCCGGGATCGCCAGCAGCAGAACAAGGCGCAGGATGTCGATCATCCAGAAAGGCGTGACACCACGAAAGATCGTGCCGGTGCTGACATCGCCGACGACACCCTTGAGGACAAAGACGTTCAGGCCGACCGGTGGCGTGATCAGGCTGATTTCGGTCACGACGACCACGATGATTCCGAACCAGACCGGATCATAGCCCAGCCCCGTCACCAGCGGAAAGAAGATCGGCACCGTCAGAAGCAGCATCGACAGGCTTTCGAAGACGCAGCCGAGCGCCACATAGATCAGAAGGATCACCCCCATCACCATCCAGGGCGCCAGGCCCAGCGAGGAAACGCCGCTGCGAAGCGCCTCGGGCAGACCTGCGATATTGACGAAGTTGGAAAAGATCCAGGCCCCGATCAGCACCGAGAAGAGCGAAGCGGTCGTCATCGTCGTCTCCTTCAGCACCTCGATCGTGTCCGGGAAGGTCAACCGGCCCCTGAACAGGGTGATGAAGAAGGCGCCCGCCGCGCCCATGCCGGCGGCTTCGGTGGGCGAGAAGGTGATGTAAAAGGGCCAGAAATCCAGCACCCCGTAAAGCCCGCCGATGACGATGAAAAAGAGCAACAGCACCGCCCAGACGTCACGCAGCGCGCGCAGTCGATCGGGCCAGGGCACACGGGGCCCCGCCGGACCCGCATCCGGGTTGCGCATCACCGAGAAGCGCACGGCGACCATGTAGAGCAGTATGCCGAGGGCACCGGGTACGATCCCGGCTATGAAGAGCGCACCGATCGAGGTTTCGGTGAGCAACCCGTAGATCACAAGGATCACCGAGGGCGGGATCAGGATTCCCAGCGTACCACCCGCCGCGATCGAGGCGGTCGAAAGCGTATCCGCATAGCCGTATTTGCGCATTTCGGGCATCGCCACCTTGGACATGGTGGCCGCCGTGGCCAGCGAACTGCCCGAGATCGCGGCGAAACCGCCGCAAGCGACGATGGTGGCCATCGCCAGCCCGCCGCGGAAATGGCCCAGAAAGGCGTTCGAAGCCCTGTAGAGTTCCTTGCTGATCCCGCCTTTGTTGACGAAGAGTCCCATCAGGATGAAGAGCGGTACGATGGACAAACCGTAATCCTGGGCGGTGTCGATGATCAGCCGCGCGGACATGGATACCGCACCGCGATAGGAGGTTTCGATGGCATAGCCTGTGAGGCCCACGAGCCCCATGGCAAAGGCGATGGGCATCCGCAGCAGGACGAGGATCAGAACCGCGGCGAAGCCGATGAGGGAGGCGATCATTTCTCGAGTGCTTTCAGATATTGGGGGGCCACAAGGATGAGCAGGCCGCGAAAGATCATTACGGCGGCGGTCACGAGGGTCATGATCGCGATGAACCAGCCGATATAGAAGGTCGGAATGGCCAGGTACTCTGTCGTGTCGCCATAACTGCGTTCACGCTCGGCCAGATCGATCACGCGTTCGGCGGGCAGGTAGAGCATGACCCCGCATATCACGGTGATGATACCATCGCGCCAGCGCGACAGGTGTAGGCGATGAAAGAGATTGTCCAGCAGGTCCACCGAGATGTGCTCGTCCCGCGCGGCCAGGAGGGGCAGCGCGGAAAACACGATGACGGCGATGGAGATGCGGATGAGTTCGGTGGCCGCCTGGATCGGCGCATTGAGCGCCGAGCGCATGACCACATCCAGGAAGGTGAGCATCATCAGCCCGAACAGAGCTGCCGAGGCGATGGTCACGGGCAGTGCCAGAAGCCGGCCTGCAAGCGTTGAGATAAGTCTCATCATGAGTGCTCCGCCTGGCTGTCAAAAAGGTCGGGGCCCCGTGTGGATGCGCGGGGCCCCGTCCGGTTCGTTACCGCAGGCTCAGCTGCCGGCGGCGTTCATCTCGTCCTGGACCATCTTGTGGGCGGCCTGGGCGTCGATCCCGGCATCCTCAAGCTCTTTCAGGACCTTCTCCTGAACCATTTTCGAGATCTCGGCGAACCGTTCCTGATCTGCTTCCGGCGCGACCACGATCGTGTTGTCACCGGCCTCCATGGTGGCCTTGCGGGCGCGCTCGTCGCTGGCGTCCCAGGCCTGGCCCATCTTGCGGCTGAAGGGTTCGCCAAAGACGTTCTCCTCAAGCGCTTTCTGCGCCTCCTCGGGCAGGCTGTCGAAGACATCCTGGTTCATGATGACCGCGAAGGAGCCGCGGTAAAGACCGCCGGGCATCTCGTATACGTTCTTGGCGACCTCGTTCAGCTTGAAGCTGATCCGCTCACCCATGTTCATGGTGACCGCGTCGGCAGCCCCTGAATCCAGCGTCTCGTAGACCTTGGGCGCCGGCACCTGGATTCCGATCATGCCCAGTTCCGAGCCGACATCGGTGGCCACGCCGCCGGGCAGGCGGGTCTTGAGACCGTCGAGATCCGCCAGCGTCTTCACTTCCTGGTTGGAGTGGACCTGGGCGGGACCATGCGTGCTCAGGCCGATGACCTTGACGCCGCGATGTTCATCAAGCGCCTCCAGATGTTCCTTGAAGACGCGCCAATAGGCGACGCTGGCCTGTTCGGCGTTGCCGTCATAACCCGGCAGTTCGATCAGCTTGGTGCCGACGAAGCGGCCCGGCTGATAGCCGTGGAAGATGATGCTGATATCGGCGGCCTGGTCCATGATCATGTCCATCTGGGCCGGCGGCGGGGCGAGGCCCATCTTGATTTCGCCGGTGACTTCGCCCCCAGTCGCCTCTTCCATGTCGGCGATCAGCCCATCAAGCATGTCGACATTGATCGGGTGGCTGGGCGGTAGCCAGCTGGAGATGGTGAGCGTTTCGGCGGCAAAGGCCACAGTGCCCGCACAGAGCGCGGCAGCGGTGGTGGCCATGAGACGTGCAAACTTCATATTATTGTCCTCCCGGTTAACGGCCGGGCAGAGATTCCCACCCGGATTTATATGCAATTTCATGATTCACAAAATTCTCCGCTTGTGAACCACCTTTTCCTGTCATCACCCTCATCTTCGCTGTTCGCGGCGGTCAAGCGCCTTGTGTGTAACGCTCGGGCGCGCCCCTTCCGCGAATTGCCGCAGCCTATCGTGGCGCATCCCCGGACAGGTTTTCGAGGATGGCGCGCAGGGCACGCTTGATTCGCGCCCCGTCGCTACCTTCGAGGCGGAGCAGCAGGTCCGATTCGTGGCGACGCGCATCGGCAACCAGCGTGTCGGCAAGCTTTTGCCCCGCTTCGGTCAGGTGGACACGCACCCGGCGACGGTCCTTGGAATCACCGCGGCGGATGACGAGGCCGCGCTCTTCCATCTGGGCGATGATCTTGGTCAGACGCGATTGCTCGATCAGTGCGTATCCCGCGAGCCGCGTCACCATCTCCCCGTCCTTGTCATGCAGGCACGCCAACACGCGCCATTCCGGCACGCGAAGCCCCTGCTGGCGCACATGGGCATGGAACTGGGCCGACGCCGCTTCGCTGACGGCCGCCAGCAGGTACAGCAGGTAATCGTCGACGAATTCACGACGCCGTTCGCCCGTGGCGTCAGCCTCCGTTTCCGTTTTCGTCATCGGCCTGTTCAACTTGCGCCTCCCTTGGTGCAATCCCATCAGAAGCCGTCTTGCACCCGTAAAGTCAATCGTCCCGTGTGCGTTGGCGGCGCAAACAAAACCCTTGACGTCGATTATATGAAAATTCATGTTTATTGGCAAATGGAGGATGACTGTTGAGCGACATGCGCCTGAAACTGGTTGGAAAGCGCCGCCTGACCGACCGCATCGCCGAGTTCCGGTTCGTACCCGTCGAAGGCGACCCCTGTGCCTGGCAGCCTGGCGCACACATGCGTGTGACGCTGCCCGATGGCGGAGACCGTGCCTATTCCCTGATTCATTTCGGTGCCGTGCCCGAAGTGCCGGAGGAGTACCGGATCGCGGTGCAGTTGGAGGAAGAAAGCACTGGCGGCTCGCGCTTCATGCACGGGCTGGAAGAGGGGGACGAGGTCACGGCCGGCCAACCCAAATGCGATTTTCCGGTGACGCCCGGTTCGGCAGCGGTGCTGCTGGCCGGCGGGATCGGAATCACGCCGATGATCTCGATGGCCGCGGCACTCAAGGCGACAGGAACCCAGGTAGACCTGCATTACGCCGTCCGTTCGCGGCCCTTGATGGCCTATGGCGAGGAGTTGGCCGAGCATCTGGGCGAGGCGCTGCAGGTACATTGCGACGACGACGAAACCGCACTCGACCTCGACGCGCTCATCGGTGACCTGGGCGAGCGGCATCTCTACATCTGCGGACCGCGCGGTCTGATCGACGCAGCGCGCGCCAAGGCCGAGGCGGCGGGCGTGCCCTCCGACCGGGTGCATGTCGAACTGTTCGACAATGCGAGTGCCGGGGGGGCTGGCGACGAGGCCTTCGAGGTCGAGATCGCCTCGACCGGCGAAATCGTCCAGATCCCTGCCGACAAGACGATCATCGAGGCGCTGGAGGCGGCAGGCCACGACCTGATCTACGACTGCCAGCGCGGGGATTGCGGCATCTGCCAGACCGACGTTCTGGAGGGCGTGCCGGACCATCGCGACGTGGTTCTCTCGGAAGAGGAGCGCGCGAGCGGGAAGATCATGCAAATCTGCGTCAGCCGGGCCAAGACCCCGCGGCTGAAACTGGACCTGTGAGGGAGGAAGAGATGGGACGCTATACGGACAACCCGGCCGCGATCGCCGGACTGGTGCGCGGCGGCGAAGTTCACCGCGACACCTATATAGACCCCGAAATCTACAAGCTGGAGATGAAGCATCTCTTTGCGAATGCCTGGGTCTTTGTCGGCCATGAAAGCCAGACACCCGGCAAGGGGGATTATTTCACCACCCAGATCGGCGATCAGCCGGTGATCCAGGTGCGACATACCGATGGTGAGATCAAGGTTCTCTACAACCGCTGCCCCCACAAGGGCACCAAGATCGCTATCGACCGGACAGGCAATACCGGCAAGTTCTTTCGCTGCCCTTACCACGCCTGGTCCTTCAAGACCGATGGCTGCCTTCTCGCGATTCCCTTGAAAAAGGGCTATGCCGATACCGATTTCGACCAGTCCGAGGCCAAGGCCGGGATGCGCGCCGTGGGCGCGGTGAAGAATTATCGCGGCTTCATTTTCGCGCGGTTGGCCGAAGAGGGGATCTCGTTCGAGGAGTTCTTCGGCAACTCCCTCTCCTCGCTCGACAACATGGTCGAACGCTCTCCGGCCGGGAAGCTGGAGGTCGCGGGTCCGCCGCTGCGCTACATGCATCGGTGTAACTGGAAGATGCTGGTCGAGAACCAGACCGACACATGCCACCCGATGGTTGCGCATGAATCGAGTGCCGGAACGGCGGTGCAGATCTGGAAGGACCTGGGCTATACCGAGGACGATCCCAAGCCGCCCGCGATGGAGATCATCGCGCCCTTCATGTCGCCATACGAGTTCTTCGAGAACATGGGCATCCGCACCTGGCCCAACGGTCACGGGCATACCGGGGTGACGGAATCGATCCACTCCAAGTATTCCGAGATCACCGGCTACATGGGATCCATGATCGAGGCCTATGGTGAGGAGAAGGCCAAGGCGATCCTGTCGGAGAACCGGCACAACACGGTCTATTTCCCGAACATCATGATCAAGGGGCCGATCCAGCAGCTGCGGGTCTTCATCCCGCTGGCCGCCGACAAGACGCTGGTGGAAAGCTATATCTACCGCCTCGTGGACGCGCCGGACGAACTGGTCGCGCGTAACGCCATGTACAACAGAATGATCAACGCGCCCACCTCGATCGTTGGCCATGACGACCTCGAGATGTACGAACGCGCACAGGAAGGCTTGCATTCCGACGGGCTGGAATGGGTCAATGTCCAGCGGCTCTATACCGAGGAAGAGGATTACGCGGAGGAGCGGGTCGAGAACGGCACGACCGAACGCCAGATGCGCAACCAGTTCGACGCCTGGGTGAAATTCATGACGGCGGACATGACAGCGAAGGAGGCCGCGGAATGAGCGTGACACGAGACGATCTGATCGACTTCATCTATGCTGAGGCGCGGATGCTGGACGAAGGCCGCTATGACGAGTGGATCGACTTGTGGCTGCCCGATGGCCATTACTGGATGCCCCTCGACTACAAGCAGGAGGATCCGCTGCATGTGACCTCGCTGCTCTACGAGGATATCTTCATGCTGAAACTGCGGGTGGAGCGTCTGAACGGTGCGCGCACCTTCTCGCAAAAGCCCAAAAGTCGCGGTCATCACGTCATCCAGCGCCCATTCGTGGACGAGATGGATGACGAGGCGGGGCGCTATGTCACCAACACCTCGATGCATTACGTCGAGACGCGGCTGGATGAGCAGCAACTGCTCGCGTTGACGGCGATACATGAGTTGAAGCTGGTGGATGGCAGGCTGCGCATTGCCAACAAACGCGTCGACCTGCTGAACTGTGACGCGGCCTTCGGCAATATCCAGCTGCTGCCATGATCGAAGATCGGACCGAAACCGTCTGGGCGGCCTTCGACGCCGCCGCCTCCCGCTGGCCTGAACGCGCGTTCCTGAACGTGCTTCCTGAAACGGCCGAGATTTACGGGATCGATGCCGGCGAGATCACCTATTCCGACGCCCGGGATGGCGTGTCGCGGATGGCCGATGCATTGGAGGCCGCAGGCATCGGTGCCGGCCACCGCGTCATGCTGCTGCTCGAGAACCGCCCTTCCTTCTTCCTGTGGGTGCTGGCTCTCAATCGTCTGGGTGCGGCAGCGGTGCCGGTCAATCCCGATCTGCGCGAAGCCGAACTGACCTACATGATCGGCCATGCCGAGCCGGTGCTGGCCGTGGCGATCTCCACCCGGTGCGAGGAACTGCGGGCGGCAGCGCATGAGGCAGGCGTGACCATGCCAGTCATAGCACCGGGTGAAACCATCCCCGCGCCGCGCGCCGACGCCCGCATTGCCCAGCGCGAGGGCCCCGCCGAGGCGGCGCTGCTCTATACGTCGGGGACCACCGGCAAGCCAAAGGGCTGCGTGTTGACCAACACCTACTTCCTCGAAGCGGGGCACTGGTATGCGCAAGCGGGGGGCCTGTGCACCCTGACGACGTCGGGGGAACGGATGCTGACGCCGCTGCCGATCTTTCACATGAATGCACTGGCCTATTCCTTCATGGCGATGATTGCCGTGGGCGGCTGCCTGACCGCACTCGACCGTTTTCATCCGCGCAGCTGGTGGGACAGCGTGCGGGCCTCGGGCGCCACTTGCCTGCATTACCTGGGCGTGATGCCCTCGATGCTGATGGGGGCAGAGTCTTCCGAGGCCGACCGAAACCACTCAATCCGTTTCGGATTCGGCGCAGGTGTGGATCCCAAGCTCCATGCGGAATTCGAGGATCGGTTCGGCTTTCCGCTGGTCGAGGCCTGGGCCATGACCGAAACAGGCGCGGGCGCGGTGATCTGTGCCAACGATGTGCCGCGCCGGGTCGGCGAAAGCTGCCTTGGCAAGCCGGGGCCGGAACTGGAAATGCGCATCGTGGGCGAGACCGGCACCGATACCGGCGGCGCACCGGGCGAACTGCTGGTGCGTCATGCAGGCGAAGATCCCCGCCACGGCTTTTTTGCCGAATACTTCAAGAACCCGGAAGCTACCGCCGAGGCATGGGAGGGCGGCTGGTTCCACACCGGGGACATCGTGCGGCAGGAGGCCGACGGCTCGGTCTTTTTCGTGGATCGAAAGAAGAACGTGATCCGCCGCTCGGGCGAGAACATCGCGGCGGTGGAGGTCGAAAGCGCGCTGATGCGCCACCCGCAGATTGCGTCTGTCGCGGTTACCTCGGTGCCGGACGCGGTTCGCGGTGACGAGGTGTTCGCCCTCATCGTGCCGAAAGGTTCGGGTGACGCCGCATTGGCCGAGGAGATCACGCGCTGGTGCCTGACGCAGCTGGCCTATTACAAGGCGCCCGGTTTCATCGCCTTTGCCGAGGCGCTGCCATTGACCGCAACGCAGAAGATCCAGCGCGCCACGCTCAAGCAAGCGGCCGGAGAATTGGTGGAAACGGCCCATGACCTGCGTCACCTCAAGAAGCGGAGCGCGGCATGAACCGAACGCCCTATGACGGCGTCGTTCTGGCCGCGCCCTTCTCGGCACCCTATGAGCGGTTCAGCCAGAAGACCGCACATTGGTGGCTGGCCAAGGGGTTGCGTGGCACGCTTGATGCCGCCGGGATTCGGCCCGGGGACCTCGACGGGCTGTCGGTCTCCAGCTTCACTCTGTTTCCCGACACGCCCGTTGGTCTGACCCAGCATCTTGGCCTCTGCCTTCGCTGGCTCGACTCCATCCCGATGGGTGGTGCGAGCGGTGTCGTCGCGGCGAGGCGTGCCGCGCGGGCGGTTCAGGCCGGCGATGCCGACGTGGTGGCCTGCGTTGCGGGGGACATGAACAGGATCGACAGTTTTCGCCGCCTGCTGTCGGCCTTCTCGCGCTTTGCGATGGATGCGGCCTATCCCTATGGCTATGGCGGGCCGAACGCGAATTTCGCGCTGCTCACCGATGCGTACATGTCCGAGTACGGGGCCACGCGCGAGGATTTCGGCCGCATCGCCGTGGCACAGCGCGAAAATGCCCTGCGCAATCCGAACGCGCTGATGAAGTCCCCGCTTTCGCTGGAGCAATACATGAATGCCAGGCCCATCGCCGATCCGCTGGCCCTGTTCGATTGCGTGATGCCCTGCGCCGGGGCCGAAGCCTTTCTCGTGATGCGAGAGGACGAGGCCGTGAAGCGCGATCTGCCCTTTGCCCGGCTGTCGGGAACGATCGAGCGGCACAACGCTTTTGCGGAGGACCCCGTCCAGCTGCGCGGCGGCTGGGTGATGGACCGTGATGAACTTTACGGCATGGCGGGCTGCGGCCCGGACGATATCGACCTGCTCCAGACCTATGACGATTACCCGGTGATCTCGATGATGCAGATCGAGGATCTGGGGTTTTGTGCCAAGGGCGAGGGGCCGGACTTCGTGCGCCGCCACGACCTGACGGTGACGGGGGACTTCCCGCACAATACCTCGGGCGGTCAGCTGTCGGTCGGTCAGGCGGGCGCCGCGGGCGGTTATCTGGGACTTGTCGAGGCGCTGCGCCAGGTGACTGGCCGAGCCGGCCCGACACAGGTGGCAGAGGCCCGTCGCGCGCTGGTCTCGGGCTTCGGGATGATCAACTATGACCGCGGCGTCTGCACCGCCGCGGCGATCCTGACAGGAGAGGCGTGATGGCTCTGCAACCGCCGAAACGCAAGGATCCCCGCCGGCGTAGCCGCGTGCCGACGCTGCCGCCCGCGACCCGTTCTCGCGCGGCCATCGGCCTGAGCGTTGTCGCCGCCGAAGGGCGCTTTGCCCTGCAACACTGCGCGGAGTGCGGCGCAGTCCAATATCCGCCTCGGGATGTTTGCGGCGCCTGTCTGGGGGACACGCTGGTCTGGCGCGACACGGATACGGCTGCGACGGTGCTGGCCGAAACGCAGGTGCGCGCCTCGCCCGATCCCTACTTCCGCGAGCGTCTGCCCTGGCGCATGGGCAGCGTGAAGCTGGCCGCCGGGCCGGTGGTGCTGGCGCATCTCGCGGGCGGTGCGGGGCGAGGAGGCGACGTGCGGATGGAGTTGCGGCTGGATCGCGCAGGTCAGGGAGTGATGGTGGCCCTGCCGCAGGAGAGGAGCGAAGGGATGGAGGAAGACCCGGCGCTGCGCGCCATGGGCACGCAGATCAAGCACCGCCGCATCCTTGTCAGCGACGCCCGCGCTCCCGAGGCCCGGGCGCTGGTCGAGGGATTGCTGAAGGCCGGTGCGGCCCATGTCTATCTTGGTGAACCCGAAGCCTGGCTGCGATGGAAAGGCCGCGCGGCCTTTGAGGCGATGCAGAATGTCACGCTTCTGCCGCTCGACGTAACCGATGTCGACAGCCTCAAGACACTGGCGGCCGAGATCGGGGGAAAGGTCGATATCCTGATCAACACGGCGCGCTTCATCCGCCCTGGAGGGGTTCTGGGGCAGGATACGGTTCACGCGGCGCGCGAGATGGAGGTCAACGCGCTTGGCCTTATTCGGCTGGCGCAGGCCTTCGGGCCGGGCATGGCCGCGCGTACGGCGGATGGCGTCAACTCGGCGGCTGCCTTCGTCACTGTGCTTTCGGCCCATGCCCTTTCACCGGATCCGGCCTTTGGTGCCTTCAACGCGAGCCAGGCGGCGGCGCGTTCGGTGGCGCAGACCCTGCGCGCGGAATTCGCAAGCTCCGGTCTCCGGGTGGCCTGCGTCTATACCGGACCGGTGGATGACGAATGGCACCAGCCCCTGCCGCCGCCCAAAGTTTCGCCCAGAATATTGGCGCGGGGGGTGGTCGAGGCGCTGGAACGCGGGCTTGAGGATCATTTCGTGGGGGATGTCGCCCGCGATATCGCGGAACGCTGGCGCGAGGACCCGGGCACTTTGGAACGCGAAATCACCGGAGGCGGCGCATGAGCATCCTGAACGACATGGCCGCGGCACTGGCAAACGGCGCGGTCGAGGTGGTCGACCTGACCCATACGCTCGACCCGGACTTCCCGGTGATCGTCCTGCCTCCGGAATTCGGCCAATGCGCCCGGTTCCGCATGGAGGAGGTCAGTGCCTATGACCATCGCGGGCCGGCCTGGAAATGGCACAACATCTCGATGAACGAGCATACCGGCACGCATTTCGACGCGCCGATCCACTGGGTCTCGGGCCGCGACGTGCCCGGTGGCGCGGTGGACGAGATTCCGGCCGGGGCGCTGGTCGGCCCGGTGGTGGTGATCGACTGCTCCCACGGGGCGGCACGTGACGAGGATTACGAACTGACGCCCGAGGTGATCGAGGCTTGGGAGGCCGAGCATGGCCGCATTCCGGCGGGATCGTGGGTCCTGATGCGCACCGACTGGTCAAAGCGGCGCGGGGCAGAGTACCTCAACATGCGCGAGGACGGGCCGCATTCTCCGGGGCCGACGCCCGAGGCCGTCAAGCTGCTGGTATCGCGCGGCATCCGCGGATTCGGGACCGAGACGGTGGGCACTGATGCAGGGCAGGGCGCGCATTACGACCCGCCCTTCCCGGCGCATTTCTTTTTGCATGACGCGGGCAAATACGGCCTGCAATGCCTTGCCAATCTCGACCGCCTGCCGCCGACCGGAGCGCTGCTGATAGCACCGCCGCTCAAGATCAAGGGCGGCACCGGCAGCCCGCTGCGCGTCTTGGCGCTGATACCGAAGGAGACGACATGACCGACCATACCGCGCTCATCACGGGCGGCTCCAAGGGGATCGGCGCAGATCTCGCCGTGAAACTGGCTGACCGCGGCTATCGCGTTCTGTCGCTGGCCCGTGGCCTGCCGGATTGGAGCCATGATGGCGTCGAACATCACTCGGTGGACCTGTTTGATGCGGCGGCGGTCAGGGAACTGGCCCAGGGTCTCGCCGCGCGGCATGAGATCACCCATATCGTCAACAATGCCGGCCTGATCTGGCCCAACCTTCTGGAAGAGGCGACCCCCGAGGACATAACCGGCCTCGCGCAACTTCATCTCGGCGCGCCGCTCACCCTCTTGCAGGCTGCCTTGCCCGCCATGAAGGCGCGGGGCTTCGGACGGGTGCTGTTCAACGGCTCGCGTGCGGCGTTGGGTGTGCCGACGCGGACGGCGTATTCGGCCACCAAGGCGGGGCTGGTCGGCATGGCGCGAACTTGGGCGCTCGAACTTGCACCCAAGGGGATCACCGTGAATGTCGTGGCGCCGGGGCCAGTGCAGACGGACAATTTCTGGGGCATCATCCCGAAAGGATCGGAGCGTGAGGCGCAACTGGCCGAGCGCATCCCTGTGGGCCGGTTGGGACAGGTCGAGGATGTCTCGAATGCCTTCCTGTTTTTCTGCGACCCTGCAAGCGGGTTCGTTACGGGGCAGGTTCTGTATGTCTGCGGGGGCACCAGCGTTGGTTCCGTTTCGCTTTGAACGTGCGTTTTCGCACCCGCTGCACGGCCCGGCGGGTGAGCAACCCGCCCGGTCACAAGGTTAGAGCGACGCGAGCCAAAGCGCGAATTCCGGGAAAGCCACCAGGAGCGCCACGAGCAACGGTGAGCAGCCGATGAAGGGAAAGGCAGATGTGTAGATCACGCGCATCGTTGTCCCTTGCGGCGCGACGCCCTTCATGACGAACAGCAGCAATCCGAAGGGCGGCGTTGTGAAGCTGATTCCAGCGACAGCAGCATGATCAGCCCGAACCAGTTCGGGTCGAAACCCAATGTCAGCGCCAGCGGGAAAAAGATCGGGACGGTCAGCAACATGATCGAGATCTGTTCCATGAACATTCCCAGCAGCAACAGGACACAGAACATCACGCAAAGCATGGCCAGTGGCGCCAAGTCGTACGATTTCGCCTGGTTTACCAGGCCCGGGAGGCCCCCGAGAAGGCGAGAAACTGGCAGAAAGTCGCCGAGCCGAAGACGATCAGATAGGCCATCAGCGTGACGCGCAGCGCTCCGACGACGGATTTGTGCATCGCCTCCCATGTCAGGCAGCGAAAGATCGTGGCAAGGATCAGGACACCCAGCGCCCCGAAGGCCGCAGCCTCGGACGGGGTGACGAAGCCGCGGATCATCAGGATGACGATCACCGCCATCACCCCGACCATTGGCACGACCTCGCGCAGAAGCAGCCCTACCCATGTTCCGCATCGTGACCGAGGCGATGACTGAAATCATCAGCCACACAAGCATTGCACCAGATACGAAGGCCATCGCGTACAAGAACGCGACATAGGCCCGGCCCATTGCGGTCATTCGTCCATCCCCGAAAGAGGAAGGGCCCGCCGATACCGGCCCCGCCCTATTGCGGCGCAAGTATCACGGGTGCGCTTTTGAACACGCAGGGTGGACTTCGCGTGAACCCGCGGGCGAAGGTGCTGCACAAGGACGGGACGGTCTTCAAGAACCTTTACGCCGGAGGAGGCGCGGCTTGTGGCGTGTCCGGAAGATCCGCCAGCGGCTATCTTTCCGGCACTGGCCTGTTGAGCGCGGTCGTTCTGGGGCGGATTGCAGGTCGGTCCGGAAAAGGGGTTTGAATTCAAGGCCCACCGCGGCGGCTGGGCCGCGCCTTCACAAGATTGTCAAAGAGAAGGCGCATAAGGCATCCCATTCGCTTCGGAAAGATTTGACCAATTGGTCAGCCGAGCGCATCCTGACGTGAATCGAACAACCGACGAGGAGACAACCCATGACACGAACCCTTCTTCTGACCAGCACCCTGCTGGCCGGCCTGGCCACCGCGGGGCAGGCAGACACGCTGCGCCTGCTGACCTGGGGCGGATATGCACCCGACGACGTGGTCGAGATGTTCGAGGAACAGACCGGCCACACGGTCGAGGTGACCAAATCCAACAACGAGGAAATGATCGCCAAGCTGCGCGCGACCGGCGGCGGCGGCTTCGATCTGGCGCAGCCCAGCCAGGACCGCATCATGGGGCCGCAGCAGGAATTCGGCATCTACAAGCCGATGGACGTTTCCAAGCTGAACAAGGACCTGTTCATCCCCTCGATGCTTCAAGCGACGATGAAGAACACCACCGTCGATGGCGAGGTCTATGGCGTGCCGCATGTCTGGGGCACTTCGGGTCTGGTCATGAACACGGCCGAGGCCGGTGACGTGGTCAAGGACTACGACGACCTGTGCGATCCTGCGGTGGCGGGCAAGGTGTCCTACCGCCTCAAGCGTCCGACGCTGATCGGCTTTGCCTTTGCCATGGGCGAGGATCCTTTCGCGGCCTATGACGACGAGGAAAAATACAAGGAAATCATGGAAAAGGTCGAGGCCAAGCTCATCGAGTGCAAGGCCAACGTCAAGACCTACTGGGGTGGTGGCGACGAGCTGATGAACCTCGTGCGTTCCGGCGAAGTCACCGCAGCGATGGCCTGGGATACGGGCGGCTGGAAATTGAACGACGACAATTCCGACATCACCTTCGTGGCGCCCGAATCCGGCGCACTGGGCTGGATCGACACATTCGTCCTGCCCGCCAAGGGCCAGGCCGACGATGTGGCCTACGCGTGGATCAACTTCGTCATGCAACCCGAAATCGCGGCCAAGATCACCGCGGCGGCCGGCAACTTCACCGCGTCCGCCGGGGCGGATCAATATGCCGAGGACAGCCTGAAGGCCAAGTACCAGGCGAGCTTCCCGCAGGAGGCTATCGACAACATCAAGTGGTATCCGCCGGTTCCGGCCGGTCTCGAAGCGATCGAGGGATCGGTCCTCGACCGGGTTCAGGCCGCGCAATAATCTGCCTGAGGGCTTAACCTCTTGAAAAGGCGGTATCCGTTTGTGTACGGGTGCCGCCATATTCCTTGACGAAAGCACCGCATGACCCCCGATCTGGATTGCCTCGACCTGACCCGCCGGTTCGGCGACCACACCGCCGTCGACCATGTGAATTTCTCGGTTGCGCCGGGGACCTTCTTTTCCATTCTTGGGCCATCGGGTTGCGGCAAGACGACGATCATGCGGATGATCGCGGGATTCCTGGAACCCAGCTCGGGGGATATCCGCATCCGGGGCGCATCCGTCCTCGACACGCCACCCAACAAGCGGCCGGTGAACATGGTGTTCCAGCACCTCGCGCTGTTTCCGATGATGAGCATCGCCGAGAATATCGGCTATGGTCTGCGCCGCCGGGGCATGGCCAAGGCAGAGATCGCGCGCAAGGTCGACGAGGCGCTGGAGCGGATCGGACTGCCCGGCATCGGCAACCGCAAGGTAACCGAACTTTCCGGCGGACAGAAACAGCGCGTGGCCATCGCCCGCTGCATGGTGCTGGAGCCGGACGTTCTGTTGCTGGACGAACCGCTGGGCGCGCTGGACCTCAAGCTGCGCGAACACATGAAGGTCGAGTTGAAGGCGCTTCAGGCAGCATTCGACACGACGTTTGTCTATATCACCCATGACCAGTCCGAGGCACTGGTCATGTCGGACCAGATCGCCGTGATGAACAATGGCCGGTTCGAACAGGTGGGGACCGGTCAGGACCTTTACTACCGGCCCGAAACGCCCTTTGTCGCAGGCTTTATCGGGGAGGCGAACCGTTGGCGGGGCAGGGTGGAGCGCACCGAAGGCGACGAATTGCGACTGCGCACCGAAAGCGGGCTGGAGATGCGCGGCGCCGCCCATGGCCGCGCCTTGCAGGCGGGTGATCGCGTCGAGGTTTTCGTACGTCCGGAATCCATCCGCATCGCGGGCGACGCCGCCGCCCTTGCCGGCTTCGACAACGTGCTCGAGGGCGCCGTCAGCAACATCCTTTTCAACGGCGCAGCCAGTCGCGCGTTGGTGACGGACGACGCGGGAGAGGAAATCGAGGTCACGCTGCCGCAATCCGGCGAATTCTCGGACCTCAAGCGCGGCGACCGGGTGCATGTCGGCTGGTCCGGGGCACAGGGCAACGCGTTCGCGGTGACAGCATGAGCAGTGCAAACCGGATCGGTTTCGTCCTGCTGTTGACGCCGCTGGTATTGTGGCTGGGGCTGTTGATCATCATTCCGCATATCGACATGTTTCTCGTCTCGATCCGCGAACGCGTCGGCCGGGGCGTATATGAGACCAGCGCTGCCCAATACCTGACTTTCATCAACGAGCCGCTCTATATCTGGACCTTCGTGCGGACCGCGGTAATGTCGGTGCTTGCGACCGCACTTACCCTGCTGATCGCCTTTCCGGTCTCCTACTACATCGCCAAGATGGCGCGGGGACGGTTGCAGCAGGTGCTGTTCATGCTGTGCCTGATTCCCTTCTATGTCTCGGAACTGGTGCGCACCTTCGGCTGGATGATCCTGCTGCGCGAGACGGGGCTGGTGTCGAACCTGCTGCAATGGGCGGGGCTCGCCGATCAACCGGTCGAGATGCTCTACAACGATGCCGCCATCATGATCGGCCTCGTCTATACCTCGATGCTGTTCATGGTCGTGCCGCTGGTTACCACGCTGGAAAGTCTCGACGACAGCGTGGTCGAGGCGGGCTACGACCTCGGCGGCAACGGCCTGTCCGTCCTGCGCGAGATCGTGATCCCGCACGCCATGCCAGGCATCGTGGCGGGCTGCATCGTGGTCTTCATGCTCTCGCTCGGCAATTACCTGACGCCCACCATGCTGGGCGGCAAGGACAGCCTGTGGTTCACCGAGATGATCTACAACCAGTTCATCGTGCGCTTCAACTGGGAGCTGGGCGCGGCCTTCGGTTTCATGCTGCTGCTGCTGTCCTCGCTGATCGTCTGGGGCGTGCTGAAGTTGACCGGTCGCACGCTGCAAGAGACGCTGGGGTAGAAGGCCATGATACCGACCATTCCGCAACCGCGCGCCTTCGGGCTTATTTACGGCGCCTATGTCGCACTGTTCTTCGTCTTCCTTGCCCTGCCGCTGACGGTGGTGGCCGTCTTCGCCTTCAACGACAGCCAGTTCCCCTCGCTGCCGTGGGAGGGGTTCACATCGAACTGGTTCTTCGGTGAGGAGCGGCCTCAGATCGGGGTATTCCACGAACGCGGGATCCTGCGCGCGGTGGGGACCTCTGCCTTTGTCGCGACCTGCGTGGCCGTTTTGTCGGTCGGCGTGGGAACGACGAATGCCTTTCTGTTCAACCGCTACGAATTCCGCGGCAAGGGGTTCCTTTATGTTCTGATGCTGCTCCCGCTGGTCATTCCGGGCATCGTGCTGGGCATCTCTATCCTCGTTTTCTCCTCGACCGTGGCGAACGGTCTGTGGGAGGCGGCGGAAATAGACGTTCAGGCGCTGCGTCCCGGGCTTTTGCTGGTGATCCTCGGCCAGTTCAGCTTCATCACTACCATTGCGACGCTGGTCATCACGGCGCGCTTGCAGAAGTTCGACCGCACGTTGGAGGAGGCTGCGCTGAATCTCGGCGCCAATCGGCTGACGGCGGTGCGCACGATTACATTGCCATTCCTGGCGCCCGCCATGATTGGTGCGGTCGTGGTGGCCTTCCTGATGAGCTTCGAGAATTTCAACACGACGTTGATGCTGGTGGGGTCGGACGCGCCGCTGACCATCGCTATGTTCGACCGGCTGAAGGAAGGCTCGACTCCGCTTCTCAACGCGGTATCGCTCTTGCTGATGCTCGGTTCCTCGCTGCTGGCTTTGATCGTGATCCTGTTCCAGCGCCGCAACTGAGCCACGAAGCCAGTGAAGCCCGGCACTGCTCTGGCCACTCGATGAGAGCTGACAGCACGTGAATTCTGGTGCGTGAGGAGGACACCTTATCCATATCGAAACTTGTTCCAAGCTGCCAAAATTTCGAATGGCGGTTGCGTTTCGAAGCCATTGCGGTGTGCCATGCTGTCACAAGTGGTAGTAACATGACGCGCTCGAAGTGGTGCCGAAGATTGGAAAGAGGAAGATCACGGAGCTTCACCAGCGCGATCTGCATGACGTTCTGAAACCGGTCTGGCACACGAAGCATGAGACAGCCGACAAGGCGCTCTACCGCACGCGCAAGGTTCTGCACCATGCCCGGCTCTCGGGCTACGACGTCGACCCCTTCATCTGTGATGCGGCTCGGCACATGCTCGGCCATGTCGATGCGGTCGAGACGCCGATTCCAGCAACGCCATGGCAGGAGATACCGGACCTCTACGCCCGGCTTTGCGAAAAGCCGCATCCATCCTATCTAGCCCTGCGCTTCGCCATCCTGACCGCAGCGCGGGGAACGCCGATTAGGGGTGCGCGCTTCGATGAGATAGAGGGCGACGTCTGGACCGTGCCGGCCGAACCCATGAAGGGGGCCAAGGGCAAGGTCACGGATTTCCGCATCCCGCTTTCGACCGCTGCGCTCGCCGTGGTCGAACAGTTCCGTGCACAGCGCTGCAACGATTTCCCGTTCCCGGCGTCGTTGTTGTACAAGTCTGACGCTAAGGGATTCACGTCGCGAATCCATGCCGTTAGACGCGCCGCATGAGCAAGCCATCATCCGCCCGCTATCGCACGACGAATTGGTCCAGCTACAACGCGTCGCTGCGCAAGCGGGGGGCTCTGCTGATCTGGGTCGACAAGGACATGACCTGGCGCGCGCCGCCTGACGGTCGGCCCGGACGGCTAGCGGTATTTTCCGATGCGGCCATCCAGTTCTGTCTGTCAATCAAAGTGCTGTTCAAGCTTCCACTGCGCCAGACTTCCGGGATGGTGGCGAGCGAGATATAGCTGAAGCTGGCGGGCTGGACTTGCCGGTGCCCAACTTTTCCACGCTCTGCCGTAGGTCAGAAGACCCTGGCCGTGCAAAACCCCTATCGCCACGCGGATGGTCCGCTGAATCTGCTGGTCGACAGCACGGGCATCGAGTTCCTCGGCGATGGTGAATGGCAGGCGCGCAAGCACGGGGTGCAGGGTCGGCGGTGAGCCATCTCACGCCATTGGTCCGAGCGACAATGGCGAACGGCGCAAGGCACATCTGGCGATGGACTCGGCCACGTCCGACATCCGCGCGGTGGAATTCACCCTAGCCGCGACGGCGGCAGCCCAGTGTTGCCCGACCTGCTGGGCCAGATCCCGGCGGACGAGAAGTTCGGCACGGTCACCGCCGACGGTGTCTATGACACGCGCCGCTGCCACATTGCCATCCTCGCGCATGAGGCCACACCGATCATCCCGATCAGCAAGAACGTGCGGCTGTGGAAGTAGGATTGCCGAATGCGCCGTCTCCGCCCCATTGATTTCCGCGGTTCCAGCGCGCGGCCCGAGTGGCGAGTTTTCTTCCGAGCATTCGG
>CANMQJ010000039.1 GCA_947500005.1 uncultured Paracoccaceae bacterium | reverse complement strand
GCGAAGACCGAAGCGCCGGCAGTGGCTCCGGTCGTGGCTTGGATGAAATTTGACACGGAAACCGCGAAGACGAACCCGCTGGGCTATCTCGCCTTCATCCTTCAGTTTGCTCCGCCCATCGGCGAGGCCGAAGTGGAAAAGCCGCTTCGCGAACGGTTTGCCAGGATCGGGATAGAGGCCGGGAAATCCTTTCCCGCCACCGAGCTTTCCGACGAGGTGAAATCCGCGATCTCCGACGGATTGAAGGCTGGCACGCAAAAGGCCGAGGCCAAGAAGGCGGATGTGGGCAAGGTGGTCAATGGCTGGCAGATCTCGCAAGGGCTCTTCGGCGACCGCGCCATGCTAAAGGACGACTACCTGATGCGGGCCGCCGCCGCCCTTGTTGGACTATACGGCAACGATTCCGCCGAAGCGTTCTATCCACTGACCCGGCAGGACGGCGACGGCAAGGACATGGATGGCAGCAGCCACAATTACACGCTGACCTTCCCGGCAGACGCGTTTCCGCCCGTCAACGCCTTCTGGTCGGTGACGATGTATGACGGCAAGACCCAGCTACTGGTTGATAATCCGATCGACCGGTATCTGATCAATTCGCCCATGCTGCCGGACATGCAGAAAAACGAGGACGGGTCGCTCACGCTGTACATTCAGAAGGACGAACCGACAGACGCAAAAATGAAGGCGAACTGGCTCCCGGCACCGGATGGTCCGATCTACATGGTCATGCGCCTCTACTGGCCGGAAAAAGTTGCGCTGGACGGAAGCTGGCAACCACCAGCAATCGCGGCAGTAAAATGATCCGTCAGCTATTGCATTCCCCCCCTTGCGCACTGGCTTGGCGGTAGCCACGAAAGAGTCGCAGCGAACAGCGGGACTGAAGAAGCTGCGCTGCGGCGATTGAGAGCATAGCGAACTTCGGCTCAGGCCCGGCCGCTACCGTCCGGCCCATGGTCTCAGATTTCCACCGCCTCCGCGATGGCGAGCGCATCTTCAAGTTCGACGCCAAGGTAGCGCACCGTGCTGTCCATCTTCGTGTGGCCGAGCAGGAGCTGCACCGCGCGGAGATTACCAGTCTTCCGGTATATCAGCGCAACCTTGGTTCGCCGCATTGAGCGGGTGCCATAGGCGCTTGGCTCGAGACCGATGGAGGTCACCCAGTCCCGCACATGCCGACGCTCGTGAAACCGCCCCGGGCAGAGATGCTCCGACCCGAGGCTCGCAAGAGTTATTGTGAAACGTTTCATGGTGATCTTCTCCCAGCTAATTTCATGTTTCATATTTGATCAGAGTTCCAAGGACGCCGGCTTTCCCCAAAATGTGGCGATAACCTTGGGCTACGGCGGTACCGGCGCCTATTGCACGAATTCGAACTCGCCAGGTTGCCAGGTTTTGTCGAACCACGAGTCCAGAGGTCCGTAGAGTCGCAGAACGACATTCCAGCCCTTGCCGGGAACCGTCTGAACCCAGTTGGACTCATGGCCTTCCGGAGCCGTTGGTCCGAACCAGAGATCGACTGACGAGTCGGCATTTATCTTGATGCCGTCCTTGTCGCTGCCAATGCTGGGATATTGCTGGTCCGTCTGCAGCATTGAACGTGTCTGATTGTCGTACACGACCATCGACCAGAAATCCTTTGCTGGAATGTTCGGCGGCAAGTGGACCTTGTAGGTCTTGCTGCCGTCGAGGGGCTTCTTGTCCCCGTCGACGGTCGCTGCCGCATACTGCGACCCGATGCCGACCCGCTTTATCGCCATGGCCGGAGTGATCCCCGTTGCATAGTAGTGGAACAGGACGCGCGCATCGAGATAACGAACGCCGGGCTGCAGAAGGAACTCGTAGCTCCCGCCGACGAAGCCAGTGAACCAGGCGCTGCCGGGAAAGAAATAAGCACCCTCAATGCGCGTTTTGAAGGTTATGGTGCGCGCGGTAGCATTGCCTACTGCCGCCGCGTCGGTGAGGATCTTTTTCATGCGCTCGTCAGGTGCGAAGGGCTTGCCCTTCTCGATCCCGATGGCCGCGAGTTGCCCCAACACCTCCGGATGATAGGAATCAGAAGGCTCGTATTGAACGATGTCGTTGACCTCCTTGTAGAAGTTGTAATTGTTGGCATGGATGGTGTTGAACTCGTTGCCGGACACATTGATAACGTTCATCGGCGGAGGGGTTTCAGCCTCAGACAGAAGATAGACCTTGAATAGCGTCTTTGTGTTCTCAACTGCGGTTTCCGTACTGCCATTCTCGATGAAGCCCCTGAAGAAGAGCAGGTTTCCATAGGTCCGCGACCGCAGCACGAAATATCCGTCCGGCACCTCTCCTTCATAGCCCGGCGGCAACAGCAGGTATTTCCCACCCTCGCCCTTGTCAGGGCCGGCATTGCCCACATCGCCGACATGTTCGAACCAGTGACTGTCTATGAAGCCAAGGATGTTCGGGGGCGTTTCGATGACCAGCGGGCCGTCCTTGGTGTCGAGCCACATCAGGTTGTAGATGCTCTCGGTGTTTCCGGTGAGAAACAGCGATCGCGAATCCATTAGGTCTTCAAAGACCAGGATGGACTGGTTGTCGTCTGCGCCCTGACTGGCCAAGCCAGCTCGGAAAGCTTCCATGGATGCTCCGGGCATGGCGTTGAGGAAGGCGTCGACACCACGCATGAAATCGAGGTTGTCGTAGATCATCTCCGACGTGGCGTCATCCGGGAAGCCGTCGAAGAATTTCAACGGACCAATTCTGGTGTCAACGATGTCCGGCGTCGTGATTTCATCCGGAATCGGCGTAGTCATTTTCATCTTTGTCGCGGTATCGGCGGAAGCGGCGCCCACACTGATTAGCATGCCCGTAGCGGCCGCACTGAAGAGTTTTGTCGCGCATCCTGCGATCACCACCGGGCCATTCACTTTTCGGTATCTGATCATGAGCTTGGTCCTCAATCGGGTTTAAGTCCGCGCGGCGCTCAATCGTGCGCCGCCCATCAGAGTTGTCGCAGGAGCTATTTTGCGACTTCGAGTGCCGGAGGCTGCCATGTGCCTTCACCGACAGGTAGAATAGACGGCTGCTCGGTTGTCGGCAGATACATCCTCAGGGCCAAATATATCGGCCCATCCGGCGCCGGCAGCCAATTGGCTTCCTTCTCCTTGCCGGGAGAATCCTTCTGAACATAAAGCGTCAGCGAGCCATCGGCGTTCTTCGTCATGTCCGGTACCAACGCAGTATTGATGAGATAGCGGTTGATCGGGTTCTTAATGAGAAGCTGCGTATCGCCGTTGTACATCGTGAGAGACCAGAAGGCGCCTACCGGCGGCAACTCGCCCGACGGGAACGTAAGCGTGTAGTTCTGCTTGCTGCCATCGAGCGCGTCTCCATTGGCGAGGTTCCTGCCAAGGATATAGACCGCCTCGACCGAATCGTTCCCGTAAATGCCGGCAGACGCGCCGGCAGCACGCTTGATCCAGACGCCGTCGATAAAAGAGTCATCTCCCCAGAGATCGCTGACCGACCATCCGTTCACCTTGAAGAGCCCCTCGGCAAGGTAGTCCTTCAGTTTTGCATCACCATCGGCCATGCCCTGCGCGACCGCCTGCTTCTGGGATGACGGCAAATCCTCGAACGAGAACGACTTGTCCGGCCCGACGCCGATTTTGGCGAGCTTCGCACGGATGTCCGCCTCGGCGGGCGTTGCGGGAGCGAATTCCAAGGCAAAGTCGAGGTATTTAAAGAAGTTACTCTTGACGAGTTCCGGAGAGACCTCAGGGAAATCGATGGTTGGGACCGCCGCCGGAGCCGGTTGATCCTGATAGGACGAGAGCGTCTGGACCTCGTAACCGGCCTGGACCTTTTCCACGTTCGGCATGTCGTCGGGGCCGAAAAGCTGAGTACGATAAATGACGAAGGAGAACTGCGTTGACGACTGGAACACCTTGTTTATGCCGTCTGGTGTCTCACCGCTCCAGCCCGGACCGACGACCATATAGTCGCCGGCGTCGCTCCCCGTCGCGCGGGTGCCGATGTATCCGTAATTGTAGGTGTTACCGTCGATCAGCTGTGCCGAATAATAGCGCCCGCCCTCTACGGCCGGGACCGACAGGACCACCGGTTCGGCCCGCAGATCAAGCCAGGCGACGGAGTATGGAGTGTCGCTGTTGGGGCTGACGATCGCCGTGTCTTCATAGGTATATACACGGGCTTCGTTGCTGATCTGGTTGAAGGGGGCCTTGAACTGGCCCGAGTCGCGATCGACCGCATAGTCGTTCATCACCGAATAGTTCATCACGATCGGCAGCCCGTAGATATAGGCTTCCTCGGCGATCGCCTTGGCCTCGCTTACGTCAGGCCAGTCCTGGGCACTGGCCGGTACTGACAAAGCTGCAAAGACCGCAGCAGCTCTCAGGACTCGGCAGGCCGATCCGACAATTGGTTGCATTTCGTTTCTCCTGATATCTTGGCTTAAGTGAGCCTGACGGCCACCACGGCTCATTGGATGATGTTAAGCCCCGGCTACGAGACCAATTCATACAAAGCTACAGTTTCCCCGGTCTGCCCATTTCGCGCCATTCTTCGCTCAGTGCTTTCGGCCCACGCGTGCGTTCCTGTATTCGGTCGGCGAACGGCCGGCCCACCGCGTGAAGGCGCGGCTGAAGGCGTTCGGCCTGGCGTAGCCGATTCTGGCGGCGATCTCCTGGACCTTCAGATCCGTCTCGCGCAGCAGGGCCCCGGCAATTTCGAACCGGGTTTGCTCGACCAGAACCCGGAAACTCACGCCGCGCTGGCTCAACCTGCGCTGGAGGGTGCGTGGGGTGGTGTCGAGTTGTCTCGCCACGGATTCGAGCGAGATCGTGCCAGCCAGGGCAAGCCCGGCAACCACCGACCTGACCTTGGCCACCTCCGCTTCGGAACTCTTCTTGTAGTAGGCCACGCATACAACCTTGATTTGCGGCACGTTCGGCGGCTATCCTGAACCGTCCCGAGTTCAAGCTCCGCCCATTATGCGCCATTTTTTGTTATGACGGGACCGGGGGAATTCATGTGGAAATCAGACCTGCGCTCGTCCGGGCGACCCATCTGAAAAACTACATTTCGGCACTACGTGACATTGGCGCTCCGGTGGGCCGCGAACTTTCGAAGTCGCGATTGCCGCCACGCGTAGAAGAAACGCCCGATCTTTATGTCAGCCTCCCCCTGGCATTCGAATGGATCGCACGGACCGGGCACGACTGTGAACCGATGGAATTGGGCCTCCTTGCCGCGCAGAAAGCCTCCATGTCGTCGCTGCGCCCCGCACTCCAAACGGCCATTATGACGGCGCAGACCGGCCTGATGCGTCTGGAGGCACTCGCCACACTGTCGAGGTTCGAGGACAGCGTGCTTGTCATGACCGTCCGGCAGGAGGCGGACGACGTTCGGGTAATCTGCAACATGGTGGGTGTGGATCGCCATCCTTTCGTATGCATCGGCGAGTGGCTGAACGTGCAAGGTATCATTTCGGTCGTCCGCAGCGTTGCAGGACCATCGTGGTGCCCGAGTGAGTTGAGTTTCATGTCATCGAGCCGTCCGGCCGGGGCCGTCCACCTGGCGTTTCCCAATACGCGCATCCTGGTGGGCCAGCCGCACACATCCGTGGTGATCGGCCGCGAGCACCTCGCCCGCCTGACGTTTGACCCGGCCGTGTCGACCCCTGATCCGTTGGCCTCGTTGGCCTCGTTGGCCTCGGTGGCCTCGGGTGCTGCGCAGGATGCCGCGCCCGAAGCCTGGGAATTCGTCAATCTCATGCGAATGCTGATCCAGCCCTATTTCAACGACGGACGTTTCGACGTCGCCGTCGCCGCCGAATTGGCGGGGATGAGCACGCGGACGTTGCAGCGACGCCTCAAGATGTGCGGAAGTTCCTATTCGCAGGTCCTTCAGGAAGCGCGATTTCAGCTGGCCTGCACGCACCTCGAGGAGCCGAGCCTGAAGGTCATCGATATCGCCATGATGACGGGCTACGAAAGCTCGCAACACTTTACTCGCGCCTTTCGCCGTTTCACGGGTGTCACTCCATCGCAATATCGCAAACAAAGCCTCAATGGCAATTCTCTCATAAATCAAGCAAGCGGCTGACTTGGCTTGAGGCGGCCAGCTTTAAATCCATGGCTCCTGCCATGCAGTGAAGGTCCGAAAGTCCGCTCTGCCGCCATTCGCCCCATTCGCCCGTTAGAAATGCTGCAAGATGCACGAATGGCAGAAATGCGAAAGCTGCGCCGCAGCGTCTTTAGCCTTGGGCAATGTCCGGAATGGGCCGTCCTTGCAGGACGGCCCGACCTGATCAGATCTCTACAGCTTCGGCGATCGCCAGAGCATCTTCCAGTTCGACGCCCAGATACCTGACCGTGCTGTCCATCTTGGTATGCCCCAGCAGAAGTTGAACAGCCCGCAAGTTGCCGGTTTTGCGATAGATGTGCGCGACCTTCGTGCGGCGCATCGAATGCGTGCCATAGGACGTCGAGTCGAGACCGATCGATGTCACCCATTCTCGAACCAGGCGGGCATACTGACGCGTCGAGATGTGTAAGCGTTCATGGAAGCGGCCCGGCCAGAGGTGTTCAGAGCCGACCATCAGCGGCTCCTCCATCCATCGCAGGATCGATTTTCGCGTGCCTTCGGTGATCTCGAACCTGACCGGCCTCTGGGTCTTGCTCTGGATGATCGAGGCGCGTTCCTTCACCTGCCCGGAGGCAAAGACGTCGGCGACCTTGAGTTTCACCAGGTCGCACCCCCGCAGCTTGCTATCGATGGCCAAGTTGAAGAGCGCGAGTTCCCGATGGTTTTCGGCAATTTCAAGTCGCACGCGAATGGCCCAGACGTGTCTCGGCAGGAGGGGGCGTTTCTGGCCGACGACCCGGCCCTTGTTCCAAGCGGGACGGCGGGCACGGATGGCGGGCAGGTTGGCAGTGGTCATGGCGATTTCTCCGGTCCGCCACAATCCACCACATCGCCAACCCGATGTTGGCGAGTCAGAGTAACAGATTGGGGTAAGACCGCGGAGAAAGTCCGCTCAGAGCCCTATGCGGTTGTGTTCTCTATCAAAGGCCGGGGTGTATTCCGGCAGCACACGAGCCGCACCGCTTGAAAGGCAAGCCAGCCGACAGGTCCGAACAGGATCGTCAGCGGTAGGCAGGGGATCACGAACCAGAAGCTGATGCCTTCCTCGCGAGCCGTTCGGCATATCCATGCGCCAACGAGGAGATCGAACGCCAGGAAGTGGATCCAACCGGCCAAGGCCGCCTGCTCGAAGGAAAACAACTCCATGACGGCGGCGAGCGTGCCGAACCCTCCGCTACTTCCTCCCGACGCGGGTAAGATCAGCAGCATTATGTAGCCGATTGATAGAACAGTAGGCAGCAGCCAACCGGCGATCCTGTCGGACCAGGCTGGGATGAATGGGGAGCCCAGAAGCAGCAACCAACCAAGCATGGCGACGACGCCCGCGATCGAGAACCAGACTTCAAAATCCATGACGATACTCTGATTGCTTCAAATATTGCAGCGACCATTATATGCAATACGCTTGCACATGCAAGCGTATTGTCATAGATTTGTGTCATGGAAAATTTGTACGAACAGTCCGCCCTTCGTCTGCTTCAAGCCGCAGACGAAATCCGCGCCCGCCTCGCGGGGGAGTTCTCGGCCGTCCACGGCATCTCCGTGAACGAGTTCTTTGTCCTGCTGCATTTAGAGCGGGCCACGAAGCATCGCCTTCCGCGGGTCGAGCTCGCCAAGCGTATGCACATCAGCGCCTCGACTATCACGAGGATGGCGGCACCGATGGAGAAGATCGGTCTAATCGAACGCCACACGGACGAACGCGACGCGAGACTGGCCTTCATGGTCATTACGGATGCGGGAAGAGAGAAGCTGTCCGAGACCCGCGCGACCCTCGCTAAGCAAGCAGGCTACCTATTTGACGAACGTTGGGATGAGGCTACTCTCAACCAGTTTTCAACCGAGTTACATCGTCTCGTATCAGGTTCGGTAAGCAATCTCACCTGACCATACGCGGTCAAAGATCGTGAGGATCGAAACCGCAAAGGTGGCGATGAGCCCATAATCTCTGAACGGATAATCCCTTGATACACTTGATATGCGGTTCCACTGGCGCTGGCAAAACGACGTACGCTCAAGCTTTGGCGAACGAAGTCGATGGGTTCGTTTTCTCGATCGATAAGTGGATGATTACGTTGTTTGGCGATGATACTCCCGAAGAGCTTACTCCGGCGTGGTTCATGCCAAGGGTCGAGCGTTGTGAGGAGCATATCAGGTCGCAAATTATCAGACTTGCGGACTTGAATGTCCCGTCGATTCTCGATCTTGGGTTTCAGCGGAAGGACCATCGAAACAGCTACTATACGTTCGCCGGTGAACACAGCCTTGCGGTCAAGCTTCACGTGCTCGACGTTCCGATCGCTGTTCGTTGGGGTCGCGTCGAGCGACGTAACGCAAGCCCAGATAGAGACGGATCGCTGAAGGTGTCCCGGCCGATGTTCGATTACATCGAGACAATCTGGGAAGCTCCTGAACAGGATGAGCTTGCACGGGCTTGACCGCGAACGCCAACCGGTCGCTTCGTCCGCATTGTGATCATTCGGCTCGTTCTGCTTTTCGCGGGCGCGGCGAATGACCGGAACCACGGGTTGCACCGCAGCATCAGGGGCGGCGACGAATGTCTCCTGAGGGCCGATCGCGTTGGCGCTCCCTCACGCAGAAGGGGCGGATACCGGTCATTCGCTGCAAGCGTGCGATAAAGAGCTTGTAGAGGGAAGCGCGGTCATTGGAAGCTGTGCGCTCTTCAGGCTTCTGTTGCGCCCGCGAACGACGGGTACTGCACAACCGAACAGCTGACGTCGTCGGCACTTTGGTCAAAGCATGACTCTTCGATCGTCCGCAGAAAATTCATATTCTTCGATGTCACCCCCATCGCTGTTGTCGATCAGAATCCCTGTCGCTTCAGCTCTTCCGCGATCCGGCGTCGCGCCTCTTCGTTGCGGATCGGGAAGGCCGCAAAATACTGAGAGGCCGAGGCATCCGGTTTGCGCCGGCGTGCGTCCTGCCGCCAGCGGTTGGCCTGTTGATAGCGACCGTCCAGCCCGTTGGCCACGGCCGCCACCATCGAGATCAGGTAATGCGCACCGGGCGTCGAGGCTGCGCGGTCGCCCAACCGGGCAGCTGCCCGAGTATCTCCGACCTGGATCAGCGCCTGCGCACGCACGCCGTGGATTCCGTAGAGCAGCGGATCCAGCGGGCTGAGCTGGAGTGCTGCGTCAAGTCCTGCGTCGACTGTGTTGATGTCGCCGGTCATCAGCGCAGTGAAGGCGCTCGCATAAAAGCCCTGTGCATAGTTGGGATTGAGCTCGATCGCACGATCAAACCAACCCTTGGCGATCTCAGGCTGATCGGTAAGCCAATAGGATCGGCCCATCGTGTAATGGGTAAACGGATCGATCGGATCCAGTTCCATGCCACGCTCGGCATGACGTCTTGCCGCAGTGGCCGCCTCCTGGTCATCCGGCCCGAGATGCAGAAACGCGTCGATGAATCGCGTGAACGACAAGCCGGCATGCGCTCGTGCAAATCGTGGGTCGAGTGCGATCGCGCGCGTGAAATGCCCCTTTGCGACCTGATTTGCCTCGGGCGTGAACCGATAAAGCTGGGTCAGCCCGAAGTGAAAGGTCTTCCATGCATCCAGCCGGTCTGACCCGGTTTGCGATGAGAGGCGCACCTCGTTCCGCGGGACATGCAGGTCGAGCGCGGTCACAACATGTGAGACGACCCGCTGCCGCAAGTCCTCGATCCCGTCCATAGGGGCGGTCAGCCGGTCGCCCCAAATCACCTCACCGCGGCTGGCATCGGCCAACTCGATGACCACGGAGACCATGCCAGCCAGACTTTCGATCATACCTGTCATGACATAGCCTGCCCCCAGCGCCGTACCGACCAGGTCGAGGCCGCCATGTCCTTCGCGAAACCGGAACGCCGACCCGCGCGCGATTACCGCCAACCAGCGCAAGCGCGAAAGCCCCTGTATGATCTCATGCGGAATTGCTTCCGCCAAAATGGTGACTTCGGGCGACGCACCAAGAGGCCTGAAGGGCAGTACCGCAACCGATGGGCGGGACAGATCGGCGCCGGTTTCACTTTCCGAAGGCAGGGCGTGGACCGGCTGGGCGGGGCTGGTTTCCTTGACCTCGGCCACGAACCGGAAGCCTTTGCCGTGGATCGTGCGGATGACAGCCTGTGCGCCGCCATCATCGCCGAGCGCCTGTCGCGCCGACCGGATCCGGCTGGCGATGCTGGCGTCTGACGCGACGCGACCTGGCCAGACGGTTCTGGCAATCTCGTCCTTGCGGATCATTCGATCGCGATTTCGTACGAGGTGAATGATCAGTGCCAAGACCTGAGGCTCGGCGTGCACAACGTCACCCTTGTGGGCGAGTTCGAACAGGTCCGGGTCGAGCCGGTGATCACCGAAAAGCCAAGCCATGATACAGCATAACCCAGTTTTCCGCGTTTCTTCATGAAATCTTCAGATCTGCATCAAGCGCTTCAGGATCAAAAAGGTTCAAGATGGAAAAATTGGAAACGAATTACTGAACAAAGGGAGATTGCCATGATCGCCAAGAACATCCGTACGACGCAAGGAAGAGGACGCCTGTTTGGGTCAGTGCTCGACACTGTCGGCAATACGCCCGTTATCCGTATCAACAACTTGGCACCAGAAGGTGTACGGGTTTACGTCAAGGCCGAGTTTTTCAATCCTGCGGCGTCTATCAAGGATCGACTTGCGCTGAACATCATCGAGGCGGCGGAACGCGCAGGCACGTTGAAACCGGGTCAGACCGTGGTCGAGGCGACCAGCGGCAACACCGGCATCGGCTTGGCCATGGTCTGTGCCCAGAAAGGCTATCCCCTCGTCGTGACCATGGCCGACAGTTTCTCGGTCGAGCGGCGGCGGCTGATGCGCATTCTGGGCGCGAAGGTGGTGCTGACGCCGCGTGCCGAGAAAGGTACAGGCATGTATCGCAAAGCTGCCGAGTTGGCTGAGAAGCACGGATGGTTCCTGGCCCGCCAGTTCGAGACCGACGCCAACGCCGACATCCACGAGGCGACCACGGCGCAAGAAATCATAAACGATTTCAAGGACGACAGGCTGGATTACGTCGTAACGGGCTTTGGTACAGGTGGTACGGTCGCAGGGTTGGCGCGCGTTCTGCGCAAGGAACGTCCTGAAACCAAGATCATTCTGAGTGAACCGGCAAATGCCGCGATGCTCGCCAGCGGCGTCGCTCAGGAACGCGGCGCTGACGGCTCGCCCTCGGCCAGTCACCCGGCCTTCGAGCCGCATCCGATCCAGGGCTGGACACCCGACTTTATCCCCTTTGTTCTCCAGGAGGTTTTGGACAATGGTGGCTATGACGAGCTGATCCCGGTGACCGGGGCGGACGGTATCGCCTGGGCGAAGAAGCTCGCAGCGCAAGAAGGTATCCTGACCGGGATCTCCGGCGGGTCCAGTTTCGCCATTGCCATGCAGATGGCGGAACAGGCGGAAAAGGGCGCGGTAATCCTCGCCATGCTGCCCGACACGGGAGAGCGTTATCTGTCGACCCCGCTCTTCGCGGACATCCCCGAGGACATGGACGACGAAGAACGCGCCCTGTCCGACTCGACGCCCGGCTACCGTATGGCGGCCGAGTAGATATTTTGGCAACCCGAGGAGAAGACTCATGGACCTCTACATGATACGCCGTCCCAGTGCCTGGGCAGATGAAGCAGAGCTTGAAAAGACCGCCGAAACCTCGGCCCGCATCGGCAACGAAGATATGCCGGACAAGGTACGCTGGATCCGCTCCTACGTGATCAAGGAGCGCGACGGACGGCTCGGGACGGCATGCATCTACGAAGCGGTGGACGAGGACGCCTTGCGGGAACACGCGCGCTGCGTCGGCATGCCGGGCGACGACATCTTGCCTATTGGCGCAACTGTGGTCGTGCGGCCCGACCCTGCCTGAGAGACTTCGAAACTGGACCTGCTGGGGGAAGCAGGTCCAGTTTCCGATGGAACGGAGAGCAAAGTATGGCTCACGATACGCGGATCGACACGGAAGACAGTCTTGATCCAGCCGACTGGGAGGACTTGCGCAGGTTGGCGCATGTCATGGTGGACGATGCCATCTCGCGCCTGCAAGGCCTGCGCGACGAGCCGGTCTGGCAACCGATGCCGGATGCAATGAAGGCAGAGTTTCATGGCCCGCCGCCTACAGACCCCGCCCCTCTGGAAGCGGTCTATGCCGACGTCAAAAACAAGCTCTACCCCCATGCTATGGGAAACATCCACCCCCGTTTCTGGGCGTGGTACATGGGGGCGGGTTGCCTTACGGGCGCACTGGCGGACTTTCTTGCCGCCATCGACGGTTCGAATCTTGGCGGGGGAGATACCGGCGCCAATCAGGTGGACCATCAGGTCACGGACTGGCTGCGTCAGATGATGGGCTTTCCCGAGGGTGCGAGCGGCACGCTGGTCAACGGCGGATCAATGGCAAATATAGTTGGGCTGACGGCGGCGCGAAATGTGATGGCCGAAGTGGATCTGCATCATCAGAATGTCGCCGACATTGGCGCGCCGCTGCGATTTTATGCCTCGGACCAGGTGCATTCCTGTCACATGAAGGCGATGAACCTTTTGGGGGTGGGTGGTACCGCGCTGACGCGAATCGCTACAGACGACGCGTTTCGCATGGACCTTGATGCGCTGCGCGCGGCAATCCGGACCGACCGTAGCCAAGGTGTGCGCCCCGCTTGCGTCATCGCCACGGCCGGCACAACCAACACAGGCTCGATTGACCCACTGCCCGAGATAGCGGACCTGTGCCGCGACCAGGGTATCTGGCTGCATGTGGATGGCTGTATCGGGGCGATGTTCTCGATCGCACCATCGAACCGGCATCTGGTTGCTGGGATCGAAAGGGCGGACTCGCTCGCCCTTGACTTGCACAAAGGGCTGCACGCGCCCTTCTACGTCGGATGCGCTTTGCTGCGCGACCAAAAGGTGCACCGCGCGACCTTTGCAGAGAACGCCGAGTACCTGCAGGTGGCGACCCGTGGTCTGGCAGCGGCCGAGTTCCTGCACGACTACGGCCTTGAAACGACGCGTGGTTTCCGCGCGCTCAAGGTCTGGATGATGCTGCGCCATCACGGGGTGGAGACCTTCGGACGCATCCTCGACCGCAACATTGCGCAGGCCCTTCACCTGACGGCGCTGATTGATGCCGCGCCGGAGCTGGAGCTTATGGCGCTAACTGCAACCAGCGTTGTTTGTTTCCGCCACGCGCCCGGCGTCATGGGCGAAGCCGACCTACGCGCCCACAACACCGAAATCATGCTGCGTATCCAGGAAAGCGGTATCGCGGTCATCACCGACACCACGATCCGCGGCCGACACTGCCTGCGCGTCGCAATATGTAACCACCGCACAAAGGACGAAGATATTGACCTCTTGGTGCAAGAGGTGCTCCGAATCGGCGCCAAAATGACCCTGGTCGGCGCTTCGGATGATGCACGAACCGACTGAAGCGACGCAGCGGCTCAACCGAGTTGCTGCGCCTTTGATCAATGACCGGTTTGGAGAGGCCGCACTGCGGCATCAAGGCGCGTAATGAATGGCAAGTTCGGGCCGATCGCGTTGGCGCTCCCTCACGCAGGAGGGGCGGGAAGCAACCATTCGCTGCGCCTTGGACCAACGGCAGCGAAGCGCAGTCACATGCTGTTCGCCAGTCGCTGCTTCAAAGCTGGAGATGCGCCAGCAGCGGCATCAGTAGCGCAATCCCCGACGTGCCCAGAAGCTGAAGATTGTCACAGCCCTGCAGCCTCGAAAAAATTCCAATTAGCCCAGCGCCGAATTGTGAGCAGCCCCCGCCAATTCCATGGCGGGGACATTTATTTTGGCGAACCGGCCGCGTTGGCAAGTCCATTTCCCTCGGGTCGCCGAAGACGGTCTCAATTGTCAGTTTTACACCGGCTGTGGGGATTTCTCCTTAAGCTTGCGAGCATCTGCGTTCCGCAAATGGGCAAGCTGACCCTTCCGCTGATGAAGGATCGACATCTCGCAACCGTCGATCTCACCATGCTCGACGATCAAGCCCTGTTCCGCGGAGAACACGACAGTCCGCACTTCCACATCGAGCGGGATGACCCAGGAGGCTTCCGAGGCCCATGAGTTGAAGTTGTGTGCTTCAGGGAAGTGATCCTGGAGAATGTCGTCTGCAGTCACAGCATTCCAGCTCGCCTTGCTCCAGCCCCGGCGCGCTTCCTCCTGAAAGGCCGGACGCATTCTTCCGTCTTCCATGCGAAAGGACCCGCCAAGCCCTACGGTCGAGACACCCATTGGCGTGCGACCGACCTTGAAGAAATACCGGGCCACGCCATGCTCAGCCATGACGGCAAAGAGACGATCCAATTGGTCGCTCACACGAGGAGGCAGGGGTGATGTTTTCCTCAGATCGCGTACGCCAGCGGCTTGAGAGACTATCTGCGGCAGACTGATCGCGAACCTTTGCCTCAGCTGCGAAACGGAGACGCCTAAAAGCTCCGAGAGCCGGATCCAGAATGCCTCCTCGCGGAACTCGGTGAAGTGGGCGGAGGTCTTATCGACGAAGGTGGCCTTCAGCGACGCATGCTTGGAAAAGCCGAGCGAACAGGCCAGCGCTTCCGTGAGGTGGGAAGACCCAATCTTGGAGCTTTGCTTTCCGTAGTACAGAAGATCACTTTTGATCGTCCCGATTTGGCAACCGGTGACGTGGATGACGAGAGCTTCATTTTGCATGATGTAGTCCTTCCGTGAATGCGCACTATCTCCTTGCCGATTAACGAGATGCGCTCTGGAAACTACTGCATCTGCAGAGAACTTTAATTTCGGAAAATTCGCGACGCTTTAAGCCGGCAAGAGCTTCGGAGGTCAGCCACGAGCCTTTATCGGGAACCAGCCTCAGAATGTCAAGATCGCTGCCGGATTGCGCGCGCTTTGTGACGTCCACCGCCTTTGCTCCTGTGCGCTGGCCTCAATAGCGCCATCGATGCACATGCTCGGCGAGAACGTGAGGCTGTCCCTGTGCCACGCTACAGCGATATAGAAAATGTCGGCAGCCCTGAAGCACGTTTGGTTCGAACTGCACCGCAAGGGCCTTAGGCTGGAAGATTTGCTGTCCCGCTAATTGAACGTTGCCTTTCGCATTCCATTGTTACAGAAGGAGACAAATACGCATGCTGCAACCAGTTCTAAACCAGCACGATCCCGGCGGGCGACGAATGATCCGGCTTCCCGACGGGGTGGTGAGTGACGCGGAGTTTTCAGAGGACCAAAGGTTTCGGCGGAAGTTGATGCGGGATTGGACCGCCGAAGGCCAGGAGAGTCGGACGATCCTATGGATCGGCATGAACCGTTCCACGGCGAACATCGACTTCAACGACCCTTCCTGCCACCGAGAATTCTTGTTTTCGCGGCAGTGGGGATACACGCGATATCTCAAGGGCAACATACTCGACTACCGCGCCACTCGTCCGCGAGACATCCCCCGCGACCTTGGGGCCGCGAGAACCCCGCGTAACCTCGAAGCGATAACGGAGATGGCGGACGATGCTGAATGCGTGGTCATCGCTCACGGCAATATGCTGAAACGGCATCAGCCCGCCATTGACGACGTTCTGCATGTGGTCGCGCAGAACAGGGTCCCGATGTTCTGCCTGGGGCAGACAGGTAAAGGTTTCCCAAGACACGTCCTACCCGTGCCTACAGACATTCAGCTACAGCGATTGGCTATGCTCGAAGCGTGACGTTAGCGGTGTCCGCTATGTCTGCGCTACGGACCTCGGGATAAGAGATGTCGCGGCACGTTTCCACGAAGGACCGGTTCCCAGAAGCTGCGACGCAGCTATGGTGCGCTTGGCGAATGTCCGAAGAGGGCCGTTTTTTGCAAATACCGTAGGATCTTGGAAACATTTGAGAATACTATCACTGAACAGAAATCGGCCGCAGCATTTCGTCGGTGTCAAGGTTGAGTGCGCTGCGCCAGAGTGGAGACTTGAACACATGATGCACGTACTTGCCGGCGCCGTCTTCGCGGGTCTCGATCAGCAATCCCGCCCATTCGAGCGGCCGCAGCACGCAAGATGACAACGCGGCCATCTCTCGCCACCCCGCGGTGTGCCAATCCTGTGGCTCACCGTAGAAGGTTTCGAACAAGGCAGCCTCGGTCGTGCCATGATCGGCATCTGCGTTGATCACGTTCATCTCGACATCCCATTCGCCGAAGAGACAGTCGTCGAACCGCGAATAGGAAACGTGATCGATCTGGAACAAAAAGTATGGGATCAATTCGGCAAACAGGCGGCCAGGGTCTTCAACCAGCTCTGCGCCACGTTTGGTCAGCCGAAACTCACCCTTGCGGTGACGTCCAAGGCGCAGGGAAATCAGCAGGAAATGCAGAATCTCGAGCGGCGAAAACTCATACTCGTTGATCACCTTGTTGTAGCCGAACATCTCCTCTGTGCTTTCCAGACACCGACCCGGTGTTGGGGGCGGGTGGCCCGCTCGTAGGGATGTGGACGTCGTAGCGGATCATCAGCACGTCTCGTCCTCACGCGGTGCGCATCTGCCGCTGCCCAGTCCGGCCCAGCAGCAGGATCAGGCAGAATGCGCCTTCGGCCAGGATGGTGACGCCATAGGCCGGGGCGAAGCTGTCGAACAGCGCGGGCGCGAAGAAGCGCAGCGCGCTGCCCGTCAGATATATCAGCCCGGCAAGGAGTATCCCGGCCCCGATGACGCGTGGGAAGAGACCCGAAAGCCCGATCAGGTAACCGGTCAGAAGACTGTTGACTCCGAAGAAGACCAGTCCGAGGTCATAGCCATAAGCGTGCAGGCTCAAGCTGTGCAGCGCCATCGCTTCGGCGTTCGCCGGGACCAGACCTGGGGCGCCGGTGATCAACAGGAGCGCGGATTGCATGTGCATCAGGTTCATGGCGATCATCACGGATTGGATCAGCCGGAACACCGTCGCCGCCAGCGCCAGCACCGGCGCGACAGGGCGGAAGATGAGGTAGAGCAGGATCGCCAGCGCGGCATCCGCGGCCGCCATCACGATATCGGCCGCAATGGCCAGCCGGAAGTGGCCTGCGGCCTCGCGAATGGCACCTGCGGTGGCGGTGACATCGCCTAAATCGACAAGGGGGCCGCGAAGGAAAACTTCGGCGCCGAGCCCGCAGATGATGATGGTCAGGTAGAGCGACCCGGCAAGGCGCAGGATCGCCGTCGAAGGGGTTTGATATGTCATGTCGTAGCTCCATTCGGGACGAGGTCGGATCGAGGGGCGGACGAACCGGGTTGTGCTTTAACCGAAGTGATGGCGCGCCTGACGATGGCGGGGCGTCGCGCAAGAGCGCGGGGACGCTCCGTGACTTGCATCAGCATTAGGCGGCACCCTCTCCGCGGTACATACTCGAGGAGAGCGCCGCCTATTTCACCGCGCCGAGGATTGTCGGCAGGCGCGGTCCTGGCGGTGATCAGGCCGCCTTGTCGCGGGTCACGACGCTGTCGCGGACCTGCCCGACCAACATCGCCCAGTCCATGTCGAGGGCGCCGTAGACCTCACCGGCGACCGGGCGGGCGTTGTCGGCGAGGATCTCGACCATCAGGCTTGCACCGTCGGCGACGACCACCCCGGCCTGCGACAGGCGCAGCAACCCGGTGTCCCGCTTGGTCCGGTTGAACGTGCCCGATGCATCCATCGCCACATAGGCGTTGTAGCCCTTGCGCTGCGCGGTCATCGCCGGGAAGGCGGCGCAGACTTCGAGCGACACGCCGGCGAAGATCAGGTTCTGACGCCCGGTCGCCTCGATCGCGGCGGCGACGCGCGGGTCATCCCAGGCATTGACGGTGGTGCGGTCGATGAACTCGTGGCCCGGCAGCGCCGCAACCAGCTCGGGAAAGGCGGGTCCCCAGAGCATCTCGGCGGAGGTGGTGGTGGTGACGATCGGCAGTCCCAGCGCGTTGGCGGCCTTGGCCAGCCCGACGACGTTGTGCTTGAGCTCGGCGACCGGATAGTCGCGGACACCAGTCATCAGGCCGACCTGATGATCGACGAGGACGAGGGCGGTGTTGTCCTGAGTCATGGGTTCGGGGTTGATGTAGGTCATTTCTCTTTTCCTTTTCGAGTTGAGTTGGTTGGTTGGGGTTTCGGTTCAGGGCGAGAGGGGGCTCAGCCGACAGTGCCCAATTCGCCGGCCGCGTGGGCAGCGATCACTGCCGCCAGCTGGTCGGGATCGCTCATCGCGAACGGGCCCTTCTGCATGAAGGGTTCGCGCAGAGGCATGCCGCTGAGGAGCACGGCCTGGCCGCCTTCGCCGCTCAGCAGGCGAGCTTCCTCGGCACCGTGCGCGGCCAGCGCTTCGTCGCTACCAAGCCGGTGTCGGGTTCCGTCGAGGTCGACCTCGATCTCGCCTCGGATGATGTGAAGCCAGGTCGCGCATCCGGGATCGACACGATGGGTGAAACCACCATTGGGCGGCAGGGCGATATCGAGGATCGTGAAGGGCAGAGCGGGCGGGGTCGCGCCGACGACGCCATTGCTTGTGCCGGCCATGACACGGAAGCGATGTCCGGGGCCTTCGATCACCGGCATGTCCGTGGCGGCGACATGGAGAGAGCTGGGCGCTTCCAGCTTCCAGGCTGCGGGAAGGTTGACGAAGATCTGGAGCGCATGGGTGCGTGACCCGTGCGTGGGCGCCTCGTCATGCACCGCGCCGCGCGCGGCCGTCAGCCAGTAGAGATCTCCCGGAGCCAGCTCGATATCGTTGCCGAGGGAATCCCTGTTGCGGAAGCTGCCGGTGCTGTCCTCGAAGAGCACGCTCACCGCCGAGAGGCCGGCATGGGCATGGGGGCCGAAGGTCGGCTGGGTCATGGTGAAGTGATCGACCATGATCAGCGGGTCCATCAGACCGTCGAGCTGGCGATGGGTGAAGCTGAGAGCTTCGAAGCCCTCGCCCCGGGTCATCGTCTCCCCGTGCTGGATCGCGGCGCGGGGATGGTGGGTCTGAAGTCTGTGATGTGCGGTCATGTTCGCCTCCTGTGCTGAACATGAACCTACGATCGGGACGATATCGAGAAAATCCGTTGATCTCGGAACCCACCGTTCTGTATTCGGAACGATGAAGAGTAGCGTAAGGGCGGGTGATGGATCTCAATCAAGCCTACTACCTGGTGCATGTCGTCGAGAAACAGGGATTCTCGGCCGCGGCGCGGACGCTCGGCATTCCTAAGTCACGCATCAGCCGGCAGGTGAAGGCCCTTGAAGAGGGACTTGGCACGCGGCTCCTGAACCGAGATTCACGACACATGTCGCTGACGGAAGCGGGCGAGGCCTACTATCGTCATGCAAGGGCGGCGCTGGACTGCATGGTGGCCGCCGAAGCGGCAGTGCACAGGGGTCGGGACGCGCTTGAGGGCACCGTCACGCTGTCCTGTTCAGTCGGGGTTGCGCAGTTCGCACTCGGCCGGGTTCTGCCGCGGTTTCTTGCCGAGAACCCGCGCGTCGTCCTGCGCCTTCAGGCCTCCAACGACTTTGCCGACATGATCGGCGATGGCATCGATCTGGCCATTCGCGGACATTTCAGGTTGCTGCCGGACTCGGGGCTGATCCAACGCCGCATCACCGAAGTCCCGTGGCATCTGTTCGCTTCGCCCGGCCTTGCGCAGCAGTTCGGTCCCTCGGCCTCACCGACGGACCTCGACGGCCAGCCCGGACTCGCGCTTGGCTGGCGGCCCGGTGGCGACTCCTGGTCGTTGCAGGGGCCGAACGGGAGCAGTGCTTCGGTTCCTTTCGCCGCGCGCCTGCGCAGCGATGACATGGTCACCTTGAAACAGGCGGCCGCGGCGGGGCTCGGCATGGTGGCTCTGCCGGCCTATGTCTGCGCCGAGGATGTCTCGACCGGGCGGCTGAGCCGCGTCTTGCCGGACTGGGTCGCCGGTTTGCCCGAAATCAGCCTGCTGACGCACGAGCGGAGAGGCAACCCGCCGCAGGTCGACGCCCTGGCCGCGTTCCTGCGCCGTGAACTGCCGGATGTCATGAACGGGGGTGGCAGCTTGTAGCCAGCCTTGGTGGCACCTTGGCCGTTCGTGGTGCGCGCCGTAGACTGAGCGCCATGGGCTATGTCACCTCTCTCTTCGCACGCAAGGTGGTCGCGGCGGCGGGCGATGGTGTCGACGCGGCGGCGATGCTGGGATTGGTCGGGATCGATCCAGAGGGCGCGTGGGATCCGCGGCAGATGATCCCCGCCGAGAGCTACTACGACATGTTCGAACGGATTGCGGAGCAGATCGACGCGACCGATCTTCCGGTGCGCACGGGCGCGTCAATGCGGCTCGACGAGTATGGCGCGCTGGGGCTGGCCTTCAAGGCGGCGACCACCCTCGGGGCGTCCTATGCGCGGGTGGAGCGCTACGCGCGGCTCTGGACCAGCGTGGTGGAATACGAGCTGCGACCGGCAGCGGGTGGCACGCTCTTCATCCTGCACCGCGCAGGGGAGCGGCGGCTGGGCATGCGGCTCTCGAACGAGGCGACGCTGGCCAGCGCCGTCGCGATCGCGCGGCAGGTCTGCCCGCGGCCGCTCGCGCCCGAGGCGGTGCTGGTCCGCCATGCCGCCCCACGCTCCGTCGCCGCGCACGAGGATTGGTTCGGCTGTCCCGTGCGGTTCGGCGCGGAGCTGGACGCGATCCTCTTCTCGCACGAGACACTGGTGCGGCCGAACATTCTCGGCGACGAGGGGATCTCGCGCTACCTGATCTCGCATCTCGACGCGGAACTCTCGGAGCTCGCCCGCGAGCCCGATCTCGTAAGGCAGGCCCGGGCCGCCATCGCCCAGACCCTCAGCGAGGGTGCACCGAAGATGGGCGAGATTGCCCGCGGCCTCGGGTTCAGTGCGCGATCCTTCCACCGGCGCCTCTCCGAGCAAGGGATGAGCTTCCAGAGTCTTACCGAGGAAACCCGCCGCGACCTCGCGGAGGGGCTCCTGCGCGACGAGAGCCACTCGCTGGCCGAGATCGCGTTCCTCACCGGCTTCTCCGAGCAGAGCGCCTTTACCCGCGCGTTCAAGCGCTGGGTCGGCACGACACCCGCGACCTATCGCAAGGACATGGTCCGCCGCTGACGCACGCATTGGCGACGTCGGTCAAAAGGCAGGCGGCGCCGGTCAATACCGCGCGGCATCCCCGCGCCTATTCCCTGGCTATCGAAACCCAAGCCAGGGAGAGCCCCC
>CANMQJ010000038.1 GCA_947500005.1 uncultured Paracoccaceae bacterium | reverse complement strand
TCCGCGCCCAGAAGGGTCAGTTCCTCGATGTTGTCGGCCAGTTCAAAGGAAACCGACGCCTCGACCGTGTCGGTGCCTTCCCCCTCCAACTCGACCAGCGCCAATGACGCATCGTCCACAATGAACCGGTCGTTGCCGAGACTGCCGCGCACTTCCCCGAACACCTGTCCGCCGCGCCCGTCGAACAGGTCGTCGCCCCAGCTCAGCTGGACGTGGCCGTACATGACGCCCGTGTTGTAAACCGCATCCGCCGCGCGGGAGCCCATGAAGGATCGATCCGAACTCAGGACCTCACCGCTGTTATAGAGCGTGGTGCCGCCAGTCTGGTCGATTTCGCCCGTATAGATCGCGGCGGAACCGCCGTGCAGCACGCCGGAATTCTCGATGCGAACAGTGCTCGTTCCCGAATTGGCGAAAAGGCCGTTGCCTTCCATCACGCCGGTATTGGTGACGTGTATACCTACGCCGCCATCTGAATGGGCCAGTTGCATGAAGGCGTAGTCGGCCCGTACGTACCCCGCATTGTGGATTGAAATGAAGTTCTCGGCCAGAACATCAATCGCTTCGCTGTCCTCGGACCCGATATAGGCGTCCGGCCCAATATCGATGCCGACCCCGTGCCCGCCTGTATGCTCGATCGCGTGGAAGCCGACCTCGCGCGCAAGAACTGTTCCCAGAAGGGTCATGTCCACCGATCCGCTGGAGGTGATGGCATTGGCACCCGAGGTCAGGATCGTGCCATCACGTCCGACAAAGCCGCGTTCTCCGTCGACCAGGGCCTGCGGCGTCACGGTGTAAGTCGTAATTGAAAAGGTCATGATGATATCTCCCCCCTTGCCACGGCCCGGACGAGGGGCCGTTTCGGTCGATCAAGCCTAGTTTAATCCTGGCACGACTGACCCAGTGGAAACTTGACCGAAGTCAAACGGTATCGGCATCGGCAGGAACCCGCCGTGCAGCCCTACTCAGAAAAGAAAGTCACCGGAATCCAGCACGGCGGCATCCACTCCCTCCAACCGGATCGTGCCACTGCCATAGTCGATCAAAGCACCTCCGACCGGGTTAGAGATCGTCAGCCCTCCGAAGCTAAGGCCGGTGATTATGAAACGGAGGGTGTCGGTCCCGTCGGTGAAATCGGTGATCGTGTCGTTCCCATTGTCGAGCCAGAAGTTGAACACATCCTGCCCCAGCCCGCCCCGCAGCGTATCATTGCCCTTGTTGCCCGAGATGCGGTCGTCATCCCACATGCCGTTGATGAAATCGTCCCCGTCCCTGCCCCAAAGGATGTCGTCTCCGCGATCCCCGATGACCTCGTTGGACCCCGCATCGCCGTACAGGAAATCGTCGAATTCCGATCCCCAGAGGTCCTCGATACTGACATAGCTGTCGCCCGCCGCTATCCAGCTGTTGCGTGAGGGATCCTCGAGGTCGGCCAGAACACCGCGCATCTGCGCGTTGTAGTAGGACGCCCGATCCTGGCCCTCGCCGCCATCGTGGTGGTCGGCCCCAGCCCCACCGAGCAATGTATCGTTGCCCGTTCCCCCCTCGAGCGTATCGTGGCCGGAATTCGCGCTGAGATAATCGTCATCTGCCTCGCCACGAAGCACGTCATCACCGCCGCGCCCGAAGAGATAGTCGGCCGCATCTCCGCCCGACAGGCGATTATCGCCCATGTTGCCACGCATCCTGTTGGACAACGGATTGCCTTCGCCGTCGATATTTTCGCCGCCGATCAGCGTCAGTTCCTCGATCGTGTCGCCCAAAGCATAGGAGACGGCGCTTTCCACGGTATCGTTGCCATCCCACGCGGCATATTCCTCGATAACGGTGGTGGCGTCGTCTATGATGTACAAGTCGTCTCCCCAACCTCCGTTGACCGAGCCGGTAACGGTCCCGCCGCGGCCATCGAAGATGTCGTTGTCCTGACCGAGAAAGACATCGCCGAGAATCTCGCCGGTATTGACCAGCGTATCGATACCCGGAGACCCGAAGTAAGCCCCGGAATTACCACTCAGCACACCGTTGTTCAGAACGGTTATGTAAGCGACAGATCCGTAATAACCTGCGTAAATGCCATACATGTGGGATTGGATCACGCCGGTGTTCAAAACCTGTGCGCTTCCGCTGCCCAATTCCAGGGCGATCCCGTGATTGCTGGAATCGATCAACCCCGTATTGGTGACGAAGCCGTCAAGCGCCCCGTCCCGTTCGGCCAGGTAAACGCCCGCACCCTCCGCCCGGATCGTGCCCGCATTGATGACCGTGGCACGGTATTCGGCAGGTATATCAACGGCAGTGCCCTCGGTACTGGTCACGCTTCCCGAAGAACCGATTTCGACCGTTGCCTGGTGAGAGATCAGCCACATCGCGGAATGCGGATAGGAATTGTTCAAAACCCGCCCGTCGATCACCACATCGACCGTCCCCGATCCGCTGTAGATCGCTTGCGTGCTATTCACGAGAAGCGCGCCATTGACGCCTACATAACCATAGTCGCCATCACTCAGGGTGCGTGGTGTGGTCGACAGGCCCGTGATGTAGAAACTTGCCATTATACATCTCCCCAAAGCAGCGGCACCGGGGGGATGAAGCCTCTCCCCCAGAGAAGAAGAGCACGTTTCCGGAATGGGTTTCCCTGATCCTGATCAAGAGAGGAAATGAACCAAGACGTGCAACCGTCACGTTCAACTCTGGCGACACAGTGCAAGGATCGGGACAGAACTGCAGTCTTGATCGACTCGACTGGACCTAGCCTCGATCAAATGCGGGACACAGAAGCGTGCTGTACATTTTGTAAACTTGAACCAGATGCTTGGGATGCGTTCTTGGAGCGGGTAGACGGAATCGAACCGACATAGCCTGCTTGGAAGGCAGGGGCTTTACCATTAAGCTATACCCGCTCAGGTGTGGTGTGGGTAATTCATCGCGCGGATATCGTCAACCGCTATCCGAGCACTGCACCGCCGAACTTGCCCCCGCTTCGAGGAGTCCGCCCACCGTGACCTGCCGCGCCCTTTGCCTTTTTCTTGTACTCTTGATCGCCTACCCCGCCTCGGCGCAGAACCGCCAGCAGATCGAACGGCAGTTCCGTTCCTGGCTGGAAGAATCGGTCTGGCCTCGCGCCAGTTCGGAAGGCGTATCGCGGCGTGTTTTCGACCAGGCGTTCCAGGGGGTCTCGCTGAATTGGCAATTGCCCGATCTGGTGCCGCCCGGCACCAAGCCGAAGACCCCCAAGGCGCAGCGCCAGGCCGAGTTTGGATCGCCCGCGAAGTATTTCAACCGCAACTCGGTCGATGGCGCGACCGCGGTGGGTCGGCAGATGGCGCGGCGCCACGCCGACATATTGGCGCAAGTGGAACGCGAGACAGGCGTCCCGGGTCGGATCATCCTGGGTATTTGGGGGCGTGAGAGCGGATACGGCCGCGTTGCGATTCCATATGACGCGTTCGAGGTCCTGGGCACCAAGGGATTCATGAGTACGCGCGCCCCCTATTTCACCGAACAGCTGATCGCGGCCTTGAAGATCGCCGAGGCGGGTCACAAACCTGCGTCCGGAATGAAAAGCAGCTGGGCGGGAGCGCTGGGACAGCCCCAGTTCATGCCGACAAGTTTTCTGGAATATGCCGATGACGGCGATGGCGACGGTCGCGCCGATATCTGGGGGTCCGAGGCCGATACCATCGCCTCGATCGCGCGGTACCTGGACCGGCATGGCTGGCTCGAGGGACGGGACTGGGGTTTCGAGGTAAATGTGCCCGATACCGTATCCTGCACGCTGGAAGGGCCTGACCAGGGGCGCCCGATAGCGGAGTGGGAGAAATTGGGGATCACCCGGGTCTCGAACCGTCCCTTCCCCGAACATGAACGGCGCGGCGAAGGCTACTTGCTCATGCCCGCGGGACGAAACGGGCCGGCCTTCATCGTGACGCCGAACTTCTACGTGCTCAAGGATTACAACATGAGCGATCTCTATGCGCTTTTCGTCGGTCACGTGGGGGACCGCATCCAGTACGGGATGGGCGATTTCACCGCGGGTTGGGGAAGGGTCGGCGACCTATATCGTTCCGACATCGCGGCGATGCAGCGCGCGCTGGAGAAGATGGGCCATGATGTCGGGGGCGCGGATGGGCTGCCGGGGTTCAAGACACGACGCTCCATCGGTCGGTGGCAAGAGGCGACGGGCCGCGATGCTACCTGTTTTCCGGAGGCCGGAATGAAATCCGCCCTCCGGTAATGTAATCTGGGTCAGGCGACCAGAGCGTAGCTTTTCTTGGCCGCCTCACCGAAAAAAGCGTCGTGCAGCCCTTTGATCGCCTCGCCGCGCTCGCCGCGTTCGACGATGAACTGCGTCTCGACATTCCGCAGCCCTTGCGAGGCGCCCAGCGGCTCGATACCGACCTCGGACAAGGCGTGGAACCCCCGCGCCTGGACCGAAAGACCGCTCAGGTCGCGACCGATCACCGAGACCAGCGCAAGCTTGCGGGTATTGATCTCGGCCTGTGGATACAGCTGGGCCAGATCGTTCTCGACACGACGCAGGACCTTGAGGGATGTGTCCACATAATGCGTGATCGTGTTGGCGTTCGACACCTTGGACACGATACGCACGTCGTGGCGGCGCAGCACCTCAAGGATGGCCGCGTCATAGCCCTTGACCCCGACCATGTCCTGCTCGAACACCTCAAGCGCGATGATGTCGAGCCCGGTCACGATCTCTACCGCAGGCGTCTCGGCGGGCTGATCGTCGATCAGCGTGCCGGGATGCTCCGGCTCGAAGGCGTTGGCGACACGCAGACGCACACCGGCCTGGCGAAGAGTCTTGGCGGCCGAGGGATGGATCGCCTCCATGCCCAGGTTCGCCATCTGGTCGGCCACGTCGTAATTGGTATGCCCAAGCGTCCGAACGGCATCGGTACCCACAAGATTGGGGTCCGCAGAGGAGAGATGGAATTCCTTGTGGATGATCGCCTCTTCAGCGCCGGTCTGGGCCGCCAGTTGCGAAAATGTCACCTCGGAGTATCCCCGATCATATCCGCGCATCAAACCTTCGCTGCACTGCGCGTAGCCAGTGACGATGGGCATCTCCTTTTCCAGGTCGATACCCTCCATCGCCGAGCCGATCCGCTCATCCAGCGTCATTTCGGTCTCGTCCCGCCAGCCCGACAGATCCACCAGACGCGCATTGACGCCAGCGCGCTGAAGAAGAAGCGTCGCGACGAAGGCGGAATGCGCCTCGCCCAGCCCCGAAAGCAGCTCGCGAATATGCAGCAGATGCGCGTTCAGGCGAAAATGCCCGTAAGAGCACAGACGCTGCAGGTCGATCAGACAGTTGCGCGCGCCCTCGATCCGCTCCTGCACGAAGGCCGAGGCCTGCGCCACGTCACCGGGATTGTCCAGCACACCTTCATGCGCCTCTGTCATCGCCTTCGCAACGCGATTGAGCGCCTCGTGCCAGCCGAAATCATCATCGGCGTTGGCGAAACGGGCGTAGACGCCGGCCTCGCCCGTCTTCTTGTGTTCCAGGAGCAGGTTGGTGATCCCACCAAATGCCGAAACGACAAACACGCGACCATAGCTGGGCTTGCCGTCCTTGACGAACAGCGTCCCCCGCAATTCGTTCAGGCGGGACATTGACGTCCCGCCGATCTTTTCCACGGTATGAGCCATATCAGGCCTCCAATTCCTCCGGCGCGGCGTAGGAGCCGTCCTCGCGGTGCACTTCGTTCCCGGAAACGGGCGGGTTGAAGCAGCATGCCATCACGAGTTCCTCATCGGCCTTCAACCGGTGCCGGTCGTGATTGTTCAACGCGTACATGACGCCAGGCTTGATCTCATACGTCTCGCCGGTGGCGAGATCGGTGATCGAGCCCTTGCCCTGCATGCAATACACGCTCTCGAAATGGTTCTTGTACTCGAACACGTGTTCGGAGCCCGCGTCGAGGAACGTGATGTGGAAGGAAAAACCCATTCCATCCCCGGCCAGCAACATGCGCACACTGGTCCAGTTGGCATCCGACACGACGCGGTCGCGTTCATCCTCGACGATCTTGTTGAAATCCCTGACGATCATGTCGCTTACTCCGCTGCGATCCGATTGTTGCCGGTCACCTCGGAGGCGGCGGCGATGAGAATGTCGAGCCCCTTGCGGAGCGTTTCGTCCGGCGTGGTGAGAGGCGCCAGAATCTTGATGACCTCGTCTTCCGAGCCAGAGGTTTCCACGATGAGACCCTTTTCGAAAGCCTTGGCGCAGATGTCTCCGGCGAGTTCACCTGAGCCAACATCGACACCGCGCATCATGCCACGACCCTTGAGATAGGCGCCCTCGACCATGGCGGCGATGGTTTCCAGGCCTTCCTCCACGATCTTCGCGCGACGGTCGATATCCCCCTTGAAGGCGTCATCCGACCAGAACTTTTCGATCGCGATCCGTGCGGTAACGAAGGCATGCGTATTGCCGCGGAACGTACCGTTGTGCTCGGCAGGCCCCATGACGTCCTGGCGCGGACGCACGAGGACAAGACCCATCGGCAAGCCAAAGCCCGAGATCGATTTGGCCATGGTCACGATGTCCGGCATCACGTCCATTCCGTCGAAGGAGAAGAAGCCGCCTGTGCGGCCGCAGCCTGCCTGCACATCGTCGATGATGAGCAGTGCGCCATGTTCCTTTGCGAGCTCGGCAACGCGGCGGATCCACTCGGGGCGCGCAGCGTTCAGGCCGCCCTCACCCTGCACCGTCTCGAACATGATGGCAGCAGGAGCGTCAAGCCCAGAGGAGGCGTCGTTCAGCATCGACTCGAGCAAGTCAGCCGTGTCCACATCCGGCCCCATGTAGCCGTCGAACGGCAGGCGCGTGACGCCGTTGAGTGACATGCCGGCGCCGCCACGGTGATAGCCATTGCCGGTCGCGGCCAGCGCGCCTTGGGTCACGCCGTGGAAACCATTGGTAAAGGACACGATCTCGGTGCGACCGGTAGCCTTGCGCGCGAGCTTCATCGCGGCCTCGACGGCATTGGCACCGGTCGGGCCGGTGAACATCAGCTTGTGATCCATGCCGCGCGGCTCAAGAATATGTTTCTCGAACGCCTCGATGAAGGACGCCTTGGTATCGGTATGCAGGTCAAGGCCGTGGGCGATACCATCGGCGCTGAGATGCTCGATAAGCGCGAGCTTCATGTCGGTGTCGTTATGCCCGTAGTTGAGCGACGAACAGCCGGCAAGGAAATCGATGTAGGTGCGCCCGGCGGCATCCGTGATCTCGGAGCCGCGTGCGCTGGTGAATACGGTGTCGAAGCCGCGGCAGTAGCTGCGGGCTTCGGATTCGCGTCGGGCGAACAGTGAGGTATCGGCGAGTTTCGTAGACATACGACCTCTTTCAGGTTTGTCTGAATTTCGGGGTGAGGGAGAGGGGCCGCCCGTCAGGCGGCCTTTGCCATCTCCTCGGCGACCTTGATGGTCACCAGGTTCTCGGTCTTGTGACGGTTCCGGAAATGCAGCGACTGCGTATAATAGGGCTGCACGTCGAGCTTGCTGCCGACGATGCGACCGAACTTACGGAACAGCGCCCAGGAAGCTTCGTTGTCGCTGGTGATGGTGGTCTGAAGCCGTTTGACGTCTTCGCAGACGTCGCGCTCGAGAATGCTTTGAAGCATCAAAGTACCAAGGCCCATGCCCCGTGCATCCTCGCCGACGGCGACCTGCCAGACAAAGAGGGTCTCGGGATCGTTGGGCATCACATAGGCGGAGATCCAGCCAACGACCTTGCCGTTCAACTCGGCCACGACGCAGGTATCCGCGAAATGGTCGCACTGGATCATGTTGCAATACATGGAGTTCTCGTCGAGCGGCTTGCACGCGCGCACCAGTTCCCAGATCGCTGCTCCATCCTCGGTGCGCGGAATGCGCAGGTTGGGCAGGGAAGAGTTCACGATGTCGCGCGGGTGTTGCATGGATTCAGCTCCGGTCTGTTTACTTCGCTTATCTAAATACGGCGACCGAGAGACTATTTCAACAGGCTAAGTAAAACTTCACAGTGCACCGTGCAATAATGCACGAAACCGCGCTATTTGCGCACGTGAACACATAGCTACAGCTTAGAAAGACAAAGCAAGAAACCCTTGCGGATAAGGGGTCCGGCTATATAATCGGGCGCTCTTAGCATGCACCGAGGCAACATGGATCGTGTCGACAGCAGCCTGATCGCTTTGCGCAGAATCCTGCGCGCTACCGAATTGTTCGGCCGGGACCTGAAACAATCGGCCGGTGTTACGGCAGTTCAGTTCCGCGTTCTTCAGATCATTGCCGAGGCAGGCCAGGCCACGGCCAAGGAGATTTCGTTGCGAATGCGCGTATCGCAGGCCACTGTCACCTCTCTCGTGGACAAGCTTGTCCGCGAAGGAATGGTTCTGCGCGAGAAATCGGCCCGAGACCGTCGCCAGACCAACATTCACATCACGCCGAAGGGGCGCCAAACGCTGTCGGACGCGCCCGACCCACTTCAACAGCGATTCGTTCGCAAGTTCTCGGCCCTCGCGGACTGGGAACAGTCGATGCTGGTCGCCAGCCTGGAACGCGTGGCCGAGATGCTGGATGCGGATGAAATGGACGCATCGCCCGTGCTCGATTCCGGGGACTTCAAGCACGCGACGGACTAGGCGTCCGGTCGCGTGCCGGCAGTGCACGTCAGCCGCGGGCGGCGACTACGATGAATTCCACCAGATAATCAGGCGTCGCGAGTTTCGCCTCGCCGCAGGCACGCGCGGGTGCATGACCCTCGGGAACCCAGGCATCCCAAACGGCATTCATCTCGGCGAAATCCGCCATGTCCGCCAACCAGATCGTGCATTGCAGGATCCGGCTGCGCTCACTCCCGGCCTCGGCCAAAAGGGCGTCGATCTTGCCCAGGCAATCCTGCGTCTGCTGGGTGACGCTGGCACCGGGCGTGCCCACCTGCCCCGCGAGATAAATCGTGTCGCCGTGAATGACGATCTGGCTCATCCGCTGGCCGGTGTGGTGGCGCGTGATATCGGTCATGAACTTCTCCTGTTCCTGTTTGCGGGTTGTTTACGTTCGGCCAAGTCGCTCCTGCGGGACGGCAACAGGTCGAATGACCCAGTCAGAACCCGAGGTATCGCTGGCGCGCCGTCGCGTCCGATTGAAGCGCCGCACTATCCCCGCGCCAGACGACCTGACCGCGCTGGACGATGAAATGCATGTCCGCAATGCGCATCAGATCGTGCAGGTTTTTGTCCACGACGAGAATCGAGGTTCCCTGCTCTCGAATCCGGGTCAAAGCGTCCCAGATCTTGCGCCGCACGAGCGGAGCCAGCCCCTCGGTCGCCTCGTCGAGGATCAGCAGGCGCGGATTGGTCATCAGCGCCCGTCCGATCGCCAGCATCTGCTGTTCCCCTCCCGACAGAAGGTTTCCCATGGAGCTTGTGCGCGTTTCAAGCTCCGGGAACAAGGCAAAGACCTTTTCGACGGTCCAGGGATCCGGGCGATCAAGGTGGTTGCTCGCCGTGGCGACGAGATTTTCCATCAGGCTCAGGTTCGGAAAGATCTGCCGCCCTTCCGGCACCAGACCAAGCCCCAGGTTGGCGATGCGGAAACTCGTTTCTCCGCGCAACTCATGGCCCTCGAAAGTGATTGATCCGCCGTTTGGTGGCACGATCCCCATGATCGAGTTGATCGTGGTGGTCTTGCCCATCCCGTTTCGCCCCAGCAGGGTCGCGACCTGCCCGGCCTCGAGTTCAAGGGACATTCCGAACAACGCCTGGCTGGTGCCATAAAAGGTAGTGACATCCTTCAGTTCGAGCATCTCACGCCTCCTCGCCCAGGTAGGCGTGCTGCACCGCCTCGTTGCCGCGGATCTCGTCCGGAGTACCGGTGGCAATGATATGGCCATAGACGAGAACGGAGATCCTGTCGGCCAGCGCAAAAACGGCGTCCATGTCATGTTCGATCAGCAGGATCGTGTGTTTGCCCTTGAGGTCTTGCAGCAAGCCGACCATCTCGGTCGATTCCTGCGCGCCAAGGCCTGCCATCGGTTCGTCCAGCAACATCAACTCGGCCTCGGAGGCCAGCGCGATGGCGATCTCCATCCGGCGATGCTCCCCATGCGATAGCGCAGCGGTCGGGGAATCCGCATTATCAGCGAGACCCACCCGGTCGAGGAGCGCCCTGCCCCGCTCGCGCAGCGAGTTGACCGATCGCGCCGGGCGCAGGAAACGAAAGGAATGGCCGTCACAGGCCTGGAGCGCGAGTGCTACATTGTCCAGCACGCTCATCTGCATGATGAGGGAAGTGATCTGGAAACTGCGCGCGATGCCCAGATGCGGGCGTTTATGAGCAGCCATCCGTGTGATGTCACGCGACTTGAACTTGACCGAGCCGCTGTCGGGGAACTGCATCCCCGTCAATTGGCTTATCAGCGTGGTCTTGCCCGCGCCATTCGGGCCGATCACGGCATGCAATTCGCCCTGCTCTACCGTCAGGGACAGATTGTCGGTGGCCTTGATGCCGCCGAAGCTCTTGTTCAATCCGTTTATCTCGAGGATCGCGGTCATTTCTTCCCTCCCCGACCGGTGAAGAGGCCCACCAACCCGCCACGGGCAAACAGAACCACGCCGATCAGCATCAGGCCGAAGGGCAGATGCCAGTAGATGGTCCAGGACGAGAGCACTTCCTCCAGCACGATGAAGGCGACCGCCCCCAGTACGGGGCCGACGTTCGTGGCAAAGCCTCCCAGGATGACCATGAACATCAATTCACCCGAACGCGACCAGTCCATCATCTCGGGGCTGATGAAGGTGGTGAAGTTGCCCAGCAACGCACCCGCATAGCCTGCCATCGCACCCGAGATCACATAAGCTACGAGACGATAGGCGTAGATGTTGTACCCCAGCGAGATCATCCGCTCCTCGTTGCCTTTGGCGCCCTGAAGAACCATCCCGAAACGCGAGTGCACGATCATCCGGACAAGCAACATCGCCACAAGCAGCGAGACGTAGCCGAGGAAGTAGAGTTGCAGCGGATCGTCGAGATTGATGAACGGAAGCTCGGACCTGGTATCAATCACCAGCCCGTCGTCCCCGCCATATTCCTCGATCGAGACGATCAGGTAATAGATCATCTGCGCGAAGGCCATCGTGATCATGATGAAATAGACGCCCCGCGTGCGCAGGCAGACAAGCCCGGTGAGAAATGCGAAGAGCCCGCTCACCCCGACGGCAAGCGCGATCTGCACCCAGCCGTTCGTTGTGGCGATCGCGTCCATTCCGCCATAAAGCCAATGATGGGCCGGGATACCGACCGCATAAGCCCCCAGTCCCAGAAAGGCCGCGTGCCCGAAGGAGACCAGCCCGCCATAGCCCAGGATCAGGTTCAGGCTGACCGCCGCGATCCCGAGGATCACCAGGCGCGAGGCCAGATCGAGATAGAACGGGTTGGCGTACCAGTAGAGAAGCGGCGGCACCACGGCGAGCGCCACCATGACGAGAACGGTCAGTCCAGCCCGCATCAGCGCACCTTTGGCGGAAAGAGGCCCTGCGGGCGCAGGGCAAGAACGAGCGCCATGATGATGTAGATCAGCATGGCCGACACAGCGGGGGCCGAAGTTTCGGCGGCGGCGGGCGACATCACGATCTTGAACAGGTCGTCAAGGAAGCTGCGGCCCAGCGTGTCGATCAGACCGATCAGAAGCGCGGCGATGAACGCCCCTTTCATCGATCCGATACCGCCGACGATGATCACGACGAAGGCGGTGATGATGATGCTGTTGCCCATGCCCATCGACGCCTCGGTGATCGGGGCGATCAGCATTCCCGCAAGTCCCGCAAGCGTGGCCCCCAGAGCGAAGACAAGCGAAAAGAGCATCTGGATGTCGATGCCCAGCGCGCTGACCATGGTGCGGTTCGATGCGCCTGCCCGGATCAGCATGCCAAGGCGGGTATGGTTCACAAGCCAGAACAGCCCTCCGGCTGCTGCCAGCCCTGCCCCGATGATGAGCAGGCGGAACGACGGCACGACAATTCCACCCGGCAACGTGATCTGCCCGCGCAACCAGTCGGGCAGCGGTACAGCAATGCCCGCCGGTCCCCAGATCATGTGCACCAACGTATCGATCACCAGGATCAGACCGAAGGTCGCCAGAACATGATCGAGGTGATCGCGCGTGTAGAGCGGGCGCGCCACGAAACGCTCTACCAGGTAGCCGACGAAAGCCACGACCGGAAGCGCGGCCAGCACCGCCCATATGAAATTGCCCAGAAAGAAGGTGAAGCTCGCACAGACGAAGGCACCGACCATGTAAAGGGCGGCATGGGCGAGGTTCACGAAGTCGAGGATGCCGAATACCAGCGTCAGCCCTGAGGCGACGAGGAACAGAAGCAATCCCAGTTGCACCCCATTAAGGGCTTGGATGACGATCAGCGACAGGTCCAATGAAAAAGGCTCCGCTCGGAAAAAGCGCCCGGCCGGGGTTTGTCCCGGCCGGGCCTCAATGTTCAGATAGGGATCAGTTCAGGCTGCACTCGGCGGCGAAACTGTCCTGATGGTTCTCGAACACAGTCTCGACGACCTTGGTCGTCCAGGTACCATCCCCGTCCTTCACCACCTCGCGGAGATAGAAGTTCTGGATCGGGATATTGTTGTTGCCGTAGGTATAGTCGCCACGGACCGAGCCGTAATCGGCTTCCTTCATGGCGGCCCGGATGCCGTCCTTGTTCGACAGGTCTCCGTCCACGGCCTCGACCGCATCGGCAATCATCATGATCGCGTCATAGGACTGGGCGGCGTAGTAGGACGGATAGGTGCCATACTTGGACTTGAAGTCGCCAACAAACTTCTTGTTGGCCTCATTGTCGAGAGTCGGGTCCCATTCCTGCGTGGTGCGGCTGCCGAGCACGGCCTCGAAGTTGGCTTCCTGTAGTTTCGGCAACGAGATCGCGTCGACGGTGAACACCGAATAGAGCGGCAGGATGTCCTTCAGGCCGGCCTGCTGGTACTGCTTGATGAAAGCACCGCCAGCCGCGCCGGGATAAAAGACGAAAATTCCGTCCGCACCGGATGCCTTTGCCTTGGCCAGTTCCGCCGAAAAGTCGAGCTGCGCATCCGCGCCCCATTTCGTCAGGTCCTTACCAAGGATCTCGCCCTTGAAGGTGCGCTCAACACCCGCGACCATGTCTTTGCCCGCGGCGTAGTTCGGCGCCATGATGTAGAGCGATTTCACGCCCTGCCGGTTCAGCACCTCACCCATCGCCATCGGGGTCTGGTCGTTCTGCCAGGAGGTCGAGAAGAAGTTCTGATCGCACAGCTTGCCGGCCATCTGGCTGGGCCCTGCATTGGTCGAGATCAGGAACTTGCCCGCATCCAGAACGGATTTCCGCGAGGCGAGCAGGACGTGGCTCCAGATGTATCCCGCGACGAAATCGACGTCATCCTGCTTGACCAACTTGTCCGTGACCTGCTTGCCGGTTTCCGGGGCGAAACCGTCATCGCCATAAATGACTTCGATATCCAGGCCGGCCACTTCGCCACCGAGATGCTCGACCGCGAGGTCCACGGCGTTCTTCATGTCGTTTCCGATCACGGCAGCACCGGTGGTAAGCGTCGTCACGAAACCGATCTTGACGCTTTCCGCCCATGCCGGAACGGACATAAGGCTTGCGGCGAGTGCCGCACTTACGATTTTCTTCATTTTTTCCTCCCGTCTGCGGGCTGAGGCCCGTCATTCTGTTTTTGCAGGTGGTGGCATATCAGCATGACTTGCCGCCCCTTATCAACTGCCGGATCGTTTCCCCCTCCGAGACCTGCAGGTACAAAGCCGCCTCCACTGCAAATCGATCCGCCATTAACCGGTCCGAAATCGCACCGTACGGAAACCGAGGCCGTTTTGCTTGGCAGGAGGCATTTCCTTGCACAGTCAATCAGAAGTTCCTAGGTTCGCGAAGGCCGTAACCGGCATTCGTTGAGCTTCCGGAACCGGCCCCTCCCATGATACTCGACACCCGCGCCCCTGAGTGTTATCTGTTTTTTCACATCACGCAAACACTTTCGGGATGCGAAAATTTTGAGTATCCATTCCTACCACCATCGGACCAGTTTCGGCGATTGTGACCCCGCCGGTATCGTCTATTATCCCAACATCTGCAAATGGCTCGATGCGACCTTCCATGACTGGATCCGGGGCCATGGCGGTCATGCGGCCCTTTGTGCGCAATTGGGCGCGATGGGCCTGGGCCTCATGGATGTGCACGTTAAATTCAGGGTACCCATCCGCGACGGCGATCAACTGGCCATCTCGATCACAAGAGTGGACTGGGCGGAGCGGAGCCTCGGCGTGCATTATCAAGTTGCGCATGGTGACCGCATCTGCGCCGAAGGGACCGAAACGCGTGGCGTATTCATAATCCGGGATGGTCGCATGTCGGCCGGACATACGGGCCCTCTGAAGAACCTTCTGGCCGGCGATGGCTGAACGGCGCGAGGGTGGCGGTTTGCAATCGCTCGATGCCGCCTTGCGCGTCCTCAGGGCGATGTCGATTCGTGCCGGGCCGGTAAGCCTGTCCGAACTTGCTCGCGACTGCGCCATGCCCGTGAGCAAGGTGCACCGGTATCTCGCGTCATTCGTCCTGGCCGGACTTGTAACGCAGGAAGGGCGTTCCGGCAAATACGACCTGGGGCCGGGCGCGATCCGTCTCGGCCTTGCGGCCATCGCACGCAATGATTTCGTCAATCGCGCCGCCGATGGCTTGCCCGAACTGGCCCAGAAAGCCGAAATGAGCGCGCTGCTGTCGATCTGGGGCGATCACGGGGCGACGGTCGTGCGCTGGGAGCGGGCCCGGACCCCCACCGTGACCTCCATGGGGCTGGGAACGACGATGCCTCTTCTGAATTCCGCCACCGGGCGCGCGTTCCTGGCGTGGGCTCCGCGCGCGCCCCTGCAAGACATGCTGGACCTCGAGTTGCGACGTGCGCGCGGCAACAGGCCGCTGACCCCCGATTTCGCGCCGACAAGGACCGGGATCGATGCGCTGGTGAACAGGATCCGGGAACAGGGGTTTGCCAGCGTCCATGGCCTATTCATCCCCGGACTGGTGGCGCTGGCAGCACCTGTCCTTGACTGGCAAGGCGAGGCGCAGGCGGTCGTGACGCTGATCGGAACGGATCCTGACACGACCCGGGCCGGAGCGGCCCAGGGCAGGTCCTTGGTCGAGTTCTGCCGCTCGCTGTCATTTGCCCCCGAAGACTGAGCGGATAGCGCCCGGATCGGTGACGATAGCGCCGATGTTTCCGCAAGGTCACGGTCCGAGCCCCCGGCGACGGGGCCACCATTCGCGCCCGCAAATACAAGATTGCAGAGCGCGCCGCCTTGGAATTCTTCGACTTCCCGATATGACACTATCGATACGGCACCACCGCCAGCGCACGGGCCTTAGGAGAAGGCGCGCAGGCGCTCCACCGAGATCTCCTTGATCAGTCGCGGCTCCGCCAAGGGCACGAATGTCGCCTGAAGTCCCGACGGCAACAGGTCGCAAATCGCAAAGCCAGTTCCCTCGACCACGGCCAGTGCATCCGACCGCGTCAGGTCGACCGTCGACTGTTGTCCCATTGTTACGACCAGCGGCACGCCATTCCAGAACGACACCCGGTTCATATGCACATGACCGGACAGGAGGGCCACGACATTCCGGCCCGAAAGAAGCGTCGCAAGCCTGTCGGTGCTCTCCAGATCCAGCGTTGCCCATGCGAAATTGCGGGAGGGATCGACCAGCGGAGGGTGATGCACCGCCACCACCTTGGGCAGATCCGGATGGCGCGACAACATCTCTTCGGCATGAGCGATCTGAGCTTCGTCAAGCGATCCGCTGACCCGGCCCGGCATGGAACTATCGAGCGCTATGACGTGCACGTTCCCAAGCACCGTGTCGTGATCCACCGGCCCCTCGGGCGCCGCAGCGTGGCCGGGGAAGGCGCCATGCCAGCCAGCGCGACGGTCGTGATTGCCCAGTGTCATGTGAACCGGTATGTCGAATGCCGCCAACCTCTCTGCCAGCAAGGCATAACTTGCATCGTCACCGACATTGGTCAGATCGCCTGACGCCACGATGAAGTCCGGACGCGGGTCCAGCCGGAGCGCCACCTGCATCAAGCGGTCGAACGCAGCAACCGTGTCGGTCTGACGGGTGGGGTCTTCGGTCTGCGGCGCACTCAGGTGCAGGTCGGTGATATGCAGGAAACGGGTCATCTGGTTCCTTCCCTTGTCTTTACAACTCTTGGCGCGACTCGCGCGGCGGAAATCAGTGTTCTGGTGTATTCGGCCCCGGGCGCGGCCAGGATCTGCTGCGCCGCACCCTGCTCGACCGCCTTGCCACCACGGAGCACAAGCAGGTCATCGCAGAGGCTCGATACCACTGCCAGATCGTGGCTGATGAACAGCATGGCGAGACCGAATTCCTCTTGAAGGTCCATCAGGAGATTCAGGATTTGCGCCCGAACGGAAACGTCGAGCGCCGAGACGGCCTCGTCCGCGACAAGCAGACGCGGACGGGTGATAATGGCCCGCGCGATAGCGATGCGCTGTCGCTGTCCGCCCGAGAACTCGTGCGGATACCGCGCGCCATCCTCGGGGGAAAGGCCGACACGGGCCAAGGCGTCCTCGGTAGCGGTCCGTGTGTCTCCCTGCCCCGCCGCCCGAAGCGGCTGCGCCACCGACCATCCCACGGGACGGCGCGGGTCGAGAGAGCCGAAGGGATCCTGAAACACCATCTGGACCGCGCGCCTGCGTCGACGCTGTTCTGATGCCGAAAGCCCGGTGATCTCGCGGCCGTCAAGCAGGATGCGGCCGGCATCGGGCCTTTCGAAACCCATGACCATGCGCGCCAGAGTGGTCTTCCCCGATCCGCTTTCGCCCACGATGCCCAGCGTCCGGCCCGTGTTGAGGGTAACCGATACGTTGTCCACCGCGACAAGCGGGGGCTCGGCCCGCAACAGGTGGCGGCGCGGACGTGGATAGCGACGGGTCAGCCCGTCGAGTTCCAGAAGCGGCGTCATCGCTCCCCTCCGATCAGGTGGCAGGCGGCGCTGCGAAACGGGCCTGTTGCACGTTCGAGTGGACGGACGGTGGCGCAATGCGCCATCTCGACCGCGCACCGTCCGGAAAAACGACATCCTTCGGGAAGGTGCATCAGCCCTGGAACCGTGCCGGGTATGACGGCCAGACGCTCGCGCAGATGACCTGCGGCCAAGGGTGGACGCGCGGCCAGCAGCCCCTGGGTATAGGGGTGTTGCGGATCGGCCAGAACTTCGGCGGTGGCCCCGCGCTCCACGATCTCCCCGCCATACATGACCACGAGGTCTTCGGCGGTGCGCGCGACCGCCGCCAAATCATGACTGATGAACATCAACGCCATGCCGCGGTCTCGGGCCAATCGCACCAACAGGTCGGTGATCCGAAGTCCGACATGCGCATCGAGTGCCGTTGTCGGCTCGTCAGCGATCAGCAAGCCGGGATCGCAGGCCAAGGCCAGCGCAATGAGCACGCGCTGACGCTGCCCTCCCGACAGCTCATGCGGGTATTGGCGCAGCTTCGCGGCAGGATCCTGTATCCCCGTTTCCTCGAACAGGTCCAGCGCCCGCGCCCGTGCCGCGTCACGGTCGAGACCGAGATGCCGGCGCAGCGGTTCCATCACCGTTTCACCGACACGCCGCAACGGGTTGAGGGCGGCGAGAGGTTCCTGAAAGATCATGGCCACCCGTCGCGCGCGAAGTGCTCGCCAGTCACGGTCGGACGCCATAGCCATTTCCTTGCCATCCACGCTGAGCGACCCCGAAAGCCGCGCCGCGTCGGGCAGCATGCCCATCAGGGCAAGGCCCAGCATCGACTTGCCGCAGCCGGATTCCCCGACCACGCCCAGTCTCCGGCCCGGCGCGAGGTCCAGCGACACGTCCCGCAACGCGGCGGCCGCGCCGAAGCGCACGGTGATTTCCTTGGCTTCGATCATGCGCGTGCCCTTGTCAGACGCGGGTCCGTAACGTCCCGCAACCCGTCGCCCAGCAAGCCGAAGCCCAGAACCGCGGCGATGATGCACAGGCCAGGATAGATCGCCAGTTCCGGCGCGAGATACATAAGCGTCTGAGCCTCGGCCAGCATTCGACCCCAGGACGGCAAGGGCGGCTGTGCACCAAGCCCCAAATAGCTCAACGCCGCCTCCGCCAGGATCGCCACGGCGAACTCGATCGTGGCCTGAACGATGATCGGCGCTGCAATGTTGGGCAGGATATGATCCACGGTCAGCCGGAGGCGCCCCAGACCCGCCACCTGGCCTGCCAGCACGAAATCGCGCGTCCAGACCTGATTCGCGGCACCGCGCGCCACGCGGGCAAAGATTGGGATGTTGATGAACGCGATCGCGAGGATCGCGTTGCCCAGCGAAGGGCCGAAAGCTGCCGCCAGCATGATCGCGAAGAGCAGTGCGGGAAAGGCAAAGCCCAAGTCGGCCAGCCGCATCACCAACGTCTCGACCCACCCGCCCCAAGCCGATGCGGCCAGCCCCAAGGCCGTACCGATGCTTCCTCCAATGCCGACCGCCACGAATGCCACGGTCAGCGAATTGACCGAAGCGGCCATGAGCAGGCTCACGACATCGCGCCCCAACTGGTCGGTGCCCAGCCAATTCGTCGGCGATGGAGGCTCGAATTTCCGGGAGATCGTCAGTTGCGTGACGTCGTATGGCGTCCAGAACAACGAAACCAGCGCGACAGCGGTCATCAGCCCGACGAGCGCAGCACCGAGCCAGAGGTTTACCTGCCGCCGTCTCATGCGAGGCGCCCCTTGAGCCGCGGGTCAATCAGCGCGTAGGCGATATCGACAAGGAAATTGGCCGTCACGACGATGCCCGCGAACATCACGACCAGCGCCTGCACGGTGAAGAGATCGCGATTGGCGATGGACTGAAACACCAACCGCCCCAGGCCAGGCAGATAGAAAACGTTCTCGATCACGATCGTTCCGGTAACGACCGCCGCCACCTGCATGCCGACGATGGTGACGATTGGTACCAGCGCGTTGGGCAGGATGTGCCTCCCCCAGATCCGCCCCGGCGGCAGGCCGGTGGCCCGCGCGGTGCGCACGAAGTCGAGCCGCATCACCTCGAGCGCAGAGGAGCGCGTCACGCGGGCCAGCACGGCCGACTGCACCAGCGCCAACGCAACGGTCGGCAGGACCAGCGAGCGCAGGGCAAGGACAGGCTCGTCCCAGCCAGGAAAGCCGCCGGGCGGAAGCCAGCGCAACTTTACCGCAAAGAGCAGCACCAGCAGAATTGACAGCCAGAAGGCTGGGACCGCGATTCCGAGCTGGCTCAGGACCATGATCAGCCAGTCTCCCGTTCGTCCATGATTGGCGGCCGCGACGATGCCAAGCGTGACACCCAGAAGGACCGTCGCCAGCATCGCCAATCCGGCCAGCGACAAGGTCAGGGGCAAGCGCTCGGCGATGAGTTCCGAAACCGGGACGCGAAAGAAGTAGCTCGTCCCGAAATCACCTCGAACAGCACCCCAGACCCAATCGCCGTAGCGAAGCCAGATCGGACGGTCGAGACCAAGCTCGGCACGCAGGGCGGCGCGGGCGTCTTCGGTGGAATCGATTCCAAGGATCGTCACCGCCGGATCGCCCGGAAGGACATTCATCACCAGAAAAACGATCACAGAGATTGCGAACAGCGTGGCCAGAAAGCCCAGGCTGCGGCGAATGAGGAATATCTGCATCTCAAGGACCGGGCCGGAGCGATTGACCGCGCCGGCCCCATTTCTTCATTTCTTTCCGGCCTCAATCGATCGTCACGCCAGCCAATGGCTGGAAAAGGACCGGCGAAGCCGCCCAGAACCCTTCGACGCCATCACGATAGACGCCCAGTTTGGGCAGCTGGAACAAGAAAGCGTGGACCGCATTCTCGGCGATGTAAGTCTGAGCCTCCTTGAGCATCTCTTCGCGCTTGGTCATGTCGGCTTCGGTCTTGATCCCGTCCCAGAGCGCGTCGAAGTCATCCGACTGGTATCCATAGAAGTAATCGGGGCCACGCGCGAAATTGCCCAGATCATTGGGTGAGGTGTGGGCGATGATGGTCATGTCGTAATTCTTCTTCTTGTAGACCTCGTCGATCCAGAAGCCCCATTCGACGTTTTCCAGCTTCACCGTCACGCCCGCCTCGGCCATCTGGGCCTGAACGATCTCCCCCGACCGTGTCGCATAAGGGAAAGGCGGCACACGAAGAACGATTTCGTCACCAGCCACTCCGGCCTGTTCGAAAATCTCTTTCGCCTTCTCGGTGTCGTGCGGATACATGCCTGTCAGATCGAGATAGGCTGGACCGTGCGGCGGGTAAAAGCTGCCGATCGGAACGGCGCGCCCGTACATGGCCCCGTCGATGATCTCGGAACGGTCGAGGGCATGGCTGACCGCTTGCCGCGCTTCGAGCGTATCGAAAGGTGCGCGGCTGTTGTTAAGCGCGAGGATTACCTCACCCTCGGTCGAACCGACGACGACGTTGAACCGCGGATCAGCCTCGAACTGGTCGAGAAGTTCCGGCGCGGGAAAGCCGGGGAAAGCATCGAGCTCTTCGGCCATCAGTGCTGCGGTCGCGGCAGCCGGGTCCGAGATGAACCGGAATTCGACCTTGTCGATGGCGACATCGGCGGCATCGCGATGCTCACCGAACTTGGCCAGCGTCAACCGGTCCCCGCGCGTCCATCCGTCAAAGCGGAAGGGGCCCGTGCCCACTGGCTTGGTGGCCGCGTCATCCACGCTTTCCGAGGCCACGATGGAGGCGTCGCCCTGGGCGAGGTTGAACAGCAGGAATGCGTCCTTGCGGCTCAGTTTCACTTCGACGGTACGGGGGTCGATCACCGTGACGCTTTCGATCGGTTCCCAGATTGATTTCGAGGGGTTCGTCGAGTCATCGGCCATCGCGCGGTCAAAGGTGAACTTGACGTCCTCGGCATCAAAGGAAGTGCCGTCATGGAATTGGGCATTCTCGACGAGCGTGAAAGTATAGCTCAGCCCATCCTCGGAGATTTCCCAGCTTTCGGCCAGTTGCGGTTGCACCGCTCCGCTCTCATCCACCGTGGTCAGCGATTCGAATACGTTCTGCGCCAGCATTCCGTCGATGGAGGCCGTCGCGTCTGTCGTCGGATCCAGCACTGTCGGTTCCTGCTGGAGTCCGATACGCAGTACCGATTGAGCCATCGCTGGTACGGCGAACGCCGTCGTGGACAGAAAAGCGGCGACGAGGCCGATGCGATTGAATGTCATGAGATCATCCCCATTGGTCAAAAGGTTCCCTGCGGATAGTCTCGCTGCGTAACTTCCTCATGACAACAGCTATTAGCTTTTCGAAGGACGCAGCCGACATTCACTCGCGCGAAGGTCTGCCAATGGCAATGCCGCCCCGGGACCGGGGCGGCATCATCACTCTGTCTGCGCTTGGGCTCAGACGAAGGGTGTGTCGTCGACCTCGAGGCTGGTGACGCCCCAGGCCCAAGTGACATCCCGCGCCTGCCGGAATTCGAGAACGTTGTCACCGATTTCCAGGTCGGCAGCGCTCAGTTCCAGTTGGTACTCTTCCAGACCCTGGTTGACGCCCGCGTCCAGGAAACCGGCACTGTTTCCGTTGAGGAACACCTCGACCTCGTTGGAGAAGTCGATGTCGAAGCCTTCGAAGAAGACGAACAGGTCCTCGCCGGTGCCGACGAAGGCGAAGGACGCAGCGCCATCGGGATCAGTCGTCCCATTGAACTGGTTGCCGTAGTCCGTATTGTCGCGCACCCCACGTTCAAGGCGGGCATCCGCCATCTCGTTCTCGCTGATCATGACGTCGGTCACGCCCCAGGCCCAGGTCACATTCGTGGCCTGCTTGAACTCGATGACATTCTCGCCGGCCTGCTGCTGGGCTGCGGTGATCTGGAACTCGTCATAGGACAGACCGTTGTTCACCCCGCTTTCCATGAACCCAAGACTGTCACCATTCAGAACCACCTCGACCTCGTTCGAGAAGTCGACGTCATAGCCCTGGAGCGACAGCGTCAGATCCTGACCGGTACCGGTGAAGGCCGCCTTGACGATCCCATCGGCATCGGTCTGGCCGTCGAAATTGTTCCCGAAGCTTCCCGTCTCGATCTGGTCCGGGGTCAGGCGCATGTCCGCGTCGGCCTCGACGCGCACATTGGTCACACCCCAGGTCCAGGTCAGGTTCCGTGCCTGAACGAATTCGAGGACGTTCTCACCGGCCTGCTGCTGCGCCGCGGTGATCAGGAAGTCGTCGGACGACAAACCGTTGTCCACACCCACATCGAGGAAGCCGATGCTTGCGCCGTTCAGAACGACCCGGACCTCGTTTCCGAAGTCCACATCGAACCCCTCGAGCGAAAGCCGTGCATCGACGTCGAGCCCCTCGAAAGTATAGGCGACCTGTCCGTCAAGGGCGGTGGTTCCGTT
>CANMQJ010000037.1 GCA_947500005.1 uncultured Paracoccaceae bacterium | reverse complement strand
TCGGGCCAGCTACCGTGCGCTCCAACGGGGTCATTTTTGGATGCCGATAGGGGGTCAAGATTGCGTGCCGATTGACAAGCGTGTCCGAGGCACGCGCCGGGATCGGCCGATACCTGAGCTTCTACAACACCCGGCGCCCACATTCATCGCTTGACGGGAAAACCCCCGATCAGGCCTACTTCAACCAGCCGATGCCCGAAGCGGCGGCGGCGTAACCGAGGCGGAAAACCACTTAGAAAACGCCCGGAACCTGTTCAGACAAATTGATCCACCTCTTAGCTGTGCCCTTCGCCAGATCGTCGGCTTTTTCCGAAGCGGGATCGGGTCAGGAAAACTCGCGTCGGGCTTCGCCAAGCCGCGTCGCTGGGCGGAACGCGTCGACTCTCCCAGGATGCGACGTCGTCCGCCGTGCAGTGAGGCAGCTTCAGTTCGTCCCAACGCGAACGCGGCGGTGGCGCAAGGCCTTCGGCCTGCCAAATGGCATGCCACGGATAGCGGCCGCCGACATGACGAATGCCAACCTTCCGCGCGAGCTCGCGAGCTGCCTTGGCCGGCGGCAGTCTCCAATACTTGGCAAGCTCTTCGGCACTCGCCGAACCTGGGTCTTTGCTGTCGGTCTTCATGTCCGAGCCTCCTTGTGGGAAGGAGATCGGATCGTGCAGGCCCGGCCGGAAATGGCTGTGGCAGGTTCAAGCGCGCGTTCGGTCCGCGCGGCTTCACAAAATGCTTGACGCGTCCGAGGGCGCTTTTGCTGTAGGGGAAATTGACCAGATCTTGCCCAAACCTGGTGCCCTTCAGTGCCTCTCAGTGCCACTTGAGCCGGTTTTCGGGAGTGGTAAGGTTTTTCAGACGAAAGGCAGAATCGCCTTGTATTACCTATGTTTCCTTGGCTATACGCGTCGACGGAGACGTGGCCGAGTGGTCGAAGGCGCTCCCCTGCTAAGGGAGTAGGCGGGAAACCGTCTCGAGGGTTCGAATCCCTTCGTCTCCGCCACTTGCCCTTGAAGAACGTTTCTCCCCTTTCGGTCATCGTCGAAAGTTCTTTATGTTTTAGAGGGTTGTAGCGGTTGGGCTATTCACTTTGGTACGCAAGAAATCACCCAGAATCCGTTCTCTCGACCGGTATTTCTCTGAACCTGATGACTGCGCCGATATAGTGAATTTCTCGCAATGCACTGTAAGTAATGGACTTTTCCGTATGTCAACCTAAACACTTCGACCGGAGTCGCGTTCGCCGAGATGGAACCGACTTCGAACCCATGCTTGCCAGAAAGCTAGGTGATCTTGTCGGAAATCCAGACGATTAGGTCACTGACATCCGGCACGCGGGCGTTCTCATTGTGGGCCTTCCAAGTTTGCTCGATGAGGTCCTGTTTTGTCAGATTCGCAATCTTCTTCTTGGTCTCCGACGGCGAGGTCCGGCTGCCTGCCGCCACAGCATCTCGAACCAGTCCACGTCGGTGTCGGCTATGACGAGGTCGATGCCCATGGTCAGCCACCGCCTTCTGGCGAGACATCCGGCAGCATCGGCCAGTCCAGCTGATGGAGCGTGTCCTGGGGGACCGTACCATGCTTGTCGAACGCCGCCTGAAGCCGTTCGCCAAGCCAAGAAAGTCCCTCTACAGAAAGCTCAACGGCGGCTTGTTGCCGGTATGCCTTCCGCGGGTCGGCGTTGCCTTCGCCGCGCGCTGCATTGCGTTGTGTCGGGGCGAACGAGTCTGCGTCCAGTGTGTCCATCAGTTCGTTAAGGGATACGCCGTTCTCCATCCTCCCGGCGACAAACTCGGCGCGATAAACGCGGATGTACCGTGGCCATTTTTTCTTCCATGGCCTAAGCGCGATGTCGGCAGCTGTAGCGTCGTCTCGTCCTGGCTGATGCTTCATGCCGACGGCCCTTCCGAAAATACGAATATCGTTCGGGTCACGTGTCAGCCGGGCGACAAAGATGATGGCCTCGTCCTGAACCCCGGTGGGCCGCTTCGAGGAGGGGTAGGCGACAGCCCAGTGGCAGCCCGCCCGTTCGATTTCATCGATTGTTGCGAACGACAGCGGCACGCGATTGTCGCCATCCCCCAGAAACTTTACAAAGGCCTGTCGAGCATCGGCCATTACTGTCGGCATCCGAACTGGCGGGACGTCCACACCGTCAGCATTGGCACCATAATCTCCGAGACTGGTCTGGCTACTAGGCCGTCCCCCTAATGCACGACAGCGAGTGACAACTTCCTCCCAAGCATCGACATGATCGTGCGAGAGGTTGCTTGCCGCGCACTGCCAGAGTTCGTCGAAGTAGGCCCGGCATGTCGCCATGATGAGGACATCATCTGTTACCAGGCCGAACTCGTGATTGCTGTCCAGCGCCGCCTTCGTGAGATTGGCCGAGGTGACAATCGCCCGGTTCCCGAACAGGTAGAGCTTTGAGTGGAGCTTCCGGACGCCTCGCACTTGCGCACCGGCATCTAGCAGCATCCGTAGAGCCGCTATGTCGCTGACGCCCGCGGCAAAGTCATCAAAGTTGAAACGGGTGATAACCTGAATCCTCGCGGGATTAAGGGAAAGCAGACGGTCAAGAGCGCCCGCCTTGATAAACGGGCAGATAACCCGAAATTCGCTGGTGTCCGCGCGCAAAGCTGCGGTCAACTCCGCGCCCCACCCCGAATCGACCAGCCGAACCGTCATCGCAAAGTTTTCCTTCTAAGATTGCACATCAGTCTTTCACCCCTTTAAATCGACGCCGCCAAGACCCGCCGGCAACAACTCGCAGACCGTCCGGCTGGAAGCCGTCCAACTCAAGCTGTTGCCGCAACTCAGTGGCAAGTGACCGCGCACCAGCCCACTGACCTTGGAAAAGAAGTTCGCGCAACTTGGGATGAATCTCGACTTTCAGATCGATCCCTTGGGATTCTGAGGACAAGAGACCGCGCCCAGGCTCAGAAGCCAGTGCCAACGCCGAAGCGTAGTAGTTCGCCCAATCCTCGTTCTTGACGCTGATCTCAATCGGTTCCAGCTTTTCAGGTTCTTCAGGCTCGGGATCGCGCCAGTAGAAATCCAGATCGTCCCCGCGAAAGAAGGCAAACGATCCAATGTGAAGCGCGCAGGCCGAGCCATCGACAGATACGAGGCGTTGCGCCTGCGCTTTTGCCTTTTGCTTGTCCCCCGAACTTGGCACGCTTGAACGGCCCTTTGTCTCGAACGCGTGCCATGCGCCGCTGGCATTCTGCCCGACAAGGTCCGGTCTGGATCGTCCGCCCAGCGTCGTAGGATTAAGCTGGTTTCGGAAGACGTCGAGATGCAGAAGCCACGGTGTGCTCAACAACCGACTGGCGAACAGCTTGCAGACTGCCATACCGAGAAAATAGCTGACTGCCCCTTTCTCCGTGGGGTCCAGCGCCCGAAACGCATCAGTCCGATGGAGGCGATTACTGAATTGAACCTGCTCCAATGACATCCTCACAAGCGAAAGCCGGAATAGCGCCTCGTGGATCGATGCCTCGCCATGCTGAAAGACATATGCTGTATTGGGGCGGCCGATCGTGATGGCTGCCCACAGCAAGTCGTCCCACGAGAAACTGAGTGCTCCGGAACCCACACCGTAGGACGATGGAAACCTCGCACTGGTGTAAGGGATGGTAAGGCTCGCGGTCGTCACGCCTGCCCGAGTGCGGATCGGACTCATTTTGCCCCCTCGATCAACGCGCGAAGTACAAACAGCAGCGAGACGATCTCCTTCTCTAGCCGCACCTCGTCCATCTTGAGCAGCCCCTCATCTTTTTCCGGGTCAAGGTGCAGGATGACGTTTGCGAGCTTGCGTAGTCGATGCAGTGCTCCCTCGTTTGCGCCGGGAGGAAGTCGTCCACGCGCATTTCTGATACGCTCACTCAGATCCTTGCCCTTTGCGCGATAGTGGTCGCGCAGCACTGCCTCCATAATTGATCGCATCAGCGCGAGCGCCGCGTATGTCGCTCCAAAAACGAAGGCGTCATGTGCCTGTTGCAGGTTCTTGAGCATCGACAACGTCTCGGCGCTTCCATGCTTGGCGGCGATCTGGCGCGGAACAAGCACGAAAGGAACAAGTGCACGACGCCGAAACACCCCCTGCAGATCAAATCCGGTGTCCTGCTTCAGTCGCTCCCATGCAGCGATGCCTTCCTCAACACGCTCGATAAAATCTGGCTGGTCGAGCCATCGGTATTCTTGATCGGCGTTGAATTGGGCGAAGTCGATCGCTTCCTTTATGCCGCCGGCCTGTTCACCAGCCTCAGCGTCAGCTTTCTCCCATTGCAGGTCTGCGCTCGGAACTCGGGCCGGCTCGGGACTGGCGAGACCCGGAAACATGTCGGACAGCCAGACATCGGACACGACTGATTGATAGCGTTCCTCGTAGTCTCGCCATGAGGCGATGAAGGCGGGATCGACCGGGGCGGCGAAGACGAGGCGCGCTCTGCGTTCGTTCATCTTGAGGAAATGCGCCACGAATACGAGCTCTACGCAGAGGTCCTTCACGCTCTCGTCGCCAGCTGCGAAATCAAACAGGCCCTCCGGGTCATCGTCAGACCAATCCTTGAGCTTGTTGAAGAGCGCCATGAACTTGATGACTTCGGCTGAGTCTTTTCCCGGTTTGCTCATTCCGCGGCCTCCGTGATGGCATTCGTGGCGGGGTCCAGCGCCTCGTGGAGGAGGGCTTCGATGAGGCGGGCGCGGGTGGTGTCGGTGGTGGTGAGCGCGGCCTCCAGCCGGTCGCAGAGGGCCATGAGGGCATCGACCTTCGCCACGATGCGGTGTTGTTCGGCGAGGGGTGGGAGGGGGACAGGCAGCTTCTCGATGAGCCCAACATTCAGCGTTGGCTGTGCAAGCGTTCTGGTGGCTTCTTCGAAATAGCCCTGTGCCCGATCCGATCTGAGGAACAGCAAAAGGTAATCCCGATCGAGGAGGTCTACCGGCGCAATGCGGGCCACAGCGCGCGCGATGTTCGCGCCTGCCCAGTGCTGTGGGGCGATACCTAGCTTGCCGATACTGCCAACGACACAAAGGAGGATTTCGCCGCCGCTCAACCGCGTTCGCGCGTATTTCGCTTCGACTTCCGGTGCGATTGTCTTGCTCGGTTTTGCCGGGTGGTCTGCAAGCGTCAAATCTTGCGCGCGCACAAAAGGAACACCTTCATCGACATCTGGTCCAGGGACCAGCACCCCGTAGGAAATGGTGGCCCTTGGGTCGATAAGGTTCGCGAAAGCATCTGCGGCCCAGTTGGCGGGAAGGCCCAATTCGTCTTCTTCAGCAAGCGGCTCGACTGGCTTTTTCTTCCGAACGCCTTCCTCCGCAGCAAGCCCTCTTCGGCGCTTCGCGATCCGCTTCAACAAATCCGACGCCGGTTCGTCGGTCGGGTCCTGGTCCACCAGTTTGCCGCGGACGGCGAGGTTGAGGATGGTCTGGCGGAGGGGTTTGATCTGGTCGGGGCGGGTGGTGAGGGCGGGGAGCGTGGCGAGGGCGAAGCGGGCGTTGGCCGGGAACGAGTCCTTGTTGGTCGCTTTGCCGGACGCAGAACCGGTGCCCACTTCTGCTGGCAATGCTCCGGGCGCATCGGCGTCGGGCATCGTATCAGAGGCCGTCAGGCGGGCGAGGCTGGCGGCGGTCAGCCGGTCGCGGGTGGCCTCGCGCGCGGTGCGGGCCGCCTCCAGCCGGTCCAGCAGCGCCATCAACTCTTCTACCTGCGCCACGATCCGCCGCTGCTCGGCGAGGGGTGGGAGGGGGACGGCGAGTTGTTCCATCTTCTCCTTGGTCATGTGGACCATGGAGATGCCGTGGCCGGCGTCTTTGATCTCGCGTGTTTTCTGTTGGAGGAAGAGATAGAGGAATTGCTTGTCGAGATCGGATTCGCTGAAGAGCGGCAATTTCCAGATGTGGTAGTGGTAGATGACGCGCGGTCCATCCCAGATGAACGGTCCAAACGAAGCAGACCAAGCGTAAATCAGGTCGCCCTTGTCGCAGTATTTGTCGTCCTCAAGCTGTAGGTTCGAGTAATACCAGTGATCTGACGTGAAGAGGTTGCCGACACGAAGGACAGGGGTCCCTTCGTCCAGCAACTCGGGCTTCTTGTAGGCCCGGCCGTTCACCACCCTGACAAGTTCGGACAGCCGGGTGCGCGACCAGCCGCCGGGAAGATCGAAAGCCAAATCCGTAAGAGACGGGTCAACGAGTTTCTTCTTGCCGTTCCGCCCTGACTTCGGCGCATCGGCACGCGCCGCCGCGATCCGCTTCAGCAACTCCGATGCCGGTTCGTCGCCCGGCTCCTGCGGCACCAGCTTCCCCCGCACGCCGAGGTCCAGCACGAAGCGGCGCAGACGTGCAACTGCATCCGGCGCCTCGGCGACCTGTTCGTAGAGGGCGAGCAGCCGTTCCGCGTTCATCGCGCCAGCGCCTCGGACAGGATCGCCTTCAACTGGTCGCGGAGCGCCGCCACCTCGGCCTCGGCGTTCGTCAGATCCTCTAGCAGCGTCTCGGGGTCGCCGTGATCCTCGGCCACAGTGTGCGGATTCTTGATGTCGAGGTTGTAGCCGCGGGCCTTCACCTCCTCCGCGCTGACCTTCCAGGCGCGCTCGGTCTCCACCCGGCCCTCGCGGCGCGGTCCGCCCCACCAGGCGGCGCAACCCTCCAGATGCTCCAGCCGGATGGGCCGGGTCATGGAATAGGCCTTCTGCCCCTCGGGCACCTGATGTTCCCAGAACCAGATGTCTTGCGTGGGCGCGCCCTTCTCGAAGAACAGCAGGTTCGTGCCGATCGAGGCGTAGGGGCGGAAGACCGAGTTCGGCAGGCGCACGATGGTGTGGAGGTTGCATTCCTCCATCAGGTGTTCCTTGAGTCGGGTCTTGACGCCCTCGCCGAAGAGCGAGCCGTCGGGCAGGACCACCGCCGCGCGGCCGCCGGGTTTCAGGAGGCGGATGATCAGGGCAAGGAAGAGGTCGGCGGTCTCGCGGGTGCGGAAGTGCTGCGGGAAGTTGGACTCGATGCCGTCTTCCTCGCGCCCGCCGAAGGGCGGGTTGGTGAGGATGACGTCCACCCGCTCGTCCTTGCCCCAGGAGATGTAGGGGCGCGCAAGCGTGTTGTCGTGGCGCAGGAAGGAGGGGTCCTCTATCCCGTGCAGCAGCATGTTGGTGACGGCGAGCATGTGGGGGAGCTGCTTCTTCTCCACCGCGCGGAGGCTGGCCTGCAGCGTGGCCTCGTCTTCCGGGCGTTTGACGTAGGTCTCGCGCATGTGGCGGATGGCGCAGGTGAGGAAGCCGCCGGTGCCGCAGGCGGGGTCGAACAGAGTTTCGCCGGGCTTCGGGTCGGTCATCTGGACCATGAAGGCGGTGACGGCGCGGGGGGTGTAGTATTCGCCCGCGTTGCCGGCGGATTGCAGGTCGTTGAGGATCTGCTCGTAGATGTCGCCGAAGTGCTGGCGCTCGCTCAGATTGTTGAAGTTGATCTGATTGATCTTGTTGACCACCTGCCGGAGCAACTGTCCCTTCTTCATGAAGTTCGAGGAGTCGTTAAATACGTCACGAACCGTGCGTGCACGGGGCGTGACGGGCGGCAGTTCCTGAAGTGTTGGGAAAAGGTCGCCGTTGATGAAAGTCAGCAGCTCCTCGCCGGTAATTCCCTCGGGATCGGCTGCCCAAGCGCGCCATTGCAGGTGGGCGGGGATGGGAGAGCGGTAATCGTCCTTCAGGAGTTCAAGTTCCTGATCCTGGTCGTCGATGATCTTGAGGAAGAACATCCAGCAGAGCTGGCTGATGCGTTGCGCATCGCCATCGACGCCGGTGTCTGGACGCATTATGTCCTGAATGGATTTGACTAGGGTGCGGACGGACAACGGTCACTCCTTTTGGCCAAGTTGCTCTTTGATCGTTTCGGCCCTGATTAAGAAATCATCGCCCCCAGAATCAGGATACAGTGCACGTCTAGGAATCTGGGTAAAGTCGCTACTATTTCTCCAAAATTCATCTTTTCGGATTTTAAACTTCGCGACAAGGCGCACTGCGATGTCGGTTTCTTGTCGTTCGTAAAGGTCGGCTTGCTGCGGATCTCCGAGCTCGGGATACTCAGAAATAAGGTATCCTTCTTGAAGGTGAGGACGCGACGCCTCTGGAGGGCAGACGCTGGATAGGCGAACGATTTGCAAGCCGGCTTCGGCGCTGGCCGTTATCGCTCCGCTGATGTTTGGAACCCCGAGAACCATTATGTAACCGGCATCACCGTCATTCTGTGATGCAAACGACGCCGCAATTCTGAGTGAATGCGTTACATCCAAGAGTGGAGTCGGACATATCTCGTAGTGCTGGATAATGGACCAGCGAACAATTCTCTGCCTGCGGATACGAACTGCCTCTAGGCTCGTCCCCTTATAGCTCTCTAGAAGCGAGCGTTCTGCTTTTCTGAGTGTTTCGAACGAGGTCGCAAAACGCCCTGCGAAGTCCCGCCCCCCTTTCTTCCCCGACACCCGTCGGGAGTGAGAGCTGGACACTGCTCTGAATATATTTGGGCGAATAGTAGTCTGCTCTCGCTCTCGATAGTCTTCTCTTTGCCCTCGAAACAGAAGAACCAAATCTTGGTTCCGAAACTGCAGAGCTGATACCGCTCTTGCTAATTCAGTGTAGCTACTGACTATTGGGGCATAACTTTCGCGGATCTTCTTATTCGAAGAAGGAACCAGCCCCTCTTCAAGATCGAGAATCGAAAAAAGTGAATTCGCGCCCACAGTTTCCATGGCTCAAGCGGTATCCTTATAGAGTTCGGATTGTAGGTCTTGGACGGCCTGCTCGAAGCCGGGTTTGCCCCCGAAGGCGCGGATCAGTTCGATGGGCGTGCCGATGGTCGAGAAGGGCGCGATCCGCAGGACATTGGCATCGTCGAGGTTCAGCACGCCCTCGTCGGCGTATTTGGCAAGCAGCGCGTCGAGGACAGCGCGGGCCTTGTCGCCGTATCTGGTGAAGGAGTCACGCTTCCTGACGTTTTCAGCGCGCTCGCGGCGGGTCAGCGGCTTGGCGTCGAAGGCGACGTGGCAGATCAGGTCGAAGGGATCGAGATCGCGGCCGAGTTCCTCGACGATGGGGTCGAGCGGCAGGCCCTCGGCCTCCAGCTCTTCGAGGATCGCCTGTTTGCGCTCGGTCGCGTTCCAGCGTTTCAGGAAATCGTCGAGGCTGGCGAAGCGCTTGCGCAGGGCGCGCTTGGTGAAGTCGCGCAGGGATTCCGTCACGAGCTTGCCGTTCTCGTCGAGGTATTCCACCCGCTCGGCGACGATGGTCGCGCCGACGCCGTCCACATAGACCTTCTTCTGCGGTCCACCTGTTGGTGGCAGCGGCAAGCCCGGCTGATCGACGATGGTCTCGTCCTCGCTAGGATCCTCCGGAAGGGGCGCGCCGTCTTCGTCGGTCGGCGGCGCATCGGGCGGGTCGATTGGCTGGCCGTCCTTCGGCTCGTAGATCTGCACCGGCTCCCCGTCGAAATCCGGGTCGGCGAAATGGCTGCTCGCGCCGCGGAAGTCGATGAGCGTGAAGTAGTATTTGTGCGTGTCCTCATGCACGCGGGTTCCGCGGCCGACGATCTGCTTGAACTCCGTCATCGAGCCGACCTCGCGGTCGAGCACGATCAGGTGGCAGGTCTGGGCGTCTACACCGGTCGAGAGCAGCCGGGAGGTGGTGACGATGACCGGCCACTTGGATTCCGGGTCGATGAAGTTCCCGAGCTGCGCCTGGCCCTCGGAGTCGCTGCCGGTGATGCGCATGACGTAGCGCGGGTTCTCGGCGACGAGATCGGCATTCTCGTTGATCAGCGCCTGCCGCATGCGCGCCGCGTGCTCCTGATCGACACAGAACACGATGGTTTTCTGGTAGCGGTCGCCGCTCTCTTTCAGGAATTGCGTGACCTTCTGCGCAACAAGCTTTGTCCGGTCGTCGATCACCAGCGTCCGGTCGAAATCCTTGGTGTTGTAGATGCGATCCTCGACCTCCTCGCCATCGCGGTCGACCTGGCCCTTCTCGGGGCGGTAGCCCTCCACGTCCCGGTCGATATGGACCTTCACCACCTTATAGGGCGCGAGGAAGCCGTCGCGGATGCCTTGCTTCAGTGAGTAGGAGAACACCGGATCGCCAAAATAGGCGATGTTGGAGACGTATTTCGTCTCCTTCGGTGTCGCGGTCAGCCCGATCTGGGTGGCCGACGAGAAGTATTCGAGTATCTCGCGCCAGGCCGAGTCCTCTGCGGCGCTGCCCCGGTGGCATTCGTCGATCACGATGAGGTCGAAGAAGCCAGGCGAAAACTCGCGGAAGAGCTTCTGCCGTTCCTCCGGCCCGGTGATCGCCTGATAGAGACCGAGATAGACCTCGTAGGCGGTGTCGATGCGGCGCTTCTTGTCCAGCGCAACGGTCAAATCCTCGGTGGTGCCGTCCTGCCGCTCGATGGTCTTGGCGTTGGTCGAGAGCTTGGCCATCGTTCCACCGAAGGGACGGAAATCGTTGACCATTGTCTGGTCGATCAGGACGTTGCGGTCTGCGAGGAACAGGATGCGCTTCTTGCGCCCGGCCTTCCAGAGACGCCAGATGATCTGGAAGGCTGTATAGGTCTTTCCGGTCCCCGTCGCCATGACGAGCAGCACGCGATCCCGCCCCTTCGCGATAGCCTCGATCGCGGCATTGACCGCGTTGACCTGATAGTAGCGAGGCGTCTTGCCGCTGCCGTCGTCGTAGTAATCCTGGAGAACGATCCGCTCCGCGTCTCCGTCGAGACCCTTCCAGGCACGAAACCGCGCCCAAAGGTCCGTCGGCGCCGGAAAGGCATCGAGCGACAACGTTGTTTCGCGTGGCGTGCTGGCGCCGGTTCGATCGTGGAACACAAAGCCGTCGCCGTTCGAGGAAAAGACGAACGGGATGTTCAGCGTCTCCGCGTAGTCGAGCGCCTGCTGGATGCCGTCGCCGACGCTGTGGGTGGCATCCTTCGCTTCGATCAGGGCGATGGGGATGTTCGGCTTGTAGTAGAGGATGTAATCTGCGCGCTTCCCCTGACCGCGCGTGACCAGCTTGCCCCGCACGATGATCCGGCCTTTGGTGAAGCTCACTTCCTCCCGGATTTGCAACATCTCGTCCCAGCCAGCGTTGCGAATGGCCGGTGTGATGAACTTGGTGCATATGTCGCGTTCCGTGAGGCTGTGTTTGTCCATGTATTTCCGGGCAATTCAACGTTGGCGTTAGTCGTATAGAACGCCATACAGCAATTTCTTTGAAATGCTTGGCGATTTCATCCGGAAATTCAACCCGGCACGTGTACGACGGAGTGTTCGCAGTCGCATCGTTTTTCGGATTTGCGTCGATTGGCTTGCCCCTCCCACTCTACCGTGAACGGCCCCAGCACACTTTCCAACGTCACCTCCGGCCCTTGCTTCCCGTCGAGGATCGCCTCGACGATGTCGGGTGCGAGTAGCGTGAGCCGCAGAACGCGGGTCATATAGGACGGCGCGATGCCCTCCCGCTCGGCCAGTTCGGCGATGGTGGCGAACTCGCCGGATTCCAACATCCGCTTCCACCGGAAGGCGCGCGCCAGCGCCTTGACCAGCGTTTTGTCGGTTCTGCGCGGTTGCGTGACTCCGTCTGGCAGCTGCATCTCCTTTCGCCCGCCGCGCCTCACGACGCGGAACGGCACGTGGAGCGTGACCGTCTCGGGGATCGGCGCTCGGCGGGTCATTCGGCTGCCATTGTCTGCTCGGTCTGCATCTCGCGGACGAGACCGCTGAGGCCGTCGACGCGGAGCCGGATTTTCAGACCATCCGGGCCGATGTCCACGCGCTCGACCAGCAGTGCCACGATGCGTGCCTGCTCGGCAGGGAACAGCTCGTCCCACAGTGGATCGAGCTGCCGCAGTGCCGTCCGGGCATCGGCTTCGGTGATGTCGTCGGCGTGGGCGCGTGCCGCCTTCCATGTGCCTGCAACGATCTCGGGCTGGCGGAACACGACGCGCAGTTGGTCGACGACGGCGGCCTCGATCTCGCCTGCTGGGACACGTCCCACGGGACAAGATCCGGCGCCATGCTTCAGCACCGTCTGGCTGACGTAGTAGCGGTACAGCCGGTCGCCCTTGCGTGTATGGGTCGGTGAGAACGCCGCGCCGTCGGGCCCGAACAACAGCCCCTTCAGCAGCGCCGGGGTCTCGGCACGGGTGCGCGCGGCGCGCTTGCGCGGGCTCTCCTGCAGGATGGCGTGGACGCGGTCCCATGTCTCGCGGTCGATGATGGCGTCGTGCTCGCCGGGATAGCTCTCGCCCTTGTGGACCGCCTCGCCGATATAAGCGCGGTTGTTCAGCATCCGGTACAGGTACTTCTTGTCGATCCGGTTACCGCGTGGCGTGCGTATGCCACGCTTTGCCACCTCGCGCGCCAGTTCCGTCCCCGAGCCGATTTCGATGAACCTGGCGAAGATCCAGCGGACATGCGCGGCGTGTTCCTCGTCGACCACCAGCTTCCGGTTCTCGACGCGATAGCCGTAGGGCGGCACCCCGCCCATCCACATGCCCTTGCGCCGTGAGGCGGCGACCTTGTCGCGGATGCGTTCAGCCGTGACCTCGCGTTCGAACTGGGCAAACGAGAGCAGGATGTTGAGCGTCAACCGGCCCATGGACGTGGTCGTGTTGAACGACTGCGTCACCGAGACGAAGGTCACGCCGTTCCGGTCGAACACCTCGACCAGCTTGGCGAAATCCGCCAGCGAGCGGCTGAGCCTGTCGATCTTGTAGACCACGACCACGTCGACGAGCCCGTCCTCGATGTCCTCCAGAAGCCGCTGCAGGCCGGGGCGGTCCAGCGTGCCGCCGGAGATGCCGCCATCGTCATACTGGTCGCGGACCAGCACCCAGCCTTCGGAGCGCTGGCTGGCGATATAGGCCTCGCAGGCTTCCCGCTGGGCGTGCAGCGAATTGAATTCCTGCTCCAGCCCGTCCTCGGTGGATTTGCGGGTATAGATGGCGCAGCGGCGCTTGATCTTCACATCCGTCATCACCGGCTTCCCTGCCGCTTTTCCCGGCCCGCCGCTTGCGCGTCGTGCGTACAGCGCTGCGAAGGCTCCACCGGAGCCTCCGCTGGCCTGCGGCCACCGCGCTTTAACCCAAAGAAAACCAGCCCGTTCCAGCGGGTCCCGGTGATTGCACGTGCGATGGCCGAGAGCGACCTGTAGGGTCGTCCCTGCCAGTCGAACCCGTCGGCGGTTACGGTGACGACATGCTCGACGCCTTGCCACTCGCGGATCAGCCGTGTGCCGGTGATGGGCATGGTGTCAGCTCGAACACGGCTCTTCTTGCGGTCGCCACCGTCGAGTTCCTCGCCCAGCCGTTCCAGCCGGCGGACCGTCTCGGGCTTCAGCCCGCCATAGGTCAGTTCCTGGATGCGGTAGGCCAGCCGGCTCTCCAGGTAGCGGCGGTTGAACGGCGGCGGCTCGCTGTCGAACAGGTCGCGCCACTGTTGCTTCAGGTCGGGCGTCGGCGTGGTCTTGAGCGCGGCCAGGCGCGCGGGGATGGGGTCGTGGGTCGTCATGTCTGCCTCCTTTGCGAAGCCGCAGTACCGCTCCGATCGACCGGGTTGTGTAGTGCAGATCCGACCGATCCGTCGCCCGTCTCCAACTTTCTCTCCCGCAGCCGAACGAGCCCGAGCGCGAGGATGCGACACAACTCGGCCCGGCGTTCCAGCGGGCGCAGGTGGCTCGGGGATATGGGGTTCGGACCGTTGACGGCCGTTCTGCGCATGGCCCTGCTCCTTCTCGAAACTCTGCCTTCAAGAGGGAAAAGCCGGTCGTGACCCGGAATTGGGACATGGGAAAACAAAAAACTGGATATAGTCTTCTTGAGAATTTCGCGGTGGAATTGGCCGGACATACAACCGTGAGCACCGGCATGGGAAAGACAAGGTTCAAAGGCGCGCCCCAACTCTCCCGGATCGTCAATGAAATTGACGCCGAGTTCGTCGCACAGTTTTTTTCGGCACGCGCAATTCCGGATGTGCTGCCGGGTTTCAGCTCGGAGAGCCCTCCGGATTTGAACAGCCTCAAGGAAGAGATATCCAGATTACCGCCTGACGATCTGAAGGCGATCGAGCAACAGGCCCTGCGGGTGAGCAAAGTAGCGGAGGAAAGGGCGGATGCGTTGCATCTCCGCCTGGCAGAAGGTGTGAGTTTCGACTGCTATGACACATTGGCGGACCTGCCGGGACCTCTCGCACGGGCAACCTGGTCCTTCGCGAACAAGCCGGCACTGTTCCTCGCCACCGAACGTGCGATCTATGTACGGAAACACCGGGAAAACAAGCTGCACCATCAGGGCTTTGAACTCGTAGCGCCGCGCCGTCTGAAAGCGGAAGACATAGAGAAGGGGCCGCTTTCCGAAGAACTGTCGCTACGGCTTCAGTTGCGGGACGGTTGCAGGATCGAGGCCATCGAGATCCCGGCAGGAGAAAACATCAACCGCGAGATCATGGTCACTGTGACGACGGCCGGTGCGCGCGCTAGTCATCGCACCTTCGAACCGGGCCAGGCGACCGACTACATCCATTTTCGGCCCGCGAGCGACCTTATTCTCGTCTATCGTCCGGACACGGGCCGCATCGAGGTCTGTGGTCGCCAATGGAGCGATCGGCGGCTGGCGGCGGAGACTTTCGCCCGAACCGTTCTTGGTGAGGACTTGTCGGCGCGGCCCTTGATCCCGCGCAACTACGACCTTTCCGTCTTTCGCGGTGGTCTGCGCCTGGATGTACCGGTTGCGCTGCGGGACCGCATCCTCAAGGCGGAAGTGACGGAGGTCCGCGTGGCGCTCGGAAATTACGACCAGAAGATCACGCTCACGGTGAGCCCGGGGTATGACATCGAAGCGTTGCGAAAATCTGTCTTCGCGCGCCTCGGGACGGCGCGTCGTGGCTTCATATGCAATGTGGAGCTTTATCTCACGGTGCCGGGCGGGCCGGCCAGGAACGGGTCGCTGCGGTTCCGGATCGACAATCACAACAGTTCGACGCTGCAGGGAGAGACCGACCCCGAATTGCGTGCCTTGGGCTTTCGGTTTCTCGAAGAAATCGGCGTCGTGAAACCCACCAGGGTTCCGACCGAACAGGAAGAACGCGACCTGCTGCCCGCTCTTCTGAAACTCCTCGACCATCCCGATGACACGGTTTCAGGACCGGAACTCGATCAGATGGGTATCGATCCGAATATCTTGGCGGATCTCGAATATCTCCAGCAGCGTGAAGTCATCGACACCTTGGTCATCGACGAGGACGACCTTGGCGAGATCCATGCCGATGTTTCGTTTGATCTCGGGGAGGGCATTAGTGTCGCGAGTATTGCAGAGGGAGCGGTCGACCGTCTCCACGGGCTCGACGAGGTATCGCGCTGGACGATCAACCGGGATTACATCGCGGAAACCGTCACGGGCTGTTTCGAGACGCTCGATCTGTCCGGCCCGGACCAGGTTCTCGATGGCGGTCTTCTCGATCTGGGGCTGACGAAAATTGCCGATCGAAATGTCCGGATACACCTCGCCTATTCCCTGTCCGACGAAGCGGATATTGCGCGGGTGGACGGATTCCTGAGGTTGCGGGCTGAATCCGCCGAGGGACTGGTGTTTGTTCCAGGAGAAAAGCCACTTGGATATCTCGGGTCCAATGGTGTGGTCACGATCATGGAAGTCCTCGACCCCGGGAGCGGAAAGGCCGATCCGCAGCGGCTTGCCTCCATCTTTCTTGCCGCGGAACGCGGGATGCGTGCCGGTGCCAGGGTCAGGTTCGACAAGAAAAGCGCGAGCCTTGCGCAGCTCGTCATTCCCGGCAAGCCGGTCTGGACCATAAAGGGGAAAAAGCAGGTCCTGCTCGTCGAACGTCTCTACCAGGCCCATGTCAGTGGACAAGTCGTTGTCGCGACAGACGAATTGCAGCGATATGCAGATGTTCGCCAGGTCGGTCCCGCTTTCGGATCGGAATGGAAGACCCGGATCAATAACACCTACATCTACAGCCCCGGACGAAAGACCTGGGCGCTGGCCGTGCCGTCCCCTCATTGATTCATCATTGTTTGACGGTCTGACCGTCATTGATTCGTGCTGACAAATGTGAGGCTCCATCAAGACAGGAGCCGACACATGGCATCGAATACCATCAATCCCCGCCGCGACTTTACCCTTCGCGACTGGCGCTGCAGTGCTTGCGGCAAGCTGCTCGGCCGCCGCGGCCAGGGCGGGATTCACGTCCAGTTTCATCGCGGTCACCAGTACATCGTGAGCGGCAACGTGACCGCGGTCTGCCGCTGCTGCGGCCGCCTGAACCAGGCCCGCGCCTAGTGTCTTGGCGGTCGGGGTGATCCCGGCCGCCCTTTTCCATTTCCAATCCGAGAGGCGCGCGACGCCCTGACCCGGCCATGAAGAGGCGCCCGACGCCCGGCCGAAAGGCAGGCGTCTCATGCGAGCCTCGTGGCACGCGCTTCACGCGCAGCTTCTCCGTCATGTGGAGCGGTTGGCGGCACGGACCGATTTCAACCACATGCAAACCCATCACCCCGAGCTGGCAATGTTTCCCGACATACCCGCGCTGCTGGAGCACCAGCACGCGCGCGCGGGCGATCCGGAGCCGAAGAACCGGACCTTGAGAGCGCTGGTCGCGGCGGCGCAGGGGGATGACCCCCATGCCGAAACGGCCCAGGTCCTGGTTCTGCTGGCGCTCTGGCCCGGGCTCGACGCGCTCTACGGGCAGCTCCGGCGATACGTCCCCCGCGATCCGGACTGGCTTGGCTCGGAACTGTCGGCACGGATGACGGAGGCCATCGCCCGCATCGACCTGGACCGTGTGGATCGGGTAGCGGCGACCCTGCTGATGAATGTCCGCCGCGACATCCTGCGGGATCTGAAGCGTTGCTGGGCGCGGGACGAGGTGCCGCTGCCCGACGACCTGCAGGCACCCGAGCCAGTCCCGTCGTGCGACACCGCCCTGGGGCACCTTCGCCAGCTGATCGGCGAGGATGCCGCTCTCGTCGTGGCGGTGGTTGTGATGGGCTTCTCGCAAAGGGAAGCGGCGCAGGCGCTCGGCCTGAGCCATGACGCCACTCGCAAGCGGTACCAGCGGGCGCTCGAGAGGCTTCGCGCCCTCGACGGGAAATCTTCCTGATGGCTGTCCCAATCGCGGGCCCGGGACGGCTTTTCCAAAGAAAGGAGCAGTCGAGGACAAGGACCATGCAGACCGAAGACCAGGCATTCCAGCGGATACCGGGGCTCTACCGCCTCTGGGATCTGCCTTTCGTGATCGGATGCCGTGACGACTACCAGGTGCATTACGTCGAACAGACCCACGAGGGCACACCGCTCTTCGCGGTGTACCGGGCCGCCAGTACGGCCGACTTCCCCGCTTCGAAATCGCAGGAGAATGACAATGGCTGAGCAGGTCTATTTCACGCAGCGCGATCTCGAGACCCGCTGGCAACTGAGTGGCCGCACGCTGGAACGCTGGCGTGCGGACAACAAGGGACCGGCCTGGTACATGATCGGCGGCTCCATCCGCTATCGTCTCGAGGATATCGAGGAATTCGAGTTGCGCCATCGCCATGGCGCCGCGGTGATCGCCGATATGCCCGAGGGAGACGCGCAATGAACGCCATGCCTCGCTTCTCGAACCGCCTCGACGCAGCGCTCACCTATGCGCAACGTGGCTGGCACATATTTCCGATCAAGACCGGGACAAAGGGGCGTGACGCCAATGGCGCCTCCACCCACCTGCTCCCGAACGGACATAATGGTGCATCGAATGACCCGGCCGTCATCAGCGAATGGTGGATGCGCTGGCCGGATGCGAATATCGGACTTCATCTCGCTGCTTCCGGTCTGGTGGCGATCGATATCGACGCTTACAAGCCGGAATGCGGCTGGGAGGCGTTCACGCGGGACCGCGAGATCCCTCGCACGCTCGTCCAGCGCAGTCCGCGCGGCGGGCGTCACCTGATTTTCATCGCTGACCCCGACGACCGGTTCAAGGGCGAGCTTTGTCCTGGGGTCGAGATCAAGCATCGCGGTTACATCATGCTTGAACCCTCGGATTACGGCGGAGGCGCCTACCGGTTCGAGACGGAGCACGAGCCGGTGCCGGTTCCCGATTGGGTCCCTCTGAAAATGGAGCGGCAGCTGCCGTCACCGCAGACGGAACCGGGTTTCCGCATCGCTGGTGTCGGTTGCAGTGCCAGCGGCCCATCCGTGGCTCCAACAGCCGAAGTCGAAGACCTGCTCTCCTGGATCGATCCAGATGCCGAGGGCTACAAGGCCTGGGTCGATATCCTGCAGGGCCTGCATGACCATTTCGCCGGTAGTGAGGAAGGCTTGCGCCTTGCCGAAGCCTGGTCGAGCCAGGGCGGCAAGTTCCTGCCCGGAGAGGTGGGAAAGAAGTGGTCGGGGTTCACGCTCGGTGGAGGCCTGACCCTGAAGACCGTCGCGGAACGTGCCCGCGCGGGAGGAGCGGATCTCTCGGAAATCGCGCGCCGCCATCGCGGCAAGGGGTATTCCGCGCGGGCATCGGGCGGTCCGTCGAAGGACGATAACGATCCGGATCTCTCTCATGACCGGTTGGCGCTCGATCTCGGACGGCGCAGCTGGGACGACAATGCCCGTTACGTGGCGCTCTGGGGCAAGTGGCTATTCTGGAGCGACACGCATTGGCGACGAGACGCGACACTCGAGCATTTGACGCGGACTCGCAGTTTCCTGCGGACACGGGCCGGAGAGGTGCAGGCTTGGGCCGAGCGCAAGGCTTCCGAACTTGAAAATGCAGATCAGGCGGCCGGCGCTAAAAAGATCCGGTTCTGGGCGCGAGACCAGGCCCGCTCGCTTGGCAGTGGCGCGACCGTGGCCGCGGTCTCGAACCTTGCGCGTGCGAACTCGGCGTCCGCGACGACCCACGAAGCCTTCGATGCGGACCGGTTCCTTGTCGGCACACCGGGGGGCACGGTCGATCTGCGCAGGGGTACATTGCGGACGGCGCTGCGCTCGGACATGATCAGTCGCCGGCTGTCCTGCGGGCCGGCCGATCCTGGCACGCGCCCCGAACTCTGGCGTCGTTTCCTGGCGGAAATCTTCGATGGCGACGAGGAGATCATTGCGTTCCTGCAGCGGGCGGCCGGTTACGCACTGACCGGCTGCGTCAGTGAGCACAAGCTGCTGTTTCTCCACGGGTCGGGGCGCAACGGGAAGTCGGTGTTTCTCAACACGCTGCTGGAGATCTGGGGGGACTACGGACGCCGCGTGGCCGCCACGACCTTCCTGAACTCCCAGACGGAGCGTCATCCGACGGACATTGCCGGCCTGCACGGGGCGCGGCTCGCCATCGCTTCGGAACTGCCGCGCGGAAAGACCTGGGACGAGGCGGTGATCAAGGACCTGACCGGCGGCGACCGGATGACGGCCCGCTTCATGCGGCAGGATTTCTTCGATTTCGATCCGCAGATGACGCTCATGATCGCCGGCAACACGCAGCCCTCGTTCCGGGGCGTGGACGAGGCCATCCGCAGCAGGGTCGTGCTCGTGCCCTTCAGCGTAACCATCCCCCCGGAGCGACGGGACAGGGCGCTGCCGGACAAGCTGCGGCAGGAGTATCCTGCCATCCTGCGCTGGTGCATCGACGGCGCTCTGGCCTGGCAAGACCGCGGGCTCGACGTGCCCCGGTCCATCACTTCCGCGTCACAGGCGTATTTTGACGATGAAGATACAGTGGGCCTTTTCCTCGCCGATGAGACACAACCCGATCCGCACGCGTTCACCGCTTCGGAGGATCTTGTCTTCCGCTTCACCCACTGGAGTGAACGTCAGGGTCTGGCACCTTGGACCCAGCGCACTCTCATCAAGGAGTTGCGGCAGAGGGGTTTTCGGGACGCTAAGTCCAACGGGCGCCGCGGTTTGAAAGGGCTATTTCTGAAGTAGACGCTGAAGAATTGCCACGATTGCCTGAAAGTTTGGTCTGGAGTGCAATGCATGTCAGAATTTCGCTTTCGGGGAGTGATTCAAGATGAAGCTGTTGCTGGTCATGTGCCTTGCGGTCTGGGGGTTGATCACGACTCCGGCGCAAACGATTGCCCAGGATTATCAGTCGCTCTTCCGCGATTTCGATCCGCAATCGCTTACCTCGAATGACAAGCGGTTCCTGCAAACCGCGCTCGCTTTCGAGGGTCACTACAACGGTCTCCTGGACGGGGCGTGGGGCCGTCTTAGCCAGCGAGCCATGACCGGCTATTCCCGTGCGGAGTTCGGCAGTGAGACCCAAAACTGGCACATGGCCATGCTGGCCTGGTCCTTTTTTCAACGCGCTGATGCCGATGGCTGGAAAATGCGTTACCTACGGCCGTTAGGCATGTCCATGCTGTGGCCCGAAAAGGCATATGTTGCCGACGCGCCCAGCGAGCGCTTTCTGAACTTCCGCCATACTCGCAGCAGCCTGTCCATATCGATCGGCATTCACGATCCGTCGGTCGCTCAGAGCGTCCACAACTATACGCTTGGCACGCATGAACATGCGACGCAGCCGTATTCCGTCCGAAAACAGGACCTTGCCGTGTCATCTGCCACGCGCAGAGATGGTTCCACGCTCTACGCGCGGTCAAACTTCGTGGACGGTGCCTGGTCCACAATCATGATCTTCGCGAACAAGTCGGACGGACCAATCCTGAATGCTGTGGCCGCAAGCATCGAGGTCGGGCCTTCCCGACCGTTGGCGATCGCCAGCGGCGGTGCATTGGAAGAGGCGATTATGGCGGCGACGGCTTTGGCTGAAGAGGCCGATGGCAACCGGCAAGTTGCACGATCCCAGGACGCGAGGCCACAGCCAGAAAAGCGAGCGGAGAGCACTGGTGGGAGCGGAAGCGGTTTCGTCGTCTCGAGCGCAGGCCATGTTCTGACCAATGCGCATGTTGTCAGCGGTTGCGGACGTATTGCTGTCGATGGGCAGCCCGCCAGCCTTAAGGGAATTTCCGCGGAATTCGATCTTGCGCTTGTGCAGTCGGCATCAATCTCGGGCAAGGCTGTCGCTGTTTTTTCCGCAACATCCGCCAAGCTGAACTCCGATGTCACGGCCGTTGGGTTTCCTTATGCAGGATTGCTTGGGGGCCTGAATGTTACAAGGGGATCGGTCTCATCGTTGAAAGGGATCGGTGGCGACCAGACCACCATGCAGATCACAGCACCTGTCCAGACTGGTAACTCCGGCGGACCACTTTTGTCTTCGGACGGGGAGGTTGTCGGGGTCGTGGTATCGAAACTGGACGCGGTGAAGGTCGCTGACGTGCTCGGTGATCTTCCGCAGAACGTCAACTTCGCGATCCGAGGCGAAATTGCAAAGATGTTTCTTGCCCAGAATGGCCTCGATCCCGTGTTAAGTCTTTCAGATGAACGACTGGAACCCGAAGTTCTTGCGGAACGAGCAAAAGGCTTCACGGTCTTTGTCGAATGCGAGTAGAGGGCTCCTGTACGCAAGCGGAGTTCTTCGGGTGCCACCTCCATCCTTCAATGCCGCAGCCTCGTCGAGCATGCCCCTTCAGGGCCGAAAGGGACAAAAAGGGACAAAAAACAGACTATCCACCGTATAGGCGTTTCTGCTCCCGTATACGGGGGATAATGGGAAAACTGTCCCTAAGTGTCCCTGCGGCTGCCGGTGGTCGCTTCCGGCCCATCCTGTCACGCGACAAACCCTGTCTCTCCTGCGCCAACGCTGAACTCGGATCTCCAGCCCTGATGTCGCCTCCTGTCGCTAATTGTCGGAAACTGTCATGATTACATAGGCTTATGCCTCGTGGTATACTCCTCGCAGTGCAGGCACAGAGGCGCGATCAAAGGAGCGGCGGGGGTATGGCGGCGAAGGTGGACAGGCGTGCGGTGGCGATCCGGCAGGTGCCTGTGGAGGCGCTGATCCCCTATGCGCGGAATGCGCGGACCCATTCGGAGGCGCAGGTGGCACTGATCGCGGGCTCGATCCGGGAGTTCGGCTTCAACAACCCGGTGCTGGTCGATGGGGAGAACGGCATCATCGCGGGTCATGGCCGGGTGGAGGCGGCGCGCCGGCTGGGGATGGCGGAGGTGCCGGTGATCGAGCTGGCGCATCTGACGGACGCGCAGAAGCGGGCCTACATCCTCGCCGACAACAGGCTGGCCGAGCAGGCGGGATGGGACCGGGATCTGCTGGCGCTGGAGCTGGGCGATCTCGCGGATCTGGGCGTGGAGCTCGGTGAGCTGGGCTTCGAGGGGGCGGAGCTCGATGCGCTCTTCGCGCATGGCGCGGCCGACCCGCGGGAGGAGGCGACGCCCGAGCCGCCCGAGATCCCCGTCTCGCGCCCGGGCGACCTGTGGTGCCTCGGGACACACCGGCTGCTCTGCGGCGATGCCACCAAGGCGGCGGATGTCACGCGCCTGCTCGACGGGGTGGCCCCGCACCTGATGGTCACGGACCCGCCCTATGGCGTGCGCTACGACCCGGCCTGGCGCAACGAGACCGGGGCGGCGAAAACGAAACGCACAGGCAAGGTGGCCAATGACCACCGCGCCGACTGGCGGGAGGCCTGGGCGCTCTTTCCGGGCGATGTGGCCTATGTTTGGCACGGCGCGCTGCACGCGGGCACCGTGGCCGCGAGCCTCGAGGCCTGCGGCTTCGCCATCCGCAGCCAGATCATCTGGGCCAAGGAGCGGCTGGTCCTGTCGCGGGGCCATTATCACTGGCAGCACGAGCCGTTACTCTATTCTGTGAGAAACGGCGGCACGGGGCACTGGTCGGGGGACCGCAAGCAGTCGACCCTGTGGCAGATCCCCAGCCGGGACCAGGATGCGCGGACCATCCACGGCACGCAGAAGCCGGTGGAATGCATGCGGCGACCGATGCTGAACAATGCGAACCCGGGCCAGGCGGTCTACGAGCCCTTTTGCGGTTCCGGCACCACGCTGATCGCTGCCGAGACCTGCGGGCGGGTCTGCCACGCGATGGAGCTGGACCCGGCTTACGTGGACGTGGCGGTGCGGCGTTGGGAGGCGTTCACCGGCGAGGTGGCCAGGCTCGACGGCGAGACCCGCAGCTTCGCCGATCTGGCCGCTGAGCGGCAGGAGGTCATGGCGTGATGGCCCAGACCCGTCTCTTCTCGGCAATCGAGGCGGTGGCGAATGTCGCGGTCGGCTGGGGCGTGGCGCTCTGTATCCAGCTTGTCGCTTTCCCGGTGGTGGGGCTGCAGGCGACGGTCACGCAGCATTTTGCCCTGAGCGGGCTGTTCACGGCGGCGTCGCTGGCCCGGAGCTACGCGCTGCGGCGGCTCTTCCAGCACGTCGAGAGGCGGGGCGGATGAGAGGGGCCCCACAGGACCGGGGGGGGCGGTCATATCCCTGCAGGGTCCGCCCGGAAACCGGCCCGCTCGTGTCTCGCGCGCATGGCCACAATTCCGACCGGGGGGTGCGGATGGACGACAGAGGAGACAAGGCGCATGGCACCGCGCGGCCCGAAACCCAAGCCGACGAGGCTGAAACTGCTCCAGAACACGGCCCGCAAGCACAGGCTCGAGAGCCGGGAGCCCGCGCCGGAGACGGCGTGCCCCACGGCTCCGGATCATCTCTGCAGCGCCGCGCTGGAGGAATGGGGCAGGGTGGTGGATGAGATGGCCCGCCTCGGGATCATGTCGCGGCTCGACCGCAGCGTGCTGGCCGCCTATTGCCAGGCCTACGGGCGCTGGGTGGCGGCGGAGACGGCGCTGGCGCGGATGGCGGAGCGGGACGCGGTCACGGCCGGGCTGGTGATCCGCACGAAGGCCGGCAACGCGATCCAGAACCCGCTGGTCGGCGCGGCGAACAAGGCCATGGCCGACATGGTGCGCTATGCCGCCGAGTTCGGCATGACGCCCTCGGCCCGCACAAGGGTCTCGGCGCTGGAGGAGGGCGAGGACAACCCCTTCGCCATCTTCGACGATTGGTGAGACCGATGAGGCGCCCTGTCGATCTCCCTCCCGGACCC
>CANMQJ010000036.1 GCA_947500005.1 uncultured Paracoccaceae bacterium | reverse complement strand
CCAATCTCCCTCAGTCTCGGAAGGGAGAGTGACATTCCTGAATTGCTCATGGGTGACATTTTAGCTTTGCGGCTACACGGCTCAAAAACGTATAAGCAAGCATATGTTAAGTTGGCTCTTGGCCAAGAGTGCGCATGACTCGGGCGCACCTGGGACGAATACTTCTCGGGCGAAAGCGGCGCGCCTAAGACCCGCAGCAAGAGTTAAGTCCGCTATCCGCGTCGGACCCGGGGTCATGCCAGCCAAGTTCGCAGAACGTCAGAAGGCCGCAAGCATGTGGACTAGGCCTTTTTCGATGTTCTTCCACGGCTTCTTGCCCACGGTATGTAAGAACCAACATCTGGTACCGCAGATATTTTTCGTAAAGAACTGCATGAAGCGACAACAGATTTTGTGACCCACAGGCCTGGATCAAGGACTTATGGAACTCCCAGTCATATCGGAATCAGGATCGGAGCGACCACGCCCTGCGCCAATGGCTGCGGGAACTGGCGAATAAACGTCGCCGGTTCGGATATCGTAGTTAGGGCATCCTTTTGGCCAGAGAGGGTTTTGAAGTGAACCATTAGAAGCTTTTCCGTCTCTATCGCGAGGAAGGGCTGGCCGTGCGCCGCAGGTGATCACGCAAACGCGCACTGGGTACGCGCAGGCCCATCCTAGTGCCGGATCGCGCCAATCAGCGTTGGTCGTTGGACTTCGTGTCCGATGCCTTTGCTAATGGCCAAAGGTTCCGTGTGTTGTGCATCGTGGATGACTGCACGCGCGAAGCCTTGGCGGCCACTGTGGTGGATCGCTCACTGTCAGGTGAGCGGATGATCCGCGAACTGGATGACCTGATCGGGAGGCTGGGTCAGTTGACTTTCTGACCCACGATCAGATCAAAGCGATGACAACGGCCGACCGTATCGTCAACCTCGGCACTCGTCAGGGGTATGTTACCCCCTGGATCACGACGTCAGCGGAAAAGCGCCCTTAGGGGTGCCACAGCCTCTTGCCAGCTGTCACGCGCTTCTAGCCGGTCGATCCAACTCGCAACTCCTGGGTACTGGTCCAGTAAAATCCCCGCTTGATCGCGATACATGAAGGTGGTCGCAAGATAGAAGTCGGCAAGGCTGAGTGCGCCTGCGATCCAGTCCTTGCCGTCGAGTCCGGTTTCCAGAACGGCAAGGAACTGATCTGTGGCTTTTCGTTCCGCTTCGACCACAGTCGGATCGGGATCGCCCATGCCGAATTTCTCTTTGAGAAACAGCTCAAAGGACAATTTCTGCATCGCCGGGCCAAGGTGGATCGCTTGCCACCAGGTCCATTGATCGACGAGGGACCGCGCCTTGCGGCCCTCAGGATAGAGGCCCGCCTCGGGCCGAAGCCCCGCCAGATAGGCACAAATTGCCCGGGATTCCCAAAGCACGAAATTCCCGTCCTCCAAAACGGGCACCTTTGCATTGGGATTGCGAGCGAGAAATTCCGCCGCGCGGTTGTCCCCGGCCCGGATGTCGACCTGGACGATTTCGAGGTCCACGCCCAGTTCGTGTGCCACCGCCCGCACACGCAGCGCATTGGGCGAGAAATTCGCGTTGTAGAGTTTCATGATTTTGTCCGCCTCTATAGTTACTGCGGCGCCCGAAGAAGCACCGCCCGGTTTTCGGTCAGGAAATCGGTAACCGACTGTCCGGACTTGCCGGTGAGCGTCTTGAGATCGTCGCTGGCCACATCAAGGTAGCCTTCGGCGATTGCCTGGTCGAAAGAGACGAAAACACGCGCCATGAACTCGGGCAGGCCATTTGCGATCATCGCCTGCACCATGTCTTCGGCCGGCATCGGAACGTAGGGGATGTCCTTGCCGGCGATGTCCGACAAAAGCGCCGCGATATCGGCCTGGCCGGTGGATTCGGGCCCGGTGATGTCCAGGACCTCGCGGTCGGTCGCATTCATCAGCGCGGCAGCGGCGGCGCGGGCGCAGTCGGCGCGCGTGACGTAACTCGCCCGTCCGTCCCCTGCCGCGGCAAAGAGCTGCCCCATGTCGATCGCCTGCGGTCCGCTCATAAGCAACAGATCCGTGTAAAGGTTGTTGCGAAGGATCGTGTAGCTGGCGCCGCTTTGCTCGATCAGCTTCTCGGTGTTCTGATGATCCTTGCTGAAAGTGATGGGGCTTTCGGGTACCGGGCTGGCAAGCGAGGTATAGACGATGTGGTCGATACCCGCCTCGCGTGCGGCGGTGATCGCATTGGAATGAGCCGCGAGCCGTTTGCCCGGCTCCAGATCGTCGGTGGAGATGATCAGGATCCGCTTGCCGCCCGCGATGGCCGGACCCAGTGTTTCGGGCGCGTTGAAATCGCCTTGGCGAACATCCACCCCCTTGTCCCTGAACTCGGCGAGTTTGTCGGCGTTGCGCGTGACCGCGATGATCGGACCGGCGCCCGCCTCGATCAGTTGATCGATTACCTGGCGTCCAAGCTGGCCGGAGGCGCCTGTGACGATAAATGGTCCGTTCTGAAAGCTTGCCATGGGCGTATTCCTGTTCTTTGAGAGAGAGTCAGCCGTGGATGTGAACCTGCGCGGGGTTGGCCAGCTTGCCGCGGGCGAAGTCCCAGCTCGTTGTCAGGATTTTGATCATGACGTCGACCTCTGACCCATCGCGCGGCGCAAAGGCCATGACGGCATTTGCCGGGATGTGTCCGGCCGACGCCATCGGGTGCGGTTCGCCCCATCCCTTGGCGATGAGTTCATCGACCGCCGCCAGCGGCAGCATCATGTGCGACGAACCGTCATAGGAGGGATGCACATGGGCAAATTCGCGTCCGATCATGAAGGCTTCACGCGGGCCGCAGGCATGCGCCACCGGCAAGACCAGTGCTTCGGCGCCGGGCACCGAGATGCCCGACCGGCAGCGCTCGACGAAGGGCAGGGCGAAGGCCTTCTCCTTGAAAAATGCGTGGATCTCTGCCGAGGAGTTCTGCGACACCTGCTCATGCGGGGCGCAATCGGTGGTGTCGGGGCGCGGGCCCTGCCGCGGGGGAAGTTCGAAGCTCATGGTTGGTCCTATCCAAATCTGAACGCGCTTTCGACCGCGCCCAACACGTGATCCTCGAGGGTCTTCTCCCCCCGATCCGCAAGCGCAGCCCCGGCCACGACGTGCAACGGGATCAGATGTTCCTCGCGCGGATTGGCATCGCGTGCGCCGGGCGCCTGATCCCACTCGGCCAGCATGGCATGGCGCACTGCGGGGTCTTCATGGGTCACCGCACTCGTGAGCCATCGGTCAAAGTCTCCGCCGTTCACCGGGCCGTCCGGTCCGCCCCTCATCGCCCGCATCATCTTGCCCATGTTATGATAGGTATTGCCGGATCCGATGATCAGCACCCCTTCGTCGCGCAAGGGCGCCAACGCGCGACCGACGGCAAGATGCGCCTCGGGGTCGAGATCGTCGCGCAGGCTCAATTGGACGGTGGGGATGTCGGCCTCAGGAAAAGCCACCTTTAGTGGAACGAATACCCCGTGATCGAAGCCACGCGCAGCATCGGCCCCGGTTTGGAATCCCGCGTCTTCTAAAAGTGCGCGTACGCGGGTCGCCAGCGCGGGCTCGCCCGGCGCGGGCCAGGTTAGCTGATAGGTATGCTGCGGAAATCCCTGATAGTCGAACAGCAGAGGCGGGGCGGGGTTGGTCTGCAAGGTAAAGACCCGCTCTTCCCAATGGCCCGAGATCACGAGGAGCGCCTTGGGCCTTGCCGGCAGGCTCGCAGGCAAGTCCTCAAGGAATTTGCGGTGCCGATCCCAGGCGTCAGGCGGGTTCCAGTCCATGAAGAAACAGGGGCCACCCCCATGGGGAACAAACAATGTCGGCTGCTTTTCAGTCATGTTGTCGTCCTTTTAAACCCAAGTCCGAGGCTATGGGCACCCCCGTGGCAACTCCGCAGCAGATCAGATTGGCGCTGCCGGAACTGCCGGTGCATAGGCCGACTTGACCGCACGCACGCGATTGGCGGTCAGCCACGAGACGATCAGGAGTACCCAGGTCGCCAGAGCCGGCGACCAACCCGGATCGCCTGCGCCCACATGGGCCCCGAAGGCGAGCACCAGATGCCAGAACATTGCCGCATAGGCCCAATCTGCCAGCACCGCCGAAGGGCGCCAGAGGATCACAACGGCACCGACGATCTTCAAAATTGCGAGTGGCCAGATGATGTATGTGGGATAGCCCAACACCTCGCGATACATGCCCGCGACCATGTCGTGGGATGAGATGTAGAAGGCCGCCGCACCCAGATAGACCAATGCCACAAGGCCGGTCGCGATCCAGTAGACATATTTTGCCACGTTGTCACTCACTGCCGCTCTCCCGGTTTTCGGCGGGTTGTTAGGCTGCCGTTTTCCATATAGTATCATTAGGTGCCTTGCTTCATCAGTTAAAGTAGGCACTTAAAAGTAACTTACTTTCGTGGGCTGCGAGGGCTATCCACAATGAAAAGCGTCCAACCAGCTTCCTGCCCGATGGAGGCGCTGCTGCGTGTCATCACGGGACCTTGGACGATTTATATCCTTTGGGTTCTGTCCGAACAGGGTCCACAGCGTTTCGGCGCGACCAAACGGCTGGTGCCTGGAATTTCCACCCGGGTCCTGACTGAGAGGCTGAGAATGCTGGAACATGCCGGCGTGGTCTGGCGCGAGCAGGCCATGACCATCCCGCCCGCTGTCACATACGGGCTGACTGAACGCGGCGCGGAGCTGCGCGGTGTGCTGGACACCCTTGGATCCATTGCACGCCGCTGGGAGGCGGAGGGTGCTTTCGACGGGACGGCACGCTCGGCGGAATGATGACGTCCGTCCTGTTCGCGGAATAATCCCGCGCCAGAAAGCACCGCGAACGGAGCACGGCCCGAAGCTCATGACGAATTGAAAGCCGCGTTGGGTATGCCTGACAGGCGGCACTCACTCCGAACGATCCGCCCAGGTTTGCGGCTTGCCGCCACATAAAAATCAATTTACTGTACCGACTAGACGGTACAGTCAAGTTTGAAATCCCGCAATGCTGCACAGGACAGGAAGAGCGAGATGCGCGAGAGAAAAATGGCCGAGGTTTTGTTCGGCGCGCGGGAGGTCTTCTTCCGGTGCGGTTATGAAGGCGCCACCGTCGATGCCATTGCCGCCGAAGGGAAAGTGTCGAAGGCAACAATGTATTCGTATTTCCCGACCAAGGAGCAGCTGTTTCTGAGCGTCGTGGAATCCGAATGCGGTCGGCTTGCGGAAGAGATCCTCCGACCCTTGTCCGCAGGTCCCGAGCCGCGCGCCCAGTTGGAAAAACTTGCCCTGCGCATGATCGATCTCGTTCTGGACGAAACCTACATCCGCCTTCTGCGGACGTGTATCGGTGCCACCGAGATGCTTCCCGAGGTCGGGGAGGTGTATTTTCGTGCCGGACCGAAACGGGCACGCGAACTCATCAGTAAAGTTCTGGAACGCCTTTCCCGGGAAGGCGCGCTTGAGATCGACAACCCCCCGCGTGTTGCGGATCACTTCATACATCTTTGCGTTTCTGGACTGTTGATGCCACGCCTGCTGGCCGTGCAAAGAACAGTCGAGCGGGACAAGCATGCGGCCGATGCAGTCACTGCATTCCTGCGACTCTACGGGAGCGGACATAGAGTAGAGCTCTGAACTGACCTTGCTTTCCGACAACGGGGCAGTGCTCCAAATCTCTCAATAAAATTGCCGAATGGACAGTGAATAATGACCATACAATCCAAAATGCAGGCAAAGAATGCGTCACCAAGGATCCTCGGCGCTGCGCGGGCAATTGCGCACAGAGAGGGCGCGGGAAAGATTACGATCGACGCCGTCGCGCGTGAGGCCGATCTCAGTAAAGGCGGGGTCTTATACAATTTTCCGACCAAGAGAGCGCTTCTTGCCGGGCTGCTTGATGAGATGCTCGCAGAACATCACGAACGCCTGGCATCAGTCCCGGAAGATCGCAGATCCCGCACCCTGCGTGGGCACCTGGAAGCAATCGTGCAAGCCAGAGCCGTCGATGACGACCTCTCGATGGCGATTCTCGCGGCTGCCGCGTCAGATCCGCGGCTGCTCGATCCGCTACGGGCTGAACTGACCGGCGACCTTGAGCGTATCCTGTCCGACACACAAGACACTCCGGGTGCTATGGTTGTCGTCCTAGCGATCCAGGGACTTCGGTTCCAGAAACTTCTGGGCCTTCCCGACGGTGGCGCGGATCTCAGGGGACGCGTCATCGAGCAATTGAGGGCCATGATTAATGAACTCGAATAGAGAGACACGAAGTTTGAAGCGGATCGTTTTTGTTATTGCGGTAGCGGCCGTGTCGGCCGTTGCCGTCCCGTTTGTTTCGCCGTTCCTGACCGATGTGCTGGCCCAGACCGCGACGGACACCCTGGAGGCAGAAGTCGATACAAGGCCTGCAGCGAACGTGGAGCGACCAGTCACGGTCGAAGTGACCCGTGCGCTCAATCGCGTCGTAAGTCAGTCTCGCACCGTTGCAGGCCGCGTTGAACCTGCTCGAACGGTGGACCTTGCGTTTCAGATACCCGGGCAGATCATTCGCCTTGAGGTTGAGCCCGGCGACACGATTCGCGAGGGCGAGGTGATCGCGGAGCTCGACCAAATCGATTTCGAACTCGCCGTCGACCGGGCTCAGGCGTCCTACGACCTGGCGAATTCCGAACTCGCGCGCGCCTCGGGCCTCGCCGATCGTGGCGTGGCGTCCGACGCGCGCCTCGACACGGCCCGCGCGCAGTTCTTCCAGGCAGAAGTCGCGCTCCGCGAGGCCGAGCGGCGCCTGTCCCAAACGAAAATCGTCGCGCCATTCGACGCGATTGTGGCGCGCACCTTCGTTGAAGAATATGTCAACGTCACGTCGACCGCGCCTGTCGCGCGTCTACAGGATGTCAGCGAGATGCGGCTCGTGATCTCCCTGCCAGAGGAACTTGCGGCCATTGCGCGGTCGGCACCCGATGCCTTCGAGATCGTTGCAACTTTTCCGGCTGTTCCGGGTTACACCGCGCCTCTGGTGCTTCGCTCGTTTGCGACCGATGCCGACCGGACGGCGCAGACCTACGACGTGGAATTTGCGATCACGGGTGATATCGACCCGCGTCTTTTGCCCGGAATGACCGCGGATGTGCGCATCTCCATCGCCGCTGAGGAAGATCGCCGGCGCTCCGTGATCGTTCCGGTTTCGGCGGTGGACACGACCAGCCGAACCGAACCGTCCATCTGGATCTACGAAGAAACGTCCGGCCAGGTCGAGCGTCGGACGGTCCGTCTGGGCCTTCCGATCGACAACGAGATCGTCGTTCAGGATGGCGTGGAGGCCAATGAATTGGTTGTTTCCGGCGGCTGGTGGCGGCTCAGGGACAATCAGACCGTGACAGTTTCGGGGCTCTGATCCCGTTCTTTTTGACAGGACAAGAATAGAACCATGGCACTCAGCATCACACGAGCGAGCATCGAGCGTCCTGTGGCGGTCTGGCTCACCATCATCTTCTGCGTTCTCGGCGGCTATTGGGGGCTGAATACGGTCGGCCGCCTTGAAGACCCGAGCTTCACCCTCAAGACGGCACTCATCTTCGTGCCGTATCCCGGCGCCACGGCAATGGAGGTTGAAGAGGAGGTCGCAGACGTCGTCGAAAACGCGCTGCAGCAGATGAAGCAGCTCGACCGGGTGGAATCGAAATCGATGCCGGGCATGGCGCAGATCACCGTCGAGATCGAGATGACCTATGGCCCGGACGAGATCCCGCAGGTTTGGGACGAGATGCGCCGCCGCATCAGTGATATCGAGGGGGATCTTCCGGCAGGGGCGCAACCGCCCATCATCAATGACGATTTCGGCGACGTCTATGGCATGTTCTATGCGGTGACGACCGAAGGTCTGAGCCCATCGGAGCAAAGGGACTTGGCCACGACGCTGCGGCTCGGGCTGGTCACTGTCGATGGCGTCGCCAAGGCCGAGGTTCAAGGCCTCTCCGAAGAGGTGATCACCCTCTCGATCCCGTCTGCACGCCTCGAGAAACTGGGCCTTCCGCCGACCCAGATCCTGGGAATTCTCGCAGACGAAAACCAGGTGTTCTTCAACGGCGAGATCACCGAGGGCCCCGCCCGCATCGGCCTGTCCGTTCCGCCGGGCTATATCAGCCCCGAAGGCATAGAGGAGTTGCGGCTGGGCACGGCCGGAAATGTCGGCCAGATCGCCGTCAGCGACATCGCCACCGTCACACGGGAGGCGGCCGAACAGCCCAGCCAGATCATCCGGCAGAACGGCAAGGCGGCCTTCACCCTTGGCGTTTCCGCGTTGACGGACCGAAACGTGGTCGCTGTCGGCCAGGAGGTTTCAGCGCGGCTGGAACGGCTCAAGTCGGAGCTTCCCGAAAGTGTCGAGATCATTCCGATCTACGAGCAGCATGTCGTGGTGGACGAAGCCGTTTCAAGCTTTCTCGTCAGTCTCGGACAGTCGGTCGCGATCGTGGTCGGTGCCCTGATGCTGACCATGGGGTGGCGCGCCGGCCTCGTGGTGGGCGCGACCCTCGGACTTACCGTTTTCTCCACGCTGTTCTTCATGTCGGTGTTCGGGATACAGATGGAACGGATCAGCCTTGGCGCCCTGATCATCGCGATGGGTATGCTGGTCGACAACGCCATCGTCATCACCGAAGGCATGGTGATCGGCATGGCGCGTGGCAAAAGCGCGGAAGACGCGGCGGCCGAGACGGAATCCTCGACGTCCATTCCCTTGCTGGGGGCAACCGTTATCGGGATCATGGCGTTTTCCGGTATCGGGCTGTCGCCCGATGCGACGGGCGAGTTCCTGTTTTCGCTTTTCGCCGTGATCGCCATTTCGCTGCTATCAAGCTGGGTTCTGGCAGTCACGGTCACGCCGTATCTTGGCAAGCTGCTGCTCAAGGCCCCCAAGAACACCTCGGACGATCCCTACAAGGGCCCGTTCTACGGGATTTACCGCGGGGTTCTGTGGACGGCGCTGCGCGCCCGCATCCCGGTCGTTCTGACGATCATCGGGATCACCGTCTGGTCGGTCATGGCTTTCGCCCAGGTCAAGCAGGCCTTCTTCCCCGCCTCGAACACGCCTATTTTCTACGTCGAGTTCCAGATGCCGCAGGGAACCGATATCAACACGACCGACGAAGAGATGCTGCGGCTTGAGCGGATACTTCTGGATGAGGATGCTGTGACCGGGGTAACGGCCCTCGTAGGGCGGGGGGCAAGCCGCTTCATGCTGACATACAATCCGGAACAGGCGGATGCCAGCTATGGCCAGCTCATCGTCCGGGTTGCGGACGCCGCAACGATCCCGGCGATCGCGAGCAGGCTCAACCGGGATTTGCCAGCCGAATTCCCCCACGCTCTGATCCGTGTCGAAGAAATCGTGTTCGGACCGCCGGCCGGTGCCGATGTTGCAGTTCGTTTCTCGGGCCCCGATCCGGTCGTCCTGCGCCAGCTCGCGGATGATGCGATCAGGATATACGAGGAGGCAGGAACCATCACCAATCCGCGCACCAATTGGCGGCAGCGTGAAATCCTTGTCGAACCCGTCGTCGACGAGGCACGAATGCGGCTGGCCGGCGCGACGCGCGGAGCGATTTCGGATACCATCCGCTATGGAACGTCCGGACTGCGCGTTGGCGACCTGCGCGAGGACGACGTGTTGATCCCGATCCAACTCCGGCTTCCCGAGAACGAACGCGACGGGGTCGACCGCCTTCGTGACCTGTCGGTATGGTCCGACGGGGCAGGGGCCTATGTCCCCATGGCCAACCTCGTCGAAAGGTTCGATCCCCGTCTTGTCGAGGCACTCATTCACAGGCGCGACCGAGAGCGGACAATCGCCGCCCTCGGCGGTGCCCGCAGCGATCTCACCGCGGATGAGGCATTCCGAAGCGTCCGCACCGAGATCGAATCCATCCCGCTTCCCGACGGTTATGCAATGGAATGGGGCGGCGAATTCGAAAGTGCGCAGATGGCTCAGGAGTCGCTTGGCAAGCAGCTTCCCCTGGGCTTCCTGGTCATGTTGACGATTTCGATTTTGATGTTCAACAAAGTCCGCCAACCGCTGATCCTGTGGCTCGTGGTGCCAATGTCCGTGACGGGCATGGTCCTGGGGTTGCTGTTCACCGGTCTGCCCTTCACATTTACGGCCCTGCTCGGCTTCCTGTCGCTTTCGGGAATGTTGATGAAGAACGCAATCGTTCTCATCGAAGAGATCGACTTTCTACGTGCACAGGGTGTGCCCGATTACAAGGCGGTGATCGACGGCTCAGTCAGCCGTCTTCGCCCTGTGGTGCTCGCCGCCGGCACGACGATCTTTGGCATGATTCCGCTTCTGCCCGATGCGTTTTTTGCCTCGATGGCGGTGACGATCATGGGCGGCCTCGCCTTTGCTTCGGTCCTGACGCTCGTCGCGGTTCCGGTGCTCTATGCGCTTCTGTTCCGGATACGGCCACCGAAACGGGACGCACAGTCGGACGGCCTAGCGGCGACCGCCTGACACAACGATCCTCCCTAAAATAGGATTTCGAGCCAATTTGAGGATAGCGGAATGGCCCAGAAAAAACAAAACCGGAGTGGATCGTCGCGAAGCTCCGGGAGTCCGACGATCCCAGGGCGCCTCGTGCGGAGTTTCGAAGTAGAGTCCGTGGTCCAAACGGCGCAATTCAATAGCGCTCGTTGGATAACTGAAGCGTTTCGACTTTAGATTGATACATGGCTTATCGTTTCTCGCACTCAACCGAAGGGGGCAGAAAGAGACCAAATTATTCAATCTTAGATCGAAGCGCTGTAGCGTACTATTTTGCACTCTGCGGCATCAGACCCCCATTTCGCAATCTCAAGTCTTGAGGTTTGCCGTCCACGAGGCTACTATTCTAACAAATGTTAGATTACTGGCGGCGAGAACGAATGCCTGGACCCCTTGATCACCTGAAAATCATCGAACTTGGCCACGTAATTGCCGGACCTTTTTCGGCAGCCTTGCTCTCGGATTTCGGTGCAGATGTCATCAAGATCGAGGCACCCAACCGAACGGATATGATGCGCGACCTCGGGCCCAAGGCAGAGGATGGAGCGGGCGTTTGGTGGAAGACGCTGGGCCGCAACAAGAAGATTCTGAGCCTAGACTGGAAGTCCGGCGAAGGCCGGGACATCCTGCGCAAATTGGTTGAAGGTGCCGATGTTCTTATCGAAAACTTCCGACCGGGCGTGCTTGAACGTGCTGGTATCGGGCCTGAAACCCTTCATGAGTGGAACCCAGATCTGATTGTTCTGCGCGTATCGGGTTACGGACAGGAAGGTCCGATGCGGGACGTACCTGCGTTTGGTCGTGCGGCAGAAGCCATGAGTGGTTTAGCACATCTGACCGGTTTCCCCGACGGGCCGCCGATGCACCCCGGATTTCCGGCGGCCGACAGCACGACAGGTCTGATGGGCGCATTGGGAATCATGATTGCGCTGTTTGCCCGCGAAAAGGGGATAGTACGGGGTCAGGTTGTCGATCTTGCGGTGTTCGAAGCGCTGCTTCGATTGATGGACTATCCTGTTCCCGCGTTGACGGGTGCTAACCTTTCGCCGCGGCGCAACGGGCTGCGCCAGCCGATGGACTTTGCGCCAGGGGGCATGTTCCGCACGTCCGATGGGGTTTGGCTGACCGTCTCGGCAGGTAGCGCGGAAACAGCGCAACGCCTGTTGCGCGCGGTCGGAGGGGACTCTTTGGCCGATGACCCGCGGTTCGAGACACTCGGCGAGATGTCGCAGCACATGGCGGTGGTCTTTGACGCGATCAATGATTTCGTCACGCAGCACACAGCTGAAGAAGTTACGGCTGTATTCGCCCGACATGATGCGGTTGCCTCTCGGGTGTTGAGCGTCGAGGAGATCACGACCAATGAGCAGATACGCCATCGCGGGGACATCGTATCGGTCGAGGGCGAGCAGACCCAGGTCATCGGTCCGATCCCGCATCTAAGCGCGACGCCCGGTGAACTTCGCTGGCTGGGACGACCGCCCGGCGCAGACAGCCGAAGTATTCTAAGCGATCTTGGTTTTGACGATGAGCAAATCTCTGCCCTTTGTGAGGCAGGACTCGTGAGACTGGAAGGCAGGGGGACGCCATGACATTTAGAATGACCACCGGCCAACAGGAAATCCGCGACCAGATTCTGCGGATTTGTGCACAATTCGACGATGACTACTGGCTGGACCGGGATCGCAACGGTGGTTTCCCCCATGATTTGCACAGGGCAATGGCCGATGGCGGCTGGCTTGGCATCGCCATGCCTGAAGCGGTCGGCGGCGCCGGCCTGGGGATCACTGAAGCGACGATCATGATGCAGGCGATTGCTGAGTCAGGGGCTGGCGCGAGCGGGGCCTCGGCCATCCACATGAACATTTTCGGGCTCAACCCGGTGGTGAAGTTCGGGACTGATGAACAGCGCGCGCGCATGCTGAGCCCCCTAATCGCAGGTGATGAAAAGGCTTGTTTCGCCGTGACCGAACCGACGACGGGGCTGGATACCACAAAGCTGAAGACCATGGCGGTGCGACAGGGAGACAGGTATGTCGTGCATGGTCAGAAGGTCTGGATTTCGACCGCGCAGGTTGCCCACAAGATGCTGCTTCTGGCCAGAACAACGCGGCTTGAGGATGTGACTAACCCGACCGAAGGGCTGAGCCTGTTCTATACCGATCTCAACCGTAATTTCGTTGATGTGCGAGAGATCGAAAAGATGGGGCGCAAGGCTGTCGATTCGAACGAGGTCTTCATCGACGGGTTGCCGATACCTGCCGAAGACCTGATCGGAGAAGAGGGCAAAGGGTTTCGGCAAATTCTGCATGGGCTGAATCCAGAACGCATCCTTGTGGCGGGCGAATGCATCGGCATCGCACGCAACGCTCTGACCCGCGCGGCGCAATATGCCAATGAACGAGTGGTTTTCGACCGGCCCATCGGTCAGAATCAGGGCGTTCAGCATCCGCTCGCTCAGGCTTGGGCGCGGGTGGAATCGGCCAATCTCATGGTGATGCACGCCGCCGCCCTTTACGATGCGGGGGAGCCCTGCGGCATCGAGGCGAACGCAGCCAAGCTATTGGCCGCCGACGCCGCGGTTGAGGCGACCGAGGCCGCACAGATCACCTTTGGCGGATTCGGTTACGCAAAGGAATATCACGTGGAGCGTCTGGTCAGAGAAGCGCTCTTGTTCCGCATTGTACCTGTGACGCCGCAGATGTTGTTATCATTCATTGCTGAAAAAGCGCTAGGACTTCCAAAGTCTTACTGACCGCGAGACACGGATTGGGATAGCGCGTATTCCCTACTTGATTATTTTTCTAACGTCCGTTAGATTATCAGACAAAGCCCCGCAATAGGGGAAAAGGGAGGAGGCGTCATGAGTGAGACGCAGTTCGGGTCTTCGCGAGAAGACCTGTCAAAACGCACAACCGTTTACGCACATGATTTGTTCGCGGGCAAAACCGTCGTTGTAACCGGCGCAGGCGGAGGTTTGGGGCTGGCGATTGCGGCTCTGTTCGCCAGGCTGGGCGCCAATCTGGCGATCAATGGACGCAACGAGGAAAAGCTGGCCTCGGCCAAAGAGTACCTCGAGAGTTTTGGGGGCAGAGTTTTCGCCGTGCCCATGACCATCCGTGACCCTGAACAGGTCGAGGATTTTGTCGCTAAGACGAATCAGGAATTCGGCTCCATAGACGTTCTGGTGAACAATGCGGGGGGGCAGTTTCCACAGGCTGCGCTGGATTTTTCCCCGAAAGGCTGGACCGCCGTCATTGACACCAACCTCAACGGAACCTGGTGGATGATGCAATCCACGACGCGCCACTGGGTTGAGAACAAGCAACCGGGTTCCATCGTAAATATCGTGGCGGATATCTGGCGCGGGATGCCTGGCATCGCTCATACCTGTGCAGCTCGGGCGGGGGTGATTTACCTGTCCAAATCGGTGGCGGTGGAGTGGGCGCCGCATGATATCCGCGTGAACTGCGTGGCACCGGGTTGCTGCGAAAGCAACGGTTTCGGGAACTACCCTCCAGAGGGTGCCGCAACTTTCCAGGATTCCAATCCGATGCGGCACGCCGGGGACGAATGGGATGTCGCTGAAGGTGTTGTCTATATGGCGGCCAACTCAGGAAAGTTTGTTACCGGTGAAGTTCTGAACATCGACGGTGGGCAGCAATTGTGGGGGGACCCATGGCCAACGGGTCGACCGGACCATTTCCTGATTTCCTGATGAAAGCCATGAACCTTAATGGGGACAATAAGATCCAGATGACAACGAAGAATAAAATAGCAGTTGGTACCGATGGCGGGGCGCTTCTGGAGTGCAACGGGGTCGAACGACGGTTTGGCGGCATCGTTGCTGTCACCGGAGTTGATCTCGTCATTCGGCAAGGTGAAATCTTTGGGCTTGTCGGACCGAATGGTAGCGGCAAGACAACGCTAACGAACGCAATTACCGGGTTTTATCCGCCAAACGTAGGCACTGTCCGGCTGGCGGGAAAAGACATCACGGGCACAGCGCCTCATAAGGTTGCCAAGCTCGGGGTTGCGCGGACGTTCCAGAATCTTGCCCTTTTCAACGGGATGAGCGTTCTGGACAACATCCTGCTCGGGCGGCACATCCACATGAAACCGGGCGTCTTACGCACGGCGCTTTATTGGTGGGCGGCGCGGCATGAAGAGATCGAGAACCGTAAGATCGTCGAGGAGGTGATCGAGTTTCTACAGCTTGAAAGCATCCGACATGAGTTGGTCGATGGTCTTCCGATCGGGCTGAAAAAACGGGTCGAACTTGCGCGGGCATTGGTGGCCGAGCCGCAAATGTTGATACTCGATGAGCCGATGGCAGGCATGAATCAGGAAGAGAAGGGGTATATGTCCCGCTTCATTCTGGATGCCCGTGCCGAACGCGGCGTCAGCGTTCTGCTGATCGAGCATCATATGGATGTCATCACCGGCATCTGTGATCGGATGCTGGCGCTTAATTATGGCGAAATGATCGCCAGCGGCATCCCGAAGGACGTTGTAAAAGACCCGCGGGTCATCGAGGCATATATCGGAGGGTCGCATGACTGATTTGACGCAAAAACAGTCTTCGGGCGGCGATACGATTGGTGCACTGCTGGCGCAAAACGCGTCGCGCCACGGAAAGGATATCGCGCTTCGCGAAAAGGAACGCGGGATCTGGAAAGAAACCACTTGGGCGGAATACGCCGAAGAGGTGCTTGCCTGCGCGGCCGGACTTGAAAAAATCGGCGTAAAGCCGGGCAAGGCAGTACTTATTCTGGGCGATAACCGTGCACGGTTGTACGGCGGCATGCTGGCTGTTTCGTTGCTGGGCGCCTATGCAATGCCTGCCTATCCGGGCGCGACAATCGAAGAACTTCGGCACTTTCTTGGCGAAGTCGAAATCGTCGCGGCCATCGCCGAAGATCAGGAGCAGGTAGACAAGATCCTGGAACTGAAGGACGCGGGCGCCGAGGGTATCGACCACATCATTTATGATGAAGCGCGAGGCCTCGGATTCTATGAGGTTGAAGGGCTGATGTCCTGGGATCACCTGATCGAAGTCGGTCAGCACGATCTTAATGAAACCCCGGGCTTGCGCGAAGATCTCTTTGGTCGGGCAAAGCCCGGCGATCCGGCCATTTTCATGCATTCGTCAGGGACCACGGGAAAACCGAAAGGTATCGTTCTGAGTCAAAAGAACGTTCTTGCTGCGGCCAGGAACGGGCATGCAGCGGGTGCATTCGACGACAATGAGGAAATCCTCGCCTATCTGCCGATGGCCTGGGTGGGCGACTTCGCCATTACCGTCGCGGCGGCGCTGCTCTGCCGGTTCACCGTGAACGTGCCTGAACGTCAGGAAACCGTCGTTCGCGACATGCGCGAAATCGCTCCGACATTCTATCTGGCGGCGCCGAGAAGCTGGGACCAGATGCTGACGACGATCCAAGTGGGTATCGAGAACTCGACCCCGGTCAAAAAATGGCTGTACCATTTCTTCATGGACCGGGCGATTGCCGCCGAGACACGCAAGCTGAATGGCATTAGCGGCGGTGCACTAGAGCCTTTGGGCCGACTTTTGGGCGAGGCGATCGTTTTTGGTCCGATCAAGGACCAGTTCGGGATGAGTCGTCTGAAGAACGCGTTCACTGGCGGCGAAGCAATCGGCGAAGACACGTTTGTTTTCTACCGAGCCCTGGGAATCAAATTGCGCCAACTCTACGGCCAGACCGAAAATAGCGCGATCAATGCGATTCAGTCTCCGGGCGAGGTGCGCCTCCATACCGTTGGCAAACCCGCGCCTGGCGTCGAGGTGAAAATTGCCGAAGACGGAGAGATCCTGGTGCGTTCGGACAGCGTGTTTGAGGGGTACTTCAACAAACCCGAAGCGACCGCCGAAGCGCTTGAGGACGGGTGGCTGCATACCGGCGATGCCGGTTATCTGGAGAATGACGGACACCTGGTTGTTCTGGGCCGTGTCTCCGAGGTCATGCATACAGCCGGAGGCGAGCGTTATGTGCCAAACTACATTGAGAACCGGTTGAAGTTCAGCCCCTATATCAAGGATGCGGCTGTTATCGGTGCCGGCCTGGATGAATTGACCGCCATGGTCTGCGTGGATTTCGAGGCAGTGGGACACTGGGCCGAAGTGAACGGCGTGCCTTATGTGTCCTATTCCGATTTGTCGCAACGTGACGAGGTCGCGGCGCTGCTGCACGGGGCATTCGAACGGGTAAATAAGGCCGTCACAGAGCCGTTGCGCCTGCAACGCTTTGTCAGCCTGCCGAAGGAATTCGACCCGGACGATAGTGAGATCACGCGGACCCGAAAACTGCGACGCAAGGTTGTACAGGAACGCTATGCCGACGTGATCGCGGCGCTCTACGACGGTTCAAAAGATGTCCACGTAAGCGCGCAGGTGACTTACGAGACAGGGGAAATAGGGAAGGTCGAAAGAAGCCTTCCCATCAGGGAGGTATAAATGGATTGGGTCTTTCTATCTGAACTTGCGATCAATGGAGCCTTGACGGGTCTCTTGTATTCGCTCTTCGCTATCGGCCTCGTGCTGATCTACAAAGCGTCCTCGGTGCCCAATCTGTCGCAGGGTGGGCTGACAATGGTCGGGGCCTATGTGGTTCTTGCCCTTTCACATGACGCGGGTCTGCCGCTGTGGCTGGCCATTCCGCTTGCTGCGGTGATCATGTTCGGCCTGGGATTTGGCATTGAGCGTGTTGCCCTGCGCCGTCTCGCGGGCCGTCCGGTCGTCATGATCCTGATGCTGACACTTGGCCTGGACATCTTCCTGCGGGGGACAACACTTGCAATCTGGGGTGGGACATCCCGTTCGGTTGATTTGGGGGTCAGCTATGAACCGCTGTTCCTGGGCGACATCTTCGTCAGCCGCATCCATCTTGTCGGTGCCGGTGTTGCGCTCGCACTCTTTGTCGCCTTCATGCTGTTCTTCCGAACCCGGACCGGGATCAAGTTGCGGGCGATCGCGGATGATTACATGGCTTCGTGGTCGGTCGGCATTTCGGTTGAGCGCGGCGTAGGGTTGTCCTGGGCACTGGCATCAGTTGTTGCCGTCGCCGCAGGCGTCATCTGGGGCGAGATTCAGGGTGTCGATCAGGCGCTGTCGCTGTTGCTTCTGAAGGGTCTGACGGTGGCCGTTCTTGGTGGACTCGACAGTATCCTCGGCGCAGTGATCGCGGGCATCATTCTGGGCGTCGTCGAAAACGTTGGTGCCGATCTTCTGGATCCGCTTGTCGGAGGCGGAAGCCGCGAGCTTATCGTCGCCGCCGTGCTCATTCTTACGGTCATGATCCGTCCGCACGGGCTGTTCGGCCGTCACGACATCGAAAGGGTCTAAGGGATGTTTTATAGACTTTCCGGCGTCCATCACGCCAACTATGTATCCGATAGTCGTATCTTCAAGGTACCTGCTGACCGGAACCTGGCTGTATTCATCTTCCTGATTGGACTTGCCGCGCCATTCATCATACCGTCGCTCTACCTGAACAGTTACATGCTTCCGTGGCTGATCTGGACGGCCGCCGCCCTTGGACTTAACCTGGTGACAGGTTGGGCTGGCCAACTTCACTTGGGCTATGCTGCGGTCATGGCCGTCGGGGCGTATTCGGCGATCCACGCGGCGCGTTTCGGCGTGCCATGGGAATTCGCCCTGATCATTGGCGGGTTGACGTCATCTGTGATCGGCAGCCTGTTCGCCTTTGCCGCATTGCGGGTCAAGGGTCTCTATCTCGCACTCACGACTCTTGCGATGCAATTCGTGATGGACTGGGTTCTGACCCACTCGCCGGCGATTTCAGGGGGCTCGCACGCATCGCTCCAGTCACCAACTTTGGCGTTTCTTGGGCAGGATATTACCTCTGATACCGGTTTTTACTATGTCGCCTTCGGATGGTGTGTGTTGGTGACGATCTTCATGCTGAATCTCAAACGCACTGGGCTTGGTCGTGCCCTGGTCGCGGTACGCGAAAAAGACTTTGCTGCCGCGATCCTGGGTGTGAACAGTTTCTATTACAAGATCCTAGCCTTCGCGACTTCGTCTTTCATCGCGGGCGTCAGTGGTGCTTTGCTTGTCGCCACCTTCTTCTTTCTTGCCGCGCCGGAGCAGTTTTCGGTCACCGTATCTATCCAGGTTCTTGCGATGGTGATCGTTGGCGGCCTCGGCAGCGTAATCGGATCCTATTTCGGTGTTGCTCTGATCCTTCTTGTCCCCGGTTTGGTGAACGGTCTCGTCGTCACGGTGAGCGAGGGGCTTGGTATGCAGATCAATGTTGAAACGCTCGCTCACATCCCGAATGCGGTCTATGGCGCACTGATCGTCATTATCCTTCTGATCGAACCGCTCGGTTTGGGAAAACTCTACGGCAACATCAGAGACTATCTGATGGTCTGGCCCTTCGATCAGTTCAAGAAATAAGGGAAATGCCGATGCAAGAAAAAGTAGAAGCCCAGAACATTCTGTCCATGAACAGTGTAGAGGTGCTGTATGACAATGTGATGCTGGCGATCAAAGGTGTTTCGGTCCAGGTCCCAACAGGCGAGATGATCGCGCTCTTGGGCTCGAACGGCGCGGGCAAAAGCACCACGTTGAAAGCGGTCAGCGGTCTTCTGAAGGCAGAGCGCGGACGCATCAGCCGAGGTGAAATAACCTTCCAGGGAACAGACATAACCGAAGTGCTCGCGCAAAACCGCGTCGGGATGGGTATCTGTCACGTCATCGAAGGGCGGCGGGTCTTTGAACACCTGACCCCCGACGAGAACCTGACCGCTGCTGCGCCGCGCGGAATGTCCCGATCGGCGCTGAATGCGGAAAAAGAAAAGATTTACGACTATTTCCCACGACTTGCCGAACGCCGCAATTCGCAAGCAGGCTATTTGTCTGGTGGCGAGCAACAGATGCTGGCCATCGGCAGGGCGCTGGTGACGCAGCCGAAACTGTTGATGCTCGACGAACCAAGTCTCGGCCTTGCCCCGTTCCTGGTCGAGGAAATCTTCGGCATCCTGCAAAAGATCAATCAGGAGGAGGGCGTATCCGTCCTGCTGGTGGAGCAGAACGCGCTGGCCGCTCTGGAGATTGTTTCGCAAGGGTATCTGATTGAGAACGGCCGCGTTGTCATGCACGGCACGGCCGAGGCGCTCAAATCCAACTCCGACATTCAGGAATTTTATCTGGGTGGCGGAGAAGAAACCGATTTTCACAACGTCAAGCACTACAGCCGACGCAAACGTTGGCTGAGCTGAGGTACTATTCAGAAATTGTTCAGGGAGGATCAAATGAAGGAACTTACCAAAGCGTTGGCCGTGTTTTCAATGGTTGGCGGAGCGATGTTCGGCACCCAGGCGCTGGCTGAGCCATTCAAGATTGGCGTCTGCTACGACCTCAGCAAAGCCTATACCTTTGCCACGCCGCAGGTTGCCCAGGCGGCACAAGATCTCGCCAAGCTGGTCAATATGAAGGGCGGTATCGGAGGAGAACCGGTCGAGGTTATCGTGCGCGATCATGGGAACGAACCGCAGCGCGGGATCGAGTGTTACTCCAAGCTCAGCCGCGAGGGTGTGTTCGTCTTCGATACACTGTCCACACCGGTGTCTCTGGCCGTCCTGCCACGGGCTAGGGAAGATGGGCGCATTCTGATGCAATCGCTTGTCGGCCGCGGCGATGCCGTGGATGGCACGGTCTTTGACTGGGTCTATCCGATCGGGCCTACCTATTGGGGGCAGGCCGCCAACGACGTCGCCTACATCAAGCAATTGCACGACGGCGACTTGTCGGACGTGAAGGTGGGGTTTGTCTACTTCGATTATCCCTTCGGACAGGAGCCAATCGAGATTCTCGAAACCCTTTCCGAGAAAGAGGGTTTCGAGCTTGAGCTTTACCCCGTTCCGCTGCCCGGCAGCGACCAGGCCGGAGTATGGTCCAAGGTGCGCCGCGACAAGCCCGATCACGTGATCGTCTGGATGCTGGGCGGTGCCCATGTGGTCGCATCGAAAGAGATGCAGCGCAATCGCATCCCGATGGAAAAATACATTTCGGTCAACTGGCTGAACGAGGTCGATATTGCCAATATCGGCACTGATGCGGCCAAGGGCATCAAGCGCGGGACCAATGTCGTGGGCGGTCAGGATGTCGCCCTGTTCAAGGAGATCATGACCGAGCTTTATGACAACGGACAGGGCTCGGGCCCGATTGAGAAGACGCAGGACGTTTTCTATAATACGGGGCTGGCCATGTATTCGATCATGTTCGAAGCCGCGCGCAACGCGGTCGAACTCGAAGGGCTGCCGATCACTCCGACATCCTACAAGGCCGGACTTGAGTCGTTGAAGGGTTATGACGCCAACGGGTTGATGGCCCCCATTACGGTAACGGCCGAAGACCACGGCGGCGGTGGCCAGACGCGCATCGAAATGTGGGACGGGGAGGCTTGGGTGCCGCAAACCGAATGGATTTCTGAATACGGCGATGTCGTGTGGGATGTGGTTAAGGAAAGTTCCGCAAAATACGAGCAGTGACAGACTGATAGCAGGAAGGGTGGCGCTGTACAGGGCGGCGGCGCTCACAAAACAGTTTAGCCGCCCTAAACTCAACCAACGGGAGAGAGAGAATATGAAAATCAAACAGCACATCAAGGCGGTGGCCCTTACTGCCGCATTGGCAACAAGCGCGACGGTGGCTGCGGCGCAGGACAAGGAGCCGATCCGCTTCGGACTTTGCTTCGACCTCAGTAAATCGTACACGTTCATTTCACCGCAGGTGGCCCAGGCAGCCCAGGACCTGGCGATGTACACCAACGAAAACGGTGGAATCGAAGGCCATCCGGTTGAAATCATCATTCGCGACCATGGCAACGAACCGCAACGTGGCGTGGAATGCTATGAGCAGCTCAAGCGTGACGGTGTTTTCCTTTTCAACTTTCTTTCCACGCCCGTCACGAACGCGGTCCTGCCGCGGGCCATGAAGGACGGAAACGTCCTGATGCAATCCTTCGTTGGCCGCGGCGACGCGGTTGACGGTGATGTGTTCGACTGGGTGTTCCCGGTTGGTCCGACTTATTGGCAGCAGGCCGCCAACGATGTCGCCTTCATCAAAGGCCAGATGGGCGGTGATCTGAGCAAAGCAAAGATCGGGTTCATCTATCTGGACTATCCCTTCGGTCAGGAACCGATCGAGATCCTGAAAACACTTTCTGAAAAGGAAGGGTTTGAGCTGGAGCTTTATCCTGTGCCGCTCCCCGGGTCGGATCAAGCCGGCGCATGGAGCAATATCCGCCGTGATAAGCCAGATTACGTGATCAGCTGGCTTCTGGCGGGCGGACACGTGGTCGCCTCCAAGGAAATGCGCCGCAACCGCTTCCCGATCGACCGTTACCTGTCGGTCAACTGGCTGAACGAAGTCGACATCGCCAACATTGGCGCTGCAGAGGCAAAAGGCATCCTGCGTGGTACCAACGTGGCCGGTGGTCAGGAGGTTCCGATCGTCAAGACGATGCTGGACACCTACTATGCCAATGGCAAGGGCAGCGGTCCCGAGAGCTTGGTTCACGACGTGTACTACAACACGGGCATGGCCATCTACTCGGTCGGTTTTGAAGCTGCGCGTATCGCGATTACCGAAAACGGTTGGCCGATCACACCGGAAAGCATGAAGGCTGCCTATGAATCGATCGAGAACTTCGATGGCGACGGCGTCATGGCCCCGGTGACCGTAACCGGTGAAGACCACGGCGGTGGCGGCAAGACCCGAGTCGAACAGTGGAATGGCGAAACCTGGGTTCCGCTGACCGACTGGAGCGCCGACCATCTCGACGTTGTGTGGGAAGTCATCAAGCACAGTTCCAAGTCGTTCTCTGTCGAATAAGCAGGAACTTCCCCGCGGCAAACATGTCGCGGGGAAGCTTCGCACTAGAATGTCTCCAGTTAAAACGAAGCAGGTATCATGAGCCCAATTGATGTGAAAATCGAAGACGGCATTGCGACCGTCTGTATCAATCGGCCCGAACGCAAGAACGCGCTTTCCGTGGCCGCGACGAACGGGCTGACGGAAGCCTGGGAAAAGATCGAGGCGGACGACAGCGTTCGTGTGGCCATACTGACCTCGGCCGATTGCGGTGTTTTCAGCGCCGGGCTGGACCTCAAGGAAGCTACGCAAATCGCGCGCGACGAAGGCGTCGATATCCTGTCAAAAATGCGCGATCCATTTCACGAGACCATGCGCGCCTGCAAGAAGCCGATTATCGCGGCGATGACGGGGTCGCTGATGGCGGGCGGCATGATGCTGACGCTGAATTGCGATTTGCGGGTCGGACTCAAGGGGACCAAGGTTGGCATTACCGAGGTGAAGATCGGTCGCGGATCGCCTTGGGCTTCGCCGGCACTGACCATGCTACCGCAGCCCATCCTTATGGAAATCCTGCTGACCGGAGACCTGATGCCGATCGAGCGGCTACATGAGTACGGGTTCACCAACTATATCGAGGACTCCCCCGATGCCGTTCGCGCACGGGCATTCGACCTTGCCAAACGCATAGCCAGCGGGGCCCCGCTTTCGGTGATCGCTGCCAAGGGCGGCGTTCGCGCAACCATGGACCTGGGCTGTGCGGGTGGCCTCGAAGAGGGTAAGCGCCTGCACGAGGTTGTATACGCCAGCAACGACGCGATTGAGGGCCCCAGGGCATTCGCCGAAAAACGAGCGCCGGTCTGGACGGGTACATGATGGAGATTGGAATGACTGACCTTATTCGTCTGGACAGGGATGGGCCTGTCGGAATATTGCGTTTTCTTCAGCCGGCAAAACGCAACCCTTACAGCATCGGGTTCGTCGAAGAACTGGTGGCGCTCCTGCGCGAGGCTGAACAGGATGATGTAATCCGCGTCGTTGTCATGACAGGCGGCGATCATTTCAGCAGCGGCGGCGATCTCGTTGGATTTCAGGCTGAAATCGCGAAAGGCGCAAGGGCGACATCGGAAATGGTCGACCGGGTTCACGATGGCGGACGCGCGGCCTATCTGTTTCGGAAGCCTCTGATTTCTGCTGTATGCGGGGTGGCATTTGGTGCGGGTCTCAGCCTGGCGCTGTCTGCGGATATCGTCGTAGCCGCCGAAGATGCCCGGTTGTGCGAAGTTTTTGCGCGCGTCGGCGGCTGTCCCGACACCGGCTCGAGCTGGCTGCTTCAGCAGCGTGCCGGTGCGGGCGTGGCGCGGATGCTTGTTCTCACAGGTCGTGAAATAGACGGGCGCACCGCCAGGGAACTGCGAGTTGTCGAAGAATGCGTACCCCCCGACCAGGTCGAGCAACGCGCTCTGGAAATTGCCCACGAGATCGCCCCACACCCGATGTTCGGCATTCAGACCGCCAAGCGCGTGATGCGTGCCGCGGCGGAGTGCAGCTATCTGGAGGCGCTGGACATCGAGCGCGATGCCCAAAGCGTTTTGCTGTGTGCGCATGATTTTCCAGAGGCCATGAAAGCGTTCTCCGAGAAAAGAAAGCCCGAATTCAACGACCGATAGGTCGGTAGAAACCGTATCTAACAACCCAAGGAGACCGTAGATGAAGGTGCTTGTGCCTGTCAAACGCGTGATCGACTAGGGTCAGGACCTATTGATTTCCGCCGCGCGGCGTGATTCACGGTTCGAAAAACGAGCGGTGACCATGTCTGATC
>CANMQJ010000035.1 GCA_947500005.1 uncultured Paracoccaceae bacterium | reverse complement strand
GGCCGCCCATACAAATCGCTGTCCGCCATCGCCCGCGCCATCACCGGGACCCGCTGGAACGGGCTGGTTTTCTTTGGCCTCAAGCGTCAAGGAGGTCGGGGATGACCAAAACGGCCGACACATCCAAAATCACGCGGAAACTGCGCTGCGCGATCTACACGCGCAAGTCGTCCGAGGAAGGGCTGGAGCAGGAGTTCAACTCGCTCCACGCCCAGCGCGAGGCCTGCGAGGCGTTCATCGCCAGCCAGCGGTCCGAGGGCTGGGTGCTGGTCCGCGACCCGTATGACGACGGCGGCCTCTCGGGCGGCACGCTGGAACGGCCCGGCCTGCAGCGGCTGCTGGAGGACATCGAGGACGGGCTGGTCGACGTGGTCGTCGTCTACAAGATCGACCGTCTCAGCCGCTCGCTCGCCGACTTCGCCAAGCTGGTCGAGGTGTTCGACCGGAACGGCGTGACCTTCGTGTCGGTGACGCAGTCGTTCAACACCACCACGTCGATGGGCCGGCTGACACTGAACATCCTGCTCAGCTTCGCCCAGTTCGAGCGGGAGGTGACGGCCGAGCGCATCCGCGACAAGGTCGCCGCGAGCCGGAAGAAGGGCATGTGGATGGGCGGGGTGCCGCCCTACGGCTACCGCGTCGAGAATCGGAAGCTGGTCATCGACGAAGAGCATGCCGAGCACGTCCGCTGGATCTTCGCCCGGTTCCTCGAGATCGGCTCGGGCACGGAACTGGCGAGGGAGGTCGCGAAGCGCGGCATCCGCACGCCCCGCGGCAACCGGATCGACAAGAAATACCTGTATCGCCTGCTGAACAACCGCGCCTATATCGGCGAAGCGGTCCATAAGGGCGAGAGCTACCCCGGCGAGCACGACGCGATCATCGACCGCGAGACGTGGGACCGTGTCCATGCGATCCTGCAGGAAAGCCCCCGCAAGCGCGCCGCCCGCACACGCGCCGAGACGCCCGCGCTGCTGAAGGGACTGCTCTTCGGTCCCGATGGCGCTGCCTTTTCGCCCACGCATACCAGGAAGGGTGACAAGCTCTACCGCTACTATGTCAGCCAGACCGTGCTGAAGCACGGCGCCGGATTCTGCCCCGTCGGCCGCGCGCCCGCGGGCGAGGTCGAGGCGGCGGTCATTGACCAGCTTCGCGCCGTGTTCCGCCAGCCCGAGATCGTGGCGGGGACGTGGAAGGCCGCGCGCTCCCACGCGGACGACATCACCGAAGCCGACGCTCGCGAGGCCCTGCAGCAGCTCGACCCGCTGTGGGACGAACTTTTCCCAGCCGAGCAGGCGCGCATCGTGTCGCTGTTGGTGGAGCGGATCGACATCGGCGTGGACGGGCTCAACGTGCGGCTCCGTGTCGACGGGCTCAGCGGGCTCGCGCGCGAGATGCAGGCTGGTGAAACGGGAGCGGCTGCATGACACGCGGTACGCCGGTCCCCGACACGGTGACACTGCACGTCCCGTTCCGGATCGTGAAGCGCGGCGGCCGGAAGGAGATGCAGATGCCCGAGGGCGCCGCGCCGTCGCGCCGGACGGATAGCGCGCTGGTCAAGGCGCTGGCCCGCGCGTTCCGTTGGAAGCGCATGCTGGAGTTGGGAGAGTTCGCTACCATCGGCGAACTGGCCGAGCGCGAGGGGATCGCGCCGTCTTACATGACCCGCGTCCTGCGCCTGACGCTGCTTTCGCCCGACATAGTGGACGCGATCCTGGACGGGAAGCAGGGGCTGGAGGTGACGCTCTCGCAGGTGCTGGAGCCGTTCCCGTTGGAGTGGAGCAGACAAGAAGCACACTTCACCAATGCGCTCCGTTAGCGGCGTGAAGTGTTTGGTCCATCCGAACTTAGCCGAAAACGGAACGCTTGGTCGGATCTTGGTGTCGATGCCGTTGAACCAGCCACACTGAAGCGGCGACAGCACCGCTGCGCCAAGGCTCCAACCTCTTGCTCGATATCGACCGAACAACTCGTCGGGCGTCGCAGAGGCTGACGCTGCCGGCCTGATCGGCTCGCATACAGACGCAACATTTCACGTATGTTGGCACCATATTGCAACATAAGCGTTCTGTTGCTATGTACGCGCCATGAAGGACAAGAGAGAGAGCTTCGTGAGGTTGGCGGAGGGGCGTGTGAACCGAGCCCTCAAGGACATCCGGCTGATTGGCAACCTCTCGAATCGGTCTGCGTACAGCTACTCCGACGAAGACGTGAAGAAGATCTTCAGGGCTCTGCAGCGGGAGCTCGAACTTGCTAGATCACGCTTCGGCGACGGCGAAAGCAGCGGTTCAGGTGATTTCAAGCTGTAAACGCAGCCATTTCGGAGAATTCTATAGAGGGAGCGCGTGGAAGGATGGTTGGACCTGTTCTGAGATTCCTGGCCAACGAAGCAGGCGAGAAGGAGGGCCTCGGCGACGCCGGAATCGAGACGTTTCGTGATGCGCCTTATGCCAGCTGCGCTCGGGAAGCAGGGCAGAACAGTCGCGACGCAGCGACGGGCCTGCCCGCGGAGCCCGTCAGGATGTCCTTCAATGTCTTGAAGCTCGATCCCTCAAGCTTTCCGTCACACGACCTGCTCAGTGATACGATCTCCGCTTGCAGCGCTGAGGCCGAACAGGACCGCGAGAAGGAATTCTTTTCCAATGCTTCCAAAGTAATTGGCGCAAGTTCCATTCCGGTGCTCGAGATAGCCGATCACAATACGACCGGCCTCGTTGGCCCGCCCGACAAGGATGGCACCCCCTTCCATTCACTCGTCAAGGCATCGGGGGTGACAGCAAAGGACACCGCCGACTCAGGCGGCTCTTTCGGGATCGGGAAAAATGCGTCCTTTGCCGTATCGGATCTTCAGACGGTCTTTTACGCGACGACCTACAAGGACGGACACGCGGAAGCCTTTGCTGCTCAGGGAAAGGTGAAGTTGGTTTCTCACACTGCGTCCGACGGCACCAAACACAGGGCAACCGGCTATTGGGGTGACCCTGATGGCTTTCGAGCCGTGACCGACCCTGCCTTGGTGCCGGACTGGATGAAGCGCACCGAGACCGGAACCTCAATCTTCTGCATGGGTTTCCGGGCCGCTGAAGACTGGGCGGAACGGATGACCTATTCGCTCGTCTCGAATTTCTTCTGCGCTGTTCATCGCGAAGAGATGGTATTCGAAGTCGACGATGGCAGAATCAATATCAACCGAAATACGCTCGAGAGCCTTTTCTCCAGGCAGGACATCATCGATGCAGCGGAGCGTACAGGTCACCAAGCCGATCTGACCTTCGCAGGGCAGCTCTATCGTTGCCTCGTTTCGGACAGCGCGGAAGAGAGTGTTCTGACCATCCCGAAGCTTGGGCAGATACGTGTCAGAGTACTGATCGAAGAGGGAATGCCCAGCCGTGTCGGTTTCATACGAAACGGAATGCTGATCACTGACAATCTTCGACACTTTGGACACCCTCTCCAGCAATTCCGGGGCTCCCGCGACTTCGTGGTCGTAGTGGAACCAGCTGATCTCGAGGCTGGCGTGCTGTTGAAGAAGCTTGAGAATCCGGCACATGACGGATTCTCGGCGGAACGGCTCCCCGATGCAGTCAAACGCGCTGATGCCTCGACCGCGATGAAAAAACTCGGCAAGGAGCTCCGGGAGATCATCAAGGCCACAACCGGCGTCAAGCACGAGGGCTCCGTCGTCCTTGACGAACTTGGTCGTTTCTTCTCGGAGACCGGCAAGACCGACAAGCCCGAAGATCCTAATGCAGAACATGATCCCGAACGGTACACCTACGAGTCCAAGCGACGGAAATCGAAGTCTCGAAAGGCACCCAGCCCTGCTGGAGGCGAACGAGGCGGTCGAAGCCAGACCGGGACGGGTTCTGGCGGCAAAGGAGGTGGTAGCGGCTCCGGAACCGGTCGCGGCACGGGCGGCCGCGGCAGTGCAGGAGACCGAGAGCCGGTTGTTCTGCGCGAGGTACGCAATCTCATCCGCTCAGACGGCTCCGGAGAAGCCACATCCCGTGAGCTTCACTTCACGCCGGAAGCCTCAGGGCCGATCGAATTGATGGTCCAGGCCACGGGGGTGAACGCGCCTGAGGGCCTTAACGTGACGGCTGCAGACGCGGGCACCCCGGGTTCCGGCGTGCTCACGGTTGACGTAAAGGACGGCGAACGGTGCAAGGTGACGGTTTCGTTCGATGAACCATACGATGGCCCGATCGAATTGATCGCCCTAAGCCGCGCGGAAGTCGAGGAAACGTCGGCATGAGGTTTTCAGAAGAAACACGCTATCCGCATCCCGTCTTGGCGCAGGACACAGGGGATTTCACCGCCGGTGAATTCGACATGACCTTCACCCTGAGCGAAGACATCGCAACGGGGGCACTTTCCATTCAGCACCAAACCACCCTGACGGAAGAAGGGGTCCGGCAACTCGTCGAGACCGGAAGGGCATCGGTGGGCTGCTTCGTACGCTGCGCAGACACGTATCATACCGAACTGCGCACACTGGCCTGGCCCTCAGGCCGCACCGACTTCGCCGCCGGAGTTCTGCTGAACAGGGTATCCTTGCGACCGATCGTCTGGTTGAACGACAATTTGTCTGGCTGGGACCCGGGGACTATTCACCCGGAGTTTTCACCGCCGGTTGACCTGAACCGCGGGGACATCATCGCAATCGGAGAGGAGCACATCATCTCGGTTGGACAGGCGAAGCTTGCTCCCATCGAAAGCATCTTCGAACTCGACCGATCGCCGGACATTCCGGAAGGGACGTTGCAGGTTGAGCTGGAGCGGGACCGCATCACGATTCTCGCCGGAGAGAAGACACACGAGACCATCATGCTCTTGCGCGAGCAGAAGGCCGGAAAGCCAGTAGTCATGAACGCCATCTACCTTCCGGCTGTGATGGAAGTTCTTGATGCGCTGCAAAGTGGCGCGGACCAATACGAGCCATGGCGCTGGCATGCTCCTTTCATGGCTCGCTGCGACGCCCGGGGCGTTGATCCAAAAACAGATACTTCAATCCTCGAGAGCGCTCAGAAACTCCTCGATAGCCCGGCAAACGCATTGGAGCAGCTGGTAGCGGAGGCAGACAGATGACGGAATCGCCGCTCAAGTATCTCTCGGAAAAGAAGCTTTCCGAGCTCAAGGATAGCATTGTCGCCAACCGCGACCGGTATGAGGCAGGAGATTTCCTTGATCTCGAGCATGATAACGGCTGGGCAGTTGAGACCAGCACTGTACAGGTTGATCATGACTTGCTGGCGGAGCTCGATGGTACAGCGAGGACTGCAGCTGCCGACATCGACAACTCCCTGATCCTGTTCCAGGCCCTTCAGGGGATGACGCCTGCTCTCGCGCGGGAGGAGCGTGTCTGGGCCAGACTGACGCACATCGAATGCCTTGGCTATTCGCGGGAAAGGTGGCTTTCAGGGAACAAAAGTGAGCAGCTCGACGCCCAGGTCCGTATCCATATGTTCGCTCCCGGACTTACCGCGATCCGCGACGACAATGCATTATCCCGTCTCTGGTGGAACATGCACATCGCGAGCATTGCAGATCCGGATGATCCCGAGGGTGCGCTGCGACTAATCCTCAAGACCGCGGACATTCGGAGCAACTTTGTCGAACGCACGAACACTGCCGCTCGAAAGCCGCTTGCCAGAGCCGTCGTTCGCGCAATGCGACGGGAGCCATGGATCACGTCCAGCGAGAGAGCCTTCAGAGAATTCATGATCGCTCTCAATCGAGACGGCGGAGGCATCCTGTTCGAGGCTCTCTCTGACGATGAAGCCGACGCACTCATGGATACCTGTGCCTCCCGAGCACAGGCTCACATGGCGAAAAAGGCTGCCTGATCCTTCAACGCTTGGCCTCGTTTTGCTCGAGAAGTTCCAGCTCTGAGGCATCCGGAAACGGTTTGAAAGTAGAAGTATCGCCGTCGCGATCGTTTTCTTCCCCGATTTCTGGCACCAGAACCTCATGTAGCAACGCTGCGATATGGCGCGCGAGGAACGGCGGGACAGCATTCCCGACTTGTACATACTGCTGAGTGCGATTGCCAAGGAAGACGTAGTCATCCGGAAATGTCTGCAGACGGGCGGCTTCCCTGACAGTCAGGCTGCGACATTGGACCGGGTCGGGGTGGATGAAGTAGTGGCCATCTTTGGAGATGTGGCTGGTCACGGTGCTCGAAGGCTGTTGAGCAACCTGGACGCGGAACCGGTCATTGAAGACGCCTGTGTGCCAGTTGCGGTGGTCAGGGCTGATGGCTGAGGGAAAGTCGGCGGCTTTGGGGCTGTAGCCGTGCACTGAGCCAAACACCGACGCAAATAGATAGCGGCCAAGATCCGACTTCATGTGTCCTCGAGTCTCGTGCTGCGCAACTGCACGCAGCTCGAGCCGTTCAATCCAATTCAGCAGTTCGTCGTTTGAGTGACCATACTGGTCTGGCAGAGCCGAAGAATCCCGGAGGCTGGGCATCTCCGCTTCCAGCCGTTCAACCAAGGAGGCAAACGCTTCATGAAGTCGAACGTCGTCTTTTCCCTTCGTGAGCTCTGCTAGCAGCCCGGCTGCCCGGACCACCTCACGCCGCCAAACCGTAACATCGTCTCCGCCGCGGCTAATTCCACTGCGCAATACCGGTAGAGTCAGGATGGTTCTGCCGACGGTCCTGACGTCACGAGGCACCGTCACTTCGGCTCGAGCAGCGCGGTCTGCGAGGTCGGAACGGATCCCGATGATGATCACCCGATGTCGTTTTTGGGGAATGCCAAACGCTTCGGCACGGACGATGAAATCCGATGGCCGCATTGCCTCCTGCAAGCAGGCCTTGCCGTCCTCGATCCGGATAGCGCGTAGCTCGTACTCATGACCATGGCCCGTCCCGAGCGAGGAGAGATCTTCCATCAGCATCTCGAACACGAGGCGGCTTTCGACCGTCGAGGACAGCATGCCCTTGACGTTCTCCATGACGAACGCGGCAGGACGAAGTTCATCAAGCACTCGAATGTACTCGCGAAACAGGTAGTGCCGCTCATCCTCCTCGGGCACGTAGCCGACCTTGCCCCTCGACCGTGCCCGACCCACGAGTGAGTAGGCCTGACACGGCGGGCCGCCGATCAGGATCGTATCGTCGTACCTGGCCTTGAGTCTGTCGATGGCGGCGTCAATTGCGTTCGCGGCTGTCTCGGTTCCGAGCTCGAGGGCACGCGCTTCCTCTATAGCGAGTCTCCACGCGTCGGCGTCAATTTCTGACCAGTCCGGTTCAGGAGCATCTCCTGCGTGGAAATCAATGAACTGCCCAGGCAAGGCGCCGTGCCGCGACCGATACTCACGCAGGAATGCACGCAGCGTCAGTGTCCGGTGAGCCGAGGCCTCCTTCTCGACTGAAATGCCGATCCGGAACGGCGAGTGGCCGTTTGCGACGAAGGACGCAAATCCCTCGCCAAGTCCGCCTGGACCGGCGAACAGATCAACGATGCCGAAAGTGGAAGGCAAATCAGGCTCCTGACGATCTTCAGTCAGTCGGTGTATACCAAGTTCAGGGACGAAAACTAGGATGCAAGTGACAGATATCGTGGACCGGCAAACCCGATCCCGCATGATGGCAGGGATCAAGGGAAAGAACACGAAGCCTGAGCTGGCGCTTCGGCGGGCTCTGCACGCACGCGGGTTCCGCTACCGGCTTCATTCGAAGAAAGTCCACGGCAGGCCTGACCTCATTCTGCTAAAGCATCGCGCTGTCATCTTTGTGCACGGGTGTTTCTGGCATCGGCATGGGGGGTGCCGCTACACTACCACTCCCGCGACGCGCGTAGCGTTCTGGCAGGCAAAGTTCGACGCGAACATTGCGCGAGACAGCGCCGTTCGGGACGCGCTGCTTGCGGCGGGCTGGCGCGTAGCGACGATCTGGGAGTGTGCCCTTCGAAAGCCGGAAAAGGTCGCGCCAGCGGTCGACCAGCTTTCAACATGGTTGCTCTCCGAAAGGGAGACACTCGAGCTCGGGGAACGCGAGGTCTCGCCACCTACGAGAGAAGGCGAAGATGTCAGCTCGTCCAGCGGATGATTCCAGCCACTTGACTTCCAGAAGTAGCCCTTAGGAATGTGGCGATTTGTATATGGGCCCGAGATGCTTCGGACCAGGATCCCCCTCGAAATGCTCGATGGACGCCTTCTGTTCTGGCAGCGCGGGATGGGCCCCACCGATCGCCACTGCTAGCTGAGAATAGTAGGGCTCAATCTCCGGGTAGGCTTCCTTAAGCTGTTCAGGCATGGCATCGCTGAGTTCAAGCTTCACCCGACGGCTACCGTCTACAAGAGGTTCTGAAACGAGCTCCTCTATCAATGAAAGGCTTGCGCCACCTCCCGTTGGAACAAGATAGACCCTAGCGTTGCTTTCCCTGATCGCGAATGCTGCCTTGAAAACCATGTCCTTAATTGAACCATAAATCTTTTCGACCATCGGATCACGACGAAAGTCCTCAAGGGAGATCTCGACAAGCTCGTCGGTGACAAGTTCCACGAGAGCTTCGCCTGTCGAAAAAAGTGTTTCCTTTTCGGAGCGGATCGTCCGGCGCAGCGCTCTCTCTGCCTGCAAATACTCGGTGCTGCCCTTTGCAAGAGAACTGTGCTCTAGAATGAATTTCTGGAGCGCATTGTCTAGCGCGTTACCCGCAAGGTTCTTGGCATCGCGCGCGCTCTGGATTTCCCATACCTTTGCGCGCTGACCCCTTCCCTTCACGCATATGCATCCCGCAACATCGGTTGTACCTGCGCCAATATCAAGGATCACGAAGTGTTGCCTCCCGGTAGGTTGCGCCTCCATCAACGCACCGGCACCGGCCGCTGTAGCTTCAGCAACGGCTTCCTTGAGAATATCGAACGGCAAATCCTCGTCAGAGGCCTGTCTGGCGGCCAGCAGTAGCTTCGATGCCCGACGTACGTCCAGCTGCGCCTCAAAATCCAACGGGTAGCTCCGCGCTAAGGCTATCGCCTCTGCAACGATCCGACGCATCGAGATCGAGTTCTGCTCCGCGATTTCCTTCTTCCATGCCGGATGTGTATAGCGCATGGAAAGTGATTGTGGCAGCCCAGCTAAAGCAAGAGACTGGTCGACCGTTCTTACGAAGTGAGAAAGATAGAGGACGAGAGCATCTCTTTCCGTAAAGATCCCATCCGGATCCTTGGCTTCAGGCAGCGGACGTTTCTCGAGATTCGAAACATCCTTGCTCAAGGTCATGTACTGCTTCGGGTTATCAATAAGCTGGTCCTGTTCGGCAGCTATGTCGTCAAAGGCCTTTCGCGCGAACTGTCCAAAGTAGATTTCGCCCCGATGTATCAGGAGCTCGGATGGCATGAGATATCGCGCGGACCCCTCAGCGTCAGGGGATAGCGCGATATCGATCAGCTCAGGGGCTTCTTCGGGATCATCTCCCTCGCTGGCATAGGCCTTGGAAAATGAGGTCCCGAAGTCAATGCAGACGAGCCTTTCGTCATCCGAAAGGCTCTCGGGCAACCACTTGACGACCGGCTGAAAACCGTCGGTCAAGGAAACCGGTTCGATCTGAGGGGAGTCGTCTGCAGGCTCTGCTTGCTCGATGCCAATCAAGAATTGAATAGCCTTCAGTTCGGCCTCAGACAGAAAGGTTTTCTTTCTGTCTGACGCGGCTCGCTCAACGAGACCCTGAAGGATAAGTCTTGCAAATTCCTCGTTCATGGATGCTTTACCCTCGGCTTGAGCAATATGCGCGGCGAGCGGTTTGGTTCGGTCTTTCGGGTTCCAGGCCGGACAACGAGCACATTTGCACCGATAGGCCCCTCATTGATCGCATCGTGCTGCGCAGGATCAAATTGAACCACTTCGCCAGTATCGAGGAAAAGATTGATATGAAGCCTCTTGGCCATGGACTGCACGACCTGTGAGATCTGCTTCGCTTTTCCGGCGACGTCGGAGATCAACTTACCCTCTTCTGGCATCAGCTCACTCACATCTTCGGCGATTCTTTCGATTGTGGCTCCGTTAAATTCGGAAGATCTCACGAAAACGAGCAGCCGCGAAACATCTGTGTCGAGGCGCTCGCCGGAAAGGGCTTCCACAGCAGCACTCGAGTGCCGCTTGGCAGGTTCTTCACCGGTGCTGAACCAAGCGGAAAGATCCTCAGGCAGGCTGGAGTCGCGATCGACGATCTCCCGCGCGACCCGTCCCAAGAGGCTGCTACCGCCAATCGCGACGAGGCTTTTTCGCAGAGCATCGTTTCGAAGACCCTGGCGTGCGAATACATGCAACGCTTCGGCGCCATGACGTACCAACCTGCGCGACAATGCCTCAAATTCCTGCGGCGGAGATGCTGGCCGCCACCAGCATCTGAGGTCTTGAGCAATGAGGTATGAGTTCGGATCGGATGCAGCAGAAAACGACAGGCGAACGAAATCCGTAAGGGACGCCATTAGTTCGAGAGCCGCCTCGTCTCGCAAGCGTCGCTCTTCCGGCCCCTCCTCGGAGAGGTGGCCCGTGTACAGGATCCTGAGTTGGTGACTGAACTCGGATCCAGCAGGCAAGTCGGACGTTACCATCTTCTCGCTGATAGCTGAATTGATACGTCTGATACGCCGCGCTAATGTATCGGATCGATTAGGCACCGATCGAAACAGAAGGTCAATAATTCCGTTAATTCGTCTGAGGAATTCTTCACGTGTCTCGGCCGAAGCCAGACCAACCTCTGCCCATACTCGCCTTGCCTTTTCCCCCAGATCGTCCCGAACAATTTCTGAAAAGGCAATCTCGGCCACTTGCGAAGAGGGGTTTCGCTGCAAGGCTTTTGCAAGGTACCAACGATCTTCACCATCTTGGAGCGCTTCAAAGGGGGGCAATCCTGCGTCAACTCGCTGGTCCACGATCGGCAAGAAGACGTTTTCCATTGGCTTGGAAACCGAGGCGGCCCGTCCCGCAATCGCAAGGCTGCTCCAAATTTCCAAAGGGCTTCCCTTCAGAATCGTTTCGCGCAGCCCTGAAAGAATAAGCCTGAACTCGTCGGTCTCGAGAAAGTCCTTGGTGAGCCTGCGATCCTGGATGACCTTGCGCAGAGCAGCCACGGCATCAGGCTCTGCAGCGTGGTCGCCTTTGCTCTGGTCGTCTTCATGTTGGCTCATGCTTTTACTCGATCACCTGATGTGCGGGCCCAGAGCCACATCGCCACGAGTCATCACCGTCTTGTCGAGCGAAGCCTCGGCCTTGTGCCAATGCGCCCGGACTAGGTCCTCGATCAGAAGTGTCTTCTGCGGTATAGGCCACGTCGCGCGCACTCGTAGGATTGTACCTTTTCTACGTTATTTTGAGAGGATACCAAGCCGCAAGAGCCGTCTTGTGGCCTTCCGAGCCAACTGAGTGGCAAGATCAAGGTAGCTTTCGAACTTGGTTCCATCTGCGCGTACACCACTGGGATCGAAGTGCGCAGCCGAGGAGCTCGAAAGCCACGTACTTTCAGATGCTTACAAGCTATTCACCAAATCGGCGCAGTCATGAGGTCCGGAGAATATCGGCCCTGAGAGACCGCTTCCTGACCTTCTGACAGCAGGGGCAGTGCTCGGCCCCACCCGCATAACCCTCGAAAACAACGAGAAAATCCGGCCGCAGCTGGATCAGGCGAACGCTTTCGCGAGGGCAAGTGGCGGAGGGGATGGGCCTGGGATCGAACGTTCTCCGCCCCTTAAGTGGTTGATATTATTTGAACCGCAGTTCGGTTGGACGGGTATCCGCCTCAAACGCGACCGGGATACAATTCGCTCCGGACGCCCGACCTCATGGTTGTCGGCGCGTCTCAGATAGCGACTTCGCCCTCTAATCTTCACGAGGGCATCGGACGTAGAGCACAATAGGATGATCTGGCTGCTCGCTACAAGATATCGAGAATAGGTGAGTTGAGGACATCCGAGGACGCTACGAACTCCCGTTCAAGATGGCCTGCTCTTGCATCTCCCTTCCAGCGGCTATGCCAAAAGGTCAAATACGTCCTCGCCGATCCGCAGGTTGATTTCGGCCTGTGCCTCGCCATCCACCAGCGCCCAGAGGATCTGGCCGGTGGGCCGGTAGATGACAAAGGCTTCCTGCACCTCATCGTCGCCGGAGCGTTCGCCATCGGGCGTGGCGGTATGTGCGAGGTTGACCTGGAACTGGTCGGCCGTGGCCGTGCCCCCGAACACGAGCAGGTCCCCCTCGGCCGCGTCGTAATCCTGCAGCCAGTCCGAACCGTGGCCGAAGACGCCGAGATGGAAGAAACGGTCTCCGCCATCGCCGCCATTGATCCGGTCATACCCGTAGCCGCCATTGATGAAATCGCGGCCGGCCCCGCCGTATATCAGGTCGGACAGAGCGCCGCCGGACAGGAAATCGTCCCCTTCCTGTCCCTGGATCTCGTCCGCGCCGAAGCCGCCCGAGATGGTATCGTTGCCCTCCTGACCGAACACCTGATCATTTCCGTATCCGGCATCGACGCTGTCATTGCCCGCACCGGCAAAAATCACGTCGCGAAGGTCATCCTCGGTCTCGCCGCCCTGGATGACGTCGTCCCCGTCGCCGCCCAGAAGAGTATCCGAACCCTGGGCGCCATGGATCGTGTCATTGCCGCCGGCGCCATCCAGACGGTCATTGCCCGGCCCGCCCTGCAGCAGGTCATCCGTGTCGCCGCCCGTCTCGTCCATGTCGAAGAACCCGGCGCGGATGAGGAGCTGTTCAGGGCTCAGGATCTGATCCGTGAAGACGAATTCCTCTATCCCCGTCGTCTCGTGACGCTCGGCGTCGCGGAGGATGGTGATCAAGTCTCCAGTCTGGTCGCTTTCGAACGTGTAGGCCGCCACAGGACCGGTGAACCAGGCGGAATCGTTGCCATCACCGCCGTTCAACACGTTGGTGCCGGGACCTCCCGAGAGGAAATCATCGCCAGCGCCGCCCTCGAGCGTGTCATTGCCTTCGCCGCCCTTCAGGCGGTCGGAACCATCCGAGCCTGTCAGGTAGTCATTACCGCCCAGACCATCGACTGCCTCGGGGCCGGCCAGGGTTTCGGTGTCATCGCCCTCCTTCAGGGGGCGGAAATCCACACTGGCATATTCCTGGAAATGGCGATCCTGCGACAGCGCCTGGATCAGGAAGGTCCCGTCATCCCTGACCAGGATTTCGGCCGCTGGCGAGCCGTTCTCCATCGAGAAAAAGACCTTTCCCGGGCCTTCGGGGGTCCCGGTCTCGTCAAAGAACCGGAGATTCAGGTCCCCGTCGTTCTGACTGTAATCGACAGAAGCAAGCGCCACGCCGCCGGCCGGCAGAAGCTCTATGTCACTCCAGTCGCGCATCCGGTCCAGAACCGTCGGTTCATCGATGGGCTGCCCGTCAGCATCGAAGCGGCGCAGCGTCAGCTCCTGCGTCCAGCTGTCACCGACCGGCACTTCGGTTCGCGTCACCAAGGCGAAACTGCCATCGGCAAAGGTGATCGTGTCGAGTATCCGGTCGAACTGGCCCAGCTCGAAGACAGTTCCGGCGGGCGTACCGTCAGCGCCGAGCTTTTGCGCGAAGAAGTCTTCGGTGGCCATGCCGTTCTCGATCTGTTGACGACCCCAGATCAATATCAGCGCCTGCCCAGGCTGTTCCAGAAAGCCCTGAGGGAACAGGGTCGTGTACGGGCCCGTCCCGTCGCTCACGGTTGTCGCCACCGTCCGGATGGGCCCGGCGATGCCATCGGTCCCGATCAACTGAACCTGAATGCGGCTTGTGGTTTCATCGAACTGCGGAGGATTGTTTTGCGTTTCTTCCCATGTCGCGAGCACCCGTCCGTCGCCGAGAAAGCCGATATCGGTCGAGTAAGTGTTGGCCGATGCAGGCAATTGATAGGCCTCAGCAACCGGTGTTCCATCCGGCCCGAAAAGCTGGACCGAGGGGATGTTTTCCGGTGTGCTCTGGGTGATCAGGGCAAAGCTTCCATCCGGGTTCGAAAGCGTCCTGTAGACCTCGAACGCCCCGAACGGCTCGAACTGGTGCAGCGTCACCGGTTCGGTCAGCGCCCCGGTATCGGGCGAATACAGCATGGTCTGAAAGTTGCTCTCGCCGCGTCCCTCGGTGTTGGTCTGCTGAACCTCGACGACGATCCGCGCCCTGCCATCGGCCAGCGCAAACATGCCCGAGGCGCCCAGATAATATTGCCCCAGCGCATCGAAGGGCCGCGCGACCGCGCCCGTGGATTCGCCAGTGGGGAGCAGGGTTTCGAAAAAGGTGTTCTCGCCCTCACGGCCGGAGCCGGAGAAGAACCGGACATAGCCATCGTCCAGCGGCAATAGCTGCGATGTGAACGAGAAATAGTCCCCCTCCGGGGTGGAGATCGTGATCTGCGGGCCACGTTGCGAAAAATTCAAAGTATCGGGCATGTGTGAAATCCATTCTGCAAGCGGATCACGCGTGATGCCGATCTCCCGCTGACGAGAGTTTGCGGGAAGATATATCACCGATCAACTTTTATCGGCCTGCATGTGGAACAGTGCGATGGCAACCGCGTTGCCTTCTTCGGCGGCCAACGGCGGGGAGAGGCCGACCCGGATGTATGTTTTCATCACCCAACATTCATCCGAGTGTCTGCCATGCTGTCGCTTCCCGTTCGCATACCGGGACTGGTTTCGCTAGACTGTCCCACAAACACGGAATGAAACCGCAATGCCACTCGCCCTAGAAGTCGACATGACCTACCAGATCGGACCGTCCCGGTTCGTCATGCTGGCGATCGAGGCTGCCCGAACAGCGGGACAGACCGTTCTCGAGGAAGATCTTTCGATCGACGATGCCTCGCTCGACCGCATCCCCGGCGAAAGCGGCGTCGGGACCCGGATCTGGGCGCATCTGGCCTCCCGCGAGCTTCGGTTGAGATACCGAGCCGAGGTGGAGGTGACCGAGGGCGATGTTTCCCTCCGGGATCTTTGCGCCCATCCCGTGCACGAATTGCCCGCGGAGGCGTTTACGTATCTGCGCCCGTCGCGGTTCTGCCAGTCGGACGAGTTTGTGGGCTTTGCCGCCAACCGGTTCGGTGCGCTCAAGGGCGGAGCGAAGATCGCGGCCATTCGCGACTGGGTCGCGCGCGAGGTGCGGTATTCGCCGGCGACCTCGGACGCGCAGACGACCGTGCTGGACACTTTTGCGCGGCGCGAAGGTGTCTGCCGGGATTTCGCGCATCTCGTCTGTGCACTGTCGCGGGCTTCGGGCATACCGGCACGCTATGCCTCGGCCTACGGGCTGGGCGTCGATCCGCCGGATTTCCACGCAGTGGCACAGGTGTGGCTCGAAGGGGAGTGGCACCTGGTGGACGCGACGCGGATGTGCTGCACGGCCGAGATGGTGATGATCGGTGTCGGACGAGATGCGTTCGACGCCCCGTTCATGGAGACGGAAGACGATGCGAACCTGCTGGAACAGAGAGTGGCGGTCAGCAGGACATCGCAGGAAAACGCCAGCGGCGGGTTCGATGAGAAGCAGGGCAGCGCTGCCGGACGAGGGTGAGTGTCTCCAATCCGCGAGTCCGTATCGCGTCCCCGACTTCGTCTGACGGCCTCTCTTCACACAAAGAAGTCGTAGCCATATGCACCCACGACGCCGGCCGTCTCGAAGGCGAAGTAGTCGATGGTTTCCGGCAGGTGGTCGGTTTCGACACCCTGGCTGGTGTCCGCCTCGACCGAGATGTCGAAACTGCCCCCGGTGGTGCCACTACCGCGAGCCTAGGCGGGGTCGTTGACGGTATAGGTTGAGATCCAGACGATGAAGGTCCCGAACCGACCTGCCCGGCTCAGGTAGGAACGCTCTCACCGAGCCCCTGCCTCGGCTCTTGTCAGATGACGAGGAAATCGTCCACGTCTACGCCCGGCGCGCCGGTCAAAACCGCGAACTGCACCGCCGCCGCGCCATTCAGCCCGTCCGCGTCATAGAACAACTCACCCGTGTCCGTGTTGTAGACGATGCGATCGTCACTCGCTTCGGCAAGCCCGTTGGTGTTGATCCTGAATTCCGCTGCGAGCAAGCTCCCGCTGGACGCCAAGGCTGTGAATATCGTCTTGTCCAGAAGCATGTAATCGTCCTCGGACGAGTCAAAATCCGCGATCCGGTCAACATTGCCCGCACCCAGCGCCCGGTTGAACAAGAAGGTGTCCGCGTCGTCGCCGCCGATCAGTGTATCGTTGCCGTCGCCGCCGCTGAGCGTATCCGCTCCGTCACGTCCGCTTAGCAGGTTGTCGATCGCGTCCCCGGTGAGGGTATCCCCGAAACTTGATCCCCAGACCGTCTCGAACCCAGAAATCACATCTCCGGACGCGTCACCACCCGAGGCCGACTGGAAACCACCACCGACATCGTTCAGGTCGATACTGACGGCATCGAACGACAATATGTAGCTCAAGACGTCGCGCCCGTCTCCGCCGGCCAGATGGTCGGCATCGCCGCCACTGCCGCCCCCGATCGTGTCGTTGCCATTGCCTCCGTCTATCGTATCGGCACCCCCGCGGCCAAAAAGCACGTTGTTATTGGCATCACCGGTCAGCGTATCATCGAAATCCGATCCCCAGACTCGTTCGAAGCCCGAGATCACGTCACCCGTCGCATCCCCGCCCGAGGCCGACTGGAACCCGCCACCCGCATCGTTCAGGTCGATGGTCACCGCCCCGGCCGAGCCGGTGTAGCTCAGCACGTCGCCGGTCCCGTCGCCGCCGGACAGGCTGTCTGCATCGGCCCCGCCCCCGCCACCGATCGTGTCGTTGCCGTCACCGCCCAGGATGGTGTCGGCCCCGTCGCGGCCAAAGAGCACGTTGTTTTTGGCATCACCAGTCAGTGAATCGCCGAAATCCGAACCCCAGATGTTTTCGAAGCCCGAGATCACGTCACCCGTCGCATCCCCGCCCGAGGCCGACTGCAACCCGCCCCCGGCATCGTTGAGGTCGATGATGATCGCCGCCGAGGACCCGGTATAGGTCAGAAGATCGCGCCCGGCGCCACCCGACAACTCATCAGCATCCCCGCCGCCGCCGCCGCCGATCGTGTCGTTGCCCTCGCCGCCAGCGATGGTATCGGACCCGTTGCGGCCATAGAACAGGTTGTTCATCTCGTCGCCGGTCAGCAGATCGCCGAAATCCGACCCCCAGACACGCCTGATGCCCGAGAGCACATCGCCTTCGGCATCGCCGCCCGATGCCGACTGGAACCCACCTCCGGCATCGTTGAGGTCGATCGTGACCGCCGCTGACGAGCCGGTATAGCTGGCCACGTCCGCACCGTTGCCTCCTTCCAGCGTGTCCGCCCCGCTGCCGCCGCCCAGCGTGTCCCTGCCGTCGCCGCCGACAATCGAGTCATCGCCGGCAAAGCCGAGCAGCAGGTCATTGCCGCCAAGACCGATCAGCACGTCCCGGCCGCCATCCCCAACCAGCGTGTTGGGCGTGTTGTCCCCGGTCTGGCTATCGAGCGCGTCCGCGATATCGACTTTGAGCGTGCCAACCACCGGGTTCACCGTACCGTCATCGACGTTGACGGAGATCGTCGCCGCATCCTCCCCAAAGAGGTCGGCAGGCCCCGTGTAGGTAATGCTGCTGGCGGTATCGAGGTAGGTCGTGATGGCCGCTGCCGTGCCGTTCAGTGTCAACAGTCCGGTGCCGTCTCCGCCGACACTCACCCCGAGGCCCGCGCTTGCATTCAGCACACCCGCCGAGGCGGTTAGCGTCACCGTCAACACGTCGCCATCGACATCGGTGAGAACCACGCCGGACAGATCGACATTGCTCGCCGTGTCCTCCGTCGCCGTTATGTCCGCAGGCAAGCCGCTCGCCGTCGGCGTATCGTTGACGTCCGTAACCGTTATCGAGGCCGTATCCGTGGCCGACGAGAACGCGGTCGTGCCGCCGTTGCCAGAGACGTCGACCCGGGTGCCCGCGGTCCCGTTGGTCTGATCCCAGGCGCGGTAGGTGACGCTGGCAGCGGTGCCGGATTCGCCGTTGGGTACGAAGCGCAGGTAATCGCTTGCGCGCAAAAGCAGAGCTGAGGTGTTGGCGACCGTGCCTGCATCGTTCCAGTTGTTTCCGCTATCGAGGGAATATTGCCAGGTGCCGTTGCCGCTGTTCAATTCGGTTAGGGCGATGCCCTGGGCGGCTCCATCGGGGTCGGATACCGAAGCGCCCAGGATGCCGCCGATCGTCTGTCCGCCGTTGTTCGTCGCGTCCTCGTCGATAGCGCTCAGCGTGGGGGCCGCCGCGATCAGGGCCGGCGCATCGTTCACCGGATTGATCGTGAAGGTAAAGGTCTGGTTCTCGACGGTGTCGGTCCCGTCGGAGACGTCGAACTGAAAACCATCGGAAATCGTTTCGCCGCCGTCATGGGTATAGCGGAGATGGCCCGCATCAATGTCTGCCTGGGTAAAGTTCTCGCCCGCGGCCAGACCCTCGCCCACCTCGAGCACGCCATTGCCGTCGTCGAGCCAGAGCGTGCCGTTGGCCACCGTGCTATCGAGCGTATAGGTTAGCGCCTCTGCCGCTTCTTCTGCATCGGTTGCCTGAAGTTCCGCCGTAATGACGGTGTCGGTCGCACCCTCGTTCAAAGCCGAACCCGTGTTGACCCCGATGGAAGGCGCCGTGTTATTGGCGATGGTATAGGTCTCGTCCGTGCCGGTGACGGCCAATTCGGTCAGCGCGTTGCCGGCCGCGTCTTCCAATGTCGCCCCGCCGGCGAGGTCGAGGTTAAGAGTGCCGTTGGAGCTTGTTATTCCGGTGATGGTGACATCGTAGGCCGCTGGGTTGCCGGCCACTTGAATTGGCCCGCCAATGGCCCCGTCCGCAGCCGCAGTTCCGCTCAGAGCGAAGTCTGCGGCCTGAATGGTCGAAGGATCCATATTTTCAGAGAAGGTGACGCGAAAGGTCACTTCGTCGGCCTCTGTCGTCGCATCCACGGGGGACTGGCGAACGATGGAGGTTACTGTCGGTGGCGTCGTGTCACCGGCGAAATAGGCCGGCGAGGAGCCGGTTGGCTGGTATGCCCGCAGTTCAACGGCCAGATCCGGTTCCGAGTTGGCGTCGTATTTCCGGACATAGGCAACAAAGCCACCGTCGTTTGTTGGGGTCATCCGTATGCTGTCGTCGGCATCGAACCCGACAGGATCCAAGTTCGTGCGCGCGCTGACCGCAGCGCCCGAGTCGTCGAATATCTGCGCGACATGATCGCCTTGTGTTCCGTCGTAGTCCGTGATCGCGACGACGAAGCCGCCGCCCGCCAGCGGTTCAATGACCGGCCCGCTCGAAAAGGAGATGTCGTTCAGGTCGGTCCAGGAAATTGTACTGACGAGAGAATCACTGCTGCCGTAGACACGGACGTGGACATTGTTGCCGTCTGCATAGGCAAAGGCGTACCCACCGTTCGAAAGCGCCGCAACGTTCAGATCGCCACCGTCCACGTCGGACCCGGGTGTCACCGCAACGAAGTCGCTTTTGTTCGAGCTCAGGTCGGCATCGACACGCACGACCCGTATGTCGCGGTCGGAATTGCCTTCCTGGAAGACCGCGAGAATGTCGCCGTCTGTCAGTTGGGTCAGGGTGAGCGGCTCCGGCTCGCTGTTGGGAACCGAGAAGAGGGTTACCGGCGTAGTGTCCAGTATCGTACCGGTGCCACCGTCGATCCGCTGCGCAAGAACATTTCCGGAATTCGTGCCGCCATCGTACATCGAGTAAAGCAGCAATAGGTCACCGTTGGCGAGCGCCGTGGCCTCCAGGTAGCGTTGCGTTCCGCCATTGTCGAAGGCATTCGTTTTCGCAACGGATTCCGTGCCATCTGCGTTCAGAATCCGAAAGTAGATGTCCCAGTCGCTGGTCCCATCATTTTGTTCGACCCAGGTGAACGCAAATTTCCCATTATCAAGGGCGGTGACGTCCACTGAATTGGGGCTGTTACTGGGATCAAAAGTGAACGCGGTGGCGCCGCCGAGGAGCGTGGTCCCGTCGGGAGCGATTATATCGAAGAAATCCGAACTTGCCGTCTCGTTGATGTAGTAAACGATCACGTTGCCGTTGTTCAGCACCGTAAGGTCGAGTGGCTTGAAACCGCCTCCGTCCACAGAGGGCGCAGTGTCGGTAACTGCCGTAAAGACACCGCTGTCAATTCCGGTGGTGAACAAATCTGTCTGCATTGAGTTTACGTTAACCTCCACGGTGAATTTGTCGGCTTCGGTTCCATCGGTCACCTGCATCCAAGAGCGTCGTTGCCGAAGTAGTTCGCAACTTCCGAAACGTACGCAGAGTCGAACTGACCGTACATGGTAAAGCACACAAGGTCTCGAACGTGCGAGCCACCTCGCTCAACTGCACCTTTCACGCCTATCGCGCGAAAAGATTTGCAGTGCCTCAAGTCTCTCCGCCCCTTCAACCGCGGCCGATATCTCAACCGGGGGCCAGGCCGTACAGCACATGAACAGCCACGCCCGGTCGCAAACTGTCCACCCTTATCTGCATGTTCGACACATTCTTCGAGATTACTTCGATGTCGTGTATGGCCTGACCCGCTGCGCAGGTCCTGTTCGAGAACGATTTCACCGGTTTGCTGCCTAGGATTGAACGCCAATGAAAACTTTTCACGTTCAGCTGATCATCTTGTTAACCTGTTACTTGCTTCAGCGTCAAGATGACACCAACTGGCGGCTTTGGAACGAGGCGTCGCAGATAGCCCCCGGTCCGAAATGTGGCCACGCAGGAAAATGGCGACCACCGGCGGTCCCGATGAACGCCTCCAGAGATCTGCACCACCCCCCTTCCGTTCCCAAATTGGCATGATGATCTGCCGACCAATCCGCAGGGCGTTGCGTATTCAGAATCAGCGATTAGTCGCGTTGCAAGCAGCAAAAAAGGCTCAAGAGGCGGTGCATACAAGTCAGGTGTAAAAAATGACATTTTACTCCGACACGCAACTTCAAGAAATGTTTCGATTCATCCTGCTCATAGCAGATTACGGTAAAGTGCGGGAGTTAATACATGTCCGGGAACCTATCGCAGTATGCGAACGGTCAAATTCTGGATACATGAATTGACGCTCGGTAAGTGAATTCTCGATGTCAGGGTGCCGGAGGCAAAGGCGCGATAACATATTGACCCCGTGACCCAACCTTACCTATTCTTCGGCTCATGGAGTTTCACGAGTATCGCTCCTTATCGAGTGCTTTCTTCGCAGCCGCCGTAGACCCCAAGCAGTGGCAGTCTGCGCTGCGACGCCTGTCGCAACAGGTGCCAGGTGCAAAAACACACATTTTCGGCCATGACTTCGGGCAGGGAACCAGCCCGATCGCTTGCGTCCATGGATATGACCCTCATTGGGTTGATCTTTTCGATCGACATTACGCGGCGATCAATCCTTGGGGCGAAGGTTTCTTCAAAGCAGCGCTAGGGGAGGTAATGTCTGCCGATGACATGTTCCCCCGAGACGCCTTGGTCAAGACCGAGTTCTACACCGACTGGGCCAAGCCGCAGGGTGATATCATCCGCGGCGGAGGTGGTGTCATTGGCCGTTCGGACAAGACCGTCGCAGTCATTGGCGCAAACATTCCATCGCGATACGGTGATCGGCTCGAGGAAAAGTGGCTGTCGACGGTAAGGACGCTGATGCCGGTCTTGCAGCAAAGTTGGGCGATCGGACAAGTCTTCGCAGAGAACCTCGTGGAGCGGTTGTTGCTCGAAAAGAGTTCAGCGACCGATCCGGCCCTTTTCCTTTTATCCGAGGCCGGTGAAATCACCTTTCGAAATCAGCGGGGGGTGGACGTGCTCGCGTCCGACGGCGCCGTCTATACCGATCTGCGCGGCCGCTTGCGATTTTGGGAGGGGCGTGCGCAACAGGTATTGTCGCATATGCTAAAGGACGTGTTGCGTGGGCCCGTGCACGCGCACTTCAGACTTTCATCTCAGGCTTCCAATTGCGCCGTTCACATGACCGCCTTCGATCCCGACGATGTTCCGGAATGGCCACTTGCCCTTGTTCTGGGCCTGCATAGCCCTTCGCTGTTGGTCTCCCTGAGCTTTCTGAGCAGCAATGATGCTACGGGTCAAACCCTTGTTGAGGCTTATGGCCTCTCCGCGGCTCAGGCCCAGGTCGCCTTGCTTCTGGCAGAGGGATTGTCTCTCAAGGATATCTCCGAGCACCGCAAGACCTCGATCAATACGGTCCGCAAGCAGGTTCAGAATATCTCGCAGAAAATGGGGCTCAGTCGCCAGACCGAGATAGCCCTTACGGTTTCGAGACACGGAAGCCCGCGCTGAACGGGTGTTTGGCGGTGCCATGCATCCGGGGGCCGTGGTGCATATGCATGATGACCGGGGCCGTCGATCCGGGAAAATGGAGGGCACCGAGTGGAATTGAAGGGTTCATCGCCGTTCGACTCGACGGGCGGCGTATCGCAATCGCGCTTTCATTGCAGCTATTTTGGAGGAAGCCATGCCCTATCGTCCGGAAACCGAGATCACAGCCGTTTTCAGCGCCTATTCCGGAAGTTCAAGTGGACTTTACGGGGTGACGACCACCGGCGAGGTGACGCTGCTTCTGGACCGGATTGAAGACTACGACTCGCTCGGTCTAGACCCCGGGGTTTTCTACACAGAGCAGCCGCATTTTCAGACTGTCGATGACGATCTCTACTTCATCAGCGGTTATTCCGAGCCCGCCGAGAATGATCGCGGCTTTGCCGACACCACGATCATCAGCCGCCTGACTGGCGAGGGAGCATTCGAGGATGTCGGCCGCGTACCGAACTACACCCCTGCCGCCCGCGGACTAGGCGATCACACCGAAGCCTACGAAGGCAGCTATGTCCTGCCGCTATACACGGTGATCGGCAATCAGAGCTACGAGGACCTGTTTCAGGTAGCGCCTGATGGCACGATCGACCGCATCACGGACTTCGGCCGAGGCAACGCTGGCCCGCGTGGCGATCTAGTGACTTACGAGGGCGAGATGTATCTGGTCGCCGATCAGCGCACGCCGCTTGGCGGCTTCAATCATGAACTCTGGCGCATCGATCCCGAGGGCGAGGACAGCTTCATCTTCGAGGACACGCGCGATGGCGTGATGGCCGCTGCGGTCTTCAACGGCGCGCTCTATTTCGCCACGCGCGGCATCACGGGCAAGCTCTGGCGTATCGAAGGCGAAGGCTCGCCCGAGGACGTGCCCCTCGACACGATCTATTTCCGCCCCAAGACGCTGCATGTCGTAGAGGACCAGTTCTATGCGGTGTCCTGGGACGGGATCCATGTGCTGGACGACGGACGACTGAGCGGCGATCTGGCCGCGGGCGGCGGGCGTCAGGCCATCCGCGAGAGCGTGGTGTTCCAGGATCAACTCTACTTCACGGCCGACATCGGTGGAGACAGATTGCTCTTCCGGATGGAGGGCGACGAGCGCGTCGCCGTGGCGGGTGCAGGCCCTGAGGTGGAGTTCACGACGGGCCCGCTGGTAGCGGATGACGGTCGGCTTTACGTGACGGTCGAGCGCGAGGTGAGCGACGGTTTCGGCGGTGTCTCCGGCGTTGCCGCCGCCCTGGCTTCCATCACGCCGGATGGCACTGTGCAGATGCTGACGGACGAGACATTCGACCGGGTCGTGGATATTCACGATTTCAATGTCATCCTTCCCGGACGGGATATCGGTGGCCAAGGGCAGGATGTCCTTGAAGGACAAGACGGCCGCGACGTCCTGGAAGGTGTGCGAGGAGATGATGTGCTGCGTGGATTTGGCGGCGATGACACCTTGGATGGCGGCATCGGCGCCGACACGCTCAACAGCGGCGATGGCGACGACACCATAATCGGCGGACCGGACGGGCACGAAGCCGACCAGCGGGACGTGATCTACGCGGGCGCCGGAGATGACTTGGCCGAGGGCGGCGGCGGAAACGACCAGATTTTCGGCCAAGAGGACAACGACACCCTTTCCGGCGGGTTCGGCTCGGATGAGCTTCAGGGTCAGGAGGGCAATGATGTCATCACCGGCGGTGCGCTTTCGGACCTCGTGTTCGGCGGGTCGGGCGACGATTTCGTCAATGGTGGTTTCGGGTACGACCGGATCAATGGTGGCGCAGGCGCCGACCGCCTGTTCCACCTCGGCGTCTTCGACCACGGGTCGGACTGGATTCAGGATTACAACGCTTTGGAAGGCGACGTGCTGGTCTTCGGTAACGCGGGTGCGACGGAGGACCAATTCCAGGTCAATTTCGCTCACACTGCGACACCTGCCGGAGACCGGTCTGGTGACAACGCCGTGCAGGAGGCTTTCGTGATCTACCGTCCTACCGGGCAGATCATGTGGGCGCTCGTCGACGGCGCAGGCCAGTCCGGCATCAATCTACAGATTGGCAGCGAGGTGTTCGACCTGCTGGCGTGAGGGGTGCCCGGCGAACTGTACCTTGTCCGGTTTCCCGGTCTGCAATACCATAGTTCCATTAGTCTTCGGCCTTTTGCATGAATTGTTTTGCTTTGCATCCGCCGGGGGCCGTGGCATCGGCAATTCCGGGGGGGGGCAATGGCCACATTTACAGTCACATCCAGCGGGGATCCCGAAGACACCGGGCTGACTTTCGAAGCGGCC
>CANMQJ010000034.1 GCA_947500005.1 uncultured Paracoccaceae bacterium | reverse complement strand
TAGGTGCCCGAAGGTTTTCCTGTCAGCAATCGCCCTCGCTGCTATCGTCATCTACTGGCTATGAGTCCTGACCCTAGAAGCCCGGCTCGCGGATTGATTTGCGCCCCAGCCCGGTCGTCAGCCCACCACGCCCGTTCGTCCCACAAGCGCCATAAGCGTTCCGGTCATCGTTGCGACCAGCTTCTCATCCTCGCCCTTCACGGCATAGGCACGCGCTTCGCAGATGGTCAGAGTCCTTCCCGGCTTCACCACGTCAGCGACGAAGCGAAACCGTTCGCCGTCGGCCGGGTTGAGCAGATTGATCTTGAATTCGGCTGTCAAAACGGCCGCTTCCGCGGGCATCAGCGAAAAGGCCGCGTATCCGCAGGCGCTGTCGAGCGCAGTCGACACGATTCCGGCATGTAAAAAACCATGCTGCTGGGTCAGCGTATCCTGATGTGCCATTTCCAGAACAATGCGGCCGGGCGACAACTCGGCAATGCTGATCCCCAACGTATGCATCACGTGCTGGCGGTTGAAACTGTCATGCACCCTTGCGTCATAGTCGGCGTTTTTCGGTTCGAATCGCGTCATGGCGGGTCTTCCTCTTCGATTTCATTCATTGATGACCACTCTTAGGCGGTCTTTGAGGCGCGCATCTTGTAGCGAAAGGCCAAATCGACTCGTTGCGGACTGAGCGCGCAACGCGCCGGGCGGTTTGCCGGCAAAGGTCCGGCAAGCGGCGGACAAATGAGATTGATCGTAATATCCGGCGTCCAGCGCCAGATCGCTCAGCGGCAGGGTCTGTGACGCAAGCTGCCCGAGAGCCTGACGAAAGCGTCGCGAGGCCGCAAGCCTCCGCCGCGACACGCCGGTTTCCGCCCGCACCTTTCGACGTTCGGTCCGGTCGCTGTACGCTCCGGGTGGCGCGGCAAAGCGCAGGCCTTTCGCGAGGCCGTCAAGCACCGCGACAAGCGCAGGCAGGTCATCCTCCTCGGTCTGTACGCGGCCCAGTTCCAAGGCCAGCATGTCCAGCACTTTGCAGTCCGTCAATCGCTGCGGTCGTGACGACAGTCGCAGCCCGGCCACGACACCCCGGAATGGCCTTGGGCGGGGCGTGAAACAAGGGCGCGGTTCTGCCAGCGAAACGCGTGCCCCGTCGCTGTCGTCGCAGGTTATCGAAAGGGTAAAGAGGTCAGTTGCGAACCGCCCGCTTCCACGACGGCTAAGCACACCGGAATCGCGGAACATGAAAAGGTGGTCGATCTGTGTGACCGCTTCCAGAGGCGGCACCAGCTCGAGATAGAGCGGCGGCGCCGCTAGGTCACTGAACGAATGCATCCCGGTTCTCGGCGACGAAATCAGCAAATCGACGGGCCGGGCGGCCCAATACGTCGCTGACCGTTGTCTCGATGCCGGCAAGGTAGCCCTTGGGCGCGAGGCAGGCCAGTTCGACCATGGCTCCGGCGACCTCATCCTGCATCCCACCGGCCACCATGCCCGCTTTCGCATCCTCGGCCGAAAGGGGGGCACAGGTGACATTTCGCCCTGTCACTGCGGACAGGAGAGCGGCAATATCTTCTCCGGCAAGGGCTTCGGGTCCGGTCAGACCAAGGGCCTTGCCTTCGTACCCCGGAGCGGTCAGCGCCTCGGCGGCGACATCCGCGATGTCGCGGGCGTCGATCCAGGCCACGGGGCCGCCCAGATCATCGTAGTACACCGCGTCCTTCGCAATGTTGCCGGCCTGCCACAGCAGGTTCTGCATGAAATAGGTCGGCTGAACGAAGGTCCAGTCAAGGTCGCTTTGCTTCAAGAGTTCCTGGGTTTCGGAATGCCATTTGCCGAAGGTCAGCCCCGCCTTGGGCGAGGCGCCAAGCCCGGTGCCCACAACGACATGGCGCACCCCGGCGGCCTTGGCCGCCTCGATCACGTTCGCCTTCCACCGGCGCATGTCCAGATGCGCAGGCGTGACCAGGTATATCTTTTCTGCCCCGTCACAGGCACGCGCCAGCGCGGCGGGATCGGTGAAATCCGCTGCGACCGCCTCGCATCCCTTGGCCTTGAGCGTGCCAACCTTTGCCGGGTCACTGGTGACAGCGCGCACGGTTGCGCCCTTTGCCAAAAGCGTATCGACAAGAGGCGCGCCAGTGGTGCCCGTGGCTCCGAATACAGTGATCATGGCTTTTCCTTTTGCAGGTCTGCGATGGGTTGAATGGTTTCCGGGTTGCTGATCGACGACAGATCGCCCGGATCTTCACCGAGAAAGGCGGCGCGCACGACCCGGCGCATGGTTTTCATGCTACGCGTCTTTGGCAGCGCCTCGACAAAGTGGATCTCGCGCGGGCGGAAGGGTTTCGAGACGATCTCTCCGACCCGATCCTTGAGCCGGTCCACGAGGTCCGCGTCCAGCGACACATCCGGTGCCGCCACGCAGACGCAGACGACGGCCACACCCTTGATGTCGTCAGGTGCCGCGATGGCGGCGGCATCCACCACCTCTCCGCTCTCGGTCAGGGCCGCCTCGATCTCGGGCGGGCCGATCCGTTTACCGGCGATGTTCAGCGTGTCGTCCGACCGGCCCAGGATAAACCATGTCCCGTCCGGATCGCAGCGCACCCAGTCGCCGTGCCGCCAGAGGCCGGGGAAGGTGGACCAGTAGGTTTCAAGGTAGCGATCGCGGTCGCCCCAAATGGCCGGGGTCAGCCCCAGAGGCGGCTGGGTAACGACCAGTTCGCCCACCTCGCCCGGCGCGGCTTCGCTGCCGTCCTCGCGCAGCACTTTCGCGCCGACCCCCAGGGCCTGGGCGGAAAATCCGCCGGGCTTGATTTCGTGCAGCACGGTCGATGTCAGGATAGCACCGAACAACTCGGTCCCGCCCGAGATGTTCAGCGGCACCGCGCGGCGGCGGCAGATATGATCCAGTTGCCAGCGCCAGGCGTCCTCGGTCCAGGGTTCCCCGGTCGAGGCGACAATGCGCAGGGGCGACAGGTCGTAGTCTGTCAGCGGCTCGAGCTCATGCGTCATGAACTGCCGTACCAGGGTTGGCGCCACGCCGAGATGCGTGACCTCCATCTCGGACGCAAGGCGCAAAAGTCTGAACGGATCGCCGGGCATCGATGGTGCGCCTTCAGCAACCACCAGCGTTGAACCCGACAGCAGCACCGACAAAAGGGTGAGCGGTCCCATGACCCATCCCATGTCGGTCATCCACAGGTGCCGGTCATCCTGTTTCATGTCGAGACAAAGCAGGAAATCAGCCGTGGCCTTGGCCTGCACCCCCAAATGGGTATGCACGACGCCTTTGGGCCGCCCGGTGGTGCCCGATGTATAGGCGATAAGGAAGGGATCTTCGGCCTTGACGGGAACAGCGGCGAAATCCGGACTGGCGGCGCCCACGGCTTCGGTCCAGTCGAGATCGCGGGCCGGATTGGCCGCCGCGCCGCCGAACCGTCGCAGGCTGACCACGGTGTGCACCGAAGGCACCTCGGTCAGGGCTTCGGCAAGCGCCGCCTCCATCCAGACCGGCTTGCCTCGCCGGGGTGTGGCATCCGCTGTCAGCACCGCCACGGCACCGGAATCGTTTAGGCGCGAGATGATGGCATGGGGCGCAAAGCCGGAAAACAGCGGTACCGCGACCGCGCCCAGTCGGGCAATACCCAAAAGCGCGGCCTCGATCTCGGGAATCATTGGCATGTAGATGCCCACCGCCTGACCCGGCCGCACCCCGCGGACGGCAAGGGCAGAGGCGACGCGGGAGGCTTCGGCAGCAAGTTCGGAATAGGTCCAGCGGCGGCGACTTCCGTCTTCACCGACCCAGTCGATCGCGACCTTTTCGCCTCGGCCATCGGCAATTCGGGCATCAAGACAGGTTTCCGTAAGATTCAAAGTGCCTCCGACGGCCCATTTGATCGATTCAGGCCCGTCGGAAATATCCCGCAGCACCGTGTGCGGCTTGCTGAACCGAATACCAGCATGGTCAATGATCCGACTCCAGAACCAGTCCGGCTCCTCATTGGCGCGGCGGGCGAGATCCTTGTAGCTGTCGATACCGCAGTCCTTCAGAAAAGCGGTCAGCGTGCTCGAACGTTGAATGTCAGAGTCTGGCCGAAACATTCTTCACCTTTCTACAATGAAAAAGGGCCGCACATAAGGCGCGGCCAGTAGGGGAGGTATCTCTTGGCAGCAGCGCCCTGTGACAAGGGCTGCGACCAACGACTAGCCGTGCATCGACAAGCCGCCTGAAACCGAAATTACTTGGCCTGTGATGAACCCTGCGTCGTCGGATGAAAGAAAACAGATAATGCCGGGATAGTCGGAAGGTTGCCCCAGGCGCTTCATCGGGATCGCCCGCTTGAGACCCTCGGCAATCTTTTCGCCAGCTTCACCTTGCGCGAATTCGGCGAACAAAGGTGTGTCCGTGGGGCCGGGCGCGACAGCGTTCAACTGAACCCCCTTGCGCGCTAGTTCTCGAGCTACGGTCTTTGTAAAGGAAATGATGCCGCCCTTGCAGGCCGAATAGACGGCCTCGCCCGATGATCCGACACGACCCGCGTCGGACGCGATATTCACCACACGGCCGCCGCCGTTCTTTACCATGCCCGGCAGCACCGCGTGGTGCATGTTCAGCGGGCCATAGAGGTTGATGTCGATGACCTTCTTCCAAAGTTCGGCATCGGTGTCGAGGAACAGCCTACTTTCGTCCCAGCCGGCGTTGTTCACCAGCACGTCGATCGGACCTCCGGCCTCGAACTCGGTCACCGCCGTGTCGATCTGGGTGCGGTCGGTGATGTCTACCTTGAAGGCCTGCGCCTTTCCGCCAGCCTCGGCGATCAGTCGGACAGTTTCTTCCGCCCCATCCTTGTTCAGATCGAAAACGGCGACTTCGGCACCTTCTTCGCCGAACCGTCCACAAACCGCGCGACCGATGCCGCTGCCGCCGCCGGTCACGATGACCCGTTTCCCACTCAACCCTCGCATATGGAGGTCCTCCTCTTCCGCTGTACCTTGGTAAAGAACTTGATTCGAGACGTTCTTTGGTGCATTCTAACATTTGTTAGATTTAATGCAATGGACAGCTTTGTGGCCAACGAGTATCGACATGGAATGGTAATAAGAACTGACGCAACCAGCACAGTGAATGAAGATCTGAGCAAGTCAGAGAGGACACGTGAAGCCATTCTCTCGGCGGCCGCTCGACTTTTTCGGTACGAAAGCTATTACGCGACGACGATGCGCGACATCGCGCAGGAAGCGGGCGTTGAGGCCGGCAGCATATACTACCATTTTCAATCCAAGGACCAGATTCTGAGCGAGGTTCTCGAACTTGGTGTCCGTCAGCTCTACGAGGAGGTCCGAGAAATTGTTCGGGTTGCAAAGAAGAACCCGGAGGATTTCTGCAAGACCTTCGCATTGCTGATCGAAACACACCTGACCTACCTGTTGACTGAGAGCGATTTCACCTCGGCCAATATCCGGAACTATCCGATGTTGTCGGATGAAACCCGCGCGCCTCACCGTGAGTTGCGTGCCTCTTATGCAGAGGCCTGGGGCAGTTTCCTAAATGAAGCAAAACGCAACGGCTATCTTCGAAGTGACATATCCATTACTGTGATCCGCCAGTTCATCCTGAGTGCCATGAACTGGACCGTGGAATGGTACGATGTCGATAAGTATCCGGTGCACATCCTCGCTGAACGTATGAGCAAGCTGATACTTGACGGTATGTGTTTGGATCGCAGAGCTGAAACAGAAGGTCTGAAGCTGACCCCCGCCGCTCCCGTCAATATCCTTGATACCAACGGCAAGGCCGCGAAGACCCGCGCAGAGATCCTGCGAATGGCGGCGCGCGTTCTGAGGGACAATGGCTACAAGGCGACAACGCTGCGGAAGATCGCTGACGAATCGGACATGAAGGCGGGTAGCGTCTACTACCATTTCAAATCCAAGGAAGCGATCGTGGACGAGGTACTAAACGAAGGGTTAAGCGATCTGCTATCCGGTGTCAGTGCAGCCGTTCAGAAGTTCGATTCCCCATGCGATCATCACACCAGAATAGCAACCGCAATCTGGACGCATCTGGATTTTCTCTTTAAGGCAAGCGAGTTCACCTCAGCGAACATCAGAAGTTATGGGATGCTGCCCAACCACTTTCGGGAAAGGCACCGAGGCATTCGCCACGACTACGGGCGACTTTGGGACATGATCCTTCGCGAAGCGCAGCAAGACGGTGCGATAAGGTCGGATATCAAGATCGTTCCTTTGCGCCAGGTGTTGTTGGGTGCCTTGAACTGGACGGTAGAGTGGTTCGACCCGAACAAGGCAGGAGTGGAAGGGTATCTCTCACTGCCTGAGTTCTCCGGTATGCTCATCAAGCTTCTGCTGGAAGGAATTTGCAACCGGGAAACCGCCCCGTCTACAGGACAAGGCACGCCCTGAAAGCAGTCGCAGTGGTCAGACCAGAAGGAAGTGATACAGCCCTTCCGCAACCGCCTTTTCCCGGTCCGTCTGCCGGGTGATCACGCTGACGCTCGCCATCCGCTTGCCCTTGCGCGTCACATTGGCGCGGGCAAAAAGCGGGCCCTTCACGCCAGGTCGGAGGTAATCGACGGTCAGGTTAATCGGCTTGGCCGGGACATCCGCGAAGTCGGGCTGTACCGCGATCGCGGCCGTGGCTTCCATGAAACTCGCGATGATTCCGCCATGGTAGTACTCCATGACAGGGTTACCGATATGGCGGTCATCAAAGGTCATTTCAGCCTCGGCATGAAGGTTGTCCAAGCTTCGGATCTCAAAATTGAGAAATCGGAAGAACGGCACCCTGGATACATTGGCATTGGCAGTTTGCACATCCATCACGAGGTTTTTCCTTTAGTCATCGCATCAAACAGGTCAGTGCCGCCGCGCGTCAAAGCAAACGAGGCGGTTCCACGGGCTATTTCAGCATTCTCATGGCCCTCGAACCAGACGCTGCCGGAATTGAAGGCAATATGGCGGGTCTTCCGAAAACAATGCGCGCGAACGATGACATCCGCGCGCGAATAGGCGGGGCGCAGGTAATCAACTCTGAGGTCGAGAGTGGCCATGGTGCTGACGCCCTCGATTGCCACAAAGTTTGCCAGTCCGAAGACACTGTCCAGGAGAGCCGTCAGGATACCACCATGAAGCAGGGTCTGGTCCGCATCGACGCAAAAATCCGGATTAAACGGCATCCGAACCCGAACACCTTCGCTCGAAACCTCTTCGATCTCAAGCGCCATATGCGTAATCAGACCCTTGCCGCGCGCATTCCACATTTGCGCGATTTGCTCCATCTTCTTCTTGGTGATGTCAGACATGCGATCTTTCCTTTAACGCCCAGTGAAGTTGGGTTTTCGTTTCTCGATGAAAGCAGCAACCGCCTCGTGGTGGTCTTCGGTCTGATGCATGAGTGCCTGATAGGCCGCCGCGGAATTCAGGAAATCTGGTAGATCCATTCGTTCGGCATTGCGCATCAGACGCTTGGCGATTCGCACCGCGCGCGGTGGTTTCGCGGCGATCGCGGCGGCCCGTTCGCCGGCCCGTTCCATCAATTTTTCATGGGGCACAAGTTCAAGCACCATGCCAAGCTCCAGTGCCTCTTCGGCCTCGACCATGCGCCCCGAGAAGGTCAGATCGGCGGCCTTCTGGTGGCCCAGACGACGCAACAGGAACCAGCTGCCTGCATCGCCCGGAATGATCCCGAGATTCAGAAACACCTCGCCGAACTTTGCTTTCTCCGATGCGATGCGCATGTCGCACATCATGGTCAGGTCGCACCCCGCGCCGACCGCGGGTCCGTTGACCGCGGCGATCGTCGGAACATCCAGGTTATAGAGCGCCTGTGGCAGGCGCTGCACCCCATCGACATAGCTCTGCGCCGCCGCAAGCGGCTCCTTGCGAAAGATGCTGTCGGGGTCGTTCATCTCCTTGATGTCGCCGCCGGCACAAAAGGCCGGGTCGGCACCGGTCAGGATCATGACGCTGACCTGCGGGTCTGCCTGCACCTTGGCGAATGTGTCCAGAAGGGCGGCGATCATTTCATTGCCGGTGATCGGGTTGCGACGCTCGGGATCGTTCAGCGTGACCGTGGCGATCCTGTCGCAAATGTCCAAAAGGACGGGTTGCTTACTCATTCTTTCCATCTCCGCGTTCGCGTTTTTCGAACATGTCGGGATTGATCATGTCGCGGGCATCGTGGCCCATATGCAGGGTTTCCCCACCGTCCACATAGATATCTTCGCCGGTGATGAAATTCCCCAGATCGGACGCCAGGAAGATGATTGTCCCGGCAATGTCCTCGGCCATACCCATCCGGTTCAGGACCGAGCGGTTAAGCTTCTTCCACTGTTCCGGTGAAATGGGGTAGCGGCCAAGCGCATCGGTCTTGATCGTGCCCGGCGCAACACAGTTCAGACGGATCCCGTATTCGCCCCATTCGGCGGCCAGTGTCTTCATCATGCCGGTCACGCCAGCGCGGGCGGCGACGGTGTGCGTAAAGCCGGTGAGTGCGGTGCGCACTGAAATGGCGGTGACAAACACGACCGATCCCCCGTTGTCATACATGAAGTGATCGGCAACGGCGCGGGTCATCTGCCATGACCCGATCAGGTTGTTGCGGATCACGGCCTCGAAGCCCTTGTTGGTGATATCGCGGGCGGCAGCGATGTACTGGCCGCCCGCATTGTTCACCAGAACATCGAGCTGACCGTAATGGTCCTTGATCCGTTCCATCGCGGTTTCGATGCTGTCCTCGTCACGGGTATCGCCGGGCACGACAAACGCCTCGCCCCCCGCTGCCCGGATCATCTCGGCGGTTTCCTCCAGCGGCTCTTCCCGGCGTGCAAACAGCGCAAGTCTGGCCCCGCAGGAGGCCATTTCAAGCGCTGTCGCCCGGCCCATACCTGATCCGGATCCCGTGACCAGGGCAACCTGTCCCGCCATGAGATCCGGCGCGTAGCGCCTTGATTTTTCTTCGCTCATGTTCCGACCCCTTAGTTTTTCAGAAGTTCGCCAGAGATGATGAGCTTGCGCACCTCCTGGGTGCCCGCGCCGACCTCTAGCACGCGACCGGTACGGTAGAGCCGGTTCACTTCGGTATCGCGCATATAGCCCGAACCGCCGTGAATCTGGACGGCCTTGTCCAGCACGAAGGATGTCGCCTCGGCGGCCTTGTAGATTGCCGCAGCGGTGAGCTTGTGGATCTCGCCACGCCCGCCTTCGCCCTCTTCAAGGCCCTCACACATGGCCGCGGTACGCAAGGACAGGCTGCGCGCCGCCTCGATCTGGGTGTACATGTCGGCCAGCATCGCCTGCACCATCTGAAAACTGGCGATCGGCTTGCCGAATTGCTGCCGTGTCTTGGCGTAGTCGACGGAAATATCCAGCGCCCGCTGCGCAATGCCCATTGCGTTGAAGCAGACGATGGCACGTTCCAGATCCAGCCCGGACATCGTCACGGCAACGCCGCCATCCAGTTTGCCGACCATATTCTTGGCCGGAACGCGGCAATCTTCGAACACCAGTTCCCCGGTGGGCGAGCCACGGAAGCCCATCTTGTTGAGCTTCTGGGCAACCTTGAAACCTGGCGTGTCGGTTTCAACGATGAAGGCGGAAATTCCCTTGGCCCCTTTTTCCGGCGAGGTCTTGGCATAGACCAGGACCAGATCGGCAATCGGTCCGTTGGTGATGTAGATCTTGGAACCGTTCAGGATGTAGTCGTCTCCATCCTTTTTGGCCGTGGTCCGCATCGAACCGAGCGCGTCAGACCCCGCGCCGGGTTCGGTCAGACCCAGGGCGCCGATCAGCGTGCCGTCGCAAAGGCCCGGCAGATACTTGTGGCGCAGGTCGTCACTGGCGTTGCGATAGATGTTGTTGACGCACAAGTTGTCGTGGGCCACATGGGTTAGCCCGATGGCGGCAGAGGACCGCGAAAGCTGTTCGGTGATGATACAGGCCGAGGTAAAATCCAGCCCCGCACCGCCGAATTCAGGCGGCACGTTCAGGCCCAGATAGCCCATCTCGCCAAGCTTGGGAAAGACCGAAGGCGGCAGGTCATCAGTGTCGTCCATTTCCGCATTCAGATGGTGAAACTCGGACATGAAGAACTTGCCGGCCTGATCGGCCAGAGCCTGTTGCTCCTCCGTCATGAAATGTGTTGGCAAAGCGGTGTCGTTGCGAAGTTGCTTGTTCATGGTTTCGTCCCCCCTCAGGCGCGCAGAAGTTCTTCGGCAATGATGATCTTGCGGACTTCGCTTGTGCCCGCGCCGATTTCCAACAACTTGTTGGCGCGGAACAACCGGTTGATCTCGGTGTCCTGCATGTAGCCAGAGCCACCATGGATATGGCAGGCTTCGGTCACCGCCTTGTTGAATGCCTCGCCGGCGTACAGACAGGCCGCCGCAGTCAGTTTGTGAATTTCGCCGCGGCCTCCGGCCCCTTTTGGCAGGCCCGTACAGGCGGCCAGCGCTCGATACCCGAAGGCGCGCGCCGTTTCGACCTCGATGTAGATCTGGGCCAGTTTCGACTGCATCATCTGGAAACTTGCGATTGGCTTGCCGAACTGCTCCCGGATTTTGGCGTATTCCAGACCCAGTTCCAGCGCCCGTTCGGCCATACCTACGCAGACTGAGGCAACCATAGCACGCTCCAGATCCAGCCCGCTCATTACCACCGAAACGCCGGTGTTTTCCTCACCCACCATGGCGGATGCGGGCACGCGGCAATCTTCGAACACCAACTCTCCGGTCGGAGAGCCTCGGAAGCCCATTTTGTCGAGCTTTTGCGCCACCTTGAAGCCGGGATTGTCGGTCTCAATGATGAAGGCGGAAATGCCCTTGGCGCCCTTCGATTTCTCGGTCTTTGCGTAAAGCAGAATCACGTCGGCAATCGGGCCGTTGGTGATGTAGATCTTTGAGCCGTTGATGACGTAGTCATCACCGTCACGGCGCGCGGTGGTCGCCATGGACCCAAGCGCATCGGATCCCGCACCCGGTTCGGTCAGACCCAGAGCACCGACAAGCTCGCCCGAGCAAAGGCCCGGTACGTATTTCTTTACCTGCTCTTCGGACCCGTTGCGCAGCAGGTTGTTCAGGCACAGGTTGTCATGCGCGCCATGCGACAACCCCACAGCCGGGTTCCATTTCGAGATCACCTCGGACACTAGCGCCTGGGTGAATTCATCTTGACCCGATCCGCCCAGCTCCTCGGGAGCGGTGATTCCCAGCAGGCCCAGCTCACCCATTTGCTTGAACAGGTCTTCGGGCCACCATTCTTCCTCGTCCATGCGAGCCTGCAACGGGTGCAGTACCTCGCGCGACACACGATCCACGTGATCGACAATCTGGCGTTGCTCGTCGGTCAACGAATAGTTTGCCCTGATGGCTTCCAGGTCAGCCGCGATAGCCTCACTTTGAGTCGTCATATCATCCTCCCGAGAAATGTCGTTTGTGGTGTTGACCAAAATCAAACACATGTTAGAAAATAGATCAAGCCAAGCTTTTTGCGACCTGACGTTAGAAGGCACGGCGCACAAAGTATTTTGGGGGAGCTTCGGAAATGGGTGAGAGCGTTGTTCAATCGCAGATGCGTGGCGACGAAGTTCGTATCACGATTCGACGTCCTGAGAATCGAAATGCCCTAAACCGTGAAGTCGCAGACGGGATCATGGCCGCCATATATGCTGCCGAGAAGGACAGCGATTGCCGTGTGATCGTTCTGACCGGCGAGGGAGATCGCGCCTTCTGCGCCGGCGGCGACATCAAGGCGGGTGCGGACGGTGGTCCGTTCGTTCAGGATCCGGCCGATCCTGATCATTTCGCCGGAAGGTTGTTCGAAACGATACAGGCCTGCCGAAAGCCGACGATCGCGCGTGTCAACGGCGTCGCGATGGGGGCAGGGGCGGGCATTATCTGTGCCTGCGATCTGGCTGTGATGGCGGACCACGCCCGCATCGGAACGCCGGAAGTGAAGGTGGGTTTGTTTCCCATGACGATCGTACCACCCATGATGCGCGTGCTCCCCCGACGCAGGTTGATGGAGATGTTCATCACCGGCGTCCCTCTGACGGCCGAGGAAGCCCTGCAATTCAATCTGGTCAACTATGTGACCGATGCCGCGGGGTTGGACGACAAAGTTGCAGAACTGGTTGCCCAGATTGCTGCGCAGTCGCCGAGCGCGATCCGGCTGGGAAAATACGCCTGTCATGCGATGGAGGACATGACCTATCCGCAGCAAATGCGGTTTGCAGAAACGCTATTGCCCCGCGTTGCACAGACAGAAGATGCGCGCGAGGGCTTTGATGCCTTCATTGCGAAACGCAAACCTGAATGGACAGGCCGCTAATCAAGCGGGGAGGAGAAGCATATGTCAGATCGAAAACTGCGCATTGGATGCGCATCGGGATTTTGGGGCGATACGCCTGAAGCGATCGGTCAACTGGTCTCTAAGGGCGAGATCAACTATCTGGTGTTCGACTATCTGGCCGAGGTGACAATGTCGCTGATGGCGCGTGCCCGCGCCAAGACACCCGAGTCGGGCTATGCGCCGGATTTCGTCAAGGCGCTGGCACCCTGGTTGCCGGACATCAAGGCCAAGGGGATCAAGGTCGTTGCCAATGCCGGGGGCGTGAACCCGCGCGGCTGCCGCGACGCGCTTGCTAAGGCCGCTGCCGAAGCCGGGATCGATTTGTCCATCGGAGTCGTGCTGGGCGATGACCTGTTGCCGAAGGCCGACGAAATTCGCAAAAGCGGTCAGACGGAAATGTTCTCGGGTGTCGAGTTTCCGGGCGACATCTGGAGCATGAACGCCTATCTGGGTGCCCGCCCCATCGCGGCCGCGCTGGATGCCGGGGCCGACATCGTAATCACGGGGCGCTGCGCCGACAGCGCGGTCGCGCTTGGCCCCCTGATGCACGAATACGGCTGGGGCGATGACGACTGGGACAAGCTGAGCCAGGGATCGCTGGCGGGTCACCTGATCGAATGCGGCCCCCAGGGAACGGGCGGCAACTTTACCGACTGGCAGGACGTGCCGGGTTGGGACAATATGGGGATGCCCATCGTCGAGGTGTCGGAAGACGGCAGTTTCGTCATGACCAAGACGCCTGACACCGGCGGGCTGGTCGTGCCCGGATCGGTCGGAGAGCAGATGCTCTATGAAATCGGTGATCCGCGCGCTTACCTGTTGCCCGACGTGATCTGCGACTGGTCCGGGGTCAACCTGGAACAGGTCGGACCCGATCGGGTGCTGGTCAAGGGCGGCAAGGGTCTCGGGCGCACCGACAGCTACAAGGTGTCGGCGACCCATGCAGATGGCTGGCGCGCGGTCTCTACCCTGACACTGGCCGCGATTGATGCACCCGCCAAGGCCGAACGCGTGGCCGAGGCGATCCTGACCCGCTGTCGCCGGATTTTCCGCGATCGCAACATGGGCGATTTCCGGCAGGTCAGCGTCGAAGTGCTGGGCGCCGAGTCCACTTATGGCGCAAATGCGCGCGCCCAGACCCGCGAAGTGGTGCTCAAGATCGGCGCGGTCCATGACGATCGCACCGCGCTGAACATCTTTGCCGGAGAAATCGCACCCATGGCGATTTCGACCGCGCAGGGTCTGACCGGGTTCTTCGCCGGACGGCCAAAGGTACAGCCGGTGGTCCGTCTGTTCTCCTTCCTGCAGAACAAGGCCGACACCCCCGTCGCAGTCGAGGTCGACGGCAAGGATGTGCCCGTCGCCGTGGCCACCAGTCCAGTCCACCTTGATCCGCCTGCCGCGCCGCCGGCAGATAGCCGCGCGCCCGGTCCGGACGCGATCAAGGTGCGCCTCGTCGATCTGGCTTGGGGCCGCTCAGGCGACAAGGGGGATATCGCCAATATCGGCATCCTTGCGCGCAAGCCGGACTACCTGCCATATATCCGCTCGGCCCTTAGCGAAAAGGTGGTGAAAGACTATTTCTCCCATGTCTGCGAAGGCAAGGTCGAGCGGTTCGACCTGCCCGGAAGCCATTCGCTGAACTTCCTGCTGCATGAATCGCTGGGCGGGGGCGGCATCGCCTCGGTCCGCATCGATCCGCAAGGCAAAGGGTTTGCGCAGATGCTGCTTGATATTGAAATTCCTGTGCCGGTCGATCTGGCCGCGCGCGACGGGCTGAACGCCTCGGACCGGAACTAATAGGACAATACCATGACCATTTCAAAACTCCTGGTCGCCAATCGGGGTGAAATCGCAGCGCGCGTGTTACGCACCGCCAAGGCCCGCGGCCTTGCGACGGCTGTGTTGAGCCACGTCGCTGAACAAGAGGGGCCGGCCCACCTGATCGCAGACGAGATTGTGATGATCGAAGGGCCAACGCCTGTGGCCGCCTATCTCGATATTCCGCAGATTGTCGAGGCTGCAAAGAAAATCGGCGCCGACGCGGTGCATCCCGGCTATGGCTTTTTGTCCGAGAACGCGGCCTTCGTCGCGGCGCTGGAAGAGGCCGGTGTGACATTTATCGGCCCGACGTCCGAGACCATCGACCTGATGGGCGACAAGGTCCGTGCGCGCGCCTTTGTCGAGGAGCACGGCTTCCCGGTTGCCCCCTCGGCGATCGAGGATGACGATCCGGCGAGTTTTGTCGAACGCGCCCGCACGGTGGGCTACCCTCTGCTGATCAAGCCCTCGGCTGGCGGCGGCGGCAAGGGTATGCGCATTGTGCGCGAAGACAGCACGTTGGAAACCGAAATCGAAACGGCACGTCGCGAAGGCGTCCGTTATTTTGGCGATGGCCGGCTGTTCGTCGAATGCTATATCGAACGTCCGCGCCATATCGAGGTGCAGGTGATGGGTGACGGGCAGGGTAACGTGGTCCATTTCTGGGAACGCGAATGTTCGATCCAGCGCCGGTTCCAGAAGATTATCGAAGAAACGCCGTCACCGGCGCTGACCCCAGAACAGCGGGACGAGATCTGTGAAACCGCTGCGGGGATTGCCCGCGCCGTCAAATACCGCGGGGCAGGGACCGTCGAATTCATTTATGCGCAGGACGGGGCCTTTTACTTCCTCGAAATGAACACCCGCCTTCAGGTCGAACATCCGGTGACCGAACTGGTGACTGGCTTCGATCTAGTTGCCGAGCAACTGCGCGTAGCTGCGGGCGAGGGCTTGAGTGCCGCACAGGCGGATATTCCGCAGACCGGCCATTCGATCGAATTGCGCATCTGTGCCGAGGACGCGACCGCCGATTTTCGCCCCGCGATCGGGGATATCCTGCTGCTGGACGAACCCATGGGCGAGGGGATCCGCGTGGACAGCGGCATTCTGGACGGCGGCAAGGTGACAACCGACTTCGACCCGATGTTGTCCAAGCTGATCGTGCATGGCCCGGATCGCGCGCAGGCCATCGCCCGTGCCCGGAATGCGGTGCAAAACTATGTGATTCTCGGGGTGACGACCAACACCGGTTACCTGGATGAGATCCTTGCACATCCAGATTTTGCCTCGGGCGATGTTTCAACCGGCTTCCTGGCTGAACAATCCGAAACGCTGACCGCACCGGGGGAAGATGTCTCTGACCTGCTGATGGCGGCGGCGGCCCTGTCGGACGAACGGCTGGTGAGCGACGTAATGCAGATACCGGAAATGTACCGCAAGATGGGCGGGTGGAGAAACTGATGCAACGGATCTTTCAGATCGACGGAGAAGAGACTGAATGTTGGTTGGGCCATGATGGCAGCCGGTTCGTACTTAATACCCCCAATGGTACTGTTGCCTGCCAATTGGACCCGACGGGCCTGCCGGGCGGTTATACGTTGCGGGCTAAGGGTGTTGTCCGCGAATTGCGACTGGCCGTGGGGCCGGAAGCAACTTTTGTGCACATGAACGGTCGCACCTACGAAGTCGGGCGGGTTGATCCCGCCGAGCGCCTGGCTGGAAGCGATGGTGGCACAGGCGATGATCGGTTGGTCGCGCCTATGCCCGGAGTCGTGGTGTCGGTCGCGGTCAAACCCGGCGATACAGTTAAAGAAGGCCAGCCGCTTTTGGTTATCGAAAGCATGAAGCTGGAAACCACACTGACGGCGCCACGCGACGGGGTCGTTGCCGAAATGCCATTCGCCGAAGGCGACAGTTTTGGGCTGAAAGATATCCTGGCCCAATTGGCCCCGGAGGAGGAGTGAGAATGCGCAGGATTGAAAGTCTGATCGATACCAACGCCGCCGACTACAAGGCAAATTATGCCGCCATGTCCGAGCGGCTGAAGGAATTTCACGCCCGCCAGCACGCGGCGCGTTTCGAACGCCCGCAACGCGACATTGACCGCCTCGAGCGGCAAAACAAGCTGGGCGTGCGCGAACGGCTAAAACTGCTGCTGGACCCCGGCACACCGTTTCTGGAATTCTCCACCCTCGCAGCCTGTCGCGAATATGACGGTACAGTGCCGGGTGCCGCCGTGGTTACGGGCATTGGCATCGTGCAGGGCCGCGAGGTCGCTATTCATGCCAATGACGCCAGCGTCAAGGGCGGTGCCTGGTATCCGCATACCGTGAAAAAGGTCGTGCGCCTTCTGGATGTCGCGCTGGAGAACCGGTTGCCGGTCGTCCATATCTGCGACAGCGCCGGCGGTTTCCTGCCGCTGCAACATGGCGTCTTTCCCGACCGCTATCTGGGCGGGCGGGTGTTTCGCAACCAGGTCAAGCTGAGTCAGGCCAATATCCCGCAGATTGCTGTGGTCGGCGGGCATTGCACCGCAGGCGGTGCCTATGTACCTACGCTGAGCGATTACAACATCATCATCGAAGGCACTGGGGCGATTTTCCTTGGCGGTCCCCCGCTGGTCAAGGCGGCCACCGGCGAAGATGTCGGTGTTCAGGAACTTGGTGGGGCGGTTATGCATACCTCGGTTTCGGGCACCGGCGATTATCGTGCCGCGACCGAACAGCACGCCTTTTCACTGGCGCGCGAGATTGTCAGCCAATGGAAACGCACACCGAAAACTATCATCGAAACTGCTTCCTATGAAGAGCCTTACTACGAGCCGAAGGAGCTTTACGGGATCATTCCCAAGGACCGGAAAACCCAATTCGACATGCGCGAGGTTCTGGCCCGGATCGTGGACGGTTCGCGCTTTCACGAATACCAGCCCGACTACGGCACCACGATGATTTGCGGTTATGCCCATATCTGGGGCTACAAGGTCGGCATCCTTGCCAACAACGGGGTGCTGTTCAACGACAGCTCGCTCAAGGCGGCGCATTTCATTCAGCTGTGCAACCAGAACCGTACGCCTCTGGTCTTTTTCCAGAACATCACCGGCTATATGGTGGGCCGCGAATACGAAGAACGCGGCATCGCCAAGGACGGCGCCAAGATGCTGATGGCGCAGGGCGGCTCGGTCGTGCCGAAGTTTACCGTGATCGCCAATGCCTCTTACGGGGCAGGCAATTACGGCATGTGCGGACGGGCCTGGGATGCACGCACGCTGTTCATGTGGCCGCAGGCCGAAATCGGCGTGATGGGTGCGGATCAGGCTGCCAATACCATGGCCGACGTCAAGATTCGGCAGCTTCAGCGCGAAGGCAAAGAACTGAGCGAGGAAGAAATCGCCGCGATCCGTGATCCCGTGCTGGAGAAATTCCGCCGAGATGTCGAAGCCTATACCTCGACCTCGGAATTGTGGGACGATGGCATCCTTGACCCGGCGGACACACGCAATGCGCTTGGCATGTCGATTTCCGCCTCGCTGAACGCGCCGATCGACGATCCGCACTACGGGATCTTCCGGCTGTAACTGTACGAGGGACGGCACACCGAGCTACGGAGTGCCGTACCCTATCAAGGCGTTACGATCTGGCGCTTTCGGAATCCGAAGAAATCCGTCCCGAGACCGGACAGGTCAGGACGACGTCCGCCGCGCCTCCTGAATGGAAACGACGTCAGAGGCAGCCATCTCGGGCCGGTCCGCCTCGACCACCTTCAGCGGCTCGACGGGCATCAATCCGACCAGACAGTCACGCGCGAGTTGCTGGTATTCCGCCGTGCCGCGGGTCTTCCAAGCGACTTCTTTCTCGCTGACCTCGCGGATCACCTTTGCCGGAGATCCGACCACCATCGAACGGGGCGGAATGACGGTTTCGCCTCGCACAAAAGCCTGCGCGCCAACGATTGATTCCGCCCCAAGTTCAACGCCATCCATGATGACGGCGTTCATACCGACCAGAGCATTCCGGCTCACAGTGCAACCGTGCAGGATCGCGCCATGGCCAATATGACCGTCGGTTTCGACCACCGCATCGCGGCCGGGAAAGGAATGGATGGTGCAGTTGTCCTGGACGTTGGCGCCGTCGCCGATCACGATCCTGCCGAAATCGCCCCGCAGGCTTGCTCCGGGTCCGATGTAGCATCCATGACCCAAGATGACATTTCCGATCAAAATGGCCTGAGGATGGACATACGTGTCCTCGGGAACAACGGGTATAAACCCCTTGAATTCATAACAATACGCCATTCTCTCTGCCTTTCGTAGTCTGGGTGTCGCTGATTTCAGGAAACAAGCAGCAAATGTTCATCGCCCGTCTTGCCGGAATCCAAAGGCCTGAAATGTACTGATTTCCAGAACTCGCAGTCAAGAAAAACAAACATATGTTAGAAAACAACGCAAGCACCCGACGTCTCGGCGTGAAGATGTTGACAGTTCCCAAGGTTAGGATCTAAATTCTAACAAATGGTAGAAATTGGTTTGGCAGCGCGTTCAGAATCGCCGGACGAAGCATGGGAGAGAGAAAGAAATGACAGGCAAAGCCTATGTCACCGGCGTCGGGATGGTCCCGTTCCAGAAGCCGGGAAAATCCGAGAGCTACGATGTCATGGCAACCGCGGCGACCCGCTCTGCTCTGGCCGACGCAGGTCTGGACTACGAAAAAATTCAACAGGCGTATGTGGGCTATGTTTATGGCGACAGCACCTGCGGTCAGCGCGCCTTGTACAATGTTGGAATGACTGGCATCCCGGTTGTGAATGTGAACAACAATTGCTCGACCGGGTCGTCTGCCCTGTTCCTGGCGCGTCAGGCCGTGGAAAGCGGGGCGGTGGAATGTGCTCTGGCGCTTGGGTTCGAACAAATGCAACCCGGCGCAATCGGCGCGATGTTTCACGATCGGGTCAGCCCGTTTGCGGCTTTCGACGAAGAAACCGACGATCTGGTTGGCAGTTCGGAGATCCCGCTGGCACTGCGGTACTTCGGCGGTGCGGGCAAGGCGCATATGGACGAGTTCGGCACGCCTCTTGAGACCTTCGCCAAGATCCGCGCCAAGGCCAGCCGCCATGCGGCCAAGAACCCGGTGGCCCTATTCCGCCAGGAAGTGACGGCGGAAGACGTCATGGCTGCGCAGGTGGTCTGGCCCGGCGTCATGACCAAGCTTATGGCCTGTCCGCCAACCTGTGGCGCAGCCGCCGCGATCATCTGTTCCAAGGAATTCGCCGACAAGCACGGACTGGACAGTTCGGTTCGGATCGCGGCGCAGGCCATGACAACGGACGGTCCGGAAACCTTCGAAGCCCATGATATGCGCGAGGTGGTCGGCTTTTCGATGGCCAAGCGCGCCGCCGATCAGGTCTACGAGGCTGCGGGCATCGGGCCCGAAGACGTGGATGTGGTCGAACTGCACGACTGTTTCGCCCACAACGAACTCATCACCTACGAGGCGCTTGGCCTTTGCGGCCGAGGTGAAGCTGCGAAGTTTGTTGATGATGGCGACAACACCTATGGCGGAAAATACGTGACCAACCCGTCGGGCGGTTTGTTGTCCAAAGGTCATCCTCTTGGGGCGACCGGCCTTGCGCAATGTACCGAGCTTGTCCAGCAGTTGCGCGGGCAGGCTGATGCGCGCCAGGTCGATGGCGCGCGCCTGGCACTTCAGCACAATCTGGGCCTCGGTGGGGCCTGTGTCACCACACTTTATGAGAAAGCCTGATAGCGCCTTTCGGGAGGAATTAATATGACTGGAAAACTCGACGGGCGTGTTGCCCTGGTCTCGGGTTCGGGCCGAGGCATTGGCCGCGAAATCGCACTCAAACTGGCCTCGGAAGGGGCCCGGGTAGTGGTCAACGATCTGGACGCCGACCCGGCCAATGAAGCCGCTGAAGCTATCCGCGCCGCTGGCGGCGAAGCGGTGGTCTGCGCCGGCAGCGTGACCGAAGACGGTTTTGCCGAACGGTTCATCAAGACGGGCGTGGACAGCTTCGGCGGACTCGACATCATCGTGAACAATGCCGGCTACACCTGGGACAGCGTCGTTCAGAAGATGACCGACGAGCAGTGGCAGGCGATCATCGACGTTCACATGACCGCGCCCTTCAAGATCCTGCGCGCCGCCCAGCCGGTAATCAGCGCCAAGGCCAAGGAAGAGGCCGCCGCCGGAAAGGAAGTGTTCCGCAAAGTGGTGAACATTTCGTCTATCGCCGGCACTGGCGGTAACGCGGGGCAGATCAACTATTCCGCCGCCAAGGCCGGCATACTGGGTGTCACCCGGACGATGGCCAAGGAATGGGGCCGCTACAAGGTCAACGTCAATGCCGTGGCCTTCGGCCCGATCCGCACCCGTCTGACGGAGGGCAGCGCGGACGGTGACAGCACGATCAAGGTCGAGGAAAAAGAGATCAAGGTCGGCGTCAACCCTGATCTTCTGTCCCAGATGGAGCGCATGATCCCGCTGGGTCGGGTCGGTACTCCAGAAGAGGCTGCTGGTGCTGTCTATCTGTTCTGCTCACCCGAATCGAACTTCATCTCGGGCCAGCACATCATCTGCGGCGGCGGCTTCGTGATCTAAGGCATTTGCCCAGACCCGATGACGGGGTCCAGGCAAGCACATTAATGTCTGGGCGGCCTCATGGCGGTCGCCCATGCGGAATTTCCCGCAAACTCTAATCTGGCACGATCACGACGATTGACTCACTTGCGTTATTCACCTAACGGTCGTTAGTTAGACGTTGGGGCGAAACGAAGGTCTATGGCACAAAACACGGCAAGCAAAGTCAACGAGACATCGCGCAGCGCGGTCGGACGGGACGGGGTGCTCGACATTGCCGCGCGGCTTTTCCGCGAACAAGGCTACGGGTCCGTTTCGCTCCGAAAAATTGCCGAGGCCGCCGGGATCAAGGCGGGTAGCATATACTATCATTTCGGTTCCAAGGACGAGATCGTCGTGGCCGTTCTTGATGCAGGGATTCGAGTCGTTCACGCGAGCATGAGAGACGCCATCACCGACCTGCCAGCCGATACCGACGGCGAAACGGTACTTCGCGCCGCGATCCGGGCGCATCTGCGCGCGCTTCTTGATGTGAGCGATTATACGTCGGCGAATGTGCGTATTTTCGGGCAGGTGCCGCAATCCGTGCGGGATGCCAACTTGCCCACGCGACGGGCCTATGAGGCAGAGTGGGATAGTCTTCTGTCCCAGCTTAAGAAAGACGGCACGCTGAAGCAAGACGTCGATATCCGCCGCCTGCGCCTGATGCTGATCGGTACATTGAACGCCACGCTCGATTGGTTCGACCCGGACCGCGGTAGCGCCGATGCGTTGTCACGCACCTATGCCGATGTGTTCCTCAACGGGATACTCCAAAGACAGGATACCTGACTTCATGGCACGTCTTGAAACAGCGGTGCTGACCGCATCAGAGACCTACACCCTCAACCACGCCGCACAAAGCGAGCGCGTCGAAACGCTGCGCGCGCGGATCGCCGAAGCAACGGCTGGCGGCCGCCCCGACATGGTCGCGCGGCATCGCAAGCGCAGCAAGCTGTTGGTTCGCGAACGGATCGACCTGCTGGTGGATCCGGGCACTGCGTTTCTTGAGCTGTCGTCGCTTGCCGCCTACGGTCAATACGGAGGCGAGGTGCCCGGTGCGGGGATCGTGACCGGTATTGGGATCGTCCACGGGCTGCCCTGCGTTGTGATCGCCAACGATGCGACAGTGAAGGGTGGTTCTTTCTATCACGAAACCGTGCAGAAACACATTCGCGCCCAGGAAATCGCGGCGGAAAACCGGTTGCCCTGCCTCTATCTGGTGGACTGCGGCGGGGCCTATCTGCCTGAACAGGACAGGGTCTTCCCCGATGCTCGCCATTTCGGCAATTCCTTTTATCGCCAGACCAACATGTCGGCCAGCGGTCTTCCGCAGATCTCGGCCGTGTTCGGCGGCTGCACGGCGGGCGGGGCCTATATTCCCGCCCTGTCGGACGAGGTCATCATGGTGCGCGGCAACGCGCGCATCCATCTGGGCGGGCCGTCGATCGTCAAGGTGGCGATCAACGAAGAGGTCGATGGCGAAACGCTGGGCGGGGCCGAGATGCATTCGCGTGTCTCCGGCGTATCCGACCACCTGGCCGAGGACGAGCACCACGCGCTCGCACTGATGCGCGACATTGTGGCCGAGCTTGGTCAGTCGCGCCCGATTCAGGCAGACGAGGTGCCCCAGCCGCCTGCGCGTGATCCGTCCGAGCTGCTTGGCGTCATCAGCGCCGACCGCAAGGAGCCCTACGACATGCGCGAGGTTCTGCTGCGCATGATCGACGTCGGCGAATTCCGCGAGTTCAAGCCCGGATGGGGTGAAACATTGGTTTGCGGCACGGCACGGATCCACGGCTATCGCGTGGGTATTCTGGCCAACAACGGGGCGCTTCTGTCCGAAAGCTCGCTCAAGGGCGCGCAATTCGTATCCATGTGCGATCAGCGGAACATCCCGCTTGTTTTCCTGCACAACATTTCCGGTTTCATGGTCGGCACCGACGCCGAACGCGGTGGTATCGCCAAAGACAGTGCCAAGCTGGTCTATGCCATGTCGGTGGCCAAGGTGCCGCGCCTGTCGGTTTTGCTGGGGGGCTCATACGGGGCGGGAAATTACGGCATGTGTGGACGGGGTTTCGCTCCGAATTTTCTCTTTGCCTGGCCAACGGCAGAATTGGCTACCATGTCCGCCGACATCGCCACCAATGTGATGCTGGAACTGCGCCGCCAGAAGGGGGGTGACCCAGACAAAATGGAGGCCGACATGAAGCTGATCGAAGAGCAGGTGCGCGCCCAGTATGGTGAACAATCCGATCCCTATTATGCCACCTCGCGGCTTTGGGATGACGGGCTGATCGAACCCGCGCAAACCCGCGATATCCTTGGCCTGTGTCTGGCCATTGTGACGTCGGTGCCCGAAGTCGGTCGTCATACGCCTGTTTTCAGAATGTGAGGCCGACGCCATGACGACCACTTATCAAACCATCCTTGTCGAAACCGATGCGCGAGGAGTTGCCACTGTCGCGCTCAACCGCCCGGACAAGCACAACGCGCTGAACGGCACAACGCGCTGAACGGCACGCTGATCGCCGAGCTTTACGACGCGGCCCAGAAGTTGGCCGCGGATGAAAGTGTGCGGATCGTGGTCCTGACCGGCATAGGAAAAAGCTTCTGCGCAGGCGGCGATTTCAACTGGTTCGCTTCGAATGTCGAGAAAAGCCGCGCCGAGCGGGTCGAACAAAGCGCTACCTTGGCACGGCTTTTGCGCCGTCTTGACACGCTGCCCAAGCCCTTGATCGGGCGGATCAACGGCCCAGCCTATGGTGGCGGTGTCGGTATGATCTCGGTCTGCGACTACACCATCGGTGCCGAAGGCGCGCGCTTCGGTCTAACCGAGGTCAAACTGGGCCTGCTGCCCGCGAATATATCGCCTTACGTTGTGGCCCGCATCGGCAAGGTGCATTCGCGTGAAACCATGCTGTCGGGCGCGTTGTTCGACACGGCCCGCGCCGAGAGGATTGGACTATTGACGGAAGTTGTCGCGCCCGACGGTCTGGACGCCGTGGTGGACCGTGTGGTGCACGATCACCTTCAGGCTGCGCCGGGTGCAGTGGCCGATACCAAGGCGCTGATCGCCTATGTCGCATCGCACGATCTGGAGACCAATATGATCTACACCGCCGACCGGCTAGCCGATGCGTGGGAGACTGAGGAAGGTATCGAGGGCATCAATAGCTTCATTAACAAGGACATTCCGTCATGGCGGGTGAAATGAGCTTCACCCGCGTTCTGATCGCCAACCGGGGCGAGATTGCCCGGCGCATCCAGCGCGGGTGCCGCAAGCTGGGATTGGAAAGCGTGGCGGTGTTTTCGGATGCAGACCGCGAAGCGCCCTTCGTGGCGGAGGCCGATCACGCCGTCTGTATCGGCGGGGCCGCGCCTGCGGACAGCTACCTGAACGTCGAGGCCATTCTGGACGCCGCGCGCGCGACCGGCTCAGGGGCAGTGCATCCGGGCTATGGCTTCTTGTCGGAAAATTCCGGTTTCGCCGCAGCGGTCGATGCGGCGGGCCTTGTGTTCATCGGGCCTTCTGCCGCTGCAATCGCACGGATGGGAAGCAAGATCGAAGCCAAGGCCGCCGCCGAGGATGCGGGAGTTCCTGTGCTGCCCGGCTATCGCGGCGAAGATCAGTCCGACGCACGATTGCTGGAAGAGGCGCGCAAGCTTGGCACCCCGTTTCTGGTTAAGGCCAGCGCCGGTGGGGGCGGGCGCGGCATGCGGCTTGTTTCTGATCTGAGCGGCGCGTCTGAAGCAATCGCATCTGCCCGGGCCGAAGCGCAAGGCGCCTTCGGCGATCCCGCAGTGTTCCTTGAGCGCTACGCGCCTCGTGCGCGGCATGTCGAAGTGCAAGTGTTCGGCGACAGCCATGGCAATGTCCTGCACCTCGGTGACCGCGACTGTTCGCTTCAACGCAATCATCAGAAGCTGATCGAAGAAGCCCCTGCTGCCGATCTTCCCGAGGCCCTTCGCGACGAAATGCGCGCAGCATCTGTGCGACTGGCGCAGGCGATAGGTTATCGGTCCGCCGGGACGGTTGAGTATCTTTATGACTCCGAGCGCTGCGAGTATTACTTCCTTGAGATGAACACCCGCCTTCAGGTGGAACATCCGGTGACCGAGGCCATCACCGGCATTGATCTGGTCGAATGGCAGTTGCGTATCGCGCGGGGCGAGACCCTGACATTGGCGCAATCGGATGTGCCGTTAAACGGCCACGCCATTGAAGTGCGCATCGCCGCCGAGAACCCCGCCGAGAATTTCCGCCCCGAAACCGGCAAGATCACCCTTTGGGCGCCGCCTGCTGGCATGCGGCTCGATAGCGGCGTCGCGGCTGGGTCAATCGTCAGCCACCATTACGATTCGATGTTGGCCAAATTGATCACCCATGCGCCGGACAGGGCAGGGGCAATCCGTCAGGCCATTGCTGCGATTGATGCCTTTGTGGTGGGCGGCGTCGGGTTGAACCTGTCTTATCAGCGGGCGCTGTTGAACCATCCTGATTTTCATGCCTTCCGGCATCATACCTCGGGCCTTGCCGAGTTGTTCCCGGATGGCTGGGCAGAACCGACGCCCAAAGCCGAGGACGCCGGCCTCGCCGCCATGGCGCTGCATCTGCACCTCACTCCGGCAGGCGCATCGCCTTGGGGCAGCCTTGGATCTTGGCGGCTCACGGCCCCTGCGGGACTGCCCGGCACTGCGTTCTATTGGAGCGCATCCGAGGAAGATCCGATCCGCGTGACCGGGTCCGGGCCCGGGCCCGGGACGGTGCTTGCCGCCGTACAGCCGGACGGCCAGACAATAACGGCCGAAAATGTCGGCCTGACAGGGAACCGTCTGAGCGGACGCATCGACGGCGTTCCGTTTTCGCGCATCGCCCATGTCGTGCGCGCGCCGGGTCACTGGCGGGTGCACCTGCAAACCCCTGCCGGAATGACCGCGACAGACCTGCGTACGCTGGAAGATCAGCATCTGCAACGTGCCACCGGCGGATCTGGCGGCGCTGACCTGCTGACGGCACCCATGCCCGGCGCCGTCGCCGAGGTGCGTGTCGCGCCCGGAGACCGGGTCAAAGCAGGTGATACGCTGGTGGTGCTGGAAGCCATGAAGCTCTTGCAAAGCCTGCCCGCGCCGGTCGCGGGCGTGGTGACAGAAATCTATTGTGCACCAGGCGATACGGTCGCCGGGCACGCCCCACTTATCAAACTCGACCCGGAGGAAAACACATGACCAGACAAGACACCATCACCGCGGCCACCGGCCCGTTCAACGAAGACCTCAACATGATCCGCGACCAGCTGCGCCGGTTCATTGAAACCGAAGTGACCGCCAAGGCGGAGCCATGGGAAGAGGAGGGCATGGTGCCCCGTGACGTGCTGCGCCGGATGGGCGATCTCGGCGTGCTGGGGATGCGCTATGACGCGCAATATGGCGGCGCGGGGCTGGACGTGATGTCCAGCGTGGTACTGGCCGAAGAGGTGGGGCGCTCCACTTTCGGCGGGTTTTCAGCCACGGTTCTGGTCCATACGGATATGGCCTCACCGCATCTGGAAAACGCAGGCACCCCGGAACAAAAGGCGCACTGGATGCCATCGATCGTATCGGGCGAAAAGATTACCGCCGTGGCCGTGACTGAACCGGGCGCAGGATCGGACGTGGCTGGCATGCGTACCCGCGCGGTGCAGGACGGGTCGGACTGGGTGCTGAACGGCACCAAGATGTTCATCACCAACGGCGTGCATGGCGACCTCTACTTTGTCGGTGCCAAGACCGATCCCGATGCAAAGGGTTCCCGCGGGATCACCATGTTCGCGATCGAAAAGGGTACGCCGGGCTTTTCGGTCGGTCGGGCGCTGAACAAGACCGGCTGGCTCTGCTCGGACACGGCCGAACTGATCTTTGAGGATGTCCGCATCCCGGCCGAGGATGTGCTGGGCGAGGTTAACAAAGGCTTTTATTCGGTGATGAAAAACTTCCAGAACGAACGCATCGTCCTGGGCGCAATGGCCTGTGCCGAAGCGCAATCCGCGCTGGACATGACAGTGGAATACGTCAAGCAGCGCAAGGCCTTTGGCGGTGTCCTATGGGACAAGCAGGTGGTGCGCCAGCGGCTGGCAGACTGCCAGACGAGGATCGCGGCGGGACGGCAGCTGGTCTATCATGCCGCAGGTCTGGACGCGGCGGGCCACGATTGCGTGCAAGAGGTCTCGATGGTCAAGGCCTATTGCGGCGAACTGGTAAACAGCGTGCTCTACGACTGCGTCCAGTTTCACGGCGGCATGGGCTATATGCGCGAAACCCCGGTTGAACGCATGTCGCGCGACGCCCGTGTTCAGGCCATCGGCGGCGGTGCGAGCGAGGTCATGCTGGAAGAAGTCGCCAAGCGCATGTGAGCTTCCCTATCCAGCAAATCAACGATCTACAGAAACAAGGACGAAACAGATGAATTTGGAAGCCACTCAACGCCAACCGGTCGCAAGACTGACCCGAGAGATCTCAATAATACTCATCGGCACAATACTTCTGACACTATCCGCCAAAATCGCGGTGCCGTTCTACCCGGTACCGATGTCAACACAAACCCTGGTGGTCTTGGGTCTCGGCCTTTTCCTGGGGCCGGTGCGCAGTAGTCTAGTTGTCGCTGCGTACCTTCTGGAAGGTCTGTTTGGCCTGCCGGTTTTCGCTGGCACGCCTCCCGCACCGGCGGGTCTGGCCTATTTTGCGGGTCCCACTGGCGGATTCTTGATTGGGTTTGCGCTCGCGGCGGCGGCTGCAGGATGGATGGTTCAAAAGCTGGCAGGGCTTCCGCCTTCAATCAGAGCATCTGTAGCGGTCCTCTCCGGTTCGATACTTATGTATTGCGCAGGGCTATTCTGGTTGGGTGGCTTTGTCGGCTATGGCGAAAAATTGCTGAACGCCGGGCTTTACCCGTTCCTGCTTGGAGACCTGACGAAGGCAGCAATTGCTGTAGTGCTGTATACAGGTTTCCATAATCGGGGTCACGCTTGACTGCTGGGCTTTGTTGCCTTGTTCCAGCGCCGGTTCTGACCGGCTGTCAATCCCGGAGCAAAATGGGGCCACGTACCGGTGTAAAACTGGGCCACTGGGTTTGAGCCATACCGCGCCTTG
>CANMQJ010000033.1 GCA_947500005.1 uncultured Paracoccaceae bacterium | reverse complement strand
TTGATGAAGATAATGCCGCTCAACACACGCCGATCATCAACGCGTGGCTTGCCGTGGGACTTGGGAAAGAAGGGCTCAAGGCGCGCCATCTGCGCATCCGTCAGCCAGAAGAGATCAGACATGGTCACCGCTCGTTTTTCGAACCGTGAATCACGCCGCGCGGCGGAAATCAATAGGTCCTGACCCTAGGACATGCCGCTGGACCTTTCCGCTGGTCGACCTGGGAAAATCCTCGAACGCGATAAAGCGAAACTCGCGGGGGCGTTTGTAGCCTGCGAGGCTTTCGCGGCACAAATTCATCAGCGCCTCGGCATCCGGCCCGTCATCGCCATGGGCGACAAAGGCCACCGGGCTTTCCCCCCATTTCGTGTCAAATGCCCGCACCACCGCGGCATCGACCACACCGGGGTGGGATAGAAGGACACGCTCGATTTCCGCCGGGTAGACGTTCTCGCCGCCGGTCTTGATCAAGTATTTGGCCCGGTCCACAAAGTCGACCGTGCCGTCCGCATTGCGCCGGAACAAGTCACCCATGTGGAAAAAGCCGTTGCGGAAGTCGCGGGCGTTGGTGTCGTCGGCGTTCCAGTACCCTGAAAACAACGTTGGGCCCCGCACTGCCATTTCGCCCGGCGTTCCATCGGGGACTTCGCGGTCGTCGGGATCGACCAGCCGAACCTCGCAAAATGCGCTGATGCGCTTGGAAAGCCGGTCCGGGGTGACGCCCGGCGCGATCAGATCGGCGGTCCCCGGTGGCAGGCCGGTTTCGGTTGCCCCGAAAGAATTCAGATAGGGCGTGTCCAGAAGGCCCGTCAGTTCCGCGATTTGATGCGGCGGCACCAGATCGGCCATTGCGCCGCAAACCTTGATGCCCTTCACCGGCAGAGGGTTGGCGCGCCGGTCTGCGATAAAGGCGTCCAGCGCACCGGGCATCATCACGAACCAGCCGATCCTGTGGCGCGACAGCGCCTCGTTGATGACCGCAGGCTGCAAACCGTCCACCATCACCACGGTCCCGCCCCGCAAGATCGTTGCCAGCGCATGATCGGTGGAGGCCATGTGGAACATCGGTGCCCAGGCGATGAACCCGTCACCGGGATCCAGCGCCAGTTGTGCCGCAAAAGCCATGGAACGGGCGATATGCGCGCGGTGGCTGATGAGCGCCCCCTTGGGCAGACCCGTGGTCCCCGAGGTGTAAAGGATCGTCAGACCGGCCTCTGGATCGTCTACCATGGTTCCGGTGCGCGGGTCCGGCCCGGCCCCGGCAATGGCCGTTTCCAGGTCTGGCCCGATGGTCAGACAGGGTGTCGCCGCGACGGCCCGATACGCTTCTGAAAGATCCGGTTCGGCGACCGCGAGAACCGGCGCGACCAGATCGATGCAATGCCGCAGTTCATCGGGGGCAAGCCGCCAGTTCAGGCAAGCGACGATCGCGCCGATTCCCGCCGCAGCCAGTTCGACCTCCAGGTATTCAGACCGGTTGTGCGACAGGATCGCGATCCTGTCGCCGGGCGCCACGCCTCGTGCCAGAAAGACGGCAGCCAGACGATCGACGCGCCCCAGCAATTCGCCGTAGGTCAGTTTCTTGCTGCCGTCCTCAATGGCCAAAGCCCTGGCGCAGTCCTGTGCGCGGGTTCGAAAGATCGAATACAGATCAGCGCGCCCTGCACGGATGACGTCGGTCAGCATGGCTTCCTCCCTTGCCAGGGCTTCGGTTCAGAGACTTTGCGCCAGACGCACCCCTTCATCAATGGCGCGCAGAGCATCAAGTTCGGCGGCCTCCTTTGCCCCGCCGATCATCGTAACCGTGACGCCGCGCGCGGCAAGCTCTTCTGCCAGGGCGCGTTCCGGCTCCTGGCCAGTGCATAGCACAATCGTATCGGCCGAGATGATCATTGGGCTTTCGTCCGTGAGGATATGCAGCCCCGCGTCGTCGATGCGGTCATAGGTCACCCCGCCCATCGCCTCGACCCCGTGTTTGCGCAGCGCGTTGCGCAGGATCCACCCTGTTGAAACTCCAAGCCCCGCGCCGGGTTTTGCTGCCTTGCGCTGAAGCATAACGACTTTGCGTCGCGACGGTTTCGGTGCCAATGGATCGCCAGCCAGGGCGCCCGGCGTGGCAAACTCGGGGTCCACGCCCCATGTATCGCAAAAGGCGTCTGTGTTGGCGGCCTCGGCGGGTTCGGTCACCAGGAACTCGGCCACATCATGGCCAATGCCACCGGCCCCCATCACCACGACACGGTCGCCCGCCTCGCGGTCGCCGGACAGGATTTCCGCATAAGTCGCGACGCTGGGATGGTCGATACCCGGCAGGTCGGGAATACGCGGCGTGACCCCTGTGGCGATAACCACATGGTCGAAGCCGTCAAGATCGTTCACGTCGGCCCGCTGCCCCAGCCGCTGTTTGACCCCGTGCTTTCTCAGCTGACCGGCATAATACCGCAGGGTTTCGTCGAATTCGTCCTTGCCCGGCGCCGCGCGGGCCAGATTCAGCTGACCGCCCAGCTTGTCTTGCGCTTCGAACAGCGTGACATCGTGGCCCAGCCGCGCCGCTTCGGCCGCCGTGGCCAGGCCCGCCGCGCCACCGCCGACGACAGCCACTTTCTTTGGCGCGTCGGTTAGCGTGTCCCGGAATTCCGTTTCACGCCCAGCCCTTGGATTAACCAGGCATCCGACAGGCCGGTCCGAAAAGATGAAATCCAGACAGGCCTGGTTGCAGGCAATGCAGGTGTTGATCTCGTCCGCGCGGCCCTCGCGCGCCTTTTTCACGAAATGCGAATCGGCCAGAAACGGGCGCGCCATCGAGATCATGTCTGCATCGCCAGAGGCAAGGATGTCTTCGGCAAGCTCGGGTGTGTTGATTCGGTTCGAGGCGACCACCGGAATCGATACCGCCGCTTTCACGTTGGCCGCTGCCTTGCGCCAAGCACCGCGCGGCACCGGATAGGCAATCGTCGGGACGCGCGCCTCGTGCCAGCCGATGCCGGTGTTCAGAATATCCGCGCCTGCTGCCTCGATTTTGCGGGCCAGTGCCGCGATTTCATCGGCGGGCGCGCCGCCCTCGACCAGATCGGCCGCCGAAATCCGGTAGATGACCAGAAAGTCGGGCCCACAGCGTTCACGCACTGCGCGCACGATCTCGACCGGGAATCGATGGCGCTTCTCGGCGCTTCCGCCCCAGTCGTCTTCGCGCTTGTTGGTGTGGGTAACGGTGAATTCGTTAATCAGGTATCCCTCGGACCCCATGATTTCGACGCCATCGAATCCTGCGGCCTGCGCGTTGGCGGCTGCCGCGGCAAAATCCTCGATGGTTCGGAAAATATCGGCTTCGGTCATTTCACGCGGCACGAAACGGTTGATCGGTGCCCGGATTGGCGACGGGGCAACACATCCTTCGATCTTTGCATAGCGCCCGGCGTGAAGGAGTTGCGCGCAGATCAGGCTGCCTTCGGCCTGCACCGCCTCGCAGATCGGGCGCAGGCTGCGCGCCTCTTCCGGGTCGTCGATTCGTGGACCTTCGGGATCAAATATACCCTCGGCATTGGGGGAAAACCCGCCGGTGACCAGAATCGCCGCCTCCCCCCGCGCACGCTCGGCGTAAAACGCGATCTGTTTGGCTATGCCGTCAGGCTCGGTTTCCAACCGCGTGTGCATCGACCCCATGATGACACGGTTTCGCAATGTATGCTGGCCTGCGCGGATGGGCGAGAGCATGGTCCCGAAGCTCTCCGTTGGCTTAATTTCCATTGTGGGCATCCTCCTCAAAACTGTGCTTGATCTGTATTCTAACATTTGTTAGATTTTTGGAAAGATAATTTTCGCTCATGGGGAGGAGCACCGATGCAATTCCAGCCAACAGACGATCAGAAGGCTTTTCGCGAAACCGCGAAGCGCTTCGCAACTGAAAAGCTTGCGCCCACATATCAGGAGCGCGCAAGCGGCCATACCTTTGATCGTGCGCTGATCAAGGAGATGGGCGCACTCGGTCTGATCGGGGCCGATCTGCCGGAAGAATTCGGCGGACTGGGTGAAAGCTCTGTCGCGTCAGGGCTGATCGTCGAAGAGATCGCCTATGCTGATTTCAACGCAAGTTACGTGCAGCTTCTCGGCTCTCTCATGGGCGGAATGGTTGCCAAGCATGCCTCCCGCGACATCGCGTCGAAATGGGTGCCCAAGGTTGTTTCGGGTGATGCCGTCATTGGTCTGGGTCTGACAGAGCCGCGCGGCGGATCGGACGCGGCGAACCTGATTCTGAAGGCCGAGAAATCCGAAAACGGTTGGCGGCTGAACGGTGAAAAGACATCCATGAGTTTTGCCAGTCAGGCCGATGCGGCGGTCGTCTTTGCCCGCACCGGCGATCCCGATGGCGGCTCACGCGGGGTCAGCGCCTTTTTCGTCGATCTGAACCAGGACGGCATCAAGCGTACCCATTTCGACGACATCGGCACCAAGCCCGTCGGGCGCGGGTCGGTGTTCTTTGACGACGTCTTCGTGCCGGCCGAAAACATGATGGCCGAACAGGATCGTGCCTTTGGCACGATCATGGCCGGGTTTGATTATTCGCGCGCACTGATCGGGTTGGAATGCCTGGGTGCTGCGCAAGCGTCGGTGGATGAAACCTGGGCCTACGTTCAGGAACGCGAAGCCTTCGGGGCCCCGATCGTACAGTATCAGGGCGTCAGTTTCCCGCTGGCCGAAGCTGAGACCCAACTGACCTTGATGCGCCAGCTTTGCTATTACACGCTGGACCTGCGTGACCGCGGCCTGCCGCATACGTCCGAGGCGGCCATGTGCAAATGGTACCTGCCCAAAACCGCCTGCGAGATCCTGCACCAGTGCCTGATCCTGCACGGACATTACGGCTACACCACCGACCTGCCCCACCACCAGCGCTATAACGATGTGCTCGGCCTGCAGATCGGTGACGGCACCGCGCAGATCCAGAAGCTGGTGATTGCCCGCGAGAAGGTCGGACGGATGGCGCTGCAGTATGACAAGAAGGCGACGGGAGCTCAGAAATGAACGATCCCATCATCGTCACGACCGAGGGCAACACCGGCATTATCGAGCTGGCCCGCCCCGAGAAATTCAATTGCCTGTCACTTGACGTGCATGAGCGCATATCTGCCGCGCGTGCGGAATTCGAGGCGAACCCGGCTATCCGGGCGATCCTCATCCGGGCGCAGGGCAAGCACTTTTGCACCGGCGCCGATCTGGTGGAAGTGAAAGGTAAATTGAACGATCCCGCCGCGCTGAACCACTTCATCGCCTTTGGCATGAACACCCTGCGTGCGCTCGAAACCTCCTCCCTCCCTGTCGTCGTGGCGGTGCAGGGGTTGTGTCTGGCCGGCGGGATCGAACTGATGTTGGCTTGCGATGTGTGTTTCGCCGCCGAAACCGCTCAGTTTGGCGATCAGCATGCGCAATTCGGACTGATTCCCGGTTGGGGCGGCTCGCAGCGGCTAACGCGGTTGATGGGGCAGCGCCGGGCGCTCGACCTGATGTTCTCAGCCCGCTGGCTTGAGGCGGGCGAGGCCAAAGAGGCCGGTCTGGTCAACTATATAGTGCCGGATGCGGATCTGCATCAGGCCGCGTTGGATTACTGTCAGAAAATCGCCACCCGCTCGCGTCCCGGTATCGCCGAGATGAAGCGGCTGGCGCGGGAAGGCGCGGACTTGGGCATCGACCAGCAGATGCGGCTTGAGCTGGATGCCGCCGTACGCGCGTTGCCCAGTGATGACGTCGCCGAAGGGCTCGACGCATTCGAGAACCGGCGCACCCCTGAATTCAAGGTTTGAGGACGAAACATGGAATTCACTTTGAATGACGAACAGCGCCAGATTTACGAATACGGCGGTCAGTTGGCGCAGAAATACGACAATGCTTATTGGCTGGACCACGCGCGCAGGCATGAATTCCCGCAGGAGATGTTCAAACAGATTGCTGATGACGGCTTTCTGGGCATCATGGTGCCCGAGGAATACGGCGGCGCCGGCCTTGGCATGACCGAAATGGCCCTGTTCATGGAAGGCACCGCCAATCACGGCATTCCGCTTCTGATGATGGTGGTCGGGCCGACCATGTCGCTGGCCCATATCGCCAGCCACGGGAGCGAATTCCACAAGAAGGAACTGCTGCCGGCCGCCTGCCGTGGTGATATCCAGTTCTGTTTCGCGATCACCGAACCGGGGGCCGGATCCAACACGATGAAGGCCACCACGCTGGCCAAGCGCCGGGGCAACCGGTTCAGCCTGTCGGGCGAAAAGACCTTTATCACCGGCGCCGAGGTATCGGACTATTGTCTGGTGGTAGCACGCACCAAGCCCCACACCGAAGTCAGCCGCAAGACCGACGGCTTCACGCTCTTTGCGGTGGACCTGAAGAAAAAGGGTGTCGACAAGCAGCGGGTGAAGATCTCGATCCCCCTGCCCGAAGAACAGTGGACCCTGTTCTTTGACGAGGTCGATCTGGGCCCCGAGGACGTTGTCGGCGAGGTTGACGAAGGGTTCTCGATCCTGTTCGACAGCCTCAACCCCGAACGCATCATCCTGGCCGCTTTGTGCTGCGGCATCGGCCGCTTCGCGCTGAACAAGGGGGTGGCCTATGCCTCCGAGCGCAATGTCTTCGATCAGCCCATCGGCGCGCATCAGGGCGTGCAGCACCCGATGGCCAAGGCGCACACAGCGGTCGAGATGGCCAGCCTGATGACCCGACGCGCGGCCTGGGAATTCGACAACAAGCTGCCCGCGGGGGCCTCGTCGAATATGGCCAAGTATGCCGCCGCCGAAGCCGGGATCGAGGCCGTGGATGCCGCGCTGCAGGCGCATGGCGGATCGGGCTTTACCGAGGATACGGGACTATACGAGATGTATCCGCTGGTGCGCCTGCTGCGCACGGCACCCGTGAATCGCGAACTGTGCCTCAGCTTCATCGGCGAAAAGGTCATGGGTCTGCCGCGGTCTTATTGATCGCGCTGGCCGACAGGGAGGACGACATGCAATTTGGAATGCGCTTCCGGCGGGAGGATGCCGCCGACAAGGTAAACGATCGTTTCTGGCACGAAATCGAGGGCACGGCGCTCGAAGAGGTGCGCCGCATTCAGGAAGAGCGACTGCGTGCGCAGATGGCCTATCTCAAGACGAACTCCACCTTCTATCAGGAGAAGTTCGCCGAGGCCGGCGTGGAGTTCGACGATATTCGCACCATCGAAGACCTGCAAAAGCTGCCCTATACCTACAAGACCGAGATCCGCGAAAGCCTGTCCGCCGAGCCGCCGTTCGGCAAACACCGCGCCGCGCCGATGGCGGACATCATTCAGATGCAAGCCTCATCGGGGACAACCGGCAGCCCGTCCTATGTGGCGCTGACCGAAGCGGATACCGAAATGTGGCACGAGATGACAGCGCGATGCTTCTTTGCCAATGGCGTGCGTCCCGGCGACATGGTGCTGCACGCGTTTTCGCTGGCCAAGGGCTTTGTCGGCGGCATCCCCGTGATGCAGGGATTGCAATACATGGGCACGATCGATGTGCCGGTGGGCGCGGATGGCGGTGCGGAACGGCTGCTGCGCGCTTGCGCCGACACGCGTCCGCGCTGCATCGTCGGCGCACCGAATTTCGTTCTGCACCTGGCTGAAAAAGCGCCAGAGGTGCTGGGATGCAAGGCCAGTGAGCTGGGCGTGGAACAGGTGATCGTCGGCGGAGAGCCCGGTGGTGGCATCCCGGCAATTCGCGCCAAGATCGAAGCGGCCTGGGGTGCAAAATGCACTGAAATGCTGGGCGGCACCGATCTGGGTGTGACCTACTGGGCCGAATGCGACGCCCAGTCGGGGATGCATATGGTCAACATGGACTATATCATCACCGAGCTGCTGGATCCCGAAAGCGGAGAAATCATCCCTTGGGAAAAAGGCGCCGAAGGCGAGATGATCTATACCGCGCTCGGCCGTCAGGCTAGCCCGGTGGTGCGGTTCCGGTCGGGTGATTATATCGAGGTCATCGACACCGAATGCTCCTGCGAGCGGACCGGCCCCAAGATCCGGTGCACAGGCCGGACCGACGACATGCTGATCGTGCGCGGTGCCAATGTTTTCCCGTCGGCCATCAACAGCGTCATCACCGAAATGGTGCCGGACACCAACGGCGTCATGCGCATCGTGGCCGATTTCAAAGGCCATACCACGCAGGGCGCGCTGACGGTGATCGTCGAGCGCGGTCCCGGTCGCGACGCTGCGGATGACGACGCCCTCAAGAAGAAAATCGAACAGCGGCTGCGCGACGCGCTCGTCTTCAAAGCCGACGTCCATCTGGTGGCGGCTGACACTTTTGAAAAACCCGGCGCCGCCAAGGTTGCCTTTGTTCTGAGAGAATACCCCGAGCTGCCATGACAAAAATGAAATCCCTACTCGATACCGGGTCCGATGACTTCCGGCAAAACGATACACAGTATCGCGACAAAGTCGGCGAGCTGCATGCCCTTCGCTTGCAACAACGTGTCGGTGGCCCTGAAAAGGCCCGCGAACGGCACGTGTCGAAAGGCAAGATCCTGCCGCGCGAACGCGTCGAACGGCTGATCGATCCGGGCACCCCCTTTCTGGAAGTCGGGGAGCTTGCCGGGCTGAACAAATATGATGGTGTACCGCCGGGGGCGGGCATCATCACTGGCATCGGCGTGATCGAGGGCCGTCAGTGCATGGTCATCGCCAATGATGCCACCGTGAAGGGCGGCACCTATTTCGGCATGACCAGCCGCAAGCACGTGCGCGCCCAGAAGATCGCGTGGAAGAACCGCCTTCCGGTGATCACGCTGGTCGATTCCGGCGGCGCGTTTCTGCCGGATCAGGAGAACATTTTCCCCGACGAAGGCCAGTTCGGCTCAATCTTTCACCAGCAGATCGGCATGTCCGGTGACGGGGTGCCGCAGATCGCTGTCGTCATGGGGCCTTGCACTGCGGGTGGTGCCTATATTCCCGCGCTCTGCGATGAGGTGGTGATCGTGCGTGGCCAGGGCTTCATGTATCTTGGCGGGCCGGAACTGACCTTTGCTGCCACCGGCGAAAAGGTGGATGCCGAAGAACTGGGCGGCGGCAAGATGCACTCGTCCGTGTCGGGTGTGACCGACCATCTTGCCGAGGATGACGCCCACGCGCTGGCCATTACCCGCGAGATCGTCAGCCATCTGGGCGAAAAACCCCTGCCCCGCAAGACGCCCAAGACGCCGCGCGCGCCCGCCTATCCGGTCGAGGAAATCTACGGCATCGTCAGCCGCGACCCCAAGGTGCCAACCGATAACCGCGAAATCATCGCGCGCCTGGTCGATGACAGCGATTTCCACGAGTTCAAGCCGCTTTACGGTGACACCATCATGACCGGCTGGGGCCGTATCCACGGCCACGAAGTTGGCATCATCGCCAACACCGGCGTGCTGTTCGTCGAGGCCGCGCTGAAGGCTACGCATTTCATCAACCTCTGCGTCCAGCGCGATATCCCGCTGCTGTTTCTGGCGGATGTGAACGGCTTCATGGTTGGCCGCGAGGTGGAGCAGATGGGCATCGCCAAGGCTGGTGCCAAGATGATCACTGCCATGTCCTCGGCCCGGGTGCCCAAGTTTACCATCATCACCGGCGGCTCCTACGGTGCCGGGTATCTGGCCATGCTCGGCCGCCCGTTCCAACCCGACGCGATGTTTGCCTGGCCAACTGGACGATCCGCGATCATGGGGCCGGAACAGGCCGCCAGCGTGCTGGCGCAAGTCCGCGGACAGATCAACGAACGCGAAGGCAAAAGCTGGACCCCCGAAGAGGAAGAAGCCTTCAAGGCGCCCATCCGCAAGGAATACGAGGATTTTCAAGGTGCTTACAATTTTGCCTCTAACCTCTGGATCGACAGCGTGATCGAGCCTTGTGAAACCCGCGATGTCATGGCGCTCATGCTGGATGTGACCTCACGCAGACCCAAGGCCGAAACCAATTTCGGCGTGTTCAGGATGTGAGGAGCGAGTCATGAAAATCAAAACGCTTCTAATCGCCAATCGCGGCGAAATTGCCTGCCGGATCGCGCGTACCGCGCGGGCCAGCGGCATCACTCCTGTCGGCGTACATTCGCAAGCCGACGCCAATGCCCTGCATGTCCGCGAGATCGGGCAATCAGTCTGCATCGGTGCCGGACCGGCGTCCGAGAGCTATCTGAAGATCGACGCGGTGATTGCCGCCGCGAAATCGGTCGGTGCGGATGCGATCCATCCCGGTTACGGCTTTCTGGCCGAGAACTCTGATTTTGCCCGTGCGGTCGAGGCCGCCGGAATGATCTTCATGGGGCCAACGCCGGACACGCTTGACCGTTTCGGCGACAAGGCCAGCGCCAAAGAGGCCGCCGTGGCGGCCAGCGTCCCGGTTATTTCGGGTGCCGAAGGCGCGTGGTCCGATCCGCAAGAGATTGCCGATGAAGTCCGCGCAATGGGCCTGCCCGTTCTGCTCAAGGCCGTCGGCGGCGGTGGCGGGCGCGGCCAGCGGCTTGTCACCGATGAGGCCACGCTTGTGGAAGACATCGAAGGCGCCCTTCGCGAGGCGAAATCCACTTTTGGCTCCGAAGGGCTTTTGCTGGAACGCTTCCTGCCTGAAGCGCGCCATGTCGAAGTGCAGATCGCGGGTGATGGCAAGGGGCACGTGGTGCACCTGTTCGAACGTGACTGCACGCTTCAGCGCCGTCACCAGAAGGTCATCGAAGAGGCTCCGGCTTGGGGCTTGCCCCGCGCGCTGCTGGACGAGATCGCGCATGACGCGGTGCGCCTGGGCGAAACGCTTGACTACCGCGGCCTAGGCACAGTGGAGTTTTTGGTCGCGGGCGAAGAGTACTTCTTTCTTGAGGTAAACCCCCGCATTCAGGTGGAACATCCCGTCACCGAAGCGATCACCGGGCTGGACCTTGTTGCGCTTCACCTGCGCATTGCCGAAGGCGCGGGCCTTGGCCTGATGCAGGATGACCTCAAGATCAACGGCCACGCGGTCGAGGCGCGGCTTTATGCCGAAGATCCGGCGATGCAGTTCGCCCCGTCGACCGGCACCTTGACCACGCTCAGCTTGCCGGAAGGTTTGCGCATTGACAGCGGTGTCGAAGAAGGCGACGCAGTGACGCCCTTCTATGATCCGATGATCGCCAAACTGATTGTGCATGCGCCGGACCGGGAAACCGCCTTGGCGCGGCTGGCGACAGCCTTGGATCACGTCGCAGTTGAGGGTGTGCAAACCAACCGCGCCTTTTTGAAAGCACTGGCGCGCAATCCCGAATTCGAACAGATGCAGGTTCATACACGCTGGATCGACGGCAGGCTTGACGCACTGACGTCCCCCCCCGCCCTTGCGCGCCCCGAGTTGTGGAAAGCCGCCGCTGCCGTTCTCTTCGTGGCGTCCGACCGGCGTGACCCATGCGCGGACCCTTGGACCAATCTTTCCACGTTCACTGGCTGGCGGCTTGGCCTGGGCGGTGACCCGCTTGAAGCGGGACAGCGCGTAACATTGACCGACACGACCGGTGCATCCGAAGAACTGCGCGTCGGCCCTGTCAAATCCGGGGACCGATACGCCGTGATCGCAGAAGACGGCACCAGGATCATCCTCGCCGTGCGTGAAATTTCGCCCGGTAGCTGGCGCGTCGCGGAAGGTGAGTCCATCTTTGTGCTCGCCGCGCGCCGCCACGCTGGCGTGATCGAAATGGACACGCCCGAAGGCCGCCTTGTTTTCCGTCCAGCAGCCCCGCTTGACTTTGCGGGCGGCGATGCGGCGGCGGATCGGGCTGTGGCCTCACCGCTGACCGGCATGATTGTCGAGGTCAAGGTTGCAGACGGGCAGACCGTGGCCGAAGGCGATGTGCTCGCGGTCATGGAATCCATGAAACTTGAAATCTCGATCCGCGCCACCGCAGCGGGGATCGCCAGCAACATTTCCGTCTCGAATGGGGACATGGTCGATCGCGGCCAGGTCATCGCCGAGATACTACCATCCGAGGAGTGATGAGATGAGCGACTTTCCCAAATTCGTCGAGTTTCGTGAAGAAGGCCCGCGTGAGGGGTTTCAGATCGAAAAGAAGATCTATCCGATCGAAGAGCGCATCGAACTGATCGACATGCTCAGCGAAACCGGCCTGAAACGCATTCAGGTCGGCAGCTTTGTCAGTCCGCAATACGTGCCTCAAATGGCCGATACCGGTGAACTGTTCAAGCGTATCAAACGCAAGCCGGGCGTGAATTACACGTCGCTCTGGCTGAACGACAAGGGGTTTCGCAAGGCCCTGACGGCGCATGAGGTCGATATCGACCCGCGTCTGCTGTTCTATCCATCCGAGGCATTTGCCCAATCGAACAACAATTGTTCGTCCGAGGAAATGCGCGAAAGACAACGCGACTGGGTCCGGCTTTATAAGGAAGAGGGATACACGGTCGACGCCGCCTATGTGATGACGGCCTTCGGCTGCAATTTCGAAGGACCCATCCCGCAAGAACGCATCCTCGACGATTTCCGCTTCATACTTCAGCTGTGCGAAGAAGAGGATATCCCGGTGCCGATCCTTGTGGTCGCCGACACCATGGGCTGGGGCAACCCCGAGGCGGTCAAACGTATGATCGGCGCACTGCGCGAACTGGCGCCCGAGGCGCGCATCGGCATGCACATCCACGACACGCGGGGGCTTGGGATCGCCAATCTCCATGCCGCCCTGTCGATGGGCGTGGACATGTTCGAAAGCTCGGTCGCCGGTCTTGGCGGCTGTCCTTTCGCGGGCCACGGCCACGCCCGCGCCGCAGGCAATGTCTGCACCGAGGATGCGGTGTTCCTGTGTCACGAGCTCGGCATCGAAACCGGCATCGATCTGGACAAGCTTATCGCAGCGGCGATCAAGGCGGAAGAGATCATCGGCGTGCCGCTCATGGGCCGGGTCATGCATACCGGCGGCCTGGACAAATATCGCAAGGCAAGCTGAGGGAGAATGAAGATGACAAAGGCACTTGATGGAAAGGTGGTTCTGGTCACCGGGGCCGGCGGTGGGATCGGGCGTGATATCGCCTTGATGGCAGCCTCGGAAGGCGCTGCCGTGGTGGTCAATGATCTGGGCGCGTCCCTGAAAGGCACCGGCCAGACCGAAACTGCGGCGCAGAAAGTCGTCGAAGAGATCAAGGCCGCAGGGGGCGACGCCATTGCCGATGGCGGCAACGTCACCGACCCCGACGCCGCCCGCGCGATGATCGAGGCCGGTGTCAAGAAATTCGGCCGCATCGACGCGGTGGTGAACAACGCCGGCATTCTGCGCGACGGGTTCTTCCACAAGATGACCTACGAGGATTTCGACGCGGTGGTGAAGGTCCATCTTTACGGCGCTTTCAACACCAGCCGCGCGGCGGCCGATTATTTCCGCGAACAGGAGAGCGGTGCTTTGGTGCACATGACCTCGACCTCGGGGCTGATCGGCAATCTGGCGCAGGCGAACTATTCAGCCGCAAAACTGGGCATCGCGGCCTTCTCGAAATCGGTGGCCCTCGACCTCAAGCGGTGGAACGTCCGTTCGAACTGCATCGCGCCCTTCGCCTGGAGCCGGATGATCTCGTCTATCAAGACAGACACCCCGGAACAGGTGGCGCGTGTCGAGAAGATCAAGGAAATGACACCGGCCAAGGTCGCGCCAATGGCCTGTTTTCTGATGAGCGACCGCGCGGCTGACGTGTCCGGTCAAATCTTTGCGGTTCGCAAAAACGAGATCTTCCTGTTCAATCAGCCCCGCCCCGTGCGGTCGGTCCATTCCGGTGATGGCTGGACCGCCGATGAAATCGCCGAGCGCGCCATTCCCGCGCTCAAATCACAGTTCACGCCGCTCGAAGTTTCGGCGGATGTCTTTTCATGGGATCCGGTCTAATGGGAAAACGCAAAGAAAAAATCAGCTCCGATATTGCCTGGAGCACCTCTGACAAGATCAGCGTGCGTGGCCTCGACCTGCCGAACGAGATCCTCGGGCACATGAACCTCGGCGATCTGGCGTTCCTGCAGTTGACGGGACGCAAAGCCACGCCCGAGGAAAGCCGGGTGTTCAACGCCATCGTCATTACTCTTGTCGAACATGGCATCACGCCTTCGGCTCTGGCGGCGCGGATGACTTACATGGGTGCGCCGGAATCGCTTCAGGCGGCCGTTGCGGCCGGGCTGTGTGGGCTTGGCACCGTCTTTGTCGGTTCGATGGAGGGTGCCTCGAAATTGCTTTACGAGGCGCTGCCGCAGGAAAAACTCGGCACCGGCGTCGATCTGGATGCGCTTGCCGTCGAAACAGTTGAAAAATTCCGCGCCCGCAAGGCCATCGTGCCGGGGCTTGGCCATCCGGTGCACAAGCCTGTCGATCCGCGCACGCCGCGCCTGTTCCAGATCGCCGCCGAAAACGGAAAATCCGGTGAATACATCGCGTTGATCCAGAAAATTCAGGCCGTCGCCGAAGAAAAATCGGGCAAGATGCTGCCGATCAACGCCACCGGGGCGATCGGTGCAATCTGCTGTGAATTCGGCTTCCCCTGGAAGATCGTGCGCGGCTTTGGCGTCATGGCGCGTGCCATCGGTCTGGTCGGTCATATCCTCGAAGAGAGCGAAAACCCGATTTCCTATGAGCTGTGGCAGCGCGCCGAACAGGAAATTCTTGAAACGTCGGGACCGGGAGCGAAGTAACCAATGCAGACGTCAGCCCCAGACACTCACACCGATCTGCGCGACGCCTTGCGCGCACTTTGCGCGCAGTTTCCGCCAGAATATCATCGCAAGTTCGGCGAAAACGAAACCTACCCCGAGGAATTCGTCGATGCGCTGACCCGCGAGGGCTGGCTCGCGGCGATGATCCCCGAGGAATACGGTGGCTCGGGACTGGGGTTGACGGAAGCCTCGATCATCATGGAAGAGGTGAACCGCTGCGGTGGCAACGCGGGTCATTGCCACGGGCAGATGTATAATATGGGCACGCTGCTGCGGCACGGTTCGGACGCGCAAAAGCAGAAATACCTGCCCAGTATTGCCAGCGGCGAGTTGCGCCTACAATCCATGGCCGTGACCGAACCGACAACCGGAACTGATACCACCAAACTGAAGACCACCGCGGTCAAGAAGGGTGACCGGTATGAGATCAATGGCCAGAAGGTCTGGATCAGCCGCATCCAGCATTCTGACCTGATGATCCTTCTGGCACGCACCACGCCTCTGAACGAGGTCAAGAAAAAGTCGCAGGGTCTGTCGATCTTTATGGTCGATCTGAAAGAGGCAATCGGCAACGGCATGGAGGTCCGCCCCATCGCCAATATGCCCGGCCACGAAACCAATGAAGTGTTTTTCGACAACCTGGAAATCCCCGCTGAAAACCTGATCGGGACCGAAGGGCGCGGGTTTTACCATATTCTTGACGGGCTGAACGCCGAACGGACCCTGATTGCAGCGGAATGTATCGGTGATGGATACTGGTTCGTTGACAAGGCCCGCGCCTATGCCGGCGACCGCGTGGTCTTTGACCGTCCCATAGGCCAGAACCAGGGCGTGCAATTCCCCATCGCCAGGTCCTATGTGAACATCGAGGCCGCCAATCTGATGCGCTTTGAGGCCTGCAGACGTTTCGATGCCGGGCTGGATTGTGGGGCGCAGGCGAATATGGCCAAGCTGCTGGCTTCGGAAGCCAGCTGGGAAGCGGCCAATGCCTGCATCCAGACCCATGGCGGCTTCGGTTTCGCGCGGGAATACGATGTCGAGCGCAAGTTCCGCGAGGCCCGACTGTATCAGGTGGCCCCGATCTCGACCAACCTGATCCTGTCCTATGTCGGCGAGCATATCCTCGGCATGCCGCGATCCTTCTGAGGCCGCGACCATGAGTGAGATCGACCTAGACGCGCTGGCGCCCTGGCTGGGACGCACCGAAACCAGTGAAGATGTTCTGACGCAGGGACTGATCGACAAATTCCGTGCCACGTTCGGCCCGCACCTTTGGGGCGGAGCGGGTGATGTTCCGCTGGGAATTCATTGGTGTATTGCCCTTGATACCGTGCCAGCTGCCGCCCTGTCAGAAGATGGCCATGCCGCAAGGGGTGGATTTCTGCCCCCGGTACCGCTGCCCGCCCGCATGTGGGCCGGCGGCGATGTTACACATATCGCGCCGCTGACGATCGGTGAAACCTTCACCCGCCGCTCGTCGATCGGGGATATAACGGCCAAGCAGGGCCGCAGCGGAGCGTTGGTCTTTGTGACCATCGAACACGAGTATTTCAGCGGCAACCGGCTTTGTATCCGGGAACAGCAGTCGATTGTCTTTCGTAAGATCACCGCGCCCCGCCCGGTGAAGAGCGCACCCGACGCGGGCGACCCCGCCACGCTCAGATCGAGCCTGACTCCGGATCCTGTGCTGCTGTTTCGCTATTCGGCGCTGACGTTCAATGCCCATCGCATCCACTATGACCACATCTACGCGACCGAAACCGAAGCCTATTCCGGGCTTGTTGTGCATGGCCCTTTACAGGCAACGCTGCTTCTGAACCTGGCGGCGGATGCGTTGAAGACGTCGCCCCACCGGTTTTCTTTCCGCGGACTCGCACCGCTGACCCTGCCCTGCGAATTGCAATTGCACAATGAAGGGACCGGTGCCTCCGGGACAGTCTGGTGTCAGGATCAAAAAGGTCTTCGAAGCTTTTCCGCAGAGTACGCGGCTGTCTGATCGGTTTTCTTCGGTAGCGAATTCAGTTGTTGACTAAATTTTCTAACATCTGTTAGGTTGCGCGGGGAGACTTGGTAAATAGCCCAGGCAAACCTCTGAACAAAGAGGTGGGAGGAGAAACGATGCGAGGAAAACTCGTTCTCAACGGACAACCCTACGGTAGGGCTGTGCGCGACTCCATGACGTGTCGGGAAAAGGCACGGGCTGCATCATGACTACGAATGGCGGGATCGTCTCATCGCCGCTTGCGGTGCGTGGTGCAACTTTGAAATTTGGCGGTGTGACGGCGCTCGACGATGTGAGCATCTCTATAAACGACGATGAATTGCTTGCGATCATCGGCCCGAACGGTGCCGGAAAAACATCACTTCTGAACGTTACTGCGGGCTTCTACCGTCCGCAGAAAGGCCGTGTCGAATTGTCTGGTCAGGACGTGACCGGCCTGCGTGTTGACCAGATCGCCCGGCGCGGTTTGGCGCGGACGTTTCAGGGCACCCATCTTTTTGCCGGGCAGACCGTGGTGGAAAACATCATGATCGGCCGTCACATGCTGATGAAATCGAATGTGATCCAGGCTTTTTTCCAATTCGGTCCCGTGATGCGCGAGGAATCGGAACATCGCGAAGCCGCCGAAGAGATCATCGACTTTCTGGAGATCGAGGCAATCCGCAACCGGCCCGTGGGCACGTTGGGGTACGGGCTGCGCAAACGTGTCGATCTGGGCCGTGCATTGGCGCAGGAACCGTCGATCCTGCTGATGGATGAACCGATGGCCGGTATGAACTCGGAAGAGAAAGAAGACCTCGCGCGCTTCATTCTCGATGTGCGCGAAGCGCGCAAGATTCCGGTGGTTCTGGTCGAGCACGACATGGGCGTGGTTATGGACCTTGCCGACCGGATTGTGGTGTTGGATTTCGGGCGGGTGATCGCCGAAGGCACCCCGGAAGAAATCCAGAAGGACCCGGCTGTGATCAAGGCATATCTGGGGTAGCGGGATGGTCAAACAAAGAACAGCAATGGTCTATTCAGACCCGGCAGTGACACATAGCGAAACCCTGCCACAGGTGTTGCTCGCGCGTGCAATCTCCTCGCCGAATGACCTCGCCGAACGCCACAAGCGCCTTGGTATCTGGCGTGAATTCACCTGGGCCGATGTGCTTGACAGGGTTCGTGCCCTGGCTCTCGGGCTGGAGAACCTGGGCCTGTCGGCGGGCGATTCCGTCATGATGATCGGCGAAAACGAACCCGAACATTTCTGGGCTGAATACGCCGTCCAGTCATTGGGCGGCAAAGTCCTGTCCGTCTATCCGGATCAGAACGCCGAAGAGATTCTGTATCTGGCCGAAGACTCGCAAACGCGGATTTTTCTGGCGCAGGATCAGGAGCAAGTCGATAAATGCATCGAGATCGCGGGCAAATACCCGGGTGCCCTGGCGATCGTTTACTGGGATGATTCCGGCCTCTGGGGCTATGATCATCCCCTGTTGCATTCCTTTGAAAGTGTGAGCGCGGCTGGACGTCAGATCCACGCCAAAGAGCCTGCCAGATTTGAAGAACACGTCAAACGCGGACGGGCGGACGATACCGCCTTGCTGTCCTATACCTCCGGGACCACGGGAAAACCCAAGGGCGTTGTCATCAGCCATCGCTACCTGTTCGACAACTGCTCGCGGGTGATGGGGGCAATCGAAATCGCGCCAGGCACGGAGTACCTGACCTACATTTCCCCCGCCTGGGTCACGGAACAGATTTTCGGCCTGTCGATCGGTTTGATCGCGCCCATGGTCGTCAATTTCCCCGAAGGCCCCGAAGACGTGCTGACCAACATTCGCGAACTGGCGGTTGACGCGCTGGTGTTCAGCCCGCGCCAGTGGGAGAACCTCGCTTCTATCGTCCAGGCCCGGATGCTGGGTGCGGGCAAGTTCCGCAATGCGATGTACAATTGGGGTATGAAAGTCGGCCGCAACGTTTATGTCGAGCGGCTGGAGGGGCGCAGCCCCAGCCTTGCCGCACGTCTGCAGCTTCCCTTTGCCGAGGCGCTGGTGCTGCATCACCTGCGCGACAATCTTGGCCTTGGTAAGGCCAAAAACGCAATGAGCGGCGGCGCCCTGATGGCACCTGACGTCTTTCGCATGTTCCACGCGATGGGGGTCAAGCTGCGCAACGTCTATGGCGCGACCGAAATCGGCCTTCTGACTGCGCATGTCGGCGATAGCTATCAGCTGGAAACCAGCGGCAGCTGGATGCAAAGCAACACGAACTATGGCGACCCGCTGGACTACAGAGTCTCGGACGAAAGCGAGCTTCAGGTGCGGGGCGGATCGGGCTTCGGCGGCTATCACGGCAAGCCCGAAAAGACCGCAGAGGAGCTGACCGAAGACGGTTGGTACAAGACCGGTGACGCGGTGTCGATGACCGACGACGGCGAGCTTTTGTTCTTTGACCGTGTCAAGGACATGCGCCGCCTGGCAAACGGGCACAGCTATCCGCCGCAGTTCATCGAAACGCGGTTGCGCTATAGCCCCTTCATCAAGGATCTCATGACCCTGGGCGACGAAAGCCGTGACTTCGTCAGCGCGCTTATCAATATCGATATGGAAGTTCTGGGTCGTTGGGCGGAAGAGAACAAGATCAGCTTCTCGACATACACCGATCTGTCGCAGAAACCCGAAATTCTGGAGCTTATCAAAGGCGAAGTGGCGCGCATCAATGGCCTTCTACCCCAAGGCTCGCGCATCGCGCGGTTTGCGAATTTCCCTAAAGAGCTCGACCCGGATGAAGGCGAGTTGACCCGCAGCCGGAAACTCCGGCGGGCCTTTCTGGAGGAACGATATGCAAAGCTTGTCGAAGCGATCTATGGCGGCGATGACAAGACCGATCTTGAAATCGCCGTGACCTATCAGGATGGCCGTCAAGGCGTTCTCAAGGCCACGGTTCGCGTATCAGATGTCGAAAACGCATCGAAGGCTGCCAAGCCGCAGTCCAAAACCTAAAGGAGGTCGGCGAACATGGTTTATTTCATCAATGACATCATAACCGGGGCTTTGATCGGCCTACTATATTCGCTGGTGGCCATGGGCTTTGTCGTGATTTACCGCGCCAGCAAGGTATTCAACTTCGCGCAGGGCGAACTTGTGATCATCGGCGGGTTCATCGTCTGGTTCACAACGATGCAAGCGGGGCTTAGCCTTTGGTTGTCGATACCGCTTTCGCTGGTTCTGGCGGGCCTTGTCGGATACGCAATCGAACGGATTTTTCTGACAAAGCTGATCGGTGAATCGGTTTTTTCGATGGTCATGGTAACTGTCGGCCTGCTGATCCTGTTGCGCGGGCTGGTGCTACTTGTGTTCGGTCCCGCCGTGCGGCCCTTCCCGATCATTTTCCCGCTGAAACCGTTGTTCCTCGGTGATATGTTGATCCCGATGAACCTCCTTATGGGCGGGATCATCACCATTGTCGCCGCCGTCGGGCTGTCGTGGTTCTTCAACCGGACCCGGTCGGGCCTGCGGATGACCGCAGTGGCAGAAGATCACGTCGTGGCATCTTCGATGGGGATTTCAGTGAAGGGCTCGATTGCCTTTGCCTGGGTGCTTGGGGCAATCCTGTCCACGATCGGTGCAATGATCTTTCTCAGCGGCAAATCGCTGACTTTCCTGGCCTCGGATATCGGGTTCGCGGCCCTGCCGGTGGCGCTGTTTGCCGGGCTTGAGTCCATCGGCGGGCTTATCCTAGCGGGCGTGATCATCGGAATCGCCCAGAGCCTGACCACCAACTATCTTGACCCGCTGATTGGCGGCTCACTTGGCAGTGTCGTGCCATACATCATCATGCTTGCCATTCTGCTGATCCGGCCGACCGGCCTGTTCGGCTGGCGCACGATCGAGCGGGTGTAATCCATGGATCCCTCCGGTATTTTCCCGACAAGCTATCGCAGTGACAGACGTATTATCCGAACGCGCTGGCAGGTGCTTGCCCTCGTCTTGTTCATGGCTTTATTGTTGTTAGCGCCTTATCTGGTAAGCGGGCGTATCATCGCTATCCTGAACATGATGATGATCAGCGCCGTCATTGCCGTAGGGCTTCAGATCTGCACCGGCTATGCGGGCCAGATCAACCTGGGTCAGGCGGCTTTCATGGGGGTCGGGGCCTATACGGCCTCGATACTGGCCTCGAAGACCGGCCTTACATTCTTGTTGACGATTCCTCTGGCCGGCCTCTCGGCTGCGCTATTCGGCTTTCTCTTTGGTTTGACCGCGGCGCGGATCAAGGGGTTTTATCTGGCTCTGACCACGATTGCGGCACAGTTCCTGTTCCACTTTGCCGTATTAAACCTGCCGTCAACCTGGATGGGTGGATCAAACGGCATCACCGTGCCGCCCGCAGAACTTTTTGGGCTGCGCTTCGTTGGCGAAACTGCGCAGTTCTACATGAATTTTGCGGTCACCGCGATCATGGTCGCGGGCGCATTCGGGATCGTGCGGTCACGCTTTGGCCGTGCTTTCGTGGCGGTCAGGGATGATGACGTGGCCGCAGGTATCATGGGGATCAATGTCGCGGCCACCAAGGCGAATGCCTTCCTGATCGGCGCTTTCTATGCGGGTGTCGGCGGGGCGCTGTGGGCCTATCTGATCCGCTTCGTGGGGGTGGACCAGTTCACCCTGTTTCACTCGATCTTCTTTGTCGCGATGATCATCGTCGGCGGGATGGGATCAATCGTGGGAGCCCTGGTCGGTGTCTTCATTATCCGCATCATCCAGGAAATCATCGCGACGGTCGGCCCCAATATTGCCGACTCGGTATCATTCCTTGGCGGTGACATCGTGTTCGCCGGCATGAATGTCGTTCTTGGCGGCGTGATCGCATTGTTCATGATCCTCGAACCCAAGGGGCTGATGCACCGCTGGAACATAATGAAATCATCTTATCGTATCTGGCCGTTTCCCTACTGAAAAAATAGAGCGGCTCTTAACCTGGGAGGAAGAATATGACTTACCAAACGAAACAAGGCCTCCGCGGCCTGCTGGCAGCGTGTGCCATAGCTGTTGCGGCATCTATGCCTTTGAAAGCGCAGGCGGAGACAAACTATAATCTCGCCTTGCTCTCGGACTTTTCCGGCCCCTATGCTGACATCATGCCCGTTCTGGCGGGCGGACGCGAGGCCGTGTTCACCTGGTGGAATGAAACCCGGGGCAAGGAACTCGGCGTTACGCTGAACTACAAGAACTACGAAACCCGCTATGACGCGGCACAGGTGGCGAGCCTCTGGCCCGGGATCAAATCGGAACTGAACCCGATTGCGGTCGTCGGCCTTGGCGGGCCTGACGTTGCCGCCCTTTCCGAACGCCTGCCGGAAGACAAGATTCCGATGTTCATGGCCACGGCCAGCTACGGTTTTGCCTGGAAACCGGATTCCTGGATTTTCAACCCGCGTCCGACCTATTCGCACGAAAGCGCCGGCTTTCTGAACTGGATGCGTGAACAGCGAGGTGGAGACGGTCCGCTTAAGGTCGCGATCCTGGCTTCCGAGGCCTCGCCTGCCTATGTCGATATGGCAAAGGGCCTCGAACTCTATGCCGAAGAGCACCCCGAGGAGATTGACCTCGTCGAGGTCATCTATACCGAAGTGCAACCGACCGATCTGACGGGGCAAATGCGCCGCGTCGTGCGGGCCAGGGCCGAGGCGCTGGTCATCCAGACGAACACTTCTATCGTGGTTGCGGCGAAACGTGGACTGCAGGCCAACGGTTCGAGCATCCCGATCATGATGAGTTCGCATAACGGGCTTCCGGCCTCGGGCGGCGCGCTTGGCGGGCTTGATCAACTGGAGGGCGACTTTGAAGCCTACGGCATGGCGATCGCAGCCGATGAAGACACTCCCGCGCGGCAATTCTATGAAACACTGGTTGCGGATCATGGACTCAAGGCGCCCTGGAACGTCGTGACCGCAATGGGCGTGTCTCAAGGTCTTTTTGTCGTGACCGTGATCGATCACGCGATCGAGGCGAACGGTGCCGAGGGCCTGACCGGAGAGATGGTACGCGAGGCGCTTTTTGCCGGGCCGATCACGACCGAAGAAACCCACGGCTTTCTTCCATCCCTCACGTTCACTCCCGATGCGCCTTTCCCTTTGGAAGGTCTCAAGGTGAATGTGGGCACTGTCAAAGATGGCAAGATCACCATCGAAGCGACCGGCGTCGACGTTCCTGACGTTCAGAAGTGGTGAATTAATCCGGGCGCCGCAGTCGCGGCGCCCGTCCAGATCCTTAGCCCCGGGCAATATGACCATGCTGGAACTCAATAATGTAGAAGTGACCTATTCCGACGTCATCCTGGCGCTCAAAGGCGTGTCCATGACAGTCAGTGAAGGTCAATGTATTGCTCTGCTCGGTGGCAATGGCGCGGGCAAAAGCACGACGCTCAAGGCCATCTCGGGAACGCTCAAATCCGAGGATGGAACCGTTTCGGCAGGGTCCATCGTTCTGGACGGAACCCCCGTTCAGAACATGGAAGCCTCGGAAGTCGTGAAGAATGGCCTGATCCACGTGATGGAAGGCCGGCGCGTGTTGCGCCATCTGACGTCAGAGCAGAACCTGATCGTCGGCGGACACATGGTGCCCAATTCCGCCGAGCTTAAAAACCGCCTGGACCATGTTTACACCTTGATGCCTCGGCTTGCCGACCTCCGCAATCGAACCTCTGGCTTCATGTCTGGTGGCGAACAGCAACTGCTGCTGATTGGTCGGGCCATGATGGCCAAGCCCAAGATCATCGCGATTGACGAGCCGTCCCTGGGTCTGGCCCCGATGATGATCCGGGATGTTTATGAAGTGCTCAAGCAACTCAAATCAGAAGGCACTACCTTTTTCCTGGTCGAACAGAACAGCGCTGCTGCACTGTCGATCGCCGACTACGCCTATGTGATGGAAAATGGCCGTATCGTGATGGATGGCCCGGCAGACAAGCTCGCTGACAACGAGGACATCAAGGAGTTTTATCTTGGTGTCACCGCGTCCGGCGAACGCAAAAGTTATCGTGAAATCAAACATTATCGCCGCCGCAAGAGGTGGCTGGGATAGGAAAGGAACGAAGATGAGTGAACTTCTATCCATCAAGGGTCGTACCGCAGTAGTAACCGGAGCGGGTCAGGGCGTGGGCCGACAAGTCGCGCTTTATCTGGCTGAACACGGGGCCGGTGCCGTCGTCGTCAACGATTTTCACGCCGAACGGGCCGAAAGCGTTGCCGCGGAAGTGGAGGCAGCCGGTGCAAAGGCGATGCCGCTCGCGTTCGATGTGTCGGATTTCGACGCGGTCGGCGCGGCGTTTGCCGAGGCTCAGAACGCCTTCGGCGGCGTGGATATTCTGGTCAACAATGCGGGCAACGCCGGGCCGACATCGCGTCTTGACGATCTTGTTCCGTTTTGGGAATCCGATCCCGCCGAATGGCGCCGCTGGATGGCGACCAATTTCGATGGGGTTCTGAACTGCACCCGACACGCCATGCCCTTGATGGTCAAAGGTGACTATGGGCGCATCGTGACCGTCATTTCCGACGCCGGTCGCGTCGGCGAGCCGCATCTGGCGGTTTATTCCGGAGCCAAGGCCGGTGCGGCAGGCTTCATGCGGGCCATCGCCAAGGCGGGTGGCCGGTTCGGGATCACCGCGAATTGCGTCGCCCTGGGGGGAACGAAAACACCGGCTGTTGCCGACCTGATCCCGGATGCAGAGACCGAGAAGCGGGCATTGTCGCAATATGTGATCCGCCGGCTGGGCGAGCCGGAAGATCCCGCCGGAATGATCCTGTTTCTCTGCTCGGATGCCGCCAGCTGGATCACCGGACAGACCTATCCGGTGAATGGCGGGTATTCCTTTGCCTGCTAAAGCCGACATCGGACGGATGCCGTCTCTAGCTGGCGCTGCCCGAAAGAACGCTGTCATTGTCTGCGCCAAGCTCTGGTGGCAGGTCAGGGGCTGCGGTCTCGAAACCATCGAACTTCAGAGGCTGGACAATGAAAGTCTCGGACTTGCCGCTGTCATGCGCGATCGTGCGCAGCAACTGTCGCGCACGCACATGGGGGTCGTCCAGCGTTTCGACCAGGGAATTGACCGGACCCCATGGCACCCCCGCCTTGTCCAGAAGATCGCCCCATTCGGCGCGCGTCTTGCCGACCAGAACCGCCGCGATCTCTTCGCGCAACGCGTCCTTGCGGGCGACACGGTCGCGGCCTGTCAACCCCGCGAGGTCCGCCTTGTCGATCACGTCGCAGAACGGTTTCCAGAACCAGTCTTCATGCGCGATGGACAAGGTCATGAGCTTGCCGTCCTTGCAGGTGAACACGCCATAGCCCGGCTCGGCAATGAACTCGCCCAGCGGTGTGCCATTGGCGGCCGGAACAAGGAATGCCGTCAACATCGAAACCACAGCGTCCGACATGGACACGTCCACGTAACGCCCCTGCCCCGTCCGCTGGCTCGACACCACCGCCGACAGGATTGCGATCGCCGCGAACAACGCCGCGCCCACATCCGCGAGGGGGACCGCCGGAACAGGGCCCGGTTGCCCTGCATCGGCCTGATCGGCCAGCAGGCCGCCAACGCCTTCGTAGCTCAGGTCGTGGCCGGCACGGTCACGATAGGGGCCGTCCTGCCCGTAGCCCGAAATCGACACGTAGACCAGCCGCGGGTTGACGCCACGCATGTCCTCGAACCCGGCGCCCAAGGCTGCGAGCTTTCCAGGGCGGAACCCTTCGACGATAACATCCGAAACCTTGGCCAGTTCGCGAAACCGTGCCAGCCCCTCGGCCGATTTCAGATCCAGCGCGACGCTGCGCTTGCCCCGGTTCAGAGCCCGGAACAACGGCGGAAACTGCCGGGCCGGATCACCGATGCCCGGACGTTCGATCATGATCACCTCGGCCCCCATGTCGGACAACAGCATTGTCGCGTAGGGGCCGGGAAATTGTTCGGCAAGGCTGAGAATCCTCAGGCCGGCCAGGGGTGCATTACTCATATCAGTCTCCAGCTCTTGTATTGTCCACGTGCGGGTCCGCCCCAGTGCAGCGCAGATCGCCGCAAAAGACAAGACGGAAAACATAAATATCCTTATTTTTCAGGAGCGTAGCATGACTGAAGAGAAGCAGACGCTATTTGTCGAGCGGGTGGCAAAAACTGAATGGATTACCTTCCAGCGCACCGAACAGCTCAACGCGATGTCAACGCAGATGTTGCGAGAGATCGCGGCCGCGTTGGAATCGGCGCTGGCCGACGATGCGGTTCGCACAATTGTCCTGACCGGTTCGGGGCGGGCGTTCTGCGCCGGTGCCGATCTGAAAGAAGTTGCTGGCGCCAAACATGCACCGGGCGAACCGGACCTTCTTGATCTTGTCGATCACACGTTTGGACTGATGCGGCATGGCCCGAAACCCGTAATCGCCGCGGTGAATGGGCTGGCCATGGCCGGCGGTCTGGAAATGGTGATGGCCTGCGATCTGGTCTTTGCCGCCGAAAGCGCCCAGCTGGGCGACGCACACTCCAATTTCGGGGTCTTTCCCGGAGCAGGCGGTGCGGCGATCCTGCCGCGCAGGATTGGACTGAACCGCGCGAAATACCTGCTGTTCTCGGGCGAGAACGTTTCGGCGCGGGACATGATGGACTGGGGGCTGGTCAACAAGGTCGTCGCGGACGAAGAACTGCGCGACGCCGTGCAGGAATTTACCGACAAGCTGGCCGACAAAAGCCCGGCGGTCTTGCGCCGTATGAAGGCGGTTGCCAACCGGTCGCTGGACGTGGATGAAACCGCCGCCCTGTCCGAAGAGATGCTGAACCTGCGCGCGCACATGCGGTCCTGGGACATGCACGAGGGCCTGTCGGCGTTCAATGAAAAACGAAAACCGCAGTTTCGCGGATACTAGATCAGGAGGACAAACGATGCAGGACATTTACGTCGTTGGCGTCGGGATGACGCCGTTCGGAAAATTCCGGGACAAAACCATCAAGGCCATGACCGGCGAGGCCGTCGCCGCCGCCCTTTCAGACGCCGGAGTGTCGGCTGATCGCATCGACGGCGCGTTCTTCTCGAACGCGGTGCAGGGCCACATGGAAGGCCAGCACATGATACGGGGCGAGATCGCGCTACGCGAGATGGGCATTCAGGGCATTCCGGTGGTGAATGTCGAAAACGCCTGTGCCAGCGCCTCGACCGGGTTCAAACTGGCGGTGGATTTTCTCAAGGCGGGCAATGGCGATTGCTGCCTCGCCATAGGCGCCGAAAAGATGTATTCCGACGACCGCGCGTTGATGTTTTCGGCCTTCGACAGCGGCTGGGACGTCAGCAACGGCGACGAGGTCGCGCAACGGCTGGCCGATCTGGGTACCGGAGTCGAGGAACCCGAAGGATCGAAATCGCCCAAGCCCTACAGCGTGTTCATGGATGTCTACGCAGGCTTCGCGCGGTTGCACATGAAGACCTTTGGCACCACGCAGGAACAGTTCGCCGCCGTCGCCGCCAAGAACCATGCACATTCCGCGCATAATCCGCTGGCGCAGTATCGCGATGCCATGAGTGTCGATCAGGTTCTGGCCGCGCCGCCCATCACCTATCCGCTGACCCTGCCGATGTGCGCCCCGATCTCGGACGGTGCCGCGGCGGCCGTGCTGTGCACGGGCGAAGGGCTCAAGCGGCTGGGGCTCGATCCCGCCCGCGCGATCAAGGTCAAGGCCGCGATCCTGCGCTCGGGCACCGACCGTCCGCCGGAAGATTACAAGAACCACCTGACCCGGCTGGCCGCGCATCAGGCCTATGAACAGGCGGGGCTCGGCCCCGAAGATATGTCGGTTGCCGAAGTGCATGACGCCACCGCCGTCGGTGAAGTGATCCAGATCGAGAACCTCGGGTTTGTCGAGTTCGGTGAGGGCGGCCCGGCCAGCCTGCGCGGCGACACAAAGATCGGCGGACGCATTCCGGTGAACCCTTCGGGCGGATTGGAATCCAAGGGCCACCCGGTCGGGGCCACCGGTATCGGGCAGGTCTTTGAACTGGTTACGCAACTGCGCGGCGAAGCCGGCGCGCGTCAGGTCGAAGGGGCGCAGAACGCCATCGCCGAAAACGGTGGCGGCTTGCACGGGGTAGAAGAAGCTGCCGCCTGTGTCACCATTCTCGGCCGCTGAAACAAGGAAAAGAATTATGGAAAACGTGATCGCCGCCGCTCAGGCAATCTATACAGACGAGCAACGCATGTTGCTGGAGAACTTCCGCAAGATGGCCGAGGCAGAGTTCGCTCCGCTGGCCGAGAAATACGAAGACCTCGGACACCCGCCCGATGCGAAAACGCTGAAGTCCCTGTTCGCCAAGGTCGAGGAATTCGGGCTGATCAGCGGCCTGATCCCCGAGGAAGACGGCGGTGCCGGAATCGACCGCATGACCTATGGCATCCTTTACGAGGAACTGGCCCGGATATGGGCAGATCTGGCAATTGCGGTCCTGATCCAAGGCCACGCCGTGTTTGCGGTCAACCTTCTGGGAAATGCGGCGCAGAAAGAAGCCTATCTGAAGCCGCTCCTGCGCAGCGAACGGATCTGTGCCACGTGTATTTCCGAACCAGAGGTCGGCTCGAACGTGCGCGAGGTCAAGACCCGCGCAGACCGCGAGGGCGACAAGATTTTCGTCACCGGCCAGAAGCTCTGGATTTCCAACGGGGCCCAGTCGGATTTCGCCATCGTTGTCTGCAATCTGGACGACGGTATTTCCATGGTCATCGTCGACCGTGACACCGGCGGATACGAAAGCCGCGAATTGCGCAAGCTGGGGCTTGTTGGTGCATCGACCTGCGAATTGTTTTTCGACCGGGCCGAAACCACCGCCGAACATGTTCTCGGTAATGCAGGCGGGGGCCTGTTCCAGACTTTGAAGCTGTTTGAAAGCGCACGCGTGTTTGTCGGCCTGACCAGCATTGGCATTGCCCAGGCGGCACTGGAATGTGCCGTCAAATATGCGCAGGAACGCGAACAGCACGGCAAGCCGATCGGCGGGCACCAGTTGATCCAGGGCTACCTGGCCGACATGGCCACGCATCTGGATGCAGCGCGCCTGTTGTGCCAGCGCGGGCTGCAACTTCTGGATCTGGGCGTGCGTTGCGACACCCAGACCTCGATGGCGAAATGGTATGCGACAGAGATGGCGGTAGAGATCGCCGGAAAAGCGGTGCAAATCCATGGCGGCAATGGCATTACCAGAGAGTTCCCGGTCGAACGGCACTTCCGCAACGCAAAAATCATGCCGATCCCGGACGGGACCACCGAGATTCAGAAGCTGGTCATCGGCCGGAACCTGACCGGGTTGAACGCGTTCTGAACACGGCGCCTTGCCTGCGCAATGTCCGTTGGGGTCGGCAGACAGGATTGTTTCGGACTGGCGATTCATGGACTATCGCGCCGGAAGCGGCCCCTGCGTGCGCCGTTGTGGACGTAAAAAGGACAGGACCATGTACTCCGACACCCCTCTCGGCCGCTTCCGCCTGCCCGTGATCTGCTCGCCCATGTTCCTGGTGTCCGGGCCGGATCTTGTCATCGCCCAGTGCAAGGCCGGCGTTATCGGCAGCTTTCCGGCGCTGAACGCACGCGAGTCCGAAGGGGAGCCACCACTGCTCGAAGCCTGGCTCAAGCGCATCACCGAAGAGCTTGACGCGCACAATCAGGCCAATCCCGATCGGCCCGCCGCGCCATTCGCGGTCAACCAGATCGTCCATCGTTCGAATGATCGGATTGAGCGGGACGTCGAAATATGTGCGCGCTGGAAAGTGCCGGTCTGGATCACATCAATGGGCGCACGAGAAGACGTCAACCAGGCGGCGCATGACTGCGGCGGCAGTAAGCGCCGCCTGACGACCCTTGGACCTGCCGCTTGACTATTTGGCGAAGTTCCAGGGCATCAGTTCAGCGAGCTC
>CANMQJ010000032.1 GCA_947500005.1 uncultured Paracoccaceae bacterium | reverse complement strand
TCCACGTCAGTGTAAGGGGGTCATTTTTGGACGCCGATCACCCCTCTACGGGGTCAATTTTGCACGCCTGTTCACACCAGGCCGATTCCCGCGAAGGCGCCGGCGGTTTCGTTCACCTGGAAGGCCCGCGCGGTCCCGATACCATGTGCGGCGACCCCGACGGCGAACCCGCGCGCCCGCCAGTCGCGAATGCGCAGCAGGTTCATCAGGGGCGTCACGACGACGGCCCCGGTGATGCCCGTCAGGATCACCAGCACCGCCGTCAGCGTCGGGCTGCCGCCAAGCGCCTCCGACACGCCAAGCGCGACGGGTGCTGTGGTGGACTTGGGGCCGATCGAGACGATCACCTGCTCCGGCAACCCGAAGGCCATTGCGATCAGGATCGCGGAGCCTGCCGCCGCGAGTGAGCCCGCGAAGAGCGCGGCCAGCAGGGGTAGTGCGCTCTTGCGGATCGTCGCGAGGTTCGCGTGCAGCGGCACTGCGAGGGCGACGGTCGCGGGTCCAAGCAGGAAGTGAATGAACTGGGCGCCGTCGAAATAGGTCGCATAGGGGGTCTGCGACAGCGACAGGAGCGGCGCGATCAGAAGCACCGCAATGAGCACCGGGTTGGCCAGCGGATGGCGGTCCAGCCGCGTCGAGATACCATTCTGTTGATTTCCGCTGAGAAGTGACCCGGTCTTTTCACTGAGAATTGATGGGGTGGATACCCCCTCCCGACGACATCGCAATGTGCCAAGGTGATGTGGGTCACATCACAGAAGGAGGAAGTATCCATGGCAGAAGTTACCATCGTTGGGCTGGATTTGGCAAAGCGGGTTTTCCAAGTTCACGGTGCCACGGCCGATGGCAGCGTTGCTGTTCGCAAGAAGCTGGCACGGGGTCAGGTGTTGGCATTTTTCGCGGACCTTCCGCTCTGTGTGGTTGCGATGGAGGCCTGCGCCACGGCCCATTATTGGGCACGTGAGATCAGTGCTCTGGGGCATACCGTCAGGTTGGTACCGCCTGCCTACGTCAAGCCTTTCGTCAAGCGTCAAAAGAATGATGCGGCTGATGCGGAGGCGATAGCTGAAGCAGCCAGCCGTCCGACCATGAGATTTGTTGAACCAAAGTCACCCCGACAGCAGGCGCGTGCCATGGTCTTTCGAACCCGCGATCTGTTTGTCCGACAGAAGACACAAACGGTCAACGCGCTGCGGGCTCACCTGGCGGAGCATGGCCTCATCGCTCCTCAGGGTCTTTCGAACCTCGGAGGCATTCAGCGGCTTATTGAAGAAAGTGCGGCGGACTTGGAACCTCTGGTGGCCAATTACCGCAATGGCAATCGAAGCCTTCGCTCCCACCCTGTCAGTGTTCAAGCGCAGTCGTGATTTCGCAGCTTGGCTGGGACTGGTGCCACGACAACATTCTACTGGGGGCAAGCAAGTTTTGGGCCGAACGTCGAAGATGGGTCAGCGTGATATCCGGCGGCTACTGATCATCGGCGCAATGTCGGTCATCCGCTGGGCAACGTAAGCGCTTACGCCCGTGATCTCCATTGCCAAGTTGATCGCGGCATCTGCGGTGGGTAGAGATTGAGGCATGAATCTACTGTCGACGATGCCGCGCCTGCCGCCCATGACCAGATCGACATCGTCTTCAAGCCACGCCGCTATCGCCTCACCGCCCCCGTCCTATCACCACGCTCGGGCAGATGCATTCGAGCTATGGGCAGACTACGCCCGCGCCATGAAGCCATGAGCGGGCTACTCTCGGGCAGTTCAGCCTCAAACAGACAACTTGGCAATGCCTCTGGAGGCCATGTTGACCGCTGCGGGCTACCACAAGGCGGGCCTCCCGCATTGCGTGTCGTCCATAGACAATAAGCGTGGACCGGCACGTCGTGGACATCTTCAAGTTCCTTTTTGAAGAATAGCTTTGACCAAATCGGGAAGTGCTTGTGCCGAAAGCTTTGAGGATTCAGCGTCCCGAACCAAAAGTTCGATAGTAAGAAATTGATGGAACTTCTCTGATATCAGATTGCCAGCGCCTGCGAACAAATCGATGGGTGCGCCAGATCGAATATCGTCCAGCGCCGATCGAAGATCGGGCGTTTCGTCCCCGGCCTCTACAATCAGAAATCCGTCATGCTGTTCGACCGAAAACCCCTCGCTTCTCAGTGCTAGCGCGAGGGTTGATGTCTTCACCGTCCCGACCCGCGTCGCAATGACTGATGTATGCTCGCCGATGCTGTGTATGTTATTGGCCCTAAACCCCAGCTGTTCATAGTGAGCACGCGCTTCCTCGAGCATCATCAAAGAGACTGTGTCCATGTAAGCTGGGCTGGAATCCCCCGCGAGCACGGCGAACAGTCGGTCAATTACCTTGTCATGAATGTCCCCTGCATCGCCGCCGAAGACTGGAGGCACACCAGCCTTCGCGGGCTTGACGATGATGACCTTTTCACGATCATGGATTTCTTGAACCACCCAACGCCGCCCAGAAAAAATCAGCAGCATCCCGGGAGCAAGAACATTGTCGATTGGCAGGGTTCCAAGATCCCGCCCCTCTGCAACCAAACGGAATTCTTCAGGTGTCTGGAACACCGCATAGAAGCTGTAATGCTCAACCAGCTTTTCGCCAGTCGGTCCCAAAAGCAACAGCCCGCTGCCGGTCTGTTCAATCAAGCCGGTTTCTGGATGGCCGATCGCACGCAAAACATCTGCGAATACTTGGGTTGTGACTTTCCGAAAGGGGCCTTCGCGGCAGAGCACGTTGTAGACCACGCTTGCAGACGCACCGCCGCGCTGCGCAATGACCGACAGTATCTGATGGACGAGCGTCGAGAGATGAAGCGCCTGCGGTTTTGGCGGTTCGCACCAGCCTTCCAACAGCAGATCTATCATCGCGATGGACCTGATCAGGCTGAGGCGAAGACGATCCACGAAACTGCTCTCCGGCGTCAACTGGGCTTCGACAGCGTACTGCCTGAGAATGGCCGGTTGTCCTTCACGCCGACCAGATCGGCCAAGCCGTTGTCGCAACGCCGCGACGCTGAATGGCGCACCGATTTGAGCCACGCAGGTCACGTCACCGATGTCGATGCCAAGCTCGAGCGTCGACGTGCAAACGGTGGTCGTCGGTTTCGCAGGGTCTTTCAAGCGCCGCTCAACGAAGTCGCGGTGTTCTCGGGAGAGGCTCGCGTGGTGGGGATAGAATTCCTGTGGCAGGTGCTCCCGTTCGCAAAGCTCCCGCAACCGATCTGCGTAAATCTCGACCCGTTGGCGCGCTCCGGCGAAGACCAGGTTGTCACTGCCTCGAAGGTGTTTGAAAAGATGGGCTGCTATGGCATCCGTTGCGGATGGACTGTTTTCATCCTCATCGCCGGAAAGGTAACCGCGAAGCTGAAGCTTCAATTCAGCCTCGCCGCCTTCTGCTTCGATTAGCTGGACAGCGTTTGCGGCGTCAGGGCGAAGATAGGCCTTGGCGAGGTCCATGTCGCCCAGCGTAGCTGACAGACCTATCCGACGGATCGGGCGCCTTATCGCGAGCTCGAGCCTTGTGAGCAGTGAACGAAGCTGGACACCGCGTTCGCTATCCAGAACCGTGTGTAATTCGTCGATCACGACCGCCCGCGTGGCCCCAAACAGGCGCGAGATTTCCAAACCGCGACGAACGAAAAGTGCCTCAAGGGACTCTGGGGTTATCAGCAGGATCCCTTTTGGAGACTTCAACGCACGCGTTTTGATCGATTGCGAGACATCCCCGTGCCAAGGAACAACCGGAAGCTCTGCTTCCTGGCAGATGCCCTCCAGCCGCATGGCCTGGTCCGTGATCAGAGCTTGAAGCTAATCAGATCATCGTCACCGGGGTCTTGAGCACCAGTCGACTCGTCTACCTCGGCCATGTCTTCGCCGAGGTCTTCGGAGACTTCGATTTTTTCGATCAGATCGCTCCACTCGATACCGGGGTTTTGCTCAAGCACGGACAACAAGTTCACGAACGCCGTCACCGTATTACGCGGCGTCCGGAAGTAAGCTTCACCGATTCGGTCCGAGCAATGCGCCATGAAGGCCGCCAGCGCCTCGTCCGGTAAAGCACCGGCGTCGTCCTGCATGATCCGCCGGACATTGGCCAGAAGTACGAAGAGGTCTTCAGGGGTCAGGCTGGCCAGCCGGACAACCGGTCCTGAAAGGTCGACCAATCCGTCTCGCGCGAAGGTATTTTCGGCCAAACGCGACTGAAGGGCTTCGTAGCTGTAGAGTCCTCGACGGGTGTTCATCAGAAACTCCGGGGTCCCGCCCATGAGAAACCCCAGGTTCTCGGCACTGCCCTGCAGCACGTCGTTCAGGATCCGGAGAATCTGCTCATAGTTTGCATTGCGGGCCTGCGACGAGGTGAGTTTGTAAAGATTCACCATCTCGTCGAGGCCGACCAGCAATCCTTTGTAACCGGCCTCGCACACGAACGCCGACACCAGCTTCAGATGGTCATAGACATTGGCATCATCGATAATCGTGCGAACGCCGAGCGCCTTGCGCGCGTCGGTGCGTGTGGCGAACTCGCCGCGCAGCCACCTCAGGGCGGCGGATTTCAACTCGTCGTCGCCGGTCTCATGGCCTTCCCAATATCGACGGACGACTTCAGCGAACTCAAACCCCCCGGTAAGTTCCTCAAAGTGGCCAAGGCGTTCCCGAATGACAGACCCTGTTGGCAAATCCCGTTCTTCAGCGTCTCGATGAGCCTGACTGACAAACCGCTCCACCACGCTGGCCAATGCCCCGCCATCGGGCTTTGTCCGCGTCGACAGGTTTCGGGCCATCTCGGCATAAAGCCCTCGGGCTTGCCCGCCGGTCGCGTGAATGCGGCGATCTGGTGCCAGATCCGCGAACATCACCACCAGACCCTTCTCGAGGGCAACGAGGCGGATCAGGTTCATGAAGAACGTCTTGCCGGACCCGTATTCGCCGATGATGAACCGGATGGCCGAACCGCCGTCGGATATCCGGTCCATGTCCTTGACGAGTTCTTCGATTTCTCGGACGCGGCCGACCTGTATATGACGCAAACCGAGCTTGGGCACGACGCCGGCCCGAAGAGCCTGCACGATTGCATCTCGTTCACGTGGTTTCAGCTTCGACATCCCTGTCCTCCGCATTCATTTTCTTTACTGCCTCCGCAATGTCCGGAGACACGTCATATCCATCATACTCGTCGAGAAGCGCTTCATCGTAGGTCTCAAAAGCCCATTCATTCACGACTTCCAAAGCCCCGGACGCCATCAAACCACGCGAGGCGCAGATCTTCTCGAACTCGGTTTCAGACCAATGCTCCCGAGTAAGCAGTTCGAGGACAAGGGCGCCGTGTTTCGGGTCAAGCCCTGCCAGCTGGCTTTGGTAGGCAGGCGCGGAGACACCGCTTTCTTCCTCTTCGACATCGAAAATCTGACCGAGGACGGACGACACGCGCTCGGTGTCGGAACGGATTGCTGCAATTCGAGAAGCGTCGAGTTTGGGTCCGCTGGCTTTTTCAAGCTCGGGTATCGCTTCGCCCGGGCAACCCGGTTGCGAGGCACGAACAGTGCGAGGACCATCCGCAACTTCGCCAGCATGCAGGTCCGAGTAGGCAAGCGCAGGATCGAGGCCCAAAGCCTTGTAGATTTTCTCGATGCTTGCGACTTCGTCGGAGTGAATAATGCCATCGGCATGTGCTGCACCAACCAGTGCTGCCCGCATAGCGGCCTGGCTGTCTTGGCCCACATCCTTCAATTTGCGCCGCAGAAGCGTCATGTCCGGCGGCACGGCCAGGAACCATTCAAGGTTTGCCCGCAGCCTGCGGCGTTCCTGATCGCTGAGGGCCGCGGCAGAAACCTGATCTTCCAGTGCCCTGCGTTCAGGCTCGGCGATGCGACCATCAGCATGGGCGACGAACGACCCAAGTGCCAATTCGATCAAGGCGCTTCGATAGCTGTCGGAAACTTCCTCCAGTTTTTCGATGGGTTCACCCAGACTAAAAAGCACAACGGGCTCCTCCGCCTTGGGCGACCGGAGCGCAAACCGAGGGTCGGGCGCCAGACCGAGACCGAGACGCGCGAGCGCGTCGGCCGCTCCTGTCATTTGCCTTTTCCCGATCTTCTCGTTCGTTTCTCCCTCCAGACGTCCGATCACCTCCTCAAGCGGCACCAATCCCCCCCGATCGACGATATCGCTTGCCCAAGATTTCAAGCGGTCCATTTCCTCTGATGGGAAAGCGTCCCATAGTTCAGAGGGCAGCAAGGCATGCGCTTCCACGCTTCCGCGACCGTCAGGGTTTCGGCCCAGGAAGCGACTGAGCTTGTCGAGGTCGTTCATCACCTCGTCAGCCAACTCCTGGGCAATCTCGACCGGTTTGCGCAGGCCGGAAATATCCGGGACCGGCTTGCCATCAACGGTTGGGTTGGCGGACCCATGAAACTCGCTGGAGGCGGCCCGATAGGATGCCGTGAGTGATTTTCGGGGTTTGGTCACTTTGAGCCCATCAGGAAAACGCCGATCAAAACGCATACGGAAAAGAGCGACGAACTCGTCACGGCACCGCGTCGCGGGAGTTCTCAGATTTGTTTCGGGATGGCAGATGAACCAGCTCAGCAACCAGTCAGCGGTCAGGTTCTCGCCTTTATCGATCCGAGCTCCGATTGCGTATTTGAATGAGAACGGAAGTTCCCAGCCCTGCTTCTCGAAAATCGGCTCGATAGCGTCGAGGTCGGTTTCGGCAAGCATCGCAATGTCGAGGAACTCCCCCAAATAACGCCTGACAGAGTGGTTGTCAGGGTAAAGTGACTGCAGCCGCCGAACTTCCTGGACGATATCCTTGGCATCTTCGTTGGACTGATCGACGAAGAAGCGACGCTCCAACCCATAGAAGTACAGGAACATGTAGCCGGGGTTGTAGGAGGCATCGTTTCGCCCGCTGGCCAACCAGTCGAGGTAGGTCGCCCGGCACTGAGGTGAGATATCCGAGTACCCTGGCCAGTAGGGCATACCTTCACCAGCCTTGTCGGCTCCAGAGCGCGCGACCGACAGGGACGGATCGATATAGGCTCGGCATTTGTCGCGATACCCGTAGGTGTTCAGCAAGGGAGGCGTGCCGACATAGACCATCCCGCCGATGTTGCGGCCGGCGACGCTAGCTGTTTCATTAGACGGGACCCACCCGCTTTTCGATGATCGGGCCGATGCGCTCGATGCCACTCGCGAGGGTTGGTTTCGTTCAGCGGCCGCTGCAAGAGCCGGCGCCGCAGACTTTCCAGCCCGAACGATTTCGGCGTAGTCCTGCTTTGGTGGGGAATAGGCCTGAACGGCAGCCGGCGCTTTGGAAGCAATGGCTTCGCGAGTTCGTTCGCGCTCACGCTCGACACGCTTGTCGTAGGCACTTGGGCGTGGCACCGGCTCAGGTCGGGGGTGTCGGGTTTCGGAACTTCCCTCGGCTTGCGCCTTTGCAGCGACTTTCCGCGAGCTCCGTTTTTCTTGCCACCAGACCAGAATGACGGGAACACCGAATGCAAACAGCATTTGGCCACCAACCGGCCAACCCTGAAGCATTGTGGTCACCACGACCATGCATAAGAAAAAATATAGGACGAGAAAGAATGTAATTCGGAAAAACTTGAGTATTGAAGACATTATCGGAACCCTCTCCGAACCACATTATTTTGGATGCCCATCATTGCAACGACTATTGCAATGATTGAATGCACTTTTGATGCGAGACGTTCTTCGGTCCGGTTCGATCGACGATCTAACGCAGGTTCACTCCTTTCAGGTCATCTGGTTTCAGCCGATAGCGGATCACGTTGCCTTCATGGAGCCCCGCGATCTGCTCACGAACGTAAGCGACAACATCCGCTCGATCAGCATCGGGCACGCCAGCAGCCAATGCCATCTCATCAACCGCATCGTTTCGGAACTCCTTGAATTCGAGAACGCAACGCCGGACCGCGGCGCGAACGAATTCCCGATAGGCAAGCGCAGCCTTTTCCGGGCTATCCACCTCAGCACGAAGAATTTGATACTTTTCCGCGGACGCCAGGTACGCATCCATGTAGACCTCGCGCAGCAGCGCGACGTTGTTCAATTCATAGATCCCGATGAGCCCGTCGATATAATCGCTGTCGTCCATCGTCGTGAACGACATCGGCGCAAGGTCCGACTTCAGAAGTGGGATGTTCGAGGCCACGCGCGAGGTTCGCTTGTTGACGTCGGCAAAGGCCTGGAGGTACGGGATGTGCACCAAGAGGAAAAAGGACTGCTCGAACGGATCGGTGATCTGTGCAGCCTTGTGCAGCAGGATGTCGAACTCCTCTGCGATCGTGACAGCATCGTCGAGCGGTCGATAGCTCGAGTGCGAGATGCTGACCGGCATCGCTCGCAATCGGCCCGACATCGCCGGGTCCACCAGAAGACCATCGGAGAGCAGCGCATGGATCGCGAACAGATCAGGACGCCGAAGCCCGATCTCATCGAGATTGTCGACCACATACTGGATGGCTTCCTTATGGTTTAGGATCATCAGGGCTTCTTTCCGATCCTTTCCCGCAGCTTCCTCGCCAAACCTGATCAATCGCTCGGTCTGCAGAATATCGTAGGTGTTCCCCTCCATCCTGGACGACGCCCAGCTGAGATCGACCAGAAGCTGTTCAAGGATCCGGCGTGCGTATGTTCCGGCCGGAATTGCGCCTCCCTGCGGACGGCCAGCCTCCAACAGTCTTTCGCGGTCAGGTGCAGACAGATACCAGGTCTTTCCCGGAACGTATGCATCGAGAAACTCCGGTCGATAGGACACCGGTGCTCGCCTGTTGTACGGCGTCGACAAATGCGCCCGGACGACCGCACCCCCTGCGATCCTGTATCCCGTGGCCCTACCCTTGCCAGATACCTCGAGGTGACCTTCTTCCACCATGCGCTTCAAGAGGCGCCATACAGTGGTTTCGCTCACATCCCTTGCAACGCCCCTCCGGATGGCATCGCGTCCGGCACCCGGGTTCTCGGCGACAAAGTCGAGAATGTCTTGATTCGACAAGGCCATGAAACGATATCCCGCATGTGTGAAACGATTAGGGTATTGATACACCTATACTTTTCCTCGGCGCAAGTTTTCGTTTCACGGATTTTGCAACGATTCAGGCTTCATCAGGCAAAAGCCAACGTCGTCAAAAGGACGGAACGACTATCGCCTTGAAACAGTGCATATTCCTGAGATTCCACATGAATCGTTGCACGGCGAATGAAACGATAAGCGGAACAGCAGAGTCTTAGCAGCCAACAACATCGGCAACAGCTTAGCCAAAATCGACTTGTGGTACTTCGCCCACAACCCCTGCATCCACAAGCTGCTCCCGATCGGGAAGATCGCGCAGGCTCTCCAACCCGAAGGTAACAAGGAATTGCTCCGTGGTGACGAAGGTATAGGGGGCCCCTCGCCTGGGCGATCGCGGCCCGGTCCCGATCAAGCCGCGCGCATGCAGCCGGCCGATCAGGTCACGGCTGATCTCTTTACCGAAGATGTCCTTCAGCCGGTCGCGCGTGATCGGTTGATGGTAGGCGATAGCGGGGCATCACGGATCTTCACCCGTTGCGCGCCGGAGACCACCGCTCGGGCTACGCCCTCTCGGTGCTCTCCGGCGCGCGCACAAACGTGGCCTGCTTTTACGTCGCCCCGCGGCTGGTTTTTGCTCCGCCATTGACAGCAGGTGATTCAGAGGCACAAATCCCTCGATCGAGAACTCGTAACTGCGCGACTTGCCTTGGCCCCATCATCGCAACGCCCTCCGCTCTCAGAACGAGTGAAGCAGAGCCCCGAACGCCAGGCAACGGACTTTTTCAACAGTATCTCCGCATGGCGGCGGACCAACACGGTTTGCGGACACCCCCGAGTTGTTCAGTTGGACAGGAGATCGGCGCGCCCCTCCAACTTTGAATGGAGAGCAAACTTTGCCCGTGAAACTGTCGCAAAGCGCAACCCAGGCATGAATAATGCGTGCGTTGCGGAATGTCGTCATTGTTCAATGCCCACGGAACGGAGCAACTCGACGATCTCCTCAAAGTCCTGCGGGACCGGAGTGACCCGCGGGGCGGTCCATACTAGCCGATCAATGGTGGACAAGGCCACCCGATTGTCTTGCGCGCTGTCCCGAAGGAAATCGAGGGTCTCCGCCACGGCCACCTTCACCTCTCCGATAATCTCTTTCTGCGTCGCGACGTTGATGAAATGCATTGTCTGACAGGGGGCAACCTGAGCTCTCGCCGCAATTTGTCGACCATGGATACCCACGACCGACACCGACCAAGGGGTCAGCCAAACTTGACCCGCCAGGATTTCGCAGCCCCGGCATCGAATATTTTCAATACCGTCGCCGATACATGACAACAGGGTCATGTCCTCTTCAATCGCGGTCGACAACTCTTCCCAGACTGGCTGCAAAGCCTGCGGAAGCTCTGGCTCACTCAGGCGCACCAATCCGCTATCAGAAACGATGAGAAGACCTTCGAGCACCGGGCCGGTGATGCTGAAAGGCGCATCTCGAAACACGGCGGAAAGGGCCGCGATCGGCATGTCTGCGGTCGCAAATTTCTCAACTGCGCTGTTGATTAAAGCACTGGTCCTGACGCTGTAGGCTTTCGCATGCAGTCGCAGGCCGTTTTCAGCCAGGATCTGTTCAGGATGCTGTTTCATACTGTGGTAGTCCTTGTTTCAGAGTGGCCCGCCCGAGGCAGGGATGGCCAAATGCCGATCTTGGGGAACATGGGTTCGCGGGGGCGCACAGAAATACATTTCTTCTGCTTTTGACGCTTGGGCAGACAAGAGCGGACTGTCTTGTAGGTCCGGCACCGTGGGGTCTGTCGAGTATCACTCCCAGACGAACGCCATTTCGATGATCACCCGCGTTCCTGCACCCCAGTCGCGATCGCGCAGGTCATACGCATCGTCATCGCCACCTGCGGTCAGATATCGGGCCCCGCGAAAGCAGGGCAAGCCAGCAGCGTTGATGTTCTCCAGAGCGGTCATCATCTCCCGCACCCGGATAAAACTTTCATCCGCAATGAGCGTCGTCGCCTGCTCCGACACTGCGGAGATCAAGGCCTGCCGATCGCCGCGCCTCCAGGCCATGAGAGTGCGGACCAGCGCTTCACCGTCGATCCGGTCCGTCTTGGCGCGGCGGTGCCGCCGTGACACGGCGATCGAAGCCGGGTCGACCACATGGCTCTCGAACCCCAAAGCGACCAACGCACGGTGGATCCAGAACCCATCCAGTCCGGCCTCCTGGATCACGACCACAGGGACGAGTTGTCCGGTCCGGCGCTGAACAGCATGTTGCAGGTCTGAAAAGCGCTTCAGCAGGTCCGGGACGTCGCCGCCCCGAACTTGATATCGCGACATCTTCGCGCCCAAAGGTGCCGCAAGAGCCGTCATCAGCCAAGTCGATCGGCTCAATTCCAGGGAGACGAAAATCGCGGCGTTTTCGGGCGTCAACATCTCGATTGCGGGGGTTCCGCTGATCGTAAGCGCTTCGCCGATCACCTCCTGCCGGGCTGATGCTGGTTGTGCGAGTCCTTCTGCCGAGGTTGGGCAGGATTGGACGGCAAAATGGACGGCTCTTTGGACGGCTCGACGGATGGCTACGTAGGCAGGATCGAGGTTCTGGAGGGGCGATCCGGCCGGCGCATGCGGAGCGAGGCGGAACGGGCGCGGATTGCAGCCGAGAGCCTGGTTCCCGGGGCGAGGGTTGCGGATGTCGCGCGACGGCATGGGGTGACGCGTTGGCAGGTCTATGACTGGCGCAGGAAGCTCAAGTCGGGCGCTCTGGCGGTGCCGGCCGCGGCGATGCGGGAACCGATGTTTGCCGCGCTGGTCGTGGAGCAGTCGGACCCGACCCCGCCACCGCCTTACCAAAAGAGCCGTGTCGAGGCACGGCCGTGCCGGATCGAATTGGTTGTGGACGGCGTCATACTGCGTATGCGCTCGGATATCGACGCGGACCAGTTGTCCCGGATGATCCGCGCGATCCGGGCGGCGTCGCGATGATCTCGCCGGCTGGTGGGCTGCGGGTCTACGTGGCGACGCGCCCGACGGATTTCCGCAAGGGCATAGACGGCCTGGCGCTGCTGGTCCAGGAGGTGATGGGCCTCGATCCGTTCAGCGGCGCGGCCTTCGTTTTTCGGGCCAAGCGCGCGGACAGGATCAAGATCCTGGTCTGGGACGGCACCGGCATCGTGCTGGTGCACAAGCGGCTCGAAGGCGCGAAGTTCGTCTGGCCGCAGGTGCAGGACGGCGTGATGAAGATGTCCCCGGCCCAGTTCTCGGCGCTGTTCGAAGGGCTCGACTGGCGGCTTGTGCGGCCCGAACGCGTGCGGTGGCCGGAGCTGGCGGGATAGCTGCGGCAGAATGACTCGGCCGCTCTTTGGCAATGGCGGGTCCCCCGTCCTTGTGCTTGATCGCGGACATGACCGATGCGGCCCTGACCGAAGAGAACGTCCGCCTGAAGGCCCGCCTGGCCCAGACCGAGACGGCGCTGGCGGATGCGGTCGAGGCGCAGCGGCGGCTTGAAATCATCGTCAGCGAACTGCGCCGGGAAAAGTTTGGGCCGCAGTCGGAAAAGCTCGACCCGGAACAGTTCAATCTGCCGCTCGAGGATGTCGAGATTGCGCAAGGCGTGCTCGAGGCCGCGCAGGAGAAGGCCCAGCGGGCGCTGAAAGGGCAAGGCTCTGCGAACCCTGCCACCCCCGGGCGCAACCGCGGACATCTCCCAAAGCATCTGCCCCGCATCGAGCGGATCATCGAGCCCGAGACCACGCTCTGCCCCTGCAGCTGTGGCGAGATGACGAGGATCGGCGAGGACGTATCCGAACGCCTCGATGTCGTGCCGGCCCAATTGCGCGTTCTGGTCACCCGCCGTCCGAAATACGCCTGCCGGCGCTGCTCCGGCGCGGTGGTGCAGGCCTATGCGCCGGAGCACGTGGTGCCCGGCGGCCTGCCCACCGAGGCGCTGGTCGCGCAGGTCATGGTGGCGAAGTTCGGCGACCACCTGCCATTTTACCGCCAGGCTGAGATCTACGCCCGGCAGGGGATAAAGCTGGACCGGGCGACGCTCGGCAACTGGGTCGGACGCGCATGTTTCCACCTGCGCCCGATCGTCGATCATCTCCGGGAGCGGCTGAAGTCCGCAGATCGGATCTTCATGGATGAGACCCGCGCCCCGGTGCTCGATCCCGGGCGGAGAAAGACAAAGACTGGCTCCTTCTGGGCGATCGTCTCTGACGATCGCGGGCATGGCGGTGCCGGCCCGCCGGTCGTGATGTTCCACTATGCGCCCGGCAGGGGCGCCGTGCATGCGCTCCGTTTCCTCGTGGGTTATCGCGGGCAGTTCGTGCAATGCGACGGCTATGAGGTCTACGACAAGCTCACCGGGGTCGACCGCGTCGAGGGGCCGTGGACGCTCGTGCATTGCTGGACCCATGCGCGCCGTCGGTTCGTGAAGCGCCTGGAAAAGGACGGCTCGCCGATCGCCGAGGAGGCCCTGCGCCAGATCGCCCAACTCTACGCCATCGAGAAGCGCGTTCGCGGCGCCGCGCCGGATCTGCGTCTCGCGGCCCGGAAAGAGTTCTCGGCCCCCATCGTTACCGCCTTCAAGCCTTGGCTTGAGGCGCAGCTCTCGCGCATTCCCAGGTCCTCGAAACTGGCCGAGGACATCCGCTACACGCTCGCGCGCTGGCCTGGCCTGACCCGGTTCCTGGAGGACGGCCGGCTGGAACTCGACACCAACCCGGTCGAGAACCAGATCAGGAAAATCGCCCTCACGCGGAAGAATGCCCTCTTCGCCGGACACGAGGTCGGCGCCGAGAACTGGGCCATGCTCGCCAGCCTCATCGCCAACTGCAAGATGAGCGACGTGGACCCCGTCAGCTATCTCGCGGAAACACTCCGCGCGCTGCTCGACGGACATCCCAAGAGCCGCATCGACGACCTCATGCCCTGGCACTTCGCACCCGCGTCAAGCCTCGCTGCATAGGGCCGCAGCTAAGCGCTTACCCTCAGTAGTCAGCATGGCGATGATCTCCATATTGAAGGTGGACGCCCCGACTCTTCCAGAGCCAGGGGCGCCGGTCTCCTCCTCATGGGATCTTCACGTAGGCGGGGGGATCAGCCGCACCTCATGTCCCAACTTGCCGATCTCGCACCCCCAGAAATGAGCGCCGCCACAGGACTCCATCGCGAGGACACAAGACGGAAGCTGGTTAAAGAACTCCAGAACCTGAGCCCGCCGCAACTTCTTGCGTAGGACGGCACGGCCAGTGCCATCGGCCCCATGCACCTGAAATACATGCTTCGCCAGATCGAGCCCGACCGTGATAATCTCCGACATGACCGTCCTCCTTTGTGGATCATCGCAGACCCACCTTGGCACATCGATGCCGTCGGGGGGCGGTCACATCATCAAAGCCGTGCTGAGAGCAAACCGGTGAAATGCCCACACCGCATAGGCGACGAGTTCGCGAGGAAAACGGAAGCCCTTAAGTCACGGCAATGAGGTCGGTATGGTCATGGTGCCGCGCAATCCGAGAAGGACAACGCGATCAACTTGGCAATGCCCCGCCAAGTACTTCTTTCGAAAGCTGTTCCGGCGTTGGGGCCGGCCGCGCGTGCTGGTAACGGACAAGCTCGGTTCCTACGCTGCCGCCAAAGCCGAGATAGGCCCCGGGATCGAACATCGCCAGCACAAGGGATTGAACAATCGGGCCGAAGCCTCGCACCGGCACACCCGTCGACGAGAGAAGATCATGGGGCGCTTCAAGTCCCCGGGTCAGGGGCAACGGTTCCTCTCAGCCCACGATCAGATCGCCACCTTGTTCCGCCCGAAACGCCATCGCCTCTCCGCCCGGTCATACCGTCATGCGAGGTCTGACGCGTTCAGCCTATGGGCCGACTATACCGCAGATCTGGCCGCCTGAAAATCGTGTCGACGGATCGTAGCACTCAGGCCCAGTCAGCCTGACAAAGCCGACCGGATAGGTCAGCTCCCAACGTACCGGTCAACGCCACCTGCTTTGCAAGCGCGGCGCGGCAACGGACGGGCGTGCCGCTCCCGGTTATTTCGCCATGGCGGGGTCCACCTCTGCCTCGATACGCTGCGTGCGCCCCATCCAGGGCTGTGGCCGGATGGCCTTCACCCAATCTGCGAAGGAAGGGATGTGACCCAAATCCTCGCGGACATGTTGCTCGCCAACCCACCGGGTCGGAATGACTCGACCGCTCGACAAGGTCAGCGTCGCGCCGAAGATCGTTTCCGCCATGAAGATACCTTCTGCGTGATGCCGCAGCGCGCGGTGTCGGAAATCTGCAGTAATTGCCTTGCTTTCATCGAACCAGGCGTGCACCGGCAGGTAGTCTTCAATGGAGCCGCCCCATTTCTTTACGGACGATAGCGCGTGGTGGTAGGGATGTGCCATTGTCGACCTCCAAGAATGTATGTCGTTCGGTGTCGCAGTAGTCTCCGCGAATGAAGAGCTCGCCCGACATCTTGCGATTGGCCACGTCGAGGCGAAAATCACCTTCTCCGCCCAAACCAATCTCCCAACCGCCATCGAAGTGCTCGAAGAGGATGTATTCGATCGCGTCAGAAACCGTGATGAGGCTTGCCGATCCGCTTTCCCTCCACCGTTCACAGTCGATGTGCGTCACCAGTCGGGACGGGACGTCGGTTCTCTCGCCCACGGCGGTGGCCCAAAAGTCCTCGATCTGTCCGCTGTCGTCATATCCGTCGAAATAGCCCTCGACCGCATCGATACCGGCCTCGCCGAGTGCCTCGAACAACACGTCGAGATTGGCGTGAAACACCTCGTCTTCCGTCATCAAGACGACGGCACATTCTCCGTCCTTCGGGGATACCGGACGATATCCAGGGATTGAGGTTCCCGGGCCCAAGGTAATCTCCAAACGCTTCGGTGGATCGCCCATGTCGTCGAAGGGAAACGTGAGTTGGTTGGTGCCATGATTGATCGGCGGGGCTTCGCGGTTTGAACTCCGGGTCGGCATCCAGGTCGTCTCCTATCTTGGGAATGGAAGATTTCTGCTTCCATTCTGAAATGAGTTCGTTCGAAGTCGTTCGGAAATCTTCCGAGCGATTTCTTTGCATTCCGTGGGGTCAGTTTGATTTTTTGTCTCGGAGCGGGGCGAACGCGTCCGTAGGAACCGTCGTTGTCGAGCTTCACCAAGTCTGCGTGCATCTGCTTGGCTGTGCGCCGGTCCTTGCGCGACTTGCGCTGCTCGGTCACCAGCCAGGCTGACAGCTTCTCTGCATACGGGTCCAGCTTGCTCGGTCGCGCCGGTGTCTGAAACTGGGGCTCAACGATCCCCGCCCGCAAATACTTCTTGATGGTGTTGCGAGACAGCCCGGTCCGCCGCGCAATCTCGCGGATGGGCATCTTGTCCCGTAAAGCCCAACGTCGAATGACGCTCAAAAACCCCATGTCGATCACTCCAATTTCCCCTGACAAATCCCGTCAGGGGCAAGGTTCCGCATGGGTCAAATCTCAGTGACAATTTCGATTGCTGCCGGGTTAGTTCTCAGTAACATCCAACATCGACGCCATCTTGAAGCGACGCGCGGCTTGTGCCGCGTCGCTTCAAGATGGTTCGATTCCCGGACATCGGGCGGCGTGCGCCATCCGAAAGGAATGCTGCATGGCTCAGCAAACCCTTGCCCCTTGGCAAGCAAATCTCACCCGTGGCGACGTCGTCGCTTTCCGGTTTCCACATGAATATGAGGGTCCTGAAGAGGAGAAGACGCGCCCGTCGCTGGTCCTGGGCGTGACCGAATCAGGTGGCAAGCTTTTCGTCGATCTCGCGTATGGCACATGCCAGCCGCGCTCGAACAGGCGTGGCTGCGTGGTTTCGGTCACCGAGCGTGACGAGTTGATAGCGGCCTCGCTCGTCGCGCCGACGAACTTCGACGTCGAACGGCGGCTCACCGTGTCGGTCCGGAACCCGGGGTTCGACGTGCATCCGATGTCCGGCACGGCCGTGCTCGGAAAACTGAGTGGCGATGCGCTGACGCAACTCCAGCGCGTCACCGACCGGCTGAAAGGGAAGGCCGATCGCAGGCCGCGCCCGCGTTTCCGCCGCCGCCAGGCCCCTCGTCTGGTCCAGGTGGAGTATCGCCGGCGGGGCCGGACGGTGTCGCGGGAGACGCGCCATGTGTGAGAGCGGAAAGAGCGAGGATCCGATGTTCGAGGCCATCTTCGACGCGCTGGAGAAATCCGAGCTCGCGAAGGGGATCTGCCTGCGTCTCGCGATGCTGCTCGACAAAGCGGAGGCCGCGGTGGCACGCGATCTCGCCAGGCGGATCGAGACGGAGGAGATCTTCCAGCCTGCGTATCTCGCCAGGATCGACGTGGTCCTCGGCGCGATGGAGGAGGAAATCGAGGCGGGCCTCGTGCGAAAAGTCGAGCACCGCGGGTCGCTCGAGCCTGAGCCCTACTGGGATTATACGGAGGAAGCGTCGCACCTGCGCGACGATCGCCGCGATCTCGATGCGTTCCGGGTTGCGCTCCGGCGCGTCTTCAACATGCGCAAGGCTGAACTCCTCGCGGCGAAACTCCGCGAAGAGGAATTGGACTGAGTTCGACCGCGCCTCCTTGGCGGAGGCGCGGCATTTCCTCGACCATTCCAGGCCCCTGGCGAACCACTTCCGGTGGCTTGTCCGCCGCCAGCGCCCGGAAATCGTTCCTTCACCGGCGCGCGTTTCGCATGAGGGTCGCAAAATCGGAGAAGGTGGCAAGACCGCGCCATGTCGCCGTGGTTCCAGCTCTCATGCCGACCAGGCACAAATGATGCGGCCGTTGCCGCAAACGTAATTCAGAAGCGCAAGCGCGATGACAAGCGACTCGTCGAGATCCGATTGCCGTTCCAGGCATTCGGCGTGCAACCCCGTGAGCGAGTCCTCGATCGCGTCGAAACCCGGCAAGTCGTCGATGTTCTTTGGCGGCACTGCCCCCCGCTCGATGAGCGCCGTGGCCGCAAGGTCCAGTTGGTCCTCTCCGACCCAGAAGTCGGAAAAAATCGGGTTCAGGAGATCCCGCTCGTCGGCGGGGAGGGCTTGGAAGAATGTATCGGGGTTTCTCAACGAGAGAACAGTTTTCCGGCTTTTGCCGTCGAGGAAGAAGACATCAAGTCCCATTGCGGTTTTCCTTGTTCAGAGGGGTCGGATGTCGATTGGCGAAACCACGGCTGTGGCTCCACAGGACATGGGTTTCAGCCGGAATTTCGCGAAAGGCGGTTCACGAAAAAAGCGTTTCGCAAGAACCGGGTGATTTCCGGCAACCGGCTCCGCGGAGATCACGTCCGGCGCTTTCGGGCCGTTCGCAGGGGAGCCGCCGGGGGCGGCAAGTGCCCGCAGGATGAAGTCCAAGTTGGAGAAGTTGCCTGAGCGCTGGTCGGTAGGCGAGGTGACGTGGGGCATGGTGATGGTCCTTCGTGACGACATGAACGAACGAGACCGTTCCCGCCGTTCAGGAGAGACCTGGCTTCGTGCCTCGTTATGCGGAAACCGGTTTTCGGAAAAATGTTTAGTGACGTGGCAGAAACCCGGTCTTCGAGTTCGACTGTGAAGGAAAGCCTGAGCGTTCGTTTCGCCGCCCCCGTCGCGTTGCCTGGAAACGTCTCGGGGACCTCCCCGGAGACACCCGCGAGAGGCCATGGGTTCCCCCGCACCGAACCAAATGCACCATGACAAACGGCCTTTCTTCTTTTTCTTAAGTTTCTCTTTTTTCGGGGGCATGGTTTGGCGCTTTATTTCAACAGCTTGCGCGAAGGCGTGTGCGGTTTTTTCCAGACCGCGTGCAGTTTGATCCAAAGGACGTGCAGATTTTTCCAATCTGCGTGCAGTTTTTCCGTGCGCCGTGCAGATTTTTCAAAGGACCCGCCGCCCGCTCCGCGCCCCGGTCCCGGAACAGGCTCCGGACGGCGTTCTGCACACCGAGATCACGCTTTTCCTGCGCGCGGCTCTCATTCTCCTCTTCGTTGCCCGGTCTGTGCGGTGACGCCCGGGAACGCAGAGGAAAACGAAAGCTTCCGTTTCCCGGGTGAGCCCATTTTTCAACCGAGGAGACCATCATGTCCGATCATGAGATGCGTGAGCAATTCAACCCCGGCGATCTTGTCGCATTTCGATTTCCGTATTCCGATGGTGGCTCGAAAACGCGCATCTGCGTGATCGTCGCGCGGGATCCGGATCATGACGAAGTCGTCATCGCCTACGGCACCAGCAACCTGCAGCTGCCGAAGCACAGCGCCGGGAACGCATTGATGCTTGCCGAGCAGGAGGACTACGCGGTTGCGGGTCTGCATGCCCCAACACGCTTCCAGATCGATCGGCGCCTGCGCGTCAAACACGGGGATGCCCGCTTCGAGCGTTGCAATTCGCTCGGCACTGCGAAAATCGGCCGTCTCAAACCGGACCAGGCGCGCCGGATCGCAGAGATTTACACGAGTTTGCCACGAGTCCGCCGCCGCGACGAAATCCACGGTGTCCATCCTGCGGAGACACCGAAACGCCGGGCGTCCTTTCTTCGTCGCGGGACCACCGGCAAGCGCCCCGCGGCCGCAGTCTCATGATGTCCTGCCGCGGCCCGGCGCTGCGGCATTGTCTCTGCGCTTCACTGCGGGCGATGGACAGATGCGGCCCGGCAACGGCTGAAATGCAGATTCATACCGCATCGTTTCTGATGAAGCGGCGCCGAACACACTTCCTTTTCCGAACAAGGAAAAGGAGTTTCCACATGATCGTTGCGCCGGATGACATCTACACGACTGCCGAAGTGGCGAAACTGCTGAGAAAGTCGGAGCGGCAAGTGCAGCGCTATCTGAAAAACGGCCAGCTGAAGGCGCAGTGGCGAAACGGCCGCTGGCAGATCACGGCGCTGGCGCTTTGGACGTACCAGGGAATCGAGACCGAGATGCAGAAGCTCTGGGTCGAATACTGCGTTCGAATGGCACAGAATGATGACTCTGAAAAATGATTACTTTTCAGCGCCTTGGGGATTTCGGGGAAAACAGTCGGTCTCCATTGCGTCGGAATGTGGACCACCCCTTCTGCCCCGGTGTCGCCGGATGTCGCCCCGGGTCGGGCGGTGGCGTGGCAGGGCAGGGGGTGTCCGCCCCCGTCGCGGGGTCAGCGATGGTCCGCAAGCCCGTTTCCGTCGTGAACGGGTTTCCGCACCATCGCCGGCCCCCAACAAGAAAGGAAAGAAGAATGCTGGACAATGCACCAACAGGAGGCTCGACCGCGGACGTGATCGCGGTGCTTCGGCTCACGCAGATGAACGCCGGGACGCGGGCCGCGACCATCGCCTCCGTGCGCGCCTTGCGTGCGGCGCTGACCGGGGGACCGGACCTGCCCGCGTCGGATTTCTTCCGCGCGCTCGAAGATGTCGCGCCGGACCTGCGTGAGAAACTCGGCGCCCGCCATGGCCAGGTCCTGAGCGATGTCCGCCGCGCGGAGCGGGCCTGGGCGGACGTGGCGCGCCGGGCGCTGGCTTTGCAGCTGCGGGGGCGGCTGCCGACGTTCGAAGATGCCATTGCCGCTGCGGGGGCGGTTTTGCCGCAGGACGCCGCGCAGCGAACCGAAAACGCATTGTGTCAGCTGGCTGCGAAACAGGCCACCGCGCCCGGCGAGATAACAGCGACCGCAGTGGTGATCGAGCAGATGCTGCGCAGGCTGCGGCCGGAAGACCTGAACGTGACTTCGGCGAAATCGCTCCGGAACAAGCTCACGTTGATCCGTTCTGCGGTGAAGCTCGTGGATCCCAATGCGGTTTCCGGGCGCGAAGCGGATGTCGAGACCCTTCCCGAAGTGTGGCGGGAGCACTTGAAGACGCTGGCGGATCGGACACCGGAACATGCGCAAGCGGAACTCGCGATTTTCCGACGTCTGGCGCTGCGCGCCGACCGCGAGGGGCTGGTTCCGGGCGAGGTCCATCGAAGCTTCCTCGAAGGTTTCACGGAACAGGAAATCGCCACGAAATCCGACAGTCACCGTGAGAAACTGCGCCGCGCGGGCCGGATCTGGAACGAGGTTGCCGAGGAAACGGGCCTGGCGGCCGCGCTGTTCGAAAATGCCGGTTCACGGAACCGGCTGCCCGACGTGTCCTGGTCCGACGTGCCCGAAGCCATCCGCGCACGCGTCGATGAGTTGACTGACCGGATGGTGGCACCGCAGGGCGATCTGCCTTGGTCTTCCCTCATCGAAGAGGACGAGGACGATCTGGGCCTGGGGGATCTGGTGGTCGGCGGGGCGGTGTCGGAACCGATGCTGGCGCGCGAGCCGGGAACGCAGCGCAACCTGCGCGACGCGGTGAAGCGCGTGTGGCACGCTTCTGAAACTGCCGCGGCGGTCAAACTTAAGCCGCGGGTGCTCGAAGACCTGTTCACACAAGAGTGCCTGCTGGCCACCGTGGCGGCGATCCGTGCAAAGCGCAGGGCCCGGGTCGAAGCGCGGGGGGAGCGCTGGGAGTCTCACAAGAAAGGACGTTACGAGTGCTCTGTCGTGCAAGCGCTTTACTCCGTCGGCAAGTCCTGTGGCGTGTCGGAAGAGATCCTGGAACCGGTACGGGTGCTGACGATCAAGCTCGATCCCAGCGTTGTCGGGTCAAAGCTGAAAGCGGACGGCTCCGTTGGCTACGTCTACGAAGAGCGCCGGATCGGCAAACATCACGAGAACATGCTGCGCCAGTTCAACGACGACTCGGCGCTGTCGCGCTGGTTCCAGGCGCCGGGCGCGCTTTGGCGTGAAGCGGAACGCTGGGTCAAGCGCGGCAAGGCACGGCCAAATTTGGCGCAGGCCGGCCTGGCGCGGTCGGCGGTGATCGCGCAGCTCGAACAGCGCGTCACGCCGCTGCGACGGAGCAACCTCGCGCGGCTCCGCGCATTCGGCAACCAGAGCCATCTGAGCCTGCCGCTCGGGGAAGGGGAGGGAACGTTGATCCTGCCGGCCGCGGAAATGAAGAACCTGCGATCGGTGCACGTCACCATCGATCCCGAGACCGTGCGGATGCTGAAACGGTTCATCGCCGTCTATCATCCGGTCTTTGCGGAACACGCCGGGGCGCATCCGGAAAACGAGCACCTGTTTCCCGGGGCCGCGCGCGAGCGCAAGGAGCGCGGTGAAGGGGGCGGTTATGCTCCGGGGCTCGGATACATGACGAAGGAGAAACTCAGCCAGCGATTCCGGCAGCATGTCTGGAAGCACTGCCAGCTCCGCATGGACCTGCAAGTGATGCGGCATATCGCGGGGAAGGTGATCCTGGATATGGATCCGAGCGCGATGGGCCTCGTGCAGGAGGTTCTGGGTCACAAGAGGATCGAGACGACACGCTCATATTATGCCGAGGTGAGCAAGATCGTCGCGCAGAAGAACTACCTGAGGTTGCTCGATCAATACAGTCGTCGCGTGATGTCGCATGTCGATTTCCGGGTCGTTCTGGAACAGGATCTGGAGAACTGAACCATGCCGAAACACCGACTTTCCATGCCGCCCGCGGACTGGCCCGGGGACATCCGGGCGCGCTTCGAGGCCGCCTTCGCCGAGGCGTCGGGTCACCAGCGCCCGCGCTTGGAGCAAGGCCTCGGCCGCTGGCTTCGGGCTGCGGCGCTGGACGATCTGCCGCCCGACTTGATCACGCCAGCGCTGATCGAACGCAGATGCGAAGATTTGCGACCGGAATTGGCGGCAGCGCTGCGGCAGGCACTGCAAGCCGTATTCCCGGGCTCAAACGCCTTCGCTCGGGACGCGCGCGTTGAGACAGAGAGCAAGCGCGCAGCGCTGCAGCGCGAGATCGCGCGCAACTGGCATCGTTTGCCGGAACCCTGGCAGACGGCGGCAAGGCCCAAGCTGCATTTCTGCTCCGAGGGGCTGAACGACGGGCTGCTGGTCGAGGCCTGGACGGTCGACACGTTGCAATCGCGGCTGCAATCCGCCTGGTCCTTCTTCGATTTCTGCCGTGAGAACGGCCTGCCCGAGGATGTCACCCGCAGGACGGTGCCGCGGCGCCTGGACGCGCGCCAGCGCGCGTTCCGCAGGGGCGAGGTCGCGATTTCCACGGTGCGGGGTGAGATGCAGAGGCTGAAGCTGATGGGATCGGCCCTGTTCCCCGATCGCGACTGGGGCTGGATGGATCCGGTGCTCAAGCTCCTGAAGAAGCAGGCCGCATTGCAGCCGTCGCGCAACGACGGCCGTCTCGTCGATCTCGCCGAGTTGCGGTTGGCGGCGCAAAGCTGTTCCGACGTCGCCCTGCGCCACCATTTGGCAGACCCGGGTTTCAGATCGCGGACGTCAGCGAACAAGCTCGCGCGCACCGGGCTGGCGCTCAGCCTGCTCGTGAATTCACCGATCCGGCGCGAGTCGCTTGCGACGCTCGATCTGAAAGAAAACTTCGATCCGGGGCTGACGACGCTCTACCTTTCGCCAGAGGAGACGAAGGACAAGAAGCGCGACCAGAGATTGTTGACGCGGGAATTGCGTCGGCAGTTGCAGGACTACGTCGCGCATCACCGCGCGACCGTGGCGCCGGCGCAGGAAACGGCACTCTTTGTCGGCAGCCGGGGGAAACCGGTGGCGCGGGGCTACCTGACCCAGTCGCTGGGCGATCAATGCGAGAAGCTTTTCGGAAAGCGCGTGACGCCGCAGGTGATCCGCAACATCATCGCAGGTTTCATCGTCTCTCAAGCGCCCGAGCAGGCCGCGCTGGCCTCCGAGGTCCTGAACCATGCGACCCCGGCTACGACGGAGACCTATCGAGCCAAGGCAAGCCAGGTTCAGGCGGGGCGCAAGCTGCGGGAGGCCAATGACAGGGGCAGGGTGACCAGCGGCGCCCAGGACACCCCGCGCGCCAAGCGCAAGGTCCGAACCAGGCGGCCGGTTCGGGCCCGGCGACAGGGCGGGGCGGGATAAGGCCAGTTCAGCGGGCGGGACCGGCAGACGGCATCCCGCCCGCAGAGCAGCCGACTGAAACGCGAGCCGCCTGAATGGGATGTTTTCGCAACCAGGCCACCGGCCCGCTTGTCGAAGCGAAGCCCGAGAAGGTTTAACGAGCAACACCCTCGGTCGGAACGTCGAACAATCAACTTTGGCATTCGGAAAAAAACTCCGAACAAGGAGCCGTCGCGAAGGAAGTACTGACGTTCGAGATGCGCGGCATAGCCTTGGCTCGCAACGGTCTGCGATGATGTCGCGGCACCAGCTTGCCGCGGAGCGCGACTGACCTGCGCGGCCCGCATCGGAGCCGAGGCCCACAGACAGCTAAGCCATCAGCCGGGACAGCATCGCTCATTGAAATAGGCCATTGGTGGGGCAATGTGTGCAAACGTGTCTGAAGCAGGCAACCCGGGAGACCACCCATGTCATTTCGCCTACCCATCATCTTCCTTGTGCTCGTGAGCGCGATGACCTTTCCGAGATTGGTTCAGGCACAAGAACTGCCATCTCCGGAAATCCATCTGGAACTGAACACCGTGCAGGACACCGGCACGGCGTGCCGATTGACCTTTGTCGCGCATAACCGCATCGGCGAGGAGATCGAGAAGGCCGTCTTCGAAACCGTCATATTCGATACTTCGGGCAGCGTGATGCTTCTTTCGCTTTTTGATTTCAGAGATCTGCCGACCGGGACGCCGCGGGTGCGTCAGTTCGACGTGCCCGGCACGACCTGCGACGCGCTCGGCAAGGTGCTGATCAACGGCGCGAATACCTGCTCTGTCGGTGGCGCCGAAAGTGACGCTTGCGGGTCCTCGTTGAACGTCGAAAGCAGGATCGACGTGGAGTTGCTCGGATGAGCCTTTTTGAAACACTTTCCGGGCTCTTTGCCCTTGGCGGACCCGTCGTCGCTGTCCTGCTTGTCATGTCCGTCCTGACAATGTCGGTCGTGCTGTACAAGATCTGGCAGTTTTCTGTCTCGGGCGTCGGGCGGCACCGGGTTCTTGCAGATGCGCTGCAGCTATGGGACGCGGGTGAGCCGGCCGCGGCGAACGAAAGGCTGCACGCAAGTCGCAGCTACCTTGCGCCCTTTGTCGGAAAAGCGATGAAGGGTCACGGACGCGCGGGCGTCGACGACCGCCTGGACGCCGAGATCGCCCAGGCGTTTGCCACGCTCGAACGCGGCTTTCGCCTGCTTGATACCATCGCGCAGATCGCACCGCTGCTTGGGCTGTTCGGTACCGTGCTGGGAATGATCGACGCGTTTCGCAGCTTGCAAGACGCAGGATCGACCGTAGACCCATCTGCTCTGGCGGGTGGAATCTGGATTGCCTTGTTGACGACGGCGGTCGGGCTTGCCGTGGCAATTCCCACTTCAATGGTCCTGGCCTGGTTCGAAAGCCGCATGGCCCGAGAACGGGTCTTTGCCGACAAGGCGCTTCGTATCGTGCTTGTACCGGAAAACGTCGTACCCGACCTCACAGAAGCAAACCATGCGTAACCATGCCCCATTCAAACGACGCCCGGTGTCGTTGACGGCCCTGATCGACGTTGTGTTTCTGCTGTTGCTCTTCTTCATGCTCACGTCGACCTTCTCGAGTTTCGGCGAGATCGAACTGAACCGTTCCGGTGGGGCGCAGGCGGAGGCGGACCAGCCCTTGCAGCGAGCTTTCGTTCAGCTTGGGGCAAACGAGGTGGCACTCAATGGCGCGCCAGTCGACTTGCCGTCGATAGCCGAACAGATCGACGAGGGCCTCGTGCTGGTCAGTTTGCAGGAGAATGTCACGTCCCAGCGCCTCGTGGACCTGCTCGCCGCATTGCGGGGGCGTCGCGATTTGACCGTTCTGGTACTGGAGTAGGATCGTGATCCAGAATCCACGAATGCAGAGCAAGCGCGACCCGTCGATTGCCTTGATCAACATCGTCTTTCTCATTTTGATCTTCTTTCTGATCGCCGGGACGATCGCGGCCCCTCTCGACGCCAATCTTCGGCTTGTCGAAACCTCCGGGCTTGACGGTCGCGAGCCACCCGATGCGCTCGTGCTGCGCGCGGATGGCACCTTGAGCTTTCGTGGCAGCCCGATCGATGCGCAGGAATTCATGGCAGGATACACCGAAGGTCCTGTCCGGATCGTGCCCGACCGGAATTCAAACGGGCAACGTCTTGTCGCGCTCTCATCCGAGCTTCGCAGCCTCGGCGCCCCTTCTATCATCCTGGTGACCGAGCGGGCGCTAAAATGATACGCAGATCGACAAGACTGGCGGCGGCGGCACTGATCCTGTCGGCAATCGTTCACTTCGTCAGCATCGGCCTGACATTCGACACGACCACAACCCCGCAGCCCATGCCACCCGAACGCGACATGGTCGCCCTTGGCGACAGCTTTGATGAGATCGCGGATCTGAAAATCGAACCGGTAGAGCCCGAACCGCAGCAACCGGTCGAGGTCTCCGAACCCGAGGAACAGGTGCCACCAGAAACGCTGGAGGCCACGACACCGACCAGCCAGGCACTGGTGGCATCGCCCGATCCGCGACCGACGCGTTCTCCGGAGGTGGGCGCGTCGCAATCGGCAACCGCCGGGATGAGCACACCCGTCACGCCCGAGACAAACGAAACGGCAGAACCCGAAGCGATCGCGCCATCCGCGGTTGAGCAGGTCGAGGCGCCGGATCCCCAGGCCAATGCACCGGAAACCACAGATTCCGACGGAGCCAAACCGCCCGAGACTTTGACCGAAACAACGAAGCCGGCCGCACCGGCAGTAACCGAAACAGTCGAGGCTCCGGATGTGCAGCCTGCCGAAGAGCCGAGCCCCGTCCAGACACCGGAAGCAACGCCCGACGTTATCGCGGCGCTTCCACCGGCAACGACGACTTATTCCTCGGAGGACACCACCCTTCGCTCTGGTGCGGTGGAAGGAGAGCCAGACAAGCCGAACGAAACCCTGACCACGTCACTACGCCCGCGATCACGGCCCCCGAAGCAGCCCCAGGACCAGAACAGTTTTGCAAGTAATGACCCCGGGCGCGGCCTGCGGGCACCGACCGAAACCATCGAGTCCCCGTTGACCCTCTATATGAGGGACGGGATCGACCAGTTTGCCGGCCAACGCGCCGGGAGCCAGTCGCAGCGACTTCGCTCGGGCGGTGGGGGAGGCTCGGGCAATGCCGACGTCACGAACTATGCCGGCCAGGTTCTTATTCATCTGAACCGGACATTGCCGGTTGCGGTATCGTCGCGCGGGTGGGCCCGCGTTTCCTTCTGGATCAACCCGGATGGCTCGCTGGGTTCAGTCGACATTATCGACGGTTCCGGTTCGTCGGAGATCGACAGAGCTGCCAAGACACAGGTGCGCCGTGGTGTTCCGTTTCCCAAACCTCCGCAGGGAAAAGGCAGGCTACTGACGTTCGTTTACAGCCTGAATTGACAGGCCCCAAAGGGAGGCCTCTCTTACAGCGGTGATTGGATGTGATCGGCACTGGTCGTCTTGCCCGGCTGATTCGCCCAACGACGAGAAAGCGGCGGTGCTCGTGGACCAACCTCAACCGGTTCCCGGAATCGCAGCTACGGCTACGCTCTTCGACGATTGCATGGGTCGGCTTTTCCAGGTTGCCGTCGCATTCGTTCTCGTGGCCGCCGCGCTTTCAGGCGCAACACGACGCAAGAAACTTAGTCGTGGCCGCTTCGATCATCGCCTTGAGCAACACGATTTGCGGACTCCCGCCTTTGTTTTGGTTTGAATCCTGTTTGCGGTTTTCCCGAACTTGTTCTTTCCCCGACTTCCGCGATATATACAGGCCAGAGCGGCGACAGCGAAACGTCAGACCCGTTTGTTCCTTTCTCTTCCCGAAACCCAACCGGGGCTCCCGACCGGGAGTCCCCGATCCAGTAGTCATGCCTTTCAGAAAGGAAAAAATGCACAATCACTCTTGTGACAGACGACGACATAAACTGAGGCTAACAAAACAACTTGCAATATACGGGATCGAACGCTGCGGACAATTTGTGGTCGCGGGTTGCCGCTTTGCGGCGGTCGAGGAGTTTCAGCTCATACGGTCAGCTTCGGAAAACATCTTGTCGAAAAAAACACGAAACTCGGTTTCCGGATTTTGGCAATGGACCAAGCTCCTTCTTACCCACCCCGGGATCGATCCTGGGGCAACCAATAACGGGGAGCAATCGCCCCGGAACAATGGAAACGAGATGAATGAGAGACAACATGACCGAGGGCTGTGGCCGAATGAACAGGACCGTTCGATCTGACTGGACATCCCCCATCGAGAGTATCGATGACGGGTAGTGACGTGCAGGGCCATCTGTCCGTCCCCTCCGTCGCCTCCGGGCACTGATCCCATTCCAAACAAACCTGTCGTCCGCGGATCACTCGACCCGCGGGCTGTTCTTCCAACGCACCCATCAAAGGTTCTCATCATGACAACCCCCGTCGACCCCCTGAAAAACGCAACTCAGGAGGCCATTTGGAACTTCTTTTCACCCGATGCGCCAACCTTGTTCGCCGGTTATACCCTCTATTCATATGTTATTCCGGACGGGGTGCGCGAACAGCTCGATCTGGCCCTGTCCAGCCTGACTGACGAAACAGGGGAAGAACACCCGGTTGCACTATGGTTCAAACACCAGGATCGCGGCGATGACAGCCGCAGTTCAACGTCCAGATTTCACGCCGTACTGTTCCTGCGGGATGGCAAGCTCGTAGCGTGCCACCTACCCGAGTTGCCGACAGCAACACGGTCCTCCGTGCTCGAGACGCTGGGAGTTTTCTTTTTGCAGGAAAACCTCTGTGAAGAAATCTATGACCTCGCCGAATTCGACATAATGCACTCGCTTGACGTCGTTCATTTCAAGGAGTTCACACTGCTGGTCGGTGAGCCCGTATATTCCCGCAACCGCGATTTCCACGATAAACGTGAGGAATTGGGCTTCGATGAAGAGACACTGGGCCTGAAAGCTTGCGTGCATTCTTCTTCCTCTCGCGAAAACAGGGAAAAGCAGAATCCCAATATCGAGCGCGCCATGGAACTCATCCATAAAACTGGTCTGGGCTGACATTCCAGGTCCAAACCTGCCTATGCCTGGCCCCATCCTCGGGCGCAAACAACTCTGCCTCCTGAGAACCGTAAAAAAATGACGCAGCTCGTTCGGCGTGAAACTCTCTCCAATCAACCTTTCCGAAAAAAGATCACTAGAGCCATTTCCGCCGCAGCCAGAAATACCCACGTCTTTCCCACTCCGGAAGACAATCCCTCAAACACCCGTAAAAGCAAAGGCTTCCAAATGTCCAAGCACACCGACAAACCCGAAGAACATACCGGCCTGATGGCCCTGATCCTCGAAGCTCTCTCGGCAAAAGGCCGGCTTGCCTGCCCGCCGCCTGTAACCAGTAACTTGCCCTATTTCACGCGGGACAACCTTCTCGAGCTTCACCTCGACAAGCGGGCCGGTGGCTGGGTTGCGAATATCACGTTCAGGCATGTGCCTCCCGGCTTGCCGAATTGCGTCGGGACCCCGGAAAGTAGGCCCCTCCCCGATGAACGCAGCGCCTTTCTGGCTGGCGCCGCAATTGTGTGCGAGATCGCTACCGGCTCGCGGGAGTTGCCTTTCCTCGTTCTGGGCGAGCAATTGATCTGCGCGACGTAAAGCGGGGCGGATGCGGTACGCCGATCAGCATCTGATGGCAATGCTTGATCCGGGGGACGACCTCATCAAGATGCCGTTTGTCGTCGGGATCCGGCCGGTCGCGTCGGATCTTGGCCGCAAACTGGTGCCCGACGCGGCCAACCCAATCACGGATCGTTTCATGGGACGCCGGGATGCTGCGTGTCGCCATGAGGTCTTCCACGTCGCGGAGGTCCAAGACGAAGCGATGATAGGCCCAGACAGCGTACCCGATGGCGCTCCGCGGAAACCCGAAGCCCCTGAACCGATACAAATCGACAAGGTTCAACATGAACGGAGGCTATCGGGCCAAAACAGCGCCAGCAACCTGACAGTGCCGGCAGACGTCCTCGCACGCCCGGCTCAAGTTGTCCGCCCGAAGCCGCCGCAAGTCACCCCGCCCCGCCCGGTCCTGAGGCCGGGCGGGAGACCTCCATTTACCGGGAAGATACACGAATGTCACCGAAGATTACCGACATCGCTCATATCGAAGAAATCATGACGCTCCGGTTCCGGCCGGCCCTTCGGGCCGGTTCGGCCCACCTGATGACGCCGGCCGAGCTGGACGGGTTCTGTCGCAACTTTCGAGCAGATGATGTATCGAGTTGGCCATTTTGTCGATGAGGTTGAGCCGATGGTTTCG
>CANMQJ010000031.1 GCA_947500005.1 uncultured Paracoccaceae bacterium | reverse complement strand
GGGGGCTCTCCCTGGCTTGGGTTTCGATAGCCAGGGAATAGGCGCGGGGATGCCGCGCGGTATTGACCGGCGCCGCCAGCCTTTTGACCGACGTCGCCAATGCTTGCGTCAGCGGCGGGCCATGTCCTTGCGGTAGGTCGCGGGCGTTGTGCCTACCCATCGCTTGAACGCGCGGGTAAAGGCGCTCTGCTCGGAGAACCCTGTGAGGAACGCGATCTCGGCCAGCGAATGGCTCTCGTCGCGCAAGAGCCCCTCGGCGAGGTCGCGGCGGGTCTCCTCGGTGAGGCCCTGGAAGCTCATCCCGTGCTCCGAGAGGCGCCGGTGAAAGGACCGCGCGCTGAGCCCGAGGCCGCGGGCGATCTCGGCCATCTTCGGCGTCCCTTCGCTGAGGGCTTGGGCGATCAGAGCTTGGGCTTGCGTGACAAGCGCGGGTGCCCGGGTGAGTTCGGACAGTTCCGCGTCGAGATGCGTGGTGAGGTAGTGCGAGATCCCCTCGTCCCCGAGGACGTTGGGCCGGGCCAGCGTCTCGTCGGCATAAAGGATCGCGTCGAGGTCCGCGCCGAAGCGCACTGGACAGCCGAACCAGTCCTCGTGCGCGGCGATCCTGCGCGGGGTGGGATGTCGGAGCATCACCTCCACGGGGGCGAGTGGCACCGGGCAGACCTGCCTTGCAATGGCCACGGCGCTCGCAAGGGTCGCCTCGTTCGACAGGCGCATCCCGAGGCGCCGTTCGCCCGCCCGGTGCAGTATGACGAGCGTGCCCCCCGCTGCCGGCCGCAGTTCATATTCGACGACACTGGTCCAGAGACGCGCATAGCGTTCCACCCGTGCATATGATGCCCCAAGGGTCGTAGCCGCCTTGAAGGCCAGACCGAGCGCGCCGTATTCGTCGAGCCGCATGGAGGCGCCCGTGCGCACCGGCAGGTCGGTCGCGTCGATCTGCTCGGCGATCCGTTCGAGCATGTCGTAGTAGCGCTCGGCCGGGATCATCTGCCCGGGGCCCCAGGGCGCATCGGGGTCTATCCCGACGCTGGCCAGCATCGCCGCAGCATCGATCCTACCGCCCGCCGCGGCGACCACCTTGCGCGCGAAGAGCGACGTGACATACCCCATGCCCGGCATTCTAAGGTTCGTTTGGTGAAGAGCCAAGCTCGCGGTGGAACCCGGGGCGCGGCGGACGGGAGCCCATCCTGAAAGCGTTGCGGGTAGCAGTCTTTGCATTTTCGCCATGGGCACCTGTCGTCGCTCCCGGCCCTTCACGGACAGTCGTGCCGGCCGCAGCGAATGATCGGTGCCCGGCAGTTCTCGATCCGGCAAGTAGGCGGGTATGTTGTGGCGTCGATCACAGGATCGAACCTTGAGAATGCGCCGGCGCGGGATGCGCCGGCTGTCAGCCGCGGGACGTTTCAACTCCAATCGGGCGGGCGCTGTCAGTCGACCGGCTCGAAATCCGGCATCTTGAACGATCTGTCGTTCAGGGCGTCCTGTGGACCATAGAACCGGAACATCGGCATGGGGCGCTTGCCCGCCGTATCGATCCAGTTCGACTCCATCCCCTCCGGAGCCTCGGGGCCGACATAGATCGAAACGGACCCGTCTTCATTCGTCTTCATTTCCGCCAGATCGTATGAGGAAAGAGTTGTTCTTCCGTCCGGCGCATAGATGAAGCTGTAGGTCGCCCGGTCATACACGGTCAGGGCCCAGAACTGCTCCACCGGAACGTCCTTCGGCACATCGACCCGATAGGACCTGCCCGATTCCAGCAGGTTTCCGTCCTTGTCGGCCATCGACACGAGATACTGCGTGGCAGGCGTGTCGCTCAGGACGACGGGAACATAGGTGCACCAGGCAAACTGTGCAGCCCGCGGGATGGTGTCGATCCGGTCCGCGTAGGTGTATTCGAAGCGGCGGCTCTCATCGCTCATCAGCAAGGACGCATAGTGGCGATCCGGCCAGTAGAAGCGATCTGCCGGCAAGTTGTCGAAATAGTCCTGAATGTAGTACCAGCCGTCGACGGCAGCCTGCCGCATGGCACGTCTGGACGTTTCATCGGGGGCAAAGGGCTGACCTTGCCGAATTCCCAGCGTGGCGAGCATGCCCATCATGATCTTGTCCTGATCCCGCACCGGCTCGACACTGAAGATCTGATAGACGTCGTCGAAATAGACCTCGTCATGCCGCGGCAGACCTGCATAGCGATCGTTCGATGGGTCGATAAATTTCTGCTCGGGCGGATTGTCCGCTTCTGACAGGTAGTACATCCTCAGCCGCTTGGCATAGTCATACGCATCCTTCTCGGTCTTGCCGGGCAGAACGACCGAACGGAAGGCAAAGGCGATGCGGTAATTGGGCGAGGCGACGTGAAGGTATCCGTCGGGGATCTCGCCGCTGTAGCCAGGCGGAGTGAAGAGGTATTTCGAGGCCTGTCCCTTGTCGAGACCGGAGGGGCCGATGTCGGCGATTGTGAACTGCCAGGCATCCACCACCTGCCCGTAAAGCGTGCCCTCCGGGCCGGAGGCCGGGACTTGGAGCACGACCGGACCGTTCTGCAGGTCGGTATAGCCGCCGATGTAAGGCGTGCTGCTGTTGCTTGTCGCCACTTCGAGGTTCGGCCCGGCCGTTTCGGAATAGGAGAATATGGTGTTGTTCTCGGCTCCGAGTTCTTTGAATGCCCAGTCGCGCATGCGGTAGATGACGACTGCGGGCATGGCCCACAGAACCACCTCGAACGCGCGTTGGTACTTCAACTGATAGTCGAAATCCACGACCGAGCGCTCGGCCCCGGTCGGAGGCTGGCCGCCGACCGGTTCCTCCGTCGGATGTCCCAAGGGGGAATAGGCCTGCGCAAGTGATGGTCCGGCAGTTGCCAGCATCATCGAGGTTCCGAGCAACAGGGCAGTCGCTGCGTGCGCGACCCGGCCGGCGCCTCCTTTCGTGTTCCGCAATCCTTGCAACATCCTTGGTTCTCCATCCTGGTTAATGCTGTGACACGTTCTTTCGGCCGGCATACGCTCTCGGCCCTCAGAAGCCGACGACCTTGATGCCGGCCTCGAACCCCCAGTCGTAGGCGCGCTCTTTGCCGAGGCCGATCGAGGGCTTGATGAACACGCTCGAGGTCCCGGGGCGGGCGGTCGGGATGGCGACAGGTTCTGCAAGTCGGTGTCGCCGCCCGAAACAACGAGCATCCTCGGCTTGTCCTGCGCCGACGGAGCCGTGCTCGACAGAACGGCCACGGCAAGGGTCACGGACAACTGCGGAGACACGTTCATTGAGGCCTTGGGTTCACGATATCGACGCCATGGAAGCCGACTCATCCAGCAACATTCCCGAGAATCGTATGCTTCTTGTCGTCGGCAATTTGCTCGGATCCGGGCAAATCGAGTATCTGCTGGCGCGGCCTTGGGTGCGCCGCCGATCTCGGCGTCTACACTGCCTTGGGTTGCCGCAAGATCCTCCGGGATCTGGCACAGCACCCGAGGGCTTCCGAAAGGCCTAATCGGAAATATCTCGCAAGGCAGACGGGTCGGTGACCGTGATCGTGCCAAAACCGAGCGTGATCGCGCCCTTCGCCTCGAACTTCTTCAAAGCGGGGCCCAGGACGGTGCGCGACACATTGGCGACGGTCGCGAGCCGAGCCTGCGTGATATCGAGGACTCGCGGAGCGTCGGCATGGTTTCCGAGACGTCCCCCGAGCTTCGTTAGCACGGCCGCGACGCGCGCTTCGCTGCCTCGAACCATCAACGCATCCACCATCCCGAGGGCGCGTTCGAAGTTCTTGTTCTGCTCTCTCGATATCCACTGCCAGATCAGCGGTTCGTCGCGCGCGATGCTGGCGAAATGCTGTACGGGCAGGTGCAGCAGAACGGACCTGCGGGTCGTAGATAGCCCGACCATGCGACGCACGCCGGACACGACCCCTCCCTCGCCGACCCAGACCGGTGGAAGAAGCAGGTAGCCCATCTGCGGATCACGCGTCCCCGGCGCGAATTCGACCGAAAGCGCTCCGTCGGCAAGGCCCCACATTCCGGCGGGTTCGTCGGCGACGTGCTGGAGGTAGGTGTGTGCCGGAACATCGCGAATCGAACAGGCACGAAGAATCCGATCGGAAAGCGCCGCAGAAGTGTCTGCGTCGTGCATAAGATCCCGCAAGGGACCCTTGAAGTCGGGCATGTTCATCGAGGATCAGTCCACAAACGAACATGCTGCAGGATCGCATGGCCCAAGTAAAGCGGATCCGGGACGACAAGGTGAGAGGAATTTCTTCGTTGCATTGAGAGGGCGAGACAAGCCTCATGGTTTGATTCCGACACGTCGGTCTCTCAGCAACGCCTGTCGGCGCTGATTTTGCACGACTGGCCCCGCGCATGCGGCAGTGCCGATCTTCTCCATCACGAGTACGACGGCGGTGAGGTATCGTCGCCAGGGCACCTACCCCTCGGGGCCTGTTCGGCGCCGCTCAAGGCCCCGAAGCGGACACTTATCGTCCGCGCGGCGAACGCCCGGGTCCCACCCTTCCTTCCGCGTGACTTCACAGGTGCGGCGCAAAGCGACCCCTCCGGGTAGCGTCCCACATCGGCGACCAGGTCGTACATCTGCTGGGCTGTACAGGGCAGGTGCCTGACGCGTGCGCAGGGCATGGAGAGCCCAACACTTCCGACCCAGAGCCGAAATTGAAAGATGTTGTTCGTAGCCGCGATGCGGCTCATGATTGCCGACATTCGCTACGCATGTTGAAATTGGGTGTGGCCAGCCGATCCGCATCCTCCGGCAAAATGGTTTCGCAGGTGGTCTGAGAAGGGCCTTCTGCTGCTATCAAGTCGAAGGCAGCTGTGGGCAGACGGGTTCGGTTCCGCTACGTTAATGGTCACGTTAGGCCTTCGCACCTCGGTTCATGGATCAGTTCCATTTCGCAGACTTCGTTCTTGACCGTCGCAGGCGGCAGCTTCTGCGCGACGGTCAGGTCGTGCGCCTTGGCGCGCGCGCTTTCGACGTGCTGGAGGTGCTGGTGTCTCACCGCGACAGGATCGTGTCGCGAGACGAGTTGATGGATGCGGTTTGGCCAGGGATTGTCGTGGGCGACAACAATCTCAATGTGCAAGTCGGCAATCTGCGGCGCCTGCTTGGGGCGGACGCGATCGTGACCGTCGCGGGCCGCGGTCTGCGCCTGGCGCTCGCTCAGACAGATGGCTTGCCGCCGGCCTTGACAGAAAAGCCGTCTGTCGCGATCCTGCCGTTCGAGACGCTTGGCGGCGATCCCGACCTCGATTGGCTCGCCGATGGCTTTGTCGAGGACATCACGACCGAACTGTCCCGGTTCCGCGACCTCTTCGTGGTGGCCCGCAACTCTGCCTTTGTTTATCGCGAAACGCCGCGGGATCTGCGCGCGGTCGCGCGCGACCTGAGTGTTCGGTATCTGGTGGAAGGCAGCGTGCGGGCCCGTCCGGACCGCGTGCGCGTGACCGCACAGCTGATCGACGCCGCCGATGGCGGGCATGTCTGGGCAGAGAACTTCGACCGCGACATGGTCGATCACTTCGAGACGCAAGCCCAGGTCGCACGCGCCATCGTCACCTGCCTCACGCCCCATATCGCCCGCGCCGAGACCGAACGGAACCGGGTCCTGCTGCCCGAGGATCTGACCGCCTGGGGCCTGGCGCAGCGGGCCTGGTCGGTGATCTCGGCGGGCGAGATGGACTACGACCGGGGGGTCCGCGACCATGCAGAGGCGCTGGCCCGGCAGGCTCTGGCGCGCGATGCAGGTTGCGCCATGGCCTGGCGGGTCCTGGCCTGGGTCGCCTGGTGGAATGTCTACCACGGGACCACGGACAGCGTGCCCGATACGTTGGAGGCGGGCATCGACGCGGCGACCCGCGCCATCGCCATCGACAAGACCGATCACCAGGCGCGGCGGCTCCGGGCGCAACTGCATTTCATAAAACAGGATGTGGCCACCGGCCTGCCAGAGTTGCGGCAGGCCCACGAAATGAACCCTAATTGCGCAGTAACCCTGTGCTGGCTCGGGTTCTACGAGGCGATCAACGGCAACGCCGATATCGGGGTGCCGTTGACCGAGGCCGGTCTGCGGCGCAGCCCCCGCGATCCAGCACGGGGCTCGATGCTTTGTGCGCTTGGCTTTGCGCAGTTCGCGGCGCGCAATTATGCGGCCACCGCAGACGCGGCCGAGGCCGCACTTCGGGAGGCGGCCCAGACCGCGACACCGCTGATCTTGGGCACGATCGCCTATGTCGGGCAAGGCCAGATCGAAAAGGCCACCCGGGCGTTCCGAAAGGTCGAGCAGATCGCGCCCAAGCTGGTCGAGGCGCGTCTGGCCGGCCGATGGCTCAGCGCCGATCCCGACTACCTTGCCCGTGCGCAGACCTTCTTTCGTGTCGCGGCCGGCCTTGCGCCCCCTGCCGCGGCAGATGCGGTCCGCTGAGACGTCCGGTCTTTAGAAGTTTTTAGTCATGCGTATGGCGCGATGCGTCGCGCTGCCCGACGCTGCTGGGATCGTCGCCAGCAAAGATGCGCTTGTGCCGCCCAACCTGGCTCGCACCGATCGGAGGAACAAAGCATGAGCAAGACGCTTGAAAAAGGCACCGCGGCACTCAACGGGCCCCTTTGGGGCGCCCGGGCCCGTGACTGGGCCGAGGTCCAGGAAGGCCAGTTCGCCGCCGCGTTCGATGCGGTTCTGGCGCACGCCAAGGTTGGCCCGGGCACTCGCCATCTGGACGCTGGGTGCGGGGCGGGCATGGCCGCGGCACGTTCGGCCTTGTTGGGCGCAAGCGTCTCTGGGCTTGATGCCTCGGCAGAGCTGTTGGAGATCGCGCGCGAACGGAACCCCGGCAAGGACTTCAGGCAGGGCGATCTTGAGGCGCTGCCGTTCGCGGAAGACAGCTTCGATCTGGTGACCGGGTTCAACTCTTTCCAGTATGCGGGCGACGCGGCCCAAGCGCTGCGCGAGGCAGGGCGGGTCACACGTCCTGGCGGATGGGTCGTCATCATGACCTGGGGCGAACCCGAGGGTATGGAAGCCGCAGGCCATGTTGCTGCGCTGAAGCCGCTCTTGCCGCCTCCGCCGCCAGGAGCCGGTGGCCCCTTTGCGTTGTCGAATGATGCGGCCCTGCGCGGCTTTGCCGAGGCAGGCGGTCTGACACCGGTCGAGGTGCGGGACGTCGAAACCCCCTGGCACTATCCCGACCTTGCCACCGCCCTGCGCGGCATGGCGTCGTCTGGCGTCGCTGTGCGGGCGGGGCAGCACTCGGGCGAGGACGACCTCATGGCCGCGATGGAAGGTTTCCTGAAACCCTTCGAGCGCGAGGACGGGACGATCAGCTTTGGTGCGCGGGCCAAGTATCTTGTTGCGACGGCCTGACCAAGCGATCGCCGATGCAGAAATTTGAAGGAAGGGAACTCCCATGAACACTATCCTGAAGACCCTGTCCGTCGCGGCCTTGGCCGGTCTGACGTCGGCACCCGTCGCCAAAGCCGAAGTGTCGGAACACTTCATTATCCACGCGCTGGACCAGACGCCGCAGGAGGCCGCCGCGCTGATCCGCGATTTCATTGCGATGGACGACGGCTGGTCGCTCAATGGCGAATTTGACATGATGGGCGGCGCGGCCGTCGGCATGAAGATCTGTTTCAACGATATGCGCCGCTACGTCGCGGCAGCGGGCCTGCACAACATGGCCATGATGCCCTGCGGCAATATCGCCTTCTACGTCGAGGACGGTCAGTCCTACCTTTCGATGCTCGATGTCGGGTATCTTACCACCCTGTCGCCGCATCCCGAGCTTGAGAAAGGCGTGGCTCTGGCGCGTCCAGCCTATGCTGCGATGTTTGCCGAGGTTCTGGGCGCGCGGTGAGATGGACAGTCGCACAAGTCGGGCAGTTGCAACAGCGCAGCGGGTTGGCGCCGCGCCGCGTGACGTCGATGAACATGCAGGCCCGGACCTGTCAGATCGTTGCAAGAGTGGGCCCTGGCCCTTTGAAGGCTCAATTTTCGGGTTGGTCGTGGTATAAGGTGCTGCAGAGTACAGCTGTTACCGTCATGCGACCGACTTCGAATTCCAGACTGAGATGGAGATTGTCATGACCCAAGCCATCCGAATTGCCGCCATCGCCCTTGCCACTGCTGGCACCGGCGCGGCCACGATGTCGGTGATGAACGAAGATATCCCCGACCTGAAGGTGCCCGAAGGTGCCTGGGTCTCGTCGGGCGCGCTGGACGGTCGATCTTTTGAGATCTACGGCACGGATGTTGATAGCGGTGCGGTCCTTGAGGACGAAATCGTGTTCCGCGACGGGACGTTCCAGTCAGTCGACTGCCAGAATTACTGCGATTTCGGCTGGTCAGACTACAAGACGAAAGAGATCGACGGCGTGATCCATTTCACCGCCACAACCCTTTGCCCCGACGCGCCGCATACGGTGGTGTTCTACGGCCAGGTCGAGGGCGACACCGTCACCGTCAACGGGACATGGACCACCCGCCGCTGGTACTGGACCAACCAGATCGTGATGGAGGCGTCAGGGACGGCCACCGACATCAACGTCGTGGACGCGGCTTCGAGCTAAGCACATGGCCCAAAAAACCGCGGGCGCGTCGCTGTGCACGGTCATCCTGCGGCTGTTTATCCTCGTTGCGATCCTTGCCTTGGTCACTTGGGGCGCACACCTGATCCGCGATGCGCTGAACCTACAAATCCGGCCGGACAATGAGCAGCAGGTGCACCGCGCCATCATGCTGGGTGCGGCGGCTTATATCGGCCTTCTGGCGCTGCCCTTCGTGCCAGGGGCTGAGATCGGGCTGGCCATGCTCGCGGCCTTTGGGGCCGCGATTGCGCCGCTCATCTATGTCTGCACCGTGGCCTCGATGATGCTGGCCTATGCGTTCGGGCGCTTTCTGCCGATCAGCGCGCTGGCGCGTCTGTTGTCGTTTCTGCGGATGCGCAAGGCCGCCGCGCTGGTCGTCCGCGCGGCGCCTCTGTCCAGCGAGGAGCGGCTTGCCATGCTGCTCGATGGCGTGTCCAAACCGGCACTAAGCCTGGCGCTGCGCTACCGCTATATTGCCTTGGCCCTCGCGGTGAACACGCCGGGCAACTCCGTGATCGGCGGCGGCGGTGGCATCATGGTTATGGCCGGCCTCAGCGGCATCTTCTCGCCACTGACGACGCTCCTGACCGTGGCGCTGGCCGTCTCCCCTGTGCCCCTGGCCGTGCTGTTTCTTGGTTTGCAGGTTTGAGCCCGTCTAAATCGTTTCGAGAAAATGTCGAACCACTTTTCTCTACCACGCGGCATTGCCGCGCCCTTGAAACGCGAAACAGGTGTCTAAACCATTTCTCGAAACGCTGCGAAATCCGGCATCTCAAGTGCCTGAATGTCTGCTCCCGCTTTAGCCGACAGACAATTTTTTACCGCAGCGAACTTCCGCTGTCCGCCCTTTTTGAAAAAAATTCAGCCCCCGAGGTGGGCCGACGGAAGCACTCTCACCATGATGACGAAAGTCTCCGACATCGAGTAGTGGGCGAGGTTCGCAAGCGCGTCTTCGAGATTCCGCAACCGGTCCGTCATTCCTGATATTCGCGCCTCCATGCGTCGCTGTTCGGCGGCGGCCTGCCCTTCATTCATCTGGATCTGTTGCCGGTCCTGGATTTTGCGTGAGCGTAATTGCTCGATGCTGAGTTGCTTCCATCGAACATATGTTTCGGTCTCAGACGTCAGTATCTGCCTTCTGTCTGAAAAGGCTGCCGTTGCTTCCTCGCGCAAATTTCCAAGGCGCAGGTTTGCTTCCTGGATCATCTCGCGTTCCAGTGCGGTGACAAACTTCTGAATTTCGCGAAAAGGCGTAATCGTTTTTTGAATCTGACGGTTCGTTGTCGGTTTGCAGCCTTCGCCAAGGAGGGTTCGAGCGATCTTGTCGGTCCCGACCTCGACCGTCCCGTCAGCGGAGACCACGAGGCAACGCGTCGTGACGGTGTCGGGGAACAGCATAGAAATCCACCGGCGGTCTGAAAGGCGTCCCACGCGCACGGCAGGAGCATCGTCGTCGCGCACTCTGAGTTGCTTGTCTTTCAGCAATGATGGCCGCCATGCGCTGCGAACGAATATCAGTGTTTTCCCGACCAGATCTGAAGTCAGTGTTTCGTCGGACAAGTGGACACCGACCGGGATCGGCGAAATCGTGCCTGCTTTCAAGGTTGCGTATGCCTGATGGACCAAGTCATCATGCAGTTCGTCGCCGGTCGAAAAGAAACGCGCCCGTTTGCCGAGGCGATCCTTTGGCAGAACGACATCTTTTTTGGGTGGCTTTCCAAGGCGATCACGGCGCCAGCGGAAGACCTCCGCTTCGCGCGTTGTCATCGCACCGAGTTTATACGGGCAATTTTCCAAAAGCGGCGGCAAAGACAGTGTCGCGACGCGTTCTCCATCGTTGGCGATTGGAAACCCGCCTTTCAATGCTCCACTGACGTGCAATAGGCGCAACCAGGCGTTTCCAGCATGTTCGGACGCGCGAATGTTGCCAACGATCCTGCTGATGTCATCCGAAGTATCCGCATCAGCCGAAACAACGCTCCCTCCAGAGGGATTCAGACCGAAAGAGAGCTCTCTTTTCAGTTCACATGCAGCCTGCCTGAAATTGGCCCGACCAGCCGCTGCGTCGGTGATGATCCTGTCGATACGTTGGGACAGGGCTTCGTCGAGGTATGGCAAGGGTTGCTCGAAGACATCGAGGAGGTCGAGAGCTTCAAGCACCCTCTCATCTGCCGAACCGGCAACAACCATGCGCCATATGCCGATCGTGCCAACGGTCCGGTCTTTCATGTAAGCAACGAGCCCGCCGGACCGCAGCCGGTCGAGACGACCGACGAGCTGGTCGATTCGCGAGGCCTGCCATGGCAGGTTGTAGAAGATCATATCGGCGGCGAAGTTGTGTAGGTTGAGGCCCGCCTCGACAAACTCCTCCATGATCAGGACAGTGGACTCGCTCTGCACTGCGCCGACGACATCCACCAGATCGGTGTTGTGGCGGCCACGCATCGTTGCAATGCCGCCGTCTGAGAGGTGCGGGAACATGTCGGACAGGCGCCGTTCCAGCATGTCCACGGTGGGTGTGTCGCCGGCGACGACGATAATGCGCCGCTCTGGATTCTTTTGCCAGAAGCCCAGCAACTCGTCGCACAGGTCGTCGAACAACGCGTTACCGGGATTGCGCGACAGGGTGGACTCAACCTCGTCACGCAAATCAGGATGCGCCGCGAAGGCTCGGTGGCGCAGGACGTCACGCAGGCTTGATCCGGCACGGAACATTTGACGGCACTGCAGCCATGGTGCCGCGTCTATCGGGGTGTCCCGACCGTCGCGGCAGGCTGCGTCTTGCAGCAAGATCTTTGGCATTTCGGCATCGGAGGGCGCGGTTCGGACCGTGTATACCTTTCGCGTCGGTGCAATGCCGGGCCATTGGCTTCGCGTCTGGCGAAGGATTCGGCGATCTGCCGCGAAGGCTGTCCTGTAGGCTGCGGCGGAGAGAGTGCCGTCCGAAACGCGCGCCTGTGCCGCAGCGGCGTCTTCAACAATAAAGTCCAAGGGCTCGCGGCCGAGAAGATTGGCGATTCCAGAGCGTTCCGGCTCGATCGCACCGATGACTGCCCGCGCCCACGCGGGATTGCCAAGACGCGGCGTTGCAGTCAACAGCAGGACATGTCTGAACCGTGGTGCGTCGCGCCGCTCTCGGCACAGGCTGGAAAGGAATGCGGCGTCTTCAAGGTTCATGGCGTGGATCTCGTCCACGATGAGCATGTCATAGTCTTCCGGTGAGGGACGTGCCGGTTGCCTGCGGACCATGTCAGCTTTGATCAGGTGGACATAGCCTTCGCCATCGGGATACTCCTGCTCTTCATCTGTGTCCGTCAGGATGCGGGCGACTACATGGCCGCGCGCCGAAAGTTCGACCTGCCACTGATAGCAGATGCGTTCCGGCGCAACGATTGCGACCCGCAAGGACGGATCGCGCCTGCGCAGGATATTGAGGATCATCAAGGCTTGCACCGTCTTGCCCATGCCAACCTCATCGGCGAGCAAGTGACGTATTTCCGTGTCGGCAAGGATGCGGCGCAGGTTTGCGATCTGATGTGGGTAAGGGTCAGCCGCGACGCCGAGTGCACCACCCATTTCCCAGGATTCGGCTGCGACGAGTCGTTCGAGGGCGTGAAAGCCCGACTGGGCAAGGTGAAACGTATTCATGAAAGATCAACATTCATTATCGCACGATAGCGCAAGACGGCATACCGCACGGCACGCGCGGTGAAGCGGTCCGCGCCGAAGCGCAACAGTCTACCCCTCCACTCCTGGTCATCCATGACCCGTTCCGGGGAAAGGAAAAGGTACAACAAAGCACGCAAGTCAGCGGGTGTGATCCAGCGCCCGCTTCTGGACTGAACATCCACATGGCTGGACACCAGGGTGGCAATCAGGTCGTCCAGATGACTGGATTCGTAAGGCACCCTTTCGAGGCTTTCAGCGCGTTGCGAGGGCAGCACAAGTGCGGACAACTCGGGAAGGCGGGCGGCGTCACGGGCACGCGCGACGAGTTTCTGCCAACTGCCATCAGCGTTGCCGGCATCGAATTCGAGCTCAGCAGCACCTGTAGACATAGCCTTCTCCGAAAGCATCTCCCACGCATCAAGGACCGCATCGTCCATCTCCGGCCACATCTCTCCGTCGGGAATTACGATCAGATCCGGCGCAGGCAGTATTCGGCGGAAGCAGTCTTCGAGATAGCCGGCGAGTTCGTGCTTTTGATCGTCATCCAGCGGAGAAAAGGCTGAGGTGCCACAGACCAAGTCGGTCTTCATTGCTTCGGCGACCAGCCGCCGGTGAAAGCCTGTCCCAAGTCCGCGACAGGACTTTTCCGTCTTCATCCAGAGATCACCGCAGAGCGCGGCGACGAGCCGATCCTCGAGTTTTCGGCGGGCACTGGACCGGAGACCTTCACCTACTACGGTTCCAGCCGAGGCGAGGCTCCAGCTGAGATAAGCTTCAATCCCTTCCGTCAGGCCGCACGTATCATTTTGGGTTTCAGCGAGGCGGTGAATTGGACCCGCCGAGGCGCGGGGCATGCTGCCGAGATGGCTGCCGGCCTCGGGCTCCACCAGAACGCAGCTGCGCAAGGCGCCGTCGCTTCCCCCGGCCGGACGGAGTAGACCATACTCCGACGACAAGGCGGCGGACGACATCGTGCAAGATTGAAACGCCGTGCACGATGTCATGGGATCGCTGATGAGTGAACCCACCGACTCTTGCCCTTCCGCGGTCCATTTTCCGCTTCGGCGATCATACTTCCACTCTGGTTCCGGAGCCGCCAGTGCCCAGACATTGGTGTCCAGCCCTTCTGCGCAGGCCTGCAGGCGGCCGTGCATGCCGCCCCCGGTCCAAAGACGGGCTACGGCCCGAATCTCGGCAAACTCGGGGCGGTCGAAAGCAATCCGCATGGGCGAGCTCGGCGCGCGGATACGCACGGCACTGGACTGGCCGTCACTGGATTTCAAGTTGATGTCGAGGTCTACGTCATGCAGCGTGATCGGAGTCGACAGATGCAGCGCCCCGGCGCCGCGCGCAATTTCCGCGAGACCGATTTCACCAGGTTGAAGGGACAGGCTTGCAGGAGCAGGCGGTTCGATATCGCGAAAAACGAGGTCAATCGGCGCAACCTTCGAGGCGTCGAGTGGGGACAGCGTCCAGATCCCATCGGTCATCGGCAAGCTGTGCCATCGGTCGTCGGAAAGCCGGAACTCGATGCTTTCCGCTTGGTCGAGACGCTCTGCAAAAATTGTAACCGGTGTCCTCGGACGCGCCTGAACCGACCGTCCCGAGGCCTGGCTTACGGTGGAGCCATCGTGGCGAAGGGTCAAGCCGCCGAGGAAGTCGACGAATTGCGCGGCTTCGACATGGATGCCATGCCGAGCCAATACGGCATTGCCCTCCGGCGTTCCGCTCGTGAAATGGTAAAGGCCATCTCCCCAATCATCGGAGGTCAGTCCCTCAAGAACCGCCTCGTAAAATGAGACGCCGGGTGTCACGCTGTCAGTGGGTCTGAGTTGAGTCTGATAGCCATCGTCGCCCTCGTCCCTGAAGAGCAATGCCGGAGCGGGAATGATGACGGCTTCCAGCCAAGGCGGGACCTCGATTTCACTGATCTGAGGGCGGGGGACTTCTCCAATCGGACGTCCGATGAAGACCGCATCGCCACAAAGGAAACGTTCGAGCGTCGTGGATCGCGCACCGACGGTGACCGTCAAATTCGACAGCGGTGCATCGACTTCCGACCTGACGGCTTCGAGTTCGGCAGGGGTGAGGCTCGGTCCTCTCACGGCCAAGCCGCGGGCTTCGGCATCATTGAGCAGAAGCTCGTAAGTCGCCTTGGGAAGACTCCCCAACCCCTGATGCCGCGCAAGTCGCCGCGCCTTGATGGCGCGCTCGAGGCGCCTGACCTCGCTTTCGGAGCGTAAGTCGTTGGTGAGGCGTTGAAGGAATCCAGGTTCCATACCCAAGTCGCCTGTCCGACCGGAGACGAGATGGCCTATGACCGCAAGCGCAAGGTCGTCATCCTGAAGCCAGGATTCCAGCCGTCGCGAACCGAAGCCTCGGGCGAGTTCCCGCAGGCCCGGCAGCGCGGCGCGGGTTACACTTAGACTTCGCGTCTGGCTGAGGAACTCCCTGACAAGCCGTGCCAAGGAGCCATGGATCTCACGCGGAACCATGGCATTCCGTACGGGCCATGCAATATGCGGAAATGCAGAGGACCAGGCATCGTCAAAAGGTCGTGCGGTTCCGAACCGTCTCGCGCAGTCCCGGAACAGATCGGAGATCACGCCTCGTTGCGTTATTGGGATGTCGATCTTGATTGCCGACTCAACCAATGGCCAGAAGTCGGTCCCTGTCCCTCTATATTCATAGCCGATCTCGGTTACGAATACCGCAAGCGACAGTGGTAAGTCCTGCCACGCCCGCTTGGTGAACTGATGCAGCGCAGCCCGCTGGCTGACGTGGTACAGTAATTGCTCGATTTCGTCGCGAGCGAGGCCGTGTTCGATTAGATAGATGGTTCCGCCATCCCGTTGCCGGGACAGGTCCGAAAAAATCTGCGCCAGCAGATTCTCACTGGCAAACAAGTCATTCATCTTTTCATTTCGTCACGCAGACGCCAATAATGGTGCTACATGGTTGAAGCGGTTCGCGGCAATTTTCAATAGGCATGTCATTACTTTAGGTCGAGTACAACGCGGAATGCAAAACACTGATGCCGAAACCCGGGAAGCCATCGCGCCAATTCAAAAGCTCGCCGCGCAGTTGCGCAGGGACGTCCATGATCTGGGGGCGGTGCCGGCTTCCCGGGCAATCGCAGGTCTGACGACGGCTGCCGTAGCAGACGGTTTTTCCGAAGCGGCAGCAAAGCAGCACGCACAGATTATCGTGTCAGCTTTGCTGGCGTGCGGCGATCTCGGTTCCGGCAAATCCTATGGTGACAAGGTCTTGGTCAAACGGCGAATGGTGTCGTTGCTGTATCAGGGGGATCGATGCATCTTACTTGGGGGCGACCCATCTCAAGGTGAACTCCATGGCCTGTTGCGGACAACAGATGTGGTCCCATCCGATGTCGTCAGTTTCCTCGACTGGGCCGGCGAGCTTTCAGGCTCTGACATTGCAGTGCTCTGGCAAATCCTGGACGCAGGTGTCTGGTCGATGGACGCGATATCCTCCGACAGAGTAACGCGGGCGCTGTGCCTTGCAGGTGTCGTGCCCGACAAGCCTATCCCCGAGGATTCATCGGCTTGGCTAAGGGAGTATTTCCCTTTGCCCCGAACAGAGGGAAAGGCTGCCGATCCGTCGCAAACAGCAGTCATCGAATGCTTGGCAAGTGCACGACAAATCGTTACCGCCGGGCCCGGTAGTGGTAAAACGCACACCGCCACCGAACGTGTCATCCAGCTCGTGAAGCAAGGTCTTCCACCCGCAGGCATTCGGCTCATCACCTTCACCCGGGTCGCCGCCGAAGAGGTGGGCCGTCGTATCTCACATGCCTTGGCCGAGCACACCTACTCCGGCGGTGTCATGTGCGGGACGATCGACTCGCTCGCGTGGAACCTTGTGACCACGCTTGGTGATGCAAAGCCCGGTGGACATGAGCGGACCATCCGCATTGCCCGGAAATCGATCACGGACGGCGAACAGGCGATGTTGGATCAGTTGGCACGCATCTCCCATCTGGTAATCGATGAAGCACAGGACATCGTGGGAGAGCGGCGCATGTTCTGTCGCGCTTTGATCGATGCGCTGCCAGCGAACGTTGGCGTAACCATACTGGGCGACGGCGCGCAGGCGGTCTACGGATCGTGGGCTGGAGACAAAGAGGGCGGAGGATCTCTTCATGCCGAGCTCAGAGGCAGACACAGTTGGGAAGACCGTTCCCTGACGGCGAACCATCGGACGAAATCAGACAGCTTGCGGCAGTTCTTTTCCCGGGCGCGGATGCTACTCGAGGCCGACGGCGATCCCCGTTCGACCTACCTCGAAATCCGGGAAATGCTCGAGGATGTGGCGACGGACCCGAGCGTGAGCCTGATCGGGCAGATTTTCCCGTGGCGGGATGATAGCCTGGTGCTCTTCCGGGGCCGCGCGGCAACCGAGGCCGCGTCGGTTCGGCTGACGCGGGCGGCCCGCGTGCATCGTCTGAAATTGTCGGGTCAAACCACGGTCTGCGATCCTCTGGTTGGCGCGATTTGCGCTGGTCTTGCTCCGGGTGCCGCAATCCGCCTTGAGCATGTACGCCGGCGGCTTGCAGACCTCCACCCCGCGCCGTTCGGTGTAGTCGAAGAAGACGTTCTTTCTGACCTTCAGTCCCTTGGCAAAGGGCCAACAGCTCGTCCCCAGGACATCGCGGAAACCGTTGAACGTGAGCCGGTGGGACACACGCGCGATCATGTCGGCACCGCAGGGCCGATGTTGGGATCGATCCATGGTGCAAAGGGGCGGGAAGCAACGAACGTGCTTCTCATGCTGCCGCCGATTCCGCCCGGCGATGATGTCGATTGGCGGGAGGAGGCCCGGGTCTTGTTCGTCGGGGCGACAAGGGCATCCACACACCTTTATCTGGGCAGGGCGCAAGCGGGAATGGTGCGGCCTGGAAAGAATGGCAGCAGATGGTTGCGTGGAAACGGTGGGGGCCTTCTTTTGTCAGGGTCGGATGGATTGCGTCCGCTCGCCGGGGTCGCTCCTGCATTGTCGATCTGGGAGGCCGCCTTCCGGCAACCTGACTGCTCGTTCCGGCGGATTGCCTCTGGTGACGGGTCGCCTTGGCATCTTGTCACAGACAGTGGCGAACCGCTGGCGGAAGCCGAAGGCCAATTGACCGATGATCTCGATCACATCGAGTCCACCCGGGGCGGGCTTGCCTCCGGCACCTTGCGCATGGTCGGAGCCACGACCGTGGTTGACCGTCGGAGCAATGGCAAAATCCAAGCGGTGACACTGCTTCCGGTGCTTCAGGGCGTCGCGCGGGGCGCCGGACACGGGGAAAGTGACGATGACCAATAATGTTGTGGATGCCGCGCGCCAGCGGATGATCGAACGCCTCAGGCAGGATCTCATGGGGCCCTTGGCGGTTGATGAAGCTCTGCACGACAGCCCCTCGGAAATCTACATGACAGGTATCCTGTTCGCCCAGAAAAGCCCGCAGGGCGTGGGCGAGACGGAAGGCGCAGTTCTTGTTTCCGATGAGGAAGACGATGCCGCGTCTCGTGTGCCGCCGGACACTTTCCGCCCGAGTTCGGCAGGCTTGTCATTCGCCGTGCGCTCGAAGGATGGCGAAAACGTCCTGCTCAATGTGGATGTTTCGGCGGCCCGCTACGAGGCTCTGCCCCGCGCAACCTCGGATGACGGGCGCCCTCGCTTCGATTGGACTCGCAAGCCACTGACCGCCTGTAACTCCATCGAACTACCTAAGGATCGCGACGGCGAATATGATGTGCCGGGAATTCCGGATCTGGCGCTATGGTTGCGTACTCGCAAACACGGCGACCTTTATCTCGTGACGGTCATTCTTCTGAACAGAAACGTGACTCCAAAGAACCCCGAGCCTGGATTGAGGGGTGTTGGCGATTTGCATCAGGTGGGCTTCAGCGTCGAGGCTGACCCGGATTTTGGCCTTATCGTTCCGCGTCCGGATCCGATGCAGCGGAAGCCCGATGAGGGCCGTGCCTCGGCCGCGTTGCTGTATCGCGACGCACCCGACTACGGCGCAGGCCACACCTGCTCCATCCGAAGTGAGCAAATGCCGGATGGAACTGTTCGCCTCTGGACCGATTGGCTGCCGTCCACGCTGGTCAGATCGCCGGGACCTTTGGGCGATCCGGACTTTTTTGCGAAACTCGTGGCGACGAAGCTTGAGGGGGCCTTGGGGTCCGAGTGGCTGTCTATCGCGCCCCTTAGCGATGTTTGTGCGGCGCTCGACGACCTTTGTGCGTGCTACGACGACTGGATCAAGGCTCGAGACGCGGAAGTTGAGGTGCTGCCCACCGGGCTTCAGGAAACGGCGCGGCGACATCTGGATGAGTGCCGCAAAGCGTTGGCCAGGATGAGAGGGGGTGTGGATCTTCTCCGGACGGATGGTCCAGAGCTCTTGGCATTCCGCCTCGCCAACCGTGCACTCTGGCAGCAGAACGAATGGAAGCGGAAGCGGGATTCCCGCATCGGCCCTCTGGTCTGGCGCCCGTTTCAGATGGCTTTCGTTCTGCTGTGCATGGCTTCGGCAGGGGACCGGGAGCACACTGATCGCGGTGTTATGGACTTGCTCTGGTTCCCCACGGGGGGCGGCAAGACCGAGGCCTACCTCCTGCTGACCGCATACACCATTTTCCTGCGCCGTCAGCAGGGCGGGCCCGAGACGGAAGGCGTGACGGTCCTGATGCGCTACACGCTGCGCCTGTTGACGGCGCAGCAGTTCCAGCGGGCAGCGGCGATGATCCTCGCCTGTGATCTTTTGCGGACAGGAGACTGTGATTGCCCAGGCGTCGACATCCCTTTCTCCCTCGCGCAAAGCGCGCCGATTTCTATCGGCCTCTGGGTCGGCAGGGACACCACCCCGAACAAGATCGACGAAGCCGAAAAGACTGGCTCACCGGCACAGATCGAGCATTGCCCGGACTGCGGTTCGCACCTCGACTGGGACATCGCCGCCAGTGGCGACCGGGTTCATGCATGCTGTCGTGACGCCGAATGCAAATCGGGGCAGGCGCGTGATCACCTTCCATTCTGGACGGTTGACGAGGACATCTACCGCGAACTTCCGACACTGCTGCTGGGTACTGCCGACAAGTTCGTCCAGATCGTTACAAAGAAGGAAACCGGTCGCCTTTTCGGTCTCGGAAATGCCGGTCGGTTGCCACCCGATCTGATCATTCAGGATGAATTGCATCTCATCTCCGGGCCATTAGGCAGCATGGCGGGCCTCTTTGAAACCGCGATCGATGCGCTTTGCACCCGGGACGGCCGACGCCCGAAGGTGATCGGCTCCACCGCAACGATCAGGCGCGCGGCGGATCAGGTGTTGAACCTGTTCGATCGTCGCGTCATGCAATTCCCGCCGCCCGGATTGCACCATTCCAATTCGGGCTTCGCCTGTGTTGAAGAGGACAGCCCCGGTCGACTGTATCTGGGCGTCACCACGGCTGGACGCACTGGGAGCTATATCTATCAGGCGATCGCGTCATCGCTCCTCCAAGCCGCTGCCGATCCCACATTCACTGACGTGGAGGGGGATCACTACTGGACGCTTGTCGGATACTTCAACTCGCTGCGAGAACTCGGCAGTACCTCCATCATCATGCAGGACGACGTCACGCACGGCCTCGAACTGGTTTCAGCGCGACGGCAGGAACGGCCACGTCACCTTCAGCCGCCAACAGAGCTGACCAGCCGGGTCAAGTCGGACGAGATCCGCGACAAGCTCCTCGAACTGGATGCGACCCGCGACAGCGGCGAAGCGGCCGATGTCGTTCTCGCGTCAAACATGATCTCGGTCGGACTCGACGTCGGACGTCTGGGCCTGATGCTGGTCAACGGCCAACCGAAGACCATTGCGGAATACATCCAGGCAACAAGCCGCGTTGGCCGCGGTCGCGTGCCCGGGCTTGTCGTCACACTCTACAACGCGAACAAATCCCGCGACCGAAGCCGCTATGAGACCTTCCCGACTTGGCACAGCGCCCTCTACCGGGATGTCGAGGCAACGGGGGTGACGCCCTTCGCACCGAGGGCGCGGGACAAGGCGCTGCATGCCCCGTACGTTGCCATGGCGCGGCATCTGGTGCCGGGTATGTTGGATACACCGGCCGCAGCGGAGAGCCATGAGGCGGACCTGAAAGCGCTGATCGATCTGATTTGCCAGCGGATTTCCAATGTAGATCCAGGTGAATCTGACGCCGCCCGCCGCGAGCTTGAAGAGTTCTTGAAGCTGTGGCTGAGGCGTGGAGCACTGCCGAAATACTGGGATAACTGGTCGGACAACGGCCTGCTGATTTCAGCGGATGCACAGGCGACATCGAATGCATCCGGCTTCACCAAAGGCCTCGCGCGAGCCACTCCGGGAACGCTGCGCGCTGTCGAGCCATCGACAGAATTCGTCATCAAGGAAATTGCGTCGTCAGGCGCTGAGGAAATACAATGAGCAAGAATGTCGGCAGCATCCGCCGCAGTCAGATCATCTCGACCTTCGGACCGGGCGCGATCGTCGATTTCCGTCTACCGGGAAGCGGAGCACTGCTCTCAGGGGTCATGCAGGGATTGGAGGCATGGGAGGCCTATACGAAAGGCAGCTACAAGCATGATGTGGTTCGCGAACCGAGACTTGAAGCTCTGTTGGGAGTCGATCACTTCCGGGCGCCGCCAGTCGGGACCTACCTCAAGGACGGGCAAACCAGGGACCGCGTGCTTCCCATTGAACGGTTTCCGGATTGGCTCTCCTGTCCCGAGTGCCACGTCATCAACCGTTCAGGACAATGGGCTCCCTCGAGGAATGGCGACAGCCTGCATTGTGGCCGATGCCGCGGAAATCCGGCGGTAGTGCCTGTGCGTTTTGTCACGATTTGCGAGAACGGCCACCTTGACGATTTTCCGTGGACGTCGTGGCTAACGCACGAAGCCGGATGTTCTCAGCCTGTCTTGGCGTTGAAGACGGTCGGAGCGGGCATCGGAGGACTGCTCCTGACCTGCAAGTCCTGCGGCGCTGGCCGTTCAATGGCCGAAGCGTTTTCACCCAAGGGTATCCCAAAACACAAGTGCGGCGGCGGCAGGCCATGGCTTGGCGGACGCGAGACGGGATGCGAGGCTGCTCCACGGATCACGCAACGGGGAGCAAGCAACGTCTACTTCTCAATTGAGCAGAGCGCGATCACGCTTCCTGACTGGAAGGTGCCATTCAGGGAAAAGATCGCGGACTTCGTCGACATGCTCGATTTCCTCGACAATGAAGACATGATGATCGCCTTCATCACGAAGAAGATCCTGCCGACTTGGGACGGCCCCGAGAGTGCTGAGGAAATCGCCAGTCGTTTCAAGGAGATGAAGGAAGACAATTCGGGAAGTGAAGGAGATCTGCGGCTGGACGAGTTCCGGATGCTGTTGACGGATACCTCGGCGTCGGACGAAAGTGCGATGATCCTGCTGAACCGTCAGCAGCCTGTGCCGGCAACATTCTCAGGGATGATCCCGTGGATTTCGTCTGTGGAACGTCTTCGGGAGGTGCGTGCCCTGACAGGGTTCACGAGGCTGAAGGCGCAGGTTGGTGGCAAGCCGGATGCGGTGCCGCTGTCTCGAACTGATCTGTCTTGGCTGCCGGCCGTTGCCATGCATGGGGAAGGCGTCTTCCTTTCGTTGGACCTTGAAGCTGTTTCAGAATGGGAAAACCGGTCGGATGTTAGCGAACATCTTGCCCGGCTGATCCAGACACACATGGATACCGCTCGGGCCGAGGGAAAGCAGGTGGATGGCGCGCCGCCACAACTCAACGCAAGATACATGCTGATCCACACTTTGGCGCATGCGCTCATTGCGCGCATGTCTCTCGACAGCGGCTACTCCTCGAGCGCCTTGCGTGAGCGCCTCTATGTCGGGCCGGACATGGCCGGATTGCTTATCTACACCTCAACGCCCGACGCAGACGGAACGATGGGCGGGCTTTCACGGCAAGCACGACCAGCCCGCATGGAGCAATTGGTCCTGCAGGCACTGGCCGACCATGAACTCTGCTCCGCTGATCCGCTTTGCTCCGAAGGGATGGCGCGGAGCGGTTCCAACGGAAACCACGCGGCCTGCCATAACTGCGTGTTCCTTCCGGAAACCAGCTGTGAGGCTTGGAATGGCTTTCTTGACCGCAGCTTGTTAAGCGCCGGCCCGCTCTCTTTTTTTAAGGATCTGGTCGAGTAGGTAAGCTGAGCGGGCGTTGACCCTCGGTCTTGCGTGTCCCGATCGGCCGAAGGTCAATGTATGCGGCGCCAGCCATTGGAAATCTTGATACGGACGGGGCCATCGTCGGCTGGCTCGTCGGATTCCTGCGCGACTTTGACCACATTGATCAGGTAGCGGGCGGCGCCGTCCTCTTTGGAGATTTCAAAAGTGTCGCCTTCCTTGGCACCTTCCGTCCTAAGGAATTTTGTGAGGTGCGTGATCCGGTATTCGTTTCGCGTCCCCTTCGGTTTATGAAAGCGATTGTTGTAATAAACGTAACGCAAGCGCAGTTCGCGCCCATCGGGCGTCACGCATTGGATCCATTCGTCTGGATTGTATTCTTTGGGGTCCAAGTGCGGCAGGAATGCCAGAAGCTCGGCATCGCCCTTGGGAATGAGGATGCCACCCATGTGGGCTCCCGTCGAGCCGACATCATTGGCACTGAGGGTCTTGAGGAATTTCTTCATCGGGGATTTCCATTGGGGGTCATCTGGAGCGCCCGTGTCAGATCCTCGGTGTCGCGGATTGCCACGGGCACGGTTTCGTTCGCCAATTCACTCTTCCATGCTGATCGCTCGACCATCACCTGTTCCACAGTATTCTCGTAGAAGAGGCGGTAAATCGTAACCGGCTCGGTCTGTCCGCGGCGGTGCGCGCGTGCGCTGGCCTGCGCCTCGAGTGCGGGGTTCCAGAGGGGCGTGAAGTGGATGACGATGGTCGCGGCGGTGATGTTCAGCCCTGCGCCCGCGGCGCGCGGGTTGAGCACGAGACAGGCCGGACCGTCGAAGGACGAGAACTCATCGACGATGGCCTGGCGATCTTCCTGAGCTGTGCTGCCGTTGATGGCACCCCACCACGCGGTGGGCAGGTCATGCCCGGCTTTCTTCAGCAGGTCTCCGATCCTGTTGAAGGATGCAAAGATGATCACTTTGCGCCGGTTGATGAATGCTTCGTGCAGAAGCGCAATGGCCCGCTCCATCTTCGGCGTCATCAGGGGCACCGTGTCACTTGCCACCACGTCGGCGTTGTCGTGATCCTGAGCATCGTCCCTGCTCCCCAGCCATGGGTGGGCGCAGAACAGTTGCAATTGCAGCGTCGCAACCAGCGCCCCGGCCACCGGATATTTCTCGAGCGTCGTTTGCCTGACCAATTCGTATTGCCGGGCGAGGTCGTCGTCGAGCGAGACGGGAAGATCAACATCGATCCGTTCGGGCAGGTCGCCTGCCACATCGGCGACCCGCCGCTTCAGGATGACCGGGTCGGTCAGCCGCGCCAGGCCTTGAGCGGCTTCCACGGTATCGGGGAACTCGACCTCGAAGACGCTTCGCGTGCTCAGCATTCCGGGCACCGCCAGATCGATCAGCGACCAGAGGTCGAGAAGGGTGTTCTCGACGGGAGTGCCTGTCATGGGGATGGCGCAGCGCCGCGGAATGGTGGCCAGTGCCTGACGACGATTGGACTCCGGGTTCTTTACGGCCTGCGCTTCGTCGCAGATCACCCAAGACCACTCCAAAGACGAAAGCACGGCAATGTCGTTGACCATGGTTTCGTAGGTCGTGATGACGACGGAGGCGACCTGCAGGTCGCGGTAGATGCCAGCGCGATACGCGCCCCGATGCACCTGAATGGAGAGTGAAGGTGAAAAACGGCGGATCTCACGCACCCAGTTGGCGATCAGGCTTGTCGGGCAGACAATAAGCGCCGGTGCAGTGTGCGGAGGCGGATCCATCATCAGCAGCGCGATGATCTGCAGGGTTTTCCCAAGGCCCATTTCATCCGCGAGGATCAAGCCTCCGGTCCGCCTGGCGGTCTGCCACATCCACTGGACACCGCGGGCCTGATAGGGGAACAGCTTGGCGTCCAGTCCGGGAATGGCCATTTCCGATCCAAGTTCGTCGGCGGCGGCCATGCCGGAGCGGAACATATCCGGCTCTGCATCGATCTGGATCAATTCGTTCGGCTTCCGGGTGAGCCTGATGCCCAAGGCAAACGGGACATTGTGCGGATCGGCGCCTTCGAGGATCTTGGCAACCAGATCAGGCGTATCCTGCGGAAGAGGCCTTATCGTATCGCCATCCAGCACCCAGGCGTGGCGCGGTGAGGGCGACTTTACAAAGGTCTGCGTGCCACGAACAATCCGCAGGCCACCCAATCGGGCGGCAAGGCGCACAGGGCCGTTGCCGATCCGCAGGGCCGGATCGAGAACCCTCTCGGAAATGCTGAACCGGTCGCCAAATTCAGCGACAACCGCGTCAAACGAGCTGGGCATGTCGACCGGTAAGGTCACAGGGCAGCCTTGCCCATCGGATCGGTCATCAATTCGCGCAGTTCGTCCAATGACCACGGTTCGGGGCGGCGTGTGTGCACGGCGCGATGACAGTTTGGGCAGAGGGGCACGAGGTCGAACGCGGGGTCATATGGGCGCGGTTCTTTACGGAGCGAAAGCGGCTCGAGATGGTGAACCTCGATGATGCTCCCTGCTGCGCCGTAGGTTGCGCGCGGGTCGACGCCACAGCAGACGCAGATTTCGCCGTGCAGCCTGATGCACAGGAGCCTGTTGCGGGGGTTCCGTTCCCGGCGGCGGACCGTCGAGACGAGTTCCGCCCCTTCATATTCCGGCTCGCCTTGGTCGCCCTCATCGATGACGTCGTATCCGATCAGTTCGGCCATGGCTGCCATCATGGGTACGATCGTGTCGCGGCTTACTTGCGTCAGCGCGATTTCCGGGTCACGCGGGAGGTTTCGAACAATGGCCGTCATCCGGAAATCTCCGGAAGTAATCTTCCAGTCGGATGTGTCTTGCCCTTGGATTTCGATCTCGACAGAACTGTCGATGGATGCGACGAGGGCCCGTGCCAAACGCACATCTTCGGGCACGGCACCGGCGATCCGACGCACAACCTCACCCGCAAATGCGCCAAACCCCAAATTCACCGCGTAACCCTTCAGGCCATGTGGACGCAACTCGGCCACGGGGCCATGCCGTTCCTCGAGATCCGCAAACCAGATCCGCAGGCCGGTCCGCGTTTTCGATCCGTCGACGGCCATGCCGATAGCCGCGCCGGTTCCGGCCTCCAATTCTTCACGGATGAGGGTTTGGCGGGCTGACAGCATATCAGTCGTTGTCACCTTCGTTCAGTTCCACCGACGTAGGATCAGGGAGGTTGCGGAGCAGCTTCTTGAGGTTGGACGAGATTTCCTCGCGGATGTCCTCGAACACCGGCTCCAGCTCCGGATCGGTGTTGTTTTGTTCCGCCATTGCGAAGGCGTAGAGGAGCAGGTCCATCCCTTCTACGGCGTATCCGCTGGCGGCGGCGCGCTGGTATATCTTCTGGTAGAAATCATGATGCTTGTTCAGGAGAACGCCCGGAACGTGATCCGAAACGCCGGGGCTGCGATAGGCGGGTTCGAACAGGTGTCCACTGGTCATTGTCGTGACCGCCTCGACGTAGATCGAGTCCGGATTGACGTGTTCTTGGACGGGCACCTTGATCTTGATCTTAATGCCGCGCTTGTTGTTCACCTCGACGGTCTGGCTCACCGGATCCGCGCTGGCCACTTGCGGTTTCGCGACATTGGCGGTGGCCGCGATGTTCTTGTTCGAACTGCCGTGGTCGACAGCGGCCTTCTTGTTGGCGTCATCGCGGGAGATGCGCCGATATCGGTTGCCAGCTTCGCGATAGACAGGTTGCAGGAGGCCGCGAAGTCCGTCTTCCAGTTCTGGATGGAACAGGATGCGAGATTTCTTCACGTCGATACGGAAGGCCTCGTCCAATTCGTGGGTGAAGTCGAATTCGATGCGCAGGAGTGACGTATGGGGTTCGGGTGCGCCAAATACGTCCAGCCAGCCGCCATCCTGAATGAGACGCCCCTCGCGATAGACATAAAAGCCCTGCGCCCGGTTCGAAATGCGCGCGAATTTGGCCTCTTCTTCCTTTGTCATGTCGCGACGGTGAGGTAAAATCCACGCCTTGATCCCGGCTTCCGCTTCGCTGCCATCTGGCAATTCGACAAGGATCCTCTGTTTCGACTCTGCGAGCACCTGGTCGGAGCGGGTCGGATAGAATGGATTCCACGCGGCCACATCGGCACCGTTGATCCGGATGGTGACATTCCGTTCGCGTTCATCCGACGTGTCGAGGAACCGGTGAAAGACCAGCGCGACGTGCTTGCCCAGGGTTTCGGCCAGCCGCTTGATCGCGGCCTTTTCCTTGGAACCGGGATCGTAATCCTTCGACAGGATACGGTCGCAGTTTTCCCAGACGACGAGCGTCCCGGTCTCACCACAGAGTTCCTCGAACAGATCAGCCTGATCGGACGTCACCGGATCGTCGACCATTTCCCAGATGTTCTGCGCCTCGACATGTTCGAGATCCCAGATCAGCTTGGCCAGTTCTTGGTCCGGCGATTTCCTCGATATTAGGCTGTATCGCTTGCAGACCGAGCTGGAGGCTGTTTTCAGCCCCAGCCCGAATTTCCCGAGGCTCTTGGCGTCTGCACGCTCGTCGGCGCCGTAGCGCATGGCATTGCGGACCTCATCGCGCGTCATGCCGTGACCATCGTCACCGAAATAGACGATTTTCCGCCCGTCATGCATCAACTCAATGTTGATGTTCACCGCATTGGCTCCCGCGGCGATCGAATTGTCGATGATGTCGGCTGCCGCGGTCTTGACGTTGTAACCGGTATCACGGAGTCCGACGATGAGCCGCGCGGCATTTGGATCGTTGATGAGGTCGTTCATCTTCCTGTTCTTTCACTTCATGCGCGAGGCGGACTTTCCTTCCAGACGTGAGAAAAGGTCCTGCTCTGAAATGCTGGCCTCGCTTTCAGGCCCTGCCAACCAATCTGCAATCACCGATATCAGAAGATCCCCTGGCACCTGGCGTGTTGCGCACTCCCATACTGTTAGAACGCGCCACCCTGACTCTACAAGGCGTTGTCGGACCGCAGCATCCCTTTCCCGGTTCCGTCCGATCTTGGCTTGCCAGAAATCTGTATTCGTCTTGGGGATGCGAAAATAATGGCAGCCCTCGTGGCCATGCCAAAAACAACCGTTGATGAAGATCACGGCACGATGCTTGGGCAGAACGATGTCCGGCTTTCCGGGAAGGTCCCGTTTGTGCAGGCGATAGCGGAAGCCCCGCCTGTGCAGCCCTTTGCGCACCATGATCTCGGGCTTTGTATCCTTGGGACCGATCCGCGACATCATCGCGGACCGGGTCATAGGCGGCTTGTCAGGCACGCATCCCCCGTTTGGGGTGCAGTGCGACCGTATTGGTGATCCACGGGGCCATCGCTTCGGCAATGGCAATGGCAACCGGGGCGGCGACGGCATTGCCGAACTGCCGGTAGGCTTGGGTGTCGGAGACGACGATCTTCCACGGGCGGTTCGAACCCTTACGGTCGAATCCCATGAGCCTCGCGCACTCTCGCGGTGTCAGGCGGCGCGGCGTTCCGTGGTCTTGGGCGATCAGGATCTCGCTGCCATCCTTGAAATATCGGGCGCTGAGCGTGCGCGCGACGTTGTGGGGCTGGCACAGGCCATAGCCAAAACCGTTTCCTGCCGCCTTGTGCTTGGCCGCGTAGTTCTGGAGATATTTCCAGAGGTTGGGCGTGAGCGTATATTTGCTTCCCACCTTGGCCAAGGGGCCGGTGGTATACGGCTCCTCGACAGTCTCCGAACCGTCCTGCGGGTGTAGGATGTCCGCAAGTGTCGGTGAAATGCCTTCGGGCAAAATGACCTCGTCGAGGGAAAACGCTGCAGGCACGTCGCGCCGGAAACCGGCAATGAAGATGCGTTCCCGGTGCTGCGGAACCCAGTGGCGCGCGTCGATCACCTTGTGATCGACGTCGTATCCCAGTTCGTCGAGGGCATGGAGGATGACCCGAAAGGTGTTCCCCTTGTCATGCGACAAGAGGTTCTTGACGTTTTCCAGCAGGAAGGCCCTCGGCTTGTGGTGCCTGAGGATACGCACCACGTCAAAGAAGAGCGTGCCCTGTGTCTCGTCCGCGAAGCCGTGGGCCCGACCCAGCGAGTTTTTCTTCGACACCCCGGCGATGGAAAACGGCTGGCAGGGAAATCCGGCGAGCAGGACGTCGTGGGCGGGGATGTCACGCTCGTTGACCTTGGTGATGTCGCCGTTGATCTCGTGACCGTCTTCGAAATTCGCGCGGTAGGTTTGCTGCGAAAACTTGTTCCACTCGCTGGTGAAGACGCAGGTGCCGCCAACCGCCTCGAAACCTATGCGCAGGCCGCCGATGCCCGCGAAGAGGTCGATGAAGGTGAAACCGTGCAAAAAAGCGGCCATGTGTGTTCTCCGAGTATTGAGCGCCTACATACGAGAACCAGGGTCTCAGAGCACGGACGCTACAACTTGTAGCCCATCAATGCCATGGAAAAAGTACCTGTCAAAGCTTACGATCGGGTTCACGGCGCCCTGTTGCCATGAGCATCGGAGATATTCCCAAGCCTTGTTCTAAGCAAACTCGGGTTAACCTGCTGCCGGGCGGCGGCGGTACCTGAGGGCGACCCTCGAAGCGATTGCCGCCCGGCATCCGGCCAGCAGGATCGACGACCTGCTTCCTTGGAACTTCAACCCGTCAAGCTGATTACGCGTGGGGCGCCGACAGCGCTTACATCCGACGGTGCGCAAGACGGCGAATTTTCTGCGCCGGACGTGCCGCAGCGAGCTGGTTCGTGAAGCTGTTGCTCAGACGTCTTTCGCGGGGACCGAACTTTGGGTCGTAAGTTGAAACGGTGAAGTTGTGCCCTTCCGCTGTGCGGGTAACCGAACGGGCTCGGCCTCTGTAGGGACGCGGTTGGTCAAGGGCGCAATGGCTTTGTTGGGATCTTCCTCGTCCAACTGAGCAAGCGGCCGTTCCGTGCCTTCACTACGCATAAGTATATGATAATAATAATAAAATAATATTTCTGGAGAAACTTCTTCTGGCAGAATCCGATCGACCAATCTTCTCGATAGTCCGAGGGCGGCAGCTTGCCTTCGGCGACGAAGCAAGGGGCGAAGCCCCTCAGTCGAGAGGAGATCGAGCATGTTGGAGATGCCCGACGGCAACATCGTGCTCCCCCGCCCCCCGCAGAACGCGAGGAAAGTCGCGAAAGGGCGGCGGAACCATTTCACGGGGCAGACGAACATAGGCGCCGATGAAGAAGGCGGGATGGACATCGAGAGCTACACGGAGCTTCAGCTCTTGCTGGCGTTGCTCGCAAAACCTGGAATTGTACTCGTAGAGAACCAAGTCGAATTTCCGTTCGAGGGTCCGGATGGTAGCAAGCAGACCCATTTTTTCGATTTTCGAGCGACGAAGGCCGATGGGTCCCGCACCGCGATCTTTGTTAAAGCGTCCTATCGCTACCGGCAGGCAAAGGTCCGGGATGAGCTTTCCTACATTGCGTCCAAGGTTCCCAAGAATTTCGCCGAAGACGTGGAAGTCGTGACCGAGAAGAACCTGACCCCCTCGGAAATCTACAACGCCGAAATGATGCACCAGATGCGTCGACCCGTCCCGGATGTGGACGCTGCGGCGCGCCGGGCGATCCGGGATATCCGCGGCCATGTGCTGATCCGCGATCTCGTCGAAATGATCGGCCATGCCGGCGCCGGCTTCCAGGCGCTGGTCCGCCTTATCCGCACCCATGAGCTGACGCTTACGCGTCAGGAACGCATATCCTACGAAACCTACGTCACCCGGAACCATCACAATGCTTGATTTCGTCAAGAGCGCGTTCGCGCCCCGCTACAGCTTCGAGAACGCCGACACGATCTTCATCCGCGGGCGTCAGTATCGCTACATCTCGACCCACGGAGATACCCACTATTTCGTGCCCGCAGACGGCCAGGGACCACGAGAACAATACGACAACGCCACCATCGCGGAGATGCTCGAAACCGGGCATTTCGACCACCGTCCGGATCGCGAGTTCAGTTACCTGACAGAATTGTCGCCCGACATGCTGACCTTGCTGAGCGACGAAGAGAAGCAACGCGCGTCGGAACGCGAAGCGATCGTGCTGGCAGCCTTCGAAAAGTATCAGGCGGGTGACCTCAAGCGCACAGATGCCTCGATCCGGAAGAACTCGGATAGCATCCTCGGTGCGGCGACGAGGATGCTCAACACTTATGATGCCGAAACCAATTCGCTCAAGATGCCGAGTCCGCGAACCCTGCGCCGGTGGATGTCGGCCTACGAAAAGGACGGTCTCGCGGCCCTGTATGACAATGTCTCGCAAAGGGGGAACTACGGGCGTAAGCTTTCGGAAGAACAGCGCTTCTTCATGTATTCAAAGCTTCCCGGATACCTGAGCGAGCTGAAGAAGACGCCGGCTAACATCATCAAGGATGTTCGGAACGCGTTCACCGCCGAAAACGAAAAACGGAAAGTAGAAGGTCGGACAGATCTGCTGGAATGTCCTTCGCGGGTTACCATCCTGGCTGCCATCCATCACCTTGCGCCGTTCCGGGTGAAACTCGCCCGCGAGGGCGTGGACGCGGCTATGCGCGCATTTTCACCAGTGGGTGAGGGGATCGACGTCGAGCGCCCGTTGCAACGTGTCGAGATGGACGAGCAGAAGATCGATCTTATCAGCCTCATGGAGGACTCGGGCCTCCTTCAGATGATGACCGACGATGAGAAGGCACAGCTGGGGCTCGATGGAAAGTCTGGTCGATGGTGGATGACCGTCCTCCTCGACGTGCGGACGCGGTGCATGCTGGGCATGATCCTGTCGCGAACCCCTTCTTCAAAAAGCGGATTGCGCGCGCTTGAAATGGCGATGCGCGACAAGGGGGCTTGGGCAAGTGCTGTCGACGCTCATGACGCATGGGCCGAACACGGCCTGATGGGCACACTGGTAACGGACTGCGGTAAGCAATTCGTCGGGCATGATTTCCGCCGCCGGGTCTGCGATCTCGGCATCACCCTAATCCATTGTCCTGGTGCACGGCCGTGGCTGAAGCCCTACGTCGAACGTGTCTTCAGGACAATTTCGTCGCAACTGATGCCGCGGCTGTCAGGCTGCACGTTCGGGAGCATCCTGCGCAAGGGGGACAGTGATCCCGAGAAAAAAGCGGCGCTGTCTGTCGACGACGTCTGCACCGCGCTGGTCCGCTGGATCGTCGATGTCTATCACAACGAGCCTCATGAGGGTCTGCATGGAGAAACTCCTCGCGATTGCTGGAACCGCCTCACTACGCAATATGGCGTGACACCGCCGCCGTCGCTCCGCCGTCGTCGGCTGGTTTTCGGAGAAGAACTGTCTCGGACGCTTCAGAAGGACGGCCTCACCGTCGCGGGGGTGCGTTATCACTCCAAGGCGCTCGCGACGCACATGATGCACAGCCCTGATCGGGAAATGGAGATCCGATATTATACTGAGGATATCGGCGCCATCTGGGTCAGGGTCGGTAACCAGTGGACGGAAGTTCCTGCTGTCCAGCGCTTTTTCCGCGGAGTCTCCTACCAGAAATGGCGGATGGCACATCGTGAACTGCGGGCCAGGCATGCTAAGGCCGCCGAGCTGAAAAGCCATGTGGTGCAGCAGGCGCTCGACTTCATCGAGAGGCTGAACGCCAATGCGATGGCCAAGGTCGGCCTGGTCCTCGATACGATCGATGCAGAGACGATCAACCGCCACGAGCGTGAGGCTTTCATCGGCTTCCGTGTCGACGATGGCTCGAATGACGAACCGCAAGAATCTGACCACGGCGAGTTCGGCATCAGTCTGCCGACCGCCGGTGATGCGGACATCGAGCACGTGACGCCCGTGCCTGAAATGGCCGCTGAAAAAAATCCTTCCGTCCGTCCTGGGCCAATCCAATTTTCTGATCGTCAGCCCGCCGGCGACGATGACGACGGCGAGGAGGACAACTTCATCCTTCCGCTTAGGGACAAATAAAATATGACCCAGATGTCTATCGAAGCCCGCTTGGCCGCCGTGGATCGCGCGGCCGACAAATACATTCCGACTGAACGAGACGACCAGTTCCTGCTGCGCCTCGACCGTCTTCTCGCGCGTGACAGTGCGGGAAGCCCTGTTGCGTCACCACGTAAGGATCGCGGCACAGGTGACGCGCAAGGGCTTTTCGTAATGGAGGCTGCCGGCGGAGGCAAAACTGTCAATCCCGGAGCAAAATGGGGCCACGTACCGGTGTAAAACTGGGCCACTGGGTTTGAGCCATACCGCGCCTTGG
>CANMQJ010000030.1 GCA_947500005.1 uncultured Paracoccaceae bacterium | reverse complement strand
TCTGCAAAATCTGGACATCAGACCCGGATCGATTCATCCTCGATCCGATCCACCAGATGCCGGGACTAAACACCTAAGAGGTTTTCCTGCGCGAAGTGATTGTCGAGCTGGTCGACGCAGACAAGGTCGCGTTCGAGAGGGTGGGCAAGCTCGTCAAACCGACATTCGTCTATTCGGTGAATGCCGCGATTCGACAGCACCAAACCGGCCATTCGGACGCAAGTGTGAGCCATGCCAGGATTTTTCGGAACGCCGTGCGAGACGGAACCATAATTCTCGAAAGTTGCACCATCAGATTGCCGGGGTAGCCCTATGCCACTCGTCGCTCACTCATTGCCAGGTAGAGTGGCCACGCAGCTTGAGAGAATAGACCAGTGCCCCACAGGAGATTGCCAATGATTGATGGCACGAAGGGATGCACGAGAAGCGTCACCAATGCCATGGCAATCCCGAACAGGCGCAGCCGACCGTGATGGTATCTGCGCGTCATCTCCCGGCCTTCGACCAGCGTCTGCAACCAACATAGTGCTGCGAGGAACACGGCGAGGCCGACACAGCCGATCACGCCGTAATCGGTGGGAAACGGGTCGAGTAGCCCGACATAGACTTCGCCGGCGAGTGCAACCGCGATCAGCAGGGCGCTCCACATGAGAATGATATGGGCAAACCAGTAGCCCAGGAGTAGCGACAGAGTGCGCCCGCGCACCTTTGCGTTGCCGGCGCTGTCGAAATAGACCCAGGCCAGCGCGAAGAGGGACAGGCCGCCCATTACGACATTGAACAGCGTTCCGGCGCCGACCTTGTAAATACCCTTGTCGGAAAGTGTGATGACGATCTTGAAGAACCCCTCGCCGATCAAGATCAGCATCAGGAGCGCAAAACGTTCAGATAGGTGTTCGAGCCGCGGAAGGAACCGCTCGAAGCGCAGTGTCCCGACTTTTGGCAGCATGTATTGTAGCTGAATGGCAATGACCCCTGCGCCGAACACCCAGTATGAGAGCGGACGCGGCAGGACTGCACTGATAGCGAAGACCAACGCCAGGACGAAGAAGTTTCGGCCCTGTTCGTAGGCCAGCGAGGATTCCTCTGCGCCGATGGAGCGCGCGCGCCAGTAGAGCCAGGCGGTCAGTGCTCTGTTCAGTGCGTAGCCGAGGGCGAAGAACGGCCAGCCCCCTGCGGACACCGCCGGTATGGCTGCGGCGATGAACATCATGGTGACGATCTGCACCCCCATCACCATGCGATGCGGGATATCGGTCGAGACGTAGAGGGAATTGTAGGCCGAGCTGTCGGCCCACGCGAAGAACACGGCGATGAACAGCCCGGTGAACAACAGAAACCCCGACGGGTCGAGATGTTGCGACAGAAAATTCCCGAGCTGGAAGATCGTCACCACGTGGATGAGGTCGAAGAACAACTCGACCCAATGAACGTGATGGCCGGGATTCTCGACATCCATGTGGTGCTGCGGCTTGCGCCAGATGGAGAATTCGCGCGCTGTCATGGAGTCTCCTCGTGTTGAGCGGGGTCAGCGTTGAACATGACGGGGTCGCCCGGCCACTTGGGCTTAGTCCGGCAGCGGGATGAACTCGTCGCGGTCGCCTTCGGGCAGGTCGAACTGGCCCAGGCCCCAGTTGGCTGCCTGCCATTCGCGCTTGGCATGCTCGATCTTTTCACGGCTGGACGAAACGAAGTTCCACCAGACGTAGCGCGGGCCGTTCAAGGTCGCGCCGCCAAGCGCCATGAGCCGCGCGCCCTGCGGCCCAGCCTTGACGGTTATGCGGTCGCCCGGTCGGAAGACCATCATGCGACCGGCCTCGTAGGACTGGTCCGCAATGCTCACCTCGCCTTCGGTGACGTAGAGACCGCGATCCTCGTGGTCGTCAGGCAGCGGCAAAAGCGCGCCGGCCTCCAGTGTGACATCCAGATAGAAGGTCTCCGAGTGCAGGGTCGCCGGGGCCGCGCGCCCATAGGCCGAGCCCAGGATAAGCCGAGCCTTGACGCCGCCGTCCTCGAACTCCGGTAGCGTTTCAGCGGCGTGGTGCTCGAAATCCGGGGCCATGTCTTCTCGGTCTTCCGGCAGCGCGATCCAGGTCTGGATGCCGTAGAGCGAGTTCGGGCCGGTGCGGGCCTCGCTGCTGGTGCGCTCGGAATGGGTGACGCCGCGGCCAGCGACCATCCAGTTGACCGCACCGGGGCGGATGATCTGGTCGGTGCCGAGACTGTCGCGGTGATGGAAGTCTCCTCGATACAGATAGGTGACGGTGCCGAGTCCGATATGAGGGTGCGGGCGCACGTCAATGCCCTGGCCGGTGAGAAATTCCGCCGGACCCGCCTGATCGAAGAAGATGAACGGCCCCACCATCTGCCGCTGCGGGGCAGGTAAGGCACGCCGCACCTCGAAGCCGCCGATGTCGCGGGCGCGCGGCACGATGAGGGTCTCGATGGCATCCACCCCGACCTCATCGGGGCATACGGGGGCAAGTGCGGGGTTCCAGCTCATGAACGTCTCCTTTTCCCCTCGATATTAGGAGACGCAGTCCGGCAGGGCTACTGTTGAGGCGTTCGCCGTTCGCGAACACCGCGTTCCAGTCGCACTGCCTTAAACACGTCGGCGGGCGCGTTACATTCATCTCGACCGGAGACAAGAGGCCGAAAATGACCACGGGCGTCCATCACGTCACAGCGATCACTCGCAAGGTTCAGGCCAATGTCGATTTCTACGTGGGCTTTCTCGGCCTGCGCCTCGTCAAGCAGACCGGCGGTTACGAGGATGCCGAACAGTTGCACCTGTTCTATGGCGATGCCGGCGGCAGCCCGGGATCGTTGGTGACCTTCCTGGTCTGGGAGGACGGCTCGGCCGGCCGCGTCGCCTCGGTCAGGTGGCAGAGATCGCTCTGGCCGTTCCGCGCGAGTCGATCGGGACCTGGCTCACCCGCGCCATCGATGCCGGCTTGGCGGTCGGGGGGCCGGTGCGCGAGTTCGGAGAACCGGTGTTGCGCCTGAAGGATCCCGACCGCATCATCGTGAAACTGGTGGGTAGCGATCTGTCTGCCGAGGCCCCGCTGCGCCATCCGTCGGCGCCGACACGGCTGCGCGCAGTGACGGTGCTGAGCGAGGCTCCGGAAGCGACGGGCGGCTTTATCGAGGGTTTTGGATACCGGCGCGGCGCGCGCGAGGGCAAAGTGCAGCGCTGGCTGTCGGACCACGAGGGCGAGGCCGAGCTCACCTTCACCCGCCGCGCGGACAGGATCATCAGCGCCGATCACTCCGGGGTGTCCGGCACCATGTCGGGCCGGGGTGTCCCCACAGCGCACTACGACTTCATGCTGGATGACGCGCGCGAACGCGAGCTCCGTATTATTCCAGTCTGCCCTTTCGTCAATAAGCAGTTCGATCGCCGGCGCCGCGATCCGAATTCCGACGTCGAGAGCTCTTCACGACAAATACCTCAACCTGACCGCAAGCAAAGGAGACCATCATGGCCAAAACCGCTCCCGAACCGATCCGCGATCCGAAAGCAGATCACCTACTGACGCCCGAGAACTGCGCGCTGGTCCTGATCGATTATCAGCCCGAGCAATACCGCACCGTCACCTCGTCGACGAAGGAGGAGATCAACCTGAACGTGATCGCCCTGTGCAAATTGGCCACCGCCTATGATCTGCCCGTGGTTGTCTCCACCGTCGGTGTCGACATGGGTGTGAATGACGGGACCGAGGAGAAGATCCTTGCCGAACTGCCCGACGTGAAAGAGATCGACCGCACCGGCGTGAATGCCTGGGAGGACGAGGAATTTCGCAAGGCGGTCGATGCCACGGGCCGAAAGAAGATCGTCATCGCCGGGCTCTGGACCGAGGTCTGCTTGACCTTCCCGACGCTCGACATGCTGGCCGAGGGCTACGAGGTTTACCCGGTTGCGGATGCGGTCGGCGGAGTTTCGGTTACCGCGCATCACCAGGCGATGGAGCGCATGCGTCAGGCGGGGGCGCAGCCAGTCACCGCAATCTCCTTCGGCTCCGAGCTGATGCGCAACTGGGCGCGCCCAACTTCCGATCGCTTCCGCAATGTGTTGCAATGGTATTTCCCGAAGCGGTTCGAGCTGGTCGACCAGGGAAAAGCCTGAACACGTTTCGTTGATCTTCAACTAAGTCGCGCGGCGCTGTGAAGCATGGCGCCGCGCGACAGCCGTGAGAACAAGGAGCGTAGCGATCCATTCAAGCGTGGGATTCGGAACACAGGATCCTGCGATCAGCAGCGCGGCAGAAACCGGCAGGATCGACCTTGCGCGTCCGTCGAGACGCAAGGCGTCGCGGATCACCCAGAGCGATGCGATGAAGGCGGCGGCAGAAAGACCGATGAGCAATTCGGCGGCGTTCGTCTGACCTTGCGAACTCGCGAGGATACGCATCCCGCCACCCACCAAGGCCGCGGCGGCAAGAACCGCAACATGACCGTAGCCCCATAGCAGGGCGCGGTTCAGACGCGTGTCGCCGAGTTGCGCCTCATCGGCGAAGTAAATGCTCCAGAGCGAAAAGGCGATCAACGCGAACAGGACGGCTTGCCACAGGCTTGCGGCAGCCCCCGCCTCCGACCCGGCCTGCAAGGCCGCGACAATGGCGAGGAAGCACTGGCCAAGCACGATCAGCGTAAGCCGACCATAGCGCGCGATGATATGTGCCCGGTGCCAAGCTGTGGCACCTTTCCGTTCCGCTATCGCCGGAACCGAGAGTTCCAGCGCTGCCCCAAGCGCAAACAGCGGCAGGTAGGTAGGCGAGGCCGGGGAAGCCGTGACGACCAACGCGATCCAGTAGACCTGCGCCAGGGAAACCCCTCCCGCATAAGACAAGGCCGTTGTGCGCCGGTCCGAATCGCCGCGTGCGGCCCCGAGCCAGAGCACGACGAGCACCATGCGCATCAGAATGAAACCCGTCAGTGACATCCATATCGGCTCACCCGAAAAGACATCGCCGATACCGGCTGCCAGGATGAGCGCGCCGAACATCAGAACCATGGTCAGGACGCGAAACCCCGGGGAGCCATCGTCATAGGCGGACGCGAACCACGTGTAATTCATCCATGCCCACCAGATCATGAAGAAGCTGCACAGGAAGCCGGTCAGTGCTGCGCCGATCTGACCCCCAGCGAATCCATCGGCCAGCTCTCCGGCCGCCGCGCCGATGGCGACGACGGCAGCCAGATCAAACATCAGCTCCAGTGGTGTTACACCGCGCATGTCTGCCTGGCTATCACGGGGGGCGAAACGGGGAAGTATCAAGGCGGCTTTCATGGCACACACACTGACCCGCTCCGACCCGGTTGTAAAAGCGGCGTGGGCCGCCGGATGTCCGGCGGCCCGCCTGTGTCAGTCGATCGGCTTCAACCCGGATTCGATGGTTGCGCGCCGGTCTTCGAGAAAGGGTGGCAGCGAGAGGCCTTCCCCCATGGTCTCGAAAGGCTCGTCGACAGCGAAGCCCGGACCATCGGTCGCGATCTCGAACAAGTTTCCGCCCGGCTCACGGAAGTAGAGCGAGCGGAAGTAGTATCACTCGACCTCGCCAGACGAGGGCACGCGGAAGTGTTGCAACCGTTTCGCCCATTCGTGGATCGCCGCGACGTCCGGAGTGCGGAAGGCGACGTGATGGACCGCGCCTGCACCTTGCTGAGCCACGGGCAGACCAGGCTGCACCGCGACATGCAGTTCCGCTGCTGCACCCCCTTCACCCATCTCGAAGACATGCACCTGTCCTGCGCCATCCGGGCTTGCGTAGTCCTTGGCCTCGCGCATGTTCAGAACATAGGTCAGCAACGTCCTAGTTGGTTCCAGCTCGGGTACGGAAATTGTGATCGGCCCCAGGCCCCGGAGCTGGTGTTCGGCCGGTACCGGGCTCTTCGCCCAAGGCTGCGCCGATCCGGCGTCCGCCGCAGTCAGGCGAAAGCGCTGCCCCTCCGGGTCCTCGAAGTCAAGCGTGGCGCGACCGTCGAGGGTAGCGATCTTACCGTGGCTGACACTCTTCTCGCTCAGACGCCCAGCCCAGTAGTCGAGGCTATCCTCGGCCACACGTAGCCCGGTGCGGCTGATCGAATGCGTGCCGCGCCGCTCCGGTCCGACCGGCCAGTCGAAGAAAGTCAGATCGGTGCCGGGCGAGCCTGCGCCATCGGCGAAGAAGAGGTGATAGGCGCTGGTATCGTCCTGGTTCACCGTCTTCTTGACGCGCCGGAGGCCCAGCGTCTCGGTGTAAAAACGGTTTGTCTGCGCCGCGTCCGCGTTGATTGCCGTCAGATGGTGGATGCCTGTCAGATCCATGACGTCCTCCTTTCTTCGTTTCGAGTCGAATATCGGTCCGGGGCGCATTTCGCGCCAGAGCGGTGGGGTGGATCGCCGCGTTCGAGAATTGCGAACGAAGGAGGCGATGATAGAGTGCCGCCATGCGCTACACCCTTGCAGAGATCGAAACCTTCCTCACCGTGATCGAGCTCGGGACGCTCACCGCGGCGGCCGCGCGGTTGAACCTTGCCAAGTCGGTGGTCAGCAAGCGGATCTCCGACCTCGAGCGCGCGCTCGGGACGGCGCTGTTCCGACGGCAGGCGGGCCGCATCACGCCCACGGAAGCGGCCGAGCGCCTTGCGGAACGTCTTCGGCCCGCTTTGGCGGAGCTGACCGCGGCCACGGAAACCGCCGCCTGGGAAATGGACGGCTCCGTCTCCCTCCGCGGGGTTCTCCGGATCTCGGCTCCCATGACCTTCGGAACGCTGTTTCTCAGCGATATCATCGCTCGCTTCGCCGAGCGACACGCGGAACTGGAGTTGCATATCGACTACGACGACCGCCACCACGACCTGGCCCAAGAAGGCTACGACATTGGTGTCCGAATTGGCGAGGTCCGGGACACCGCTTTGATCCGCCGGAAACTTTGCGATGACCGAATGATCGTCTGCGCAAGCCCCGGATACCTTCAGGAACACGGAACCCCAAGTGATGCGAGCGACCTCTCCGGCCACTCCTGCATCGGCTACAGCCACATGGCAAATGCTCGTTTCTGGCAGCTTTCGAAAGAAAACAGGACGTTTGCACCGGTTGCGAGGACCCGCCTCACTGTCAACAACGGCGAAGCGATGCGCGACCTCGCCCTCCGCGGCCTCGGGATCGGTATGCTTCCCGGTTTCATCGCCCTTCCCGCGATCGAACGCGGTGCGTTGGTCTCCCTGTTGCCGGGCTGGACGACTCGCGCGCTTCCCATCGCGGCGGTATGGCCACCAATCCGGCCGGTTCCGGCCAAGCTTCGTACCTTTGTCGATTTCCTCGCGGATCATCTGAGGGACGGCGCGCCGTGGCGACCCGAGACAGCGACAATAAGCGCGGCAGGGTAGCAAACCGGCGGCATCGGTCGAAGCAGAGCCAATACCGCCTCTCGCCTTCTTCGCTCGTTCGTCAGAGAAGGGACCGCCCGCTGTCGATCAACAGGGTCGATCCGGTCATGCGCGGGAGCCTGTCCGATAGCGCCAGGACGGCAAGGCTTGCCAGTTCTTCGGGCTGAACGACCGCCTGCATGGGCAACCCCGCTGCCACACGCTCAAGGTGCCCAAGGATGGCACGGGTCACCGTTTACAGTGCCGCCGATAAGCACGAGATTGCGTTGGTGGTCGAGGAAGTCTCCGGTCGCGAGATCACGGATCAGGGTCTCATTGATCTCGTCCGCCTCGAAGTCAAACTCCTCGATCTCCTTGGCCAGAGGCAGCTTGGCGATCGTCATTTGGTATTTGATCGAGCGCGCCTGCTTCTCACTGATCTCGGCGGCCAGGAGGTCGCCAATGATCTGTTGCGGCTCGTGCTGTCGCTTGACCGCCACGCTGGAAGCGTGCCTCCGGCACGACGGCGATGATCTCGTCGTAGGCTGTCCTCATGCCGTAGAGCTTCAGCTGGCTCATGGCATCCAGCGTTCCATTCCGTGTTCTCCTCAGGCTGTCATAGCGGTCACAATCGGCGGCGGGCTCGCGGCCCAGCTTCAGCGCATCCGGTGTCGCGATTGTCAGGGGTGGCGGCGGTTCGCGGTGGCGGGCCAATATGTTCAGAACGACACCGGCAGAATGGACGTTGTGAGACAGGGCCTCGGCACAGGCGGCTTCGACGGCCTCCAGGCCATCGGTGAGCACGGCGCCGAGGATATCGACCACCTGCCGGTTGCCGCCGGGCTGGCGTTCCAGTTTGCGCTGCACACGGCGCAGAGCCGGTGGCAGATCCCAGTCCTTGAACGGAGCACCGTTGCGCAATGCGCCGGGTTTGCGTGCCAGAACCGGGATGTAGTGGAGCGGATCGTAGATCGTCTTGCGGCGGCCAAAGGCGCGATCATGGCGCCCCACGATCTGTCCGTCCTGCCAGCATTCCAGGCGGTCAGCATAGGCGCGGATCTCGGCAGGCCGGCCAACCGCCCGGGCGTCGACCGAGTATCTGTTGTTGTCAAACCGCACTAGGCAGGTCTTCGAAACGGAGGCCGGGACGGCATGGAATCCGTCAAACGGACCGACATAAGGCACCAGGCGCCCGCGCTCTTCTTCGAACACTTCCTAGACCGTCTTGCCCGGAATGTCAGGGCGTTTGTTCGCCTTCTCGGCCAGCAACTCGCCAAGCTCTGAACGCCACGGGTCGATCTTCGGACGCGGCTGCGTCGTGCGGTCATAGGTAAACTCGGTCGCGTCCGATCGGATGACCTTGCGCACCGTGTTCCGCGACAATCTCAACTCGCGGCAGATCTGCTTGATCGACTTGCCTTCGACAAAATGCGCACGCCTGATCTTAGCGATCGTCTCCACGACCAACATCCCCTGACTGCTCCCTCATGCCTTTGAGAAAGCTTCTGACCAGAAATATCAGGGGGGTTACTTTTGGACGCCGATCACCCCAAGATGGGGGTCAGCTTTGCATGCCGTTCCACATCCTGGCACCTTCCGAGAGGCTTACTCCGCTTGGCGCTGATGCTTCGCTCTGCGAGGGCGAGGCGGGAGCTCGCCCGTTTTAGTCTCGCGGAAGGTGCTTGCCGGGAAGGTCTACCTGCTGGATGCGCAGGTGATACCAATGTTCATCGAGCTGCTGCGCCACACGTTGCGCCCGCGAGTTGGCGATTACAGCCGACTTGGTCCGCAAAGAGTAACAAATTCTATCGGCAGTGTAGTAGTGGGAAAGGTCGCTCGGTACACGACGCGAGAAGTAGTAGATGCCCTGTTTCACAAAGGTGAACGCTGCAGTTTTGGTCTCCAGCATGGTCTACGCCTCCAGCTCTCATCAGCGAAAGCTGAAGGGAAACAGAGGCTCACCTGAAGGGAGTGGTGCCCAGGAGAGGACTCGAACCTCCACGTCCATACGGACACTAGCACCTGAAGCTAGCGCGTCTACCAATTCCGCCACCTGGGCAGGTGTCGTGGAGGGCCGTTTAAGCCTCTGCGCGGGGGGCGTCAACCGGATTTTTTCAACAGTGCGAAAGTTTTTTTACCGCGGCTCGAAGGCCGGCCGCAAGCCTCTTCCGGGCGGTGGGTTGCGCGGCGTTATTGCGCCTTGTCCGGGGCCCTCCGGGACGGTAGATCATGGCGGGAGCCAGCAAGCAGGAGCCGATCAATGTCGAAACTCGTCACGATTTACGGTGGTTCGGGATTCGTGGGCCGCTACATCGCCCGCCGCATGGCGAAGGAAGGCTGGCGGGTGCGTGTTGCCGTGCGGCGCCCGAACGAGGCGATGTTCGTCAAGCCCTATGGCGTGGTCGGTCAGGTCGAGCCGATCGCTTGCAATATTCGCGACGATGCCTCGGTGGCCGCCGCGATGAAGGGGGCCGAAGCAGTGGTTAACTGTGTCGGCGTTCTCAGCGAGTCCGGCAAGAACACTTTTGACGCCGTTCAGGCCGAGGGCGCGGGCCGCGTGGCGCGGTTGGCCGCTGCCGAGGGCATCACCCGCATTGTGCAGATCTCGGCGATTGGCGCCGATGCGAATTCCGACAGCGATTATGCGCGCACCAAGGCGGCCGGGGAGGCGGCGGTTCTGGAACACATGCCCAACGCCGTGATCCTGCGGCCGTCGATCATCTTCGGGGTCGAGGACGAGTTCTTTAATCGGTTTGCGGGCATGACCCGTATGGGGCCCATTTTGCCTGTCACCGCTGCGCAGACGCGGTTCCAGCCGGTCTATGTCGATGACGTGGCCCGGGCCGCGGTGATGGGCGTTATCGGTCAGGCCGAGCCGGGCATCTACGAGTTGGGCGGGCCGGAGATCAAAACCTTCCGCGAACTGATGCAGCAGATGCTGGAGATCATCCACCGTCGCCGCGTGATCGTCGGGATTCCGCATTTCCTGGCCCGGATCATGGCCTTCGGTCTGGACATGCTCAAGGCGGTGACATTTGGCCTGTTTTCCAACCCGATCCTGACACGGGATCAGCTTCGCAATCTGCAGCGGGACAATATCGTCGCAGATGACGCCAAGGGGTTTGCCGACCTGGGGCTGACGCCGGCCACCCTCTCCTCGGTCCTGCCGGACTATCTTTGGAAGTTCCGTCCCTCGGGTCAGTATGACGACATCAAGGACTCGGCCAAGAACCTGCGTACCTAACTGTAAGCGATGGCCAGCAGGACAACGCCCAGGATGACCCTGTATATGACATAGGGGGTGAAGCTGACGCTGCGCAGCAACCGCATCATCAGTGCAAGCGCCCCAAGCGCCGAGAGGAAAGCAAGCCCGGCTGCGATCGCTCCGTCGCGCAGGGCGGTTATGTCGGCTTGCACCGCGACATCCGCTCCAAGCAGTACGCCGGAGGCGATGATGGTAGGAATGGACATCAACATGGCCACCCGCGCGCCATCTTCGCGTCTATAGCCCAGGGTGCGCGCGCCGGTGATGGTGATCCCCGAACGAGATGTGCCGGGGATCAGCGCGACCGCCTGCACTAACCCCATGATCAATGCGTCACGAAGGCCCCAGTCGGCGACCTCCTTCACCTCCGCGCCGCGCTGATCGGCCCAATATAGGGCGAGGCCAAAAATGAGCATCGTCCATCCGATCAGTGCCATCGAGCGCATGGCTTCATTGAGGCCCGTGGCCCATAGCGCCGTGCCGACGATGACCGTCGGAATCGTCGCCACGATGAGATTCATCGCCAACCGTGCACCGGGCGTGTCGATCCGTCCCGTCAATGCGCGCGGCAGCCCGGCCAGGCCCTGGACGACATCACGCCAGAAGAACACGACCACGGCGCCCAGTGTGCCCACATGAACCGCCACATCAATGAATGGGCCTTGGTCCGCATAACCGGTCAAGTGAGGCAGCAGGATCAGGTGTCCGGATGAGGAAACGGGCAGGAATTCGGTGATACCCTGTATCAGGGCCACGAGAATCAGGTTGAACAGGGTCATTCGCGCCGCGCTGCCTTTGTGCCGATGAAATTCTGGAACGGGTATAAGGCCGTTGAAAGAAAGGGAAGAGGCATAGTAAGGTCCGATTCGGACCTAAAAACGGTATGTTTTCACACCCAATTTCCGCCAGAGGGCAAAATTTCTCAATAAAGGTCAGCTATGCTGACTTTTATTTCTTTTTCACTTGCAATAAACAGGCGCGACCTCGCCAATTCATGGAGTCCGACCCGTGGCCAAGCAACCGATGCTCAAATTCGTCCAGATCGAACGTGATATGCCCGAGAAGCGTGCGGCGGAGCAGCGGCGGGAGGATTTTCACGAGATCTATGCCGAGTATGCCGACCAGAAGGCCAAGGAGCAGGCGAGCCGGTGCAGCCAGTGCGGTGTGCCGTACTGTCAGAGTCACTGCCCGCTGTACAACAATATTCCCGACTGGTTGCGCCTGACCGCCGAGGGGCGGTTGGAAGAGGCTTACGAGATCAGCCAGGCCACCAATACCTTCCCCGAGATCTGTGGGCGGATCTGTCCGCAGGACCGTTTGTGCGAGGGCAATTGCGTGATCGAGCAGTCGGGGCATGGCACGGTGACGATCGGCGCGGTGGAGAAGTACATCACCGATACCGCTTGGGAAAAGGGCTGGGTCAAGCCTGCCGCGCCCAGGGTCGAGCGCGAGGAGAGCGTGGGCATCATCGGCGCGGGTCCCGGCGGGTTGGCGGCGGCGGACATGCTGCGGCGTGCGGGTATCCAGGTGACGGTATATGATCGGTACGACCGCGCGGGCGGGTTGCTGACCTATGGCATCCCCGGCTTCAAGCTGGAGAAGGACGTGGTGATGCGGCGTGTCGAGCAGTTGGAACAGGGGGGCGTCAACTTCGTCCAGAATTGCGACGTGACCACAGAAAACTTCAATGAAATCAGGGGCAAGCACGATGCGATCATTATCGCGACCGGGGTGTACAAAAGCCGCGACCTGCAAATGCCGGGCAGCGGGCTGGCGGGCATCGAGAAAGCCATCGATTTCCTGACCGCCTCGAACCGCAAGAGCTTTGGCGACGAGGTGCCGGAATTCGACAGTGGCCGGCTCGACGCCCACGGCAAGCGCGTCGTCGTGATCGGCGGCGGCGATACGGCGATGGATTGCGTGCGGACCTCGATCCGGCAGGGTGCGAAATCGGTGAAATGCCTTTATCGCCGCGACCGCGCCAACATGCCCGGAAGCCAGCGCGAAGTTCAGAACGCCGAAGAGGAAGGTGTTGTTTTCGAATGGCTTTCCGCCCCGAAGGGCTTTACCGGAGATGACAATGTCAGCGGTGTCATGGTGCAGAAGATGCGCCTGGGCCAGCCCGACGCCACCGGCCGCCAGGTGCCGGAGGTGATCGAGGGCGCGGATTACGTCGAAGAGGCCGACCTGGTCATCAAGGCGCTGGGGTTCGAGCCCGAGGACCTGCCCACGCTGTTCGGCCAGAAAGAGCTGCCGGTGACGCGCTGGGGAACGGTCAAGGCGACCTTCCAGACCGGTGCGACCGAGATGGAAGGGGTCTATGCCATCGGGGATATCGTGCGCGGCGCGAGCCTTGTGGTCTGGGCGATCCGCGACGGTCGCGACTGTGCCGCGGCGATCATCGAGCGGTTCAACACCGCCGCCGCCGGGATGGCCGCAGAGTGATCGAGACCCCCGTTTTGACCGTTTTGTACAGGGTCGGGCGGGGTGATTGACCGTTTTGTACAATAGTTCCGAGGGCCGATCCGTTAATTTCCGAGGCCCAAGCACCGCTTTCCCTCCCTTGCCACGGCAAGGTTTCGTCAACCGACCGGGTCACCCGTTTTGACCTGCCCGATGAAGAAAGGATGACCGCCATGTTCGCTGCATCGGCCCTTGCCGCACCGGCGCTTTTCCGGCCCTGCGGACCATCCGCGTGCATCCTCGGGGGAGGTCGGCCATGAGCCGGATCGAAGGTCGATGCCTGTGTGGCGCCGTCACGGTCGGGGCGGTGCTGGACAAGCCCGTGATCCGGGCCTGTCACTGCGACATGTGCCGCCGGCTGACCTCGTCGATGTTCATGTCGCTCGCGGTGGATCCCGCCAGCGTCACCGCCGAGGGGCCGGTCAGGATCTACCCGTCATCGGACTGGGCGGAGCGGGCCTTCTGCGGGACCTGCGGTTCGACGCTGTGGTACGGCACCCGTGCCGATGGCGGGCGCCACGTGGCGGCGGGGCTGTTCCCGGACGCGGGCGGCGCGGCGCTGAAGATCGAGTTTTTCGCCGACCGGTGCCCCGGCGGCTATGCGCTTGCCGGTGAGCACCGCAAGCTGGACGAGCAAGAGACAATAGCCCTGTTTACGGGACAAGGAGACCAGCCATGACCATCTATGACGAAACCTGGGTCCGCGCCGAGGAAGCCAAGCGCAAGTGGATGGCGGAAAACGGGCTTTATTCCGAGGCCGAGGAACATTCCTCCTGCGGGGTGGGCCTTGTCGTGTCGATTGACGGCAAGCGCAGCCGCAAGGTGGTCGAGGCCGGCATCGACGCGCTGAAGGCGATCTGGCACCGCGGCGCGGTGGATGCCGACGGCAAGACCGGTGACGGCGCGGGCATCCATGTGCAGATCCCGATCCCGTTCTTCTATGACCAGATCGAGCGCACGGGCCACCAGCCGCGCAAGGACCAGCTGATCGCGGTGGGGCAGGTGTTCCTGCCGCGCACCGATTTCGGCGCGCAGGAGACCTGCCGGACCATCGTGGAGACCGAGGTTCTGCGCATGGGCTATTACATCTATGGTTGGCGCCATGTGCCGGTGGACATCACCTGCCTTGGCGAGAAGGCCAACGCGACCCGGCCCGAGATCGAGCAGATCCTGATCTCGAACTCCAAGGGCGTGGACGAGGAGACGTTCGAGCGTGAGCTTTACGTGATCCGGCGCCGCGTGGAGAAGGCGGCCGCCGCCGCGGGGGTGCACGGGCTTTATATCGCGTCGCTCAGCTGCCGGTCGATCATCTACAAGGGCATGATGCTGGCCGAGCAGGTCAGCGAGTTCTATCCCGACCTTCAGGACGAGCGGTTCGAGAGCGCCTTTGCCATCTATCACCAGCGCTATTCCACCAACACCTTTCCGCAGTGGTGGCTGGCGCAGCCGTTCCGGATGCTGGCCCATAACGGCGAGATCAACACGCTGAAGGGCAACACCAACTGGATGAAGAGCCACGAGATCCGGATGGCGAGCGCGACCTTCGGCGACTATGCCGAGGACATCAAGCCGATCATCGCGCAGGGGTCGTCGGATTCGGCGGCGCTGGATTCGGTGTTCGAGGTGCTGGTGCGCGCGGGCCGGTCGGCGCCGATGGCCAAGACCATGCTGGTGCCCGAGAGCTGGTCGAAGCAGGCCGAGGAACTGCCCGAGGCCTGGCGGGACATGTATTCCTATTGCAACGCGGTGATGGAGCCCTGGGACGGGCCAGCGGCGCTGGCCATGACCGACGGGCGCTGGGTCTGCGCGGGGCTGGACCGCAACGGGCTGCGGCCGATGCGCTATGTCGTGACGGGCGACAACCTGGTGATCGCGGGCTCCGAGGCGGGCATGGTGCCCATCGACGAGGCGACCGTGGTGGAGAAGGGCGCGCTTGGCCCCGGCCAGATGCTGGCCGTGGACATGGAGGAGTGCAGGCTTTACCGCGACGAGCAGATCAAGAACAAGCTGGCCGAGGCGCAGCCCTTTGGCGAATGGGTCGGCAAGATCAACGACCTGGAGGATGCCCTGTGGGGGGTCGAGGAAAAGCCGCTCTTCACCGGCGAGGCGCTGCGCAAGCGGCAGATCGCGGCGGGCTATTCCATCGAGGAGCTGGAGCAGATCCTGGCGCCGATGGCCGAGGACGGCAAGGAGAGCATCGCGTCGATGGGCGATGACACGCCCTCGGCCGTGCTGTCCAAGCAGTACCGGCCGCTGAGCCATTTCTTCCGCCAGAATTTCAGCCAGGTCACGAACCCGCCGATCGACTCGCTTCGCGAGTACCGGGTGATGAGCCTGAAGACTCGGTTCGGCAACCTCAAGAACGTGCTGGACGAGGATAGCAGCCAGACCGAGATCATCGTTCTGGAAAGCCCCTTTGTCGGCAACGCCCAGTGGGACAAGCTGGTCGAGAATTTCAACGCGCCGCTGGCCGAGATCGACTGTACCTTCGAGCCGGGCAAGGGGGCGCTGAATGCCGGGCTGGCGCGGATCCGGGCCGAGGCCGAGGAGGCCGTGCGCTCGGGCGCGGGGCATCTGGTGCTGACGGACCAGTATTCGGACGAGAGCCGGGTCGCGATGCCGATGATCCTGGCCACCAGCGCGGTGCACAGCCACCTGACGCGCAAGGGGCTGCGGACCTTCACCTCGCTCAACGTGCGGTCGGCGGAATGCATCGACCCGCATTACTTCGCCGTGCTGATCGGCTGCGGGGCGACCGTGGTCAACGCCTATCTGGCCGAGGACAGCCTGGCCGAGCGGATCGAGCGCGGGCTGCTCGAGGGGTCGCTGACCGAGAACGTCGCGCGCTATCGCGAGGCGATCGACCAGGGCCTGCTGAAGATCATGGCCAAGATGGGCATCTCGGTCGTCTCTTCCTATCGTGGCGGGCTGAACTTCGAAGCGGTCGGCCTGAGCCGGGCCATGGTGGCGGAATATTTCCCCGGCATGACCAGCCGCATCTCGGGCATCGGGGTGAGCGGCATCCAGGTCAAGGCCGAGGAGATCCATGCAAAGGGCTGGAAATCGGGCCTCGACGTGCTGCCCATCGGCGGCTTTTACAAGCAGCGCAAGTCGGGCGAGACCCACGCCTGGGAAGCGTCGTCGATGCACATGTTGCAGATGGCCTGCAACACGGCCTCCTACGAGATGTGGAAGCAGTATTCGGCCAAGATGAAGGGCAACCCTCCCATTCACCTGCGCGACCTGATGGATTTCAAGCCGCTGGGCAAGCCGATCCCGCTGGAAGAGGTCGAGAGCATCACCGCGATCCGCAAGCGGTTCGTGACGCCGGGCATGTCGCTGGGCGCGCTGAGCCCGGAGGCGCACAAGACGCTGAACGTGGCGATGAACCGGATCGGGGCCAAGTCCGATTCCGGCGAGGGCGGCGAGGATCCGGCGCATTTCGTGCCGGAACCCAATGGCGACAACCCGTCGGCCAAGATCAAGCAGGTGGCCTCGGGGCGGTTCGGCGTGACGGCCGAGTACCTGAACCATTGCGAGGAGCTGGAGATCAAGGTGGCCCAGGGCGCCAAGCCCGGCGAGGGCGGCCAGCTGCCCGGCATGAAGGTCACCGACCTGATCGCGCGACTGCGGCATAGCACGAAGGGCGTGACGCTGATCTCGCCCCCGCCGCACCACGACATCTATTCGATCGAGGACCTGGCGCAGCTGATCTACGACCTCAAGCAGATCAACCCGCGCTGCAAGGTGACGGTGAAGCTGGTGGCGTCGTCGGGCGTGGGGACCATCGCGGCCGGCGTGGCCAAGGCCAAGGCGGATATCATCCTGATCTCGGGCCATAATGGCGGCACCGGGGCGAGCCCTGCGACCAGCATCAAGTATGCCGGTCTGCCGTGGGAGATGGGTCTGACCGAGGCGCACCAGGTCCTGTCGATGAACAACCTGCGGGGCCGGGTCACGCTGCGGACCGACGGCGGGCTGCGCACGGGCCGCGATATCGTGATGGCCGCCATGATGGGGGCCGAGGAATACGGCATCGGCACCGCCGCGCTGATCGCGATGGGCTGCATCATGGTGCGCCAGTGCCAGTCGAACACCTGCCCGGTCGGCGTCTGCACGCAGGATGAAAGCCTGCGCCGCAAGTTCACCGGCAACGCGGACAAGGTGGTGAACCTGATCACCTTCTACGCGCAGGAGGTCCGCGAGATCCTGGCGGAGCTGGGCGCGCGGAGCCTGGGCGAGGTGATCGGCCGGGCGGACCTGCTCAAGCAGGTGTCGCGCGGCTCGGCCCATCTGGACGATCTGGACCTCAACCCGCTGCTGATCACCGTCGATGGCGCGGCCGATATCGTCTATGACCGCGAAAAGCCGCGCAACCCGGTGGACGACACGCTGGATGCCGAGATCGTGCGCGATGCGGCGCGGTTCCTGAAGGACGGCGAGAAGATGCAGCTGTCCTACGCGGTGCAGAACACGCACCGGACCGTGGGCACGCGGGTGTCGAGCCATATCGTGCACAATTTCGGGATGCGCAACGCGTTCCAGCCCGATCACCTGCATATCAAGCTGCAGGGGTCGGCCGGTCAGTCGCTGGGCGCCTTTGCCGCGCCGGGGCTGAAGCTGGAAGTGTCCGGCGACGCCAACGACTATGTGGGCAAGGGCCTGTCGGGCGGTGTCATCGTGGTGCGCCCGCCGCTGATCAGCCCGCTCAAGGCGGACGAGAACACGATCATCGGCAACACGGTGCTTTATGGTGCGACGGCGGGCTACCTATTCGCGGCCGGTCGCGCGGGCGAGCGCTTCGCGGTCCGCAACTCGGGCGCGCATGTGGTGGTCGAGGGCTGCGGTACCAATGGCTGCGAGTACATGACCGGCGGTGTGGCGGTGATCCTCGGCTCCATCGGGGCGAATTTCGGCGCGGGGATGACGGGCGGCATGGCCTATCTCTATGACCCCGAGGGCCGGGCCGAGACCCTGATGAACAAGGAGACGCTGGTGACCTGCCCGGTGACCGTGGAGCATTGGGAGGCCGAACTGCGCGGGCTGATCGAGCGGCACGCCGTCGAGACGCGCAGCCGCAAGGCCGCCGATATCCTTCAGCACTGGGAGATGGAGCGGGTCAACTTCCTCCAGGTCTGCCCGAAGGAGATGCTCAACAAGCTGCCCCACCCGCTGACCGTGGAGGAGGCGGCGGTTCCGGCCGAGTAACGCGGCACGCCGCCCCTCTGCCGTGATTGAGATCTGCGCCCGCCGGCCCGACCCGGCGGGCGCATCTTTTTCTCACGAGGCCGTAAAGGCCGCGCTGGGCTGGACATTCCCAATCGAAAAGAAGGGAAGCGGCCCGTTCCCCGAATGGGGGCCGCCTGGCGACCCGACCGCTGCCGAAACAGCGCGCGGCGCGGCGTTTCCCGCCGCGCAGTCCGTCTGGACGAGGTATCTGCCCCATTTCTGCCATCTTTCTTCCCTAGCCTGGTCACAATAAGGCCGGCGCCCGCAAAAGGGTGCGGCGATGCCCGGAACGCCGGGTCGAGGGGCAGGCAGTGGCAGACATCACGTTGACGGCCCAGAACGTGAACGGCGATCCGTTCGTGACGGGCGGCAATATCAACATCATCAACAACTCGACCAGCGTGTTGACGTTCATCGATGTGGATACGCGTCTCAACGATCCCCTGACGGGGGAGTTCGTCTCGTTCGACGGGGGGGCGACCCTGTTGTCCTATCAGTATCTCGGCGTCGGCGACGTAAGGGGCGATCCGGGACAGCGCGCTTCGTTCATCCGGATCGACCTTGGCAACGGCGATTTCAGCACCGTCGCTCTCGACATGAACGCGGATTTCGACGATCTGCCGGACCTCAAGAACGGGAACACGAAACTGTCGCTGGGGACGCTCGACACCGAGTCGCCCAACTGGTTTCCGGGGTTTGCCTGTTTCGTCAGCGGAACGTTGATCGAGGCCGAGGGCGGGCCGGTACCTGTCGAATGCCTGAAGCCCGGCGACCTGGTCCGGACGCTCGACCGCGGGTTCCAACCGCTCGAGAGGCTGTTGCGCAGTCAGGTCGCGGGGCTCGGGGCGCTTGCACCGGTGTGTGTTTCTGCCGGGGCATTGGGCAATTACCGCGATCTTCATGTCAGTCAGCAGCACCGGATGTTGCTGACGGGCTGGCGGGCGCAGCTGATCTGCGGCGAGGACGAGGTTTTCGCGCCCGCGCGGCTGCTGGCGGATGGCGGGGCGATACGCATTGTTCCACGGCGGATGGTGACCTATTGCCACCTGCTTTTCGCCGCACACGAGATCGTCTTTTCCGAGGGCATCCCCTCGGAAAGCTATTTTCCGGGCGCTTTTGCCGAGCAATCGGAGGAGCACGCGGCGCTGTTTCCCGAAACCGCCCTGGCGGCGCAGATGATTCCGTGGAGGACGGCGCGTGCCGTGGCCAGGCAGGCCGAGGTCAGGCTTTTGCGGATTGCCTGAGGCGCGCGGGCGGAACCCCGGGCCGAAGGCGGGGTTGACCTTGGGCAGCAAGAGGTGCCCGCATGTCAGAATTCTTTACCATACTTTTCGATAACGCGGAGGAGGCGCGGCGGGTTCAGGCCGGTCTGCGCAACTCGGACGCGTTGGTCCTTCGGGAAACCGGGATCGTGCGGCGCGACGATGAGGGCGCGCTGCGGATCGAGCATCGCGGGAACCTGCCCCTGTTGCAGACGCTGGGCGGCACCGCCTGGGGCGCTGTGCTGGGCGCGGTCTTCCTGTCGCCCGTGGCAGGCGCGGCCGTGGGTGCCGGCGTGGGCGCGCTGGTGGGCCGCGAACGGCGGCGCGACCTGAAGGAGGCCCTTGCCGACAAGGCGGTGCCGGAGCTGGCGCCGGGCGAGGCGGCGCTGTGCCTTTGGCTGGACAAGGGCGATGCGGCGACGCTGGAGACTGTCGTGGGCGGCGCGGGGCGGATCGTGGCGCCAGAGGTCGCACCCGAGCTTGGCGCGCGGATGCGGCAGCCGGGTGACGGCGGCGCGGCTTGAGGGAATTCCCGGCTGTTCCGGCAGGGGTCAGGTGATATAGCTGGCGCATGGCACGAGCAGCGAAGAAAGCCACCGGAAAAGGGACCGGAAACGGGAAAACGGTCAAGACGCGCCGGCGCGGTCTTCTGGGCTGGGCGGGTTTCCTGGTGCTGCGCTCGATCACGATCCTGATCGTGGTCGTCATGGCGCTTGTGTTGCTGTTCTCGGTGGTCAATCCGCCGATCACGCACACGATGTGGGTGGCCTATGGCCGCTATGGCCCGCTGGAGCGCGACTGGGTCCCGGTCGAGGAGATCGCGCCGGTGATGCTGCGCTCGGTCGTGGCGGCGGAGGATGCCAATTACTGCCTGCACTGGGGTTTTGACGTGAAGGCCATCCGCGCGGCCATCGCCGAGGGGTCGAGCCGGGGCGCCTCGACCCTGAGCCAGCAGACCGTCAAGAACGTCTTTCTGTGGCAGGGGCGCAGCTGGATCCGCAAGGCGATGGAGACGGCGATCACCCCCGCGGTGGAGGCGATCTGGTCCAAGCGGCGTATCCTGGAGGTTTACCTGAACGTTGCCGAGATGGGCGAGGGGGTGTTCGGGGTCGAGGCGGCCGCGCAAAAGGCCTTTGGCGTGAGCGCGGCCGAGTTGACACCCACGCAGGCCGCGCGGCTGGCCGCGGTGCTGCCGAACCCCAGGGAACGCTCGGCCGCGAACCCCACGCCCGGCCTGCGCAAGCGGGCTGCCGCGATCATGGACGGGGCGGCCACCATCCGCGCAGACGGGCGCGCGGCGTGTTTCGAGGATTGAATCCCGTGCCCTGCCGGGTCTAATTGGGCGGGTATCAGGATTTAGATGGATGACCATGGCGCGCCTCTTTCACGTTCCCCTCTCTCCCTTCTGCCGCAAGGTGCGATTGAGCCTTGCCGAGAAGAAGATCGAGGTGGAGCTGGTCGAGGAACGCTATTGGGAGAAGGAGCCCGATTTCCTGCGCCGCAATCCGGCGGCCAAGGTGCCGGTGCTGCGGCTGGACGGCAAGCTTTTGGCCGAGAGCGCGGCGATCTGCGAATATATCGAGGAGACGCGGCCCGAACCCTCGCTGATGCCGCGCGACCCCGAGGCCCGGTTCGAGGTGCGGCGCCTGGTGGGGTGGTTCGACGACAAGTTCCACAACGAGGTGACGGCCAAGCTGCTTTATGAACGGGTCAACAAGAAGGTGACCGGCGAGGGATACCCGGACAGCCGCAATGTCAAGGAAGGCGCGCGGGCGATCAAGTATCACCTGGATTACATGGCCTGGCTGCTGGACCAGCGGCGCTGGCTGGCGGGCGATGCGATGACGCTGGCCGATTTCGCCGCAGCCGCGCATCTGTCGGCGCTGGATTACATCTCGGACGTCGACTGGAACCGGCAGGCCGTGGTCAAGGACTGGTATGCCAAGATCAAGTCGCGGCCGGCCTTCCGTTCGATCCTGGCCGACCAGATCCCCGGCTTCCGGCCGCCGCCGCATTATACCGACCTGGATTTCTGAACCATGGCCGGGGAGGGGGGCTGTCTGCCCCCCGGCCTGCGGCCTCCCCCCGAGGAATATTTGGGGCAAGAGGAAGGCATGGATAGTCTCAAGGACCGGCTGGTGGCGCAAGCGCGGGAGGAGGGGTTCGTCTCGTGCGGGATCTGCCGGCCCTGGGACGTACCCGAGGTGCCCGAGCGGCTGCGCGCCTTTGTCGAGGCGGGCCATCACGGGCAGATGGGCTGGATGGAAGAGCGGATGGCGTGGCGTGGCGATCCGGCCGCGCTGTGGCCCGAGGCGCGATCGGTCATCATGCTGGCCGAGAGCTATACCCCTGAGATGGACCCGATGGCGGCGGTCGGCCTGCCGGACCGTGGCGCGGTGTCGGTCTATGCGCGCGGCAAGGATTACCATGACATCGTCAAGAAGCGGCTGAAGCGGCTGGCGCGCTGGCTGATCGCCGAGGGCGGCGGCGAGGTGAAGGTCTTTGTCGATACCGCGCCGGTGCCGGAAAAGGCGCTGGGGCAGGCGGCGGGGCTGGGCTGGCAGGGCAAGCATACCAACCTTCTGAGCCGGGATTGGGGTAACTGGGCCTTTCTAGGGTCTGTTTTCACCACGCTCGATCTGCCGGCCGACGGGGCGGAGAGCGATCATTGCGGGTCGTGCCGGGCCTGTCTGGATGCCTGCCCGACGGATGCCTTTCCGGCGCCCTACCAGCTGGATGCGCGGCGCTGCATTTCCTACCTGACGATCGAGCACAAGGGGCCGATAGAGCCTGAACTGCGCGCGCGGATGGGCAATCGGATCTATGGCTGCGACGATTGCCTGGCAGCCTGCCCGTGGAACAAGTTCGCGGTGGCCGCATCCGACATGCGCTATGCCGCGCGCGAGGGGTTGGAGGCGCCGCCGCTGGCGGAGCTGGCCGCGCTGGACGATGCGGGGTTCCAGGCGCGGTTTTCCGGCTCGCCCATCAAGCGGATCGGGCGGGACCGTTTCGTGCGCAACGTGCTTTATGCCATCGGCAATTCGGGGCGGGCGGCGTTGCGGCCGGCCGCGCAGGCGCTGGTCGAGGATCCCGACCCCACCGTGGCCGAAGCGGCGCGCTGGGCGCTGGAACGACTGCCTTCGTGACGCAAACGGGCTGGACGGGCGGCGCAGGGCCGCTAAACCCGGGGGAGGTCATTTGGAGGCTGCGATGGCGCTGGCGCTTGGGGTCGATACGGGCGGAACCTATACCGATGCGGTGCTGATCCGCGATGAAAGGGAGGTCGTGGCCTCGGCCAAGGCGCTGACCACGCGGTCGGACCTGGCGCTGGGCGTCGGCGCGGCGGTGCGCGCGGTGCTGGCGCAGGCAGGTGTGGGGGCGCAGGAGGTGGTGCTGGCCTCGCTGTCCACCACGCTGGCGACCAATGCTCTGGTCGAGGGGCAGGGCGGGCGCGTGGCGCTGGTCTATATCGGGTTTCGCGAGGGTGACCTGGACCGGCACGGGCTGGCCGAAGCGCTGAAGGGTGACCCGGCGCTGGTCATCGGGGGCGGGCATACCCATGCGGGCGGCGAGGCCGCGCCGCTGGAGGTGGAGCGCCTGCGGGCCTTTCTGGAGACTGAATCGGGCGTCTCGGGCTATGCGGTGGCGGCGCAGTTCGCGACGCGCAACCCGGCCCATGAGCTGGAGGCCGCGCGGATCATCGCCGGGATGACGGCGCGGCCGGTGACCTGTTCGCACCAGTTGTCGGCGCGGCTGAACGGGCCCAAGCGGGCGGTGACCGCAGTGCTGAACGCGCGGCTGATCGGGATGATCGACCGGCTGATCGGACGCGCGCAGGACGTGCTGCGCGAGATCGGGGTCACGGCGCCGATGATGGTGGTGCGCGGCGATGGCGCGCTGATGAGCGCCGAGCAGGCGCGGGAGCGGCCGATCGAGACGATCCTGAGCGGGCCGGCCGCCTCCATCGTGGGCGCACGCTGGCTGACGGGGGTGGCGGATGCGCTGGTCTCGGATATCGGCGGGACGACGACGGATGTGGCTCTGATACGGGGCGGAAAGCCCGCCATCGACCCGGCGGGCGCGCGGGTGGGCGGGTTCCGCACGATGGTCGAGGCGGTGGCGATGCGCACCCATGGGCTGGGCGGCGACAGCCAGGTGCATGTGCAGGCCGAGGGGCTGCGGGGTGGGGTGTTCCTCGGGCCGCGCCGGGTGCTGCCGGTGTCGCTGATCGCGGTGGAGGCGCCAGAGGTGGTGCATTCGGTGCTGGACGAACAGCTGCGCGCCACGGTGCCCGGTGAGCATGACGCGAGGTTCGCGCGGGCGGTGCCGGGGATGCTGGCCGACGGGATCGGCGCGCGCGAGGCGGGGTTGCTGGAGCGGTTGGGGGACAAGGTGATGCCGCTGGGCGCCCTGTTGCAGACCCGTCTGGAGCATAGCGCGCTGGGCCGGCTGGTGGATCGTGGATTGGTGCAGGTGACGGGGGTCACGCCCTCGGACGCGAGCCATGTGCTGGGGCGGCTCGCGGCCTGGGACGGCGAGGCCGCGCGCAAGGCGCTCGACCTGATGGCGCGCAAGCGGGTGGGCAGCGGCGACCGGCTGGCGGAAAACGGCGTGGCGCTGGCCGCGATGATCGTGGATCAGTTGACGGAACAGACCGCTTTGACCCTGTTAGAGACTGCATTCGCCGAGGAAGAGCCGGAATTCGGGCTGCCGCCGGAGGAATTGGCGCGGCATGTGCTGATGCAGCGGGGGCTTTCGCAGCATCGCGGGCTGGTGTCACTGGACGCGGCCTTGAACGTGGATGTGGTGGGGCTGGGTGCCTCGGCGCCAAGCTATTACCCGGCGGTGGGGGAGCGGCTGCGCTGCCGGATGGTGCTGCCGGACCATGCGGGCGTGGCCAATGCCATCGGCGCGGTGGTGGGCCGGGTGAGTTTCCGCCGCAGCGGCACGGTGACCGCGCCCGCGGAGGGAAAATACCGCGTGCACCTGGAAAGCGGGCCGGAGGATTTCGGCAGCCCCGAGGCGGCGCTGGCGGCGCTGGAGGCCGCTCTGCGCGCGCAGGCGTCGGCAGAGGCGCGGGCGGCGGGGGCCGAGGACATACGGGTGATCGTCGAGCGCGAGATCCGGCAGGCGCAGATCGAGGCGCGCGAGGTCTTCGTCGAGGCGATGCTGACGGTAGAGGCCAGCGGGCGGCCACGGGTGGCGGAGGGCTGACGCCCTCCGGACCCTTTGTTAGAGCCTTATTCCGCCGCGTCGCGCCGGGGCAGAACCCAGTCGGGGCGCGGGAAATGGCAGGTATAGCCGTTGGGGATGCGCTCCAGGTAATCCTGGTGCTCGGGCTCGGCCTCCCAGAAATCGCCGACGGGTTCGACCTCGGTCACCACCTTGCCGGGCCAGATGCCCGACGCCTCGACATCGGCGATGGTGTCGAGCGCGGTCTGTTTCTGCTCGTCGTTCACGTAGTAGATGGCCGAGCGATAGCTCATGCCCACGTCGTTGCCCTGCCGGTTCAGCGTGGTGGGGTCGTGGATCTGGAAGAAGAACTCCAGCAGCTTGCGATAGCTGGTCTGGGAGGGATCGAACCAGATCTCGATCCCCTCGGCATGGGTGCCGTGGTTGCGGTAGGTGGCGTTGGGTACGTCCCCGCCGGTATAGCCGACGCGGGTCTTTTCGACGCCGGGCAGTTTGCGGATGAGGTCCTGCATTCCCCAGAAGCAGCCCCCGGCCAGTACGGCGCGTTCGGTCGTCATGCGATGTCCTCCACTTGGTTCAGGTAGTCGCCATAGCCCTCGGCCTCCATGTCGTCGCGATGGATGAACCGCAGCGAGGCGGAGTTGATGCAATAGCGCAGACCGCCCCGGTCGCGCGGCCCGTCGGGAAATACATGGCCCAGGTGGCTGTCGCCATGTTTCGAGCGGACCTCGGTCCGGACCATGCCGAGCGAGCGGTCCTGGAGTTCCTCGACATTGGCGGGCTCGATGGGCTTGGTGAAGCTCGGCCAGCCGCAGCCCGATTCATACTTGTCGGACGAGGCGAAGAGCGGTTCGCCAGAGACGATATCGACATAGATCCCCGGTTCCTTGTTGTTCAGCAGTTTCCCGGTGCCGGGCCGTTCCGTGCCGCTTTGCTGCGTTACATGGAACTCTTCGGGCGAGAGGGCGGCGATGGCGTCGGGATCCTTGAAATAGCGCGTCATGGTATCCTCTGGTTGGGTGTTCGTGACAAAGATGGTTCCCCGCGGCACGATTGCAAAGGGGAAAGCGGGTGATCCGTTGCGGTGCGGGGCGCGTATTCCCAGAAACACGGGAGATTCGACGATGCGCATTTACCTTCTGAGTTTTTTCATCCTGCTCGGGCTGGTCTTCGGGCCGGACGCGCAGGCCAGGGGTGTCGGCGGCAGCTTTCCGTCGATCGACGGCGGTACGCTGTCGCTGGAGGAGTGGCGTGGCGGGCCGGTGCTGGTGGTCAATACCGCCTCGCGCTGCGGGTTCACGCCGCAATACGAGGCCCTGCAAGAGGTGTGGGAGCGGTATCGAGACCGGGGCCTCGTGGTGCTGGCGGTGCCGTCCAACGATTTCCGGCAGGAGCTGGGATCGGAAGAGGCGGTCAAGGAATTCTGCGAAGTCACCTATGGCCTGACCTTGCCGATGACCGAGATCACCCATGTGAAGGGCGCGCAGGCGCATCCTTTCTACAAGGCGGTGAAGGCCGAGACGGGGTTCGAGCCCTCGTGGAACTTCAACAAGATCCTGCTGAGCCCGGAGGGCGAGGTCGTGGGTACCTACGGATCGGCCGCGCGGCCGGATTCGCGGCGGATCCTCGGCGATATCGAGGCGCTGTTACGTTGAGGGCGGCACCGGCTGGCGGGCGAGCTGCACGGCGAGGATGCCCACGGTGGTGATCAGCACGCCGACGATGTCGAGCGGCCCCAACGCCTCGCCCAGCAGCAGCGCCGCGATGGCGACGCCGAAGACCGGGTTGAGGAAGTGGAAGGTCGCCGCGCGGATCGCGCCGATGCGGTGCAGCAGCATGAACCAGATGAGCGTCGCGGCGAGCCCCGGAACCAGCGTGGTGTAGACGAAGGCCAGGGCCAGCGGCAGGGTCGGGTTGATGCGGACGGTCTCGAATATGGGCGTCGCGGCAAAGAGGACGGCCGCGCCGACCAGCATCTGCAGGCCCACGACCATCATGAAATTGCCGCCCGAGGTCGCGCCGCGCACGGCCAGCGTGGCGAAGGTGAGCGCCAGCGCGCCGATGCCGCAGAGCATCACGCCGAAGAGGTCCACGCCCGCGTTGATCCGCGCCCCCATGATGAGGGCGACCCCGGCAAAGCCCGCGACAAGGCCAGCGATGCCCAAGGGGCGCAGCCGTTCACGGAAGATCAGCCAGCTGGCCAGCGCCACCAGGAGCGGCATGGTCGAGGCGATGATGGCGGCGAGCGAGGCCTCGACCGTCTGCATGGCGACGAAGTTGAGGCCGAGGTAGAGCGCGTTCTGGCAGATGCCGAAGAGGATGGTGGCGTACCATTGCCCGCGCGACAGCCGCCAGCTTTGCCCCATCATCCGCGCGATGAAGACACCGAGGATGCCCGAGATCAGGAAGCGCAGCCCAAGCGAGAAGAGCGGCGAGGCGTCGGCCACGATGATCCGCGCCGAGGTGAAGGCCGAGGACCACATCAGCGCGAAAGCCAGTCCCATCCCGATCGAGCGCAGGTCCACTGCCATCATGTCACTCCGTTCCCATTCGACGGCGACCATTCGGCAAACGCTTCACAGGTTCAAGACCGATCCCGGTCCTCGACGGTGATTCCGGTGAATTCCCGGTGGTTTTCCGGCTCGACATGGATGGTGACCTCGCTGCCGGGGATGGCGTCCTCGATCGCCTCCTCGATCCGGTCGCAGACGTCATGCGCGTCGTTCACAGAGATGTCGCCCGGAACGACGAGATGGAAATCGACGAAAGTGGCCGCGCCCGCCTGGCGCACGCGCAGGTCATGCGCCTCGTGCGCGCCGTGGGCGTTGTCGGCGATGGCCTGGCGGATCACGTCCATCTGCTCTTCGGGCAGCGCCTCGTCCATCAGCCCGCCAAGCGCGTCGCGCATCACCTGCCAGCCGGTCCACAGGATGTTGAGCGCCACGAGAAGCGCCAGCGCCGGGTCAAGCCAGGTGAGGCCGGTGAACACGGCCAGCACGATGCCCACGGCGACCCCGGCCGAGGTGACGACATCGGCCATCAGGTGATGCCCGTCCGCCGTCAGGGCGCGCGAGCGCAGCGCACGGCCCCTGCGCAGAAGGAGCGTGGCCCAGAGCGCGTTTATCGCGGTGGCGCCGAAGCTGATGGCGAGACCCAGGAAGGGCGCCTCGATCTCGCGCGGTGTCTGGAAGCCGTGCCAAGCCTCGCGCAGGATCATCGCGGCGGCCCCCAGGATCAGCAGGCCGATCAGCGCGGCGCTGAGCAGTTCGGCCTTGTGATGCCCATAGGGGTGGTTGTCATCCGCGGGCCGGGCGGCGACCACGACCGCGAAGAGAGCGGCCCCCGAGCTTGCCAGGTTCAGCACGGTTTCGAGCGCATCCGACAGCAGCGCGACCGAGCCGGTGAGATACCATGCCAACACCTTGAGCGCGAGCACGACGCCACCGACGATCAGGCTGCCGGCCGCCAGTTTTCCGGCTTGGTTCATGGACGCACCCTCTTGTCGCGTTGCGGGGGACATATCCGGGCAAAGCGGCCGCGGATCAAGCCCCGGTTCGGACAATGACGCGCGGGAAAAGAAAAAGGGCCGCGCAAGGCGACCCTTCCGGGGTAAGTCGTGGCGTGGCGGATCAGCCGTTCACGCTGTCCTTGAGGGCCTTGGCGATCGTCATCTTGACGACTTTGTCGGCCTCTTTGGTAAAGGTCTCTCCGGTGGCGGGGTTGCGCACCTGACGCTCGGGGCGTTCACGGCAATAGATCTTGCCGACACCCGGCAGGGTCACGGCGCCGCCTGCGGACACTTCGCGGGTGATGATGTTCGTGATGGCGTCAAGCGCGGCACCCGCGGATTTCTTGTCGGTCTCCATCTCCTCGGCCAGGGCCGCGACGAGCTGGGTCTTGGTCATGGGCTTTGCCATTTCATGGTCTCCTTAAACGTGCCCGATCTGTTGGGCCTCATTGCAGGACTGTAACGGTATGTTGTGGGGCAACACAACGAATAGGTGCGCGGCTGAGCCATAAAAAGAGGGGGAATTGGCGCTTTTTTGCATCACAGGAAGGCCGTTTCGTCGAAAGAGCGCAATTTTCTGCTGTGCAAACGCTCCAACGGCATGCCGCGAAGCAGTTCCATCGCGCGGATTCCGATGGCCAGATGGCGCCCGACCTGCGTCGTATAGAAGTCCGAGGCCATGCCCGGCAACTTCAATTCGCCATGAAGCGGCTTGTCGCTGACGCACAGAAGCGTGCCGTAGGGCACGCGGAAGCGGTAGCCGTTGGCGGCGATGGTGGCACTTTCCATGTCGAGCGCGATGGCGCGCGACTGGCTGAGGCGCTGGACCGGGCCGGACTGGTCGCGCAGTTCCCAGTTGCGGTTGTCGACGCTGGCCACCGTGCCGGTGCGCATGATCCGCTTGAGCTCGTACCCCTCGAGCGCGGTCACCTCGGCCACGGCGCGTTCCAGCGCGACCTGGATCTCGGCCAGGGGCGGGATCGGGACCCAGATCGGCAGATCGTCGTCGAGTACCTTGTCCTCGCGCAGATAGGCATGGGCGAGGACGAAATCGCCCAGGGCCTGCGTGTTGCGCAGCCCGGCGCAGTGACCGACCATCAGCCAGGCATGGGGGCGCAGCACCGCGATGTGATCGGTCGCGGTCTTGGCGTTGGAGGGACCCACGCCGATATTGACCAGCGTGATCCCGTTCCCGTCGGCGCGTTTCAGGTGATAGGTCGGCATTTGCGGCATCTTCACCGGCAGCGTGGCGGGGGCCACGGGGTCGGAGATCTCGACATTTCCGGTGCTGACGAAGCTGGTATAGCCCGAGGCCGGATCGGCCAGCTGCGCGCGGGCATAGGCCTCGAACTCGGACACGTAGAACTGGTAGTTGGTGAACAGGACGTGGTTCTGGAAATGCTCGGGGTCGGTCGCGGTGTAATGGGCCAGCCGCGCCAGCGAATAGTCGATCCGCTGCGCGGTGAAGAGCGAAAGCGGCTCGGTCCCGTCCTCGGAGCGATGCGTGCCGTTGACGATGTCGTCATTGGTGGTGCCGAGGTTGGGCACGTCGAACACGTCGCGCAGGGTGAAGGCGGCGGCGCCCTGCTGCGGCACGGTCATGCCGGGATCGGTCGCCACGGCGAAATGCAGCGGGATGGGCGTCTGCGAGGCGCCGATCATCACCGGCCGGTCGTGGTTGCGGATCAGCAGGTCGATCTGCTGGGTCAGGTAATTGCGGAAGAGGTCGGGCCGGGTGATCGTCGTGGCATGCGTTCCGGGGTCCGAGACATGGCCGAAGCTGAGCCGGCTGTCGACCTGGGCATGGCTGAGCGTGGTCAGCCGAATCTCGGGGTAGAAGGCCCGGATGCGCCCGGTCGGCGCGCCCTCGGCCATGGCGCGGGCGAACTCGTCGCAGAGGAAGCGGGTGGAGGTGGCATAGATCTCCTCCAGCCGGGCCACGGCGGCGGCGGCGTCGCGAAAGGCCTCGGCCTCGGGGGGCCTTGGCGTCTTGATCCGTGTCTGTGTCATGCGGGGGTGCGGGCGGCGTTCGACATGGCCCAACCTTTCCCAATGCGCGGCGGGGCGCAAGACCCCTCTCTCGGCGGACGGGTCAAAATCATTGACCTGTTCGGGCGAGTCGGGTCAGGCTGCGGGCCATGGATTACGAGACCGTGGATGCCGAGAGTTTCGGCCGGGGCCTGCGGGGCATCGGGCTGAACCTGCTGGTGCGCGACGTGCCCGCGCAATGCGCCTTTCTGGCCGCCGTGTTCGGGATGCGCAGCCACCAGGTGACGGCGGATTTCGCCATCGTGGCCTATGGCGCGCAGGTGTTCCAGGTCCATGCCGACGGGACCTATCATTCCAACCCGCTGCTGGGGCTGGTGCCGGAAAGCCCGCCGCGCGGGGGCGGAGTCGAGATCAGGCTCTATGACAGCGATCCCGACGAGGCGGCGGCGCGGGCGGAGGCTGCGGGCGGCACGATCCTGCAGGGGCCCACCGACAAGCCGCACGGGCTGCGCGAGGCTTATATCCTGTGTGAAAACGGTTACGCCTGGGTGCCGAGCCGGCCCAAGGGGTAGGCTCTCCCGCCCCCTGCGGGACCGCGCTGCGCGCGGGCCCTCGGGGTTGGGCCGGGCGCCCGTGCCGGGCGCGGGATCTTGCGAGGCTCTGCCTCGCGCTCCGGAGTATTTGGCAAGAGATGAAGGCGCGGGGACCTGACCCCGTCGTCGCGGACCTTGCGCTTTTTAGCTTAATCCTTGGTTCAAGCCCCGGATTTGCCGCATTGGCCGCGGCTGCGTTCCGCCTTTGCCCGCCAGGTTTCCCGTCATGCGTGGGGGCGCATGAGTGGGGTGAGAGATGGGGGTTCTGTCCATCGCTCAGGTGCTGGGCGCGCGCGTCCTGCCCGAGTTGAGCCAGCTGGCGCGGCTGGATGTCGAAATGGCGGGGTCTCTGCGCCTGGTGCTGCATGACCCGGCCAGCGAGACGCGGGTCACGATGGCGCTGGAGGGCGGTGCGCTGCGGCCCGCCAATGCCATGCGCGAGGCGGTGCGCGGCGACACGGTCGCGATCGTGCTGGACGGGACCGGCCGAACGCTGGATCGCGAAACGATCGAGCGGCTGGGCGGGAGTGCGGATACGGCGCGCGCCTACCTGGGCGGCAGCGGTTTCGCCGGGGACCTGGTGTCGCTGCACCGGGTCGAGCTTGGCGGGGCCATCTATGTCCACGTCGCGCGGCAGGCGGGGGACGGGTTCACCGTCTACCGGCAGGACGAGGGCGCAGCGTTGACCCGCGTGAGCGCGCAGGGGGACAATGGCGGCCGCTATCTGGCCAATGTCAGCGCGCTCGACAGTGTCGAGCTGGGCGGCAGGCGATTCGTGATCGCGGCCTCGGCCAGCGAGGACGGGCTGACCGTCTATGAGCAGCGCGCGAATGGCGAGATGCAGCAGCGCGGTTCCTACGGGTTCTCGGAGCAGTTGCCGGTGAACACGCCCACCGTCCTGCGGACCGTCGAGATCGACGGGCGGGGTTTCGTGCTGATGACCTCTTTCGCCACATCCTCGCTGTCGGTGCTGGAGGTGCGCGCGGATGGGCAGCTGGCCTTTGTCGACCAGGTCAACGACACGCTGGGAACACGGTTCTACCGTCCCGCCGCGCTGGACGTGGTGAGCGTGGAGGGGCGCGTCTGGGTCGCGGTGGCGGGCAATGACGGCGGTCTCTCGCTGTTCCGGATGCTGCCGGGCGGGCGGCTGATGCATGTTGAGGCGCTGGAGGACTCGGCCGAGGCGGCCCTGTCCGGGATCAGTCAGCTGCGGTTCGTGATGAATGGCGGGCAGCTGGAGCTGTATGTTCTGGCGCCCGGGGAGAGCGGGTTGACCCGGATCGTCGTCGATCCGGGGACGGGGGCCACGGGCGGGCAGACCGGTACGACCGGCGACGACATCCTGACGGATGCTGACGGGTCCGAGACCCTGACCGGGCGGGGCGGGCGCGACGTCTTTGTCTTCACCCCCGACGGGCAGGCCGACACTGTCGCGGATTTCGAGCCGGGGATCGACCGGATCGACCTGTCGGGCTTTGCCGGTCTGTTCGGCACGGATGACATGGCGATGCAGTCCTTTGCGGGCGGCATCATCCTGCGATGGGGCGAAGAGGTTCTGACCGTGCGTACCGCCGACGGAAGCGCGCTGAGCCGGGCGCAGATGACGCATGAGGTGCTGTTCGACAGCGATCACGTCATCGTTCCCGACCCGGTGCCGGTTCTGGGCAGTGCAACCAACGACATGTTCGAATGGCGCGCGGAGCCGGCCACCTATGATGGTGGCCAGGGGGTGGATACGGTCAGCTATGACGGGGCGCCGGATCGGGTTCTTGTCGATCTGGCCGACAGCACGCGCAATGCCCGCACGGCCGAGGGTGACGTACTGACCGGGATCGAACGGGTCATCGGCACCGGCGGGAACGATACGATCCGCGGGGACAATGGGGCCAACACGCTGGACGGGGCGCATGGCCATGACCTGCTGGAGGGGCGCGAGGGCGATGACCGGATCGTGCCGGGGCGCGGCTGGGACACGGTGGATGGCGGGGCCGGGACGGACATGGTGGATTTCGCCACGGTGGTGGCCCATGTCACCGTCGACCTGGGCCGGGGCACCGCGCTGAGCGGCGGAGAGACGAAGCAGATTCGCAATATCGAGAATGTCTCGGGGTCGGAATTCGACGATGCGATCACCGGGGATGCGGGCGCCAACCTGCTGCGCGGCATGGACGGCGATGACCGCATCCTGGGGCTGGAGGGCGATGACGTGATCGCAGGCGGCGCGGGGGCCGATACGCTCAATGGCGGGGAGGGCGACGACCGGATCACCGGCGGCCCCGAGACGGAGGGTGCCGATCTGCGCGACGTGATCTTTGCCGGGTCCGGCAACGACCGGGCGGATGGGGGCGCGGGCAACGACCTGATCTATGGGCAAGGGGGCAACGACACGCTGGCTGGCGGGTTCGGCGCCGACGAGCTTCAGGGGCAGGAGGGCGATGACGTCATTACCGGGGCGGCGTTCTCGGACCTTGTCTATGGCGGGGCGGGCAATGATTTCGTCAATGGCGGGTTCGGCCATGACCGGATCAATGGCGGCGACGGGGCCGACCGGTTCTTCCATCTCGGGATCTTCGATCACGGCTCGGACTGGGTGCAGGATTATGACGCGGCCGAGGGCGACGTTCTGGTCTTTGGCAACACCTCCGCGACCCGCGACCAGTTCCAGGTCAACCTGGCCCATACCGCCACGGCCGATGGCGACCGTTCGGGCATGGACGATGTGCAGGAGGCGTTCGTCATCCACCGGCCGACCGGCCAGATCCTGTGGGCGCTGGTCGATGGGGCCGGTCAGGACGAGATCACCCTGCGCATCGGAGAGGAACTGTTCGACCTCTTCGCATGATCGTGACTTGACGTTACGTCACTTTGGCGTGCAGTATACCTGCCATTCTTGACTGGGACGCGCCCGGCGGGGGGTCGGACGCGCGACTTTTCATTTGCGGGAGTTTCGAGATGCGCGTTTCCGGGGAACTTTCCCTGCCGCCCGACTGCACGGCGGTGGAGTGGTTAATTTCGTTCTTCAAGGGCATCACGGCGGAAGGCGCTGGACAGCTGGCCGGCGACATGACTGATGTTTTCAGTATTTTCGAAAGCCAGAACACGGCCCTCGACTTTCCTGAAATACCCGGCGCCCAAGGAACGGGGATAAATGGGATATCCGTCACCTTGCTGGGCAACTCCATCAGTTTCGATGGCGGAGTTCTGCCCACGGCCACAGGAACGGTGACCGAGATTCGGATATTTGCCACGGTCGATGGGGTTCGCCAGCAGAGGAACATCGAGTTTCCTGAGCCGGTATCGCTCGATTCGATTCTGGGTGAAACCGCGCGCAACTCCATCACCAGCAAACGGATCGAGGACAATCCCGGGTTCGCGGCTCTGGTCCTGCCGTCCACGTCGTTCTTTTCGGAAACCGGGACCGAGGCGCAGGACCTTATCAAGGGGTTCGATACCGATGATTTTCTGCGCGGTGGCCCTGGCAATGACACCATTCTCGGGCGTATCGGCAATGATCAGTTGTTCGGTGGCGAGGATGACGACCTTCTCGGCGGTGGCCCCGGTGCGGACACGCTGCAGGGCGATGGCGGGCGGGACACGCTGCTTGGCACCGCCGACGAGTTCAATCTCGACGTGATCCGCGCGCTGACGACCGATGACGCCATTCAATTTGCGGGATTCGCGGGCGTCTTCACCGGCCCCGACCAGTTCGGCCTGCGCGAGGAGTCGTTGTTCGTCAGCCGTGACGGGCAACCCGATGTCCAGATCCTGTTGCCCGGAACCCCGGACGATGCGCCGTTTCGCGTGGATCCCTTGGGCGACGATGTGCTGTTCCGGCTTCTCGACCCCCCGGTGAACCTGACCGGCGGCCCCGGCCCCGACCCGCTGACGGGTGGCAGCAGCCCAGACACGCTGCTGGGCGGGCTTGGCGACGACACGCTGCTGGGACTTGACGGCGATGACCGGTTGCTGGGCGAGGGCGACAATGACCTGCTGCGCGGCGGAAACGGCAACGACACGCTCAATGGCGGTGATGGCGACGACGTGATCCGGGGCGGCGAGACCGAGGATGACCTGCGCGACGTGATCTTCGGCGGGGCCGGCAATGACGA
>CANMQJ010000029.1 GCA_947500005.1 uncultured Paracoccaceae bacterium | reverse complement strand
GAGTCCGCTGCCGGATCAGAAGTTCGCGCACGCGAAACACCATGGCCGCACCTTGTGTCTCCTCGCTCTTCACCGGGACGAAGCGCATCGTCGGGCGCGTCGCTGCTTCGCAAATCGCCTCGGCATCGGCCGCATCATTCTTCTGTCGCTTCACGAAGGGCTTGACGTAGGCAGGCGGAATGAGCTTCACCTCATGGCCCAGTTCGCTGATCTCGCAGCCCCAGAAATGCGCGCCACCACAAGCTTCCATGGCAACGACGCAGGACGGCAGACGTGCGAAAAACTCAAGGACCGGATCTCTTCTCAGCTTCTTGCGCAGCACCGCTTGGCCTGAGGCATCGGCCCCGTGAGCCTGAAAAACATTCTTCGCCAGGTCGAGCCCGACAGTGATAATCTCCGACATGACCGTCCTCCTTTGTGGATCATCGCAGACCCACCTTGGCACATTGATGCCGTCGGGGGGCGGTCACACCATCAAAGCCCTGTCGATGCCAAGGCGATTAGGCTCATGTCCGTTTGGCAACTCGCCTGATCCACTCGGCGAAGGTCTTGACACCGTACTTGTTGCGCGACAGCTGATTGACCACGAGGGAATAGGCAAATCCACGCAGCTCTGGACCGGGGATTTGACGATACTGACCCGATTTCAGACCTTCATCAACGAGCGCGCTACTGGACAAGAGTAGCCCCAGCCCCTGATCCAGAGCGTTGAACGCCGCGCTTTCATCGCTGAAACGGGTAATGCGGTTCAACGGGAACGGTTCCCCGGCTTCCTTGAACCATTGCTCCCAGGTCGGGCCGCCCATCTCCGCATTCCGCCAGCGATACCCCAGCAGCCTGCTTTCCTGCAAGCAGGTGGCCGGGCAATCGGCCAAGCTGACGGGGATGTAGGTATCCGAGAACAAGACCTCGGCCTCCTCGGTCCCGGACGCTTGCGAACCATATCGAATTGCCAAGTCAAGCCGGCCTGCCCTCAGGTCCAGAACATCGTCATCGGTTTCGACCTCGACCCGGATCTCGCTGTGTTTGTCAAAGAAACCGGCCAGGCGTGGAAGCAGCCAGCGTTCCGCGAAGGCATACGTGGTGGTGACCCGAACCAGCGATTGCTCGACCTCCTTGTCGAGCATTGCGAAAGCTTCACCCAAAGTGTCGAAAGCCGACTGCAACTTTGGGAACAAGTCCTGCCCGGCGGGTGTTAGTGAGATCTGCCGCGGGCGGCGCTCCACCAGCTGGAACCCGAGGTAGGCTTCCAGATGTCGGATCTGGTGGCTGATGGCGGTCGCGGTGACGCCCAACTCTTCCGCTGCCTCGGCGAAACTGAGCCTCCGGGCGACCGCTTCGAAAGCGCGAATTGCGTTTAATGGCGGCAGTTTACGCATGGCGTTGCCCGCCTCGGAAAAGAAATCTCAGCCTGAGCTGAAGAATGGTCATTTGTTTTTCTGCTTCCTTTTCCCGACCCTTGATGGATGAAAAGGGAGGAAAAGATGACACGTGACATAATCGCCACTCGGCGGCAATTGATCAAGGGCGGACTTGCGGCCGCTGCCGCCATTGCCACTCCGGCCATCCTGCGCGCGCAGGGCCGCCGCGACCTGACGATGCTGACCTGGGCAGGCCATGCCGACCCCGACGTGATCGGTGCATTCGAAGACGCACACAACGTTCGCATCCGCGCCAAGGAGTATGTCGGCGGCGACCAGATGCTGGCGCAGATCGCGCAGTCTCCGGCCGGTACCTATGATGTGATCCTGTCGGATGCGGAATACGTGGTGCAGCTGAAACAGGCGGGTTTCATCGAACCTCTGGCTGCGGAGGACTATCCTTTCGACGACTTCTTCCCGGAGTTCCAGAATTTCCGCGGCCACTGGTTCGAGGGTGACCCCTACGCGGTCTTCCTGCGGTTCGGGTTCCTCGGGCTCTCCCACAACCGCGCCGCGATGAGCGAAGCGGAAGCGCGCAGCTACCGCGGCCTGTGGGATCCACGGCACGAGGGGCGGATCGGTCATTTCGACTGGCATCTGCCCAACCTCGGAACGCTGAGCCTGGTCAATGGCAACGAGGCGCCCTTCGACCTCGACGATGGAGACTGGACGGAACTGACCGAGACCATGATGTCCCTCCGGCCCCAAGTGCGCGGCTTCTATGATTACGGCGGCATGCTGTCGGCACTGCGCTCCGGCGAGGTCGCCGCGATCCCCGGCATCGGAGACTGGATCACCGGCGTACTGGCCCGCGATGGGGCCGATGTCACCACGACCATCCCGGAGGAAGGCGGCCTGCAATGGACCGAGTCGCTCTCGATCGGCGTCGGCTCCAGAAATCAGGATCTGGCACGAACCTTCCTCCAGTACATGCTGTCGCCCGAAGGGCAGGTGAAAACCGCCACGCTCAAGGCCTATCCCGCAATGATCCCGACCCGGGCCGGCTGGGCACTGCTGAATGATGAGCTGCCGGGCGAGGCGCAGCGCCAGAACATGGTGCTGAACGGGCCGAACGCGCTGGATGAGATCCGCGCCGGACGCATCCGCCTGCGGGAGCTTCCGGTGCAGCAATCGCTGGAAACCTGGAACGATACCTGGACGCGCTACAAGAACGCGTGATGCAGGTCCGGTCCCGGCTCCGCAGCCGGGACCGTAGCCCTATCGGAGATACCGACATGACATCCCCAGCACTCCCGGCCCGCGCCCCGGCGCGCCGGTTCCAAAACCTATATCTTCGCACTTGGCAGGCCCTTTGGGTGCTGCCGCTGCCCGCCTGGCTGTTGTTTTTCTTTGCGGTGCCGCTTGGCTTGCTGGTGGCGATTTCCTTCTGGTCGGTGGTGAACTACCGGCTGACCCCGGACGCAACGCTATCGGCCTGGCGCTATGTTCTTGGCCTTGATTTCCTCTGGGCCAGCTTCTGGCGTAGCTACGGGCTCTCGCTTGCGAGTGCGGTCGCGATTTCGCTGCTGGCCTTTCCCGCGTCTTATGCGATGGCCTTTGTCGCCGCACCGCGCCAGCGGCTGGTGTTGCTGGGTCTTGCGATTGCGCCGTTTTTCACAAGCTACCTTGTCCGCATCTATTCCTGGCAGGTGTTCCTCGCCGAAGGCGGCGTGATCTCCTCCATAATTCAGGCGTTCGGCGGCAAGGGGGAGAGCCTTCTCAACACCTATTTCGCCCTTTTTCTCGGTCACGCGACGCTGGCGCTGCCGGTGGTGCTGATCCTGCAGACCATCGCTCTGGCGAATGTGGACCGAACCGGGATCTCCGCTGCAGCCAACCTCGGGGCACGCCCCGGCGCGATCCTGTTCCGCGTGATCCTGCCCGCTGCCCGCCCTGGTCTGGCGCTTGGTCTGCTGTTTGCCTTTCTGCTCTCGTATGCGGAATTCGTCAGCGCCGCATATCTGGGCGGCGGCGCCTTCCAAACGCTGCCGATCCTGGTGACCGACCTGGTCCGTGCCGGCCAGCAATGGCCGCGCGCCGCGGTCGTGTCGCTGCTGATGATAGCCAGCCTGCTGGCCACCGCCTTGGCAACCGTCCTCTGGGCGTACCGCGAGAAAGGATAAGACATGCCCCCGCACCAGAAACATTCCTTGCCGAAAGCCTTCTGGATCGCCGGGCTCGCAGTGGTCTTCCTGCTGCTCTACGCGCCGATCGTTTCGGCAGTGCTGTTTTCCTTCAGCGCCGACCGTTTCCCGAGCCTCGAGATATCCGGGTTCAGCACCCAGTGGTATGCGCAGGTCCTGACCGACCGCGCGATTCTCGAGGCCCTCTGGAACAGCCTGACGGTCGCCGGTCTCACCGCGCTGATCGCCTCCGCACTGGGCTTCGCTGCAGCGTACGCGGACTACCGTTTCCGGTTCTTTGGCCAGAAGGCGGTGCTTGCGCTGGCGTTGTTGCCACCGACGGTGCCGCTGGTCATCCTCGGCCTCGCCATGCTGGCCTTCTTCTCCCGCATCGGTATCGCAGGCACACTTATGGCCGTGGTCGCCGCGCATGTCGTGATCGCGGCGCCCTTTGCAATGGCCGTATGTCGGCTGCGTCTGGCACAACTGGATACCGAACTTGAAATTGCTGCGCAGAATCTCGGCGCCGAGCCGCATTCCGCGCTCATCCGCATCGTATTGCCGCATACGCTGCCCGCCATTCTCGCCGCCGTCCTGATCACCTTTGCCGTGTCATTCGACGAGTACGTGATCGCCTGGTTCACAGGCGGGTTGAACCAGACCATTCCCGTCGCAGTCCTGACCACGCTTCAGGGGCAGGTCGACCCGACGATCCACGTTATCGGCACACTGAGTTTTTCCATGACGCTCACGCTGGTTCTGATCGCGCTTGCCGTGGTCCTGAACCAGAGCGGCGGCCGAATGTCCAAGGAGGAGACATGATGACCAACCCGCATCTGAAAATGCAAGGCCTTGCCAAGTCCTATGGCACCTTCGTCGCCGTCGAAGACTTTTCGCTGGATATTGCCGAAGGTGAGTTCATTGCGATCATGGGGCCGTCAGGCTGTGGAAAGACCACGACCCTGCGCATGCTGGCCGGCCTTGAAACCGCAAACCGCGGTGAGATCACGCTTGCGGGCACCCGGATCGACCAGTTGCCGGTCTGGGAACGGAAAACTCCGCTGGTCTGGCAGAGTTTGGCACTGTTTCCTTTCATGACCGTGCGAGAAAATGTTGAGTTCGGTCTGAAGATGCACGGGGTTTCCCGGGCCGAGCGCCGGCGCCGCGCCGATGACTGGCTGGAGCGTCTGGGCATTTCCGACTATGCGGATCGCAATGTCGCACGTCTGTCAGGCGGCCAGCGTCAGCGCGTTGCCCTGGCCCGCAGCCTTGTACTTGAACCCAAAGTTCTGCTCTTGGACGAGCCGCTTTCGGCACTGGACGCCCATATGGCAATCAAGATGCAGGGCGAGTTGAAGAAGCTACAGCGCGAGCTTGGCATCACGTTCGTCTATGTCACCCACAGCCATTCCGAGGCTTTCTCGCTGGCTGATCGCGTCGTCATCATGAACGCAGGCCGGGTGGAGCAGATCGGAAGCCCCCAGGACATCTTCCTGCGGCCCCGCAGCAAGTTCGTCGCGCAGTTTGTCGGCGGGATCAGTCTGTTGGAAGGAAAGATCTCGGGCAAAAAGGACGACGAGTGGTTCCTGGAAACGCGCGACGGCAAGGTCCGGCTTGGCCACGGCTGCGGACTGGCCGAAGGCGAGACCGCGGATCTGGCCGAAGGCGAGACCGCGGATCTGGCCGTGCGGGCGGACAGAATATCGGTGACAGTTGGATCGGGCTGGGGCGAAAATGAAATCGCCTGTACGCTGGTTTCGGAGGAGTTTGCCGGGGCCGTCGTCAATCTGCATCTCGAAACCGCGTCCGGTCGCAGTCTCGTGGCGCAACTCCAGCAGCGAGATCTGGAGCAGTTGGACGCAAGCATCGGGGCGCGGGTCTACGCATCCTGGCATCCCGACGACGGCTTTCTTCTGGAGAGTGCGCGAACGTCGGGATCGGAACCCAGGGAGCGGGCCGCATGAGTTCTGTTCTCGACACCACCCTGGCCGCTCTGCATCGAGCTGGGCGGGAGCGGGAAGTTTTTCTGTCCCTGCTGCCGGACCGTGTTCGCTCGGAAGCACGTCAAAGCGATGAACGGTTCCCGAAACTTGGTCCCCTCGATGGGGCCACGGTCTCCTGGAAGGACATGATCGCGATCAAGGGCATAACCGCGCGTGCCGGTTCCGCGCACTGGCGCGTGGAAGCCCCTGCCGCGGCGGACGCAGAGGTTGTGAATCGGGCCCGCAAGGCCGGTTTGGTCTCCATCGGCGTCACCAACCAGTCCGAACTGGCGTTCTCCGGGATCGGCTACAATCCTCACCACGGAACACCGATGACAGACGGTCGCGTGCCAGGCGGCTCATCCTCGGGCGCCGCGTCCTCTGTCGCGCGCGGGATCGCCCGCCTGGCTATCGGTACCGATACGGCGGGCTCCTGCCGGGTACCTGCGGCGTTTCAGGGCGTGGTGGGCTTTCGACCCACGCGTGGACGGTATCCGATGGGTGGCGTGCGGCCGCTGGCGCCGAGCTATGACACGGTCGGCAGTTTTGCCCGGTCGGTCGCCGACATCGTGGAACTGGACGCTATCCTGTCCGGCGATGCGGCGAGTCCAGATGCCGCTGGTCGCCTTGCGGTCGTCACCGACGTTCTCGATGGGAACGAGGTCTCAGCACCGGTCTCCCGTCGCTGCAAGGAGGCCCTGGCGGCTCTCGAACAGGCAGGCCTCTTGATGGAGCACATCCAGCAGTCGCCTCTGGATGAGGCGCTGACGCTGATCCGCGCGAGCGGCTGGCCGGGGGCTGTCGAGGCGGTCCAGACCTACGGGCACCTGCTCGAAACCGCAGACGCCCGTCATATCGACCCTTCCGTCACGGCGCGGCTGCGCGCCTCGGCGAGTCTGGACCCGGACAGGATCGAGTGCGTCAAACAAGGTGCGAGAGAGTTGCGGGAAACCGTCCGGGCGTCCGATACCATTTACCTTCTGCCCACGGTTGCCATCGAAGCCCCACGATTGGCGCCGCTTCTGGAGAAACCCGAGACCTTTGCCGCAACGAACGCTGCGGTTCTCCGCCTGACCATGCCGGCCAGCCTTCTGGATTTGCCGGCCGTTTCCCTGCCGGTCGCGAAAACTGCTCAGGGATGCTGGGTGGGATTGCAGCTGGTCGGTCCGCCAGACAGCGACCGCACCCTGCTTGCCACTGCCGCACTGGTCGAAAGGATATTCACTCGAAAGGAAGCCCAGACATGATCCGCAATCCTATCCAGTGGCCGAACGGTGCCCGCTGCGCCTGTGCGATCACCTTTGACGTCGATGCCGACAGCCTGATCCACATCGCCCGTCCCGACGACGGGCATCGCCGCCTCTACCCGATCAGCATGGGCCGCTACGGCCCGAATTCCGGCGTGCCGCGCATTCTGGAAACCTACCGGCGGCTGGGACTCAGACAGTCCTTTTTCATGCCCGGCTGGGTGATGGAGCAATACCCCGAGACGGTCGAGGCGATCCTTCAGGGCGGGCATGAGATCGGCCACCACGGGTATCTGCATGAAGACCCTGCCGAACAGAGTACAGAGGAACAGACTTTTTGGTTCGAGCGCGCGCTTGAGGTTCATCGCCGACTGACCGGCCGCTCACCACGCGGCTATCGCGCCCCGGTCTACAACGTCACGCCCGAGGTGCTGTCGCTCGCCGTGCAGCATGGAATGATCTATGAAAGTTCGATGATGGCGGATGATCTGCCCTATCGGATCGACACCGCTTCCGGCTCTCTGTTCGAATTGCCGGTGCATTGGGGCAGCGATGACTGGCCGCCCTTCGCGCATTTCGACGAGATCGGATACAAGATGCCGGTGATGTCCCCGCGCCGCGGGTTGGAGGCCTCCTTGGAGGAATTCGAGGCTCAATACGAGGCCGGCGGGCTTTGGATCGGCATCTGGCATCCGTTCCTGACCGGACGGCTGGCCCGTTGGCGCGAAGTGGAGCGGTGGCTCGAAGAGGTGCTGACCAGAAGCGATGTGTGGTTCGCGCCGCTGGAAGAGATCGCGGCGCATGTTGCCCAGTTGGAAGCCGAAGGGTCCTGGCAGCCGCACCGGGAGCCCGCCGAGCCTTATGCTCACCCCGTCCTATTGGAGAGTTTTAGATGAAGACCCCCTATCCCCTATTCGATGCCGCACGGCCTGACGGTGAAATCCCGAGCGCGTATCAGACACTTGCAAAAGATGGTCGGCTCCGCCCGGGCACGCCCTATACGATCCCGGCCCGCGAGGGCCGGGCAATGCGCCTGCGCAAGGGCGAACTCTTGTCGGTCATCAACAGCAGCGGCAGCCAGGTCGGCGATTTCTGGGCCTTTGCCGAAGGCGATTGCAACGAATACCTGTCGATGGAGCATTTGCGCCCCACGCTACGGCGCCTGTCGCCGCGCCCCGGCGATGCGCTGGTGACCAACCGGCGCCGCCCGATCCTGACGATGGTCGAGGACAGCTCGCCCGGCGTTCATGACACGCTGGTCGCCTCCTGCGATGTGCACCGCTACGCGCAACTGGGCCATGAGGGCTATCACGACAATTGCACCGACAACCTGCGCATGGCGCTGGGGGCGATCGGCCTTTATCCAACATCGGTCCCGTGCCCGCTGAACCTCTGGATGAACACGCCGGTCGTCGAAGGGGGAGCGATGGAGTGGCACCCCCCGGTCTCTGCCGAGGGGGATCATGTGCTGTTCCGCGCTGAAATGGATACCGTGGTGGTGATTTCCTGCTGCCCGATGGATCTGCTGCCGATCAATGGCGAGGATGCGCAACCAAGCGCGCTGGAAGTCCAGCTGCATCAGGTCGCTGAGTGATCCGGCTTGCAGGAGAGTGCAGAAAACACAGGAGGCACGGATCTAAATCCGCGCCCCCCGATTTTACCGTCCCAGACGGATGTCTCAGGCTGCTTGCGCCGCCGCACCGGCCAGTCTCGCGGCCAGCTCGCGGGTGCGGGCCTCTGCCGATTCAACCGACGCCTCGTGACGCGCGTCCTTGAACTCCTGATATTCGATCGCGATAGTATCGATATCCGCCTGCGCTACGCCGAAGTAATGCGCACAGGCCGCCAGCGCCGGGTCAAGCGCGTTGAGATGCGCCCGCACACCGCCCGGAGCAAAGCCGAACTCGCCGCGCGAGGACAGCACCACCAGCCGCTTGCCCGACAGGATCGGTTCAATCGGGGTGTCGCCGCGTGCCAGATCAAAGGAAAAGGTCCGGCCGATCCGCGCGATGTGATCGATCCAGCCTTTCAGGGCAGTGGGCATGCCATAGTTGTACATCGGCGCGCCAAGGACGACGATATCCGCCGCGATCACCTCATCGACCAGTTCGTCGGACAGCGCCAGACGCTTGTTCATCCACGGCTCGCGTTCTTCGGGCGGGGTGAAGGCCGCGTGAATGAATTTATGGTCAATCGCAGGGATCGGGTTCAAGCCCACATCCCGGGTGATCACTTTGGTGTCCGGTACTTGGGCCAGAAAGTATTGCATGAACAACCCGGTCAGATGACGTGTGAGAGAGCGTTCTTCAAGCTGGGCGCTTGCATCGATTCGCAACAGAGTGGGCATAGCAGTCTCCTGAGTTTATGCACTGCGTCCAGTGCCTACCAAGCGACCAACCCTCTGGCGAAAGCGAATTTTTCATGGCGTGGATGAATGAAATTCACCCAAACTCCATCCCGAACGGAAAGGACGAGACCGATGCGGCGCCTGCCTCCACTCCACGCCCTGCGCGCTTTCGAAGCCGCCGCGAGGCACCTGCATTTTGCCCGTGCCGCGGCCGAGCTTCACCTGACGCCGACCGCGATCAGCCACCAGATCCGCCAGCTGGAAGAGATCCTCGAGGTGAAACTCTTTCACCGTTATCCGCGCCCGATCCGCCTGTCGGCGGAAGGGGCGGCGCTGTACCCGGTCCTGCGCGAGAGTTTCGACCGCATGGCCAGCGCCATTGCCGGCATCACGGCGCCGGATTCCGACCGCCCCTTGACAGTTTCAGTGACGGTGGCCTTTGCCAGCTTCTGGCTGATGCGGCGCCTGCCCGCCTTGCGCAGTCAGACCGGGCTTAACCTGAAGGTCGAGGCCGACAACCGGCCGGTGGACCTGTCGGGCAGCGATGTCGACTTTGCGGTTCGTTACGCAGCCCAGGCAGAGCCAGAAGGCGAATGGCTGCCGCTGTTTGAAGACAAGCTGATTCCGCTCTGCGCGCCAGACCTGCTGCGCCGCAACCCGGTCAACGCCGACGCCGATATTCTGCGCCTGCCGCTGATCGAATACCGCTGGAGTGGCGGCGCGGAGGCATCGCCCAGCTGGCATCGCTGGTCACGCGCCGCCGGGCTTGGGGGGGCGGTGCTGGAGATCACACAGCATTTTTCCGAAGAAATCCATGCGATGGACTCGGCGCTTGCAGGACAGGGCGTGGTGCTGGCATCCAGCGCATTGGCTACCTCCGCTGTGGCAGCCGGGCAGTTGGTGCACCTGTCCCGGACGGAGTTGCCCGGTAGAACATTTTGGGCGGTGAGCCGCGGCGATCATCCACGTTTTGCCGAAGTGGAGCGCTTTGCTTCATGGGCGCGAGCTTCCGGTTAACGGCTGTACGCGCGTAATTCCGGAATATCCTGCCGTTCTGACTTCTCCGAGGCTTCTGTTTGCGCAGTTGCGACAACTGTCTTCTTCAACGGGCCGCTGTGCAGCACTTCGATTATTGGGCAGAGGTCCGGCTTTAGCCCAAACCGAGGCTCTGATGATGTGACCGCCCCCCGACGGCATCAATGGGCCAAGGTGGGTTGCGATGATTCACAAGGAGGACGGTCAATCGGCGTCGCAGCGAACTTCCGCTCTCCGCCCTTCCTTGCGCGTGACGTCACAGGCGCGGCGCAAAGCGAGCCCCTACGGCGAATGGCAGGAAGGTTTCGCACAGCCCGCATGGCACAAAGCAGCGCCCCGCAAGTTTCTTCGGGGCGCTGCTCTGTCAATGAACAAGTGAGCGATAGTTTTTTTCCAGCGCCACCCCCCCGGCAAGTGTCTTGCCCAAGGGGTGGCGGCCCTTGCCCTTCGCTACGGAGCGCCTTGCCGACCTCCCACCGCACGGAATGCGTCAGGACGGTGCCGGGGCCTTTTCTGGTTCGCGTCGGGATGGCGTCAGTGCACGACCGCGTCATCGGGGCGGGGCCGCTCGGAGGTGCCGAGACGGTCGCCCACGATCAGCCCTTCGGCGCCGGCGCGGACCGGGACGGTTTCACCATCCTTGATCTCGCCTGCCAGCAGCGCCTCGGCCAGAGGGTTCTGCAGCTCCTGCTGGATCACCCGCTTGAGCGGACGCGCGCCATAGACCGGGTCATAGCCCTTGTTGGCGAGCCATTCGCGCGCACTTTCATCCAGCGCCAGCTCGATCTTGCGCGCGGCCAGCCGCTTGCGCAGGCGGGCCATCTGGATGTCGACGATGCCGTCCATATCCTCGCGCTTGAGCCGGTCGAAGATGATCGTCTCGTCCAGGCGGTTGAGGAATTCGGGGCGGAAATGGGCCCGCACCGCATCCATCACGTCGCGCTTGGCCTGCGCGCCATCCGCGCCATCGGGCAGCTGGCTGAGCGCCTGGGAGCCGAGGTTGGAGGTCAGCACGATCAGCGTCTGCTTGAAATCCACCCTGCGGCCCTGGCCGTCGGTCAGAACGCCGTCATCCAGAACCTGCAGCAGCACGTTGAACACGTCCGGATGCGCCTTTTCAACCTCGTCGAACAGAACGACCTGGTAGGGGCGCCGCCGCACGGCCTCGGTCAGCACGCCGCCCTCGTCGTAGCCGACATAGCCCGGAGGCGCGCCGATCAGGCGGGCGACGGCGTGTTTCTCCATGAATTCCGACATGTCGATGCGCACCATCGCGTTGTCGTCATCGAAGAGATAGTTGGCCACCGCCTTGGTGAGTTCCGTCTTGCCGACCCCGGTGGGGCCGAGGAACAGGAAGGATCCAAGCGGGCGGTTCTCGTCGTTGAGGCCCGCGCGCGCCCGGCGCACGGCGCTGGCCACCGCGCGCACGGCCGCATCCTGCCCGATGACGCGCTTGTGCAGCTCGTCCTCCATGCGCAGGAGCTTCTCGCGCTCGCCTTCGAGCATCTTGGAGGTCGGGATGCCGGTCCAGCGTTCTACCACCTCGGCGATCTGCTCGGGGCGGACGGTCTCTTCGACCATCATGCCTTCTTCCTCGGCCTTCTCGGCCTCGCCCAGCTTTTTCTCCAGCTGCGGGATCACGCCATAGGACAGCTCCCCCGCCTTGGCGAGATTGCCCTCGCGCTTGGCGATTTCCAGATCCGCGCGGGCGCGGTCCAGCTGTTCCTTGAGATCGCGGGCGCCGGCCAGCTTGTCGCGCTCGGCCTGCCATTGCGCGGTCATCTCGGCCGAGCGTTCCTGAAGCTCGGAGAGCTCCTTTTGCAGGGTTTCCAGCCGGTCCCTGGAGGCCGCGTCATCCTCTTTCTTCAGCGCCTCCTCCTCGATCTGCATCTGCAGGATCTGGCGGTCGAGCTGGTCGAGCTCCTCGGGCTTGGAATCCACCTCCATCCGCAGGCGCGACGCGGCCTCGTCCACGAGATCGATCGCCTTGTCGGGCAGGAAGCGGTCGGTGATGTAGCGATGCGAAAGCGTCGCCGCCGCCACCAGCGCGGAATCGGAGACCCGCACACCATGGTGCAGCTCGTACTTTTCCTTGATGCCGCGCAGGATCGAGATCGTGTCCTCGACCGTGGGTTCCTGCACCATCACCGGCTGGAACCGGCGGGCAAGTGCCGCGTCCTTCTCGACATATTTGCGGTACTCATCCAGCGTGGTGGCGCCGATGCAGTGCAGCTCACCCCGTGCAAGCGCGGGCTTGATCAGGTTGGCGGCATCCATCGCGCCCTCGGACTTGCCGGCGCCCACGAGCGTGTGCATCTCGTCGATGAAGAGGATGATCTCGCCGGCGGCGGCGGTCACCTCGTTCAGCACGGCCTTGAGCCGCTCCTCGAACTCGCCGCGATATTTCGCGCCGGCGATCAGCGCGCCCATGTCGAGCGCCAGCAGCTTCTTGTCACGCAGGGATTCGGGAACGTCGCCATTGATGATGCGCAGCGCCATGCCCTCGGCGATGGCGGTCTTGCCGACGCCGGGTTCGCCGATCAGCACGGGGTTGTTCTTGGTCCGGCGGCTGAGAACCTGCATCGAGCGGCGGATTTCCTCGTCGCGGCCGATGATCGGGTCGATCTTGCCCTCGGCGGCAGCCTCGGTCAGGTCGCGCGCGTATTTCTTGAGCGCGTCATAGCCCTCTTCGGCCGAGGCGCTGTCGGCGGTACGGCCCTTGCGGATGTCGTTGATCGCCTCGTTGAGCTTCTGCGCGGTGACGTCGCCCGCCTCCAGCGCCTGCTTGGCACCGGATTTCACCATGCACAGCGCCATCAGGATACGCTCGACCGGCACGAAGCTGTCGCCGGCCTTTTCGGCGACCTTCTGCGCCTCGTCCAGCACCTTGGCGGTCTGGGTGTCGAGATAGGTCTGGGCGGTGTCGCCGCTGACCTTGGGCTGCTTGGACAGCGCGACGGACAGCGCCTCGGCCACGCGGGCCGGGTTGCCGCCGGCGCGGGCGATCAGGTTGCTTGCCAGCCCCTGGTCGTCATCCAGCAATGCCTTGAGGATATGCTCGGGCACCAGACGCTGATGCCCTTCGCGCATGGCGATGGTCTGCGCTGCCTGGATATGGCCACGCGCCCGCTCGGTGAACTTCGACAAGTCCATGTGTCTTCTCCTTTTTCAAGCGCCCCTTCGGCGTGGTGCCTGCCTGCGCAGCGCACTTTCCAAGGGCCTCGGTTTCGAAATGGGGAATGTATCCGGGGCTTCAAGATCCCGTGATCACAAAAACCGCCACGCCTTGGATTTTAGCGATTTTCCGGGCTCGGGGACAGCGGTTCGGTAAGGGATTCGCGCTTGCATGGGGGCGAAACGGAAAGGGGCCACACCATGCAGATCACCAGGATCGAGATCACCGAAACCCGCTATTGCCGCGACCGGGCCGAGCACCGCGCAAGCCTCCGGCTGTCTCTGTCGGACCGGGTCGTCACGCTGTTCTGCGCGCTCGACCTGCCGCCGGATATCGCGCCCGCGCTGCGCGACCGTGCGCTGATGGCGGATGCGTTGCGACAGATGCGGCGGATGCCCGAGTTCCGGTCCGGCCGGGTCCCGCTGCGCCTGGCCGAGCCGGTGCGGGCGGCGGTGGAGGAACCGCGCGCCGCCTGAGCCCGTGCGCGCCCCCTGCGCAAGGACCGGCCGGAGCGCGCAACCGCGCCGCGCCCGGGAGGGCGCGGCGCCGGGCCCAAGGCTGGATTGCTCCGCCCGCAAGGGCGGCGCAGTCAGGCGCGGGAGCCCCCCTCGGCCCCGAGAGCGGGTTGTGCGGCGCGCGCGCGGGCCCTAAGAGACGGGCGAAACCGCCCGGAGGCCAGCCATATGACCCAGATGCAAGCAGATGACCGCCTGATCGTCGCGCTCGACGTTCCCAACGCGCTTCAGGGGCTCGCCACCGCCCAGACGCTGGGCGAGGCCGTCTCCTTCTACAAGATCGGGCTGGGGATGCTGACGGGGGGCGGGCTGGCGCTGGCCAACGAGCTGAAACGGGAGCATGGCAAGCGCATTTTCCTCGACATGAAACTCTTTGACATCTCGAACACGGTCGAGGCCGCGGTGCGCGGGCTGGCGCAGTTCGACCTGGATCTGCTGACCGTGCATGGCGACCCGCATGTCGTGCGCGCCGCACGCGAGGGCGCGGCCGGGTCGGACATGAAGATCCTGGCCGTCACCATCCTCACCTCGCTCGACCGGGGTGATCTGGATGCCGGGCTGATGAAGCCGGGCGAGGTGGCCGACCTGGTGGTGGAACGGGCCGCCCGCGCCCTGGAGGCCGGGGCGGACGGGGTGATCGCCTCGCCGCAGGAGGCCGCCGCGATCCGCGCGCTGCCGCAGGCCGAGGACCGGCTGATCGTCACGCCGGGCGTGCGCCCCGCGGGTGCGGACAAGGGCGACCAGAAGCGGATCGCGACGCCCGCCGCGGCCATCGGCGCCGGGGCCGATCATATCGTGGTGGGCCGCCCGGTGGTGCAGGCCGCGGATCCGCGCGCCGCGGCGCAGGCGATCCTGGCGGAGCTGGCCGGGGCCTGAGCCCGGTGCCCGGAAGGCGGGACGTGTCGCGAGGGCCACGATCTGTGGTTGCAAAACAACAACAGATTGCTCCTCTCCGTCCGGCCCGGGAGCATTTCCGCTAGGTCATTGGCCGGTTTTGGGCGAGCCTACCTGTGAGACACTCCCCGACGGACCTTTTCTTCCTGTGGTTCGTTACCTCCCCCCGCTGGTTTTCCGCGGGGGGTTTTCTCTTGAAAGGTCGGGTTCGCGCGCGGCATCGGACGGGCTGCCCTGCTCAGCGCTGCGGTGGCGATACCCGGCGCTGTCGAGGTAGAGCCCCAGCCGCGTGGCGAAATGCGGCACGGCTCGGGGGTGGGAGATGTATTCGCCCGGCGTCATCAGCCGCCACCCCTGCCCCTCGTCGCCCAGCCGCACATCGCGCACCGTTGCGGCCGGCAGGTGCCCGGCAAAGAACCACATCCGCCCGGCGGGGCGGCGATAGGAACTGGCATGGCGCACCCGGTCGGGCGCCACGGTCAGGCCGACCTCTTCGCGGGTTTCGCGCAGGGCGCAGGCCAGAGGGCTTTCGCTGCCCTCGCGGCCGCCCCCGGGGAAATCCCAGTAATCCGGCCAGGGAATGTCGGGCCGGTCGTCGCGCCGGATCACCAGCAGGTCCGGTCCGAGAAAGAGCGCCAGTTTCGCGCCTGCGAATGTCATTCCGGTTCCGCCCCGCTTTCGCCGTGCCGCGCCTGTCGTTATAGAAATGGGACACCCGCCCTCCGATGCAAGACGCAAACCCATGCCCGGTTTCTGCCGCGACTGCCTGACCCAGATCGAAAGCGCCCGGCGCTGCCCCGCCTGCGGCAGCCCGCGCCTGCTGTCGCATCCCGAGCTGTTCGGGCTGACCATCGCGCATATGGATTGCGACGCCTTCTATGCCTCGGTCGAGAAACGCGACAATCCCGACCTGGCCGACAAGCCGGTGATCATCGGCGGCGGGCGGCGGGGCGTGGTCTCGACCGCCTGTTACGTGGCGCGGATTCGCGGCGTGCGCTCGGCCATGCCGATGTTCAAGGCGCTGGAACTGTGCCCCGAGGCGGTGGTGATCAAGCCGCGGATGGAGGTCTATGCCGCGGTCTCGCGCCAGATCCGGGCGATGATGGACGAGTTGACCCCGGTGGTGGAGCCGCTGTCGCTGGACGAGGCCTTTCTCGACCTGTCGGGCACCGAGCGGCTGCATGGCGCGCCGCCGGCGGTGATGCTGGCGCGGCTGGTGGGCCGGATGAAGGCGGAGCTGGGGGTGACCGGCTCCATCGGGCTCAGCCACAACAAGTTCCTGGCCAAGGTCGCCTCGGATCTCGACAAGCCGCGCGGGTTCTCGGTGATCGGGCGGGCCGAGACGGCGGAATTTCTGGCGGACAAGCCGGTGCGGCTGATCTGGGGCATCGGGCCGGCAGCGCAGGAAAGCCTGGAGCGGGCGGGCATCCGCAGCTTCACCGACCTGCTGCGCTGGGAGCAGGAGGCGCTGGTGGCGCGGTTCGGGTCGATGGGCGCGCGGCTGTGGCATCTTGCGCGGGGCGAGGACCGGCGGCGCGTCTCCTCGCACGAGCCGGTGAAGTCGATCAGCAACGAGACGACCTTTCACGAGGATACGGGCGATGCGGACATCCTGGACGGGCATCTGTGGCGGATGGCCGAGAAGGTGTCGGACCGCGCCAAGGCCAAGGGGCTGGCGGGGCGGGTGGTGACGCTGAAGCTGAAGAAGGCGAATCACAAGATCCTCACCCGGCGGATCTCGTTGCGGGACGCGACGCAGATGGCCGACACGATCTATCGCCGGGCGCGGGCCTTGTTCGACCAGGTGGGCAACGAAGGCCCCTACCGCCTGCTGGGCTGTGGCATCTCGGACCTGTGCCCGGCCGCGCAGGCGGACATGTCGGGCGACCTTCTGGATCCGGATGCGGCGCGGCGGGCGGAGGCCGAGCGGGCGGCGGATGCGATCCGGGCGCGGTTCGGGCCGGATGCGATCCTCAAGGGGCGCAGCCTGCGCTGATCAACCGGCGCTCACTCGGCGGCAAGCGGCATCCGCGACTGGCCGATTCCTGCGATCTCGGCCACCACGCTGCGCAGGCGCAGGCGGAAGGAATCGAAATTCGCGTTGGGGCGAATCCGGCGCTCGTCCATGTAGAGAGAGCGGTCGATCTCGATCTGGATGGCGTGCTGGCGACGCGAGGGGCGGCCATAGCTTTGCGTGACGAAGGCGCCGGCAAAGGGGGTGTTGCGCGTGACCGAGAACCCGGCGGCGGCGAAGGCGGATTCGACCCGGTCCACGATCTCGGGCGCGGCCGAGGCGCCGAAGCGGTCGCCCAGCACGATCTCGGGGCGCAGGCCGCCCTTGCGGGCGAGCCCGTCCAGTGCCTCGCGCGGCATGGAGTGGCAGTCGATCAGGATCGCCTCGCCGAACAACTGTCGCGATTCGTCGAGCAGCGCCTGAAGCCGACCATGATAGGGTCGCCAGACGCGGTCGATGCGCCGCCGCGCCTCGGCCATCGGCAGTTTCCCGCAATAGATCGCCCGCCCATTGGCCACCACGCGGGGAATCACCCCCAGGCCCGAGGCCACGCGGGGGTTGTGGCCGTGCTTGCGCACCCCCTCGATCAGCGCGGGGTCAAGCTCGTCCGCGCTGCGGTTGAGGTCGAGATAGGCGCGCGGCATCGCGGCCTTGAGAAACGGCGCGCCGAATTCCGCGGCGGGTTCGAAGAGCAGGTCGACAAAGGCATCCTCGGACGAGCGAATCGCGTGCTCGTCCAGTACCGTGCTGCGCAGAAAGGCGGAATTGTAGTCGCTCCCGCTGTGCGGCGAGGCGAAAACCACGCAGGAAGACCGCTGCGCAGGCTGCGAGAGATAATAGGCCGATCCGGTCATGACGCCTCCGTTACGGCGCCAAAGATAGACCTAAAAAGAGTTCCTTCAAAAGCCCTTGATCCCCTCGGCGAATGCTTTTATAGACCCCGCTTACCGGCGCGGGGAACCGCGCCCCATTTCTTTCTGAGGGGTGGGGCCGAACCACACGCTGGCATTCATGGGCGGTTAGCTCAGCGGTAGAGCACTACGTTGACATCGTAGGGGTCACTGGTTCGATCCCAGTACCGCCCACCATGAATTCACCCCCCTGCCCGTCAGGGGACCCGCGGAAACAAGGCGCCGGTCAATGCGCCGCAGGAAATGGAGACAGGCCATGAAGGTCAGGAACTCGCTCCGCTCGCTGAAGAACCGGCACCGTGACTGCCGGGTCGTGCGTCGCAAGGGCCGCGTCTACGTCATCAACAAGACGCAGCGCAAGTTCAAAGCCCGCCAGGGCTGAACGACGCAGAGAGCATCTGAAAAAGCCGCGCCCCCGGGCGCGGTTTTTTGTTTTCCGGGTCTCGTATCGAGGTGGGGGCAATTTCTTGCAGGAAATTGAATGTGGCACCATCTATGCTTTGCCACACTGACCACGCGGCCGACCCGCGAGGTCACGGGATTGGGGCGCGAGATGAGCGACGACAGGCAGGCGCATTGGGATTCGGTTTATTCCCGGAAGTCCGAAAACCAGTTGAGCTGGCACCAGGACGATCCCGGCCTTTCGCTGGAGCTTGCCGAACTGACCGGTCTTTCCCCCGAGTCCTCGGTCATCGACATTGGCGGGGGCACGTCGCGGCTTGCCGCCGCGCTGCGCCACCGCGGGATTCGCGATATCTCGGTTCTGGACCTGTCCGCCGTGGCCCTGAAGGCCGCGCGCGAGAGAATGGGCACCGCCGGAGAAGGCGTGACATGGATCGCCGCCGATGTGACGGCCTGGCATCCGGGCCGGTGTTTCGACCTCTGGCATGACAGGGCCGTGTTCCATTTCCTGGTGGATGAAGCGGATCGCAGGGCCTATCTTGCCCGGCTCGAGGAAGGTGTCTGCACCGGAGGTCATGCGATCATCGCGACCTTTGCCCCGGACGGTCCCGAGACATGCAGCGGTTTGCCGGTGGCGCGCTACAGCCCGGAAACCCTTGCCGAAACGCTTGGGGACGGGTTCCAACCGGTCGCATCGCGCCTCGACCTTCATCAAACGCCCTGGGGTGCGGCCCAATCCTTTCAGTATTCCCTGTTCCGCAAGGCATCGTGATTCCGGCCGGCATCGGCGGTTTTCCGAGCAATTCAGTCGGAATTTTCTTGCACGCTGCGCGCGATGCTTTATCTGATCTTTTCAGTCAGAAACTGAATCAGAGGGAAACGCCATGCACAAGCCGATTGCCGCCGCTCTTGCCGCGCTGATTGCCGGCTCAGCCGCAGCCGAGGGGGAACTGAACCTCTACTCCTCACGCCATTACGACACAGACGAGCGTCTCTATACCGATTTCGAAGAGGCGACCGGCATCACCATCAACCGGATCGAGGGCAATGCCGACGAGCTGATCGCGCGGATGGAGGCCGAGGGCGCGAATTCTCCGGCCGACGTACTGCTGACCGTCGATACCTCGCGCCTGGCGCGGGCCAAGGATGCGGGCATCCTGCAACCGGTCGAGAGCGAGGTGCTTGAAGAGCGCATTCCCTCGAACCTTCAGGACGAGGACAACCAGTGGTTCGGCCTGTCGCAACGCGGGCGCATCATCTTCTACGACAAGAACGAGGTGAGCGAGCCGCCGCAGACCTATGCCGACCTGGCCGATCCCAGATACAAGGGGATGGTCTGCATCCGGTCCTCCTCGAACACCTACAACCAGACCTTGCTGGCCTCGATCGTGACGCATGACGGCGAAGAGGCCGCGCGCGACTGGGCCGCGGGCGTGGTCGAGAACATGGCGCGCGATCCGCAGGGCGGCGATACCGACCAGCTGCGCGGCATCGTGTCCGGCGAGTGCGACATCGCGGTGTCGAACACCTATTACTTTGCCCGCGCGATCCGCACCGACGTGAAAGGCGTGTCCGAGAGCCGCGACATGATCGGCTGGGTCTTTCCGAACCAGGACGGGCGCGGCGCGCATATGAACCTGTCGGGCGGCGGCGTCGCAGCCCATGCGCCCAATCGCGAGAACGCGGTGAAGTTCCTGGAATACCTCGCCAGCGATCAGGCGCAGGTCTATTTCTCGGCCGGCAATGACGAGTTCCCTGCCGTCGAGGGCGTGGAACTGGCCGATTCGGTCGACGCCCTGGGCACGTTCAAGGCGGATGAGGTCGACCTGTCCGAGGTCGCCGAGAACATTCCCACGGCGCAGAAGATCTTCAACGAGGTGGGCTGGCGCTAAGCTGCCCGAAATGCAGGCAGGGAGGGCGCGGGCCGGTGGGTCCGCGCCCTTTTTCATTTGATCGAGAGGCGAGAGGCAGGCAATCTCTGATTCGGGAATATTGCTCGGATATGGGAAATGCTGGACGGAATCACGGAGCGGCTGGCCGGTCGCCTGCGCGAGTTGAGGGCCGGACGGGGCTGGTCGCTGGAGCGGCTGGCCGAGGAAAGCGGGGTCAGCCGGGCGACGCTGTCCCGGTTGGAGAATGGCGAGGTGAGCCCCACCGCCGAGACGCTGGGCAGGCTGTGCGCCGCCTATGGGCTGCCGATGTCGCGGCTGTTGATGATGGTCGAGGATCGGTTCGCGGCGCATGTCGCACGCACCGACCAGGTAGTCTGGACGGACCCGGCCACGGGATATGAGCGCCGCTCGGTCAGCCCGCCGGCGGGCGGGCTGACGGCGGAGGTGATGGAGGGCCGGCTGCCCGGCGGCGCGGTGATCGCCTATGACACGGCGCCGCGACCGGGGCAGGAACATCACCTTGTCCTGCTGGAGGGCGGTTTGCGCCTGACGGTCGAGGGCGTGGCGCATGATCTGCGGCCGGGCGATTGCCTGCGTTATCACCTGTCGGGCGCGAGCCGGTTCGAGGCGGGACCGGACGGCGCGCGCTATGTTCTGGTGCTGCTGTGATCCGGGCGGGCGAAAAACGGGACCTTGCCGCGCTGGCCGAGGTTCTGCATGCCTGCGTCCATGACGGGGCGAGCGTGGGGTTCATCCTGCCCTTTGCCGTGGGTGAAGCGGAGGCCTGGTGGCGGAGCGTGATGCCGGAGCTTGCGCCGGGGCGGCGGGAGCTGTTCGTGGCCGAGGCGGCGGGCGCGGTGCAGGGGACGGTTCAACTGGCCACGGCGGCGATGCCGAACCAGCCGCATCGCGCGGATGTCATGAAGCTGCTGGTCCACCCGCGCGCACGGCGGCAGGGGCTGGCCCGCGCCCTGATGGAGGTGCTGGAGGCAAGGGCAAGGGCGCTGGGGCGGACATTGCTGGTGCTGGACACGCGCAGTTCGGATCCCTCGCGGCTGCTCTACGAGAGCCTGGGCTACGCGGTGGCGGGAGAGATCCCGTTCTATTGCCGCAATCCCTTTGCCGAGGTCTATGAGCCGACGACCTACATGTACAAGCGGCTGGCATGATCTGGCTGCTGACCGCGGCGGTGGTGCTGGGCGGGGCGCTCATCGCGGCGCAGGGGCCGATCTATGCGCGGATGGCGGGGCTGCTTGGGCCGGTACAGACGGCGATGCTGGCCTTTGCGCTTGGGGCCGCGGCGCTGGCACTGCTGCTGGGGGCCTCGGGCGGCGCCCTGCCCCGGCGCGCGGCGCTGGCCGAAGTCCCGGTCTGGGCCTGGGCCGGGGGGCTGATCGGGGTCTATGTGGTACTGGTCTCGATGGCCGCCGTTCCGCGGCTGGGCGTGGCGCGCTACATGGTGTTCGTGATCCTTGGCCCGCTGGCGGCGGGCGCGGCCTATGACCGTTGGGGCGCATTCGGGATGGTGCCCCGCGATCTGTCCGCGGCCAATGTCGCGGGGCTGGTCCTTGTCGCGCTTGGCGCCGGGCTGGTGATGTGGCGCTGAGCTCAGGGCGCGGCGGCCAGCACCTCGACCTCGACGAGGAATTCGGGGCGGGTGAAGCCCGAGACGATCATCAGGGTCGAGGCAGGCAGGTGCGGAAGGCCTTGGGTGAAGGCATCGCGGGCCTGCATGTAGCCCGCCATGTGTTCCCGCGCAGTGACCCATGCCGAGATATGGGCGACGTCCCGTGGACCCATGCCGCCCTCGGCCAGGATGGCGCGGATATTGTCGAAACAGACCGTCGCCTGCGCTTGGGCGGTCCCGGGGATGGTGTCATCGGGACGGATGCCCAGCTGGCCGGAAGTGCGTATCAGCCGGTGGCCTGCGGGAATCTCGATCCCGTGGGCATAGGCGGCGAAGGGGGCGCGGATGGTCCCGGGTGTCAGCGATTTCATCGGTTTCTCCATTTGATCGGGGGGGCTCCCGCCCGCCCTTTGCGCATCGAAGATGCGCGCGGTCGGTTGGGCCGGGCGCGCGCCTGCGGCGCGCGCGGCGGGATCGGGCGGCAATGTCAGCTCATCAGGTCGAACGCCTCGTTTCCGATTTGCAGGTTGATCTCGTCCTGCCCTTGGCCATCGACCAGCGCCCACATGACCTGGCCGGTGGGGCGGTAGATGACAAAGGCTTCCTGTACGGCATCGTCACCGGAGCGCTCCCCCTGGGGCGTGGCGGTATGGGCGAAATTGACCTGGAACTGGTCGGGAGTCACGGCCGGGTTGCCGAAAACGAGGGTGTCGCCCTCGCCCGCCTCGTAGTCCTGCACCCAGTCCGAGCCGTGATCGGCCACGCCCAGATGAAAGAACCGGTCGGCCCCGTCACCTCCATTGATCCGGTCATATCCGAAACCGCCATTCACGAAATCGTCGCCCTCACCGCCAAAGACGAGATCGGAGAGCGCTCCGCCGGTCACGACGTCATCCCCCTCCTGCCCTTGCAGCTCGTCCGCGCCGAAGCCGCCGGCGAGCGTGTCGTTTCCTTCCTGCCCATAGAGGAGGTCGTTGCCGCCCCCGCCTTCGGCAGAATCGTCGCCGGCGCCACCGAGGATAACATCGCGCTGGTCGGCCTCATGCCCGTCCGGACCGCCGATGAGCCGGTCGCGGCCATCGCCGCCATTGATCGTATCGGGCCCCGTGCCGCCATTGAGCCGGTCATCGCCCCCCAGCCCCAGCAGCCGGTCGGCGCCGTCGAGCCCCACGAGCCGGTTGTCCCGATCGTCGCCCGCAAGGCGATCGGCGCCATCCGTCCCGGTGGCGTCCTCGATGCCGATGAGCCTGTGGAAGGCGGGGCCAAGGGGATCCGCCGTGCCCGCGGCCAGGTCGAGCCGCAGGAGGATAGCGTCACCGGCGGTGTCGGGCCGCGCGTAGAAATCGGCCATGTCCCGCCCCGCGCCGCCATCGAGCGTGTCGCTGCCGCCCCCGGGCCGGAGCCAGTCATCGCCCGAAAAGCCCAGGATCCGTTCATCCGCGACGCCACCTGTCAGGGTGTCGGGCCCTGCCGTGCCGCCAAGGACCGGGCTGTCCAGGGCCTGCGCCGACAGGTCGGCGAAGCTGAGCGTCGCATCGGCGAATTCCACCTGCTCCACGTCCTCGGACAGGAAATCCGCCCCCTCGACGGAGGTGACGCGCAGGCCGGCCGGGGCGGTCGTCACGGCATAATCGCCCACGGCGGCGGCGATCACCGCCGTGTCGGTTCCGGCCCCGCCGAAGATCGTGTCGTCGCCCGCTCCGCCTTCAAGGCGGTCGTCATCGCCGGCGAAGGGGATCTCGTGCACCCGCGCGATATTGACAGGCGCGAGGTCGGTGGTGCCTGCGAGTGTCGCGATTTCCCCACTCTGCGCCTCGGGACGCCAATAGCTGACCAGGCGCGGATCGCCGGGGTCGGCCAGCGCGACGATGGAGCCCTGGGCGATCTCGTCATCGTCGAGCACGCCGTCATAGATCGCGACTTCGCCGACCGCGCCCCGGAGGGCGGCGCGCGGCGAATCCTCAGGGACCCAGACCCCCTGGCTCTGTCCGATCACCAGCTTGCCGTCGGGGGTGAAGGGGGTGCCGGGATCGATTTCGCGCTCATGCTGGTAAATACCGTCGAGATAGGCGCGCACCATCCCTGTCTGGGCATCGCGGCTGAGGGTCAGGCGATGCTCGTCGCCATCGAGCAGTTCGTCCTCGCGGATGCCGACCGAAAGCGCCTGGGAGGTGTTCTCCTCAGTGCGGTAGATGACCGAGAGATAACCGTCGGTGCCGCCGAAATACTGCACGTCGAACCGGAAATCCGCGTCGTCGTCCGGTTTCCATGACAGAACGCGGTAGAAGTCAGGCCCGCCGGGGTCGAGCCGCAGGACCATGTCGAAGGTGACCGAGCCAGGCATGGCGAAGTCCTCGGCCACCAGCGCGCGGTCGCTGGCCCGGGCATCGTTGAGCTCGACCAGCGGAATGGTGGCGATGACCGCCGGGCCGCCGGTCAGCACGTCGCGTCCCGCCCCGCCCGACAGCGTGTCGTCGCCCGGCCCGCCGGACAGGGCGTTGGCCGCCGCGTTGCCGGTCAGCAGGTCGTCGCCCGACCCCGCCGCGGCGTTCTCGATCACCGTCCCATAGGCGATCATGTAGCCGCCAACATCGCGCGCCTCGACAGAGGTATCGGTGAGACTGGGCCGCCCCAGCCCGCCGGGCCCGGTCTCGAACGAAGCGGCACGCAGGTCGATCACTGTGTCGGCGAGCAGGGTCGAGAAGTCGATCCGGTCCGCGCCGCCTGCATCCCAGAGGGTGCGGAACTCTCCGGTCGCGCCATAAACGTCGTCGCCGGTACGGTGCCCCTCGTTCGCGCCGTAGAGCGCCTGAAGCGCAGCGATGTCGAGCGCCATCAGCCCGGTCGGGTTCGCGACATCGACGTCGGGATATTCCGGCAAGGTTCCGAACTGGTAGGATTCCACCGTATAGAGCTTGGAGTTGAAGCCGAAATCGCCCGGATCGTCCGAGGAGTCGACGCCCGGAAGCACGGTGGTGCCGAACCCGGTATCGAAAGGATGACCCAGGCCCACGGAATGGCCGAATTCATGGGTCAGCAGTGTCTCGGACGTGTTGCCGACGACGAAGGTGGTGTCGGTACCCGCATAGCCCGCCCAGCCGCCCGGCACCCTGTCCACGACCTGGGCCTGTACGTCGGCCTGCGTATGATCGGCGATCTCGACCAGCACGAGGTCGCTGACCTCCATGTAGCGGGTCATGACGGCGCGAAAGACGTCCTTCTCGTCATCGGTCCAGGCGCGGGTCAGGTCGTCGCCGCCGCCGTAATCGGCCTTGTCCACCGGCTCTCCGGCCGGGACGAAGGCGAACCGCACCTCCCCCTCGCGCCGGAAGGTTCCCGCCACCGCCGACAGAAGCGGATTTCCGGCGACCACCAGATCCTCTGCGCCTGCCATCTCCTCCGCCTGCCTTTCCCGTGGTTGCCTCAAGGGACCGGGGCCAGTCTCCGACACATCCGCACGGCGCGCAAGACAGCGGGGGATCCACCGACGGCCATCGCCGGGGTCCGGTACCGCGGCGGTCTTGTGCCCGCCTGTCACGCATCGCGGAGGCGCGCGGGCCACGGATTTTGCCACAGCGGTTCAAAGCGGACTTGCGCAGCCACGCGGGCTTCGCTAAACCGCCGCAGCGCGGGTGATTAGCTCAGTTGGTAGAGCGCTTCGTTTACACCGAAGATGTCGGGAGTTCGAGTCTCTCATCACCCACCACCTATCAATCATTGATTTCAAACAGTAATTTCTAGTCTGCGGGGCCATTTGTAGGGCGTCGACCCCGATTGTGTAGGGTGGTTGAGGCTGACACCCGGCCCACCGCCCTTGCGGCAACTGTTCATCGCTCCACGAGGTCGCATTCCCACTCTGATCCTTTGATCTCGCACCATCGGAGCGCAACACCTCCGTTCCGGGCGTTTCAAACGCTCCAGTACTCCGCCGATATATCGCGGTTCCAGCTATCTGGATAGGAATGGGCGTCGGTCAGGAAGCAGCGTTTTCTGGAGACGCTGGAAAGGTCGGCCCCATGCGCGGATGATCGAACCGGCAACGCAAATAGCGTGACCGTTGTGGCGTTCATATTGACAGAGAAATTGTTGCGTGGTATTATTGCAATATTATAGGGCAACACCGGGGGTGTCGGCCCGCCGTGCCGGGGGCGCGTCTTTCCTACAATCAGCTCTAAGGTTTTCGCCATGCTTACCGCGACCAAAATTGCGCGGGTGCTGGGCGTATCGAGGGGTCGTGTGTATCGCGCCCTGTCACGCCCTTACCCGCTTCCGTTCATCACTGTTACTTCCTCCGCAAAAGCAGGCGGACAAGAACGGCACTACGCAATCAGCGTTCTTCTGCCACGCCTTAAGGCAGCATTCGGCATTTTGCCCGACCAAACCAAGGCCCTGTTCGAGGAGGGCGGATACAATGCCTGACTTCAACACAATCGGGAACATCAAGGCGGGTCTAACAAAACCCCAATTGCGAAGGTTGGATGATCTTCATGCGCAGGTGAATGTCGAACTTGCCCGCGTCTACGGCAACCGTCTTTCCCCGCTAGTAGTGGAGGTGCTCGTACAGGAGAGCACGACATGCCCCGAAGTTCTGGCGAGCGTGGAGGGGATCAATGGGTGCATGCCGACTACTCATGCCGAATGGAGTGTTTTCGTCCAGAAACTCGTCCGGAACAACGAGATTGCCCGCCGCAACCTTGCCTTTTCAAATGCAAGAAAGCGTGAGGCGCTGCTTCAGGAAGAACTGACTTCACTTCGCCCTGACCAGCGCGTGACGCTGGCGCGCAACGGCGAGTTGGATCGCTACCTAGAAGAACGCATTCAAGAAAGGTTGGATCGCAATGAATGCCATGACTGATCAGGTCAAAACAGTGGCCGAGTATCTAAGAGGCCGTCTGAGTGAGATCGAGCACGGCACCGTGGTAGCGGTTCGCGGCCGGGACCTCCGTCGTGCATTGGGGTTTGGCTCACCAGTCGTGGCACAAGGCCTACGTGCCGCTGGCTTTTGGTATTGTGAGGACGGACTGTGGCGGTCCGTAGCGGGACCAAAATCGGTTAATCTTTTCGAAGAGTCGCCGACAATACCTAATTCGGGGCGCTGAAAGCTTCGCCTCCGAACCGCAAGTCTCTTGTGATTCGAACATGGTCGGAAAATCGGGGTCCGCTAGGCAGTTCATCGTCGTTGCCAGATTTCCCTTGGCTGTTGCGGTGCGGACTCACAGATTTTCGCAGATTTCGTCCTAAAGAGAAAAAGACTTCGTCCTAAAGACGAGTTTCAGCCCGAATGTCCGAAAAGGAAATTTCCTTGCTATTTCAGCGATTTGACGGGTGCGCAGAAAGGTGCATCATGTCCAGCTCATCCGCCCGCTAGAGGTAGTGGGCACAATCTAATCGGGCACCATCACATCGTGATCCGCCATCGCGCAGAAACAGTGTTTCTGTGAACGGCGGAGTTGTGCCCAGCGCCCAGTCAGGGTGCAATGAAAGGAGAAAGCAAGTGACTGAGGCAGTAGCCTTCACAGAGACGCCCGCACAGGCGCAGACCAAAGGCGCGGCAATTGACCTATCCGAAGAGTTCCGTCGGGAGCAGGTCGCCAACGGTCGGCGCATGAATGACGCAGTGGTCCTAGGAGTCGACGGTCCAGAATGGCGCGACCTACTATCCCGCCCCATGACAATCATGTGGGGCGGCAAAGCCGATGCGAAGGCATGGAAACCGGAAACCCGGACTCTTGAGGAATGGCTAGACAGGGTCGACGCAAGCAACCGGCAGCTAGGTCTTACCGTCCATCATGCCGACCCTAAGAAAGACGGTAAGTGCATCGTCACAGGGGCCAGCGCAGGCGGGGTGCGCAAGGCCGACGCCATGGACACGTTAGACGCGGTCGGGCTGGATATCGACAACGGCAGCGACCTTGCGGACGTTGTGGCCCGGATCGAGGAACGTGGCCTAGCGGCGCTGGTCTATACCACGCACAGCCATTTGTCGGAGGTGTTGGACCCGAAGCGCGACCTTGTTTTGCGCAAACTGAAGCTTGACCGCGACCCGACAGACGAAGACTTGCGGACCTTCTACCGGGAGCACGATAACCACAACTATACCGATGCAGTTATCGACGGGCTGACAATCGAGGATCACGACCGCCTAACGGCGGACGGTTCCCGCATCATCGCTCGCACAATCCCTATCCAGAAAATCCGCGTCATCCTGTTCTTCTCTAAAACAGTAACCCGGCAGATGCGGGGCGCGACCGACAAAGACCGCAAAGCCGCATGGACAGCCGCTGTGAAGGACCTAGGAGCGTCCCTAGGTGTCCAAGTGGACGATGCAGCGACCGACCCGTCGCGCCTCTTCTACACGCCCCGTCACAGGCCAGACGCGGAATTTGAGATGTATCTTGTGCGGGGACGTGGCCTGACTTGGGAAGAGGTCAAAGCCGCTGACAATCCGTTCCTGACAGCCGGGACGGAACAGAAAGAGCGGCGGGGTTACGTCGCGCCGTCAGGCGCTGACCTTGTGCAGTGGGTCGCGCGGCATGGTCAGGGGTTCCAGCCTGCATCCCTTCTGCAAGGAACCGATGCAGATACCGGACTAGGCAGCGGGGACTTTCTCGATATCGTCTGCCCGTTCGGCGATGAGCATTCCAAAAGCGACGCCGGCGGATATGTGAAGGATGCAGACGAGGGCGGTACATGGGTCTGGTCATGTCATCATCATTCATGCCGTGACCGCGACCGTCTCGAATTTGTGGCGGCGGCGCTAGAGCAGGGCTTGATTGACGAAGGGAATATCGCCCCGGACAGCCCGTTTATCATTCTCGACAATGCCACGCTTGAGGCGTTGGAAGGGAGCCAGGATTCCACCGTGCCCGATGGAGAATTTGAGCCGGTCAAGGATTGGCTGCCGGAACGGAGATACATCGTCATGGGTGGTAGCATCCATAGGAAGGGGGAGGACGGGGACAAGAACATCCCTGTTTGTGCTCAGTTCGATGTGGTCGGGCGGTCTTCCAACGCTGACGGCACCGAGGGCGCAGGGGTGGTTATCTCGTTCCGAAACAAGAACGGCGTGACGGTGGAAAAGACCGTGTCCCGTGCTGATATCATGGCGGACGGTCTGGCCGTGGTTCGCATGCTTGCCGATGCGGATATGATTATCGCGGGACGGGGAAACAAGGCAAACGACCGTCTCCTTGACCTTCTACACGATATCACGCCAAAGCGTCGCATTCCGACCGTTAACGTTCCGGGATGGGTCCGGGATGAGCATGGAGAGATTATAGGCTTCATGCATCCTACGGGGGTGTATGACCGCGTTAGCGGTCCACAGTTCCGGCTACTTGAAGGGTCCCGTGTCGAAGTAGTGAAGCCCAAAGGCACGTTGGAAGGCTGGACGGCTGGGGCGGTTGAGGCCATGACCTACACTGACACCAACTTCTATTGGCCGCTGGGCATTGCGGCGGGGTTTGCTGGGCCATTGCTGGGCATTCTGGACTGGGACCCCTGCGGCTTCAGTTTCTCGGGGCTTACCACCAAGGGCAAGACGCTTGCGCAGGTTTTGGGTACTTCTGTCTGGACTACACCCAAGGCGGGTAAAGGGCTGTTGTTTAGTGGCTCTTCCACCAAGAACGCGTTTGAAGATCAGGGTGTGAGGGGCACCGACACATTCTATGCGCTGGACGAAATCGGAGCAATGTCCGAACGTTCCGCTCTTGGAGATGTACTGATGGCCCTTTCTGCCGGTCGGACGAAGTCGCGGAAGTCGGGACGCGGTTTGGGGATGGAAAAGGGCGAGAACTTCCGTCCGTTTACAATCCTCACCAGTGAACACGGACTTCGCAATGAGGTCAAAGCGGCCGGGCAGACTTACCGGGGCGGATTGTCCGCACGATATCCTGATATCGACGTTTCCGAAGGCATCGACGTGGCTGACGAAGAACGCGCGAAAATTGAAGTAGTACGCAAAAACTACGGTCATGCCGGGGCGGGATACATCCGCTATCTACAGGAGTCCGGCATCGCCGCTGACGCGGCCAAGCTGGAACGTGAGGTGATGACAATAGCGGCCAAACTGGCGAAAGGCAAAGGTTCCGCTATGGCACGGGCAGCACGTCCGTTCGCAGTGGCCCAGAGAGGCGGTGAGATCGCGGCAGATGCGGGACTCTTTGGTGACGTCGCAGACGCCAAGAAGGCCATTCAGACAGCCATACAGAAGGCGTGGGACGTGTTCACGCAGTCAGACGAGGCAGGGGCGGCGTCAGCCGGTGACGCTGTCCTAGACAGTGTCCAGAGCTTCCTACAGCGTCAGTGGGATCGAACGATCATTTCGGCGGGTTCTGTGTCATCGACCGGTGAGAGTGTCGGCGAGGCAGACGGGACACAGGCCCGGGGTACGCCTATCGGCTGGTACGATAGAGAGCACATCTATCTCGACTGGAAGCAACTAGAACATCCCGGCATGCTGGGGCTGGATATCGGCAAGCGTAACGAACTGGTCAAGGCGCTGGGCAATGCCGTGGTGCGCAAGAGCGACCGAGAGGCACCACAGGCCAAGCTACCGGCACACGTGGCGCAGGCTGCGGATGGGGACGGACGGTCGGTTAAGAACTTGAAACTGAACCGCGCCGAACTGGGGCTGTAAGGTTTCGGGATACGGTCAACGGTGAGGGGGCGCTACAACGCCCCCTTTTCCCATCTGGTGGAATGGGGCGACAATTGGGGCGACACCATGGGGCGACATTTGCGCCATATAAGTAAGGCCGGGGCGACATGGGGCGACAAATTTATGAAAAAATCGAACCTCTCAAGAAATTCTTTGCTCACGCCTCGTAGTCCATCGCGGGGAGAGTGTGCCAGTTCTATACCCTGAAAATGTCGCCTCATGTCGCCCCACCCTTACTTTACGAATATTTTCGTCGCCCCAAGCAGTGCATTTTGTCGCCCCAATTGTCGCCCCACATCGCTTCATTTCATTTTTCTTTCTCTAACCTACTGACGCGACCTTCACGGGTCCCGCTGGACTTATGTTGTATTCGGAGGGACCCAAAGGGGGTGTCCCGCCCCCCAAAAAAACGAGCGCAGGTGCTGCCTTTCTTCGACAGTGCAAGTTCTAAAAAACTTAACAAGCTTGCAAGGTGTCACTTTTGACGCAAGTAACGTAAAGGGTGGCAGGTTACACCGGTCGAGTGTCAAAGTCGCTTAGGAAACCAGCTACATCTGAGAAATGCAAAAGGTTAATGTTGGATGAAGCGGCCAACTGCCTAGCACTTCGAGTAAAAGAAGAGTTTGAAATAACACATGCAAGGTTCGCGTGATAAAAAGTGCGCGCAGCAACAACTTCCTGCACCGCCTTATTTCCAACTGGTTTGCTGTAGAGTTTGCACTGTATGACAGCTCTTCTGTCACCATTTTCAGCTATTACATCTGCCCCCTGATCACCTGAAGCTTGAGAAACCTCCGCCGACCAACCCGCTTTTCGAAAAAGCATAGCAACAAAGTGCTCAAATTCAATCGGAGACATGTCTTCCGTGAAGGCGAGTTCTTGATTTAGCGATTCCGAGAGTAGCCTGATACGAGCCTCGACCTCAGAGTCAACGATTTCATCCATATCTTCCAAAATTGCGACCAAATTTTCTTCTGTCAGATCTGGAAACACAACATTATTAAAGAAGAATAGAACTTCCTTTTTCCAACCTTCATCCCTCACGACACCGTAATCATCAGTGGTTACAAGCTGAAACCGCTTCCTCGCTAGCACATCCTGATGTTTCGTCACGCATTGCCGGATCGCTTGAACCGCAGATTTTTTCTGCCGCATGCGCCTTACATTAGAGATCAGACGGTTGACGCCGCCATAAACCAGTGAAGCAATAGAGAACAAAAATGCGAAAGCAACAAGAAATTCCAAGATCATCCCCAACTGATAGCATTTCCACAAACATATTCTTCGGATTAGTTTCGGTCGCTGAAATCCATATCCAAGATGCAGAAGTATTCCGCTCTATTGCTGTCCTCCCCATCTACTTGGGCGGAAAAAACGTGCAGATCCCCGTCTGAAAAAACATTGGAAAAAATACTGAGTGCAAAAAACCGCCGGTAGCCTACATAGGCCCCAAAGCGATTCTTAGCATTAACATACCCGCAGATGTTGCCCGTAGGCATGATGACAATGTCTTTATATTTTGCCGAATATGGATCTAAGAGAACGTCCTCTAAAGGTCGCTTTACTGCTGCGAGATTTCTTTCATTTGTAATAGGTTCGGCTACTCTGTAGTACCGCTTTTGAAAGAAGGACAGCATAGCCTCGGGAGTTGCTTCGAAGCCCATACTTGCGCCCATCTCAGCCAAGGCACCAAGAGTTCTTCTTCCCGCAATCCCATCCGGCTCCCCGGCCTCAAAGCCAGCGTTATTCAGTTTCGTCTGGATATAGAAAATATGCTCTTGCCCCTGTGCACTTGCGGAAGCTCCCCAATTAATGCTGAGCAAACCAAAGGCTAAGGCGATCACGAATTTCACCATCATAACTTAGTCCAATTCCATGTGTCATAGACGGCAAGCGTTCAGCTTCCCATTGCCAACACACTCACAGATAGATTTTCAATCTACAACTAAGAAATTAGTCGACCTCAAAACAGCCAGCTTCGCGCCAGCCCACATCGTGTTGCGAAGGGTAAACTTCGTGCCGCAGTCTCTGCAATCCAAGGAATGATTTCCGCGGTGGATTCGCATCCCAGGCAGCTCGGAACAGTAGAAGTTTCGTGGGAAGACTTCAAAGAGTGCCGACATGCTAGTGTTCTGTGCCTGACTCAAGATGCCCGTGTGAAAGTAGACGTGAGGCCGGGAGGCAAGGTTCCCAAGCAAAAACGTCGGATGACCGCTGCCAGCCCCGGAGCAGACGGTCAAGCCGGTAGCAACATCAAAGGCGCAACTTCAGCGCCCGTACCGACTTAATTCCACTTGCAGGTTGTTCCAAAGTGAATCCAGCACTGCTTGCTGGAGTGTGAAAGCTAATTCCGGCACATTCGCAGGCTCTCGATTCTCCAAGTCCTGACGAATAAACTTCCGATAAATACCATCGACGGAATCATTCAGTTGTAGGTGAAATTCATTATGCCGGTATACTTTGATGCGGTGAAGTGAATGATGCAGTCTAGGGTAGGCATTCTTAATCTCCACCCAAAAGTATCTATCCCTTCCAATTGACTTTCCATAAATCTCGATGGATTCGACGAAGCAACGGTTACAAATGTTTAGGAATGACCGCAACTCATCCAAGTCCTTTACTGCGTTGACATTCATGAATTTGTGGCTTTCTGGATAAGTGTTCGGGCCAAAAAGAAGAGGAACCCCTTCCGATTTTCCCGTGCGCTGCAAATCCGAAAACGCGGAGTTTATATCTTGGGTTCGCTTCTTGATCCATTTGGGGCGATCTGAGGCCGGGATAAGTTTTCGGATTGTTTTCCGCCCTTCACGTCTGGCTACCTCTAGCGCCACATGTGTGCCAACAACTGGTATTGCTACATTTGGCGAGTGATCTATCGTTGCAACCAGTCCATAGGACTCCAAGTGAGTTTTATATTCCGGAAGCGTTGTGAAGTCCAAGTAATCGGCAATTTCTCCACATGCCAAAAGTTCAAATACCTGATACTCTTCCGGATAGAAGTCGCGCAACTCAGAAATAACGTGCCCACAATAAAAAACCAACCCCTCATCCCGGATAGTTTTTTGTTTTTCTATTTCAGCCGTACTCACCCGTATTGGGAGTTTTTCCCCTTCCTGAATAAACTGTTGATAGGTGAAGCTAGCTGCCAATCGGCAAAGCAGAGGGTGTCCGCCATATTCTGACATGAAAATGTCGGCAACCTGCGGCTGAAACTTGATGCCCATTCGACGTCCAAGAGTCAGAAGCATCCTTCTTACTTCATCTTGACTTAGCCCCGTAAGGTAATCATAAGGCACTATTCCGAATAGAGGATTTTGTATCTTTTCTATCTTGTCCACTTCGACAAGTTGCGGACTAACCCCCGCAAGTATCGCTGAAAGCTTCCGAGTTTCACTCTGCGCCGCCCAAATGCTTTGCCAAAACGGCAGATAATCATCTCCCCAATGCCCATCAGTTTTTGAAAAGTAAGAAATGTATTCCACTTCGTCAAAAATAATTGAGACTTTCTTGCGGTGAGGGATCCCCATAATCAATTCACTGAGAGTTTCGGACAAAAATCGGCTATCTTCGGGAAGTTCGACGGATATGCCCGACTCTTTTGACAGATCAATTATTATCTTTGACAGAAGCTCGCTCCATGTCCTCTGTCTTACTGAAGGGCTTTTGCAGTCATAAAATAGAGATATGGTGTTGCCATCTTCAGATAATTCTCGTCGCAGTTTGTAGAGAAAGGAGGTTTTTCCTGTTTTCCTAAGGCCAAAAAGACCTCTGTTCTCCCCTCTTTCCACGCCATCTTTGAATTTGTGCAGCAGGGCCGTCCTGCCGAAAAAATATGTATCGCGCTCCAGAGGTAAACGGAAATCGAACAGGTCTCTTGTAAATACTTGGGATGCTATCATATTGCGAACATACCAAGCGTCACCTGCAGAGGCCCTAAGCTCGTTGGCCGAAAAAACTGCAATCGTACGAGCTTCATTTGTTGAAGTGTATTTATCCACCCATTGACCCGGATTGTCTGCCTCCGAAACCAACGAAGCAAAAAGCCTATCAACTCGACCACGTGCCGGATCGTCGTTGATGAATTGTTCAATTGATTGAAGGGTTCTGGCTTCGAGACTATCATACTTGGAGTATACCAGCATAATCTCTTGGTCAAAGCCGAAGGTTTCTTTAGTGGCCGTTGTTGGCCTCAAAAAATACACAGAATAATCTGATCCATGTGCTTTGCGGCTACTTGCCCATGTTATGTCAAACGCGCTCTGAAAGCTCCTCAACCAAAGCAATTCTTCCTCATGACGAGCAAGATGGCCGTCTTGCACTTCTTTCTGAATGGTTCCCAAGAGCGCCTCTACGCAATGAATGATTGTGTACACTGCAACTAGTTTAACATCGCACCGCGATAGAGAGGCCGTCAACGCCTCGTGAAGCAATCGATGAAAATTATCGAAGATGCCGACACTCACATTGGCAGTGAGCGAAGCGCCAAGGGCCACGAGGGGTCTTGTGCTCAAGTTTGCAGAACCCGCTTTCTGCGCATAGCCGACGCTCGCACCTTCGCCTGAACGGCATAGGTGAACCAGAGGCAGGCTGGGAAACGTGCGTCAGGTGCAGAACACTAGAATGTCCGTAAAGGTATACCTCTAAATACAAGACGTTTGGACGTGGAATCCCTGTCCTTTAGGGTCGGTTTCCCACAACGGACATGCTATTAAAATGATGGAAGCCTAACGGATGATTCGCCAGCCCCTGACTGGCGAGACCGGCGGGCGGGGGCGGAAAGAAAGGGTAAAGACATGAAGACGGTTCTGTATGCGCGAGTGTCCACGGCAGACCAGACCACCGAACACCAGAAGACGCAGGCCACGGCGGCGGGCTTCGACATTGATTGTGTTGTCACCGATGAAGGCGTGAGCGGGGTTTCGGTGCCCTTCGCAGACCGCCCCCAAGCCCGCCGCCTCTTCGACATGCTCCGCGAGGGCGACACCCTTGTTGTGCGATGGGTGGACCGGCTGGGCCGGGACTATGACGATGTGACCGACACCATCCGCGCCTTCATGGCGCAGGGCGTCGTGATCCGCACTATCATCAACAATTTCAACTTCGACGGTGCGACCCGCGACCCCGTGCAGAAGGCCGTGCGGGACAGCCTGATAGCCTTCATGGCCGCGACCGCGCAGGCGCAGGCAGAGGCCACCAAAGCCGCCCAGCGGGCCGGGATTGAACACGCCAAGACCGGCCCCAACGCCACCGTCAAGTATCGCGGCAAGAAGCCCAGCTACAGCCGGGAGACGTTCGACACGATCCGCGCCGCGCTGGCCGCGCCAACGGTCAACGTCTCCGCTCTGGCCCGTGATTGTGGCGTGACCCGACAAGCGGTTCTGCGCATCCGGGACGACCCGGCGGCGGCTGACGCCGCCCTGCGCCGCTGGGGCCTGTAGCCGCCAGACCCACAAACCAGGCACCACAGCCCACCCCGCCGCCACGGCCCGTGACATGGCTAGCTGACTGCCCGCGTCAGCGGGCCTCCCGGCGCCTCTGCGACCCCATCGCCAATCCCGACATAATTGCCTAGCTGGACCAAAAGGGGACCCATTAGGGGGTAGCCCACATTCGGGAAACGGGCCGCAGTTGCTGTCAGCACCCCCAGATACCGCCGCGTCAGTCAGTCACTGACGCCCGGAACCGTCTATGCCGATGTGGACAACTCTGGTAGTCTGCCTAAGCAAAACAGCGGGGCAAACCCGGAGGCGAGCATGGCGCAAAAAACCCAAATCGAGTGGACCGACGCAACGTGGAATCCGGTGACGGGCTGCACCAAGATCGGCCCCGGCTGCGATAACTGCTACGCGGAGCGGTTCGCGGAACGCTGGCGGGGGATTGAGGGCCACCCCTATGAGCAAGGCTTTGATCTCCGGCTTTGGCCGTCCCGGCTGACGCAGCCCGCCCTATGGCGCAAACCTCGCATGATCTTCGTGAACAGTATGTCCGACTTGTTCCACAAGAAGGTGCCGCGAAGCTACATCGACCGCGTGTTTGAGGCCATGGAAGCCGCCGATTGGCACGTCTATCAGGTTCTGACCAAGCGCAGTTCATTGATGCGCAACTATGTGCAGCGACGTTATGCCGGAAAGCCGGTTCCGGCCCATATCTGGCTGGGCGTCTCTGTCGAAGATCAAGCCCATGTCGGGAGGATAGAGCATCTGCGGCAAGTGAACTCGCAAGCCCGCTTCATATCTTTTGAACCGCTACTGGGACCGATTGAGGCCCCAAACCTAGACGGCATTGCATGGGCAATTGTCGGCGGCGAAAGCGGCCCCAAGGCCCGCCCCATGGAGGGGGCATGGGCAACCGAAATCCGTTATGCCTGCGACCGCCACGGGACCGCGTTCTTCTTCAAGCAATGGGGCGGCGCGCGCCCGAAATCCGGTGGCCGCACGTTGGACGGCGAAGAATGGAACGGGTTCCCGACCCACGTTGTTCCCGAAAGGATTCTGGCCGAACTAGTATGAAGAAAGATCACAATGAGGCTGTCGTTGGGCCGTGGGCGGAAGACAAGCTAGACCTTCTGCAAAAGTATCTCGAAGCCTACAACGTCGCGCTGTCCAAACAGCGGTTCCGGCGCGTCTATATCGACGGATTCGCGGGGTCCCCCGTCTGCAAGGTCCGGCAAGCGACCAACGCGGCAGCCGCCCAGAGCGCGTTTATCGACGATGAAGAGACGCGCGAGGCACAGGCCCGCTTCATCGCCGGTTCACCGCTCCGCGCCGCTACATGCAATCCCGGCTTCCACCAAATTCGGTTCTGCGACCTTGACGACACGCGGGCAGAAATTCTTCGTCGGATGGCAAAGGAAGATGATCGGATCAAGGTCCGAACGGGTGACTGCAATCCCTGTCAATCGGCACGCAATCTTGACCCCCTATCGGCATCCAAAAATGACCCCGTTGGAGCGCACGGTAGCTGGCCCGA
>CANMQJ010000028.1 GCA_947500005.1 uncultured Paracoccaceae bacterium | reverse complement strand
GAATGCTCGGAAGAAAACTCGCCACTCGGGCCGCGCGCTGGAACCGCGGAAATCAATGGGGCGGAGACGGCGCATACACCGAGTTTGGCCGCCGCGAACCCCCTTTCCCGGAGGTGGCACCCTGTGCAGCGCGCGAAAGCCGTTGAAGGCGCTGTGGGGACGACTACTGTCGCCAACATGATGAACCGGGATCATATGCGCGTCTTCTTCCGGCGCACCGCGGCGCTTGCCGCCTTTGTCGCGCTGCTCTGGGCGGTTCAGGTTGTCAATTGGATCACCGGCTACGGCCTGAACCCGGCCTTCGGCCTGATCCCCAGGCACGGCAGCGGGTTAGATGGTGTCATCGCTATGCCCCTCCTGCATGGGAGCTTCTCGCACCTGATGGCCAATACGCCGCCGCTCCTGGTGATGGGTGGGCTGCTGGTGGCAACAACCACGCGAGGCTTGCTGTCGGTGAATGCCGTGGTGATCGGCCTCGGCGGCGCTCTTGTCTGGCTGTTCGGAAGCTCCGCCATCCATATCGGAGCGTCAGGGCTGGTCTTCGGCTGGTTCGGCTTCCTCATCGCGCGCGGTCTTGTGGATCGCTCCCCGATCACGCTGGGCGCGGCACTGGTGGTCGGTGTCCTCTATGGCTCTATTCTCTGGGGCGTTCTTCCGGGCCAACCCGGCGTGTCGTGGGAGGCGCATCTCTTCGGCGCTATCGCGGGCGCGGGCGCTGCGTTCCTAATCCGGACGCATGTCCATGCGCCGCGCCTCGGCAGCGTCGATCTGGACTGAAGCCGTACACTCGGCCGATTCCGGCCGTTCGATGAGCGCAAAGTTCGCCGCAGCGCGGCTTGCTCGAAGCTGACGTTTGTTAGTCCGAAGATTACCGATAGCCGCGCAAAAATTGCTAGAAAATGTCGGGGTCTTCAGGTCCGCAATCTCGGCCGTAGCCTTGCATACAGCTGCACTTGAGCATGGTGCTCCAGTTCGACTACCAGCGCGAAGTTTTGACGGATCTCCTGATCCATAGCCCAGCCACCCACGCAACGTACTACCAGATGATATTCACCGCCATATTGTGTTGTGTCGGCTGAGAACGATATCGAGGCGCTTTGGATTGTGTTTTTGTCGCGAGCGTTCTTCTTGGGCACCAGATCACAATCATATTTTCCCGCCATCTCTGGGGGATCCGTTCCCTCTCCCACCCGAGAGCGAAAATACTCGAAGACGTGATCGACCGGGCAGCCCCGAATAAGGCGAAAATTCATACGCGTGCCGATATACTCTGCGCGGGTTCTTTTCACCGGAGGATCATACGCCAGAGAAACCCGAATAGTGCGTTTTCCTCCTGTCTGAAACTCAATCGGTATTGGCAACCGATAGACTGCGAAATGGTCCAGTTCCAGACTGTCTTCCACGAAGTAAACAACGCGGTGATCATCCGAGTAGGCCGCACGCAAGGTGTCGACGAGGCCAATACCATGGACTCTTGAATGATCACGCGCATCAAGAGCCAACAGTCGTCGAGTGGAAGCCTCTGGAACAGTCGCGGAATTCGCCAGAAGCGCTTTGATCAGATTGGCTGATGCCCCGGGGAAACGTCTGACCAACTGCGCAGCCCTGTTCGCTAACATCGGTGCGGCGAAAGACGTGCCGCTTTTGCTTGTAAGCAATTGACGCAAGAAATCGTGGTTTGTTGTAATCAGGCCTGCCGTCGCCAGATGAGGGGCCGTCTGCAAACGCCTCGCCACGGCATCAAAAACCATTGTCCCGCCATAGTCGACGAAATCAGGTTTGGTCATGCCTCCGGCGCCTGGGCCAGTGCGCGTGAAAGGTGCAGGTTCATCTCGCTCGGTGATGGGCTGAATATGCGCATCAAATTCATGCTGAGGGCCAATGCCGTTTGCATGAGCCAATGCACCAACCGTCACGATGTTCGCGCCTCCAGCAGGTTCACATACACGGTTTGCGACTTCAAGGAGATAGCCCGGATATTGGGTCACGCCTTGCTCAACTGATGTACCGCCACGAGGGGGCCGGTTTCCCGCTGACACAAAGATCAGGACGTTCAACTCACGTGCCAACTCATCCAGCGTCGTTGCCCAAGGACCAACGCGTCCTTGCTCAAAGTTAGCCTTCGTGTCGCCGAGAGAGATCACGAATATCCGGCATCCATGACTTGCATTTAGGCTCTGGATCGTTTGTCTCATCTGGCTCGGCAGCGTCCGACGATCAAAAAACTTCCGCTCGTCCGTTACCACCTTTGCCGAGATAATTCTCGCCACACGTTGCAAAGAGGTTCCGTCGAGCTGCGACCTTAAATCACCAAGCGCGGCAACACCGGCCACTGCCGTCCCGTGTCCGGCAATATCTGCTTCACCGAGCTCGCTGGGAAAGGCCTCGCGCGCGACGATCGCATCCGCGAGGAATGGATGATCGTTCACGCCCGTATCCAACACAGCAATGATTGGCAGATCAGGGTCAAGAGGCGCAACGGGCGGAACATCATCTAGCGCGAACTGGACGATCTGATTGGCTTCGATGTCCGGCTCCGGTGGAAGGTCAATAAAAGCTACTTCAGGAACAGAAAAAATCGGTCTGATAGACTGCCCTGAAGCCTTGACCCGGATCATCGTGATAGATGGCCCAGAATAGTGGTCGTATAGCTCTCCACCCTGCTCCTCAATGAACGCGATGATTTCTTCTGCCTTTCGACGACGCGCAGCCTGCGTCCCGAACTCCCAAAGTTCGACATCGAGTATGTACTCTTGGCCGTCTTGAAGATCAGAAACCTCCGTAAAACCGGCTTCCTTGATCTTGATCCCGAGACGGTCGCGCGGCTCCAGTGTGCTAATACTACCGATACGGTTGATAAAACCGGAGTAGCTCGGATTCTTCTGACCTGCAGGTGTTGGTCCCTCATAGGCATCCAGCCTATTGCGAAAATCGCTCAGTTCATCTGTTGAAGAAAACAAGACGATATTGTTGTCATCGTCTGTATTTAACAGCGTGAGTCCAAGCTGTTCCCAGTCTCCCTCCATGGCCAGTCCATGCATGTGGACTTTCAGAATCAGGGATGGATCGACAAATTGGGGAGGGCGGATGGCGCGTTGACGTGCGACCGCATCATCGGCTTCGCGCCGTATTTGCCCTCCGTGACCCTTTCCCGGCTTGGGCGCTGGACCGGGTCTGCCGTCTTTTCGGCGTGCAAAAGGCTCTTTCGCTCTGACCAGTTGCAGATGATCGTATTGTGCCAACAGTGGCCTCACTGGTTGTTCGATAATTTCCTTAATCGCATCCTGCGGCGTTCAGCGTAACGGATGGCATCACGAAAGTCTTTCTTTGAAATGCTTTTTCGGCGATCAAGAAGAGAAATTTTCTTGGCCTGGTTGCAAATTTTTTCAAGCTCGGCATAGGAATAATCAGCTAGGCTCTGAACGAAATCCTCTGCTTCGAACTCCGTTTCGGTGTTTTTCAGCGCATTGGTGAGATACCTGCGGACCATTGCTTCGTCGGGATGGTCAAACCATACTACTTCATCGAAGCGTCGCCATATGGCGGGATCAAGGTGAGCGTCCAGGTTAGTGGCGGCAATCAGAAAACCACCTGGCTGTATCTGATCGATGAAGATCAGAAGACTGTTGACCACGCGTCTCAGTTCACTGTGATCGTTGCCTTCTTCCCGCGACCGCGCAATCGCGTCAAATTCATCGAAAAAAAGTACGCATGGCTGGCGGCGTGCAAACTCAAAGGTCTTGCGAATATTGGTGGCAGTCTCGCCCAAAAATGAAGAGATGAGGCTGTCCAGTTTGACAAAGAAAAACGGCAATCCCAGCTGGCCGGCAAAAACCTCAGCACACAATGTCTTGCCCGTTCCAGGTGGCCCGCAGAACAGTAGTTTGGAACGCACGGGAAGCCCGTGGCGCTTGATCGTTTCGGACTTTCGGAATTCATCCAGTAGCCCAGTGAAGAGCTCAATGTTGTCGTGAGTCAGGATAATGTCATCGGGCGTATGAACGGGTTCGATCCGCTGGATGAACTCTCCGGCCTCGTCTGGGAACGGCACCAAAGGAGAAAGACCCTTGGCTTGCGGGCGTGTCGTCAGTCCATCCAGTGCCTTGCGCAGTGACCGTGCTAGCACTCGGTTGTTCTTTTTTTCCTCTTCGGAGATGATCTGTTCGACAACACCACGGAATTCATCGTCGCGCCCGTAGCTCGACAACAGCTTTTTCATCAGTTCTCCGCGTGCCATGCAACCACCTGCTTTTCGTAAAATCGTAGCCGAGTATTGCGACGAGCGCTACCGAATTTGACGCTTGATTTGGATAAAGCCGGGTTGGCATGCCACGGTGTCGAGAAAGGCTGAGGGCGCATCAAATCAGTTCGAAATCTTACGGCAAACGTCCGGTTTTCTTGACCTGCTTCACTTTTTTCGCTGCCGCAGCGAACGTCCGCCCGCCCTTTAAGTCGAATGCCCGGACAAGCAATACCTATAGTCGGCAGCGGCGTCGCCCGCACATCAACCTTGGCCAGAGCCTTGCGGCCTCCCCAGCTCGGCTGCGCGTGTCGCAGGGGAGAACGGCCCTTCGGTCCGTCGCGCATTCGGCCATGCGGCCTCACCGCGGCGTCGTACCCGGCATCCCGGTTTGCCCGCCTCGCGAGCACGTCTCTCCCTGGCCGCTCCGCCGGATTGCGCTCTGGTCTGTTTTGGCCCGAGGCCAAAACGATCCCGCCGCTGCATCCGTCTCCCGCGTCCGGTCGGGCCGTTTGCCTGCTCGGGTCGGGCAAACCTACCGTCAAAACACACACACATGAGCGTGGAAGCATATCCTCCGGATGGCCCCCAAATCAGCCCGCGTCAAGGATCGCAAAACTTTTCGGCGAGGACGGGGCCTGTGGCTTGGGGCGGTTCCGTGCGTGAGGGCGCGCATGTGTCAGTTGCTGCACGCGGAAAACTTTTGCGCCCGGCAAGCCGGCGGCTGCGCCGTCCCTGACCCGGGCAGATTCGGAAACCAGGCATTCGGCCATGCCCCCACACTCACGTGGTGGCCTTGGAACCGAACACTGGAGACCAGACATGGCTTACGACACCGCAAACACCTACGAGACGATCGAACTTTTTGGGCTGACCGAGAAGGACGCGCAGCTGCCGATCCCGGAAGATCACATCCTGACCGACCGCATCATCCGCGAGAGCTTCGAGGCTTTGCTCGGGCAGTTGCGCGGGACCGGGCTTGAAGCAGAGATCGAACCGCTGGCCCATGGGCTCGCCACGATCCTGCAGCGGCGCAAGGTGGCACTTGGCAAGGAGGTCGACCGCACCGCCGACAAGATCGGCGCGCTGGCAAAATCTCACGACGGATCGGAGATCGCCGAGACCGCGCTCGAAGAGGCGCAGGCGCGCTTTGTGCAGTTGCGCGAGATTGTCGGCGCCATCGAGGTGATGAGCGAAGCAGCGGCGGAATGCTACGAGGTCGAGACGGGCCAAGCCTTCATCCCGGCAGCCGGGTCGCGCGCAAGCGTCCGGGCGCAAGAGACCGGGGCGGTCTTCGAGGCGCGGCAGCTTCTGGAGCAGCACGACCGCGAAACCGCCGAGAAGTCGAAAGTCGAGGGGGTGCCCCTGATCGTCTCAGGCGCCACCGACTGGACCGATGTCGATGTGATCTTCAACACGCTCGACAAGGTTCGCGAACGGATCAAACAGAACCGCAACCAGGAGATCTTCCTCTGCCACAAGGGTGGCAAGCACGGCGCGGAGATGATTGCGGCTCGGTGGGCCCGGGCACGCGGGATAGCACAGGCGCGCTTCGATCCGCGCTGGTCCGCGCATGGACGGGCGGCACCCTTCAAGTGCAACGACGAAATGCTGGACGACAAGTTCGCAGCGACGGGGGTTGTCCTCTTCGGCGGCAACGGGGTCGCGCTGAACCTCGGGCAGAAGGCGGAAGCGAAAGGCCTGACGGTCATGCGGGTTGCTGACCCGGCGAAGACGGCGTCGCAGGAGTGAATTGAGAGGGTCGCCTTCGGGCGGCCCTTTCGTCATTTCTCATGGCGCGTGCGATCGGTCACACTTGATCGGCAGCTCACGGCGTCCAGCACCGTCATCCCTCTACCCAGCCCGTCAGAGTTCGGCCCATCCGCATCGGTACGGGCTGGGGATGGTGCGCACCTCGCACATCGTCAGCAGCGCAAGACCGAGGGGTCGAAACGTCGCACATGAGGCTGAAGACCTGCACAACCCTCGGGGGGTGTTTCGGAACATCGCATCCACGCGGGCGGGCTCCATCAGCACCCCGGCCAGGATCGGCGGAACTAGGACGCGGAAGGTGGCTGCGGCGTGATGGCAGGGGTCATCCGGATCACTCCTTTTTGCTCATAGATGTGGATCGCACGGGGTCGGCCCAATCGTGCCCTCAGCTCACGCTTCGGCAAGCACAAATACGGCTTCCACGGCGGAGCCGCGAACCCTCCGCATTTGCACTTGCGACCGGGCCTCTTGCCCCCGTGCTGGCAGATCCCCATCGCAAAAAGGAGAGACCCAAATGACCAACCACTACGTCGCCACCGTCCCCGTCAAGTTCACCGACACCGATGGCCAGGAGCGCACCCGTTTTCAGCGCGTGGGTGCGATGTTCCGCAACACCCGCAATGGGGATGGCTCGGAGTTCTTCAGCCTCAAGCTCGACTTCCCCGTCGCGGTCTCGGAGCTGGTGATGTTCCCGCCGAGCGCGAAGGATCCCCAGGACTGAATCCTCTGACGAGGATGGGCCGCCCCGAGACGATCTCGAGGCGGCCCGATCCCTGTTCCAGAGATGCCGTCACCGGCGTAGGTGATCGCCGATAGCGACCTCCTCTTGGTGCCGGTCGCTGCGCGATCAAGGGACCCTCTCCCCCCGAAATGATCAGGCCGCGACAGACCGGCCAGTCAGCCTCAAGGGGGCCATCCACAAAAACCCATCGGCCAGGGCCTCCCGGTTTTTGCGGCAGAGATTTGGGGACCCAAATCTGGCCCTCCTTGACCCTGCCTGTCCGCCCTGTCGGTGGGGTTTGCGCCCGCCCGCGGTTCCGTCCGAACACATGCGTGTTCGGTCAGACCCTCGGGCGGTGCTGGGGAAGGGGACCCATTGGACAGGTGGGTCGCCCGGTGGTGAGGGCGGCAGAGCCGCGTCCCTGCGGGCCGCGGGGGAAGCGGACACCAAGGCTGCCTGAGACTGAAGGCAACGTAAGTATATAATTGACAGCTAGGTATATTATCGTAAGGTAGGGACAGCCTTGGTGGAAGGTGGCAGGAAATAGGGGGTCTTTCTTCGCATGTCGCGCTCAAAACGTCTCACAGATGCGGACCGCATGGAGATCGTTCGCGAGGCTGCGGAAGGTGTGTCTACATCCGTGTTGGCGGAGCGGTTTGGCGTGTCGCCCCGGGCGATCCAGTACACGCTCAAAGCTGATGCCGAGCGCCAGACGGATGCCGCGATCCCGGTCTCCGCTGTCAGCGTGAAGGTGACGGCTGCGGAGCTTGAGGCGCTCGATGAAGTGTTGGCCGCGGCGGGGATTGAGAGCCGGGCCGAGGGTCTGCGGCGGCTCATCCAAGCGGCTGGCGGAGTGTTCGTTCCGGACGTACAGATAGCAACAGAGATGGCGCGATACAGGGCCTCTTTGCACGAGGTCGGCAATGGGGTCGCGCAGATCGCCAAGCAGATGACGCGGGCCAACCGGATAGGGCGGGGGGCCGATGGTGGTACGCCTGCCGAGTTCTCCGAATTGCGCCTCGCACAGATGCGCGGGCTGGCGCGGTTCATTCTGGATTCCGCTGACGAGATCGACCTGCTACTGCGCCGCCGTCGGGACGCAATGCAGCTGCAGGCCACGGCCGCGCTGAGGGAGTTTGCGCATGCGGCTGAATGATGCCGTCCATGCCGTTACGGGCGAGGTCTTCCGGGACGGCTGGAGCCGGATCCGGGGCTCGATGCAGGGGCTGCATGTCGCCAAGCAGAGCCAGCTTGTGCGTGCGGCGGCAGGGCATCGGCCAGCCGTCTTCAAGGCGATCCGGGGCGGCGGTACGCATACCAAATCGCAGCTTGCAAACCAGCTCGAGTACCTCACCACCAAGTCCACTTATATCGTCGACAGCAGCGGGTTCCTCGATGGCAAGGCGAAGCTCGAGGCCAAGGACATCAAGGATCTGACCGAGCGCTTTGCCAAGCGGTGGGATGCAGGTTTCAAACCCAAGCTTGGCCAGACCACCCACATGCTCATGTCTTTCCCGATCGGCACGCGCGGCGAGGATGTGCGCGACATCGCGACGGATGTGGCCGAGCGGTTCTTCCAGACCGACGCGGGGCATTTCGACTACATCATCGCGGTGCATGAGGACCGGGATCACCCGCATGCGCATCTGGTGCTGAACCGCCGCTCGCAAGAAGGCGAGTTCTTTTTCTTGGGGCGGAACCACCGCTTCAACTATGACGACTTCCGCCTCGCCATGGTCGAGGAGGCGGAGAAGTATGGTGTGCGCCTGGAGGCCACGCGGCGTGTGGATCGCGGGGTTGTGCATTACCCCGCCCGGACCAGCGAGGTCTACGCCGCGAAAGAAGAGGGTCGCGCGCCCCGCGAGCGCGAACGAGTGGGGCAGGACCTGGCGCGGACGCTGGCGGAGATCGCCAACACCAGAACTGTCTACCACTCGCTTGCTGCGGAGGCTTCGCGCGAGGCCCGCGAGGATATTGCCACAGCCCTCTTTCGCGCGGGCGAGGTCTTGGCGCATGGCGGGCAGGTGGACCGAACAGGAGATGTGTATATGGCAGAGGATCAAAGTTTCGAGGATCTAAGAAGCCTCTATGCGGAGAAGCTCGCGCGGGTACAGGGCATGATCGCCGAGAAGGCGGACTCGGAACGCCCCCTGCTGGAAAAACGCCTCATCGAGATCCAAACGCAGGTCCAGCACATGCAGCCTCTCGGTTTGCGATCATCCACGCTATCAGACGCCCCCTCGGAGGGTGGGATCTATTCCGAGGCGAACATCGACACCAGTCAGCTGGACCGTCTGGCCGAGACGGACTTGCGGTCGCGCATAGACACTGCCCTGCGCGGCACCGGGATCAGCACAGCGGAAGTGGTCGCCCGGATCGAGACCGGGGCCTCGAATGCCGCGCTTGAACATCAATGGATCGCCGATGATCTCTCCAAGGTGGCCGAGACGCGGGACCTGAACCTCGAGCGTCGCGCTGATCTGGAACAGGCGCGCGACATTCTCAACGATGTCCATGTCGAGCTTGGCACGCTGCTGGAACGGGATAACGTGCTGCGCCGGGACGGTGTCGTGGAGGAGGACGCGGTCAGCGAGCGGTTCCACTATCACGAGGACGCGGTGCGGGAGATGGAAGGGACAATCCGTCATGAGATGCGCGCCGAGGGTTTGACAACGCAGGAGATCGAGGACCGGGACTGGGAGGTGGCCTCAAAGGCGGAGCGCCGGATCGAAACAGAGCAGCGCGCGTATCTCGAGGTACATCCGGAGCTGCTCGCACGTCCTGGCGATGTGATCGACCGGTCCGAGCCCTACAGGGAGACCATCACCGACGCGGCCCGCGCCAGCGAGATCACCCGCGAGGTCGACCGGATCATGGAGGCACGCGACCTCCGCACGCCTGTTGCAGATGCGGTCGCGGATGACATCTCGGAGCGCTATCCGGACATGCCGTCCCACCTCGCCCGCGGGCTCGGCGCGACCTATGCGGCCGTTGTGGAGATACGCGACACGGAGGCCATCAATCAGGTCCGCCGCGAAACCGAGTTGCGCGACGGGATTGGGGTTGGCACGCGCGAGGAGACCCTCGCGACAGGGGATGAAACTGCACCGCAGTTTGACCGGTCCGACCGCCTCGCAGGCGAGATTGCGCGCGTCCTGGACCATGAGCGGGCGGGAGAGTTGTCCGCGCCCTTCGAGACCGAGGCGGAGCGGGACGCCTTCCGCGAGGAGATCGCGCGGGTGCTGGATGACCGCCAATTGGGCCGCCTCACATCCGGCGATGCCGATGCGCTGGACAAGGTACTCGAGGACCGCCTCGACCGGCTCTATGTCGCCAAGGTCTATCTGCAATCGGATGCAGCGACGGCCAACACGGAGGCCTTGCGCCAGGTGGTCGATGATCTCGCCGACGCTGAGTATGAAAAACAGCGCGCGACAGACGTGGATGGCGAGACCGAGCGGGGACAGGTCCATTGAGCGCCTCCATGGGAAAAGCGCGGATCGCAACAGGGGTCTTGCTGGTGACGCTGGTGACCGCCGCCATGGGCTATACCATCGCCTCGGCGGTGCTGACCTACCAGGATCTCGGATTTGGGGCCGAGATCGACTTTGCCTATATCGCGCAGAACTATCTGGCGATTCTCGATCGCCGCCCGGAGGATGCCCAACTTATTCACCTGATCATCGGCAGCTTCGCCGCCGCCGGCCTGATGCTGAGCCTCGCCCTGTCGGGATCGGCCCTCACACGCTTTGGCCAGACCCATTGGCAGACCGCGCGCGAAATGAAGGCAAATGGGTTCTTCGGGGCGCCAGGGACCGGGTTCATCCTCGGCAAGCTGGGGACGCCGGGCTCCCGCGCAAGATACATTTGCTCCAAGGTCTTTCCGCATGCGCTGATCGTGGCGCCCACGGGCCGTGGCAAGACCACGGGCTTTGTCATTCCGAACCTGCTGACCTGGCAAGGCTCCGCCGTGATGCTCGATGTGAAGGGCGAGTGTTTCGAGGCCACGGCCCGCCACCGCGCAGTCCAAGGCGACAAGGTCTATCGCTTTGCCCCCACCGATTGGGAGGGCAAGCGCACGCATCGCTACAACCCGCTCTTGCGCATCTATCAACTGAAAGATCCCGCGCGCCAGCAGATGGAATTGCAGCTCTTAGCGACGCTGTTCCTGCAAAGCGACAACGACCGGGTGCAGGGCCTTCTGAAAGGCGGGATTGATCTCTTTGTGGCGGCAGGGCTCTTGGCCTTCCAGCGCAAGCGTCCGACCTTGGGCGAGATCTATCGCATCGCCGCTTCGGGCGGGAACAAGCAGAAGGAATACTTCGCGCGGGGCCACGAGGTGGACAACAGGTCCGCCAAGCTGATCTTCACGCGGCTCGCTTCGACCAATAACGACACGCTGACCTCTTATGTCTCGCTCCTGATGACCTCCGGGCTCGATCAATGGCAGAACCCGGCGATCGACGAGGCAACGGCGGTGTCGGACTTTGATTTCCGGACGATCCGCAAGAAGCCCTTTTCGGTCTATCTTGTCGTCCAGCCGCTGATGGTGAAACCCCTCGCGCCGCTGATCCGGCTCTTCTTCTCCGATCTTCTCTCCGCCATGCAGGAGAAGGATCCCGGGCCGGATGAGCCCTGGCCGGTGATGATCATGCTCGACGAGTTCAATCGCTTGGGCAAGATGCCCATCGTGGTCGAGAGCATCGAGACCCTGCGGACCTATCGTGGTCACCTGGCCGTGGTAACCCAAACCATCCCCGCCCTCGATGAAATCTATGGCGAGAACACCCGCCGTGCGCTGCAGGGCAATGCCGGCGTGAAGCTTTACCTGACGCCGTCGGATGAAAAAACCGTCGAAGAGCTCAGCAAGGCTGTCGGCAAGACCACGAAAACCGTCATCACGCGCTCCCAGTCCATCGGCAAGAACCCCTTCGAAGGGCGCAGCCAATCTACACGGACTGAAGAGAGCTCTCTGCTGCCCGAAGATGAGGCGCGCCGCTTGCCGCTCGACGAGATCGTCATGGTGATCGATGCCCAGATGCCTGTCCGGGCGAAGCGGATCCAGTATTTTGACGACCGGCTGTTTAAGGCCATCCATGCGGCGCAGACAGGCGAGTTGCCATTTCCAGAGCCGGGGGGAGGGGGGCCGCAAGGCACGCTGCCGCTGAGCATGCGCGCCATGCCGATGACACCGCCACTGGACGGGTCTGGCGGATCCGAGGCCGACGTTGAGGCCGAACGCCAGGCTGCTGATGGCCAATCGTCAGGGAAAACTGATGTCGCTCCAAAGAAAACTTCGCCGGTCGTTCAAGCCGTTATCGCCGAGGAACAGCGACAGATTGAAATGGATTTTGGGGGGGAAGTGGCTGCTCTTGGTTCGGTGAAAGATGCGGATGTCGAGCAGGTACGAACGGCCGTACATGATTTGGGCGAGTTGGAGACAGCCCTAACACAGGGGCTCTAACTTGATGGGTTGTTACATCCAGAAGTTGATGCAGTAAGAGGTGGTCACCAGCCGCGTTCTAGAAGTCTGAGATTTCGCTCTCTATCAGGTTTGACCCTTTGCAAGGGTAACCTCCATATCTTGTTGCTCCTCCCTTATGTTGCTCCAGATAAAGTGTTAAATCTCGAAAAGCCTGTTTTCGGGAATCGAGATGTGAATAAGAAAGTTACAACCAGCCAGCGAATTGGCGAAATCGGGGAGAAGGCGGCTAATCTTCAATTCTTGCGAATTGGGTTCCAATTCGATGGGCGTTCGCGGTTGGAAGCAGGGATAGACGGCATCGCTGAGGTGATGGACGATGATCAGCCGACTGCGAAGATGATTGCCGTTCAGGTCAAGGCTACTGAGCGTGGCAGCTATGTCGGCGAGACGAACGCCGGTTTCACCTATCGTGTCCGCGCTTCAGATTTCGACTATTGGCGTGGCTCCAACCTACCCGTCATCCTAGTTCTCTACAGGCAATTAGATGACACATTCTTCTGGAAGTCGCTCGAAAACCTCGTTGGCGAGGCCGAACGCACATTGCAGTTCGACAAGGAGCGCGACGTCTTGGACGGACGTGCGAAGGATCGCCTCGCTGCCCTGACCGTCGCCAAGCAAGGACACGGTTACTACGTCCCGCCACTTGGGGGAGGGGAGGACGCGATCATCAACATGGTGCCATTGCAGCTTCCTGAGGAAATCTTCGTCGCACAGACACAGCTCTCCACCCAGAAGGCGCTCGCCCGGATGAATAAGGTCCGGGAAGGCCAACGGTACGATTGGATGATCGATGAAACCTCGCTTTGGACATTCTGCGACCCGCTAACCACACCCGTTCGCGACCTAGTTGAGCGGGATCAGGTCGAACGGATCGAAACCGACTTTCTGGCACAACACGACGCCGTAGATCAGCAGCACAAATTTGCGGGCCTGTTGCGACATACTCTGGCGCATGACTTTCGGGATTTGCTTGGATGGGACCGAAAGAAAAAGCAGTTCTACTTCTTGCCGACACCTGGAGGCGTCGCGCGCAAGTTTCGCTATCTTGGTGCGAAGCAGAAGACACAGGCCGACGTTGTCAGCGTCTATCAGAAGTCGAAGGGGGAGGGGCCCATCGACTATGTGCGGCACCATTCATTCCATCCCCGGTTCGAGCGCTTGGCGGACCAATGGTACCTGATCATCAACCCATCCTACTACTTCACTTCGGATGGAGCGCGCGCGCTCAACTATCCGGATGCCTTGTTGTCCGGGAAGAAGCGCCTCGACACAAACAGCACCGTTCGAGGCCAGGTGATCATGTGGCATCGATTGCTGTCAGGTCTGGAATTTGAAGATGCCGGCGAACTGCTGGCACCCGACACCAAGACGGATCGTATCATCAAGTTTGGTGACCCGCCTTCCATCGAACTGCCGAAGAGTGTGCCCGAGGACGTGTGGGGCGCGAAGGCGCAAAAGTCGAGGAAGCCGTCCGGCTCGAATGAACAAGGCAGCTTCGACCTATGAGCGACTTCAAGACAAAGATCTTCCCGGAGCCTGAACTGGAATTTGGTGACCAACACCATCATCCTGATCCACGATTGGGGTTGCTACAGGCGGGCCCGTTGCAAACGAACCTGGGGGACACGATCAAAGTCGGCGTTGTTGGCAGCGCTCTGACCGTCGAAAAATCAGGCGAGTTTCTGAATGCGATCGAAGATGGGTTCGAGGGTAAGACCGAAAAGCACCCGAACCTGCACCCGGATTTCCCCGGGTTGAGAAACCAGAACCCCTATCGGTGCCGGTTTGAAATGGTGGCTGCCGAAGATGGAGTACTGACCAAAGGTCAGATCGAGAAGATTGCCAAGGAACCGAGCGATGCGCGTGCTGTGGAGATGGCCGTCGACGCAGTTATGGCGCAACTGGAAAAGCTGGAGGGGCATCATGAACGGCCGGACGTGGTCATGGTTTCTCTCCCTGTCAAGTTGATCGAACGGGTCTGGAGAAACGAGCGGGCGCGCGATGACGAAGTTATAGAGGACGAAGCGGCCGACGCGAAAGCTGGCAGAGAAACCTCTCCGAACTTCCGTGGCTTGCTCAAGGCCAGAGCGATGGACCTCAGATTCTCAATTCAGATTGTTTGGGAGGATGTCATCAACCCCGATGCCAAGATCCCTCGCAAAATCAAGGAGAACTCTGACCGCCAAACCCAAGACCGAGCTGACCTCGCATGGAACCTTATGACGACGCTCTACTATAAGGGCAGCGGCAAGGTGCCCTGGCGCAGATTGCCGGAAGAAGGCGAGTTCACCGCCTGTTACATTGGCATCAGCTTTTTCAAGGATGCCGAAACCGACGAGATATGGACCAGTGCTGCGCAAATGTTCGACGAGCGGGGCAGAGGGTTTATTCTTAGAGGCGGTCCTGCACAGTCAGAGTCGCGGGGTCGCCACCCGTTCCTCACTATCGATGAGGCTCACAAGCTTACCGAGAGCGCCTTGGCCGCCTACAAGTCGGTCCATAGAACGATGCCGGCACGCGTGATCGTCATGAAGACGTCGCGCTTTCGCGAGGACGAGGCCGAGGGTGTTGGCAAGGCGCTCGACGAGGCAGGTGTGGAACTGCGCGATCTCGTTTGGATTCATGAGAGCTATTCAGTCAAGGTGCTGCGCGACGGCGACTTCCCTGTCCTCCGCGGCACCTTCGTTGAACTGGACGGCAATGGGCTGCTCTATACCAACGGCAGCATTCCCTACTATGGGACCTATCCTGGCCTCTATGTCCCGAACCCCCTGTTGCTCTGTCCACACCCGCAAAGCGAGAGAACAATCGAACAGATTGCGAAGGAAGTTTTCAGCCTCACGAAGGTGAACTGGAACTCGACCCAGATGAACCAACGCTTGCCGATTCCGATCCGAGCAGCCCGTAAGGTTGGTGACGTATTGAAATACGTTCCCTCGGGGCAAAAGGTCAGCAGTGACTATCGGAAGTACATTTAGAGCCTCTTGGGCCTTCGGGAATTTGCAGAAAACCGATTTGAAAAAATAGAACGCTAGGGAATTCGGATGAAGATTGACACACTTTTTATACGGAACTTCCGATGCTTCGGCGCAGAGGCTGAAACTCTCAGGTTTGAGAACGGGGTTACGGCATTGGTTGGCGGAAACGGAGCCGGAAAAACGGCGGCGCTTCAGGCGTTAGCACGGCTTTTTGGTGTCTCAAGTGCAGAAAGACAGATCCAGACACGCGATTTTCATCTTAGGCCTGACCAAACCGAGCTCGATCCTGGAGCGACGCTGTCGATCGAGTGTATCCTGTCCTTCCCAGAATTAGACGGTCTTGACGAGGCGGCGGCGGCCGACGCCGTGCCGGATTTTTTCAACCATATGGCAGCAACCGGCCCTGGAGAACCGCTTAAAGCGCGCATGCGCCTGCAGGCAGTCTGGACGGATGACGGAACGCCCGATGGTACGGTGGAAGAGGACATTCGCTGGATTGGTACGCTCGGTGATGATTACGATTGGGATGAGTGCCAAAGGGTCGCCGCCGTTGATCGTGGCACCATCCAACTTGTTTATGTGCCGGCGACCCGTAATCCGGCGGATCGTGTCACTGATTTGCTTAAGGGGCGTTTGTGGCGGGCTGCGAAATGGTCGGATCGCCTGTCCAAGACGACCGAGCGCGGAGCCAAGCTCATCCAGAAGCGTTTTGAGCGCGAAGCACCCGCAGAATTCATCGTCGAGCGGCTTACGAAGCGCTGGCGGCAGGTCCACGAAGCCGACACAGATACGACGCCAGTGCTCAGACTTGTGGAAAGTCGGCTCGAGGAACTGGTCAGGCGCGTCGAATTTGCATTCCATCCCGATGAGGCCGGTCGCGAGCGGGCGCTTGTCGACCTAAGCGACGGTCAACGCTCTCTGTGTTTCATATAGCTCTAACTGCGGCGACGCTTGAAACCGAAAAAGATGCTCTGCGACTGGCCGCTGCCGATAGCCCGTTCGATCAGGAAAAGCTGCGGCGTGCTCATCTTACGATTCTGGCCATCGAAGAACCGGAAAACAGCCTGTCGCCGTTCTTCCTCTCTCGCATTATGAACCAAGCGCGCGACATCGGAGCGCTCAGCTCGGCGCAAGTACTGATCTCTAGCCACAGCGCTAGCATTTTGAGCCGTATCAAGCCGGACGAGGTGCGCTACTTCCGGCTCGATACGACCAGCAGGGCCTCATCGGTGAAATCTTTGACGCTACCTGACGATGCGACCGAGGCGGGTAAGTATGTCCGGCTCGCCGTGCGGGCGTATCCGGAGCTCTACTTCGCGCGGTTCGTCATCCTCGGCGAGGGGGACTCCGAACGAATTGTGTTGCCTCTGCTCGCGGAGGCGATGGGCGTCCCTCTTGATCCTTCTTTCGTGCCTGTTGTGCCGCTCGGCGGTCGCCATGTCGATCACTTTTGGCGGCTTCTTGACGCGCTGAAGATACCGCATGCAACGCTGATTGATCTCGACCTGGGGCGCTCACATGGCGGTGCGAACACGATAAGGGCGACCGTCGGATCGCTCGCCGAAATTGGAAACGATCTCAGCAACAACTTGAATGTGATGATGGAAGTGGTCGAGCTCGCCAACCTTCCTGCCCTGTCCGACGAAGAGATGACTGATGGATTTGCTGAAAACAACTGGATGCAGGCGCTGAAAGACGAAGGTGTTTTTTTCTCCGATCCACTCGATCTGGACTTCGCGATGCTCGCGGCATTTCCAGACGCCTATAAGGAGCTCGATCCGGGCGCGCACGGTCCTGACGACAGTGAAGAGGCCTTGGAGCGCAAGAAAGCCGCCACTCTCAAAAAGGACGGGAACGCTGGTCTCTACGATCCTGAGTGGGATGATTGCTTTATCTGGTATCCATACCTGTTCTTGAGCCGAAGCAAGCCTGAAACGCATCTGGCCGCGATTAATCGCATTCCGAAGGCAGATCTTGCCGCAAACGCTCCGCCTGAACTGTGCGCGCTGGTTCAATATGTCAAAATGAAGCTCGGTCTCGAGAACGGCGCAGATTGATGTTGGTGCTTCCCGATGATTGGAGGCCTCAGGGCGTCGACGAACTCGAGCCGGGCGCGTGGCAAGCGCTGCGCGAAACGGACCGAAGCGTATGCGTTACCGCCGGCGCAGGCGCGGGCAAGACAGAATTCCTAGCGCAAAAAGCAGCATACCTCCTGCAAACTGGCATCTGTCTGCCGCCCAAATGCATCCTGGCCATCAGCTTTAAAAGGGATGCTGCACAGACGCTCAAGGCGCGCGTAGGCAAGCGTTGTCCGCCCGATCAGGCGCGCCGTTTTCACTCGCTTACCTTCGATGCGTTCACCAAAAATATGTTAGACCGCTTTCGGGCCGCGATCCCTCAACCCTTTGGGCCGCCCCGCAACTATGAAATTGGGTTTCCGCGGCGCGATGATTTGGAGGACTTCCTCACCCGGAGCGGTCGGCGTGACATCGGCTGGCAAAAATTCGAAAAGGCGATCGCACGCGCGCCGCTTCCGTTCGATGCGGAGGGAATACCACCGGCTTGGCGCGAGCTACTTCATACTTATTGGCAGGAGCAATTGGAGCGTCCAACCGGTACGTTGCTCTCGTTTGCCATGATTAACAGACTTGTCGATTATTTGCTGCGCGAGAACCCCGCGATACGGCGTGCCCTGCAGCTCACCTATCCCTTCGTTTTCCTCGATGAATTCCAAGATACGACATATGCACAATATGATCTGGTGAAGAGTGCTTTTCATGGCAGTGATGCCGTTTTCACAGCCGTCGGCGACGACAAGCAACGCATTATGGGCTGGGCCGGGGCGATGGACAACGCCTTTCAGGAATTTGCTTCTGACTTCAATGCAGTGAACGGAGCGCTACGCTTTAACTGGCGGTCTCATGCGGATCTGGTCGCCATTCAACAGGTGATTGCGGAGCGCATCGATCCAAACGTAGAAGACGTTGAAGCCAGGGGGCAGCGCGCCGTCGACGGTCAGGTCGCTGCGCTTTGGCGTTTCGATACACGCGAGCAGGAAGCACAGCAAATCGCGGCTTGGATCGATAGAGAAATTGAGCACGGCATTCTGGAGCCGCATGATTGCGCCATTCTCGTGCGTATGCGCGCCGACGATGTTGAAGCCGAACTGACGGACGTATTTGCAGCGCAAGGCCTGAAGATCAGAAACTTGGCGCGTAGTGTTGGTGGAATTGCGATTCAGGAACTACTTGCCGAAGAACTGACAGGTATCTTTATACCGCTCTTGAGGCTCGGTACTGGTGAACGTAGCCCGGGTGCCTGGAACGCCACTCAAGAACAGCTGCAAGCGCTATTCGCCATCGATACTGGCGATGAACGAGCCCAGGAGCGGCTGCAGCGAAGTATTGAAGAATTCTCCTCCACTTTGCGTGCGGCTATGCGCGATAACGAACAGAATGGCGAGAGCGCGGCAAATGTGTTTCAGATCGCCCTTGAATTTGTCGGTGCCGATCGGCTGCGCCAGGCTTTTCCCGCCTATAGACGGGACGCGGACTTCGAACGGGTACGGACAGGGTTCATCACGCTGTTTTGCGAATGCGCCGAAGCTGTGGACGCTTGGTCAGACGCTCTCGATCGCTTCGAAGGCATAGGCCAGGTGCCACTTATGACGATCCACAAAAGCAAGGGTCTTGAGTTTCACACAATGATCTTCTTTGGTCTCGATGCACAGACTTGGTGGAGCCTTTCACCCGGACGGGATGAAGAGCTGAATTCCTTCTTTGTCGCCTTCACGCGTGCCATGCAAAGGGCCTTCTTCGCTTATTGCAGTGAGCGCGGACAAGCGATCGGATGGCTTGAAAACATGTTGCTGCCGGCCGGTCTGGAGCGGGTCGACGGGCTCCTGCACCTTGCGGTTGGAGATGAATAGCAAGTTTAGTTTCAATCCACGGCTTAGTGGCCCGTTGGTGCACACGGGGGTATGATCCCGGCTCAGAAGAAGGTGATCTCCCGCAGACCTTGAAATGCACCTTCTCTAAACGCGCCCGTTTTATGCAGCCGAGGGAAATCTGGAAGCCTGTCTAGCTCGACTAACGGAAGCAAAATGTCAGCGCTGAACCATGGCATTTTCGCGGACCTGCTTTCATCATACATCTTCGAAAGTGCCCTTCCGACCGCATAGGCTCCGGCCAAGTCAATTTTGGAAACGCGTGTTCTATTTCTGGGCAGCAGGCTCCCAGTTGTCGATTTACCGCCGACATTGAAATAGATCAGGTCATGGCCCCACCCGAGGCGTATGATATGTGTCCGGTCGGACCGTTGGATTGAAACTCCCGGATATAGGTCTCTGACCCAAACCTTATGTTCATCGCACCAGTCGAGGGCTTCCTTCAGCATCGCTACGCCGCCGAGGTCTTTCTTCCAGATCGGACATAGGTGCTGAAACCCGGCGAATTTGACCCGCTTCTGACTTCTGATGTCATTGGCAATGAAAGCGCCTTCGCGCGTGACCTTCGGAGACCACATTTGTTCCTCGAGCGTGGCTGCGTCCTCCAAACCTATGTGTAAGTCATGAATCGCAACTTTGGTATCCGCGGAAATGGTTCTGTGTCGTGCTTCAAGCAGTGTGATGGGCGGTAGCGGTTTCCTCGGGTATTGGTCGAGGATCGAAGGCCCGTTGGGTCGAACGATATCGTCAGAAACATCAACTGTTCTGTCCGTTTTCACGTCGTGGTCGACCAGCCAGCGGTACGGTGTCCCGAGGTCCATAGGATCATCATTCATGAGCGAAAGATGTGGCAGACCTTTTTTGAGGAACGCCATGATCTCGCGCGTATCCTGACGTTCCGCCCCCATGAGGCGTCCGTGAAAGGATTGGCGGTCTGACTTGCTTTGACGGGCTTTCAGTGTGTTTTCGATGCGCTCTCGTTCGATATCGCTTAGCTGGCGCCGCATGTACGCAATCGAAACATCTACGTCCCCATAGTCGTCAAGCTCCTCGAGCGCGCTGCCGAACAGCTTCAATGTGATACGTTGCAGGCGGTTCGGATCGCTGTTGATGACCTTGGCCCGAGCAAGCAGTTCAGAAATGATGGTCTGAACCTTATCGCGCCCGATACGCTTTCGCTTGGATTCCGTTGCGAGGCGAGTTCCGTTCGGCGTTAGCTGCCAGTAAAACAAACCGTCAAGGATGTCGGCAGGCTCCAAGTACCCAGCCTCGGCCATCTGGCGCAAGACTCGGTTGGCGTGATGTGCATCGCAATCCAGAACACGAATTGCCTCTTCAAGTCCGACAGATCTTCCATTCACTGCTGAACGCAGGATTGTTTGCACCAGCTCCAATGGTACCGTTCTTACTGGTGAATGTTTAAGGGACCTCCGTTCATCCATGGCTCGGTAGCCTTGCAAAACAAAACTTCTTCATCTCCGCCCCAGCCTTCCCAACCGAGCCAGTTGCGCCAGCATCTGGGACCCGGCACCCGGTGACCCTGTGCCGCTTCCCTGACCCGTCTGCCCCATCCCCTGCCGCAGTGGCATCTGCTGTACCCCGAAGAACTGCCGAGCCCTAAGGGCTGCATACTCCGCGCCACTCGCCCCACCGATAAGGTAGCGGTTGTAGGCCTGCTGGCTGCCCATGGCGGCGCGCGCGAAGCTGTAGCCGCCGCCGAGGCCACCGGAGAGGGCGGGCATCATGATGTTTCCCGAGATCGCACGGACGATGAAGGGTGTTGCGATGATGAAGCCCTTAGCCATCAGCACCATCATGAAGAAGGGGATGAGCGCGCCAATATTTGAGGCGCCTTCAGGGTCGCCAAGCTCGCCGATGAGTGCGGAGGAAACGCCGGTGATCGTCGCGAACACGCCGGCCACGACGATGGGGTAGAGCGCGAAGGAAACCAGCGCCGACAGCCACCGCGCGAAGTAGTCTTTGGTCACCTCGAATAGTGTCAGGAATATCATGACTGGAGCGATCCCGATCAGAAGTGCGATCATCAAACGCGAGGCCACGAGAATGAAGGCGGCTAGCCCGCCGAGGATCGAGAGTAACAGCACTCCGACAATGTCGAGCATGGCCCCTGCCATCCAATTTAACTCGGACCCGGCGGCGTTGAGATAGTCCCCTAGTTCCGCGATCAGCCGGTCGAATTCTTCGGCGAAAGTTCCAGAGGGACCGGGAGTTCCACCACCGACGGAAGCCACGAGCGCCCCCGCAATGCTATCGATTCCGGCAAGGATGGCGGAGGAGAGGGCGTTGAACTGCACCCAGTTGGTCGCGAATATTCCGATCAACCCGATCTTGACCGCGAGCCAGAAGGCTGTTCGGCCGTCCATCGCCTTGTACTGGTAGATCATGTTCAGGAAGACGAGGATCACCACGAGCGTTGTTCCCAGCACCAGAAGCGTGCCGACCGTTGCCGCGACCGACCCGAACTGGGTTTCTGCGGCGGTGTCGAGATAGCCCTGGGAGGTTTCAACGAAATAGGTGACGACGCTCATAACGGGGCTGCCTTACCAATTGCCTGCGGTTTCGCAGATGGCTTTAGCCTCAAGGCGAACGTCGTTCGCGCGCTGATTGTAGGCGTCGGATGCTTCCAGCATTTTCCAGCGTTCGTCACTCGCGTGCTGCTCATGAAACTCCGCCTCGGCAGCGTCCCAAGACGGGAACCGGATTTCACAGTCGCAGCTTTCGGTCTCGATGATGCGCTCGAGATTCTGGGCGCGGTAGATATCCTGGACCAACACGCGTTGATAGGCTTGGCGCAGGGGTATTTCTTGCATCCAGTTGGGCTCAGCGGGTCGGTCCGGACAGACGTCAAAGCTGCGATCAAGGGTCGGCACCATATTGCGCTCGGCGAAGGCAGGGACAGCCAGTAGGCTCACGGCCAGCGCGACTAGCGCAAGGGTTAGCCGCGCCGGCTTCATTCCGTGGCTCCGATGATAGTGGTTTCGCGCTTCAGGAAAACTGTGTGGCCGACATTGGCGAATTCCGAGGAGCTGATCGACACGACCTCCCAGCCTTCGGCCCCCTTCGCGTTCAGGCTGGCCTGCATGTCGGTGAGACTGGTTTTTCGGGTCATGGGAAAGGACAGGATGTCGTATTCAAATGTCTTCATCGGGAAGTTCCAATCTCAGTTGCGCCGGGGAGGTAAAATTCGGTGATGCCGCGCCGGCCATCGTGGCGACCGGCCTGGATGATCACATCGATGGAGTTTTCGATGTACTGGATCATGTCGGCATAGGTCATCGGGATCTCGGTCTTGAGTGCGGCGATGGCCAGACGCTGCACGGCAAGTTGCGGGGTTTCGGCGTGCAGTGTGGTCATGGACCCACCATGGCCAGTGTTGATCGCCTCGAGGAAGGTCATGGCCTCTTTGCCGCGCACCTCGCCCAGGATGATCCGGTCGGGGCGCATGCGCAAGGTTGCGGTGAGCAGCACATCGGCGGTCTGGAACTCCGCATCGCGATTGGCGATGAGGGTCACGGCATTGGGCTGGGTCGGCAGAAGCTCGGCGGCTTCCTCGATGGTGACGATGCGTTCCTCGGATGGCACGTGCGAGAGGATCTTGCGCGCAGCCACGGTCTTGCCGGTGGAGGTGCCGCCAGAGACGATCATGTTAAGCTTGTTGGCGACGCAAAAGGCCAGCGCATCGTCGATCACGCCCGCGGCCACCACTTCGCGCAGTTCGTGGGTTTTCTCGAGGCGGAGTTCTTCAAGCTTGCGTTCCTTGCCAAAGAGGAAATCAAGCGCAAGCCCGTCAAGCGGCAGGCTTGAAAAGAACCGCAGGCTGATCGACATGGCCGAGAGCACGGCGGGCGGGGTAATGACCTGTGCTCGGATCGGGCGACCCTTGTAGGTGATCGAGACCGAGATGATGGGGCGGTCCTTGCTCATCGTGGTGTTGGCGGAGGAGGCGATCTGGTTGCCGAGGTCTTTCACTTCGGTTGCAGTCAACGCCTGGTCCAGCTTTCGCATGAAATGATCGCCCTGGAATTCGCCCCAGCAGGAGCCGTCGGGGTTGATGCAGATCTCGATGACATCGTCGCGGGCGGCGGCTTCGATCCGGTCGAGGGAGGTTTCGAGATAGCTCAGCGACATGGGCTCAGAATATCTCCAGATCGCGGTCGACCATCACCGTGACGCGCGCGCCCTGGTCGACATAGATGACGGGGCCGATGGAGAGATAGTCGCCAATCACGCTGTCCGTGGCATCCGCTAGATCATCGCCCACGTCTTCGAGCACGTCCGCGGCTGTTTCGTCCTGGACATTTGCGGCGGCGGCGCTTGGTGCGGCGGAGATCAGTGAAATCAGCGCTGCCGAGCCAAAGCGCTCATCAAAGCGCGTATCGACAAAGCCAGTCACACCTGAACGCCCCAACTCATCACCCCCGAAGGAGCTGATCTGGACGGTCTGATTATCGGGCAGGATGATCCGGTCCCATGCGATGGTGACGCGGCGCTGCGCGATATCAACGCCCGAACGATACCGCCCGATGAGGCGGGATCCACGCGGGATCAAGAGCCGAGAACCGTCGAAACTGAACACATCTTCAGAGACCACGGCACGGGTCTGGCCGGGCAGGGAGCTGTCGAGGGCGGTTTCCATTACGGCCTGGATCATCGTGCCCTGAATGATGGTGTTGGACGGGTTGGCAATGACCTCTGCCTGTGTGACGGACGTGGGCAACGCACCGTTCAGCACGAAATCCGTCACCTCGCCAAAAGTGCGTTCGGTCAGAGCCGTTTCATTCGCTCCGGACGTGCCGCCAAAGGCGATGGTGGGTGAGGTGATGCGCCGCTCCTGGAAGGCGCGCTCTTCGGCCGCGCGGCGTTCGAGCTCAGCCAGACGTCTGGCCTCTTCTTCGCGGCGCAGTCGTTCTTGCTCGCGTTCGCGCAGCTCATCTTCCGTGGGGCCCACTGGCGCGGGTTGCGGTCGGCTGGCCTCGAGTTGGGCCAGTTCCAGATCCATGCGGAGTTGCTCAAGGCTGCGATCCCGCGCCGTCAGTTCGTCCTGAAATCGTTGCTGTGCGGCTTCCGAGGCGGCTTGCAGCGCCGCGATCTGAGCGGTCAGCGCATCGATCGCCTCTGCGGCGGCGGTGTCTTCCTCGACGACCGGTTCGGGGGCGTTGCGCAATTCCTCGATCTGGGCCTGCAGGGCGGTGATCTGCGCCAGAAGCTCCGCGTTGGGCTCGACGGGGTCTGGTCCGACGAACACAACCTCGGGCTCGGGCGGGGGCAAGGTCTCGATAGCGCCAAAGCCATCCCCTTCGTTTTGGAAGACGTCCGGAGTGGCCGTCGGCAAGGCTTCCTCTTCTTCGGGCTGTGAGAGGAGATAAAGCAGGGCACCACCCGCGCCGATGACGAGGACCACGATCAGCGCGAGAAGGGGCGACCGGCGCTGCGCCGCCGTGGGCGCGCGGGCACTGCCTTTCTCAAGGGCGGCGAGGCGTTTTTCCAGCTCGGTGTTCTCGGTATCGCTCATGAGGCGGCCTCCGCGGGCGGGATCGCCTCGATGCAGACCACCTCTTCGCCAAGTCGCAGGACCCATTGGCGGTTCACGCCGCTGACGCGGATCACGCCGTCTTCAGGGGTTTGCGTGTTGACCGTGCGCTCGCGGCCGCCCGCGTAGCGGAAGATCGCGGGCACAGGCGCGTTTCTTGGAAACGCGAAATACGTGAACGTCCCGTCATCCCAGATGCGCGTTGGCGTGAACTCGGTCCGCGCGCTGGCGCCGTAATTGTAGTTCGGCGCTTGGGCGGCGATGGCCCGGGTCGGGCGCGCATCGTCCTCCGGATAGCGGAACTGCACCACGTAGAAGGTTGGGCTGCGGGTCTCCTGGACGTTGAAATAATAGCTGCGGCGGTTGGTATAGACGGTCACATTGGTATGCACCCCGCGCGCCACAGGCTTGATCGCGAAGGCCTGACCGCCCGGGACGCCGTCGATCTCGAACCCTTCCGTGTCGCCCGCGATGATCGAGCGGATGCTTTCGCCCTCGCCGAACTCGATGCTGGTGACATGGGTGAGCGACACGTTGAGACGGTAGACCTGACCCTCCTGGTAGGTGGCCAAGCGCACCCGGCTGTCGTTGGGACCGCCACGCGGGATGGCTTCGGCAGAGGCGAGGCCGGGCAACAGGGCAATGACAAAAATAAGCGATCTTATAAACAACAACGTCAGTTCTCCAATCTGTCGGAGCGGATGGAATATTCGAGGACGGTGAAGCCGAATGGATTGGTCCAGACCTCGTCGATGGAGCGGCGGGTCTCTGGGCGGAACTCGAAGAGAAGCGTCGCAGTGAAGAGGCCGGTCTGGGTGCCGTTAATGGACGTCAGGCGCTTGCGCAGGCGGACCGTCGCGCGGTTGGTTCCGATCCGGTTGATGCTGAGGATCTCCACGTCGAGCCGAGCATTGGGGCCATAGACCGTCGGCGGGTAATTCTCGTTGGCGCTGTTCCAGATCTGGCGCAGCCCGCTCTCGGCAGCTCCGTCCGAGCGGCGCAGGACGCTGCGGATGCGCAGATCGTTGTCGAGCTGGTTATAGACCTCCCGGTCGGTCACATAGCGGAACACCTCCGCCTCGATGATCGCCTGGTTGGCGGTCACCGAGGAAGCGCCCACCGAGGCTTCGGGGAGTGCAAAGCCGGTGGCGGGATCATAGGGGACAACGACGGGGGGCGGATCGACATCTAGGATCGAGACAGCTGCCGCGCTCAGACAGCCGATGATGCCGAAGACAAGGCCTATCAGGCCAAGACGCTGCCAAAGCCGTTCACGGCGCAGGGCACCGTAGACCAGTTCTTCCTCGATGATCTCTTGTTCACTCGCCACGCGTCACACCCCGCACTCACTCGGCCCGCAGCTCGGGCAGAGTGAAATCCATGAAGCGCTGCTCCTCGGCGATGGTGGCGGCATCGATCACGCCGCCGGTGCCATCGCCCACGGTTTGAATCGCTTCCAGCTGCCACATCGCCACGAGGGCGATGGCCAATTCAGCTGTCACGCGCGTGTTGAGATCGACGCTTTGCTTGAGCTCTTCCATGTCGTCGATGAGCCCGACAAGGCGGTCGACCCGCTCGAGCGACTGGCCGGCATCTTCATAGCTGTTCTGGGCGGCGGCTGAGACGAGCGCGCCGGTTGTTGCCTGCGTCGCCACGCGGTTGGCCCCGGGATTGCCGCTGGTGGCCATTTCCGAGAGCGTGTCTTCATCGAAGCCGAGATCGGCCAGCACCCGGTCCATCTGGGTTTCGATTTCGCCTGCGCCAGAGCCGGACAGGCCGGAGAAATCCCCAGTCTTGATCGCCTCAATCGTGGCGAGGATGTCCCCGAACTCCTGGTCGAGCAGGCCATTGAGTTCGTCTTCCATCTCGGTGCGAATGATTTCTGGAAGCTCGGCGAGGCGGGTGAGGGCCTCGTAGGTTCTTTGCAGCTCCGCGAGTTGATCCGTGAGTGTGGCAAGCTGTTCGCGGAGCTGCGTCAGCTGCTCGTTTTGCAGGATCTCGTCTTCGATCATCTGCCGGAGCTGCTGGATGTTTTGCGCGATGTTCTGGGTATCGACGACGGGCACGCCTTGTGCTGAGACAGGGGGTAGGGCGCTGAACTGCAAGCCAATGCCAAGTGTCGTGGCCAAAGCTGTCCTCAAGAGCAGATGTCCCATCATTCAATCTCCCTGATCGTAAAATCCATGAACGCGCCTTCGGCCATGCGGGCGCTGGCCTGGGCCAGCTCTTCGGCGGAGAGTACGCGGGTGCGTGCCGCCTGAAGCCGGATGCGGGCGGCCACGAGACGCACGAGTTCGGCGCGGGCATAAGTGTTGAGCGCAACGCTCTCCTGCACATCCTCGGTCTCGGAAATCCGTTCGACGATATCCGCAATACGCAGGGCGGCTTGCCTGATCGCGGCGGGTGAGTTGTTGCCATAGAAGGCCGCGCCGTGCCCAGTGAGCGAGAGGTTGGCATTGGCCAGAAGCGCGGGGTCGATCGTGCCAAGCGCTTCGATCCCGCCGATACGGGTCAAATAGAGGTTATAGCGTTCGGGGATCACCTGGACGTAGTGCTGGGTCTCGCGAAAGGGCGGAACGCCGCCATACTCGAAAACCCGGCCGGGTCCGGCGTTATAGGCCGCGAGGGCGTTGATGATGTTGCCATCGAATGTGTTGAGCTGGGTCGCGAGGTAGCGCGCGCCGCCATGCACCTGCAGATAGGGGCTGTCATAGTATTCCGGGTTGATGCCGAGATCGCTGGCGGTGCCCGGCATGATCTGGGTGAGGCCATAGGCGCCGACGGGAGACCGTGCACCGATCGCAAACCGGCTTTCCTGCCAGATCAGCGCTTGCAGCAGCGCGCGCCATTGGACGGGGGAGAGCCCTGCGCGGCCAACACCCGCAAAGCCGCTGGTTTCCTGGGCGACGCGGATGATGAGCTGCTCGATGTTCTCGGCGGCGTCGCCGAACATCTGCGCACCGCCGGGATTGGGGTCGATCTCGCCCGTGCCATAGACGGCTTCCACGGCGCGGTCGGGATCGCCGCTGCCGCTTTCCAGCCCCGAGACCATAGCCGGCAAGCCCTGACCGCCGAAGCTGGTCTGGGCATCGAGGATGCGTTGCAGGGTTTCCAGCTGCTCCCGTTCGATCTCGGCGATGAGTTCGCGCACGGAAAGCTTGTCGGCCTGGATCGCGAGGTCTGCCTCGCGATCGCCAGTCTCGACGATATCACGCGCGGTCAGCCCACTGTCATTGGTCGGCACGCCCTGAGACAAGGCGAGACCTGGCAGCAGGCAAAGCGCTAGGATATGAGGCAGGCTAGACTTCAATGTCCCCCTCCGGGGTGCCAAGGGGCGTGAAGTCACAATCAGGCGCGACGGGTGCTGTGGACGCAAGGAACGTGAAGCAATTGGCCTGCGGCTCCCGATACTGGGTGCAGGAGGCCAGCGCGCCGAGCGCAGCCAAAGCGATAAGAATACGGATCATGAAAGCCTCCAAAAATCTGGGCGGTCGCGGTAATCGGCGCCGACGAGCGCCTCGCCTTTCTCCATGCCGCCGAGGATGGTGAGATTGGGCCCGAGAGCACTGAGATCGGCATCGACCACGATCGAGCCCTGATCGTCGCGGATCAGTGCGAGGCGGCTGTTGCTGCCCGTGTTGAGAAGGACGTCGAGCTCCTTCTCCGTGAGGTTCAGCATGGCGTAGTCCGCAGGCTGCGCGCGGATATTGGGCAGCAGGATCTGCGTCGGAACGGCTTCGACGATGGTCTTGCCGGTCCGGGTGCGCTCAAGCTGGCTGGCATATTGCGTCATCATCACCGCGACGGTGTTCTGCTTGCGCGCAGTCACGAGCCAGTTCGACAGCCGTTCGGCGAAATATGCGTTGTCGAGCGCCTTCCAGGCCTCGTCGATCACGATGATGGTGGGGCGGCGGTCCTCGATCTCGCGCTCGACCCGGCGGAAAAGATAGGAGAGAACAGCCATCCGCTCCTTGTCGGCCTCGCTGTCGAGAATGCCGGTCAGATCGAAGCCCACCACATCGCCTTTGAGCGAGAACGTGTCCTCGAGGTTCTGCCCGAAGATCCAGCCGTAGCGGCCGTCTTCGGTCCACTCGAGCAGGCGCTGGTGCAGATCGCCGCCATCATCTGTGGACACAAAAAGCGATGCGAAATCCCGCCAGTTCCGCAGGGCCGGATTGGAGGCCTGGGCATTCTGGCGCACGACTTCCTGGATGCGGTTGGTCTGCGCCGGGGTCAGGGGTTTGTCGGCGCGGTAGAGCAGCGTTGTGAGCCAGTCCGAGAGCCAGGCGGTGCCACGACTATCGGTTTCAGTCCAAAGGGGATTGAGACCCGTGGGCTGACCGGCGTTCAGGGATGCGTAGCGCCCGCCATTTGCGCGCACCGCCATCTCTATGCCGAGGCGGTAGTCGAAAACGAAGATCCGCGCGCCTGCGCGGCGGGCCTGGGTCATCAGGAAGGCCGAGAGTACCGACTTGCCCGACCCCGGCCGCCCCATGATCAGGGTATGCCCGCTGGTCGGTTCTTTGTCCGGGCTGCCTTGCTCGTGATAGGAAAACCGGTAGGCGCTCTGCTCCGGCGTGGGCAAATAAGTGACGACCCGGCTCCATGGGGTTTTCGCGGCGGGTTTGCCGAGCTGTGTCCGGTGAAAGGCCGCAAAATCCGCGAAGTTGCGATTGGTGACGGCGCTCGCGCGGACACGCTTGGGTTGGTTGCCGGGATGTTGGCTGAGGTAATGTGCTTTTGATGCGACCCGCTCGCCGATCATTTTCACGCCCTCGGTCGCGGCGGCGTTCACGATCTCCGCGCTGAGGGTTTGCAGCTCTTCGAGCGTTTCGCAGAAGAGCGTCACGACCATATGGTGTTCGCCGAAGCTTTGGCGCTTGGCCTCGAGATCATCGGCGGCGATGTCGAGGGCTTCCATGAGCGAGAGGGCCGCGTCCTGGCTGGCCTGCATCTGGCGCTTTTGCCGCTTGATACGGCCCGCCATGAGGTTCGAATTGATCGGCGTGAAGGAGTGCGTCACGATCATGTCGACCGGCAGGTTCAGCATGTCGAACATGGTGCAGGAGGTGCCTTCCGAGTATTCCCCGATGGTGAAACTCTTGCCGTAGCGATGCCCCACGACGCCTTCCGAGAGCTCGAAATGATCGCCATGAAACGTCACGCGGGTATTGGCGACGTTGACGGACAAAAAGCCGTAGGTGTTTGCCGGGTAGAGCGGCAGCTCGGTGCCCGTGTTGAGCGCGCCCAAAAAGCCCACCAACTCTCCCGATCCGGCTGACAGCAGGCGCGGCTTGAGCTCGGTAAGCCCCGAGAGGAAGACGTTCACGGCCTCACCGAGGCGCTGCAGGCGTTTGCGGGTCTCCTCCTTCAGTCGGTCCGGCGCGCTGCGGCTCAGGAACGGCAGGAGGCTTTTCGGAGGCGGGCGGTGAATGACGGTGAGCGTCAGCGTCTTGTCGCGCAGCCCGCTGGTCTCGAGTTTCGCGCGCCAGCGCCGGTCGACTTCTCCCGCGAAGCTGTCCTCACGGATCGGGTCGAGATCAGGTTTGATGGCCTTGGAGACCTTGTGGAGGTAATAGCTGAATTCCGGCCCAAGTTGCGCGACGATGCGGGCAAAGAGCGCCGTCACCTTGTCGAGATAGGTATCGTCGGTCGTGTAGCTGTTGATCCCCTCGAGCCGGATACACCGGAAGAGCTCGTTCACCCGGGTCCGCACGGTTTGGTCGTCGACGAGGCTCACATAGGGCAGCATATGCGCGAGCCGGGTTTCTCGGGAATACCAGTCCGGCGTCAGGGTGCGGGGATCGAGCGTTTCGTCCAGGGCTTCATTATGGCGCATAGCTGTCCCCGCCATGGATGCTTCTGTTCCGCGTGGGCGGCGTCTCCTGCAGTGCCGTCATCATCACGTCGATGAAACGCGGGTCCCAATCCGCGGCCTTCCAGAGCACCGGATAGAGCAGGGCGGCGAAACCCAGCACCGCGATGTGCTGGACCCAGACGAACAAGAGCACCGAACCGAAGAGCCAGACCATCGCGTACATGATGGGCAGGCCCAGAAGCTTCGGCGGGCGCACGAGGCCGAGAAAGAGAGGCGCGCGCTCAGCCACCGGCAAAGACCGCGGCAACGATGGTGGGGGCGGCGGCAACACCAGCGATGCCCACGAGGACCCAGAGCGCCTGGCGCAGATCGATGATGTTGAAGAACCAGCTGAGAAAGACCCCGAGAACGGCAAGCGTCGCGATGACAACGCCAAGTGGGCCGGTCAGCGCATCGACGATGCCCTGTAACAGGCTCTGGATCGGGGAGAGATCAATGCTCTGGGCGAGGGCGGGTTCGGCAATCAGCAGGAATAGCGCCAGCGTGGCGACAAAGAGGTTTGAAATCTGTTTCATGAATTTGATCCTTCCAATCGGGCCACGACGGCCATGACGCGGGCCACGTGGTTCTGGGTTTCTCGGTAGGGGGGAACGCCGCCATACTGGCGGACCGCATCGGGTCCGGCGTTGTAGGCAGCCAGCGCAAGATGCGGATCGCCGAAACTCTCCAGCATCATGGCAAGGTAGCGGGCGGAGCCGTCGAGGTTCTGCAGCGGATCACGCGGGTCGACGCCCAGATCACGCGCCGTCGCTGGCATCAATTGACCAAGGCCAATGGCACCTGCACTCGAGATCGCATCCTGCCGGTAGGCGCTCTCAACCTCGATATTGGCGCGATAGAGCGTCAGCCAATCCGTCACGGAAAGCCCCGCGCGACGCAGGCCGGGATGGCCGGCATAGCGCAAGGCCGTGGTCTGAATCCCGGAGAGGACATCGGCGCGGGGCAGGGGAGCGGGCCGCGAGAAGGCTGCAAAACGCAATGCGTCAGGTTCAGTATCGGGTTCATCTTCACCGAGGATCGCTAGCTCATCAGCAGCAGACCCCTGACCTATGCCGTCATTGTAGTTGCGGGCAAAACTGTCCTGAGACCGGGATGGGGTCAGAGAGCCGTCGCTCTCCATGACCAGCACCATCTGTGCCGAGGTTGGCGCGGCCAGAAGGCTGAAGAGAAGAAGGCTAGTCGCTGGCGCGCTTGTCGGTGGCCGCCAGCTTATGCGAAGTCCGTTGGCCTTCTTCGAGTGGCACATCGGCATGGGAGAACCCGATGCCAATGAGGAAGGAGACCACGCCAGTGATCGTCTTGAACTCGCGGATCTTGATGTCGTTGTAGGTTGTTCGTGTGCGGGCGGTGACCAAGAGCTTCTCAATACCTTCGTCAGACACGGCACGCATGATCCAGACCCCGTAGTAGCTCGGGCCCTTCTTGTGTGCCGATTCCTGGCACAGGATTTCTGCGCTATAGCCACTTTCCACGAGTTCGCGGAAACGTGCTTCCGTAACCACATTTGGTGCTTCGATGTCCCAGTTCATGGCCCGGCTCACGCTTTCTTCAAACACGCAACAACCGGGCATTCCCACTTGAAGCCCAGAGTTACGATAGTATATTATTAATCGCAAGATATATTGCGACAGATACGGCTGTATCTCGGTTACACAAACACTAGGCACGGCCAATGGAGTCTATCAAGGAAAATAGGGGTTTCAGAAACCTGTGGTTGAGCCGGTGGGTGAAGATACAGGCTGTGGCCTTGCTGATGCTCGCTCCGGTCGCAAGCGAGGCCGGGTCATGCCTCGCCCCGGTCCAGCCGTTCGTTCCAAGCGATTCGCAGGCCGCTCGGGATTATGCCGACATCATCCGACGGGACTTTGAGGTCTACATAACGGACATTCAGGACTACTTCCGCTGCCTCGAGCAGGAGCGCGCGCGCGCCTTCGAAGAAGCCCGCGAAGTCAGTCAGGACTACGGTCGGTTTCTGGAACTGGTGGGGGATTGATGGGCGATTGGGTGTGCATCAGACTTGCAGCCCATGGAAACCAGACGCCGGTAACACCCTCAAATATCTACTTTTTAGATAACAGATTTCATCCGCTAGCGACGTCACAAAAGGTATGTGACGCGTGGCAAAGACAATCAGAACAAATGGCCAGTTGGCGCTCGTCCGTGCGTTGGTTGATGCACGTCAGAATGCGGGTCTCAGCCAGCAGCAGTTGGCGGCGAAGCTCAAACGCCACCAGTCGTTTGTGGCACGTCTCGAAAGCGGCGAGCGTCGTATCGACGTCGTGGAGTTTACAGTTCTGGCGAGGGTTATCGGCTTTGATAAAGATGAAGTCCTGTCGATTGTCGAAGCCGCCACGGAGCCCGACCACAGGATATGAAGCCAATGAATTGTTGAGAACGCGGAAACCCATTTTCCCGGTCTGATGATCATTCCCTCATCGAGGACCAGGTAGCCAAAATCAACGAAGTCCGGCGCGCGGTCGTAGTGAACGCTCTGCAACCCCACGCCGCAATTCGCAGCGCCACAGTGCAGGAAGTCAGTAAACAGTGAACGATGATAGGGGTGAGGGCGTCGCGATCGCCAATCTGATCGGGACCGATGGGTGCAGTGTTGTTGGTTGGGTTTATCGTTGGAGTACAGGCTCACATGCGGTGATGTGGGACGTCCAAGGGCCCCAGCCGGTATCGGAAACCCGGCCGGATATAAGTGACGAACAGAAGCAAGAAATCGACTTCGATGCGCTCACGCGGATTCGAAAAAGTGACAGTGGATAGGATTCTCACGCAGCCGCCAGTTCATATTGATGGAAAGGGTCTGCGAGCGTACCGGTCATTTGAGCTGATGGCAGCGAAGGTCTCGAAGGAGCCCAGAGTGAGCGATGCTGCGCGCTCCACCAATGTCAGTTTTGGTGGTGATCGGCGAAATTGTGTATTTTTGGAAGCACCGCCAAAAGCTCTACAAAGTGTTCGCGGTGCGCGGTATCACGGGAACCCCGCACGCATGTATGCGATGATTTTCCAGATTTCTTCTTCAGTCAGCGCTTCCCTGAAGGCTGGCATTTCTGTTCCGAAGCGCTGACCGCCCTCAGAAATTGCCCAGAGCAGATACTCGTCTCCCGACATCGGCATCTGAACAAACCATCTAAGGAGAGCCGGAGAAGGCACGAGAGACCGACCGGCCTCACCATCCCCGAGACCCTCGGCTCCATGACAACTTGCGCAGTTCGCTGTGTATAGCGTCTGGCCTTCCGCGATAACTTCAGGCGTCGCGCGAATAGTGTTCCGAGCACCCCGATAAGCTGCGGGCACGCCCTCGTTCATGTAAGTCCAGTGTCGTTGCATGCGCTGCTGCTGGCCTGGTCCCATGTTTCCGTGCCCCCAGCCAGGCATGCGTTCAGACCACATGTGGCCCGGTCCCATCGGCCCGTGGCCCCACCAATCGCCTCGTTGCTGCTGTGCGACGGCCACAGTGGCAATGATGACAAACACCGCGCCCAAACCCATAAATCGTAGTCTATGCTGTGTCATCGTCTTCTCCCTATTATTTCTGATCGTCTAATTTCACCTCAGGCTGCGTCATAACTCGTGAACACTTCGGTGCTACCGTCGCGCCGGATCAGGAATACTTCGTAGGCTTCCCGCTGATCTTCCGGCCCCATTCCGGGTGATCCATAGGGCATGCCTGGAACGGCGAGACCGACTGCATCTGGACGTTCGTCCAGAAGGCGACGGATGTCTGCAGCCGGCACATGGCCCTCGATCATGTAGCCATCGATCTCGCCCGTGTGGCACGACATCATGTCTTGAGGGATGCCATTGTCCAACTTGTGCCGAACCAGCAGAGTGCCAAAGCTGCGCTCCTCGGTTACACGAAAGCCTTCCGCTCGAAGAATATCGACCCAAACCCGGCAACAGCTGCAATTCGGGTCCTTAAGAACGTGGATCGACGGAGCTCCCTGCGCAATCGCGGCGAAGGGTGCAATGATGGTAAGACCTACAGCGGCTATAATAATTTGACGGCGCGTTACATCAATATCAGTCGTCCTTTAGCTCTGTCCTAGTCTATTTCATCGCTTAGTGGCTGCTTATCTCCCGCGATAGTTGTCGCAGGACTCAACGCCCCCTGCGACCACATCGAGAAGTGCGTCCACATCGCTCAACAGCGTTGCGATACGTGCGCTACTGATACGGTAGCGGATGAAGCGCCCATCTCGGTCGCTGTTAACTAGCCCGCACTCCAACAAGCATCGCAAGTGGTTGGATACGTTTGGTTGTGATAGTCCCGTACGCTCGACGAGTTCGTGAACAACCAGCGGCTCCCCGCACAGCGCGCCGAGAATAGACAAGCGGCTTGGGTCGGCAAAGCCGCGAAATAGTTTTGCTCGTTGTTCAATGGTACCGACCTTGCGGTCCACAACGATCTGCGTCATATCATTGCTCACTGATATATTATCCTTTGATCCACTTTAGCAGGAGAACTGCGATCATGGCCAACGCAGAAAGCGCGATAGCAGATATCCCATCCTTTCGTTACCGCGTTTCCGGCATGGATTGCGCCAAGGATGCCGCCCAGATCGAGCGGGCGGCGCAATCTGCGGGTATCGCGCCTGACGCCGTGAAAGTGTCTACTGCAACGCACATAATGACTTTGACAGCTCCCGAAGCGCGCTTGCCGGAAATTGAAAAAGCCGTCGAGACAACAGGGTATGGGTTTGACCGCATCGAGAGCGACGAAGATATTCAGCAAGGTGCGGCCCATCAGGACCCTGGCTATCGCCGCGCGCTCTGGATCGTTGTGATCCTGAATGTTGGTTATGGCGTTCTTGAAATGATCGGCGGGTTCATTGCCGGATCACAGGCCGTGAAGGCCGACGCGTTGGATTTCATCGGCGACGGCGCAATCACCTTCCTCGGCCTGTTGGCCATCGGCTGGAGCCTCGCTTGGCGAGCGCGGTCGGCCCTGATCCAGGGCATCTTCCTCGGCCTGCTTGGTCTTGGAGTCTTTGGCACGACCATCATAAGGGCATTCGAGCCGACAACCCCAGACGCCACTTTGATGGGGATTCTGGGCCTGATTGCTCTTGTGATAAATGTCATCTCCGTGCTGCCGTTGCTGCGGTACCGCAAGGGCGACGCGAACATGCGCGCTGTCTGGCTGTTCTCGCGCAACGACGCCATCGGCAACGCCGCAGTCGTTATCGCCGCCGGGCTGGTGGTTTGGCTAGGCAGCGCATGGCCCGATCTCATCGTAGCCTTCGGGATCGCCGGACTGTTCCTGCACTCGTCATGGGCGATCATCCGCGACGCGCGGGCCGATCTGAAGGCGGTGGCATGAACAGCCGCGTTCTCGGTGGGCTTTGCGCCATCGCCGCGTTTGGTGTTGATCAGGGCACCAAGGCTCTTGCCCTGAACTCCCCGGCGCTTGAGAACGGGGTCGAGGTTCTGCCCTTTCTCAACCTCGTGCGGGTTTTGAACGATGGGGTCAGCTTCGGTATGCTCGGCGGGGTCGTACCCTGGTGGGGTCTGGTCGCACTTGCTGCCGTGGTCGTGGCATGGCTGCTGATCTGGCTGTGGAAGGCTCCGGACAGGCTGACAGGTGCGGCGCTCGGTCTGATCATCGGAGGCGCGCTTGGCAATATCCTTGACCGTCTGCGCTATCAGGCCGTCCCTGACTTTCTCGACTTCCATTACGGGTCATACCACTGGCCGTCCTTCAACTTGGCTGACGTGGCGATCTTTTGTGGGGCAGCATTGCTGTTCTGGGACAGCTTTCGCACCTCGAAAGTCAGGCCGGAAAATCGGGAACAAGACAATCGCAAGGGAGATGTCACGGGGGGATAACAGCTAACAGGCAAAGAACTTTGGGAGGGAATTCGGCTTGAGATTTTTGGATTGGATTGACCGTGGCATTCGCGGCATCGGCGTCGTGACTGCGTGGCTGACAGTTGTTTCGATTGCTGCTTATGGCGCGCTTCAGATGCTGGATCGCAAGCTACAACTTGGCGTGTCGAGCTATTTGCCGGACCTGTCCACGTCACTGCTGTTCATCCTAATTTTCTTGACCTTTGGGTATACCTATCTGCGCGACGGTCACGTGCGCGTTGATGTTCTTCGCAGACATTGGTCCGCCCGCCGCATTGCTTGGATCGAACTGATTGGCGGCCTTTTTGTCCTTCTGCCGCTCGCCGCCATCCTGACCTATTACGGATGGGACGGTTTGATGCGCACCACGAAATACGCGGAAACCCAGTTGTGGGCACAACGCATTGCCGGGGTCATCGGCCCCATCTTGCTGGCTCTTGCCGGGATGATCGTAGCCCTTCGCAACATCGCCTTTCTGACAGGGAGACGTGCGCAAGGTGCACCGGAACAAGCAAGCGGCCTGCACAATGGTGAATGAGGTCCTCACGGTTGCCATGCTTGTCGTGATGGCGATTGGGGTTTTCAGTGGCTTTCCGGTGGCGCTGGTGCTCGCGGGGACAGGCTTCTTGGGGTTTGTCGCTGCGGTTTGGGTGGGGATCACTGATTTTCAGCATCTGGGGCTGATCTACCTGCGGGCCCGTGGTGTACTGACCAATGAATCAGTCCAATTCACCAGCGTTCCAATGTTGATTTTTCTTGGCCTGATCCTGAATGCCAGCGGGATTGCCGAAACCATGTTTCGCTTGCTGGGGCGTCTTCTGACAGGCGTTCCCGGTCGCTACGCCATTGCGACTTTGCTGATCGGCCTCGTTCTTGCGCCCGCCGCCGGGGTGATCGGTGCTTCCGTCATAACTGTGGCGTTGGTGGCCTATGCCCCGATGATGGCGTCGGGCTACGCACCGCGAACCGCAGGAGGCGCTGTCGCAGCTTCTGGAGCATTGGGTGTCGTGTTCCCGCCAGCCGTGATGCTGTTCTTCATCTCGAACGTGTTCTATCTGCGCATCGGATTGATGTATGTGGCCCTCATCGTACCTGTGCTTCTGATGGTCATGGCCTTCGCGGTCTACTTTGCGGTCACCTTGAGAAAAACGGTCGAAATCCCGCTGGACACACCCAAGACCAATCTTGTGTCAGACCTCTTGTTTGTACTCGCGTCTGTCGCGGTCATCGCATCCATTCCGCTCAGCATCATTCTGGGCTTTGCGACACTAACAGAGGCGGCTGGAGTAGGGGTTTTTGGCGCGCTATTGGTCGCGCTGGCGCGAAAGCGCTTGTCTTTCTCATCGTTGAACTCTGTCACGGTGCAGACAAGCACGATGACGTCGATGGTCTTCTTCATCGTATTGGGCGCATCGGTATTCTCGCTCAGTTTCCACCTGGTCGGTGGACCGGACGTCATCTTCGAGTGGATATCCGCATTCGATCTCACCCGGTGGGAACTGTTGGCGATCCTCCTTGGCGTGATCATCATACTTGGGTTTGTTTTTGACTGGATCGAGGTGCTGCTGGTCTTTGTACCCGTACTGATGCCGATTATTTCAGAGCTCGACTTCGCAGATCACGTCGGCTCTGCCTACTTTGCGCAGATCTGGATCGCTGGCCTGATTGCGTTGGCCTTGCAAACGTCCTTCCTGACGCCTCCTTTCGGCTATGCCCTGTTCTTTGCCAAGATGGCCGCACCGAAGGGTATCAATCTGTCTGATATCTATCGCGGAGCGGTACCCCTTGTTGCCATTGAGATTGCATTGATCGCGGCGCTGATCTCGTTTCCTCAGCTTATCACTTGGCTGCCCGAAATGGCCCTTGGGGATGCCGATGCGCCGCAATTGATACAGCGGTGAGTGATGTAGCCTGCAGCGGGGGAAAGCATTCCCTTGTGGGTTCTCTAGGTTTAACCGTTTTTTCGGATTGAGCTGAAGCGGCCACTGGCGCAGCCGCAGCGAAATGGTGCTTAGTCCGCTCTCCGGACAAACGCACCGAAAGCAGCGAAGGGCCGGTATTTGAACAACTCAGCACGCTAAAATTCTCGCAGCATGATGGCAAAGCTGTCTTTGTCAGCGCTAGTAGTTCACCTGTTCGAAGCCGTAATTGCCCTCATAGTCACGCCAATCGACGAAGACAGATCGGTGATAGATACCCGGGCAATTCTGGCCCCAACGTTCAAGTCCCACATGGGCCTCGGGCAGGGCAGTTATGGAAGATCGCTGCCATGAGAAATCGCCTTGGGTCCCGTAGGTGCCGAGGACCACGGTCGCGCTTCGGTTACAATCCCCATCGCGCCCGGACTCGTGCTGTCGTGCATACCGTACATCGAAGACGCGGATGGACCGCACGAAATTGAACTCTGGCCCGCTGATATCGATGTCCGCGCGGTCCTGAACAAGCCGAAGGGTGAAGTCTGTGGGAACGAGATTATCTACTGGCAAGGATTGGAGCGGTCGACGGTTGTCGGTCCGGTACAAGGCTTCAATTATGCGGTCAGCGTTGTTTGATTGCCGATCGCTCTCATAGGACGCGCCCATGGGACAGCGCCAGATTTGCAGCGGCGGTTCCACTGGCCAAGGCGTAATCCGCCGGATGAACTCGGCGCGGGCTCGGGCGCAAGGGACGGAAGCGGGCCAGCCGCCAGACAGGCACAAGAGGATCGCGCAATCGATCGGGTAGGTCTGCGCGCGGGCGGGTGCCGGCAGCGAAAAGCTTGTCACGGCCAAAGCGACTGCGACCGAGGGGAGGAGCTTCTTGAGTAAATGGCGCATACTGGGGGACCTCCGTGAGAGGAGTTCAGCATACATACGATAATATACTATCGCAACGAAAAATATTGTTGCAACCAAGTAGAAATGTCACCCGGTCTGCAAAGCAGAAGTGTCACCAAATGCGCTGAGGGGAGCAAAGCCTG
>CANMQJ010000027.1 GCA_947500005.1 uncultured Paracoccaceae bacterium | reverse complement strand
GGCAGCCCGTAGGGGAATCGAACCCCTCTTTCCAGGTTGAAAACCTGGCGTCCTAACCGATAGACGAACGGGCCACGGAACTCGTGAGGGGGCTTTTACGGATTGGCGCGGTCCCTCGCAAGGGAAAAATAGGGGTCGCGCGCCATTTTTTGAACCCCGTCCAAGCGCCTTGTTTTCATGCGCTTTTTGCCTCCGCCGCATCTTCCATCCGCAGCTGCACGCTCTGCCGTCCGCCCCATGTATTGACCTCCAGCCGCCCCGCGACGTGAAAGCGGGCGCCGCCGTGGTCCTGCAATCTCGGCCCGAGATCGCCCTCGAAGGCGCCAAAGGCAATCGCGTCGATCCCCGCCGAGATCCCGTCCGAGAGAGACAGTTTCAGATGCGACTCGCCCACCCGTTTCGCAAACCGCACCTGCAGGTCGGGCAGGGCGAAGCGCGGCCCCGGCGCGCCCGCGCCATAGGGCCCGACCTTGTCCAGCCCCTCGATCAGCTCGACCGTCGCGGCCCCCGGCATCAACAGCCCGTCGAGCCGCAGATCGGCCGCGCCGCCCCGGCCCGCGCCCTGTTTCGCCAAGAGCTCGCCCAGCCGCTCCATCGCGGGCTCCAGCTTGTCGCGCATCACCGTCAGGCCGGCAGCCATCCGGTGCCCGCCGCCCTTGACCAGCAGTCCTTCGCTGGCCAGCCGCTGGATCGCCGCGCCCAGGTCCACCCCCGGCACCGACCGGCCCGATCCCTTGCCCTCGTCGCCGTCGAACCCGATGACGATGGCGGGCCGGTTGGTGGCCTCCTTCAGGCGCGAGGCGACGATGCCCACCACGCCGGGATGCCAGCCGCTCTCGGCCGCCCAGACCAGCGGGCCGTCCAGCCCGCGCGCCTCGGCCTGCGCCATCGCCGCCGCGCGCACCGCGGTCTCGATCTCGCGCCGCTCGGTATTCAGCTGGTCCAGCTGGTGCGCCAGCGTCTGCGCCTCGACGGCCGACGCGGTCGCCAGCAGCCGCGCGCCCATGTCGGCCTGGCCGATCCGCCCGCCCGCATTGACCCGTGGCCCCAGCAGGAACCCCAGGTGATAGGTGTTGGGCGCGCAATCCATCCGTGCCACGTCCGACAGCGCCACCAGCCCCGGCCGCCCGCGCTGCGCCATGATCCGCAACCCCTGCCGCACCAGCGCCCGGTTGACCCCGATCAGCGGCGCCACATCGGCCACGGTGGCCAGCGCCACGAGATCCAGCATCGCCATCAGGTTGGGCCCCGCGCGCCCCGCCTCGCGCAACCGCCGGCCCGCCTCGACCAGCATCAGGAACACCACGCCCGCGGCGCAGAGATAGCCCAGCTCGCCGCTCTCGTCCTGCCGGTTGGGGTTCACCACCGCCACGCAGTCGGGCAGGGTTTCGCCGCCCAGGTGATGGTCCAATACCACCACGTCGCAGCCCGCCGCCGCGATCGGCTCATGGCTCAGCGTGCCGCAATCGACGCAGATGATCAGGTCATGCCGCGCCCCCAGCGCGCGCATCGCGGGCACGTTGGGACCATAGCCCTCGTCGATCCGGTCGGGCACGTACAGCCTCGCCTCCAGCCCCATCTCGCGCAGCCAGACCAGAAGCAGCGCCGCCGAGCTTCCGCCATCCACGTCGTAATCGGCAAAGACGGCGATCCGCTCCCGCCGGGTCACCGCCTGCACGAAACGCGCCGCCGCCTTGTCCATGTCCTTCATCAGGCGCGGATCGGGCAGCAATTCCTTCAGCTTCGGCTCCAGGAACCCCGCCACCTCCTCCACCGGCACCGACCGGCGCGCCAGGATCGAACAGACAGCGCGGGGCAGGCCGGTCTGCTGCTCCAGCATCTCGCAGGCGCGCTCGATCTCGGGCGCGGGCCCCACCCAGCGCCGCCCGGTCAGGGAGTGTTCCACCTTCAGGAAAGCGTCCAAGTCCTCTGCCCCTCACCCCTCAAGCAACGGGCCGGACCCAATGCGGACCCGGCCCCTTCATCTCTTCGGAAAATACTCCCACCGGAGGCAGCGGCGCAAGCCGCTTCCCCGCGCCCAGGGATCACACCGGCGTGCGATAGCTCATGCGCCGGACCGATCCCGTCTTGGACCGCATCAGCAGGGTCGTTGTCTCGACCCAGCCCGGCACGCGCTTGATGCGCGGCAGCAGCGAGCCGCCGGTCACGCCGGTCGCGGCAAAGATCACATCCGCCGTCACCATCTCGTCGCGGGTATAGACGCGGTCCAGGTCGGTGATGCCGGCCTTCTCCGCGCGGCCCCGCTCGTCATCGTTGCGAAAGAGCAGCCGGCCGAAAATCTGCCCGCCCATGCATTTCAGCGCCGCGGCCGCCAGCACGCCCTCGGGCGCGCCGCCCTGGCCCATATACATGTCGATGCCGGTGGTCTCGGCCTCGGCGCAATGCATCACGCCCGCCACGTCGCCATCGGTGATCAGCCGGATCGAGGCGCCGGTGCCGCGCACCGCGTCGATCATCTCCTGGTGGCGCGGGCGTTCCAGGATGCAGACGGTGATATCGGTGGTCTTGCACCCCTTGGCATCGGCCAGCGCCTCGACCCGCTGCGCCGGGCTCATGTCGAGCGAGATCACGCCCTCGGGAAAGCCCGGACCTATGGCCAGCTTGTCCATGTAGACATCCGGCGCATGCAGCATCGAGCCGCGCGGCCCCATCGCGATCACCGTGAGCGCGTTGGGCATGTCCTTGGCGGTCAGCGTGGTGCCCTCCAGCGGGTCCAGCGCGATATCCACGCCCGGCCCGTTGCCGGTGCCGACCTCCTCGCCGATATACAGCATCGGCGCCTCGTCGCGCTCGCCTTCGCCGATCACCACCACGCCCGCGATGTCCAGCAGGTTGAGCTGTTCGCGCATCGCGTTGACCGCGGCCTGGTCGGCGGCCTTCTCGTCGCCGCGCCCGATCAGCGAGGCCGAGGCGATCGCCGCCTGTTCCGCGACGCGGGCCAGGCCCAGTGACAGCATGCGGTCGTTGAAATCCGTGTTGGCAGCGCTCATTCCTGAAAATCCTTCGGTCATCGGCAGTTTGGCCCCGGCATAGACCGCCGCCGGGCAGGCGGGCAAGTTGTTTGCGATATCGGTCAGACTTCCTCGATCCGCAGCGTCACCGGCTCCGAGGCGACGACATCCGTCTTCCCGAAGGCGTCGAGCGCCATGTCGAGCGCGGCGCGCGTGGTCTTGTGGGTGACGATCAGGATCGGGGCGGTGTTGTCGGTATGGCCGTACTGGCGCATCCGGTCGATGGAGATTCCCGCATCGCCCAGGATCGCCGCCACCTTGGCCAGCGCGCCGGGCTTGTCCTGCAACGCCATGCGCAGGTAATAGGGCGCGGGCAGGCCGGTCGTCGCCGCGGGCATGGTCTCCAGCCGTGCGGCGGGCGTGCCGAAGACCGGCACGCGGATGCCGCGCGCCAGGTCGCAGACATCGCCCATCACCGCGCTTGCGGTCGGGCCTTCGCCCGCGCCGGGGCCGCGCAGCACGATCTGCTCCACCGCGTCGCCCTCGATCACCACCATGTTCGTGCCGCCCTCCAGCTGGCCGATGGGCGAGCCCGCCGGCACCAGGCAGGGCTGCATCCGCTGCACCAGACCCCGCGGGCTGCGCGCCGCCACGCCCAGCAGCTTGATGCGATAGCCCATGTCGCCGGCCTGGCGGATGTCCTCCAGTTCGATCCGCTCGATCCCCTCGATCTCGATCCCGTCGAAATCCGGCCGCACGCCAAAGGCTATGGCCGACAGGATCGCCAGCTTGTGCGCCGCGTCGATGCCGCCCACGTCAAGCTGCGGGTCGGCCTCCAGGTATCCCAGCCGCGCGCATTCGTCGAACAGCGCGTTATAGCCCAGCCCCTCGGATTCCATCCGGGTCAGGATGTAGTTGCAGGTGCCGTTCATCACGCCCATCACCCGCGTGATCTCGTTCGCCGCCAGCCCCTCGGTCAGCGCCTTGATGACCGGGATGCCGCCCGCCACCGCGGCCTCGAACCGGATCACCCGGCCCGCCTCCTCGGCCGCCTCGGCCAGCGCCTGCCCGTGAATGGCCAGAAGCGCCTTGTTCGCCGTCACCACGTCCTTGCCGGCGGCCAGCGCCGCCTCGGTCGCGGCCTTCGCCGGGCCATCCGACCCGCCCATGAGTTCGACGAAAACGTCCACGTCGTCGCGCTTGGCCAGTGCCACCGCGTCATCCTCCCAGTCATAGCTGGCGAGGTTCACGCCCCGGTCCTTCTGCCGGTCGCGGGCCGAGACGGCCGAGATCTCGATCCGCCGCCCGGTACGCGCCTCCAGCAGCGCCGCATGCTTGCGCACGATCTTGACGACGCCGGTGCCGACGGTTCCCAGCCCTGCAATGCCCAGCCGCAGCGTTTCAGTCATGTCTCGGGGTCCTTTCTGCTCGATCCGGCACGGGGGCTTGATATGGGCCTTGTGTCGCTGCCCGATTATCCGGTTCGGGGCAGGGGGGCAACCGGTCAGATACCGGGCGTCCTGATGTCCTCGCGCAGCCTTTGCCGCGCCGCGGGTTCGATCACCGGGCCTTGCAGACCGCGCGCGCGCGCCTGCAACGACTGCACCCGTCCCGACAGGCGCTCATCCAGCTCCTCGGCCTCCGAGACAGGGTCGACCGCCGGGCCGAGCGTGTCGTCGAGTGGCCGAAGCGTGGGGTAGGGTGCGTCACGCAATTCGGGCGGCACGCGCTCGTTGAGTTCGGGCACCTGCACGCAGGCCCCGAGCGCCAGAAACGCGGCGATCCGCGATATCCCCCTCATCCCCGGCTCCCTTTTCCGGCTGCGACCCGTTCTTGATGCCCCGCCGGCCCGCCGGGATCAAGCCTGCGCGCGCAACCGCTCCGCCAGATCCAGGATCTGCGCCCATGTCGCCTCGGGCACCGCGACCCGCCCTTCGCTGGCCGCCCGCTGCGCCCGCTCGCGCTCGCCGGGGATCTCGACCCGGTCGAAACCGGGCGCGGGCGGGCAGGCGCGCAGCTCGGCCAGCACCTCCTCGGCCGCCGCCCGCATCGCGGGCGCGGCGCGGAACCGCGTGGTGTCGAGCGTCACCAGCAGCCAGTTGCCCTCGGTCGTGGACGGCCCCAGCAGCGCCTCGGCCACCAGCTCGCCCATCAGCGCCAGCGCATAGCCCTTCTGCGCGCCCGAGGGCAGGATGGCGCCGCCGCTGAAATAGTCCTCCGGGTCGCGCGTGGGCCGCCCCTCGCGGTCGATCACGCAGCCCTCGGGCAACAGCGCCCCGGCCGAGCGCGCGGCATAGATCCAGCCGCCCGCGATCTTCGAGGTCGCGAAATCCAGAACCACCGGCCCCCGCTCCCCACCGGGCATCCCCACGCACCAGGGGTTGGTCGGCAGCATCGGCCGCGCGCCCCCATGCGGCGCGACCTGGCGCCAGGTATGGCGGTTGCCGCCGCCGAAGCAGATGGTCAGAAACCCCGCATCGGCCGCCGCCTCGGCAAAGGCGCCATGCCGCCCGGTATGGCCCACATGCCGCACCGACAGGGCCGAAACCCCGCGCGCGCGGGCCTCCTCCATCCCGGTCTCATAGGCCAGCACCATCGCGGGTATGCCGATCCCGCCCCCCGCCTCGACCCGCGTGGGGCCATCGTCCCCGCGAAAGACGCGCGCCTCTCCCCGAGGGTCCATGTAGCCCGACTGCATCTGCTCGGCATAGTGCAGGATGCGCATCACCCCGTGGCTCTCGACACCGCAGAGGCTCGCATCGACCAGGTGATCGGCCACCTGCGCCGCCACCTCGTCCGCAGTGCCGAGCAGGCGCAGGATCTCCGACAGCAACTGCGCCGCCTCTTCGGCGGGGAGAACGCGCCGCGCGCCCGAAAGGGTGAGCTTGGAACTGACAGGGGGCATGATCTTACTCGCGAAAAGGGGGGTGACGCGGCCAGCCTCCCTCAGCCACGCGCCGCAGGGCAAGGGGAAATCCGGGGCGGCGGGTGGCAGGATCGGGGCTTTTTTCTGAACACATGTTCATATAACCTGCCGACATGGCACGCACCCAAGGCTCCCATTCCGACATAACCGGTCCCCGCATCCGCAAGGCGGCGCTGCGGCTGTTCGCGCAATACGGCTTCGCCGCCGTCTCGATGCGCCAGATCGCCAAGGAGGTGGGGGTGCAGGCGGGCGCGCTCTACAATTACGTGCCCGACAAGCAAAGCATGCTCTTCGGCCTCATGCAGTCGCATATGGAGGAGTTGCTGGCCGCCCGCGCCGAGAGGCCGGCGCCGCGGGACGCGATGGAGCGGCTGCGCGACTTCGTCGGCTTCCACATCCGGTTCCACCTCGAGCGGCCCGAGGAAGTGTTCATCGCCTATATGGAGCTGCGCAACCTCACGGATGAAAACTTCACCCAGGTCGAGGCGCTGCGCCGCGCCTACGAGAACCAGCTGGAGGAGATCCTGCGCGACGGCGTGGCCCAGGGCGTGTTCGGCGTGCCCGACACCAAGATCGCGACGCTTGCCGTGATCGCCATGCTCAACGGGGTGAATACCTGGTATCGGCGCGAGGGGCGGCTGTCACTCGACGAGGTCGAGACGATCTATTGGGACATGGTGCGCAAGGCGGTCGCGGCCTGAGCGGGGCGGTGGGTTGAAAACCCACCCTACACCCCCGCCGTAGGGTGGGTTTTCAACCCACCGCTAACAGACCTGGGGGCGGCCTCCGCCCTTCTTTCTCCGGTCCGGTCTGCCCACTCAATGCGCCGGGCGGATGAACGTCCCGTTGCGCAGCTCCTTGAAGGCCTGCATCAGCTCGGCCTGCGTGTTCATCACGATCGGCCCGTGCCAGGCCACGGGCTCGTCGATCGGCGCGCCCGAGATCAGCAGGAACCGCACGCCCTCGGGACCGGCCTGAACCGTCACCTCGTCGCCCGTGCCAAAACGCACCAGCGTCCGGTCGCCCGACATGTCGCGGATATTGACCTCCTGTCCCCCGACTTCCTTCTCCAGCAGCACGCCGGTCGGCTGGCTGGCATCGGCAAAGGCGGCCGCCCCCTCGAACACATAGGCAAATGCACGGCGATAGGTGTCGATCCTGAAGGTCTTCTTCACCCCTGCGGGCACGAAGACATCCAGGTATTGCGGATCGGCGGCAATCCCGTCCACGGGACCGGTCTTGCCCCAGAACTCGCCCACGATCACCTTCACGCGCGTGCCGTCATCGTCGATCACCTCGGGGATGTCGGCGCCCTTCACGTCCTGGTAGCGCGGCGCCGTCATCTTCTGGCTCGACGGCAGATTGCCCCAGAGCTGGAAGCCGTGCATCTGCCCCGTCGCGTTGCCTTGAGGCATCTCCTGGTGCAGGATGCCCGACCCGGCGGTCATCCATTGCACGTCGCCCGCGCCCAGCGTGCCGGTATTGCCCAGCGAATCGCCATGCTCCACGGTGCCCGAAAGGACATAGGTGATCGTCTCGATCCCCCGGTGCGGGTGCCACGGAAACCCCTTGAGGTAATCCTCGGGCCGCTCGTTGCGGAAATCGTCGAACAGCAGGAACGGGTCGAGTTCGGACGGGTCCTGGAACCCGAAGGCGCGATGCAGCTTGACGCCCGCGCCTTCCATCGTCGGCACCGCGCGCCGGGTCTCGAGTGTTGGTCTGAGGGACATGGGAACCTCCGGAAATGATCTCTCGGGGTGAAGATCTCGGGGTGAAGATAGGGGGAAGGTGCCGCCGCGCAAATCGTCATGGTCTCACCCCAACTGTGCGCCTTCGCACAAAAGAGGGGCGGGCCCTCTTGTACAAAACGGCATATCGGCCCTTCTGGCGATGTACAAAACGGTCAATTCGCCGGGCGAGCCTTGTACCAACCGCCCCGCGACTGCATCGCGCTTGTGACCCAAGGGGGATCGGGCTATGGCGGCTGTCACGGTCGGCAAGGGACGGGACGCAGATGCAGGATGAGATTCTGGCCACGGTCGAGGCCTCGGCCCCGCGACGCTGGATGGGCGTGGGCATGCTGGCGGCGATGGGTTTGCTGGTGATCTACGTGGCCTTCGCCACGCCGCCCGCTCTCGAATGGCAGATTTTTCTTTTGGTTGTCGGGGGGTTATCCCTTTGGCTCGCGCAGCGGATGATGCAGGCGACGGCCCACCGGATCGAGCTGACCGAGACCGAGCTGCGCTCCAGCACCGGCGAGATCATCGCGCGTATCGATGAGGTCGAGGCAATGGATCGCGGCGTCTTCGCATTCAAGCCCTCGAACGGCTTCCTGCTCCGGACCCGCAGCTCCGGCCCGCGCCGCTGGTACCCCGGCCTGTGGTGGCGTCTCGGGCGGCGCGTCGGGATTGGCGGCGTAACCCCCGGAAGACAAACGAAATTCCTGTCCGAGGTGCTGGCCGCTCTGGTGATGGAGCGGGACGGTACGGCCTAGGAGACGTTGCCGGCGATGAAGCTGGTGAAGCGCGGACGCGTGAAGATGAAGTTCTCCAGCGTCACCGGCTCGATCCCGACCTTGAACGGCGGAACATAGTGGTTTGACGTCTCCACCAGGATCAGCGTGTCATTGTCCGGCATCGGCGGCAGTTCGTCCTTGTACAATTCGATATTGGCGTCCGTAAGCGGCTCGGGATACCCCCGTGGCGCCGACCACAAAACGCGGTGGCGCTGTCGGCGGTCATCCCAACGAACCAGGGAAACCCGTATGTCGACCGGGTCGCCCGACGTCACCATGAGAGTCATGAGATCGCGCATGGAATCGATGTAGTCGTCATTGATCGTCCGCGTCTCGCGCGAGATCAGGTCGCCGATCGTGTAGGCGGCTTTCAGGTTGGACGCGCTTTGGCGATAGCCGTCAAAATAGGTGTAACCGGCCATGATCGCCATGAAGAGGATCGGCGTGATGATCGCCGCCTCCACCGAATAGGACCCCTCTTCGTCGCCGAGAAGGCGATGCAACAGGTTCGAAAAGCTCCGGCGCGCCATCAGATCGGCTCCTGTACAAAGACGGTCGTCGCGGTCAGCGCGTATTGGCCGTCGGCGTTGTCGCCGAGTTTCTTGCCCAGCCCCGATGTCGGAAAGACCGGGTTGATCTTGGCGCAGGCGCGCAGGACCATCAGGTCGTTGCTCTGCCCGTTCACGAAACTGCGCACCGGTTTCACCTCGTCGGACGTGTCGGTGCAGTCGGGCTGCGCCGGAATCGACACCGTGCCATACGGATCGAGCCGGATCATCTCGAGCTTGAGGTTGGTGGCGCAATCCTCGATGAAACCGGCGCGCTCGCAGATCACGTCCTTGATCTCGTCGTGATCGTGAGCGCGGCCCGTACCGAGGCGAATATCCCGTACGGTCATGTCCACCGCGCGTTCCAGCATCGCGTGGTTCAGCGAGACGAAGGCCAGTTCGACCCCCGACAGCATGACTACGAGAAGCGCCGGAAAGATGATGACGAACTCGATCGTGGCATTGCCGTCTTCCTGCTTTCGGAAGGCGCGCCAGAGGGAAACCAGCCGCGAGATCATTGGGTCAACCTCAGTTTGCGGATCGAGGACGCGATGGAGGCAAAGGCGTCGGAGATTTCCAACCCGTCCACGTCATACATGTGGCTGTCCGAACTCGCGCAATCCTTGAGAACCCGGTAACCGGACCACGGTGCCTCGAACGCCACGCCGTAGACGATTACCCCCTGGTCCTTGGCCGCGTCGCAGACATGCTTGGTTTGCTGATCCTTGGCCGATGCGTTCTTTTTCGAATAAGCGGACGACTGACGGCCCCAGCCGCTGTTCGTATAGCGGTAGAGGTGGTCGGCGAAGTAACGGATGGAAACCTTGTCGAACAGTTCCGCATAAGAAAGACGGACTGCATCGCCATATTCCTCGTCGCCGTATGGATGATCCTCCCAATCGTAGTAATCCGCCCAGTAGTACCAGGTATTGTTCCCCTGCGAATGACGGGTCGAGAACCGGTCTGCTTGGCTGTTGTACCAAACATCGGACATCGTGTCCCGGAGCGACGGGTTCAGCATGTATTGGTCGGTGTTCTGGCCGTCCGACATCACGATTGCGATCTTCAGAACGTCACTATCATAGTTCGAAGGACGATTCTGAAACTTTGCATCGATGACCCCGTCGCCGATCAGACCGGAAACCACGTTGCGTGCCGAAGGGTCGAGAAGCACCGCGCCCCATTTCATGCCTATGTCGATAGAGGTGTTTCCATCGGCCGTCATGGCGTCAATATGTCTGTGCAATGCGTTGCGATCATCGGTTAAAGGCAGGATCTCGGTACCGGCCCGGACCGGGCAAACCGGCGTCGTGATTCCGTAGCGATCCCAGGACCACGGGTCGAAATGGCCAGTGCGCTCCAGTATGTCGTACTGGTCGAGATCGCTCTTGCTGAACTGGTTCGCGGTAAAGTTCACACAATGGGAATAATTGTGTTCCTTGGTCACGTTCGGGTATTTCGATAGCAGGCTCGCGCCGGCATTGACCTGTGTCGCATAAGGAATGATCGAGATGGACAACGATCCTTCTTCGGTGTTGTCCAACATGACGTCAATGAAGTCCTTGGCGGCGACCTTGAGATTGCGCAGGCGGTTGTTCCTGCCCATCGAACCCGACACGTCGAGGATCAGGGAGATCTCGACGACTCCGATACTTTCCTCTGCCACGCTGCGGGCGGGTGCGTTCAAAGTATCGACGCCGCTCATGTGCATGAACTGGGTGGGAAAGGCGGATTCGGCGCTGGCCTCGACCTTGCGGAAGCCGAGCCCCTCTTCGACCGTGATGCCGGTCAGGTATTGAAGCAGCCCTGCCTGGTCGAGATAGTCCCTCACCACGGTTTCGGGATCGGCGGACTGGTCGAGGTCGGCGGCCGCAAGGACGGCGCGGTCGAGCGTGTATTGCAGCGAGGCGCGATTTCGTTCGTAGCGCATCAGGTCGATGCCGATGCCGGCGATGCCCATCATGATCAACAGAAAGAACAGGGCCAGGACCGTGACACTGCCGTCTTCTCCGCGGGCAAAACGCCACAGGCACGTCCGAAGGCGCGAGGCGCCGTGCTCGGAGCATCTGCGTGCTGAACTGGGTCTACTCATAATACCATTCCGCATTGGGCGGCGATCGTGAACCAATCGCTGCACGAGACTTCGACCCCCGATTTATCCTGTACGAAGATGGCGAAATGGCGGCAAGAAAAGCGCTAAATATCGAATATGATGAGGTTTCTTGTCCACAATTCCGGGAATGCCGCCAAGTTTGTCGATGGGCTTGGGACAATGCCGTCTTTTCGCCGCAAAGTCGGGCGATTCTGTCCGCAGGTCTTTCCGCGCCTCTTCAAGCTGCTGAAAATTTTCGCAGTTCTTAATTGAACCGACATACTCAGACTGCGACAAAGCGTCATAAGCGACTGCGAGTCGCTGGGGATGCGGGAGGTGCAGATGACCCTGACGAACGAACCGAGTTTCCGCGAGAGTGTGGACCTTATGTTCAACCGGGCTGTGGCCCTGATGGATCTCCCGCCCGGGCTCGAGGAGAAGATCCGGGTCTGCAACGCGACCTACACCGTCCGCTTCGGCGTGCGTCTGCGCGGACAGGTACATACCTTCACCGGGTATCGCTCGGTCCATTCCGAACACATGGAGCCGGTGAAGGGCGGCATCCGCTACGCGCCCGAGGTCAACCAGGACGAGGTCGAGGCACTGGCCGCGCTGATGACCTACAAATGCGCGCTGGTGGAGACACCTTTCGGCGGCTCCAAGGGCGGGCTGTGCATCGATCCCCGCGCCTACAACGAGGAAGAGCTGGAACGCATCACCCGGCGCTTCGCCTATGAGCTGGCCAAGCGCGACCTGATCAACCCGGCCCAGAACGTGCCCGCCCCCGACATGGGGACCGGAGAGCGTGAAATGGCATGGATCGCGGACCAGTACGCGCGGATGAATACCACGGACATCAACGCGCGCGCCTGCGTCACCGGCAAACCGCTCAACGCCGGAGGGATCGCCGGGCGTGTGGAGGCGACGGGTCGCGGGGTGCAATATGCCCTCCGCGAATTCTTCCGGCATCCGGAAGATGCTGCGAAGGCCGGATTGTCAGGCAAGCTCGAGGGCAAACGGGTGATCGTGCAGGGCCTCGGCAACGTGGGCTATCACGCCGCCAAGTTCCTCAGCGAGGAGGACGGCTCGATCATCACGGGCATCATCGAGCGTGACGGCGCCCTGTTCGATCCGGAGGGTATCGACGTGGAGGCGGTCTACCAATGGATCCAGAAACACGGGGGCGTGACCGGCTATCCCGACGCGACGCACACGGCCGAGGGGCCCGCGGTGCTGGAAGCAGAGTGCGACATCCTCATTCCAGCGGCGCTTGAAGGGGTGATCAACCTGACCAATGCCGAGCGGATCAAGGCCCCGCTGATCATCGAGGCCGCGAATGGCCCGGTTACTGCCGGGGCGGACGAGATCCTGCGCAAGAAGGGAACGGTCATCATCCCCGACATGTATGCCAACGCGGGCGGGGTGACCGTGTCCTATTTCGAGTGGGTCAAGAACCTCAGCCATATCCGGTTCGGCCGCATGCAACGCCGGCAAGAGGAAGCGCGGCACGAACTGATCGTCCATGAGCTCGAGCGACTCGACCGTTACCTGGGCGATGCCTGGTCCATGTCGCCGAATTTCAAGGCGAAATACCTCAGGGGTGCGGATGAGCTTGAACTGGTGCGCTCGGGTCTCGATGACACGATGCGAACGGCCTACCAATCGATGAGTGCCGTCTGGCACGACCGGAACGATGTCGAGGATCTTCGTACTGCGGCCTATATCGTCTCGATCGACAGGGTCGCCAGAAGCTATCGCGCAAAGGGGCTCTAGAAGCGAAAGCAACAGTCCGGGACGGGTTCGGGACAACGGTTTGGCGACTGCTGCGGGTACGCTAGGTCTGGCGTATCCAGACGCAGGAGATCTCGATCCCAACCTGCCTCGCGGCACCGGCTATCGCAGCAACGGCTCTTTGTTCCGCGCGGCCGTTTCGCTTCAAGAGCAGCCGCCAGTCCGACGATACCGAACGCTTCGCCGGCATCGCGTTCCGCTTGCTGTTCTGAAGGTTGCGGCCCGGCTGTCGACGCTGCGTCGAAAACAAGGGTCTGCCCCAAGAATTCTTTTTGCGACCGTGCCGGGCATCATGCGCTTTCAGTTTGACAGGAAGCCGGGCGCCAAGGAGAACAAGATCCGTAAGCGGGCGCGCCGCTACCGGTGTCGGATGCGACGGATTTTGTCGAATTCCGGTGAGCCTTGCCGCGCCCGGTCCTTAGTGTCGCGTCATGCGCACCGAGCGGTGAACGGGGAGAATACTCATGCGGTTTTCGGGCCTTCGCGTCCTGAAGGAGGGGCTGACGGGGAACAGGGGCTGGGCGCCGCATTGGCGCGATCCCGAGCCCAAGACCGAGTATGACATCGTCATCATCGGCGGCGGGGGCCACGGGCTTTCGACCGCCTACTACCTTGCCAAGGAACACGGGCTGACGAATGTCGCGGTGCTGGAAAAGGGGTATCTGGGGGGCGGGAATGTCGGGCGCAACACAACGATCGTGCGGGCGAACTACTTTCTCGAGGGCAATTCGCAGTTCTACTCGCATTCGCTCAAGCTTTGGGAAGGGCTGGAGGAAGACCTCAACTACAACGTGATGCATTCGCAGCGCGGGATCATCAACCTGTTCCACTCCGACGGCCAGCGCGACGCAGCGGCACGGCGGGGCAACATGATGATCAGCCAGGGGGACGACGCGATCCTGCTGGGCCGGGACGAGCTGCGCGGGATGCTGCCCTATCTCAACTACGACAACCTGCGCTTTCCGATCTATGGCGGACTTTACCATCCCCGCGGCGGCACTGCCCGACATGACGCGGTCGCCTGGGGTTATGCGCGCGGCGCGGACAGCCGGGGCGTCGATTTGATCCAGAATTGCGAAGTGACCGGCATCGACATCAAGAATGGCAAGGTCACGGGCGTGCAAACGACGCGCGGGGCGATCCGTGCCAGGAAGATCGCGATGGTCGTCGCGGGCCGGTCCAGCCAGGTTGCGGCGATGGCGGGGATGCGTCTGCCGATCGAGAGCCATGTGCTGCAAGCCTTCGTGACCGAGGGGCTCAAACCCTGCATCGACCATGTCGTGACCTTCGGCATGGGGCATTTCTATATCAGCCAGTCTGACAAGGGCGGGTTGGTTTTCGGCGGCGATATCGACTTTTACGCGTCTTACGCCGCGCGGGGGAACCTGCCGACTGTCGAGAACGTGATGGAGGCGGGGATGGCGCTGATGCCGATGATCGGCAAGGCGCGGGTCCTGCGCAGCTGGGGCGGGATCATGGACATGTCGCCCGACGGCTCGCCCATCATCGACAAGACGCATGTCGAGGGGCTTTACCTGAATTGCGGCTGGAACTACGGCGGGTTCAAGGCTGTGCCGGGATCGGGGCATGTCTTCGCCCATCTGATCGCCACCGACACCTACCATGAGAATGCCACCGGTTTCCGGCTGGACCGGTTCCGCACCGGGCGCGGGATCATCGACGAAGAGGGCAAGGGCTCTCAACACAACCTGCATTGAGGGGCGGCGGATGCGGGACTTGAGTATTTTCAAAGAGATGAAGCAGGGGGCGCGGTCATGAGGATCACCTGTCCGCTTTGCGGTGAGCGCGATCGGCGCGAGTTCTACTACAAGGGGCACGCGCTGGAACTGAACCGTCCGACGCCCGATGCGGGCGAGGAGGCTTGGGACGCCTATGTCTACACGCGCGAGAACCCGGCCGGAGAGACGCGCGACCTGTGGTATCACGAGGGCGGCTGCGGCGCCTGGGTCGTGGTCACCCGCAACACCGTCACGCATGAGGTGCTGGCCACCGAACTGGCGCGGGGAGTGCGGCGATGAGGATTGACGGCAAGGGGCTGATCGACCGAACAACGCCGATCTCTTTCACCTTCGACGGGCGCAGCTATCGCGGTTTCGCGGGCGATACGCTTGCTTCGGCCCTGCTGGCCAATGATGTCCGCGTCATGGGACGGTCGTTCAAGTACCATCGGCCGCGCGGCGTGTTGACCGCCGGCAGCGAGGAGCCCAACGCGCTGGTCACGGTGGGCGAGGGGGCGGCGCAGGACCCCAACGTGCGCGCCACGATGCAGGAGATCCACCCGGGCCTCGTGGCGCGCAGCCAGAACCGCTGGCCGTCGCTCGACTGGGACTTGCTGTCGGTCAACGACCTGTTTTCGCCCTTCCTGGGGGCGGGGTTCTATTACAAGACCTTCATGTGGCCCCGCGCCTTCTGGGAGAAGGTCTATGAGCCGGCGATCCGTCGTGCAGCGGGCCTCGGCGCATTGTCGGGAGAAGCCGACCCCGACCGATATGAGCGGGCCTGGGCGTTTTGCGATCTGCTGGTTGTAGGGGCGGGTCCGACCGGGTTGATGGCCGCGTTGGCAGCCGGACGCGCGGGGGCGGATGTGATCCTCGTCGACGAGGGCGCGCGCATGGGCGGGCGGCTGCTGGCCGAGGTCGAGGAGATCGACGGCAAGCCGGGCCACGTGTGGGCGGAAGAGGTGCTGGACGAACTGGCGCAGATGGACAATGTCCGCCTGATGTCGCGCACGGCAGTGGTGGGCGCCTATGATCAGGGCACTTACGCCGCGCTGGAGCGGGTGCTGCATCACACCGACCGGCGCCCATATGGCGCGCCGCTGGAGACCTTTTGGCGGATCGTGGCGAAGCGGGCGATCCTTGCGGCCGGCGCGTTGGAGCGCCCTGTGGCCTTTCGTAACAATGACCGGCCCGGCATCATGACCGCGGGCGCGGTGCGCGCCTATCTCAACCGCTGGGGCGTGAGCGCGGGAGAGCGCGTGACGGTGTTTGGCAATAACGATGACATCCATCGCACTGCGCGCGACCTGATGGCGGCGGGGGTCCATGTCTCGGGCGTTATCGACAGCCGGCATGACGGGCCGGTCTCGCACGACTATGCCGTGTGGCGGGGCGCGATGGTCTGTGATACGTCCGGGCGCAAGGGGCTGGAAAGCATCACGATCCGCCTCCCGGGCGGCGAGGAGAAGATCCAGACGGATTGCCTGGCGATGACGGGGGGCTGGAACCCTTCGGTGCACCTGGCGTGCCACATGAACGCAAGGCCCGAGTGGCGGCGCGATATCGCAGCCTTCGTCCCGCCGCGCAACGCGGTGCCCGGTCTTGTTCCGGCGGGGGCAGCCAATGGCAGCTTCTCAACCGCTGCCTGCCTGCGGGAGGGGCTTGTCGCAGCGCAAGAGGCCCTGTCCGACCTGGGTCGGCGGGCGGTCGAGATGGAGGTACCGGCGGCCGAGGACGGGAGCTACGAAATCACGCAGCTTTGGACCGTTCCGGGCAAGGGGCGGACCTGGCTCGACTTTCAGAACGACGTGACGGTCAAGGACGTCAAGCAGGCCGCGCGCGAGAATTTCCGCTCTGTCGAGCATATGAAGCGGTACACCACGCAGGGCATGGCGACGGACCAGGGCAAGAATTCCAACGTCGCGGCGCTGGCGATCCTGGCGGATGCAACCGGGCGCGACATTCCCGACACGGGGACCACCACCTTCCGCCCGCCCTATACCCCCGTGGCGATCGCCGCGATGGCGGCAGGGGCCGAAGGGATGGCGTTCAAGCCGCAGCGCTTCACCACCTCGCACGAGGCGACCGTCAAGCGCGGGGCCTCGATGATCGAGGCGGGGCTGTGGTACCGGCCGAGCTATTTCCCCAAACCAGGCGAAAGCACTTGGCGTCAGTCCTGCGATCGCGAAGTGAAGATGGTGCGCGAAAGCGTGGGCATCTGCGATGTCTCGACCCTGGGCAAGATCGACATCCAGGGACCGGATGCGGGGGCTTTCCTCGATTTCGTCTATACCAACATGTTCTCGACGCTGAAGGTGGGCCGCGCGCGCTATGGCCTGATGCTGCGCGAAGATGGGCATGTGATGGATGACGGCACCACCGCGCGGCTGGGCGAAGAGCACTACGTCATGACCACCACCACCGCCGCGGCGGGCGAGGTGATGAAGCATCTGGAATTCGTGCATCAGGGTCTGCGGCCCGATCTGGACGTGGCTTTCACGTCGGTGACGGAGCAATGGGCGCAATTCGCCGTGGCGGGGCCGAAATCGCGCGAGTTGCTGAACGGCCTGTTGGATGCGCCGCTAGACGACGCAGATTGGCCCTTCATGGCCTGCGGACCGGTTTCGGTGCTGGGCGTGGCCGGGCGGCTCTTCCGTATCTCCTTCTCGGGCGAGCATGCCTACGAGATCGCGGTGCCCGCGCGCTATGGCGAGAGCCTGTTCGACATCTTGACGGCGAAGGCCGAGGCGCTTGGCGGCGGTCTTTACGGGATGGAGGCGCTGAACGTTCTGCGGATCGAGAAGGGCTTCATCACCCATGCCGAGATCCACGGCCGGACGACGGCCTTCGATATCGGGATGGGGCGCATGGTCTCGGCCAGGAAGGACTGCATCGGCAAGACGATGGCCGAGCGTCCGGGCATGCTGAAGGAGGAGCGAGAGCAACTGGTCGGGCTGCACCCGCTCGACCCGGCTGGCAAGTTGCTCTCCGGGGCGCATCTCTACCGCGAGGGGGATGAGGCCATACGTCCGAACGATCAGGGCTATGTGACGTCGGTGGCGTATTCCCCGACGCTGGGCCACATGATCGGGTTCGGCTTTTTACGCCGTGGCATGGCGCGCGAGGGCGAGACCGTCAGGATGGTCGACGCGCTGAGGGGGGAAACCACCCTCTGCAAGGTGGTGAACCCGGTATTCTTCGATCCCGAGGGAGGACGCGTCCGTGGATAAGCTGATTGCCAAGTCACCCTGTGCGGGTTTGTTGCCGCTGACCATCGGCGATGTCACGCTGACCGAGGAAGAGGCCGGGGCGATGACGGTGCTGACGCCGCGCAAGGGCAAGGCGGAGGCGGCTGCCGAAGCGTTGGCCAAGGCGCATGGGCCAGCCTGGCCCGAACCGGGCCGCGCCACCGGGCCGGCCGGGGCGCGGGCGATCTGGTTCGGGCATGACGAGGTTCTCCTGATGGGGCCCGATCCGGACAAGTCGCTGGGCCAGCATGCTTATCTCGTGGACCAGTCGGACGCATGGGCAGCGGTCCGCCTGGAGGGAGAGGGCACCGAGGACGTTCTGGCGCGGCTCGTTCCGATCGACCTGCGGCCGGAGGTCTTCAAACGCGGGCACAGCGCCCGGACGCAATTGTTCCACATGTCGGTCTCTATCACGCGGTTGCCTGACGGCGCTTTCCTGATCCTTGCCTTCCGATCCATGGCCGCAAGCCTCGTGCACGATCTGAAAAGGGCCATGGAAGCCGTCGCCGCGCGCGGTTAGGATGCGGATCGCACCACAGCGATTCAGGAGTTGCCGATGATCCGCCTTGCCCTTGTTGCCGCCCTTCTGGCCAGCCCGGCGCTTGCCGCCGAGACCAAGAGCGAGAGTTGCGCGTATCAGTCACAAGTCGTCGCCGCGATCCAGAAGGCGCGTCTCGACCGCGTCAGCGAGCGCGACGTGCCCGCGGCCGTCGCAGCGACAAACCCCACCTGGCCCGAGAACTATAACGCGGCCATCCCGCTGATCGCACCTTGGGTCTATGAACAGAAGATGCGCACCCTCCGGACCAAGGATCTTTCGGCGGCGTGGCTGGATCTTTGCCTGAAGCAATGATGTGAACCGCGCCCGTCAAGCCTTTGCGGACTGTTCTCGTGCTTGGCGGGTGGAGCGCTTTGTGACAGATTGGGACCATGTCTCTTCCTCCCGGGTTTCTTGACGAGCTGCGCAGCCGGACCAGCCTTGCCTCGGTTGTCGGGCGCAAGGTCATGTGGGACGCGCGCAAGTCGAACCAGGGCAAGGGCGATCTCTGGGCGCCATGTCCATTCCACCATGAAAAGACCGCCTCATTCCACGTCGATGACCGCAAGGGGTTCTATTATTGCTTCGGCTGCCACGCGAAGGGTGACGCGCTTTCCTTTGTGAAGGAGACCGAAAACGTATCCTTCATGGAAGCGGTGGAGATTCTCGCCCGCGAGGCGGGTATGGAGATGCCGCAGCGCGACCCCAGGGCGCAGGAGAAGCTCGACCGTCGCGCGCAACTGGCCGAGGTGATGGAACAGGCGGCACAGTTCTTTCGACTGCAGCTCAAGACCGGGGCCGGCGGCGCGGCGCGGGACTACGTGGCGCGGCGGGGGCTGGATGCGGCAGCGCTGGATCGGTGGGAGATCGGGTTCGCACCCGCCGGCTGGCAGAATCTCTGGGATCATCTGCGGGGCAAGGGCGTTGAAGATGATCTGATACAGGAGGCGGGGCTTGCGAAACCTTCCTCGAAGGGCGGCAAGCCCTATGACACGTTCCGGAACCGGATCATCTTTCCCATCCGCGACGTTAGGGGGCGCTGCATTGCCTTCGGCGGCCGCGCGATGGACCCGGACGACAACGCGAAATACCTCAACTCGCCCGAGACGCTGCTCTTCGACAAGGGGCGCAGCCTTTACAACCATGGCCCTGCCCGTCAGGCGGCGGGGCAGGGCCAGCCGCTGATCGTGGCCGAAGGCTATATGGATGTGATCGCCCTGGCCGAGGCCGGGTTCGGCGCTTCGGTCGCGCCTCTGGGGACTGCGATCACCGAGCATCAGCTGCAACTGCTCTGGCGGATATCCCACGAACCGGTCATCGCACTCGACGGCGACACGGCCGGATTGCGCGCCGCGATGCGGGTGATCGACCTCGCTTTGCCGCTGCTTGAGGCGGGGAAATCCGTTCGCTTCGCCTTGATGCCCGAGGGCAAGGACCCCGACGATCTGCTGAGGGCCGAGGGGCCGGCAGCGGTGCAATCGGTTCTCGATGCAGCGATCCCCATGGTCAAACTGCTGTGGCAGCGCGAAACCGAGGGCCGCGTGTTCGACAGCCCCGAGCGCAAGGCCGCGCTCGACAAGGCACTGCGCGAACGGATCAAGCTGATCCGCGATCCGTCGATCCGGGCGCATTATGCGCAGGAGATCAAGGATCTGCGCTGGCAACTGTTCCGGCCGCCGCGCGAGCGCAAGCCGTGGACGCCCCACCGGGGCGGCCGGGGAAAATGGGCCCCGCCGGCCGTGGCAAGCCCGGGCACCCGGGCCTCGATCCTGGCGGGCACGGGCGGTGATGCACTTGTGCGCGTCCGCGAGGCGGTAATCCTCGCGACGGCGATCTCGACCCCCGAAGTGATTGCGCAGTTCGAGCACCAGATCGAGGAACTGGACTGTCGCGATCCGGACCTTGCAAGCCTCCGCGATATGATCCTGCGTCACGGCATCGAGGATCCCCTGTCGCTTGCGGATCGCATCCGGGAGACATTGGGCGAGGAACCTCTTGAAAACCTCATGGCCCTACGCCATGTCGCAATAAGCCCTTGCGTGCGCCGTCCCGGCGACGTCGAACTGGCCGAGATCACGCTGGCCGAGGAACTGGCGAAACTGAATGCGCAACGGGGGCTGAGAGCTGAGATCGCCGAAGCCGAAGAGGATATGGCCGGGTCGACGGATGAGGCCGTGACCTGGCGGCTCAAGGAGGCGGCGGAGGCCCGTAATCGTGCCCATCGCAGCCAGAACGAGGACCGCGCGGTTTTCGAGGTCGCCGAGAACGGGGCCCGAATCGACCGCAGCGAGCGCGAGGCGTTCGAGGCGATCATGGCCGGAATCAACTTCGAGAGGAAACGCCGTTAGGGCGTTTTCCTAAGGAACAGGTAGAGAAATTTGGGTACACGGGTGGTCGAATCAGCTGAGAACGCTAATGATTCGGTCGCAACGAATCGCCCCATCCCTGCAGGAGCACTGAATGGCCGCCAAGGATAACACCGAGGAACGCAAACCTGAGGATCAGGAGCAGGAAATCTCGCTGGACATGAGCCAGGCGCAAGTCAAGAAGATGATCGCCGAGGCCCGCGAGAAAGGCTACATCACCTATGATCAGCTCAACCAGGTTCTGCCGCCCGACCAGGTCAGTTCCGAGCAGATCGAGGACGTGATGTCGATGCTCTCGGAAATGGGAATCAACATCATCGAGGATGAGGAGGCCGAGGAGGAAGAGGCGAAGGGCTCGACCGACCTCGTGACCACCGAGGGCGCGCGCGAAGTCGCGATTGCCGGGCAGCAGGCCGAGAAACTCGACCGCACCGACGATCCGGTGCGCATGTATCTGCGCGAAATGGGCTCGGTCGAACTGCTCAGCCGCGAAGGCGAGATCGCCATCGCCAAGCGGATCGAGGCCGGGCGCAACACGATGATCGCCGGGCTTTGCGAAAGCCCGCTGACCTTCCAGGCGATCACCATCTGGCATGACGAACTTCTCTCCGAGGAGATCCTGCTGCGCGACGTGATCGACCTCGAGGCCACGTTCGGCAACCAGCTCGACGAAGAAGGCGTCGATGAGCCGGTTGTAGATCCGTCCGCCGTGCAGGCTGCAAAACCCGCCAACAAGGACGAAGGCCCGGAACTGGACGCCGACGGCAACCCCATCGCCAAGGAGGACGATGAGGAAGAAGACGATCAGGCCAACATGTCGCTGGCCGCGATGGAGGCCGCCCTCAAGGAGCAGGTGCTGACAACGCTCGAGCGGATCTCGAACGACTTCGCGCAGCTGAGCGAGATGCAGGACAGCCGTATTTCGGCCACGCTCAACGAAGATGGCACCTTCAGCACCGACGACGAGGCGAAGTACCAGGCGCTGCGATCCGAGATCGTGGTGCTGGTCAACGGGCTGCACCTGCACAACAACCGGATCGAGGCGCTGATCGACCAGCTTTACGGCATCAACCGCCGCGTCATGCAAATCGACAGCGCGATGGTCAAACTGGCCGATCAGGCGCGCATCAACCGGCGCGAGTTCGTCGATGCCTATCGTGGGCGCGAGCTTGATCCGAACTGGCTTTCCGAAATGGGCGAGAAGCCCGGTCGCGGCTGGCAGGCCTTCATCGAACGCTCGACCGACAAGGTCGAGGAGTTGCGCGCCGACATGGCGCAGGTCGGGCAGTACGTGGGCCTCGACATCAGCGAATTCCGCCGCATCGTCCAGCAGGTCCAGAAGGGTGAGAAAGAGGCGCGTCAGGCCAAGAAGGAAATGGTCGAGGCGAACCTTCGCCTCGTGATCTCCATTGCGAAGAAATACACCAATCGCGGGCTGCAGTTCCTCGACCTCATCCAGGAAGGTAACATCGGCCTGATGAAGGCGGTGGACAAGTTCGAGTACCGCCGCGGCTACAAGTTCTCGACCTACGCGACCTGGTGGATCCGGCAGGCGATCACGCGGTCCATCGCCGATCAGGCGCGCACGATCCGTATCCCCGTGCACATGATCGAGACGATCAACAAGCTGGTGCGGACCGGTCGCCAGATGCTGCACGAGATCGGTCGAGAGCCGACGCCCGAAGAGCTGGCCGAGAAGCTGCAGATGCCGCTCGAGAAGGTTCGCAAGGTGATGAAGATCGCCAAGGAGCCGATCAGCCTCGAAACGCCCATCGGCGACGAGGAGGACAGCCAGCTTGGCGATTTCATCGAGGACAAGAACGCGGTTCTGCCGCTCGACTCGGCCATTCAGGAGAACCTGAAGGAGACGACGACGCGGGTGCTGGCCAGCCTCACCCCGCGCGAAGAGCGGGTGCTGCGGATGCGTTTCGGCATCGGTATGAACACCGACCACACGCTGGAAGAGGTCGGGCAACAGTTCAGCGTGACGCGCGAACGGATCCGCCAGATCGAAGCCAAGGCGCTGCGCAAGCTCAAGCATCCTTCGCGCTCGCGCAAACTGCGCTCGTTCCTCGACCAGTAAGCTTCTTTACCGTCACAAGCGAAACGGGGCGGCCTGAAAGGGCCGCCCCGTTTGCATTTCGCGCCTGCGCTCGTCAGTCATCCAGCACGAAAGTCACCGCCATGTTCACGCGATAGGCTTTCACGCTGCCGCCCTCGACCTCGACATTGCTGTCCTTGATCCAGGCGCTCTCAACGTTGCGCAGCGTCTTCGACGCGCGTTCGATCCCTTGTTTCACCGCATCGTCGAAGCTCTGGGTCGAGGTTGCGGATATTTCCGTCACTCTGGCGACACTCATGTCTTCCTCCTTTGAATGGTGTACGGCGACACAACCCAAGCGCGCTTGCGATGTTCCAGCCACGACAGGAAACCCGGCCACAAGATGCCGGAACACCTTGCCCCGTCCCCCGGTTGACTTAAACTCATTGGAATAGCAGCCGAAAGGAGGGCTCCGATGATCTCCAAGGTCGCATCCAGCCTGGTACTGGTCATGGCCCTGACGACGGGTCCGGTGCAGGCCACGACAGTTCACACGATCGCGCCGGTGGCCGGCGGCGGGTATGACATGGTGACTCCGGGCGTTCCGAGCAGGTCTGCATTCTGGTGCGCCGCCGGTCGTTACGTGCTGGACAACCTGCGCTATTCCGGCGGAACACAGATCATGCTGGTCGATGTCGAGGGACAGGACGAGATCCTTCCCGACACGGTGCGCGCTCGTTTCGTCGTTAACCCGACGCGCTACGGATTGCTTCCCACCGGCGCGGGGACCAACATGCATGTACTTGTCGAGGGAGATCACATGACCGCCGCCTTGGCGCGCGGAATGTGCCAGTGAAACCGGCGCCGTCGAAGGAGATCCGTGCCATGAAGCCCCGTCTTGCAGCCTGTATCGGTGCAGTTGCCCTAGGTCTTGGGGCGCTTCCGGCCTCTGCGTTCACGTCGTGGACGGGGCAGCGCGTCTACCAACTCAACGAGGCCGTATTCGAGGTCGTCCCGAGGGGCCGCTCCCGAACCAATGACTACTGGTGTTCGGCAGCCGAATATGCCCGGCGGGCGCTTGGTGCCGGCTGGCAGGACCGCGTCTATATCGTGCGCGGATATGGACCGAGCCAGGCCACGGGCCGGCGCACGGCCGTGCAGTTCACCCTCAACCCCGAAGCAGCCGGTGTCACGCCTCTCCCGCCCGGCGGGCTGCGGCAAGGGTTGAAGCCCGGTGACAGCATGACCGTGTCGCGCGGCAACAGTTTCTGCGAACCCGTTCCCCTGACTTTTTGACCCGTGGTCCAGACGGAATTTCGCATCGAAACACAGGGTCCCGGGCTGGTCGAATTCACGGACCAGGTGCGTGACTGGCTGGCACAGGACCCGCATGACGGCCTGTTGACGCTTTTCGTGCGTCATACCTCCTGTTCGCTTCTGATCCAGGAGAACGCGGACCCGCAGGTTCAGACCGACTTGGCGGCGTTTTTCGAGCGGTTGGTCCCGCCCTCCGATCACCCCTCGATGACCTATCTGCGCCACACTTATGAGGGACCGGATGACATGCCTGCCCATATCAAGGCCTCGATGATGCCTGTAAGCCTGTCCATTCCCGTCTGTGCCGGGGGGCTGGCCCTTGGAACCTGGCAGGGCATCTACCTCTTTGAGCACCGCCGGGCGCCGCATTTGCGGCGGGTTGCAGCACATCTTGGCTGCCCCCTTATCTAGGGGCGCAAATTTCCGTCTACCCAAAACCTGGCGGCTCCCCTATAGTTGTGGATAAGTGAGCCAGAGCACTCACAATCGGGGCGGATCAGGGACGAGGAGACGGCGGATGCGTTGTCCGTTTTGCGGAAATATCGACACACAGGTAAAGGATTCCCGGCCCGCCGAGGATCACGTTTCCATTCGCAGGCGGCGCTTTTGTCCGGCCTGCGGCGGGCGGTTCACCACCTATGAAAGGGTGCAGCTGCGTGACCTCGTGGTGATCAAGACCTCGGGCAAGCGCGAGGATTTCGACCGCGACAAGCTGGAACGTTCGATCCGCATCTCGATGCAGAAACGTCCCATCGAACCCGAGCGGATCGACCAGATGATCTCGGGCATCGTGCGGCGGCTGGAAAGCATGGGCGAGACGGATATCCCTTCGAAAAAGATCGGGGAAATCGTGATGGAGGCGCTGGCACGCATCGATACCGTGGCCTATGTTCGCTTCGCGAGCGTCTACAAGAATTTCCAGGCGGCCGATGATTTCGAGGATTTCGTCCACGAGCTTCGCCCGCCAAAGCCCCCGACCGACGAAACCTGATCGAAGAAACGTGACCCAGGCAGATACCCGATACATGGCGCTGGCCCTCTCGTTGGGTCGGCGAGGGCAGGGCACGTGCTGGCCCAATCCCGCGGTCGGCTGCGTGATCGTGCGCGAGGGCCGCATCGTCGGCCGCGGATGGACCCAGCCGGGCGGCCGTCCTCACGCCGAAACGCAGGCCCTTGCGCAGGCTGGAGATCTGGCGCGTGGGGCGACGGCCTATGTTTCGCTGGAGCCTTGCGCCCATCACGGTCAGACCCCGCCCTGCGCCGATGCGCTGATCAAGGCGGGGCTGGCGCGGGTCGTCTGCGCCGTCGAGGACAGCGACCCCCGTGTCTCGGGCCAGGGGTTCGAGATGCTCCGGGCCGCTGGAATCGACGTCACGACTGGCGTGATGAGGTCCGAGGCCGAACGCGATCACGCGGGTTTTTTCCTCAAGACCGAGCAGGGCCGCCCCCGCGTGACGCTCAAACTCGCCAGCAGTTTCGATGGCCGCATCGCCACGGCCACCAGGCAGAGCAAATGGATAACCGGGCCCGAGGCGCGGCGCGTGGTCCATGCCGAGCGGGCCCGGCACGATGCGGTGATGGTCGGCGCGGGAACGGCTCGGGCCGACGATCCCTCGCTCACTGTCCGTGAGATGGGGGTTGCGCACCAGCCAGTGCGTGTCGTTGCCTCTCGACATCTCGATCTGCCGCTGATGGGGCAGCTTGCCCGAACCGCCGGAAAGGTCCCTGTCTGGCTGTGTCACGGTCCCGGCGCGGATACCGAGCGGATGCGCGCTTGGGAGGGGTTGGGCGCGCGGCTGATCCCCTGCGCGGTGCATGGCGTACAACTCGACGCGGTGGATCTTCTCCAACAGCTTGGTCAGGCCGGACTGACCAGCGTTTTCTGCGAAGGCGGTTCGGCCTTGGCCGCCTCGCTTCTGGCCGAGGATCTGGTGGACGAGTTGGTGGGCTTCACGGCCGGCTTTGCCATCGGAGCCGAGGGCTTGCCCGCCATCGGCGCGCTGGGGCTCGACAAATTGACCGAGGCCGCAAGATTCGACCTGGTGGAAACGCGGCCCATCGGTCGCGACGTGCTGCATCGCTGGCGGCGGTCCCTGCGCTGATCAGCGCCAGATATGCGCGTATGTGGCGAACCAGCCCTGCAGCTTGGACAGGCTGCGATTGACGACGCCGGGATGCGGAACCTCTCCGTGGCTTAGCCGCTCAACCGCGACCTCGACAGGGCAGGGCAGGCCGGTCACCGGGTCCAGGTAGCGTGGGTAATCGATCAGCGTCGCATGAACCAGCCCGGCCAGCGAGGGGCGCGCGCCCCGGCGTGCCGGAACCGCGCCGCGATCCTCGGTCAGCCCCCAACCCGCGTAGAAGGGCGCGCCCAGCGTTGTCACGGGCACCCCGCGCAGGAGCGCCTCGAACCCCATGAGAGAGGTCATCGTCCAGAGTGCATCGACCTGGCCGAGCAGCGCGGCCGGATCGGCCTTCCGCGCCACGATATCCGCAAGCCCTTCCGCCTCGATCTCTCCGTCCCGGAGCCCGGCTTCGACATCGGGGTGCGGCTTGTAGACGATAACTGCCTCCGGATGGGCCTCGCGTGCCGCGCGAAGCAGGTCGAGATTGCTGCGGACCTCCCCGGCGCCGAGCAGGATAGAGGCATCATCCTCCACCTGTCCTGGAACGAGGATTCGGAAACCCGGCGGCAATTCGGGCATGTCTCCACCGAGATTGTACTTGCTCATGCCCAGATCGACGATCCGTGCAATCAGCCGTTCGGCCCGTCGCGCCTGATCAGGGCGCAGAGTCTGGCGCGTTGCAATCAGCCGCTCCAACCGGCTGGGTCGTGTCGGGTCGTAGTAAATGCCCAGATCGTCGGTCACGAGCGACAGGGGCGGCACGAGTTCCGCGCCGAGTCCGCGAGAGCGAAGGAACCCGTCCTCAACCCGCGTGACCTCGGCCCCGTCGGGCATCTTGCTCGCCCAGCACATGTGCGGTCGCGGGGCATTTTGCGGAATGTCGCCAACGAACTTCAGCCGACCATGCTGGCCGAAGAAGCTTTGCAAATGCTTGCGCTTCCACAGCCGCATGCCCGAGGCGGTCCAGCCCGCGTGATCCTGCCGCCACGCGCGGACCTGCGCCTCGAGCGTGTCGATGACCTGTTCCAGTTCGCACAACGCGTCTCGATAGGTATCATACCAGCGTGGGTAGAGGATCATCGCCGCCGCGAAGAGTTGCGCACGGGTCAGCCTGCGTTCCCGGCGCGGAACCGGATGCTCGTCCAGCGTCAGGCCCCAACCGGCATAGAAAGGCTGTCCGAAGACGCGCGGCTTGTGACCTGCGAGGATCGCCTCGAACCCCATCTGCGAGGACAGGGTATAAACCCCGACCGCCCCTTCCAGCAGGGCGCGGGGGCTGACGTCTTGGGTCAACAACGTGATGCGCTCATTCGCATCCTCGGCGCGAAAGTGCCCCGCCCGGTACCCGCGGGCGGTCTCGGGGTGGGTCTTGATGATCACCGGCGCTCCGGGGTTCTCTTCCTGCGCAAAGACCAGCATCTCGCGGAACAAGGCATCCGTTCCCCCGCTTGCGGTGACCGAGGCGTCGCCGCGCGTCTGGTCGATCACGAGGACATAACCCGGATCCGGAAGGTGCGCCGACGGGTCGAAACCGCTGTACTTGCTCAGTTCCAACTCGCCGATCCGCGCCATGGCTGCGCGCGCGCGGTCGAGAAGCGCGGTATCGTCCAACGGATGGGTGGCAAGCAGGGTTTCGAGATCCGAGGGCCGGCTGGCGTCGAAATGTACCCCGCCCCGGTCGATCACCAGCCCAAGCGGCGGTTCACCGCCCCGTCCGGGATGCAGGGAGCGCAGAAAGGCATCCTCGACCGTCACCAGCGGAGCGTCCCGTCGTGCGGCGACTGCTCGCCCCCGCGCGGCCGTCGGGCTGGCGCCCCAGATCCCGACCGCATCGTCGGGGCGGGGAAGGCCCAGCCTGATGTCATACCCCGCCAGCGACAGGATACGGCGGATGCGCGTCTGGGTCAGGAACCCCCCGTTATACACGAACAGCCGGAGGCGGTTGCCCCCGGCTGTCGTCAGCGGATCTGGCCGCATGAAAACGTCAATCCGTCAGTGTTGCGATGTTTGACAGTGGCGTCAGGCCGCCCGAGATGAGCGAGATCGTCTTGGTCCACTGGGCATAGGGCGCCTCGGTGACATAGATCGTATCCTCGTCGCGAATGACGAAATCGCGCGCCACGAAAAGCCCGTTGGGTTCTGTCAGGTTCAGCACATAGACCATGCGTTGCGCGCCTTGCAGGTCGGTCCGGCCTAGGACCTGCCCCGCGATCTCGGCGGGTTCGTTGCGGAAGATGAAGACGCCGGTGGGATCCGAGGACAACGAAAGAAGCCCGCCCACCTGGGCGATGGCCTCGAGCGCCGACAGGTCCTGGCTTTCGAAGGGAACGCGCGCCTGGCTCGACATGGCACCCAGCGCGGTGAAGGAGCGGGTGTCCTGCTCGACAAGGATCTTGTCGCCGCCGCGCAACGCGATGTCGAGTTCCGGGTGATTGAACAGGTCCTGGTACCAGATCTTTCCCTGCTCATGACCGCGGATCACCGTGACCTCGGCGATCTCGGGTTCGATGACGACACCGCCGGCCTGCGCCAGCATGGTGGCCAGCGTCCGGGTGGGACGTTCGATCGGGTAGACGCCTTGCGCACCGACCGCGCCGGTCAATGAAACGGTGGAGCCGTCGCCCGCCAGCCGGCGCACCTGGACCTGCGGATCGGGCGTCTGGTCTTCGAGCTTTGCTGTGATCATCTCGCGCAGCTGTTCGGGCGTATTTCCAGACGCGCGCAGCCGGCCCGCATAGGGAACGAAGATGAACCCGGCGCTGTCGACCTGGACCTCTTCGAGAACGGTGGCGTTGCTGGCCTCGCCCGCAAGCAGGCCGTCATCGACGTTTTCCCAGATGGTCAGGCCCAGAACGTCGCCGGGTCGGATCGTGTCGGATGTCAGCGTGCCGGCATTCTTGAAGGCATCGGAAAAGCCCAAGGCGGGGACCACGGCGGTGGCGCGGGTCACACGATCATTGACCGACACGATAAAGGCATCGCCCTCGCGCTGAACGGAACCGGCATAGATTTCACGCTTGTTCGGGCCCACCTTGGGCAGTGAGCAAGCAGACACGATGCCCAATGCAGCAAGCAGGGCAACGGGCTTTGCCCATTGAACGGAAAAGGATTTCACTGCTCGGTCTCCTCGACCTTGTTATGTTTCTGCCTCGGTTTTTTTCGCCAAGCTATCGAAATCCAGATGAAAAATCCAGTGTCGCAGCCCTCCGGGGTCAGGTTACCAGCCGCAACTGTTGCCTCGGTGCCGCTGTTCCCGATTTCAGCGCGTCATAGGGATCCTCGGGCGACAGCATCATGTCCACCACCTGCCGGAGCAGCTGGCGCCGACCCTTGCGCGAGTAGAAGCCACCGGGCACCTGGCTGGTTTCCAGCAGGAAACGGCGATAATCCTTGTAGGCGCGGGCGTCGGGCCGCTGGGCCGCGGCAAAGAAGTCGCGGATAGGCTGTGTCGAGACGAACTCCGGCTTGGCATAGACCGCGCGGCCGAACACCCTGATCGGGATGCCGCGCCACAGAACCTGTTGGCCGGCCGTCGAATTGACCGTCACGGCCGTGCGCGCGTCATTGAGGAGCTGGGCCAGCTTTCCGCCGCGCACGTAATGGACCCGGCCCTCGAGGCCGTGCAGTTTCGCCAGACGCCTCACCTCGCGCCGGATCGGCACGCGCCCGTCCTCCAGCGGATGCGCCTTGACCACCAGGTGGTGATGGCGCGGTGCGCTGCCGGCGAAGCCCTCAAACACCTCCTCGAGGAATTCGGTCATCGTCGAAAACGGAGAATGAGCCTGGAACGAGCTGTCATGTTCGAGCTGCAACAGCGCGAGATGATAGGGAAATCCGCCGTTGCGGATGCGCATCGTCTCGATCCGGCGCTCGACCCAATGGGCGGGCATCAGCAGCAGTCGGGTAAGATACAGCTTGAATTCCTTGGCCACCGTCAGGCTGCGATGGGGCCGGAAATTGCGATACCGGCCGTTCCGGAACATGACGAACCAGTGATAGAGCGCGCCGTAGAAGACATGGTGGCGCATGTCGCCCCAATGCGAGGGCGGCAAGGGCGCTTCCATGTCGGAAAGTTCCAGCGCGGTCTGCATCTCGGCCACACTCATCTCCATCAGGCGCGAATTGCCGTTTGAACCGTCGCGTTCATAGGTGACCCACCAGGGCCGGAGGTAGCCTTCCTCGAAGACATGCACGGCAAGGCCGCGTGCCTGTGCCATGCGGACCGCCTCGGCATGGATCGGGCGGGTATCGCCGTAAAGAACGATGTCCGTCACACCTTTTTCCGTCAGCAGGGTTTCGAGCGTTGTGGGCCAGTTCTCGGGCGTGCCGCGATACGGGATGTAGCTGGGGGAATGGAACCAGAAAGCGCGATCCCCGGCGTTGAAGCCCACGCGCCAGACCTCGGCCCCGGCCTTGCGGAGCATCTTGCCGAGCCCATGAAAAAAAGGGCCGTGGGGTCCCTGGAGAAACAGGAAAACCCGCTTGTGGGTCGCCGAGCCGGGCATGATCCGTCCTTGTCGCCTCATCCGTCTGATCCGGCCCGTGATAGCGTTTCTTTCGGGCGAAACTATGACCCGGAGGGGGCGGTTGCGCAAGCGGGGCTTGCCGAGGGCGGGGCGGGCGGTTACCTCGTGATGCGAAGATCATGATCAGGGGAACCCGCAGCATGTTTACAGGCATCGTCACCGATATCGGCACCGTGATCGAAACGGAAAAGACCGGCGATCTGCGCGCGCGGATCCGCACGAGCTATGACACCGGGACGATCGATATTGGCGCCTCGATCGCCAGCGACGGTGTCTGTCTGACCGTGATCGACCTTGGCCCCGACTGGTATGATGTTGAAATCAGTGCGGAAACCGTCTCGAAGACCAATCTGGACACATGGGCGCCGGGCAAACGGGTCAACCTTGAACGGGCGTTGAAGGTCGGTGATGAACTGGGCGGGCACATCGTTTCGGGCCATGTCGACGGGGTGGCCGAGATCGTTCGGATGGTCGACGAGGGCGACAGCACGCGGGTGAGCCTGCGCGCGCCGGAGGAGCTTGCGCGGTTCATCGCGCCCAAGGGGTCGGTGGCGCTGAACGGCACCTCGCTGACGGTGAACGAGGTCGATGGCCGGGAGTTCGGGATAAATTTCATCCCGCATACCAAGGAGGTCACCACCTGGGGCGATGCGAAAACGGGTGACCGGATCAACCTCGAGATCGACACGCTGGCCCGCTACGTCGCGCGGCTGGCCGAGGCGGGGTAACCTCCGGTCCAGGCGAATTGACCGTTTTGTACTGGCCTTGGCAGGCCGATTGACCGTTTTGTACAAAACTCCGGGCCGGTTTCCGGTAACTGTTCCTTCACGTTTCCACGCGATGGTCTGCGGCGAAGGAGAACTCGCCGATGCCCGGACACGCAGCTACGGACCGCAGGACCGGATCACTCCGGGGTGACGCTTGTGAGCCGTTCCGACTCCACGGTCGCGGGGAAGGACCGGCCGCCCATCGTCACCTCGTAGCGGCCCGCCGGAATGGTCAGGGCGGGGTCGCCGGCAAGGCCCGAGGCCACCAGCTGGCCGGTCTCGTCCAGCACGCGGAAGGGCGCCGCCGTGGCGCGGGAGAGCGCGGTGGCCAGCGCCTGGGCATCGGCGGCGTCGAAAAAGCTGCCGCCGCCCGCCGCGGCCCAGGATTCGAAGGTGCGGGCCAGGCCATCGTCGTCGATGGCATAGCCCACGATATTGACCCTCACATCCACGCCCGTGGCGCGCAGCGCCTCGATGGCCTCTCCGGGATCGCCCTCGCAGGTCTCCTCGCCATCGGTGACGAGGATCAGCACCCGCTGTCCCGTGGCCGCGGCCAGGTCGCTGGCGCTGAGCGTGACGGATTGGGCGATGGGCGTCTTGGCCAGGTTCACCGCCGTGATGCCCGCGATCACCTGCGTTGCGCGGGTGGGGTCGAGCGGGCCCAGCGGGATTTCAAGATCGGTGCGGCAGGCATCGGCCTCGCGGTTGCCGAAAACGCGCAGGGCAAAGCCGGTGCCGGGCGGGATGGTGCCGGCCACCAGGTCGGTGAGCGTGCGCTTGGCGATCTCGATCCGGCGGGTACCGTCCTGCCGCTGCAACATGCTGCCCGAGGCATCCAGGATGATCTGCACCGCGTCGCCGGAGCCGAAGCCCGCGCCGGGCCTGTGCAGCACCTCGAGCCTGCCGGGCAGGGAAGGGGCGGGTGTGACCTCGATCGGGGCGCGCGCCATCTCGGCACCGCCGCGCGTGAAATAGACCAGTTCATAGGCACCGGGCGTCTCGGGCGCGGTGAGGGTGACGGAGGGTTCCAGCGGGTCGATATAGCGGTAGCGCCGGCCGGAGATCTCTCCGGGCGCGACCATGTGGATCAGGTCGCCGCGATTGCCCTCGCCGGACCAGCCGATATCGAAGGCGCGGTTCGCCTCGACCGTCGCGGGGGCGTTGAGTGCGATGCTGGCGGGCAGGATCTCGACCGGGCTGCGCCCGATCACCGCGCCGCCGGACAGGTAGACGACATCGACCGGTCCGGCCTTCTCGAAGGCGCGCAGCGTGGCGGTCCCGCCGGTGGTGTTGCCGACATAGACATAGCTGGCGGGCTTGATCGGCGCGCCATCGCGGGTGGCGAAGGTGATCAGGTCGCCGGAATTCTCGGGCCCCTCGAAGGTCACGCTCAACTCGGCGCCGGCGGTGACCGTTGCGGGTGCGGAGAGGGTGGCCGAGATGCTGCCGACGGTGATCGGGCTGCGGGCGAGAACGGTGCTGCCCGACACATAGACGATGTCGTAGCGTCCGGGCTCCTGCGGGGCGCGCAGGCTGACCGTGCCGTCCTTGCTGTTGCCCACATAGCCATAGGACGTGCCGCGAAGCGGGGCGGCGCCGGGTTCCGCGAAGGTGAGGCGGTCGCCGCGATTGTTCGGCCCGGTCCATGCCACCGGGACCGGCGCGCCCGCATCCGTTCGTGCCGGGGCATCGAGCGCGGCGGTCGCCATTTCGACCGCCAGCGGGGCCGAGGCGCGAACCTCGCCGCCGATCACCATGACCACGACATAATCTCCGGGCTGTTCGGGGGCCTCCATCGGCTGCGGGTTCTGGCGGGGATAGGCATAGCCGACACGCCGCCCGTCGATTGTGGGGCGGATCTCGAGCACGCCATTCTCACTCTCCGGGGCGGTCCAGTCGACGGGGAAGGCGCTGCGCATGGTCACGCTGCCGGGCGCGCCGAGCTCGTAATCCTGTGCATGGGCGATACCTGCGATCAGCAGCAGTATCGCGCAGATGACACGAAGACCCATCCCTTTGCCCCCCCCCCCGGAGATATCATGACGCAAGGTCAACCGCGATGATAGCGGGCGGGCCGTCTTCGGGCAAGCGGCGGGCGGGGCGGGCGCGGGTCAGTCTCCGGCGAGGGGGAAGGTGATCGTTATATGGGTGCCGTTTGCGTCCGAGGAGATGTCCTGCGTGCCTTCGAGATCGCCGACAAAGGCGGCGACGAGCTGCGAGCCGAGCCCCGCGCCGGTTTCGGCCTCGGTCGCGATGCCCGCGCCATCGTCGCGGATCTTGAGCGTGACGCGGTCGGGGGCGGTCTTGCACAGCGAGACATGCACGCTGCCCGCGCCGTCCGGGCCGAAGCCGTGCTTGACGCAGTTGGTCACCAGTTCGTTGACCAGGAGCCCGAGGGGCACGGCCTGCTTGCTGGGCAGGGTGATGGGGTCGATCGCGGCCGTCACGTCGATCCGGCGACCATCGGTGAGCGAGCCGCGCAGGCCGGCGACGATGCCGTCGAGATAGGGCGCGGCCTCGATCTCGGAGATTGCGCCGGCCTCGCCCATCGCCTCGTAGAGGCCGGCGACGGCCGAGATGCGCAGCCGCACGCGCGAGAGGATTTCCCGGGCGGCGCCATCGGTGTCGCGGGCCTCCATCGAGATGATGGAGGAGATGAGGGTGAGGCTGTTCTTGACGCGGTGGCCGAGCTCGTCGAAGAGGCGCTGTGTCGTCTCGAGCGCCACTTCGCGCTCGCGCAGGGTGGTCTTGCGCTCGGTCACGTCGCGGAACAGGATCCAGAGCTGCCCCGGGGCGGGGGCGGGGGTGGCCTGAACCTCGAACCAGCGGCCCATCCCGGCGGAGCCTTCCTCGAAGCGGAGCGTCTTGCGGTCGAAGCCGACGCGGGCATAGCTGTCGATCCAGGTCTGTTCGAGATCGGGCACCATCTCGCGCGCGGTGCGGCCCTGCGCATCGTGCAGGCCGGTGAATTCCTCGAACTTGGCGTTGACGCGCAGGAACCGGTAATCGACCGCGCGGCCCTGCGCATCGGTGACCATCTCGCACAGGCAGAGACCGTCCCCGGAAAGCTCGGAGACTGCTGAAAAGATGTCGTGGGTCATGGTCATCGTCATGCGGTGGCCTGCCTGCTGCTCTCGGATATGTCATTTAACATATGCGGTCTGGGCCGGAAAGCACGCGGCGGCGGGCGCGGGGCACTGGCATTTGCCGCGCCCGTGGTCTATTTGCGCAGGGAAAGCGACAGAGGAAGAGGCGGCAGCAGATGAGCTTTGAGACCCCGGGCCCGGTCGAGGCGGGATTGCGCGAGGCGATCAGCCCCATCGAGGAGATCATCGAGGAGGCGCGGCAGGGCCGGATGTTCATCCTGGTCGATCACGAGGATCGCGAGAACGAGGGCGACCTGGTGATCCCGGCGGAGTTCGCCGATGCCGATGCGGTCAATTTCATGGCGACGCATGGCCGCGGCCTGATCTGCCTGCCGATGGAGGCCGAGCGGATCGACCGTCTGGGCCTGCCGATGATGGCGGTCAACAATTCCTCGCGTCACGAGACGGCGTTCACCGTGTCCATCGAGGCGCGCGAGGGGGTTTCGACGGGCATCTCGGCCGCCGACCGGGCGCTGACCATCAAGACGGCGATCAACGAGCAGAACACCATGGCGAGCCTGGCGACGCCGGGCCATGTGTTCCCGCTGCGCGCCAAACGGGGCGGCGTGCTGGTGCGCGCGGGCCATACCGAGGCGGCGGTGGACATCTCGCGGCTGGCGGGGCTGCACCCCTCGGGCGTGATCTGCGAGATCATGAAGGAGGACGGGACGATGGCCCGTCTGCCCGACCTGGTGGAATTCGCCAAGGCGCACGGGATGAAGATCGGGACGATCAGCGACCTGATCACCTATCGCGCGCGCAACGACAACCTTGTGGACGAGACGGCGCGGCACAAGGTCATGTCGGAATTCGGCGGCGATTGGGAGATGGTCCTGTTCACCGACCGCACCCACGGGATCGAGCATGTGGCGATGATCAAGGGGGACATCACCACGCCCGAGCCGGTTCTGACGCGGACCCATGCGCTGCACGAGGCGACGGATATCCTGGGCCTGGGGCCGAAATCGGCGCGGCAGCTGCCGCGCGCGATGGAGGTGATCGCGCGCGAGGGGCGCGGGATCGTCTGCCTGTTCCGCCAGCCGCGCAACGCGCTGTATGCCAGCGAGGGCGAAGAGGTTCGCACCATCAAGCAGACCGGCACCGGGGCGCAGATCCTGTCCAAGCTGGGGGTGCGGGAGCTGGTGCTTCTGACCGATTCGCCGGCGACGAAATACGTGGGTCTCGACGCCTATGGGCTGACCATCGTCGGCACCCGCCCCATCCTGAAGGACGCATGACATGGCCGGAACCGAGACGCATTACACGCTGCCCCGCCCCGAATTCGACAAGCCGGTGAAGCTGCTGATCGTGGTGGCGCCTTATTACCGGGACATCGCGGACAACCTGATCGCCGGCGCCAAGGCCGAGATCGAGGCGGTGGGCGGCACCTGGGACCTGGTCGAGGTGCCCGGAGCGCTGGAGGTGCCGACGGCGATCGCCATCTCGGACCGCAAGAGCAATTTCGACGGCTATGTCGCGCTGGGCTGCGTGATCCGGGGCGAGACCACGCATTACGACACGGTCTGCAACGATTCCAGCCGGGCGATCCAGCTGATGGGCTTGCAGGGCCTGTGCATCGGCAATGGCATCCTGACGGTCGAGACCCGCGCGCAGGCCGAGGTGCGAGCCGATCCGGGCGCGATGAACAAGGGCGGCGGTGCCGCCGCGGCGGCCTTGCATCTGATCGCGCTCAGCCGTAAGTGGGGCGCTTCGACCAAGGGAGTGGGGTTCCGCCCGCCCGTGGAGTCGATACAGATCGCAGAGACTGACAACGGATCCACCACCGCATGAAGACCAAGAAGGCATCCAGCGCCGAGGCCCGGCAGATGAGATCGGCCGCGCGGCTATACGCCGTGCAGGCGCTGTTCCAGATGGAACGCTCGGGCCAGATTACCGACCAGGTGGTGCAGGAGTTCCTCGAGCACCGCTTCGGCGAGACCTATGAGGGCGAAGAGATGGTCGATGGCGACATCGCGCTGTTCCGCCAGCTGGTCGAGGATGCGGTGAGTTACCAGGCGCGGATCGACCAGATGACCGACCGGGCGCTGGTCGAGAAATGGCCGATCGCACGGATCGACCCGACGCTGCGCGCGCTGTTCCGTGCGGGCGGGGCCGAGATGGTCGCCAGCGACACGCCGCCCAAGGTGGTGATCAGCGAGTTCGTGGATATCGCGCGGGCCTTCTTTCCCGAGGGGAAGGAGCCGAAATTCGTCAATGCCGTGCTGGATCACATGGCGCGCGAGGCCAGGCCCGAGGCGTTCTGAGCGCCTAGAGCCCGACCGCCTCGCCCAGGGCCAGCACGTCGCCCGTCGGCGCGCCGGTGGGCGAGCCGCCCGGCGGTTCATCCGAGATGGCAAGCACGAGCGGACCCTGCGCGGCCAGTTCCGCGGGCAGGGTGAGCGTGGCGCGCCCGTCCTCGGGCAGGACGCCCAGCGAGACCGGCGCGTTGTCGCCCGGAATGGCCCAGAGTTCCAGCACGCGGCCCGGACGTGCCGCGCCGGCCGTGCGGGTGACCTGGAGCCGGTCCTGCGCCCCGTCATAGACCGCGAGCAGGCGCAGGCTGTCATCCGGCGCGGCGATCTCGCTGACGAAGGTGGGGCCCTGCGGCGGGGGCGCGGGGGGCTGGAAGGCGAGCAGGGCTAGCACCGCCACGGCGGTCAGCGAGGCGAGGCTGAGCCCGCGCCAGAGCGCCACGCGATCGAGGAAGGAGGGCTTCTCGGTCACGTCGCCGAACAGGCGGTCCATCAGTTCCTTGCGCACGGCCTTGCGCGGTTTCTGCGGTTCGAACCCGTCATTGAGCCCCTCGAAATGCAGCAGCCAGCCGGCCACCTCGCTGCTGAGTTCGGGGGAGCGGGCCATCTCGTCCTCGAAACGGCTTTCCTCGTCGGCGGGCATCAGGCGCAGCACGTATTCGGCGGCGCGGATGTCGGGCGTGTCGCGGGGTGCGTCGGTCATCGGTTCATGCACTCCTGCAGGGCCTGCAATCCGCGGCGCAGCCAGGTGCGGATCGTGTTGAGCGGGATGCCAAGCTGCTGCGAAAGCTCGGCATAGCTGTAACCGTCGAGATAGGCGCCGCGCACCGCGCGGGCCTTGTCATCGCCCAGCTCGTCGAAACATTCGCGGATGCGGCGCGCCTCGTCCCCGGCAAGTGCCGCCTGCTCGGGCGAGGGTTCGGAGCCTGCGAGGCGGTGGCTGTGATCGGCGATATCCTCCTCTCCGCCGCGCCGCCTGCGCAGCGCGTCGATCGCGGTATTGCGGGTGACCGTGATCATCCATGTCATCGGCGAGACGCCCCTTGAAACGTAGCGGCCCGAATACTTCCAGAATTTCATGAAACTGTCCTGGAGGACATCCTCGGCCGCGGCCCTGTCCTTCATTACACGCAGGGCCACGCCGAAAAGTTTCGACGAGGTGGCGTCGTAGAGCCGCGAAAAGGCGCGCCGGTCGCCCAGGGAAATCTTGCCCAAGAGCTCTTCAAGCTCGGCATCGCTGCTCATTCGTCGTTCTCCCTGATTTCAACAGGTTCCCTGCCGCCTGGCGCAAGATGGCCGAAACTTGCATGGAAAAACAACATATTTCTCGGCGCCCCGAATGCGGCAGGCGCGGGGCTGACCCTGGCGAGGATCGACCGCGTGCGGGTCGAGGCGGTGGCGCGGATGCGCGGCCCGGCATAGGGTCCCGGCGTGTGAGAATGTCGCGGGGGATTGGAAGGATGGTTTACGGGGGCCATATATGCTCTATCATGAATGCATAGTGCAAGAGGAGTAGCGCCTATGCCGAAACTCATTCGTCTCTACATCACGCAGGTCCTGGTGGGCTTTGCCATCGCGGCGGTCTTCGTCGCGGGGCTGCTCGCGCTCAACGTGGCGCATCTGTGGGACCTGGTGCGCAACAACGATGCCGGGCTCATGGCGGTGTTCCTGCTGTGGTTCATGAACGGGATCGTCTTTGCCGGAGTGCAGTTCGCTTGGAAGGTGATGAGCATGGCCGAAAGCGATGACGGCCCGCGCCGCGGCTCGCCGGTCGTGGAGCATTTCGAGCCCGCCTATGCGCGGCAAGAAGCTACGCGGCGGTCGTGACGTCGGGCCTGTGTCCGGAGATGTGTGGCGGGACCACCGCAACCGTGCGGCGTTGATTCCCGAGGACCTGTATATACAGGTGGGCGCCAGGTAACCGGACCAGGATCCGGACAGAGCCAGCTCCCTCGGAATTGCTTAAGGCCACCGGAATGCAACCGTTCACAAGAAGGGCAGAACCCGCCACGCGCCATAGCTAGGCCTCCGCGCGCGGCGCGACAAGGGGGATCGTGAAAAATCGCGATTGCAATTTGTTCATGGATTGTTCACATTCTGGCGCCATGCTGGATTTGACACCGGGACAGAGACTTGCGCGCGGCGTGGCGCGCCACCTGGCAAGCCTTGGCTTTGCCTCGGTCGAGGAGTTCGTGCCCGAGCGGGGGCTGCGTGTGGACGTGATGGCGCTGGGTGCCAAGGGGGAGCTGTGGGTGATCGAGTGCAAGTCGAGCCGGGCCGATTACCTGTCGGATGCGAAGTGGCAGGGCTACCTGGAATGGTGCGACCGGTTCTTCTGGGCGGTGGATACCGATTTTCCCACCGAACTCCTGCCGGACCGGACGGGGCTGATCATCGCCGATGCCTATGATGCCGAGATCCTGCGCATGGCCCCCGAGGACAAGCTGCCGGGGGCGCGGCGCAAGAAGCTGGTGCAGAAATTCGCGATGGATGCGGCACGACGGTTGCAGGGGCTGCGCGACCCGCTGGCATGAATTTCTTGCGTCGGGGCAGGGAGTGGCGGGGTGGAACCCCGCCCTACGGCATGGCGGCGAGGTGCGTCCCGGGGCCGGCAGATCGTGTCGGACGGGAGCCGGGTTCGGCGCACCTGTCAACACGATGCGTTCCGTGGCGCATGGGGCGCGCGAAGAGCGCCCGGCGGGGCTGTCCTATTTGACGCTGCGGGCGGCCTGGGCGGCGGCGCGGATCTCGTCGGCGATTTCCTCGGCCTCTTCGGGCTCGAAATCCATCGGGATCTCGACGCCGGGGGCCTCGATGAACAGGCGCACCATGCCCTGGTCGGTCGGGCCGATCTGAAGGTTCGCCTCGATGTCGCGTTCGGTGTTGATGCCCATGTGGCTGTCTCCGGATGTCAGGAGCCCCTGCTATCGCCAAGCGGCTTGAGAATCAAGCAGGCACGGGGTTGAGTAGGTCATGCCCGATGCGACGACCACCCCGATCCTGCGTCCCTTTCGTGCCGATGACGCGGCCTGGCTGGTGGAGCGCCACGCCACGCTTTACGCCCGCGACGAGGGGTTCGACGCGACGTTCGGCCCGCTGGTGGCCGAGATCCTGTCGGATTTCCTGGCCTCGCATGACCCGGAGCGCGAATGCGGGTGGATCGCCGAGGAGAACGGGCAGCGGCTGGGCAGCATATTCTGCGTGGCGGCGGCGCCCGAGACGGCCAAGCTGCGGCTGTTCCTGCTGGTGCCCGAGGCGCGGGGCAAGGGGCTGGGCAAGCGGTTGCTGACCGCCTGCTTGGCGTTCGCGCGGGCAGCGGGCTATGGCGAGATGGTGCTTTGGACGCATGAGAGCCACCGGGCGGCCTGCGGCCTGTACCGGTCCTTTGGCTGGGAGCTGACCGACAGCAGGCCGGTGCGCAGTTTCGGTGTCGACCTAGTCGAGCAAAGCTGGAAAATTACGCTCTAGGGGCCTTGCAAATGCCCGGCCGCTTCGGTAAATCGCGCTCCACGGTGCCGCCTTAGCTCAGTTGGTTAGAGCGCTGGATTGTGGATCCAGAGGTCCCCTGTTCAAGCCAGGGAGGCGGTACCATGACACTCCCTGAAATTTCGATCGGATATGCGCCCCCCGGGGCGGTGAAGCGCCTTGCCGGACAGGGGATTCGCCGTGCGGCCCGCGCGGTTTCCGCCTGTGGTTGTCCGCTGCGGGCGCGATTAGCCCATATGGGTCAATCCGAGCGTGCCCAGAGGGCCGAAACGGCCTGAAAATCGGGGTTTGCGAGGTTTTTTCTTTACGCGCGGGGGCGGGCACTCTCAACATTCGGGACAGTTTTATCATCGAATTTGAGGGGCATCTGATGGAACCTGTCAGCATTCTGAACAACGGACGCGTGGTGAGCCTGGGGATGGCCAATGTCGATGGGGAATTCGTTCCCGTGGCGCGGATCTTTGCCGAGAATGGATTCGAGCTGACCTCGGCCCCGGTCGCCTTTGGCGCGGGCACGCCGGTGGGGGAGCCGGACTGGAGCGGGAACATCATCGGGGCGTTCCTGTCGCCCGAGGGCAATATCCGTATCCTGGCGCGCGACAGTTTCGCAGCGACGAGCTGGACCTTCGACCTGGGTATGACGGGCGAGGTTCTGGGGTCGGCCGAGCTTTCGACACCCAATGACATCGCCTCTCCCTACCTCGCGGTTCAGGAGACCAACACGCAGGCGCCGGATGGCCGGCTGGTCTCGGCCTCGGGTCAGACGCTGTACGTGGCCGGGGCGGACGGCGCCTATATCGCGCATGTTTCACCTGCGACCTATACCAGCAGTTCGGACGAGGCGGTGATCGTGACCTCGGGCGGGCAGATCCTGCGGCTGGCGCTGATCCGGCCGACGGCGGACGAGGTTCTGGTGGAGGCGCAGTTCCATGCGCTGGATGGCACGCCCGCCGGTGACCCGTTCACGGTGGCCGGAGGGCTGGACTATGTATTTGGACATTTCGATGTCGAGGTGGCGGAGTTGACCGACGGGCGACTGGCGGTGGCCTATTCCTCGGCCCGCGAAGGCGATGCCGATACCGACGAGGCGGCGGTCTACCTGACCATCCTGAATGCCGATGGCAGCGTCTCGGTCGCCGAGCAGATGGTCAACACCGACGACACCGCCGGCGCGCAGGACTGGATCAACCTGCACCCTCTCGACAATGGCGGGGTGGTCGTCACCTATGGGACCGAGACGGGCTTTACCCGGACCGAAAGCCAGAACGCGCGGTATTTCGGCGCGGATGGCGTGGAATATGACAGCTATCAGGCAGAGGGAGCGGGCGGGCGCCAGACCGATACATTCTACGTGACGCCTCAGGGCGTGCTCTATCATCTGGACTCGGTCAATCCCGACCGGCTGTACGAGGCGCCGAACCGCGACGATCCGGGTCGCACGGGCGATGAGGTGATCCTGTCCAAGGGCACACTGGGCGAGTTCGCCGAGGACCCCGAGATCGCCACGCTGACCGACGGGCGGGTGGTGTTGATCTATGACCACACCAACCTGATGGGCCATGTCCGCATCTTCGATCCGGCCGATGACAGCCTGACGGACGTGACCACGATGAGCGGGGCGCGCGAGGGATCGGTCGCGGCGCTGGCCGATGGCGGTTTCGTCCTGGCGTGGAGGATCGGCGACCGCTCGACGACCGAGGAGCTGCATATCCAGATCCACAATGCCGATGGCTCGGTCAGGCTGGCCGATACGCTGGCCTTCGACGGCGAGATCGACGACGTGGCGGTGGCGGCGACGCAGTCGGGCTTTCTGCTGACCTACACGCTGGACGAGGGCCCGGCCGATGACGACCTGATGGCGCAGTTCCTCGGCCCCGACGGCGCGCCGCTGGGCGTGGCCTTTGCGGTCGAGGATCGGGCAATCTTCGAGGTGGGGGAGGTGACCGATGCCGTGGTGATGGGCGACGGGCGGCTGGCCATGGCCTGGCATTCCAAGCACCGCACCCAGTTCGACAGCAGCGCCAAGGTGACGATCTACAACACCGATGGCAGCCCCGCGCTGCCCGCGCCGATGGTGGTCGGCGAGGATATCGCGCCGGGGCTGGCGGTGCGGATCGCGGCGCTGGAGGATGGCGGCTTTGTCACGGTGCATGTGGATGCCGACCGGCGGTTCATCCTGTCGCGCTTCGACGCGACGGGGGCGCTGCAAGCCTCGGGCATCGAGCTGCGCAGCCAGCAGGCGATCAGCCCGACCGACAGCCTCAACCTGACCTCGTCCCATTCGCAGGTCTTCGATATCGAGATGACGGCAGAAGGCCAGATCGTGCTGGCCTATGTGGTCTATGTGGACAATGCCAGCGAGACCGATGTGCGCTATGGCATCTTCGAGCTCGATGGCAGCGTGGTGCTGGATTCGCGCTCGGCCACCGACAACCTGCCCGACGAGCAATCCGAGATCGAGTTGACCCGGCTGAACGACGGGACCGTCTTCCTCGCCTTTGCCGATGACACCGACACCCGGTTCTCCTCGCAACAGTCGATCAACGGGGTGCGCATCCAGGGCGGCGAGAAGCCCGAAAGCCCGCTGCCCACGCCGGGGCCGGATTTTATCTTCGGCACCGATGGCGATGACGTGATCGACCTGCTGGATGGCGCGGATTTCTATGCCGGCGGGGCGGGCGACGATTCCGTGCACGGCAATGACGGCGCGGATCTGCTGGATGGCGGCGAGGGCAATGACACGCTGAGCGGCGGCGGCAATGACGACACGATCCGCGGCGGGGCGGGCGATGACACGGCGGTGTTCCGCGGCCCGGCTACGGCCGCCACGGTGCGCGCGGCCGAGGGCGGCTTGCTGGTGCATACGCGCGACGGCACCGATTTCCTGCGCGACGACGTGGAGAATTTCCAGTTCGACGACGGCGTGCTGAGCTTCGCCGAGATGGAGGCTCTGGTCGGTCGCGCGGTGCCGGACGTGACCGGCACCGACGAGGCCGACGAACTGTTCGGCACGCCGCTGGCGGAACGGATCATCGCGCTGGGCGGCAATGACGTGATCCGGCCCGGTGGCGGGGCGGATTCGATCGATGGCGGTGCCGGGGTCGACATGGCCGACTTCACCCTCTGGCGTATGGCGGCCGGGATGGACGCGACAGATGTCCTGCTGGACCTCTCGCTGGCCCGGGGCGTTGCGCAGCTGCTCGGAACCGATCCGCTGAGCCTGACAGGCATCGAGAACGTGACCGGTACCGGCTGGGTCGACAGCCTGGCAGGTGATGCGCTGGCCAACGTGCTGGTGGGGCTCGACGGCGCCGACCGGCTGGTCGGGCTGGCGGGCGACGATTTGCTCGACGGCGGCGTGGGGGCCGACACGCTCAATGGCGGCGAGGGCGACGACCGGATCACCGGCGGCCCGGACGGG
>CANMQJ010000026.1 GCA_947500005.1 uncultured Paracoccaceae bacterium | reverse complement strand
TCGGGCCAGCTACCGTGCGCTCCAACGGGGTCATTTTTGGATGCCGATAGGGGGTCAAGATTGCGTGCCGATTGACACCGAGGGATCCAGCTCGATTGCATTCGGCGATCAAGTCGTCCGCGGAAATCGCCTGGGTGCCATGCGGGTCCAGAGCCACTGAAGGAAGATCGGCAATATTGTCTGTCACGATGACAGAGGCAGACGTCGCGATGGCGGCTGCCAGCACATGGTTGTCATTGGGATCGGGCAACGCGAGCTTGCCTTCGAAGATCTCATAGCGCCGTTTGGGAAGAACCGCGGCGCGCTCGTATTTCAAAGAGGGCGCGAAACCGAGCGCTTGGCAGAAGTTCTCCTGGTGGATCCGGAACACCCGCCAGTTTTCGCTGTATCGATCGTAGCGCTCGGTGAGCAGCCCACGATGATCGCCCGCCTCGAGGATCTCGGCCCGGATCCGACCGAGCGGTAGCCCCTCTTTCGCTTCGAAATTTCGAGCGTGAGCATCGACGAAAAGGCTTCTTCCTCGCAAGAATGATGCTCGATCAGGGATTGGCCCCGCCACCCGATCCTTCCCCACTCACGCACCACGTCGACGCCGCCGAAGAGATCAGGCTGCAGGCTCATGCGATAGAAGCGACGCATGTTGAGCGACGGATCAATCCGCCTGAGCTCGACACTCGTCAGCATGGCCTCCAATTCCTCAGCTACATCGTACATATCGGGAATGAACGTCATGACCACCACAATATCAGGTGAATAATGATGTTTCCACGACGTTCGGCTTTCAACCGAGGCTCGGGTCGACTGTCTCTATCGAGCAAAAGCACAAGCCCTGTCGGCTGGAGCAGCTTCGGTCGGGCGCGAGATCGAAGTCAAATTACGAAGTCCGAGTGATCGCTCACCCGATGGTTGCTGTGTGGTAACCAGCGAGATGGTAAGGGGGCCATATTCGTCAACCCATCAGATCGAACACCTCGCCACCAACCTGTAGATTGATGCTGGACTGGCCCTCGCCATCCACCAAGGCCCACATGATCTGCCCCGTCGGGCGATAGATTACGAAGGCTTCCCGCACATCGTCGTCGCCCGAGCGTTCCCCGTCCGGCGTTGCAGTATGCGCGAGATTGACCTGGAACCGGTCCGCCGTCGCGCCCTGACCGAAGACCAGCACGTCGCCCTCGGCCGCGTCATAATCCTGCACCCAGTCCGAGCCGTGATCGGCCACGCCGAGGTGGAAGAACCGATCCGCGCCGTCGCCCCCGTTGATCCGGTCGTAGCCGAAACCACCATTGAGGAAGTCGCGCCCGTTACCGCCGAAGATAACGTCCGACCAGGCCGAGCCTGTCAGCACGTCGTCGCCGTTGTTGCCGATCACCGTGTCGACCCCGAAGCCGCCCTCGATCGTGTCATTGCCGTCGTCGCCCACCAGACTGTCATTGCCATAGCCGCCGTCGATGAAATCGTTGCCTTCGCCGCCATAGACTGCGTCGCTTAGGTCATCGCCGCTGCTGCCACCGTAGAGCCGGTCGTCGCCATCACCGCCAACAATGGTGTCGGTGCCGTCCTGGCCGCGCAACACGTCGCGGCCCGCCGCCCCGATCAGTCGGTCGGCTGCGTTGCCGCCCTCGATGAGGTCGTCGGCGGGGCCGCCGCGCGCAACGGTTGCGCTGGCGCCACCGATGACCCGTTCGATCTCGTGGAATTCGCCGGAATAACTGCGAAGAACCGGTACGTAGCGGATCGAGAAGGTCTCGGCCTCTGCGCTGTCGGGCGCCGGCAGTCTGCGGCTGGCATCGTCGGCCGTATTGGCGAAGGAGGGAGTCGCCTCTTCCACCAGTTCCGGGGTGATAGTCTGACCGTCGAACACCCGTGCTTCGCGCGTGCCGGTATCGTCCCAGACCGGCTGATCGACGATCAGCGTGCCCGAATAGGTGCCGGCAACAAGATCGATTTCGATATCGCCCTCAAGATTGCCCAGGTCGATCGTGTCGATACCGGCGCCGCCGAACAGCGTCGCATTTCCCTGATCCAACACGAAGGTGTCGTTGCCATCGCCCCCATAAGCCAGATCGTCGCCCAGCCCCAGCACCAGCACATCGTCGCCGCCGGCCCCTTCCAGCGTGTCGTTTCCAGCACCACCGGACAGGGCGTTGTTGGACATCGTGCCGGTGAGGCGGTCGTTTCCGGCGCCGCCGATGACGTTCTCGATGTCAATAAGCCGATCGAATCCATGCGCGCCGGAGGCAGTCATCTGGTCGAGGTCGACGATGACATTTCCGAAATCGCCGGCCAGCACCTCGCCTTCGGTATTGCGCACCACCGCATTCGCGTAGGAGGCAGTGTCGCGCCCGTCGCCTCCGTTCAGCGTGTCGTTACCGGCGCCGCCGTGCAGCACGTCGTTGCCGTTTCCGCCGAGCATCTGGTCGCTGCCATCGCCGCCAATGAGCTCGTCATTGCCGCCATTGCCTTCCAGAACGTCGTTGCCGCCCAGGCCGATGAACCGCTCGCCCTCGTCGCGTCCGACGATGCGGTCGGAGATTTCGGTGTCCCCGATGACCTCCTCGATGCCGAAGACCGTGGCCTCGATGCCGTTGATGTCGCCCGGGGTCGCCAACTCTCCGCTGCGCAGGTTTACCAGAACCTGGCTGACCAGCCGTGAATTTGCCGCCAGCGCCAGAGTGTCGTGGCCGACGCCGCCGTTGACGGTTCCCTCCATCCGACCGACGAAGATGTAGTCGTCGCCCTCATTGCCATTTACCACGTGGCCGGAGCCGGAGGCCCGCACGTTCAGATGGTCGTCGCCGAGGCCGCCATGGATTTTGCCTTCGAGATTGAGTTGCAGGAAATCATCGCCTCCCTCGCCATAAAGCGCCGCCTCGGAACTGCCATCGTTCGAGGAGGCCCGGATCAACCGATCCTCTCCGTCGCCGCCAAAAACGGTGACGCGGTCGTTGCCCTCCAGGTAGACCTCGTCGGCGAAGTCGCCCAGATAGATGAACTCCATGCTGCTCAGGTTGCCGCGGGCCCAGGCCGTGGTCGTCGTCGAGCCGTCGGCCGAGGAAGACCCCAGATCGCCGGTTTCGTCGGCGATCGCCGCACTGATGCGGCTGCCGATGGCTCCGGAAAGACGGATCGACCAGCGGGCATCGTCGATCAGCCGGGCATCCAACGTGTCCTCGCCACTCCCGCCGTCGAAGGAGCCGCCGTCGCCGGTGGCGAAGATAAGGTCGTCACCGGTGCCGCCAAGCGCCTCGGTCGAGCCTTCGGACCGGATCGTGTCATTGCCGCCGCCGCCATCGATGAAGAAACGGTCGTTGTCGTCGGCCGGGCGCCCGACCATGAAATCGTCCATGTCCGAGCCGACGAGGGTCTGGATGTTCTGGAACGTGTCTGTGGCCAGCACCTGGTCGCGCGTGTCGTTCAGGCGCCGTACGATCCCGGTATCGGCGAAAACGTTCAGCGGACCGGAAGCGTCCTGGGACTCGATTCGGCTCTGGCTGTGATCGCGCCCAACGTCGTAGTTGTTGTATTCGCGCGAGTAGAACAGCGTGTCGAAGCCCTCGTTGCCGTCATAGACGTCGCCGCGACCGGCCAGCACTGGGCCGCCGGCGACCAGAATGTCGCTGTCCTCGCCACCCGAGACGGTGTCGCCGCCAAGCCCGCCGATCAGCAGGTCGCGGCCGCCGCCGCCGTAGATGATGTCATTGCCCTCACGCCCGTCGATGAAGTCGCGGCCTGAGTTGCCGACGAAGCGGTTGCCAGAGGCGTTGCCGCGAAAGTCAATGTCGCGACCATCGTACATCTCGGCATTCTCGATGCTGATCAGCGTGTCTCGGTCCGAGCCATCCCAGGTCAGGCCGGTGATCAGATCGACGGTGGTGAAAGAATTCCCGGAGGAGTCGTTTTCGCCATAGACCCAAGTGTCGGACCCGTTGCCGCCGTTCACCGTGTCGGCGCCCAGCAGGGTGACGAAGGCGTCGTTGCCTTCGCCGCCCGTGAGGGAATCCGCGCCATTGGAGCCGGTGAACCGGTCGTCCCCGCCCAGCCCGAAGGCTGCCATGCCATTCACCGCAGCATAGATGAAATCTCCGCCCTCGGTGCCAGTAAACGGCGATTGCGTCACCCGGAACACGGAATTGAGAAGCTGGTTCTGTGTCAGTTGCACATCGCGGAAGACGAAGATCTCGACGTCATGCGCGACCTCGATCCCCTGGCGCCCCCCGCCTTCGTGCAGGAACACCATCGGGCCGTCTTCTGCGGGACGGGCATATTTGAAATCCAGGAAGTTTTCCTCGAAGACCAGCCGGTCGGTTCCGGGGCCACCGAAGACCGTATCGTCGCCGACGCTGGCGAAAATGATGTCGTCGCCGCCATTGGCCTGAACCATGTCATTGCCTTCGCCGGGATCGAGCACATCCGCTGTGTTCTGGCCAACCAGTGTGTCGTCCTGTGGCGTGCCGCCGCGGATGTCGCCGGTGGCGTCGCCGTCCAGCAGATCGAAGATGTCGTCGCTCAGGTCGTCGATGAACCCTGACAGGTCGGTGTTCCAGCCCACATTGCCGAGGAAATCGTCGACCTCGGCAAAGGCGCCGTCGATGCGGGCTTCGATCAGGTCCAGCGCGTTGGCGCCGGGGATCAGGTCGGCGATACGGTCGGCGATGCGGTCGAGAATTCTCGTGATGCCGAGGCTGTCGATAACCCAGTCCACCACCGGCCCCACGGTAATATTGTAGATGAAGCCCGCCGCATCCAGCACCGGCTCCAACGGTTTGAGCGCATTGTAGGCGGCGTTCAGCGGGCCCGACAGGAAGTCCAGCGAATCGTTGATCTGCGAGAAGGCCGATGCCACACGGTTGACCGGCGAAAACAGCGCGGAGTTGAACTGGTTGCGGAATCCGTCGAGCTCAGCCTCGATGGAATCGTAGACGCCATTCAGCCGTTCCATTGCGCTGTTGATCGGCGTGACGGTCGTGTCGACTCCGCCGGCCAGCGGGTTCAGAGGGCCACCGACGAAATCGAAGACGAGGATCATGTTGCTGGCGCGGTTGACCTCGACCTGCAGCCGGGCGTTGGCGGTCTCCAGCCGTTCGTCGAAATCCTCGAGCCGGTCCTCGGCATCCTCCAGCCGGTCCGGCCAACCGGACCGCTCGATGCGCTGGTCGATCTCGCGGGCCTTGTCGCGAATGCGGATGGCGGCGCTCTCCAGCCGGTCCAGCACCGAATCCATCACCTTGGCGACCGCCTTCATCGGGCCGACCTTTTCCAGCACCTTGAGGCTGAATTGCATCGACCGGGTGGTGCGCAGGAATTCGTTGGCCTGTTCCTCGACATAGCCTGCGGCCTCCAGCGCTTCTCGGGCGATCTCCACCGCGTCCAGCATGCCCTCGACCTCGCCGCGCAGGTCGCTGACATTGGAGCGGGTGTGAGCCAAGTTGGTTCGGTAATCAAGAAGCTCGGGTCCGGCTGCCATCGTTCAATCCCTTGTCTCGAAGATGAGGCGGTCGCGAGTTTCTCGTCGGCCATTCCGCCACGGAAATACGAAAGCACCTTACCACACGTAAGCTACGCGTCGCTATCGACGAGACACTCCAGTAAGCCCTGTCAGGGCAAATTTACCAGAAGCGGATAGGGGGCGGTATCGTAGCGTCTGGGGCGCCTAAGTCTGAACTGTTTCGACCCCGATGTTTGCCGCTGGCCCTGGTGCGTGCCCGTCAGACCCATGGCACGCACCAGATCGTCAACGGCGCGGGTGGAGACGACGTGGATGTAGGCCTCCTATCACCGCCATCAATGCTTTCTCGGCTCGCACAGGTGTCATTGTCCCGCGCCCGGTTCGCTGGCAATCCGCGTCTCTTTCAAGATCTATCCATGCTCGCGGATCACGCAGATCGCGGTCTTCGCCAGCGACACGCTCCAATCCTACAAACAGTCTCATCTCGCAACACTCCTTCTGGATCCGATACGGGAAGGGCGACAGCTTGCCCTTGATCTTGCAAGCTGTCACGGGCAGTGTACGGCGCGGGCCAGTTACAGCATCTCGTTTAGTTTCAGGGCCAGTAGATGACAGTTGCAGCCAGAGTGATGGCTGAGAGAAATACTTTCGGGCAGTGCTATTGAGGCAAACACCACTATCTGTTAAATTTTTTGAAAGAGAATGAGCGACTTTATTCGAAGAGGATCATTCACTCTGAATGGTAGCTCGCAGCACGACCCCGGTCACGTTTTGATCGCAGATGACGACGAGTTCTTTCGCGTCGCCTTGTGCGCTTTGCTGCGCGAACGCAACCACTTCAAGACCGTGATCGAGTGTCCATCGCTCGACGACGCCGTCGAAGAATTGACGCAGACATCCGACATCACTCTGGGATTGTTCGACCTCAACATGGTGGGCATGGACAACTGGGTGGACCTCTCGGCCCTACGAGGGGAATTTCCGAACATGCGGTTGGTGGTGGTGTCCGCTTCGCAACGCTGCGAAGACATCCTGAGCGCCCTGAGCATCGGCTCGCATGGTTATGTCCACAAGGGCATGGGGGTACAGGAACTTTCACGGGCGATAGATGTCGTCTGCAATGGCGACGTCTACGTTCCGCCGTTCTTGCCTGACAAGACAGCCGGTCAATCGCACATGCACTTCAGTCCGACCGCATCGATCGCAGAAGAAGACGCGCAAGCAAGCGTCATCGTCAGGGATGCCGTGAAGGCGAAGACAGGCGATGCAGGTGCCGGAGTGGAAGACGAAAAACGGGTCGGAACCTTGCGGTGCACCCCTCGCCAGCGCGAGATCGTGAAGCTGCTGATAAAGGGCTACTCGAACAAGGCAATGGCGCGTGAGCTGGATCTGAGCGAGGGTACGATCAAATTTCACATGTCCGCCGTGTTGCGGCTTCTTGGCGTCAGCAGCCGAGTCGCGGCCGCCACCCGAGCCATGGCCTTGATCCAGCCTGAGGATGACGGGGGGACCGACCCCGAGGCTTGATAATCGGGCGGGCCGCCGAAATGCATCCAGGGCAGGCAATCCGTCAGCGTTGCGGCGGCGAGTGGCGCGTGAACTGACGGCCGGGGATTGCCAAGTTGTTGGCCGGCACTCGCCCGGTGAGAGCGGCTGGATGAAGGTGCCATTGACACTGCCGCGCCTGAAGGGCTTTCGTTTCCCCCGTGACATCATTGCCTATGCGGTTTTGGGATTACCATCGTTTCGCTCTCAGCGACACCGATGGCTACTGGCGGGCTCCATCACGCGCTCGAGCCCCAGACCCGCATCTTGATACGATCTGCCCGCGTCGCCCGGAAGGCGAAGACCGCCCCGCAGAACGGATCGAGCCCGAACATCTCCTGCACCGCCAGCGCCATGCCGTCGATCCCCTTGAAGAAATCCACCGGCCGCGCCGCCACGTAGACCCCTACCGACCCTCTCTGACCGAACATCAAGATGCCGCCATCCGCGCCGTCCGGATCGACCGCGCAAACAGAATCTCATCGGCATGGGCGCTGACACGGATCACGACATCACCCACAACGATCTCCACGCCGGTGGTGGCCTCCGTCTCTGCCGACATCTCCTCTGCGGCACCCTCGACGACCAGTTCCGCAAACATCGGCAGGGCCGCCACGCTCTCGGGCACGACAAGCTGCCCGTCGCGTAGCTTCCTCCGCCGGTCATGAACCCGCCAGCGCGTCGTCCAGTGCCGCCGCGCGAGATCGCTCACCGAACCTCCTGGCACCAGGCTCTCCGCCGCAATTCGCGCGCTCCGCCTTCGTGCGTCGCCGACGTCCGGTCGGCCTCTCGACCACTTCCAGCCGCGAAACCCCGCCATCCGAACGGCCGTCCAAATGGAGACCCATTTTCCCGTCTCGCCCCAAGCCAACACCTCCAACGCTCATGCGAACGGAGAATGCTCACAACAAATGGTCGGCGCCAGGAGGGGGGCGGCGTCGCGCTCTGATGTCCTTCGTCAAGTGTCGAGACGAGCGGCATCGTCGGACGCTGGGAAGCTCCGGCCTCGAAGGGATAGTGCGCACGGGGGTGGGGACGCGGCCCGGGACGTTGGTGAACAAGCTCTGATGCGCGGGTCGGAACCGCATGTCCATGTATTCGTCCGGGGCTGGTCCTCTCTTACAACGGGCGTCGGCTTTGCCGGCGACAAAGCGCTCACGGGAGTTCCCCTGTCGTTGCCGCGTCCCCGCCGCCATGCGCGTGATGTATGGATCTGGCTGTCTCCGGATCACACCTCCATCGGTTCCATTCGGGCGATGGCCCACATGAAGCCGGCGAGTTCCCGCGCCACCGCAGTGATGGCCACGGTGCTGCGTTTGCCCCGCGCGATCAAAGCGCGGTATCGTCTCGTCAGGCGCGCCTGCGCTTTCCATGCCGTCTCCCTGACTTCTTCGGGCATGTCACGCGTCGCGAAGTAGGCCTTCTTCCCGACGCGGGCGGGGTAACGATACGTCCATGCGCTTTCGGCCAGCGTCCGACGCACGCGCGCGTTGCCGGTCTTGGTGATGCCGCCACGCCGAACGGTATCGCCTGTCGAGCGCTTGGAGGGCACGAGGCCCAGATAGGCCATCAGCTGCCGGGGCGACTCGAACCGGCGGATGTCACCCACCTCGACCATGAAGATGACCGCGGCGATCAACCCGACGCCGCGCAACGCCTGGAGAGGCTTCACCGCCGGCGCCAGAGGCCAGTCGAGAAGCGCATCCTCGATCGCTGTCTCCAGCGGCGCCACGCGCTCGCGTCACTGCGTCTCGGCGATGATCATCTCGTGCAGGACCGCGATCTGCGCGCGAGAGGCGAAGCTGAGGTCATGGAGCCACTTGAAGTATTTCGTCCCCCAGGCCTTCTTGCCGGAATAAACCCGGCCGTTCCGCAACAGGAACGCCCGGATCTCCTGGCGCTTGCGGGTCCGGTCCTTCACCGCCGTCGCGCGGGCGCGCACCAGATCGCGGATGGCCTCGTGGGTCTCGTCGGGTGTCCAGATCTCCGTGAGTTCGCCCGCACGGAACAGACGCGCCAATTTCACGGCATCGCGACGGTTCGTCTTCACTCGCTCGCCGCGCCGTCGCGGGATCAGCGACGGCGCGATCACCGCGCAATCATGCCCGAGCGCTTCGATCTGCCGTGTCAGGCCGTAACCGGTCGACCCCGCCTCGTCGCAAAACCGCAGGCGCGTGTGCCGGCCCTCCAGCTTGCGCACGAGACGACGGACGGAGGCCGCATCCGATCCGATCTCGCCAAGGGACCTGACTTCGCCGTCCCGGCCACTCTCCGCCACCGCCACGGCATGGCTGTTCTTCGAGACATCCAATCAGATGAAAACTTCGCTATTCTCGCCCATGGTTCGTCCTCCTGGCTTGAGGCCCTGCGCTCCGAGCAACCCTCGTTCACAGCCGCCAGTGTGGGGCGAACCATCCCGCCACGGGCCAGCCGCAGAAGGACATACGGTCTTACCATTTCTCAAGCAAACGCCAGCAACTTGGCAATCCCGATCAGACCGCTGCTGGGTCAGTTCGCAGTGACCTCAAACACCCCGGACGTACGGACAGGTCCCTCGCCTGACAAAGCCGCAATCATAGAACCTTCAGGGTTCCAGTCGCTCGCCGCGTCTCGGTCAAAAGTCGGCTTCCAATCGCCTTTCCTACTACAGCCTGTTCACGGCCAGATTTTGGACCAGTGCTTTGGCGAGCTCTTCCCTCGAATAGGGCTTCTTCAGAACAGTTTCGGTCCTTGCGTCGTCCGAAGGTGCATCGGGATCGTAGCCGGTGGTAATGACGACTGGGAGTTCAGGGCGTATTCGCGCCAGTTCCCGCGCCAGGGCACGCCCGGACAGCCCGCCGGGCATGACGAGATCGGTGAGAACGATGTCGATCTCTCTATCGCTCTTGGCATACTCCAGCGCCTCTCTCCCGTGCTCCGCGACCAAGGGCGCAAACCCGAGGTGGTCAAGCATCAATACCGTTTGCTCACGCACCAAGATGTTGTCCTCCACGTAAAGGACAACTTCGCCTCGCCCGGCTTGTGAGACCTCACTCGTCTCTCGCTCGCCACCACTCGCGATTGCGCGTGGCAGTAGAAGCTGGAACTCCGCCCCGGCGTCCCGATTGGGGGCCAGCCTGAGATCACCGCCTATCTGTCGGATCGTCTCGAGAATGGTCGGCAACCCGAGTCCGGTGCCGTCGCCGATTTCCTTGGTGGTAAAAAATGGTTCGAAGATCTTGTCCCTGATGTCATCGGGAATCCCGGGGCCGTTGTCCCGCACGTTCAAGGCCAGGTACTCATCGTGAGCGAGATCGTATGCGTCATGCGAGGGGTGGGCGCGCGCCTTGGGAATCAGGAATACGGTGATCGTCAGATTGCCGTTACCCTCCATCGCTTGGCGTGCATTGGTGACGAGGTTGATGAGGCTGGATGTCAGTACAGATGTGTCAGCCCAGCAATAAGCACCACCGTTGTCGATATCAATTTCGAGCCGGTTGGCATCCCCCAAGGCCGAGACGAGCAGCGGCCTGATTTCCTGCAGGAAGGCCCCAATCTGAACCGTCCGGAGCTTTGTCGGTGTCAGACGCGAATAGGCAAGCAGCTGACTCGTGAGACGCCCGCCCTCTTCCGCGGCGCGCGCGGCGCTCCGGACCAGCTTGAGGCGGCTATCGTCTTCGGGCAAGGTTTCCTCGAGGAGATCGAGGCTGCCCAGAACGACAGTCAACAGGTTGTTGAAGTCATGAGCTACCGCGCGTGTCAGGCTAGCCATCGCCTCCGTTCGCATCTGCTCTTCACGCTCGCGGTCCCTGGCCCTTCTGGTGGCAAGATCACGAAGGATCGTGACGGATCGCGTCTCGCCCTCCGCCAGATCGACGATGTTCGAGGTGACCTCCACTGGGACCGAGGTGCCGTCTTTTGCCCTGAATGTAAGGTCGCCGATGAACACCCCGTGACTATTGCGTTCGCGGAGAGCCGCGAGGAGATTCTTGTCATCGGGAAAGAAGAAAGAGGCGCGATGCATTCCGACGGCCTCTTCCGCATCGTAGCCGAGCATTTCGACGGCCTGGTTGTTGATGGCGAGGATGACTTCATCATCTTCGGGCAGGCCACTGGTGGCCGTATAGATCGCCCCGTCGCGGATGTTTTCGAAGAGGAATTTATACATGGCCGACTGCTCGGTCATGCGTTCCCGCGCTTTCAGAAGGTCCTGTTCAAGAAGTTCGGCGGAATGAAGCGCCCCATGTATGCGTCGCGATATCTGGGCCGCAAAGGGCACGAGGCTCCGCCTGACGGGAACCAGTGGGTCCGGTGCCAGCACAAGCGCCGCGATGAGCTGCGCGCGACCATCCGCGATCGGGATCACGACCGCCTCATCCGACAATTCGGCCCTTTGGGCCTCGCCGGGCAGTCTGACAATCCGGTCGCTCTTCCCGGAAAGCGCGGCCGCGACGACCGGGCGGACGGAACTGGCAAAATGTGCGTCCGCTCGTATGACCCACTCGGCATCGACAGGCATTCCGTTCTCAGGGGACAGGCGGAAGAGCACACCAGCCCGACAGTCCATCTCGTTCTCGGACAGGACCGCGTGCAGCACGTCGGAAAAGGCGCCGATGCCGCCGCCGGCGTGGGAGGAGGCGATGATCTCCGAGACGCCCTGCCGCCGGCGGGCAACGACTGCGTCGGTGGTCTCGGTGGCGATCGACATGAGGCCGATCATTCGCCCGTTCAGATCCTTGACCGCGCTGTAGGAGAAGTCGAGATAGCATTCCTCCGGTCTACCGGCCTTTGCCAGCGGCAGCATCGTGTCCTGAAACAGCAGCGCTTCGCCGGTTCTTTGGACCTGGCCCAAGGCATCGCTGACGAAGGGCCATATCTCGGGCCAGGAATCCCTCAGAGGCGCCCCGAAAGACTTGGGATGCTTGTTCCCGAAAATCGTGTTGTAGGCATCGTTGTAGATCTGAACGGTGTCTTCGCCCCAGCCGGTGCACACGGGAAAATCGGACGCCATGATCGCCTGGATCACGCCGCGCATCTCCGCCGGCCAATCCTCGACCGGACCCAGCGACGTCTCGTGCCAGGGGAAGTTCTCAAGAAGAGCAAGGTTGGATTGGGGCATGTTTCCCTTTCGGCGTCGTGCGTGCGGCGCCCGTGTCCGACTTTGAGAGGGATGCGCAACCTATCATGCGCATCAAGCGATCCTCAGGCTCGACCGGGGCCGCGATCCGGCCTGAAGGCGCGCCGCCGGCCAATCAGCGTTCATCCTGCCTCGCGTCCAAAGCATTCCGGATTCGGGTTGCCAGTTCCTTCGTTCTATAGGGCTTCTTGAGGATCTCGGCCTGAATACCTTCGATGCGCTCCAGGGCGTCACCTCCGAAGCCTGATGTCAGGATCACCGCGATGCGCGGGGACCGTTCCTGCAGCATCTTCGCGAGGTCGATGCCGGACAGGCCGCCTGGCATCACGACGTCCGAGAACACGAGTTCGATATTCGGGTTCTTCTCAAGCGTTTCGATCGCCTCGTTGACATCCCGCGCAGAAACGACGCGGTAGCCAAGGGAGTCCAGGCGCAGCTCAACACTCTCCCGTACGGCGTCATTGTCATCCACGACGAGGATTGTCTCTGTGCCGCCGGGCAACTCGGTTTTTCTGCTCTGATCCTGTTCAATCATGCCGGTATTTCGCGCCTTCTTGTTCAACGGGAAGTGGATCCGGAATTCGGTTCCCTTGCCCACTTCGGATTGGACGGTGATAAACCCGTTTGACTGACGCACGAAGCCGAAGGCCATCGCCAGCCCGAGACCGGCCCCCTTGCCGACTTCCTTTGTGGTGAAGAACGGCTCAAAGATCTTCTCGAGGATGTCAGCCGGGATGCCCACGCCGTTGTCGCGCACGCGCAACCGGGCGTATGATCCAGTCGCGAGATCGGCCTGTTCGGGATTAAATGCCACTCGCCGCTCCCGGTCTTTATGCGACATCTCGAAGATCGAGGACTCGATTTCAAGCCGCCCTCCATTCGGCATCGCGTCCCGCGCATTGACCGTTAGGTTGAGTAGCATGCTCTCGAACTGGACCTGGTCCAGCAAGACCTCGGTCGTCGCTTCCGAAGGGGTCCAGATGACCTCTACCGCCTCTCCGGCGGAACGTCTCAGAAGCGGCAGCATGCCCAAGACGATGGAATTGATGTCGGCCCATTTCGGGGCGAGTGTCTGGCGACGGGAGAACGCCAGCATCTGCTGGATCAGCTCTGCCCCCTTTTCAACCGCATCCATCGTCGTCTCGAGCGTTCGTTTCGCATCCTCCGGTCCGGCCGCGCCCGACTCGAGAAAATCCAGGTTCATCATGATCGCCTGGAGGAGGTTGTTGAAGTCGTGCGCCACTCCCCCCGTGAGCTGGCCGACGGCTTCCATCCGTTGCGCCTGAACCGCCTGGTCCTGAAGCTGTTTGCGCTCCGTGATGTCGCGAACGGTGGCGATGGACAGTCGTCTGCCAGCCAGCTCAATCGGTGCCCCGACGACCTCGACCGGGAATTCGCTCCCGTCTCTCCGGATATCTCTCAATTCCGCGAAATAGGTTTCTCCGGACTGCGTCCGCTCAAGGAACTTGGTGAGCTCTTGCGCGTGGTCCGGATGGACAAGCATCGAGGCATGAAGCCCGTTCAGGTCGCCGAGTTTGAAGCCATGCATTTCGCACGCAGCCCGGTTGGCCTCGCGGATGGTGCCGTCCGGATGGACAAGGAATGTTCCCTCTCGCGAGGCGTTGAACATCCGCTCGAAATCGCCCTCCCGCTGTCTGGCCGCCTCCTTCAGGGCATGCTGTTCGGAAATGTCCCGCTGCACCACAACAGCGCCGAGTTTGCGCCCCGTATCATCCAGGATAGGCTGCGCATTGCATATCAGCCGCGTGTCAGAACCATTGTCGCGCCTGATGACCAGCATTTGATCGCGGATCTGCTCGCCCTTGAAGAAAGCGCGGCTCAGGGGCAGTTCCTCGGTCGCTATCGGCGTCGCGCCGTCCGAGTCGAACACACGCCCCTCGTCCGCTATGTCCGTGAGCGACGCGCCGAGCTTGAGCGGGCCATGGGTTCGTTCGGCAACCTTGTTGAACAACCGAAACTGCCCCGATGAATCGCAGGCGATGATGCTTTCACCGAGATTGTCGAGAAGCGCCTCCAGAAACTGGCTGTCATTGCGCAGTCGTCGGTGAGCCTCGGCAAGTTCGGTGACATCCTGCGAAAACCCCTGCACGCGCACCACCGTGCCGGTTTCGTCGAATTCGGGTTGCCCCGACATATGGATCTCCTGCTCCTCGGTCATCGTTCCGTGCCGGATGTTCAGGGGCTGCCCCTCTCGGAACAGGTCCCGGATAGCCCGGCGGACCCGCACCCGATCGACGGGTGCGACGCAGTGCGCCAGTTCATCAATGGAGTAGTATCCCCGGTCCGGGTCCAGTCCAAGCAGGCGCGCGGTTTCCACCGAGATTTCCGCGCCCGGATCACCCTGCCGCCAGCTCCACTGGCCGATTTTCGCGGCGCGCTGGGTCTCGCTCAAATCCTTGTTGCGTAATTGCAGGTCGCGGGCGAGGGTCCGTGCTTCCGTCACGTCCATGATTATTGTGCACAGCGCGTCCTGCCCAGCGAACGTCAGCGGCCTCGATGTTACCTCCGCTTCGATCCTCGCACCATCGTCTTGAAGGAACTCGACCGGGTAGCGATCCAGCCTCCCTTCCTTTTCAAGCTTCGCCCAGAGCGTGTCGCGCGCGCCGGGCTCGGCGTAGCGCACCGTTGCGGTACCAAGGTCCTCGGCCTCCTGCTGATGGCGAACAAGCTTCTCGGCGGGCTTGTTGACGAAGAGCTGACCTGGCTTGTCGCGTCGCGTGATCACCAGTGGTACGGGCAGGTTTTCGACGATGGTCCGGAATCGTTCTTCGCTCTCCTTGAGGTCGCGTTCGTCGAGCTTCGCGCGAAAGGCGGCGGAGACCTGGTTCGAGACCGCCTCCATCAACTCGGTAAAATCAGCGTCATTGGCACGACAGTCGGGGAGAGCAAAAACCAGGATGGCCTGGGTATCGTCCCGATCACGTACAGGCAGAGAAAACGTGGTACGCAGTCCGCAGGCCCTTGCCTGATAGGCGCGTGTAAATTCCGTCGCCGTGGCGCTCGAGACATCCACGATCCATTGCGGCGATGCTGCTGCGGCAGCGCGGGCGACGAAGGCCGGAAGCTCACCCTGGGCCAGGTCTATCGTTGCATCCCTGAAGTCCCGGAATCGGCTTCGATCGCCAACCCAACTCTCATGCAGGCGCCAGCCCGGCTCGGCATCCGTGTTCGCCACCCAGGCCTCGGCGTAAGCGTCCTGGTCATAGAGCCATTTGGAGATCTCGCTGAGCGAACCCCGCACCACCCCATCGAGATCCCGGGCATCGATAAGCCGGCGGCCGAGCGAGAGCAGGAGATCGCGCTCGCGCGCGGCCCGGTCATGTGCTTCCGCGAGACGGTCTCGCGTATCTTTCAATTCCCGCTCTCGCGTCACACGGTGCGTGTTGTCACGAAACGACACGACCACGCCCCCGCCTTCTCCCCGGTCTGCCAGCGACGTCACCGTGTAAGATACCGGTATCAGTGTCCCGTCTTTTCGCCAGAAGACATCATCGTCCACGTGACGCACCTTTCCGTCGGCACGTGTCGCCGAAATCGGGCAGGCATCCTCTGGGAAAGCGCTCCCATCCGCTCGGCTATGGTGGATCAGGTCGTGTTGTGGTTTCCCGAGCAATTCCTGCGCTTCCCAGCCGAGGATATGCTCAGCCGCCCGGTTCACGAAGGTGGTCTCACCATCCGGCGAGAGGCCGTAGATTCCCTCACCAACGGAGTCGAGGATGCGTTCGTTCAGGTCGCGGAGCCGCCGGATCTCGTCGAGTTCCTTTCGTGCCTTGTGAAGCTCAGAGAGGTCCTGGATGAATCCGAGATGGCCAAGGAAGGTTCCGTCCTCGTCATGCTCCGGCTCGACGCCGAGCCAGGCATTCCGCTCGATACTCTCGCCATCGACATCAATGACGAGCCCATGCTCTATCTCAGCGGAAACCGGATCAGATCCCACTTTCTTGAAAAAGGTCAGGAGGCGGTCCTGATCGGCGTAATGCGCTTGCTCGACATAGGCCGCGATCGCAAGCGTCGTACTGTCGGAATCCGGGCAGATAAGCTTTCGGGCCTGCTCCGACAGGCGCAGAACCGACTCGCCTTTCGCGCACCGCCACGAACCGATCCGCGCGGCGGCCTCCACGCGGCGGGCTTCATCCTCTTTCGCCCGCAACGAGCGCAACGCGGCATCTCTTTCCCGAAGCGCACTGGTGACCCTGTCGAGGCGCTCGGTCAACTCGCGGAATGCCTCGATCTGCTGCGAACGCGTATGGAACCGGAGCCCGACCCAGCTGCGATGTTCTCCACCCAGCCGCCACACCTCGCCATGCAGGGATTGTGTGATCGCCGATCGGTCGCCCGGTACCAACCTCACGGGTGAAGGCGATTTTCGGGCAAGCCCGCGTTCGATGATATCTCGTTCGATATCCTGGGTGAGGTCAAAAATTTGACCAAGGGCAAGGTCCCGTATTTCCGGGAGTGAATCGGGTAGGAGTTCGGTGGCCGGTGGACTGTATTCCAGAACCCGGGCCCGCTGGTCGAGGATCAGTATCGGGTCCGGCGTTGCATCAGCAAATGCGCGCAGTAGCGTGCGTTTCATCAATGGCCTTCGACTCTGTAATATTCCCGCCCTGGCGCATCATAGGCCTCGCCGAGGCGGTCAAAATACACGACGACACGACATCCCGACCAGCCTTCCGCGATGGCCTCCTCGATCTGGACCTTGGCGTAGCCAAGGTTCTCCGCCGTCACGCGTCCGAAGACGTTCGAGGTCATCATGCAGAGGCCCGGGCGGTCGTTGACGAAGTCGCCGAACGGACATTGCCGGTTGCCCAGCACGATCTTCTCATCCGTGGCTTCGACGACGTAGAAGTCGCCTCCGATCCGGCGCTTCAGATCGACAAGTACTTCTGCGACCTCTTCACGGTCGAGGCGTTCCTTGCGGAGTGCGGACCGGTAAAGGGAATTGAACCGATCACCGAGCCGCGCGCCCACGATCGAGATGAAGCCACGCGCTTCTTCCAGGCCGATGACTGTCTGAAGAACTCCGGCCAAGTCCCTCAGAGTCTGCCGGATAAATACATCCGCGTCCATGGGCACATCCGCCTGGCGCACCCTCTGGGCGGCGTTCCGCGTATTTTCTTCGGGCTCGCTCACGCCGGGATCCCCCATCCTTTTTTCAGAATCATAGCGAACCCTCCGAACGATGGCAACGAAGCCGGATTTCAGGTCACGTTCTCCGGGCCGGGGGCCCTCCGGGTCAAGACGCTTTCTGAGCCTTCGAGCCAGTGCTCGGGGGTGTCGCGCCGGCCATCGCGTTCGCAGAGATGGTCATCGCCCCCAACCAAGGGTCGCAACCCAACCTCAAGCGGATAGCGTTCGGGTTCCGAGATATTGAGGCGTCCCTCCCTGCGGGGACGTGGGCCAGACCGTTCCGTTGATGGGGTTGCACCGTTGTTCAGACAGAGTGCGTCATCCACATTGAAGGCTCTTCCCGCGACGTCCAACATGCGGCGGCCCATGCCGACCGCGGAGGCAACCTTGCATCCGGCAGACAAGCAGTCAGAGGAGTAGAGCTTGAGACGAGAAAAGCGATTAGAGAGCCGCATCAGTTCATGGACCGGCATGGACGAAACGCCAGCTCGCGACAGGAATGCGCGTGCGGCCTTGGTGCGCATGCCTCTATCAGGACTTCTTCCGCTAGGGATTGCAGGAGGGGCGCTCGATGGGAAGGTCCAGGCTGTATTGGATACCGGTGGGCTCGAAGTTGAGCTGCGCCCGGGCTCCGGTTTCCATCGCGACAAGTTCTTGCAGCAGACGCGAGCCGAATCCTTGCTGCGAAGGAGGCTTTACGGCCGGCCCACCTGTCTCGGACCACACCACCTGCAGACGGCTGCAGTCGGCATCGTTGCGGAAATCCCAGTTGAGGTCGACACGGCCGTGGGAACATGACAGCGCGCCGTATTTGACCGCGTTTGTTGTCAGCTCGTGCAGGGCCAGCCCGAAGATCCGTCCATAGCGCTCCGGCAAGCGGGCGCGCGGACCGGAAACCCGGATGCTGTCCGGTCGGTCGAGGAGGTACGGACGCAGCACTGCCTCTGACAGTTCGTGGAGGTCGGTACTGGCCGAAGATCCGTAGGCAACGACCCCGACGCTCGCCGCAAGCGCCCGAAGTCGCCCCTGGAGCGTGACCTTGAAATCTGCCGCATCGCCCGTTGCGCGGGTCTGGGAGACGAGCGAGTTCACCAGGCCGAGCAGGTTCTTGATCCGATGCCCAAGTTCCTGGATGACAAGCTGTTGGAATTCCTCTTCCCGTGCCTGTTCCGTTACATCCCGCACCAGACCGGTTCCCTTCACTCCCCCCGCCGTCTTCTGGAGGCTTCCTGTTCCATGTACGCGCATCACCTTCCCGTCTGGGTGGCACACGCGGTACAAGATGTCGAAGTCGCGATCACCTTCTACACAAGCTTCGATCTCGCCCCGTACAGCTGTCCGATCTTCAGGGTGAACACTCCGGCACAAGGCCTCTGCCGTCGTCTCATTTGGGGCCAAGCCCAGAATTTCGCGACCGCGCGCGTCCCACTCGGTCGTTCCGTTTGCAGTGTCCCAAGTGCCCCAACCCAGCCGCGACGCGTTGGTGGCGAGGGTGAGAGAGTCCATCGTCCGCTTTAGTGTTTCCTCACTTTCACGCTGATCGGTTACGTCGGCGTTGACGCCTACCATTCCGAGGAAATCTCCTTCTTCGGAGAACCGCGGTTGCGCGGAGGTCCTGAGAAGCCGGTACACGCCATCGGCGCGGCGATATCGCGCCTCGACCTCCATATCGGTCTGGTTTTGCATGGCGTGGAGAAACGGGCCAGAGAGCAGGGCGACGTCATCCGGATGGATCGAGTTTGTCCAGTCGAAAGAAGGGATATCCTCGAGCGGGACCCCCCAAAAGTCACGCAGCATCTTGTTGAGAAAGACGCACTTGCCTGCAGGATCCCCAAGCCACAGCATAGCCGGCGCGCCCTCGATCACCGTGCGGTAGATCTGCAGCGAATTAGCCTCGGCGTGTTTCTCCAGTTCCCTCCAGGGCATGTAGACCTCCGTGGCTGAAGCCTCGCGACCCTGAAATGTATAGAGGAATGCAGAGCAGCACAACAAGCGGGGCGTTAGCCGCAACTTTCATAATCCGATGAGGGTCGGCTGCTACCGGAGAGCAGGAACATTTTGCAGGTCCAAAAATGGCCGATGTCCGTTCGTCTGCTGGATAATGTCCCGGGAAATGGTGTAACTTTGCTCTTCGGCCGCGGTTACAGGGCGGCGATTGTCGCCGGGTCCATGGGGGCAGTGTCGCAAATGGCGGCGACGGTTTCCAGTGTCATGTAGCGCCGTGTGATCGCCCACTTGATGGCATGGACCACCTCTTCGGCAGCGTTGCGACGTAGGCTGGTCGGCGCAATCAACCCAGGAGCCAGCCATGTCTGTCACTACTATCGGTCTCGATCTTGCAAAGTCGGTTTTCCAGGTCCACGGCGTCGATGCCGCCGGACATCCCATCCTCAAGCGGCGCATACGGCGTCAGGGCCTGCTGGCCTTCTTCGAAGCATTGCCGCCCTGCCTTGTCGGGATGGAGGCATGCTCGAGCGCGCACCACTGGGCGCGCGAACTGGTTGAGCTGGGGCACGACGTCCGGCTGATACCGCCGCAATATGCGAAGCCCTACGTAAAGCGGAACAAGACGGACGCGGCGGATGCGGAGGCGATATGCGAAGCTGTTGGCCGTCCGAATATGCGGTTCGTTCCGATCAAGTCCCGTGAAAGCCAAGGGTTGCTGACATTGCACCGTGTGCGATCGCTCCTCGTGCGGCAGCGGACGGCCAGCGTGAACTCGGCGCGAGGGCTTCTCAGCGAGTTTGGGATTGTCGCTGCGAAAGGCATCTGTCGTGTTGGCGTCCTCCGGCGGGACATGGAGGCTGCAAACGAAGAGGTTCTGCCGCGCGAAGCTCGGGCCGCTCTCGACGCGCTGTTTGAACACCTGGATGCACTGACGGCGAAGCTCGACGCCGTCGACCGCGAGATCCTCGCCTGGCACAGGTCAAGCGAGGCGAGCCAGCGTCTCGCCACGGCGCCAGGCGTCGGTCCGCTGACGGCGACGGCACTGATCGCCGCGGTGGGAGATGCCTCGCAATTCGAGTCTGCACGCCACTTCGCGGCGTGGCTGGGCCTTACACCGCGCATGTCAGCGAGTGGAAATCGAGAACGCATCGGACGGATCAGCAAGGGCGGCGATCGTTATCTGCGAACGCTGTTGATCCATGGCAAGGGCGATGGTCGGCACCAGTTTCCGGCGGGGTGTAACGCCGCGTTCCTGGCTTCAGGCATTGATAGGCCGACGCCCGGTCAATGTTGCTGCAGTGGCCGTTGCACACAAGACGGCTCGCGCACTTTGGGCCATGATCCGGCGTGAGGAGACGTACCGGCAACCCGCCGAGTTCGAAGCTGCCGCCTGACAGAGATCGGCGCCGCTCAGGACGCGGCGCTGGCTTGCGAGGGAAGCAAGCGATGATGGCAGACCCGGGCAACCGGGGTTCGGCAAAGGCCCATGAAATGATGTGAGCTGACGTGAGCTCGTCCATTTGTCTGGCGGCCGAACCGCGGAAACCATCAAGGCCAGCGGCGGTGACGCTGCACCAAAAGGCCGGATACACGACCGCAAGCACCGGTATCGCCATGGTCGAATAAATCCCTTGCAAAGAAGAGGTGGTCCATACACGTCATTTTGCTCGAGCATCAGGGCGCCGACCAGACGTGCGACCGCGGCTTCGTCTGGGAATATCCCGACAACGTTGGTCCGCCGCTTGGTCTCCTTGGTTCAGGGGCATTGCCAAGTTGTTCAGCGATACTCGCTTGGCTATAGGGTGGTGCATGAAAATACCGTCTGCAATGGCGCGCCTGAAGGGTTATCGTCACCCTCGTGAAATCATCGCCTACGCGGTCTGGGCGTACCAAAAGTTCGCGCTGAGCACGGCTGATGTCGAGGATCTGCTTGCCGAACGTGGCGCGATTATCAGCCGGGAAGCAATTCGGCTCTGGGTCAATCGTTTCGATGCGCATTTTGCCGCCTGTATCCGACGTGCCCGGTCTCGGCCGAGGGACAAGTGGCATCTTGATGAGGTTGTGATCCGATCAACGGCGCGAAACATTGGCTTTGGCGGGCCGTGGACGCCAACGGCGATGTGCTCGACATCCTTGTCCAGGGCCGCCGCAATGCCAAGGCTGATCACTCAACTTGGCTACCCCCGGGTCGCAGTCACAGACAGACTCCGCAGCTACGACGAGGCATTTACAGGCGAACTCATGGTGAATTGCGATTTCGAGGATCAGTTCTCAGCGATCGAGGCGCCGGTCATCCAGAGCGGCTGACGTCCAGAACGATGATGAGTACTTCGCTTTTTTCGGCGATACTTTCGATCTCGTGCTGGTAGTGGCCCGGGAATTCCAGGTAGTCGCCAGGATTCAACTGCACTTCGTGACTGCCGACCTGAACCCGAAGCCGCCCGGACAGCAGATACATGAGCTCATGACCCGAATGGAACGCAGTGTTCGCGCGGCGGCTGCTGCGCGGGATAGAGACGATAAAGCTTTCATGCCCGACATGATCCGAGGCCGACCCGCTGAGCAACAGGAATTCATAGGGCCCTGCCCCGTCCTCGACCCCACGCGACTTGGCGGTGCCGGCGCGGACGAGATGCAGGTCATCGACCGGGCTGTCCTCGCCCAGCAGATGACCGACGGTGGTTTCGAGCGCCCTGGCCAGTCGCATGAGGGCGGCAAGCGACAGGAATTTCTCCCCCCGCTCGACCCGCGAAAGATGTCCGCTGCTCATGCCCGAGGCGGCCGCGACCTGGTCCAGCGTCAGGTTTTTGCGGCGCCTGAAATCTCTTGCTCGCAGCCCGGCCTGGGCCCGCTCTTGCGGTTCGTCCATGGGGTTTCCCGAAAAATGATCCTGTCCGTTTTGGCCGCAGCGGAGCTCGCATGTAAAGGGCTCGAAAACCCTTTCCGCCGGTCCAGAACTGTTTGACGTTGACACAAGGCCGTCCAGAGGACAACCTTTTGCCCAACGGAGGCCACGCGATGTGGCGGCCGGTGCAAAGATGCGCCGATCAAGGCGTGGACGGGTCGCGTAACATCGACCGCAACCAACGGGGGTTTTCATGAAACGACGCAACTTCATCCGGGCCGGCGCGGCCCTGCCGGTGGCTGCCTTGGCGGCGCCTGCTGTCGCAACGGCGCAGACAAAGGTTCAGTGGAGGATGCCCACATCCTTTCCGACCGGCCTTGCCACCATACACGGTGCCGCGGAATTCTTGTCAGAGCGGGTCGCCGCGCTGACCGATGGCGGTTTTAAGATCGACGTCTACGCTGGCGGCGAACTGGTGCCCCCGCTCGGCGTTCTTGAGGCCGCGCAGACCGGCACGGTCGAATGCGGTTTCACGGCGGGGTTCTATTACATTGGCAAGATGCCAGCGTTGGTCTTCGACACCGGTGTACCGTTCGGAATGACGCCGAGGATGCACACAGCTTGGATGCGCACTGGCGGCGGGCTTGAATTGATGCGCGAGCTCTATTCCGAGTTCAACGTCGTGCAGTTTCCTGCCGGCGCCACCGGGTCCCAGATGGGCGGCTGGTTCCGTAAACCGATCGACAAGGTTGAGGATTTCGAGGGTCTGCGCATCCGCGCGGCCGGTTATCTCGGCAACATCTATGCCGATCTGGGCGCCGTCCCGCAGCAGATCCCCGGATCGGACCTGTATCCCGCGATGGAGCGCGGCACGCTGGACGCGGTGGAATTCGTCGGCCCCTATGACGACGAAAAGCTGGGGTTCAACAAGGTTGCGAAATACTACTATTCGCCGGGCGTGCTGGAACTGAACGCGTCGATCGCGTTTCTCGCCAATTCCGACGCCTATACCGAACTGCCCGACACCTACAAGGCGGCGCTACAATCGGCTTGTGCGGAGACCAACTCAAACATGCTGGCGACCTACGATTCGCTCAACGTTCCCGCCCTGCGCCGGCTGGTTGCCTCGGGTATCGAGCTGCGGTCCTGGAGCGATGAAATCATGGCCGCGATGAAGGCCAGCACCGACAAGCTGTTGGCCGCGCAGGCGGCCGAAGATCCGCTGTTCGCGCGCGTTCATTCGGAATGGAAGGCCTATCTCGACGAACAGCTGCTGTGGAGTTCGGTCAATGACGGGGCGGCGCAATCCTACCTGATGAACAACCGGGGCTGATGCGACCGCTGACGACGATCGGCAACGCGATCGACAGGGTCAATGACCTTGTCGGTCGCGCGTCGGTCTGGCTTTTGCTGGCGGCGGTGCTGCTGAGTGCGGGCAACGCCGTCGTGCGCAAACTCTTCGCGATGAGTTCGAACGCCATGCTCGAGGCGCAATGGTACCTGATCGGTACCATGGTGATGCTTGCCGCGCCCTGGGTGTTGCAGCAGAACGCGCATGTCCGCATCGAAATCCTGTCGGCCCGCCTGTCGCACAAGGCGCGAACGATGATCGAACTTCTGGGCCATATCGTCATGCTGCTGCCGTTTGCCGGCATCATGCTGTGGCTCAGCCTGCCCTATTTCGAACGCTCCTACAGGCAGGGCGAACAGTCTCTGAACGCGGGCGGATTGGCAGTCTGGCCGATGCGCGGCATCGTGGTGCTGGGCTTTGCGCTGCTGACGCTTCAGGCGCTCTCGGCCATCCTGCGGGTGCTGCGCGAGGGTGCGCCGGACACCGACGACGCGCGCGCCGCCGCGCTGCCCGATGACGACCACGAGGCACCCCGGAGATGATCGACCTGCTTGCCGCCAACCTGGCGCCGATCATGTTCGTCGTGGTGATGGGCCTCCTGATGCTGGGCTATCCCGTTGCCTTTACCCTGGCGGCGGGCGGGCTGGGTTTTTTCGCCGTCGGCGTGGGTATGTCCCAGATCGCGCCGGGCATCGTGCATCTGTCCTGGCCCCTGCTTCAGGCGCAGCCCGACCGGATCTTTGGTATCCTCAGCAACGACACGCTGCTTGCGGTGCCGTTCTTCACCCTGATGGGCGCGATCTTTCAACGCACGGGGATTGCAGAGGAATTGCTGGAAGTCGTTGCGCGCCTGTTCGGGCGCGTGCGCGGCGGGCTGTGTTTCGCGGTCGTTCTGGTCGGGGCGCTGCTGGCGGCGACCACCGGAGTGGTGTCGGCCTCGGTCATGACGATGGGGCTGATCGCGCTGCCGATCATGCTGCGCAGCGGGTACGATCCGCGCATCGCCGCCGGAACCATAGCGGCCTCGGGGACACTTTCGCAAATCGTGCCGCCTTCGCTGGTTTTGATTGTCATGGCCGACCAGATGGGCGTTCCGGTGGGTGATATGTATCGCGGAGCGGCGGTTCCCGCGCTGATTCTGATCGGTATGTTCTGCCTGTTTCTCGGGCTCACCGCGATCCTTTCGCCGAAGCGTATGCCTGTGATGAAGGGGATGCATGCCGGCGGGCGGGATTTCCTGGGCTTAGCCACCATGCTGGCGATGGGTGTAGGCGCGACCTGGGCCGGGCATCTTGTCCTTGGCGGGGCGGCGACGCCGGAATTGCGCAGCGTGGGTGCGATGACGATCGGGGCCACCGCCACCGTCGCTACCGCCGCACTGCGTCCTGAGGGCGATTTCGTGCGCCGCGCAATCATGGCGCTGGTGCCGACGCTTGGGCTCATCTTTCTGGTGCTGGGAACGGTTTTCCTGGGCATCGCGACGCCGACCGAAAGCGGCGCGATGGGCGCTGCCGGCGCACTGTTGCTGGCGCTGATCCGCCGGCGGATCACCGTCGAGAGCCTGCGCGGAACGCTGCAACAGACGGCGCGGCTGACGGTGTTCGTCTTCTTCATCTTGATCGGCGCGCGGTTGTTCAGCCTGACATTCTACGGCCTGGGCGGCGACGATTGGCTGCACGACCTGCTGTTGGCGCTGCCGGGCGACAGGATCGGCTTTGTCGTATTTGCGATGGTCGTGATCTTCATCCTGGGCTGTTTCCTGGATTTCTTCGAGATTGCTTTCATTGTCGTGCCGCTGCTGCTTCCGACCGCCATGGTGCTGGAGATCGACCCGTTGTGGTTCGGAATCCTCATTTCCATGAACCTTCAGACCTCGTTCCTGACGCCCCCTTTCGGCTTCGCGCTGTTCTATTTGCGATCCGTGGCGCCCCGGCCCGGCGGGCCGTCCGCCCCCCCCGGTGTCAGCACAGCGCAGATCTATACCGGGCCGTTGCCCTTCGTCGCGCTGAACGTCGCGCTGATCGCGGTGGTGATTGCGTGGCCCCAACTGGTGATCCCCGAACCGCCCGACATGGCCGCCCCCGAAACCCAGTTGATCGCCCCGGCGGCCTCTGGCGGGACTGGGGCGACCTCGGGCGGTAGCCTGAACCATCTTTTCGATTGAAGCCGACAGCGACAGGACCGACCATGACCCACGCCCACCCGACCAGCCGCGACATCCTGATCTACGACCACCCCCTGTCCGGCAACTGCCACAAGATCCGAATGTTCTTGACCATGTTGGACCTGCCTTACCGGCTGGAGTTGATGAACGTGCTGGAACACGCAAACCAGGCAGACTGGTTCGGCAAGCTCAACCCGCTGCGGCAGATCCCGGTCGTGATCGATGATGGAACCGTCATTCAGGACAGCCAGGCGATCCTGCTTTATTTTGCGCTCAAGGACGGGCCGGACTGGATCGACCCCACCCCGCAGGGAATGGCGGCGATTGCCGAATGGCTTTCCTATGCCGCCAAGGAGGTCTCGAACGGACCGCAGATGGCACGTCTTTACCACTTGGCGGACGAGGATATCGACATCCGCCGCGCGACCGCCGAGGGCGAGCGGGTGCTGGGCCATCTCGACACCCATCTGTCCCGGCACGACTGGCTGTGCCTTGACCGGCCGACGATCGCGGACCTGGCCGTTTTCCCTTACGTGGCGCTGTCCCGGCAGGGAAAACTGTCGCTGGACGAGCGGCCCTCGGTCCTGGCCTGGATCGACCGGATCGCCGCATTGCCCGGATATATCCCCATGCCCGGCCTGCCCGAGCTTGCAACGCAATGACCAAGGAGGCTTTGATGTCCCAACAGCGCGCGATCAAGACGATGTGCCCGATGAATTGCCACCCGACGCTGTGCGGCATGAAGGTCAACGTGGCGCAGGGCCAGCTGGTTTCCATCGAGGGCGATACCGAGAACCCCGACAGCCTTGGTTTCCTGTGCATGCGCGGGAAGGCCGCGCATGAGATCGTGGGCAATGAGCGGCGGCTGCTTTCCCCGCTAATCCGTACGGATCCGGGCAAGGGCGACTGGCGCGCGGTGGGGTGGACGGAAACACTCGATCTGATCGCCGGGCAGATGCAGCGCGTCGGGCGGGACGCGGTCGGAATCTGGCAGGGTCATGGCAACGCAGTGAACGATTACGGCTTCGGGCTCAAGCGCGGGCTGGTCGAACGGTTCGCCAATCTCTATGGCTGTCACAGCTGGAACCCGGCGATGATCTGCTGGGGGCTGGGCGGCTTCGGCCTTGGCCTGACCGGGGCGCTGGAAACCTCCACCAAGGAGGATATGGGCGCCCATTCCGAGATGATTGTTCTGTGGGGCGCCAACACCGTCAGCCAGGCCCACACTATTCGTCATGTGGAACAAGCCAAGCGGCGCGGTGCCCATGTGGTCGTCATCGACGTCCGCCGAACCGAGGCCAGCGCGATTGCCGATGAGGTGATCGTGCTGCGCCCTGGCACTGACGCCGCGCTGGCGCTGGCGATGATGCAGGTGATCGTGGCCGACGGTACCTGGGACGACGACTTCGTTCAGGCCCATACGGTGGGTTTCGATGCACTGCGTGCACATCTGATCGACAAGACGCCCGATTGGGCCGAACCGCTGACCGGGGTTCCGGCGGACCGGATCGCCGCGCTTGCCCGGCGCTATGCCGCAACCCGCCCGGCGATGATCGTGATGGGCGGTTCCTCGATCCACAAGGGCGGCAACGAATGGCACGCCGCGCGGGCGATCTCATGCCTTCCTGCCTTGACCGGAAATTTCGGTCGTTCCGGCGCGGGGTTGGGACCGCGCCATGGCGCGCGCAGCCACGGCGCGGGATTCAACGACATATCGGCACACGACTTGCGCAAGCCGGGCGACTATATCCCCAACCAGATGGAGGCGATCGTCGAGGCCATCGAAGCCGCGCGGATCAAGGTGCTGGTTTCCATCGGCTCGAATTTCCTGTCATCCTTCCCCCAGACCGAACGCGTGCGGGCCGCACTCGCGAAACTCGAGCTTTTCGTCGTCTACGACCTGTTCGAGAACCAGTCCATCCGGGAGGCCGCCCATGTCGTCCTTCCCGGCACAATCTGGCTGGAGGAAATCGGCGCAAAGGCCACAAATTCGCATGTCCACCTATGCGACAAGGCAATGGATCCGGCGGGCGAGGCGCGGCCGCTGCACGATCTGCTCACGGGCCTGGCATCGCGCTTGGAGGTGGCAGATGTGTATCCCTGGACGGACCAGGTCGCGGCGGTGAACGCCGTTCTGGACCATCCGGCCACGGGTCATGTGACGGTAGAGGATCTGCGCCGGATGGGCGGCAGCGCGCCGCTGGCGATCAACCATGTCGCCTATCCCACGTTCGAGTTTCATACGCCGTCGGGCAAGATAGAATTCCTGTCGGAAAAGGCGCGCGACATGGGCTTGGATCCCTTGCCGCAAGCGCCCGGTGCCGCGCCGGAAAACGATGCCGAACCCGATATGCTGATCCTGGCGCAGGGTCGCACATTCGCGCATTTCCACTCCTTCTACGACCATGCCCGCGCCTTGCCGACGCTGGCCGCACGGGAACCCGCGCCGGCACTGTGGATCGCGACCGAAGACGCCGCCGGTCGCGGAATAGCCGATGGTGACAATATCGAGATCCGCAATGCGCGCGGATGTTTCCGGGCGACCGCGAAACTGACCCGCCGGATCCCGCACGGCACCGTCTGGATGCGCGACGGCTGGCCCGGGTTTAACGCGCTAACCGACGGTGCCGCCGTCCTGCCCAGAACCGCGTTGGACGGGTTCCCCTTTTCGGTCGGGCAATCAAATTACGGCGCAAGGGTCACGGTCGGCCCGATCAGAGGCAGTTCGCGGAAGTGACGGGAGCTTTGTCAGGTTGCCGGGCCCCAAGTTCTACGATTCGCCATCACGGTTTTCAAGCGGCCAGACACGCGGCATTGCCGATCCGAAGGCTGAACGCGTCAGACCTCGCATGACGGTAAGACCGGGCGGAAAGGCGATGACCTCTCGGATGGAACAAGGTGACGATCTGATGGTGAGCCGAGAGGAACCATTGTGCCTGACTCGGAGTCTTGAAGCGTCCCAAGATTAGTTCTCCCCTTTGTGCTGGCGATGTTCGATCGCGGCTTCAGCAGCGGCGTAGGAACCGAGCTTATCCGCGACCAACACGCGCGGCTGGCCGCATCGCGATCAGATTGCGACCGCTCTCGACGGCAGGCCAGTTGAACCAATTGCCGCCGCCGCACCCACCATTGAGAGAGTAAGCGCTGGGATCGACGCCGCTGCCCGCCACGAGGGTGAAAATCAGCCCGCTACCATCGCCGCCTTATCGACCTCACCGGGGGCGGTTGTAGATCGGCCTGGCTTTGGTACGGGAACGCCCCGGATCGGATGGAACCGACCGGGCGCGTCCATTGCACCAGTTCCACGGCTGTCGCGGGCTCAGGACGCGACGCGGTGACCGGGCGCCACGTCGTGCAGGTTGAGCAATTGCGGCCCCTCGCCCACCGGCCAAATCGGGCTGCCCAGGCTCTCGGTCTCGATCCGTTCGGGGCGCGGGCGCGTGGGGTCCGGAACCGGCACGGCCGACAGAAGACGCCGCGTGTAGGCGTGGCGTGGGTCGCGCAGCACCGCGTCGCGCGGCCCCTCCTCGACCACCTGGCCCAGCCGCATCACCATGACCCGGTCCGCCACCTGTTCAATCACAGCCATGTCATGACTGATGAACAGAAACGCCAGCCCGTCCTCGTCCTGGATCTCCTGTAGCAGCTCCAGAACCTGCGCCTGAACCGACACATCCAGCGCCGAGACGCTTTCGTCGGCCACGATCAACCGCGGAGACAGCGACAGGGCGCGGGCGATGTTGATGCGCTGGCGCTGCCCGCCTGAGAATTCATGCGGAAACCGGGCCATCATATCGGGCGACAACCCGACCCGGCGGAACAGATGAGCAACGCGATCAGCGATTTCGCTGCCCGAGGCCAACCCGTGGATCTGCAACGGCTCGGCCACCTGGTCGCCCACCGTCATTCGCGAATCCAGTGAGGCGCCGGGATCCTGGAACACCATCTGGATGGCCCGGCGGACGGGCTTCATCGCCGAAGAGCCCAGCCCGCGCGTCTGGCGGCCGGCGACCTTGACCGAACCGGTCCAGGGCGCAAGCCCAAGTAGCGCTTTGCCGATGGTGGATTTGCCACAGCCGGATTCGCCGACCAAAGCCAGCGTCTCGCCGGCAGCGATCTCGAAGGACACATTCTCGACCGCGTGGACCTGGGCCTGAACACGGTTCAGGATGCCACCCCTGACCGGGAAGCGAACGCTCAGTTCCTCGACCTCCAGCACGGGGTCGGTTGCCGGTCGAGCCCGGCGCGGCGGCGCGGAGCCAAGCCGCGGCACGGCGGCGAGCAATTCCTGCGCGTATTCGCTTTGCGGGGCGGCGAACAGATCGCGCACCGGGGCACTTTCCACCTCCTGCCCATGGCGCAGGATGATCACGCGGTCGGCCATTTCGGCGACGACGCCCATGTCATGCGTGATCATCAGCACCGCGGTGCCGTGGTCCCGCTGCAAGTTGCGGATCAGGTCGAGGATCTCGGCCTGCACGGTCACGTCCAGCGCCGTTGTCGGCTCGTCCGCGATAAGCACCTCGGGGTCGCAGGCGAGCGCGATGGCGATCATCACCCGCTGCCGCATGCCGCCCGACAGCTCGTGGGGGTATTGTTTCAGCCGGCGTTCCGGCTCGGTCATCTGTACGTCGCGCAGCAGTTGCAGCGCGCGGCGCGGCGCTTCGGCACTCGTGCAGGCATCATGTTCGAGCAATGTCTCGACCAGTTGCTGCTGGACTGTCATCAACGGGTTGAGCGATGTCATCGGCTCTTGGAAGATCATCGCGACGCGCGCGGTGCGGATCCGGCGATAGCCCGCGTCGGACAAGCCCACCAGCTCGGTCTCGCCCAAGCGGATCGACCCGCCCGTGATGCGACACATCGGTTTGGGCAGCAAACCCATGACCGCCAGCGCGGTCATGGATTTGCCCGACCCGCTCTCGCCGGCCAGGCACAGGGTCTCCCCCGCGCGCAGATCGAAGCTCAGCCGGTCCAGCACGGTCTTGGCCCCCTCGGGGGTGGCGACCTGAACGTTCAACTCGCGCACCTTGAGGACGGGATCGCTCATTCGAACACCACGTTGGGGAAATAGAAGCTGACCACCCAGTTCGGTTGATCGACAATTTCCGAGATCCGCAAATCGCCGCAGACCGAGCACAGAAGATAGGCGTCCTCCGCCGACATGCCCTTGGTGCGACCCAGGAAATCGACCATGCCCGCGACCGCGTCGCGGGCCGCCTGCATCATGTCGGATCCGATCCCCGTGGTCACTTCATAGCCTTTGGCATCCAGGTGCCGGGTCACCGGGCCGGGGGTGGAAAAACGCGGAAAGGCCAGCTTTTCGCCCTTGATCACGTCCAGCGTCACCTCGACATCCATCGGGCTTTCAATCGCAGTGCCGCAGACCTCGCCATCGCCCTGGGCGGCATGGGTGTCGCCGATCGAGAACAGCGCGCCCTCGACCTCGACGGGCAGGTAAAGCGTGGTGCCCGCAGCCAGGTCGCGAATGTCCAGGTTCCCGCCCATCCGGCGCGGCGGCACGACCGAGTGATGCCCGGCCTCGGCTGGCGCCAGGCCAATGGTGCCGGCAAAGGGTTTCAGCGGCACGCGGCCCAGGTCGGAATAGAGCGCGGGTGCAAGTGTCTCAGGGTTGTAGTCCCAGATCTTGAGATAGGGGTCGGTGAACTGATCGGCCAACAGGCCGAAGCCGGGAATGTTTGCCGTCCAGCCGAAGCCAGAGGGGTGAAACGCCTCGATCTTGATCTTGAGCACGTCGCCGGGCTTGGCGCCATCGACAAAGACCGGCCCGGTGACCGGGTTGATCTTGTCGAAATCCAGCTTGGGCACGTCGGCAGTGGTGGAGTTCTTGTCGAACTGCCCGCCCGAACTGTCGAGACATTGGAAATGCAGGCGCGATCCGGGGGCCACCGTCTGGGCGGGCGGGATCGAATGATCCCACCCGTGATGGTGCGCACCGTGGATCGTATAGTCACAGTGCTGGCACATGTTATTCGGCGTCCTTCGAATAGATATAGTCGTAGTTCACCGGGATATGCACCGGGTCGGCGAACAGGCTGTCATCGCCGGCCATCCGATCCGAGGTCAGCGTGAATCGCTGCTCGTTGAACACCGGCACCCAAGGGGCATCGGCCATCACGTCGAGATAGATCTGCCGCCAGGCGTCAAGCCGGGCCTCGGCGTTTTCCTCGCCGGTCATGGCGTCGGCCTCTGCCGCCCGGGCATCCAGCTCCTTGTTGCAGTACCACGCCCAGTTCCAGCCGCCCTGAACCGCGCCGCCGCAGCCCAGGATCGGGCCGTAGAAGTTGGACGGGTCCGGGAAATCCGCGATCCACGCCATGCCGCCCGACCAGATCATCGGGGCCTGATCGGCCTCGCCGCCGGCGGCGATCACGTTGGCCTGCGCCAGGCTGCGGATCTCGGCGGTGATGCCGATCTCCTTCAGGTCCTGCTGGATCGCCTGGGCGATGCGCGGGTTGGGATCGACGTTCATGACGTAAAGCTCGGTTTCGAACCCGTCCGCGAAGCCCGCCTCGACCAGCATCTCGCGCGCTTTCTCGGGATCGTAGGCATAGCCTTCGTAATCGTCGGCATACCCCGGCATCGTGGGCGGCAGCGGCTGGTTGGCGGGCACGGCGCGGCCATTGATGATCTTGATGATACGGTCTTTGTTGATCGCCATGTTCACCGCCTGGCGAACGGCGAGATTGTCGAACGGCGCCATCTGCGTGTTCAGCGTGATGTAGCCGGTATGCAGCTGGCCGCCCTCGACGACATTCTCGGCCTGTGCGGGGTTGTTCATCACCTGGAGGAACTGCGCCGGCGGGATGCCGTCGCCCGGCACGTCCGCCTGGCCCTGTTGCAGCCGCAGCAGCGCGACCGTAGGCTCCAGCCCGATCTCGAACGTCACCTGGTCCAGCTTCGGCACGCCCGCGCGGTGATAGTCATCGAACCGCTCGAACACCACACGCTGACCCGGCGACCATTCCGCCAGCTTGAACGCGCCCGAACCCACCGGCTCGCGCCCGAAATCCTCCCCCGATGCCTCGACCGCCTCTTTCGGCACGATGGAGGCGAAGTTCAGCGCCATTACATGGCCAAAGGTCGCATCGGGGCGCGACAGCGTGATCTCGACGGTCTTGTCGTCGATCACCTTGACGCCGGACAGTCCATCGCCCTCGCCCGCGTTCCAGGTGTCGAAACCCTCAATCATGCCGAAGAAGCCGGCACCGGGCGACCGCGTTTCGGGGTTGGTCACGCGGTCGAGCGAGTACTTCACGTCCTCGGCCGTGATCACACGGCCATTGTGGAACTTGATCCCGTCCTTGAGCGTGAAGCTGTGCGTCAGGCCATCCTCGGAGATGGTATAGTCGGAGGCCAGCTCGTTGCGCAGCTCGGTGGTGCCCGGGGAATAGCCCATTAGCCCGTCGAACAGCGACTTGATCATCGACCAGTTCTGCCAGTCATATCCGATCGCCGGGTCCAGCGTTGCCACGTCATCCTTGTAGGTGACGATCATGTTGCCCCCGGTGGGCGCATCCTCGTCCACCTGCGCGGTCGCGACCTGGGCGGTCAGCGCCAGCGTGGCCGCGCCCGACAAAAGAAGTTTTTTCATGTTCTCATTCCTCCGTTGGTTTCACTTGGTCTTGATTCGGGGGTCGATCATTGGCGCGACGAGGTCGGCCAGAAGGTTCCCCAGAACGATGGCGGTGGCCGACACCATGGTGACGCCCATGATGACCGGGATGTCCACGCGCTGGATTGCCTGCCACGCAAGCTGTCCGATGCCGGGCCAGCCAAAGACGCTTTCGACCACCACGATGCCGGACATGAACAGCCCGATATCGATGCCGATCATGGCAATGATGGGCAGGATGGCGTTGGGGATGACATGGCGCAGGATGATCCGGGCGCGGCCCAACCCCTTGGCCTGCGCGGTGCGCACGAAATCCTGGCCCAGCACGTCGATCATGCTGGACCGCATCATCCGCGAATACCAGCCCGCGCCCAGGAACCCGAGGGTGACCGCCGGCAGCACGACATGCGCGAAACTTCCGTAGCCGCCGATGGGGAACCACCCAAGCTGCACCGCGAAGACGTAAAGAAGCAGGATGCCGATGACGAATTGCGGCGCCGAGATCGACACGAAGCTGAAGATCATCAGCCCGTGATCGGCGGGACGGTTGCGCCGCAGCGCCGCAACGATGCCGATGGTCAGCCCCATCATCAGCTCCGTGGCGATGGCCGCCACCATCAGTAGCAGCGAGGCGGGCAGGCGCGACGCGATCAGCTCGGACACCTCGGCGCGTTGCAGATAGCTCCGCCCCATGTCGCCTTGCAGCAGCGACGTGAGATAGCGCCAATACTGCGCGAAGAAAGGATCGTTCAAGCCAAGTTGGTCGCGGATGTTCTGCACCGTCTCGACGGTGGCCGAGCGTCCGGCAATCTGGCGCGCGGGGTCTGCGGGCACGAGATACAGCAGGATGAAGGTCACCAGCGTGATGCCCAGCAGGATCAACGCGCTCTCCAGCAGGCGGCGGATCAGGTAGCTTTGCATCAGTGGCGTCCCTTCAGCGTTGGGTCGAGAATGTCGCGCAGCGCGTCACCCACGAGGTTGAAGGCAAGCGCCAGCAGGACGATGGCGGCACCGGGAAAGAAAACCAGCCAGGGCGCGGTGCTGAAATAGGTCTGGTTCTCGAAGATGATGTTGCCCCAGCTCGGCGTCGGCGGCTGCACGCCCACGCCCAGAAAGCTCAGCGTCGCCTCCAGCAGGACGGTGGTCGAGATGCCCAGCGTGCCGAAGACCACGATCGACGACAGCAGATGTGGCAGCAGATGACGCAGCAGGATGCGGAGATGCCCGGCCCCCAGCGCGCGCTGGACCTGGATGAAATCGCGTTCGGCCAGGCTGCGCGTCTCGGTATAGATCACCCGCGCCATCTGCACCCAGTTCACCATCGCGATCACCAGCGCCACGATCAGCAGCGAGGGCTGGAAGATCGCCGCCAGCACGATGGCCAGCAGCAGCGCCGGAAAGGCCATCATCAGGTCAGTGAAACGCATCAGGATCGCCGCGACCCAGCCGCCGAAATAGCCCGCCGCGATGCCCACGCCCGCGCCCAGCAGGATCGCAATGCCATTGGCCAGCACCCCGATGATGAGCGAGGTGCGCGTGCCCAGGATCAACCGGCTGAACAGGTCGCGGCCCAGCAGGTCGGTGCCCAGCGGGAACTCTCCGCCCGGCGGCAGCGGCGCACCCACCATCGACAGCCCGTCGAAGCTCTGCTCGAACGGGTCATGCGGCATGATCCAGGGCGCGAAAAGCGCCGCGCCGACCATCAGCACGATCACAGCCAGCCCGAAGGCCGAGCGCGGCCGCGACAGCAGCGCGCGGATCACGCCCGCCGTCCGGCCCGCACGGGGTGGAAGCCGGGTGTCGGAGGTTCTGGTCGCGCTCATGCCCGGCCCCGCAGAGCGGAGATATCCGAAAGATAGCGTTGCGCGGCATCCTCCAGCGGCAGCCGCTCGACCATCGCCAGCGCACGCAGGCGTTTGAGGGCGGCGGCATCGCCGATCCCCTCCGCCTGCATCAGCGCAATGACCGCCCGGATCAGGTCCAGCCGCATCCCGTTGCGGCGGCTCGCCTCTGCCTCGGTGCGCTGTCTTTCAGTCCGCTCTGCATGGCGTGCTGATGCGTAGACCAGCGCCGAGAACAGGTTGGCCATGGCCCCGGTCGGCAGCAGCGCATCCACGCCCTGGTCGATTGCCCATTGCAGACGGCCGGGCGTTTCGGAACCCACGAGCCCGACCACCGGCATCGGCGCCGCGCCCGCGGCCCAAGGAAACTGTCCGCTTTCGCCGCGGTCAATATCGATCACCAGAAGATCCGCCGATGTATCCTGCGGGTCCAGTGCGGGCCACCGGCCCTCGGCCCGGATGCCCAGGCTGGCCAGCCTGCGCACCAGGCGGTCGCGCATTTCGGCGCTGGGATGAAGCACGCGGGCCTGACGCCCGGCAAAGCTGTATGTCATGTCACGATCCTCAGGGAAGGTGTCTTGGCGGACTGCGCCGGAACCGGCGGCAGGTCGATCAGATAGGGGTCGGCCGGAATAGGTCCCGGCGCGGAAGAGAGCAGCGCGAACCGCCCCTCGCGCACCTGTGCGATATGCGGCGTCAGTGCCGCGTGGCGGGTGACCGGATCCAGGTCCAGCCGCCCGAGCACGCTTTCGTGCGGAGCGGCGCAGGCGGCCTCGAACACCACCTTGGGGGCGGTGGTGCCGGCCCGTTTCACGGCCTCGGCCAGAACGCGCACGCTGGCATAGGTGGTCGCAAGAAACCCCGAGCACCGCCCGTTTGGCGCCGCGGCCCCGCCACGCGCGACGAAACCCGCAGACCCCAGCGCCTCGAAGAAACTGCCCGCCGCGATCAGCCCTTCGGCGAAAGGTCCCAGCACATCCAGATCGGCCTCGGTCTGGTTGCACGACAGCACCGCCGGGCGACCCTTTCGCGGCAATCCCCGCATGAAGGCGGTGTTGGATGGACCGATCAGCGAATTGACCACGGCATCCGCCCCGGTGGCGGCGATCTCGGCCAGCGCGCGACTGCAATCGGTGTCGCCCAGCGGCAGGTGACGCTCGCCTACGATCTCGACCCCGGCGGCGCCAAGCCGTTCGCGTGCAAGGCGCAGCGTCTCCCATCCCCAGACATAGTTCGAACCCAGCAGATAGACCCGCCGTACCCCATGCGCCAACATGCGGTCCACCAGCGGGATCATGTGATGGTTGGGCGCGGCCCCCATATAGACGACGTGGTCGTTGCTCTCGAATCCTTCATAAGGACAGGGATACCACAACAGGCCGCCATGGCGTTCGAGCACCGGGATCATGTCTTTGCGGCTCCACGAGGTGATCGCGCCGACCACGTGGCTGACGCCCGTGCGCAAGATCTCCTCGGTCGCGGCCTCGTAGGCCTCGGGCCGGCCGCCTGGATCGCGATGCACGGGCGTGATCTGCGCCAGCCCCTCGGCCGCCAGATCGGCAATGGCAAGCTCGGCACCGGCCCGTGCTGCCTGACCCAGCGCCGCATAGGGTCCGCTGGTCGAAAACACGAGGCCGAGAGCAAACTCTACCATGTCGTCCCCCAAAAACAAAAAAAACCCCGCCATCCGGGATGACCGGATAATCGGGGCGCGATTGCCGATGGCGAGCCAAGACCGCCTTTTTTATCAAAGTGACGGATGACAGCGCGCTTGTCAAAGATTTTTCGTCTTGCTCACAAGTAGCGTTGGCGAGGGCATGTTCCTGACGCTCAGCTCATCGGCGGGAACAGGGTGTGATTCCGAGTGTCAACGGCGGAGCAAAAACCAGCCACGCGGCGGCGCAATACCAGGCCAGTGTTAGGGCGGCAGGCGCCATGGCGTGGGTTCTGTCGCATCTTTCGAGCAGATAATGTATCGAGTTGGCCATTTTGTCGATGAGGTTGAGCCGATGGTTTCGTTCAAAGGCGCGCAGTTCCCGCGGGATGTGATCCTGCATGCAGTCTTCTTCTACGTCAGGTACGCCGTGTCCTATCGTGACCTCGAAGAGATTCTGGCTGAGCGTGGCGTCCGCGTCGACCATGCGACGCTGAACCGCTGGGTCGTGAAATACGCCTCGGCGCTGGCCGCTGTGGCGCAACGGCGCAAGGCTCGAACAGCACCATCCTGGCGCCTGGACGAGACCTATGTGAAGGTGCGCGGGAATTGGTGCTATCTTTATCGCGCCGTTGATCGGAACGGACAGACCCTTGATTTCATGCTGTCGGAACATCGCGATGAAGCGGCAGCGCTGAGCTTTCTGGCGAAAGCGGTCACCTCGAACGGGCTGCCGCGGTCCTGCGCCATCGACAAGAGCGGGGCGAACACCGCAGGCCTGGCGGGGATGAATGCGGCCCTTCGGAGGGTTGGCTCGGACCGCAGGATCATCGCGGGATAAAAAGACGGATCAGGCCGATGATGGGCTTCAAATCACTCAGATCGGCAAGAGCGACTCTGGACGGGATAGAAACGGCACACATGATCAGGAAAGGACAGCTTGGCAGAGGATGTCCGTTCGCGATCTACGCCAGTCTTGCGGCGTGAGAGGCGCCGAGGTGGGGGAGCTTATCGGCGGTCACCCAACTTTGCGACAGAACCGGCCCGAATACTGGCTGACATCATCAGGTGCGTTCGGACTTGCTCCGAATCCGCCCGGCGGCACGGGCTCGCCCGTAGTCCGACCCCTCGTGGGTTGATCTCGAAGACGGGATTCGGGGCAAGGAAGGGAATGGCGAGCGGGGGATGGTGCCCTGACGACTGGAGCCGGTTGTCCCGCTGATGCTTTTGCCTCCAGCCTCCTGGCCAAGATCTTGGTTGTAGACGTCCTTCCTTGGGGATGGTTCCTTTGGCGCCCCGCGACATCGCGGGACAAGGTTGTGATGGATGAGAGGCCCGCGCTTGGGCGGGCCCCTCGGTTGCAGTTGGGCTCAGGCGGCCAGGTCCGCGCCCCCTGCCCTTTCGCTATTTTCATCGCCAACGATTTCGAGTCGCGCGTTGCGGTATCCTTCCTTGGCGATCCAGAGCTCGGCCGCAGTGACGGATTCCGCCAAATGCAGCAGCTCGGTGTTGCCGTCGAAATCCAGGAGCACGCGCACCTGCCCGGGTTTCGGTTCCTCGGCCACCTCGAAGACGAGGGCGCTGTCAGCGGAATGGCTGCGCATGATGGTGACGAGGATCACCCCGTCCGAGGCGAAGTTGCCTTCATGCAGCGTGAACGACGCGGGAGCCGTCCAGGTCGCGTAAGGCCGGGGTGGCTCCTTTTTCACAAGACGGCCGACGCCGTTCGAGCGCTCCCAGGCTGCGAGCTTCTATGTGAAGCGTGCCGGCGGCTTGGGACTGCCGTCGGTGTAGCGAATGAGCGCCCCAAGGGGTGCTGTGTCGATGATGGTTGTTGCAGACATGATTCCTCATTCCGAATGCGAGCAATCGCACTCATCCCATTGATATTGTTACACTATAGGGTGATTGGGGGCGGAAACTCCGCCCCCCGCTGGATCACGCTATTCCGCGGCCAGCATCGACGCGCTTTCAGCAGGCAGGTCATCCGTCAGGAATGCGGGAAGGTCAGCTTCACTGACGCTGTCGGCCACTTCGGCATCGACATCCGCCCCCTGCCCTTCGGCATGGCCCTCACCGTCCAGCGCCACGAGATCGTTCCGGCGCAGGACCTCGGGCAACCAGCCGCTGCCCTTCAGCAGGCGCTCGGCCTCACTGGCCATCTCGCCTTTCTTCAGGTGATCGAGGAGTTGGGCAGTCCCCTCCCCTTTCGCCTCCCGCACGGCCTCGAGGATGCGGGCCTTGGGCACGCGGTTGAGATAGGTGTCGACCGTCGGCTCCCATCCCGCCTCGACCATATCGAGACCTGTCGCGCGCGCCACGAGGTCGGAATGCGCCATCCGCCGGGTCAGACCGCCTGCGGAGATGCCTGCCCCGTAAGGGTTCACCTTCTCATGCAGCGCGTTAACGCCGAAGCTGAGGCAATGCGCCAGCAAGGCCAACCGACTGCCCTGGTCGAGGACCGTCAGATAGTCCCAGAGTGCTGCATCATCGCCAAGCGGCAGATCGGCTTCCCATTCCGCGTGACGCTCGTCGACCAGCTTGGCCACTACGCTGTCCTTCAGATCGGGCGCTTGCGCTGACATATAGACCTGACGCACGGATGCCTCGAGACAGCTGCCCGAAGGAGAGGAGGTCCGGAAGGTGTCCGTCACCAGCTTCAGGAGCAGCAGCGTCAGCGCGACATCCGGCGAGCGCCCGATCGCTTCACGCAGCGCAAGCGTCCGGTGGGCCGTCAACTCCATGACCAGCCGCTCGGGCAGTGGCTTCAGCGCCCCGTCATCCTCATCCTCCGGCAAGTCAGCTCCGATCGGCTGGCCACCCGACATGATGACGGTTCCGCCATGAGCGGCACTGGCATAGCCATCGGTGAGATCACGATCAGTCCTCTGCCCCGCCACCGCAGGATCAGTACCATCCTGGACCGCGGTCTCCTCAACGGGCTCATCCTCTGGACGCACATAGCCGCGATAGACTGCCAGCGCACCGTAGCGGTCGAGCGTGACGAACGCCCCTGCCCGTCCGATTTCCAAGGGATCGAAGATCAATGGCCGGGTCTCGATCTTTTCCATCTCCGCTTCCAAAACGCCAAGCCGCGTGTCGACCTCGTCGGGGATTTCATCCTGTCCCGCGTATTCCTCTTCCAGCGCCCGATACTCGGCGAGCAGTTTGGCATGAGCCGCACCTTCGTCATCCGTCATCGGTGCCGGATCACCGGACAAGGACCGCAGGCCGTGGCTGTAGCCGTAGGGCAGGTCGAGCGCGACCTCGATCCACTTCCAGCCCTCAAACGCAACCGTCTCAGCCTCGGACTGGAGCTTTTCCGTCACCAGCCGATCAAGCAGGGCAGGGGCGACGGAGGCAAGTTTCAAGCGCTGCTTCACGATCTGCGGCGTCACGAAGAAGGCCGCAGCAATCTCCGCATCGGTCTGACCCTTGTCACGCAGGGACACAAACGCGCGGAATTGGTCGAGCGGGTGTAAAGCGACGCGCTGCATGTTTTCCGCAAGGGAATCGTCCTCGGCCAGGATGTTGGACGCACCATCCCGCACGATGCAGGGAATGGGCGTGGTCTTTGCCAAACGCTTCTGCTTCACCAGCAGGGACAATGCCTGGAACCGGCGGCCACCGGCCGGGATCTCGAACTTGCCGGTCTCGGTGCCATCGTCAGCCAATACTGGCCGAACGCTCAGGCTCTGCAACAGACCGTGGCGGGCGACATCTTCGGCCAGTTCCTCGACGGACACGCCAGCCTTGATGCGCCGCACGTTGGACTGGCTCAGCACCAGCTTGTCGAAAGGGATATCCCGCGAAGGGGACAGGGTGATTTTCTGGACAGCTTTCGTCATCAGATCTTCTCAACGACGGGCGCCGGAAGCCACTCTCCCGATCCCACTTCCCGTAACCCTCAAACCAACACTCCTTTCCCTCTCGCTACCCTTTGTTCCCGCACCGGTGGAGATAGTTCACAGCTGTGAACTTTGGCAAATGAACGGTCGAGGCGATAGGAGTTCACAGCTGTGAACATCACGCCGCATTTCGCCGACCGATCAAAGCCATGACCATCGGCCCGCAGGAAAACTCGCCGGCCGCAGCCTTGGACGTCAGCGCCCGCAAGTATCCACCCGGTGATCTGATGTCGGAAAAACGTTCCAGCATGGCCACGATGACGATCGAGGCTTGCTCTGGTCCCATGCAGCGCTGCGCTTCTTCCCAAGCGGAGACACTGATCCCCATAGCCGGCCGTACATGACAAGCCGCATCGAAAAGCTGGTGCCAGTGTCGAACATCGCCCTGATAGAAAGTCTTGAGCGAGGGACAGCCGGCGATCACCAGGTGGAGTGGGATTTTCGGCACCCGCCTCGTGTCAGGCTCTTCAAGGTCAGCCACGGGCTCACCCGTATCATCATCAGGCGCGCCGCCCGCCGGCCCGCCTTTTTCTAAGGCAGGTTCAAGATCTATAGATTCTTTATTTGAATTATGGTGGTGACGCTCAAAATGGGCATCATTGGTGTTCATTTCTTCTGTTTCAGGGCCATCAATGGCATTACGCGCCTGGTCAAGAAGACTCTCCAGTTCAATCCGAAATGCCGACAGATCCTCAAGCGAGAGTTTGCGGCGAAGAGCCCGGGCTGTGAGGGCGGCCTTGTCGCGGAGCTGGTCCCATAGGCCAAGCCAGGGCTGGATCTCCTCGCCGAATTCCGCCAGAGCGGCCATGTCGCGGCGCATAAGGCTCACCACCTCCCTCAGTCGCCGCACACGGTCCTCAGCCTCACGCACAGCCTCTGCGGCCCGTGCAATCTCCTCTGCCCGGCAATAGAGCGGGGAGAGGTCGAAGCCGAAGGCCACTCGGTCTTCGCCACGCTTGCGTACATAGCGCTTCCCGTTGGGGCTATCGCGCCGCATGAGCAAGCCTGCGTCTACCAACCGGGCGAGGTGACGGCGCATCGTCGAGCAAGGCATGCCGTTCAGCCGCTCGCAGATCGCCCGGTTGGATGGGAAGACGACCATTTCGGTGTTCCCGCCAAGCGCATCGTCCGGAAAGAAGCTGAGAAGTCCCTGAAGAACGGTCAGATCGCGCTCGGAAACCCCAAAGGCGGCCTGCGCCTTTGACAGCTCGCGGAGGAGCTCCCACTTGTTGACGGGCTTGCCTGGAACAGACGCCTCAGGACGCTCGATCACGCGCAGATGGGCGTGCGAGATCGGCCGCATAAACGGCGAAATCGGTGTGTAATCCATGATGTCATTCACGAAGGCATAGAAAAGCTGTTCCGCGAATCACATATGACTTGCGGTTTGCGCGCTGGCCCACTACCTTGAAAGTGCTAAGATCAAAGTTGGGGTCTCGTGGAGCGCAAGCTTTGCGGGACCTTTTCTTTAGCCTGTACCGTGCCTCCTTTTTGTTGCTGCTCTGCCTCTCTTCATGTCTCGCGTTTCCAGCGATCGTGAAGCTCTTCGAGGACGTCCTGCGCGCGGGCATCAAGCCACTCCGCAAAGGCATCATCCACATCCGTCAGGTCCAGGCGAAGCGCCCGGCCAGATCTCTTGATCGCGCCCACTGGCGTGCCATCAATGACAAGGGCAGTAGTCTTCGATCTCGGCTTCTTGCCGAGCGTCGGACTCACACTCTTTTTTATGTGCCGTGCAACGGCTTCAAAAGCCGCCACCGAAGGATCAACCTTAGGATCCTCGTCGGCCTGTTCGCTCACGGCGGTCTTGGCACGAACATCAAGAGCAACCTGGGAAAGTTCGTCGATATCGATCCGGCTGTCGGAAAGCTCTTTCGCTAGTGCTTCCCATCTGGGACGGCCGACGCCGTGAGCCGGTCCGATTGCGTGGGCCAAGGCAGTTCCGATCGCCTTGGCAACAGAGACCGACATCGATACCGCCGAGCGGGTCACGTTCAGCACCTCGGCAATCTGTGCCTGAGAGCCAAAGCCACTATCGAGCAGTTCTTGAGCGAAGAGGGCACGCTCGATGTAGCTCAGGTCACGTCTACCAGTGTTTTCTGAGACTTGAGCGCGCAGTGCGGCGGTATCGTCCAGGTTAGCTATGAGGGCGCGAACCTTGCTCACTTTGTCGGAGGCACGAATGGCCTCAAGACGGCGGCGTCCATAGACGAGGAGATACCGATTGGGGTCGGTCGGATGGCGCCGAACAAGGATGGGCACAGTTTGCCCGTTTTGTTCAATCGACGCGCGAAGATCGTGCACATCCTTTGGATCGAGGCGGTCCGAATATCGCTCGTCTTGGATCTCGACCGGATCGATCTCCCAGACATGGTGAGCATCGACAGCATCACGCGCCGACCGCAGAGCCCGATTGCTTGACATCATGCTACCAGGGGCAGGGGACGTCCCCGCCGCAGCCAGACTATCGAGCATGGACATGCGCTTTTTCTTGCTGTCGGTCATCAGCGCCCCCAAGTCTTCTGAATGAGCTGGGTAATCTCGTCGTTGACCGCATTCAGGCTTTCAATGGCTCGGTCATAGGTCGTCCGAGTGAAGGCGCTGCGTTCGACCTCGTAAAGGGTCTGCTTGGTCAAACCGGCATCCGAGATGGCCGTCGACTTGAGCATCGGCGCGTTCAAGACCTTGTCGCCATACATCGTCCGCAAGAAGGCGACGATACGGTTCTGCGGTGCGTCTGTCGGCTCATACCGGGTCAAGAGATAACGCATCCAGTCATGCGACATGTCGGCCCCACTGTCGGCAATGACGTCCATCAGGTCGGCCGTCATTCTGAGAAACTGGCTCATCGACATCACGTCGAGCATCTCGGGATGGATCGTCACGAGAACACCTGTCGCGGCCGACAGCGCGGACATGGTCAAAAATCCGAGCTGCGGAGGACAGTCGATGACGACGACGTCATATTGCTCATCGACCTGCGCCAGCGCCTCCTTCACACGGAAGAAGAACAAACCCGCGTTGCCGCGAGAAAGTGCCCGTGGCGTCTCGTGCTCGAACTCCATCAGTTCGAGATTCCCAGGAATCAGGTCGAGGTTCGGGATGTATGTCTTGCGGATCACCTCGGCGATCGGAACCGGGTCTTCATAACGAATCGCATCGTAGAGCGTGCCGCCGTCCAGAAGATCGAATTCCGGCTGAACCCCATGCAAGGCCGTAAGTGAAGCCTGCGGATCAAGGTCGATCGCCAGGACACGGTAACCCTTGAGGGCCAACCGTTGAGCAAGATGCGCCGAGGAGGTCGTCTTTCCCGAACCACCCTTGAAGTTCATCACGCCGATGATCTGCAGATGGTCACCGGCGCGACGACCGGGCAGGTAGTCTCCTGGCTTTCGAGCCGTTTTCTCCAACAAAACCCGCAAGTTATGGATATCTTCAGCCGAATAATGCCGTCGGTTCCCCGATGAAACTTCTGGCGACGGGCCCTTGCCATCAAGGTGGAGCTTTCTGAGGTATGAGTCGTTGACGCCCAGCAGAGCAGCAGCTTCCCCAGAGGTGAATTTGCGCATAGACTTGGATGCGTCGGGCGGGAACAGACTCTCACGCTGCGAATGCAGCTGCGCCGCTAGCAACTCGGAGTGCTGACGGATCACGGCGTTCAGGTCTTCCTGTGTATCGGCTCTGCTCATCTGCCCTCGCGCGACCCCTTTTTCTTGCTGGGGCGTGTTCACGGATTGTGGCGTTTAGTCGCCCTTTTCCGTGACTATTGCCGGAGGAGTCAGATTCGTGCAAGCTCTTTCTAAATGTGGTGTCAGCCGCTGCGTGATGCACAAGAGTGGCTTGGGTTCGTGGGCAGGCTTGTCTTCGGAACCTTTCGGATATACATTACAAAACGTATATCCGCATGGGAGGTCAAGATGCAGGTCGCAAAATGGGGTAACTCGCTGGCCGTCCGTTTGCCCGCGGAGCTCGTCCGAGAGCTTGGTCTCAAGGAGGGTGATCAGATCGACCTGGTCAAGGACGACGGTCGGGTGAGAGTCCGTCGCCTTGCTCGTGCGGATGAGGTGCTGACCGGCCTGCGCCGCTTCCGGGGCAAGTTGTCCGCAGCAGAACGTCTGAGCCGCGACGCTACGCATGAACGCTGAGTTCGCGGACACGAATGTCGTTCTCTACCTGCTCGACGACGGTCCGAAGGCCGATCGCGCAGAGGCCATCCTGGGGCAGGGGCCCCGGATCAGCGTTCAGGTCCTAAACGAGTCACTGGTGAACTGCCGCCGCAAAGCTGGCCTCAGTTGGGAGGAAGCAGCGGCGTTTCTCGAAGGTGTGCGCGCCTTGTGTCCCGTCGAAGATCTCACCGTGCAGACCCATGACGTCGGCCGCGCTTTGGCGGAACGCTACGGCTTCTCGATCTACGACGCGATGATCGTGGCCAGCGCTTTGGTTGCGAGGTGTACCACGCTGTGGAGCGAGGACATGCAAGATGGCCTGCTGGTCGAAGGCCAGCTTCGCATCGTCAACCCATTTGCATGAGCGGACAACTTCTGAGTCTGGTGCTGGCCATAGCCTTGTAATCCTTCCACGTAGTGCGTGATTTGCGGGGTTTCTGGGCTACTCAAGCAGCCCCAGCCTCTCAGCCCGCTCCAGTAGCATCTTCACCGACGAAGGCTGCCAGCTTGTCCGCCCGCGCGGCGTGCGTTCGCGCATCGCCTGCAGCCGGGTGCAGATCGCCTGAAGCGTGATGTCGGGGTCCGCGCCCTTGATGCCGGCGACGATGGCGGGCAGGCGATCGTCCGTTTCGCGGCGCCCGGCGCGGGCCAGCACCTCGGTAGGCAGGAAGCCGTCGCGGACATAGGCCTTCACAGCGCGCAGCAGGCGGCTTTGGGTCCACCGACGCGCCTCGGGCAAGGGGCCGTTGATGATGCGCACCACGTCCTCCCAAGCCAAGTCGGGTCGCAACCGGCGCACGTGGGGCACCCAATCTTGTGCCGTCTCGTTCAAACGCTCCATGTAGCCGTCCGGTCGCGCCAGCCGCACTTTGCGAAGAGCAGCAGGGTCTTTGGCACGCAGCCCAGGGTTCCCGCCCACGCGGCCCTTTGTGCGCGCGCTGGCGAGGCCGGCCTTGGTGCGTTCCCGGATCAGGGCGCGCTCGAACTCGGCCGCAGCGCCCAAGACCTGCAGCGTGAACTTGCCTTGCGGGGATCCGGTGTCGATCGGGTCCTGAATGGAACGAAAGAACGCACTCTTGGCCTCCAGCCGCTCGATCACCTCCAGCAGATGCGACAAGGATCGCGCGAGGCGGTCAATCCGCACGACCACCAGCGTGTCGCCCTTGCTGATCCGTTCAAGCACCCGTGCCAGCACCGGCCGCGCGCGATTGCCGCCCGAGGCCTGTTCTTCGTGGATTTCGGCGCAACCCGCAGATTTCAGGGCCTGCGACTGGGGCAGTGGGGTCTGATCCTCGGTCGAGACCCTAGCGTAACCTATCAGGGGCATCAAAATACGCTTTTTACAGTTTTCGGTATCACTACTAAACGACCGTTTGGCAAAGGCGATGTCAGGGTCCACAGCATTGACCGAAACTTTGCATTGGCATATATTGCCAACGGGGAGATTTGTGCCATGGTGACACGCAATGTCGTTCTAACCGAAACCCAGGACCAGCTGGTTCAGGCTTTGGTGGCGTCCGGACGCTATCAAAACGTGAGTGAAGCGATGCGTGCGGGACTACGGTTACTCGAACAGGAAGAAGCACAAGTCGCAGGCATACGCGAAGGGCTGCTGGAGGGATTGGCGCAGGCCAAAGCTGGCGAACTTGCCGATGGGAGCGGAGAAGAAGCAGTCCGGCGGGCCTTTCGGCAAGCACGCGCGTCGTCGTGAGCAGAAACTTTCGCCTGACGCGCCGGGCAGAGGCCAGCCTGGTTGAAATTGCCAGGTGGACGATAGCAACATTCGGTCCCAAGCAGGCAGACATCTATGAAGCGGAACTGCTCGAACGCTGTCAGGCGATCCTGAAGAGTCAGGCGCACAGCCGCAGTTGTGCGGTTCTGGTAGACGATGCTGCGGACCTGCGCTTTGTGAGGGCAGGGGAGCCCTTCTTGGTGTTTCTGGATCGTCCGGACGAAGTGATCATCATCGACATTCTGCATTCCCGCAGCGATCTTCCACGCCATGTCGCGGCACTGACCGCACTCAAGGATCAGGTATCATAGCCCCGCCGCTTTGGTCAGGTTCACACGGAACCTGTCTCGGTGGCGCTGGTAGCGGCGGGTCATTTCGGCGCTTGCATGACCAAGCTGCTTCTGGACATAGCGCTCGTCGACTTCTGCCGAGCTGGCGAGACCGGCGCGCAGCGAATGGCCGGAGAACAGCGCCAGGCGGTCTTTCTCGGGCAGCTCGGATCGAATGCCCGCATCGAGGACCGTGCGCTTTATTAGCCGCGCGACATGCTTGTCGTTCAGTCTCGTTTCCAATGCGCGTTTGCCATCCCGCGAGATGCCGACGAAGACTGGACCGAATTCTATCTTCGCAAAGTGCAACCATTGCTCAAGCGCATGCACGGGGCAGGTTTGATCCTTGGACCCGTGGCCAATCTCGACCTCACGCCAGCCAGTCTTGGCATTGAGGGTGAGAAGGGCGCCATTGTCGAAGATCTCGATCCAACCGCCAGAGTCCGGCGTGTCGTCCTTGTGAACGTCGAGGCTGACAATTTCCGAGCGACGGAGACCGCCGGCGTATCCCAGCAGCAGGATCGCCCGATCCCGCAAGCCGCGCAGATCGTAGGGTAGGGTTGCGACCATCGCGAGGATGTCCTCAGCCAGGATCGCTTCCTTTTGCACCGGGGGGCGCGCGTGTTTGCGCTTGATCCCGGCAAGCACCGTCGCGATGTGGCGGTTCTTGCGATCGAGGGCGAATCCCCGCTGCGCATAGTTCCAGGTGAGACCCGACAGGCGCCGGTCGATAGTACTGACCGATAGGGCAGGGGAGGGGCCCGCTCCGGACGCCAGGTCCGCAAGGTAGAGCCCGATCATCTCGGGGGAAGGAGGCAGGGGCTCGGCACCCTTCATCCGGCACCAGCGCGCGAAGTGCGCCCAATCCTTGGCATAGGCGCGTCTCGTGTTGTCGGACGCTGCGGCGCGCGCGTAGTCACGGGCGGTATCCACCAGCCGGTCGAGGCTTCCTGACCCAGCGACATGAGAGGGCAAGGAGATCGTGTCAGACGGTTCTTGCTCCGGTGAAACTCCTGAAGTATACTCTTTATTCATACGTATATTTCAGGAGGTTGATATGGGTCGCGTGAAAGTCAATCTGACGCTGGACGCCGACGTCGCTGAAACAGCACGGTCGCTTGGCCTTAACATGTCGCGCCTTGCCGAAGCGGCGATTATCGAGGCAGCGAAGGTCGAGCGTAACCGCCTTTGGCGAGCAGAGAACCAGCCCGCAATCAATGCCTATGCAGAGGAGATTGCCAAAGAAGGTCTGCCCCTCGCGGGCTATCGCAGCTTCTGAAGCGAGGAAGGGATGGCGCAGTTCGATCTTTACTGCCTCAACGGCGGGCAGCTTGTCGTGGATCTTCAAACCGATCTGATCGGAATCGACGCGTCGCGTATTGTCGCCCCTTTGCGAGAGGTGGGGCGTTATGCGGCCTTCCCCGGACTCACCCCGACGGTCGAGCACAATGGGTCGACGTGGATTGTCAGAGTTCAGGAACTCGCCGCTGTTCCTGGCGCTGAATTGCAAGATCGGGTTGGGTCTTTGGCCGATCATCGCGACGCCTTGAAGCGCGCGTTGGACATTCTGATCGACGGCGTGTGATCCAGACCTAAAGGAAGAGAGTGTCAAAGCCTCGCCGGGCACGGTGTCTCTCTCGTTGTCCTCGTTGACCGAAGGCCCGTTTGGCGCGGATGAGCTCGATTTCGCGTGGTTTTCTGACATGTCGCTGAGCATATTTCTTAATGTCCGATAATGCAAACTTATTGGACATGACGCTGACCAACAAGATGGGGCGGTTTATGCTCTATTTTCTGGTATGAAGCGCCGCGCCGATATAGGCTCCAGGCATGACGTTTGCCCGACCGGATCACATCAGCGACCGCGACACGTTACCCCAAATGCCCGGCTGGGTCACCTCCGCGCGCGGTGAAACCCTTGAAGATATGGCGTTTTTGACGGGCGCCGCGTTGAACCACCTGCATCTTGTGTTGGCACGCCAGGACGTGCCACGCGCCTTGGTGCGCGACCGGCTGGCCCTGCGCGCGGCCGAGGCTTGTGTCGCGTTTTCCGGGCGACCGGAGCGGGCAGGGGAGCTGCGTGACGCGGTGCACCTCTTGCGTCCCGGCGACCTGCCCGGCCCGGCGGGCGAGGTCTGCCTGATGTGGCGTCGTGCGGTGGACCGGCCGGTGTCGATCAGGGCTCTGGGCCGGGCTATGCCGAGCATCGACCCGGGCCAGATCGCCGAATGGCTCGATGTGGGGCAGGGGGGGCCGGTCAGCCGTACGGCGGCAGTTCTGGAGGCGGGGCTGACCGAAGCACCGCGTTCGGAAACCCCCGTGCTGATCCTCGCGGACGCGGCTCTCGCTCAGGCGCTCGGGTGGAACCATCTCGTGCCGCTGCTGGCCGTTGGCCTGAAGCGCACCGACCTGCGCAAGCGAGGCGAGGAGCTGCGCCTGGCCTGTCATCGCGCCTTGGTCTCATCGGCGGCCGAGGCCGTGCGTCTTGCCGACGATCTCGCGCGCCGGGCGGCACAGCTGGAAGCGGTCGCGCCGAAGCTTCGGGCCAAGGGAGCCGGGGAGGCGGTCGAGATATTCATGACCCGCGATGCCGTTGCGCCTTCAGCCTTGCCTTTGCCGGATCGCGCGGCGCGGCGGCTCTGCGACCGGCTGGTCGATCTCGGCGCCGTGCGCGAGCTGACCGGGCGTGACACGTTCCGGCTCTACGGGGTGTGAGCATGGCGAAGGATCGTTCCGAACCCGACCTTGACCGCGAGTTGCCCGACCTGCCGTCTGAGCTGCGCTGGCGGGAATGGATGCGCCGGATCGAGGCGGTGCTCTTCGCCTCCGCCGCGCCGGTACCGCGCGAGGACCTGGGTCGCGTGGTGGGGCAGGGGGCCTCGGTCGACCTGCTGGTCGAGGACCTCGCCGCCGAGCTGGAGGGTCGGGCCTTCGAGATCGCGAAGGTCGCCGGCGGCTGGATGTTCCGCACGCGTGCCACCTACGCGCCCGCGATCCGGGCGGCGGCGGATGTCGGGGACCAGCTACTCGACCTGAGCGAATTCGATGTTGCGGTCCTGGCCGCCATCGCTTACCACCAGCCGATCACGCGCGACGGGCTGAAGGACATCTTCGGCAAGGAGATCAGCCGCGACCTGATCGGGCGGCTGCATGCGCGCGACCTGATCGGGACCGGGCCGAGGTCGCCTCGGCGCGGGGCGCCGTATACATTCGTGACGACCGAGCAGTTTCTTGTCGCCTTCGGGTTGGTGAGCCTTCGCGATCTTCCCGATCGGGAGCAGCTGGAGGATGCGGGCGTGGCCGGGCCGCCGGGCAATACGCACCAAGCGTCTACGAAACCTTCTTCCCGGCAGTAGAATGGCAGGAGATTTGCCACCCGCGATCACCACGCACTTGGGTTGTTTCGAATCGACCTGCATGCATACTCGGGTGGGGTTGAAACATTCAGTTCGTTCAGTGCTATCTTAGTCGGCCCGCCTGTGGTCGTGTTCACTGATTCAGGTAAGCGGGGGCTTTTTAATGAGTATCTTTTCTGTACGCGGTTCGACGGTTGACGAGGGAACCACGAGCCGCGATCCCAATTACCTGCAATGGACGATCTCGCGCAGCGGCGACACGTCCGTCGAGGAAACCGTAAGCTACAGATTGCTGTCGGGAACGGGTCAGGCCGGCATCGACGCGTATGACTTCAATTCGGGAAACGCGGTGACATTCGCCTCTGGCGAGACCTCCAAGACCGTGGCCTTCCGGGTGGATGCAGATGACCTCATGGAACCGGACGAGGCACTGGTGCTCGAGGTGTTCAACGCGGAGGGCACCCTTTCGGGAAATGCCTCGGTTCTGCGTGCAACGGGCTGGATCCTGGACGATGACGGTGGCGACGGCTCCCCGTCGCTGTTCGTCTCGCGTCCTATCCTGACCGAGGGCGACAGCGGCACGCGAGAGGCACAATTCGAGTTCTCGCTGTCGCGTCCGGCCTCGGGTTCTCTTTCCATCGACTACATGACAGTCGATGGGTCTGCCGCCGCGGGCGAGGATTATACAGCGGCATCGGGAACGGTGGATTTCGAAGCGGGCCAACGAACTCGCAGCGTGCCGGTTGAAATCTTGGGCGACACGACACCCGAGGATACCGAGATCTTCACCCTTGCCGTTACTGCCCCCGAGGGGATCGCGCAGACATCTTTCGGGGCGGCGCAGATCCTCGACGATGAATCCGACAGTCCGATCCTGTCCCTCGCCGGGTCCAGCGTGATCGAAGGCACCTCGAGCCGCGATCCCAACTATCTTCAGTGGACGCTGACGCTGGACCGGCCCGCCACGTCGGACGTGACCGTGGGGTATCGGCTGCTGTCCGGCACGGGCCAGGCGGGGTCCGACGCGTATGATTTCAACTCGGGCAACTCCGTAACCTTTGCCGCTGGCGAGACATCCCAGACGGTACGCTTCCGGGTGGACGCGGATGAGATGAACGAGCCCGACGAGGCGATGGTGCTGGAAGCCTTCGCCGTCAGCGGTGCGGCGCTTGCGGGCGGGGCCCCGGTGTTGCGGGCTACCGGATGGATCCTCGACGATGACGGCGGAGATACGCCTTCGCTTTTCGTCTCGCGCCCTTTGCTGGTCGAAGGCGATGACGGCACCCAGACCGCCGGCTTCGAATTGTCGCTGTCGAGACCCGCACCCGAAGCCTTCTCGATCGATTACGAAACCCTGCCGGGTTCCGCCGTCGAAGGGCAGGATTTCGAGCGGGCCGAGGGCACCATCGATTTCGCGCAGGGCCAGACCGTGTCGGCGGTGAGTGTAATCGTGAACGGCGACACCGCCATCGAAGCAAGCGAGATGTTCACGCTCGACCTGTCGAACCCCACTGCGGTGGAAGAAATCTCGCTGGGATCGGCAACGATCCTCGATGACGACGCCGGAAGCCCCGTCGTTTCCATCGCCGGATCCTCGTCCGAGGAAGGAACGAGCAGCCGTGATCCCAACTATCTCCAGTGGACGATCTCGCTGAGCGCGCCCAGCGAACAGCAGGTGACGGTGGAGTATCGTTTCCTGTCGGGCAGCGCCCAGGCGGGCAGCGACGCCTATGAGTTCAACTCCGGCCAGTCGGTGGCCTTCGCCCCCGGCGAGACGTCCAAGACGGTCTCCTATCGGATCGACGCCGATGACGTGGACGAATTCGACGAGACCATCCTGCTCGAAGCCTTCTCGGCCCAGAACGCGGCGCTGGCGGGCGGCGTCCCCGAATTGCGGGTTGCCAGCTGGATTCTGGATGACGACGGCGCGGGCAGCAATCTAGCGCTCTTCATGACCGCCGCCGATGTGGTGGAGGGCGACCCCGATGCCGAGCCGGGGTCGGTAAGCTTCGACCTGACGCTTTCCCGGCCCGCCCCGCAGGCGTTCTCGGCCAATTATGCGACGGTCGACGGGACCGCACGCGCCGGCATGGATTACCGGACCACGACCGGCACGCTGGAATTCGCGCGCGGTCAGACCTCGGCTTCGGTGACCGTGCCGATCCTGAACGACCAGCTCGTCGAGGGCGAAGAGACCTTCAACCTGCAGGTCGGTGTGCCGGTGGGCCTGGATCTGCACATCGCCGAACTGGGCGAGGCGATCATCAGGGACGACGACCTGAGTGCCCCTCCAGTCGTGCAGAACGACAGCTATGAAGCCGTCGAGGACCGCACTCTCAGCGTCGGCGCAGGCGCAGGCGTTCTGGTCAACGACAGCGATCCCGAAGAGGCGGAGCTGACTGCCCGCGTGACGCAGGACGTCACCAACGGGATACTGGTGTTTTCGGCCAATGGCAGCTTCAGCTACACGCCCGATCCGGGCTTCGTCGGCACCGATAGCTTCAGTTACGTGGCCAGCGACGGATTGGAGGACAGCGAGACCGAGGGTCAGGTCACGCTGGACGTCGTGGAATTCATTGCCGAGCCCACGCCAGGCGATGACGTGATCTCGGGCACCAGCCGCGGCGATGCGGTTTCGATGCTGGCAGGTAACGACGTCTTCAATGGACTCGGTGGCGACGACACCGTTTCGGGGGACGAGGGCAACGACGTCCTGCGCGGCGACGGTGGCAATGACCGGCTCGAAGGTGGCGACGGGAACGACACGCTCAACGGCGGTCCGGGCGACGACACGATCGTGGGAGGCGACAGCGAGGACGACCTGCGCGACGTGATTTATGGCGGCGAGGGCGACGACAATATCGACGGAGGATACGGAAACGATCTGATCTTTGGCCAGGAAGGCAACGACACGTTGGCCGGAGGCTTCGGCGCCGACGAGTTGCAGGGCCAGGACGGCGACGATGTCGTCACGGGCGGGGCGCTTTCCGATCTCGTCTATGGCGGCGCCGGAAACGACTATGTGAATGGCGGGTTCGGTTATGACCGGATCAACGGAGGCAGCGGTGCCGACCGGTTCTTCCATCTCGGGATCTTCGATCACGGTTCGGACTGGGTGCAGGATTACGATGCCGCCGAGGGCGATGTTCTGGTCTTCGGCGACCGATCCGCCAGCGCGGATCAATTCCAGATCAATTTCGCACATACAGCCACGCCCGATGGCGACCGGTCGGGCGAAGATGCAGTGCAGGAGGCCTTCGTGATCTTCCGTCCCACCCAGCAGATCATGTGGGCGCTGGTGGATGGCGAGGGACAAGAAGCGATCAACCTGCAGGTGGGCGGAGAGGTGTTCGACCTTTTGGCATAGACGACGGTTGCTGCGCGATTCAGGCCCATTGGCCGGCGTTTCGCCCGCTTCGATACGTTGTGTAATCGGACCTTGCAGAGGCCCCGACCGTCAAAGCTGACGGGCCGAGGAAAGCTACGATACAAGTCGTCTTGCCCGAAATCTTCACCACGACTTCGGCAAGATGCCAGATCTCGCCGGGGCGGCTCTGCCGCTGCAGCAGGTTCCGCGCGATCGCGGCCCGAATTTGGCCGTCCAGCGCCCAATGGTTTCATAGGACACGTCGATGCCGCGTTCGAGCAGCGTCTCCTCCACCTCACGCAGGCTCAGATTGAACCGGATATACAGCCAGACCGCGTGGGCGAAGATCGAGGGCGGGAACCGGTGCCGCGTGTTCCTGATGGAAAGTGTCTGCATCGCTGCGATCTACGTTGCAACCAGAGAGCAGGCAATCGCCGGCCGCTTAACGTGACAACTCCCCGATGGGCTATAATGTATCCTTCCCGAGGGTCGTCAGGGCGGCGACATGTCGTGGAAGATCGCTGCGGGAATGAAGGATGTCGATGATGACCACTTCATCCCGCCCATCCAGATACACCAAGAAGTGTTCGCCTGCCCTGGTGAACCGAAGATCCTCGGCATCTGCGACGAGAACCGCGCAACTCCGGCTGTGCGCCTTGCTTTGAATGATTGTCTGGCAGCGGTCGAGCAATTCCGCTTCATAAAAGTTCGGCCTGTTCGAGGCCGAAGTTTTCTATCGTCTATCTTGCGATCTCGACCAGGCTGGCCTCCGCGCGGCGCGTCAGCCGAAAGGTTCGGTTCATGAAGAGGCACGGGCCTTACGGAAGGCGCGTCGAATTGCGGGTTCTGTCGCAACTTTCGAGCAGATGATGTATCGAGTTGGCCATTTTGTCGATGAGGTTGAGCCGATGGTTTCGTT
>CANMQJ010000025.1 GCA_947500005.1 uncultured Paracoccaceae bacterium | reverse complement strand
CAATCTCCCTCAGTCTCGGAAGGGAGAGTGACATTCCTGAATTGCTCATGGGTGACATTTTAGCTTTGCGGCTACAAAAAATATAAAGCCGCATAATGAAGTTTATGTTAACCAACTGGCGCCCTGAGCCGCTAAAACATTACGATTTGATAATGCCCCGGCAAGGGCAGTGCCACCGTACCAAAGTTACTCCTTTGCGAAAGGAGCGACCATGTTCAGAACTTTCGGATTGCTCTTGGGTCTCGCAACTGCTGTAGTTCTTTTGTTTATGGTTTCGAACAGATGCTGTCTTCTGCGAAGGCATCTGATTGAAAGCTACTCTACCTTTCACTTGCCCAGGCGATTGCCGCCTTCATTTCCGCCGGGTCGAACTGACGGAGTTCTGCCGTGGTCAGCACGTCGGCGAACCTGGTTCCCCACTCCAACAAAGCCCCTTCGCCCACCACAGCGACGCGGCGGAAGTCATTCCTATGGGCTGTGTCGATTTTCAGATCTTCGAGCAGAGCGGACGGCCCATCGTAGCCTTCGAACCTCGTGAGATCGAGAACCAGGCCGGGCTTACTTGTCTCTTGCAGGCGCTCATGAAGCAGGGCGTGCATCCGTTTCAGGTCGCTTTCGCTGAGCTTGCCCTCGCAGGCGAGGCCAATCGTGTCGTCATGAGCTGTCAGTGTCTCGGTGAACATGGTTTTCCTCCTCTTTTTCCGGTTTGCCGTGACCGTAAAGGTCAGCGTTTTCGTGTGCGCGGTCTTCGTGCTCAAATTCCAGACTCGAATGACCGATGCTGAAATCGTCCTTCAGCCGGTCCTTGATCGCGGCCTTGATCTTTTCGATTTGACCCCAGCCGTCCGCTGTCAGCACGACGTGGCAGTCCAGAGCCGCCTCGTGCTCCTGCATCTGCCACAGATGCACGTGATGAACGTCCGCGACACCATCCACACCCCGCATCGCCTGAACGACGGTTTCATTATCGATGTCCGGTGGACTGCCGAGCATCAGCGTCCGAATCGGACCGCCGATCTCGGTAAATGCGAGGTAGAGGATGTAGAGAGCGATGCCGATGGTGATCGCCGGGTCGACCCACCGCATGTTGTAGAGGAGGATGAGCGAGCCGCCGATGATGACCGCCACGGAGGCCAAAGCGTCCGATAGGTTGTGCAGGAAGAGCGCACGGATGTTCACGCTGCCTTTCTGCATCGAATAGGTGAGCAGCGCCGTCAACGTGTCGACGACCAGTGCCACACCGCCCAGGATCACCACCGTCCAGCCCTGTACCTCTGGTGGGTCGATCATGCGCATGCCACCCTCGTAGATCAGGTAGAAGCCGATCAGGATAAGTGTCGTGTAGTTGATGAGCGCTGCGACGATTTCTACCCGCCCATAGCCGAAGGTCATGCGCTTGTCCGCCGGGCGGCGAGCGATCTTACGCGCGAAGAAGGCGATCACCAGCGACGCCATGTCCGAGAAATTGTGGAGGGCATCCGCGATCAGCGCGAGGCTGCCGGAAAGGATCCCGCCGACGATCTGCGCGACCGTCAGGAGGCCGTTGGCCCAGATGGCGATGGAGACGCGACGATCACCGGATTGAGGATCGATGTGGGCGTGGCCGTGATCATGCGGCACGGTTCGTCTCCTCATGGCGGTGGTTCGGCCGATCGAATCCGGGGACCGGCGGCAAGATTCCGCGGCGGATGCGGCGAACCCTGGCATTCATCCAGTGACGGATGACGTGGCGATAGAGCAAGTCGCGCACAAATCCGAAGTTCTGGCGGTGATTGACCCATCCGTCGCCCAAGTCCACCTCTACCCAGGAGTGGAGGATTTCGGACGGCGCGAGGGGATAGACGAGTTCCGGAACGACGCCTCTCTGAAGCGCCTTGTGGATTGTGAACCCGTGCAGTCGGCAGCGAACTCCCACGCCACGCAGCAGGGCCATGAGGAGCGTGCCCTTGGTGTTGCACTGCCCGTGGCCATCTGCGAGGACCTCGGACGCCGGAATGTCGTCGGCGCGGTTGTAGCCGAAGGTAATCTCGTTCCTGACGAAATCGTAGATGGCCCCAATTCGGTCGTCGCTGGGAAGGTCTGCCCAGCCGCGCTCCTCGATCAGTTTTGCAATTGAGGTCGCGTCAAAATCCAGCAGCCGGGTTTTGGCCAAATGAGGGTCGGCGGGGTTCACGGGATATCTCCTCGAATCGTTCACGAGAATATGTAGTTGCTACAGTCACTGTAGCTTCAAGCCCCGATTTCAGGCCGAGTCCTTGGTTACCTGATCGTCATTGTGCACCGCCTTGTGGTGTTCACCATGCGCGTCTCTCAGGATTCCGACGCCACCCCAGGCCGCGATGCCGGCGACAATCACGCCCACGACAAGGTCCGGCCAATTCGTTCCGAGCCAGGCTACGAGCCCGCCTGCGACGACGATTCCGAGATTGGCCGCGAAGTCGTTCCAGCTGAACGTATTCGCCGCTCGGATGTTTACGTCTGGATCGCGAAGCCGTGCCAGCAGCCAGACGCAAAGTGCGTTGATGGCCGCCGCTACCAGCGCCATGACAATCATGATCGTGCCAAGAGGATCCGATCCGCCGACGTAGCGGCGCCACGCGTCATACAGGATTCCAAGGGCGAAGAGGATCAGCAGGCCGCCCGAAACGTTCGCCGCTCCGCGCTTCCACTTGGCGGAGCGGGACAGCGCGAAGAGGCTGATCGCGTAGACGAAACTGTCCGACAGATTGTCGAGGCCATTGGCGATAAGCGCGCTTGACTCGCCGAATGCGCCCGAGGCGAAGAAAGCGACTGCCAGCCCGATGTTGAGACCCAGCACGATCCAGAGTGTGCGTCTTTCCGTTGCGTTTCTCTGCTCCGCCATGCCGGGTATCCAAATTAGTGAATTGCCAATGAGTAACTAACACCGGGCTTTTTGCGTTCCGATCAAAGGTCGTCGAAATTGCTCAGGCGCCGATCTCTTCATGGTCGGTCAGGCATTCGGAATGGTCGCGCAGTACCTCGAGCACACGGCAATCAGAAGTCTGTCCGCCGCTGCACTCATGCACCATCCGCTTCAATTCCGTCCGCAGCGCCTCGAGCCGCGCCAATCGTTGCTCGACCTGTTTGAGTTGCCGACGGGCTATTGCATCCGCCTCAGCGCAGGACTTTCCCGGATGATCGCTGAGATCGAGGAGCTCACGGATCGCGTCCAACGAGAACCCCAGTTGCCGTGCGTGCCGGACGAATGACAAGCGGTCGAGTTCGGCGTCGCCATAGCGTCGTTGGCCCCCCTCGGTCCTGCCGGGCTCAGGCATAAGTCCGATCTGCTCGTAATACCGGATGGTCTGCACCTTTGTTCCGGTCTTCTTCGCCAGCGTCCCAATCGTCAGCATTTCCGCTCCCCACATTACCTACAGTGGGTGTAGCTTTATGCGGTGCGCATCACAAGCTTCACCCGAGTTTCACAGATCGGTGATTGTTGGCCGATCGATGACAATCACGCTTGAACCTACAGTAGCTAGAGGATGTAAACGCACACAAAATATAGAATCAGGTTCGGGCGGAGCGGCGTGAGGCTTTCAGGTCTTCAGAAGGTATTGTGGGTGTTGGCGGGCGCGGCGGCGTTCGTTTTCATCTGGCTGTTGCTATGGTCCGACTACCGTGCCGATCTTGCCCGCACCGAGAGTGAACCACCGTTTCTTGCTGATTTCGAACTGACCGATCATCGCGGCATGGTCCAAACGGACGAAGATTTCGCAGGGCGCTGGATGCTGGTCTTCTTTGGCTTCACCAATTGCCCCGACGTCTGTCCGACAACACTGTCCGAAGTCGCGGCCGTGATGGAGGGCCTGGGCGATGAGGCAGCAATGGTTCAGCCGATTTTCATAACGATTGATCCGGAGCGGGATACGCCGACTGCACTTGCCGAGTATGTGCCCCTGTTCGACGCAGGGATCATCGGGCTGACCGGTACACCGGAGCAGATCGCCGCGACATCCGAAACCTTTCCGATATTCTTTGAGCGGATCGAGCAGGCGACTGCGCCGGGCGGATACACGATGGGTCACACGTCGCATCTTTTCCTTTTCGACACGCAAGCAGGCTTCGCGGACTCCTGGCCCTACGGCACGCCCGCCGAAGAGATCCTCGCCGATCTGAGACAGAGGATCTGATCGTCATGACCCGACTTTCCGGAGAGACGGCCCTTGGCCTGGCCTGGATCATCGCGCTCACCGCGTCGCTTGCCGTGCTCTTCATCGGCGAGGTTCTGGGGCAGACACCTTGCGTGCTCTGCTGGTTCCAGCGTGCCTTCATGTTCCCCTTGGCCATCATCCTCGGGCTTGGGCTGTGGTGGCAGGATCGGCGCGTGGGTCGCTACGGGATCGCGCTGGCTTTGGGCGGTGCCGCCGTCGCGCTTTGGCACTTGGGCCTCTATGTCGGCGTTATCCCCGAGCGTATCCAGCCCTGCACGGCGACCGGCCCATCCTGTACCGACGACAATCAACTGGTCTTCGGCATTCCGATTCCTTTGATGGCGCTCGTCGCCTTCGCGATGATCGGTCTGCTGTCGGCTCTCTCACTGAAGGAAACACAAAAATGAAACGACGCGGCCTCATCCTGTCCGTTCTCGCGCTCGGGGTCGCCGGTTTCGGCGGTGCCGCCTGGTATGCCACCCGCCCCGACCCGATTGCCGCGTCCGATCCCATCGACCCTGAAATGGCCGACGCGCTGATCCGACCCTATTCCCCGATCCTCGGGCCCGAGGATGCGCCCGTAACCATCGTTGAATTCTTCGACCCGGCCTGCGAGGCATGCCGCGCTTTCTATCCGGTCGTCGAGGATATCATGGCGGAGCACGGAGACGCGGTGCGCGTTGTAATCCGCTATACGCCTTTTCACGGCGAGGCGTCGGTAGAAGCGATCCGTGTGCTCGAGGCGGCGCGCATGCAGGACGTGTTTGAACCTGTGCTCGAGGCAGTCTTGCGAGAGCAGCCCAGATGGGCGTCTCACGGGACCCCGGCACCCGGATTGATCCTTGAGATTGCAGCAAGCGGAGGTCTGGATGTCGAAGCTGCCCGGACACAGATGCTGGCCCCCGGTGTTGTGGCGGTGCTCAACCAGGACCGCGCCGATGTCGAGACAGTCGGGGTCCGCCAAACGCCCACGTTCTTCGTGAACGGCAAGCCTCTCGATCCGTTCGGTGAGGCCGAATTGCGGAGGCTGGTGGCAGTGGAAGTTGCGGCAAGCCAAAGCTGATTTGCGGAGGCAGGAGAAACGAGTGGTGAAGAAGTTGAGATATACCAATGCATTGGCCGTGCTTTTGACGGTTGCAGGGCTGTCGGCCCCCGCACTGGCCGGTTCGGAGGATGTCGTGGTCGAGAATGCGTGGTCCCGCGCCTCGATCGGCGTCAACAGGCCAGGTGCCGCCTATATGACCGTGCGCAACACGGGTGAAGACGCCGTTACGCTGACCGGACTTGCGACACCGCTGGCAATGATGCCCGAGATCCATGAGTCGAAAACCAACTCCGATGGCGTCAGTTCCATGGCGCCTGCAGGCGAGATCACGATTGAGCCCGGCCAAAGCGTGGCATTGGAGCCGGGCGGGTTGCACGCCATGCTCATGAAGCTGCAAGAGCCGATGACCGAAGGCGAGAATTTCCCGCTGACACTGACCTTCTCGGATGGCGGCAAGGTGACGGTCGAGGTCCCAATCCTCGGAATCGCCGCGCGTGGACCGGAGGGCTGATGCAACGTCGGCAGCTCCTTCTATACGGCGCAGCCGGTGCCGGCGTTCTTGGCCTGACGCTCTTCGTGGGCTGGTGGCGGGTGGACGGGCCCGGTGCGCCTGAACCAAAAGGGCAGCGGCCCCTGCCCCTATCGGCGATGGAGTTCCGGCTGACCGACCACGAGGAAAATGAGGTAGGGCCTGGCAACCTGATCGGTCGTCCCACAATGGTGTTTTTCGGGTTCACCTACTGCCCGGACGTCTGCCCGACGACCCTATCGGATATTTCCGGCTGGCTTGAGGAACTGGGCGACGAAGCATCAGAGATGAACGTGGTCTTCATCACGGTCGACCCGGAGCGGGACACGGTCGAGGCCATGGCCGAATATGTCGGCTATTTTCATCCGGTCATTCGTGGCTGGACGGGGCCGGAAGACCAAATTGCCCGCGCTGCAGAAGGGTTTCGTGCCTCATTTGAGCGCGTCCCGACTGAGGGCGGCGGCTATACGATGAACCATACGGCAAGCGTATTCCTGTTCGATGCCGAGGGTGAGCTCGTCACCATGATCGACTATCACGAGCAAAGAGAATTCGCGGTGCCGAAGATCCAGCGCGCACTGACAGAAGACGTAGAGGGGGCAACATGAAGATAAGAACTGTCTTGGCGGCCGTTGCGGTCGCAGGCGCATTTTCGGTGACCGCCATCGCCATCTCTGGCGTTCTGTCCAAAGAACCGGTGCCCCCTGCGATTGCTGAAGCGACCCTCTGGACTCCCAATCCGCTTGCGCCGCCTCGGATTACCGAAACCAATTCGGTCCGCCCTACACTCGCCCAGGCGGATATCGCATTCGAGTTCAGACCCCGGCCGCTCCTGACCGTTTCCCCCGCTGATACCTCCTTGCCATCTATCGAGCCCCCGCTGGTCACCTGGTCGCGGGAGATTGCGTCGGGCGAGACGCTTGATGCGGTCCTTTCCGATGCGGGGCTGGATGCTTCGGATCGCGCCGAAATCGCCTTGGCGATTGGCACGGAATACGATCTGCGCCGTCTGCGTCCGGGTCACATCATTACGGTGGTTTCCACAACGGACGACAACCCGCGTCGTGTAGAGCTCGCCGTCGAAGACGGTGTCCGGATAGAGGCGGTCTTCGGCGAACAGCTTGCCGCCCGCGTGTTGGACCCGGATCCCGAATTGGTGACTTTCGCCGGCGAGGCGGTGATCGAGAGCTCGATTTTCGCCGCCCTGAACACGGCAGACATCCCCGCCCGTTTTGCGGTGGACCTGGCGCAGATGCTGGGCGGCACCGTGGATTTCCGTCGTGATCTTGCGGGTGGCGAGACGATGCGCCTCCTTTGGCGCGAGGCCCGAGACGGGAACAAGAGGATTGGTCAGCCCGAGCTTGCCTTTGCCGCACTGGATATCGATGGCTCGGTCTATGAAATCGTCTGGCCGAACGACGGCAGCGGCCAAGCGACGATCTATGTCGACGGAGAAGTCCTGCGCGTGTTTGCGCAACCGGTCGAAGGTGCACGGCTGAGTTCTGTGTTCGGGCGCCGCACCCATCCGGTCTACGGCAATGTACGGATGCACACAGGAGTCGACTTCGCGGCGGCGCGCGGCACGCCGGTACAGGCGACGGCGCCGGGCCGCGTTAGCTTCATCGGCCGACGCGGTGGGTATGGCCGGGTCGTCGAGATCGCTCATGGCTCCGACACCCTGACGCGCTATGCGCATCTGAGCGCCGTACCGGACGGGCTCACACAAGGGCAACGCGTGATGGCCGGAGATATGATCGGGCGGGTCGGTGCGACGGGTACCGCGACAGGCCCCAACCTACATTACGAAGTGCTGGTGGACGGTCGCCCAACCGACCCTCTCTCTGACGACCGATTGGCAGAGGCGGCCGAGCGTGAAGCGGACGACACGGCCGCGCTTGAGCGACTGCGTGAGGCGCGTTCACTTCTTGCTGAGAGGCTCGCCAGCGAATTTGCACAGACGACAACCGAAAGGCTTTGATCCATGAAACGATTTACTCCCGCCCTTGCCATCGCATTTGCCTTGCTTCCTGCGGCGCAGGCCGTCGCAGAGGCGATTCAGATCGACGTCCGGAAGACAAACGGCTGCGGCTGTTGCCTGTCCTGGATGAAGCACCTCGAGGAGAATGGCTTCGCGCCGATGGGCGAGGACATGTTCGGAGGATCTCTTGTGCGCTTCAAACTCGACAATGGCGTGCCGCAGCGCATGGTCTCCTGCCATACGGCTTTGGTCGACGGCTATGTGATCGAGGGCCACGTGCCGGCGGCTGACATCCAACGCCTGCTGGAGGACCGGCCAGACGCGGTAGGCCTGGCGGTGCCGGGAATGCCCTACGGGTCGCCCGGCATGGGACCGGAGGACGACCGGGAGGCTTACGATGTCTTCCTGATCCACGAAGACGGATCGACCGAGGTCTACACCAGCTACTCGGCTCCTGACTGAACTCGCGGCAGAACCTTAACAATTGGAACCCCTCTCCCCCATAGCGCTTGGCTTTCTTGGAAGCCTGGCCGCCGGATCGCTGACCGCGGTCGGGGCGGTCCCCGTTCTTTTTGGGCGCATCCCGTCCCGGGCCACGCGCGATCTGCTGCTTGGCTTCGCGGCGGGTGTCATGCTCGCGGCTTCGTTCTTCTCGCTGATCATCCCGGCTCTCGACGCAGCTGAAGGACAGTTCGACAACGGTGCTCTCCCGGCGGCCATCGTATGTGTTGCGATCCTGCTTGGCATGGGCGCGGTCGCTCTGATGAACGAACGGCTACCGCATGAACATTTCAAGACGGGGCGGGAAGGTCCCGACGCCGCATCGCTGCGGCGCGTCTGGCTTTTCATCATCGCGATCACTATCCACAATTTTCCCGAAGGGCTTGCCGTCGGCGTCGGGTTCGGGGCTGACGGTTTGTCGGGCGGGTTGCCACTTGCGATCGGTATTGGATTACAGAATGCCCCCGAAGGTCTGGCGGTGGCGGTTTCGTTGCTCGGCGAGGGCTATTCCAGGCTTCGCGCCTGGGGCATCGCCGCTCTGACCGGTCTCGTCGAGCCCGTCGGTGGACTTCTCGGCGCAGGGATTATCAGTCTTTCGCAACCGCTGCTGCCCTGGGGTCTCGCCTTCGCAGCAGGTGCGATGCTCTACGTCATCAGCCACGAGATCATTCCGGAAACCCACCGATCCGGCCATCAGAACAGGGCGACGCTCGGCCTCGCCGTTGGTCTTGTGATCATGTTGTTCCTCGACGTCTGGCTGGGATAAGCTGATGAGAACTTGCCTCTTCGTCGGTCTGCTTGCTGCGCTGATCGCCTTTCTTGTCGATCAGGCAACGAAGGCAATCGTTGTGTCCAATGCGACTGTTCTTAGTTCCGGCGTATCGGTCTTTCCCGGCTTCAATCTCATCTACCTGCGCAATGACGGAGTGACCTTCGGGCTTCTCGGCGGCGCGCCGTGGTGGAGCCTTGTCTTACTGGCGCTTGGCATCTGCGTCTGGCTGGCGTTCATGCTGGTCCGTACCAGCAGCCGGGTCGAGGCCATTGCCTATGGTGCGATCATCGGCGGTGCACTCGGCAATATTCTGGACCGCCTGCGCTATCGTGCGGTGACGGATTTCCTCGATTTCTACATCGGGACGGCGCACTGGCCTGCCTTCAACATGGCCGATGTTTTTGTGGTTGGCGGCGTGATGCTGCTGCTCATTGCGCCGTGGGTTGGCGCTCGACTTCAGACCGATTCATGAAGCCGGGATTGCCGCAGTTCGTTAGTGAGGACCTGAACCTGTTCCAGCGCATGGGTCTTGCCCTTGCTGCCGGCGGATTGACGGTTTTGACTCTTCCGCCGTTTTCTTGGCTCATCGCGGTCCCTGTCGCCTTCTCCGTGCTCTTTATCGTTCTCCGGAACATCTCAACCTCGCGCGCTTTCCTTGTCGGTTGGGCTTTCGGACTGGGCCAATTCGGGATTGGAATTTCCTGGATCGCCGAGAGCTTTTACGTCGATGCCGAACGTTTCGGCGCACTGGCGATTCCGGCGGTCGCGGGTCTGTCCGCCGGACTTGCCATCTTCCCGGGCATGGCGGCGATGCTTTTTGCCGCCATCATGCAGCGCCGAGCTGTCGGCGGCATTGCGGCGGGCCTGCTGTTTGCAACCTGCTGGGTGGCCACGGAATGGCTGCGGGGTCATGTCCTGACAGGGTTTCCCTGGAACCTTGCCGCTTATGCCCTTGTCGACTATGCCGCCCTGCGCCAACCCGCCGCCTGGGTCGGAAGCTACGGTTTGGGCTTTCTCACGGTCTTCATCGGCATATTGCCAGGTGTGTTGACTGTGGCGGCGCCAAAGAGACGCGCGCCTGTTCTCGTGCTCTTCGCCGTTGCTGTGGCGGGTTTCTGGGTTGGCGGTGCGCTTCGGTCAGGGCAGGACGTGCCGCCGACAGACGTTGCTTTGCGCATCGTCCAAGGCAATGTGCCACAAGTCGAGAAGTGGGTACCGGGCAGCCGCCAGCGAACCTTGGAAAAATACCTGGGCTTGTCCGCGCAACCCGGACGTTTCGATTTGCTGCTTTGGCCGGAAACGGCCTTCCCCGGCTTTCTGGACGAAGATGCTGCGGCACGCGCGCGGATATCTGCAGCTTTGCCAGACGGCAGGATCCTACTGACAGGTGCGCCTGACCGAGTGGAGGGCGATGGGGGAACCAGATATTTCAACACGGTTCAGGCCTATGACGGCAGCGGCGAGGTTCTGACGGGGTATGCAAAACATCATCTTGTTCCGTTCGGGGAATATGTGCCCCTGAAAGGCTGGCTGCCCATCGAGCGGCTGACCGAAGGGTTGGGCGATTTCACGCCGGGACCAGGGCCGCGCACGCTGGCGATCCCTGGCGCGCCTCTGGTCGCGGTGGCGATCTGTTACGAGATCATCTTTCCGGGCCACGTGGTCGATGACCTTTTCCGCCCCGACTGGATATTCAACGCCACAAATGATGCCTGGTTCGGAACCAGCATCGGACCCGAGCAGCACCTCGCCTCCGCGCGGATGCGCGCGGTCGAGGAGGGACTTCCCGTGGTCCGGGCGGCCAACACTGGGATATCCGCGATCATCGACGCCAATGGAAATGTCGTCGCGCGTCTTGATACCGGGGAAACAGGCACCATTGATGCCGGCCTGCCGGGCGCGCGTACTCCAACGCCCTATGCGCGGTTCGGCGACTGGACCTTGTTGGTTCTTGTTTTTGGGTGCTGGGTCTTCGGCTGGCTGGCCAGTTTGCTCGGACGAGATCCCGATGCGCGGCATTTTGGAACGGAGGTATCCTGATGCTTGTGATCGTGAGCGCTATCGGAGGCGCGATCTGGGGTGGCTATCTGGCACGACGGAGGAGGGGGAATCACCTGGATATCCTCCAATATGCGGTAGCGTCTGCGATCGCCTTCGGACTTGTCGCCCTGTTTGCAACCATCGTGCTGTCGCGGGTTCTCGGCTAGCGAGCTTCGAAATTGCGCAAACGTGTCAGCGGCTTGAAGACCTGATAGCTCGAGGTCCCGATAGAGAATCGCGCGAATGTGCATCTAGGCGAGCTCATTTCTGATTGAGCCGTCGCTCGAACGCCTCCAATGTCGTCCCGCTGACGTGATGCTCGATCCCTTCCGCATCGCGTTCCGCGGTCTCTTCGTCGATTCCCAGGCTCAGAAGAAAGGCGACGACGACCCTGTGGCGGCGTCGACAGATCTCCGCGAGGTCCTGCCCGGCATCGGTGAGGAATATCGCGCGGTATGGCTCCCGCCGGACCAGACCAGCAGCCTTGAGCCGCGAGATGTTCTTGGTCACGGTCGGCGGCTTCACGCCAAGCCGCTCGGCGATCTCGACCGGTCTGGCCTCCCCGCGCGTCTCGATCAGTTCCGCGATCAGTTCGACGTAATCCTCCGCCATCTCGCTTTCATGTGCCTGACGCACGGTCGCAAAGCCATCGGCCTGCGCCTCGGGAGCCCGGTCGACCGCTTCGAATGGCTCACGCCCTTGTGATTGTAGCTTTGTCATACTCGGGACTTTGCAGCGAAACAGCGGGATTGACAACTTGTTTGCTTCGGGTAGATAAGTTAGCCATGTCTAACTTTTTACTTTGGAGGCCGTGGTGATGCGAAATATTATGAGAGTGCTGCTCGCCACACTCGCAAGTGCGCTCCTCCTGTCCGGACCTGTCGCCGCGACGCCGGCCAAGGAGGCGCCTTGGCTTCCCGAGGCAGCGGCCTACCGTCTGACGCTCTTTCTTGGAAATCTCGAGCCTCTGCCCTGGGACGACATCGAGACCGCCTGGACGGAACCCTACCGGGGTTCGGAATTCTCTGTCGGGGCGCTGGCGTGGCTGGACCGCAAAAGCGATATCGAGCCTGACGGTCTCTTGGACGCTATAATGCGCGAAGACCTGCAGGCGGTCTTCGCCGAGGCGACGCGGCTTGTAGCGCTCAGGATTGAGGAGAATTTGGACCGTGCTCTCGCGGCCGAAGAATCGGCGACAGCACAGCAGGCCGTGCGAACGGCACGCGAACTCTACCGTGTGTTTGAGGATGGTATCGCGGCGGCCGATCCTGAAGCTGCAAGACGCATCGGCCTCGCCTGGCTGGAACTCAACAGCAGCACAGGTTCCGCTGGTGTTCTCGGCGCTGGCGCAACATCCGCGGATCGAGATACGATGGCAACCGCGCGCGCGGCCATTTCCGGCTATCTCGCGGAGAACTACCTCATTGATGACTTTGCTCCGCGTCGGACGCTCAGCGCCTTGCCCGAAACCGCCGTAGCCAGTGGCCGCACCATCGAGGTGCCGCCAAGCCTGCCGCCGGGCTCTGACATTTTCGATCAGGAGCCCCTGCCGCTGCTCGTTCTCAACTTCGAGGAGCAGGGCATCGACGAGACGGATCTGCCGCTTGTTGCCTACGGCGACATGCTGTTCGACAGTGCGCAAATCTTCGGCAGCCCCGCGCGCGATCTCGGGATCGCCTGCTCGACCTGTCACAACCGCTCGGACGTCAACCAGCGGCTCTTCATCCCCGGCGCCAGCCACCAACCGGGCGCGATCGACGTGGACGGCGCCTTTTTCAACTCGATCTTCAATGACAGGCGCGACGATCCGCTCGACATTCCCAGCCTGCGCGGCTTGCGTTTTACCGGTCCCTACGGCCGCGACGGTCGTTTTGCTTCCCTGCGCGACTTCACCCGCAACGTTGTTGTCAATGAGTTCGGCGGCGCGGAGCCGACGCCTTTCATGCTGGACGCGCTGCTCGCCTACATGCTCGAGTTCGACTTCCTGCCCAACTCCATGCTGACACCAGACGGTCAGTTGACCGAAGCCGCACCCGAGGCTGCGCTGCGCGGCGAAGCGATCTTCAACACGCCCTTCGCGGGACTCGGCGACCGCTCCTGCGCCAGTTGCCATGTGCCGGACGCGAACTTCCTCGACCGGCAGGCCCACGACATCGGCTCCGTCGCGCCGGCCTATGAAGGCGCCCGCGCCGGTGCACTGGACACTCCGACGCTGCTCGGCACTGCCTATACCGCGCCCTATTTCCATGACGGATCGCTGCCGACCTTGGCGGCTGTCGTAGACTGGTTCGACGAGACGAAGACGCTCGGACTGACCGAAGCGGAGCGAACTTATCTGACCGCCTATCTGGAGACCGTGGGCGCGGCGGACGAGCCCTATGAAGCATTCGACACCGAGAACACGACCTTCCGGCTGGCATTCTCCGAATTGACGACCTTCGCCTCGACGCTCGACACATTGCTGCCGCGTCGCGATGCGGAGCACATCCTGCTCCTGACCGACACCGTGGCAGCGGACCTTTCGGCTGACGCCAGCACCATGTCGAACCTCGCCGCACGGCCCGACGTCTACGCGCTAGCAGAGAACCTGGCCGAGGTCAGCGCCGCGGTGCGCAACGAGGACTGGGAGGCCGCCGGAGCAAGCTGGAGCGCATTCAAGGCCGAGGCCGCTGATATTGAAGAGGGGGCCTTCTGATGGCGAAGCACCTGAACCGCAGAACCGTGCTTCTTTTGGCTGGCGCGAGTGCGTTATCTCTGGCGTCCCCGCTCGCTGCGCAGAATGCTGGGTTGCGGCTCGCCTTCATCCCGCAGGAGAACCCGGAGAAGTTGCTGGGTGACATCGAGGCCATCACCGGCTGGCTGGCCAGTGAGATCGGCGTCCCCGTCGAGGGGTTCGTCACCATCGACCATGCGGCCGCGGTCGAAGCTTTGAGAAACGGCGACGCAGATATCTCCTTCATGGGCGCCCTGCCCTTCGTTCTGGCCGAGGCCGAGATCGGTGCCGTGCCGCTCCTCTCGGAGGTCTATCGCGACACGCCGAGTTACACGGGCCGCATCTTCGTTCGGCGCGACAGCGGCATCGGCGCGCTCGCCAACCTGCGGGGGCGCGACATCGCATTCGCGGATCCGATCTCGGAATCGGGCTATCTCTATCCGCTCGCCGAATTCGTGGAGGCCGGGCTGATCGAAGGCCCCGGACAGGCGGAAGTATTCTTCGGCCGCGTCTACTTCGCGGGCGGCTACCAGCAGGCCATGCAGGCCATGGCTGAAGGCCTGGTCGATGCCGCAGGCGCCAGCCAGTACGCCGATCTGCTTCTGACACCGCTGCAGCAGGCAGAGGTGACCTGGATTGCGGAAAGCGAGCCAATCCCGAGTCACCTCGTGATCGCACGTCCGGGGCTCGACGCCGGCCTTCAGGACCGGTTCATCGACGCGATGCTGAGGCTCAACGCACCAGAGAACCGCGAAAAGCTGCGCTATCTCTACGGCCCGGACGGCTATGTCAGGGCCGACGGCGCCGCATATGACGGCGTGCGCGACATGGCGCGCCGATACGGGCTGTTGGAATGAGCATTGCCGCCCAAATCGACGACCTGAGCTTTGCCCATCCGGGCACGGACCTCCCAGCGCTGGAAGGCGTGTCGCTTCGCGTCCCGGCGGGCGAAAGCGTCGCTTTGCTCGGCCCGTCCGGGGCGGGCAAAACGACCCTGCTGGCGCTGCTCGACGGCAGGCTCCAAGGCTGGAGCGGGCGGGTCTCGGTTCTGGGTGCGCCGCTCGATCCCGACCACCCGCCGCCGCGCGCGCGCCGTCCGGATACCGGTTTCGTGTTTCAGGAGTTTGCGTTGGTCGAACGCTCCACGGTTCTGCGTAACGTCCTTAACGGCCGCCTGGGACGCATGTCTCCCCTGCGCGCCCTGTTTGGGTCACCGACCGCGCATGATCTGGAGATTGCCCGCGCGGCACTCACCGATTGCGGCATTGCCGATCTTGCCGAACGCCGGGTCGACAGTCTCAGCGGCGGTCAGCGGCAGCGCGTGGCCATCGCGCGGTGCCTGGCGCAGGAACCGCTCCTAATCCTCGCCGACGAACCGGTGAGCAACCTCGACCCTGCGCGTGCATGTGAGATCCTGGCGCTGCTGACCGGGGCGGCGCAAGCGCGCGGCGCGACGGCGCTGTTTTCGTCGCACCAGCCCGACCTGGCGCGGCGTTTCGCGCAGCGCATCATCGGCATTCGTGGCGGGCAGATCGCCTTTGATGTGCCGACCTCCGAGTTGAACGAGGATGCGACAGCGGAGCTCTATCGGGAGGTTGAGCCAATCCCCGGAATCAGCCTCAGGGCGGTGTCCTGATGGCGTTCCGCGGGTTTGGCGGCTTTGCGACGAGCGGTCTGATCGCAGCCGCGATCCTGTGGTCCTTCGCCACGACCGATGTCGAGTTCTCGCGACTTCTGTCGGCCGGCCCGCGGATCGCCGATTTCCTCGGTCGCATGTTTCCGCCTGACCCGACGGTGATGGCCGAGATCAAGAAGGGCAGCGCGGAAACGCTGAGGATCGCGATCCTCGGCACCCTCGGTGCTGTGATCCTGTCCGTTCCCCTCGGCATTCTCGCGTCTGAGACGATGGTATCGCCTGCGGTGTTTCGGCCGATCCGAACGCTGCTTGCCTTCATCCGGGCGATTCCGCTGATCCTCGTGGCCATGCTCATGGTGGGCGCTGTCGGGCTCGGGCCGCTGCCCGGCATCATCGCGGTCGCCTTTCATGCAACGGGGATGCTCGCCAAGTTCTATGCCGAGGCGATCGACGGCGTGTCCCGCGCGCCGATCGCAGCACTTGAAAGCGCGGGCGCCGGGCCGCTCGTGCGGCTCAGATACGCGATCTGGCCGCAGATGGCGCCGGTCGTCGCCCGCGACACGATTTTCCGGTTCGAGTTGAACCTGCGCGAGTCGCTGATCCTCGGCATTGTCGGCGCGGGCGGGATCGGCTTTTACATCCAGACCTACGTGCGCTCTTTCCAGTATGATAAGGCGGCCAGCGTCACGATTGCCGTCGTCGTCATGGTCATCGCCATCGAAGCCATCAACGTTGCGCTGCGCCGTCGCTTCACCTGACGATCAGGCATAGATGTCGATGGGGGTTCCGTCCCTGACCATGGCGTAGATATCCTCGATTTGCCGGTCTGTGACGGAGATGCAGCCTGCGGTCCAGTCGCGCTTGTTCATCGGGTCGATCCCCTTGCGCGGCCCCCCGTGGATGAAAATGTCGCCGCCCGGCGATTTTCCTTGCGCCTTCGCAAACGCGATATCGGCCTCGTTCGGGAATGAAATGCCGATGGAGAGGTGGAAGAGGCTGTCCGGGTTGCGCCGGTCAATCAGATAGGAGCCCTCCGGCGTGCGGCCGTCTCCTTCGAACTGCTTGTGGCCTTCGGGCGCGAAGCCCAATCCGATGGGATAGGTCCGCAAGACATCATCCGTTCCGTCAAGAACCAGCAGCCGCTGCGCCTTGTATATACGCAGCCGGGTCACTTCGGGTCCGTTGTAGGACCGGAACTTGCTGGCACAGCCAGACAGGAAGGTGGCCAATCCGCCCAACAGCAAGACCCGCCGTGGAATTCTGGTATTCATCACTGCTCGACGCCCCTTTTGCGAGGTCTGGTTGATGTCAGACGTTACTCTACCGAAACCGCCGGATCAATGACCGTGCGCCAGTGCTCCTTTCGCCATCTGCTCGCCCACCGGTTCTCCGCCTGAAGGCCCGGCCTCAACCTGATGGCCGTTCAGGAGCCGAAGTGCGTTGGCGACCACCAGCAGAGACACGCCTACATCCGCAGCAATGGCGCCCCACATTGAGGCCATACCGAACGCGGTCAGCCCGACGAACAGCGCCTTGGTCGCCAGCGATATGCCGATATTCTGGTGGATGATCGTCATGGCACGGCGCGAATGGCCGATAAGCCAGGGTACCTTGCCGATGTCGTCGGTCATCAGCGCGATGTCGGCCGTCTCGATCGCGGCATCCGATCCGACAGCGCCCATGGCGATGGCATAATGCGCCCGCGCCATGGCCGGTGCGTCATTCACACCGTCGCCGATCATCGCCACCATGTCGTGGCTTTCGACGAGTTCCTCAATGGCCGTCACCTTGTCTTCTGGCAAAAGTTCGGCGCGCACCTCGTCGATGCCGACTTCGGCTGCCACCGCGCGCGCGGTGCGTTCGTTGTCGCCCGTCAACATCACGATGGTCTTCACACCCTGCGCATGCAGACGCGCAACGATCCCCTTTGCATCTGGGCGGATGCGGTCGCGAAGCTCCAGTACGCCGGTCACGCCGGTCTCGTCACCCACGGCAACGAGGGTGCTCCCTGCCCCTTCGATCCGATCCCGCAGATCCGCCGGAATGGCATTGCCGAACCCCTTCTCTTCGGCGAAGCGATCCGAGCCGAGCCAGATAGCGCGCCCGTCGGCGCGTCCTTCCAGACCGCGCCCGGGCACGGTACGGGTGTCCTCTGCGGCAGACACGGAAACACCATCGGCTTCGGCGCGCGAGAGGATGGCGCGTGCCAGCGGGTGTGAAGACCGCGCCTCCAGGCTTGCTGCCAGCGCCATGAGATCGCGTGCGGAAACGCCGACCAGTGGGTGAACCGCCGCCACCTCAGGCTCGCCCATGGTGATCGTCCCGGTCTTGTCCATCGCCAGTGCCGTGGTCCGCCCCGGCGCCTCGACATAGGCGCCGCCCTTGATGAGCACCCCCGCCCGTGCCGACGCGGTCAGCGCTGCCACGATGGAGACCGGCGTAGAAATGACCAGCGCGCAAGGACATGCGATGACCAGAAGGACCAGAGCATTGTAGAACCAGTAGTCCCAGGCGCCGCCGAGCAGCAGTGGCGGCACCAGCGCGATGGCGATCGCCAAAGCCATCACGATGGGTGTGTAGATGCGCGCGAACTTGGCCACCCACTGTTCGACCGGCGCGCGGCGGGCATGGGCATCGCCCACCATGCGAATGATTTTCGCGAGCACCGTGTCCGAGGCGGCCTTCGTCGCCCGCACCGTCAGTGTGCCCTCGCCGTTGATCGTGCCGGCATAGACCTCGTCGCCTGGTTCCTTGGGCACTAGCGCGCTTTCCCCAGTAATTGGGGCCTGATCGACGGCCCCTGCCCCGTCCACGACCTCACCGTCGAGGGGGATCCGGTCGCCGCCGCGCACGATAAACCTTGCATTGACTGCCACGGCCGCGGCCGGAACGTCGGATTCAGATCCGTCGTCGTAAAGAACCCGCGCCGTTGGCGGCGCCAGATCGAGGAGCGCGGAAACCGCATTACGCGCCCGCCCCACGCTCCAGCTCTCAAGATAAAGCGAAAGCGAGAAGAAGAAGGCGACCGTCGCGGCCTCAAAAAACTCGCCGAGGCCGATGGCGCCCGCGACGGCCACCACCATGAGCAGGTTCATGTCGGGGCTAAGCCTCCGCGCCGAAGACCAGGCCTTGGGCGCGACAAGCCAGACGCCAAAAAGAATCGCGACGGCGAAGATCCCTGCTTCCACCATAGGCATAGGCACCTCGCCATGGCCCGCAAAGAGCCCGAGCGCGCCGCCCATGCCGGTCTCGACAATGTGAAAAAGGAATCCCGCCGCCCAGAAGCCGCCGCTCAACGAGGTAAAGCGCTTCTGACGTGCCAGATGCGCCGCCTGGTCCTCTGCTGCGTTGCCGGCATCCCATGGCTTGGCGCTCATGCCGGTCGTTGCGACCAACTGCGTGACTTCGTCGTCTGGTATCCTCTCGGCGCTATCGAGGATGGTCATTCGCCCGTTGATCACGTCGAATGCCAGGTGTTCGGTTCCGCCCACTTTCGGCCCGACAACCCGGTTCAGGATCGCCACCTCTTCGGCGCAATCGAGCCCGGAGACCTGAAAGCTCCTTCCGCCAGACGGCGCTGGCGCCGTGGACGCGACGTCCTTGCTGGCGTCGCAACAGGAGTTGCCTCTTGGGTCAGAATGCTCTTGATCACCCGGATGGCCGTGATCGTTGCGGTTGCCGTCGGAAGACATGGATTGACCTCAGGATTCATTGATTCCACATTGACATAGCCCCTACAGTAACTAGAGCTTCAAGGGCAACAAGTGGATATTCGTCCAGCAAGAAAGGCGCCCTGCGGAGGCTTGAAGCTAGCCGCCCCCTTGAAACGACGCGGTTGGAGCAACGCTTGCCGGTACGAAGCGATCAGAATGAGTGAGGTAGACATGCAGAAACGAAACGCGCCGATTATCGCAGCGACATTGGTGCTTGCTGGCTGCGCGGTGCCAACGCTGGACGACGGCGGCGCTCGCAACGAAGTGGGAAGTGTTCCCGAGGCCGTCATTGCCCTTGCTGCGCCTGGTCAGGATCTCACCACGGCGCGGCTTCGTCCCGAGGATGGCTGTTATTGGTATGAACACAGCGGTCCGGTGGAAAACACCTTGGTTCCGCTACGCTCGGCAGGTGGCAACCCCATCTGCACTTCGCGCCAGTCCTGATCAGCCCATAGATGCGTCAAGCCCACGCGTAACACATGATGCGCCAGTCAACTTCTCGGGGTGACGCTGTCTTCCGCCGAGTACAGGAATGCCGTCGAGCCAATCTCGACGTTGGGATAGAGATCATTGATGTGTGCCATGACCATTCGGACGCAGCCGGAACTCGCACGGCCGCCAATGCTTCTTGGATACGGTGTCCCGTGAATCCTTAGATAGGTGTCTCGGTCGCCGACGAAGAGATAGAGGGCTCGCGATCCGAGCGCGTTTTCAGGTCCGGGTTCCATACCGTCAGCGATATCGGCGTAGAGCTCTGGGTCGCGGTCGATCATGTTTTGTGTCGGCTGCCAATGCGGCCACCTGACCTTGCGCTTGATCGTATAGGTGCCCGGTTCGTAAAGTTTACCGCGCGCGATCGCCACGCCATAGCGCATCGCCGTGCCGCCTTCTTCGATGTGGTAGAGATAGCGCGCAACAGCATCGACATGGATATCACCGGGTACAAGTCCGTCCTTCGCGAGGACCCGCTGTGGCAGGAAGCGAGGGTGAAGGCCCCAAGGGTTGGACGTGGCCGGGTCGTAGCCGGGAGGTGTAACCTGTGCGTCCCAAGCTGCCTTCTGCGCATCGGTAGGCCACGTGTCTGCAAGGAGCGGGCTGGATATCGATGCCGAAAACAGCGCGGTGGTCGTCTGGATGAAATGTCGTCTTGTCAGCATATAGATTGCTCCGTTCACGCATTGGACGGCAAACCGAACCTTACCCCGAACGCAGTGTTGTTCGCCCGGGAAGGAGTGAGGCGTTATTGGCAACTTGCTCCATGGTGCCGTTCTTTGTCGGTGGCTTAACTCCTAAAGCTACTAGAGGTTCAAGAAAATTTTCTGTTATCAATAGACGCTGCTACTAATGGAGCTATCCGATCCGTCCCAGAACCGGAAATACGTCGAGCATCCAGTATGACAGCGCGCTCAACTGCCCTGTCATCATCGCCAGCCCCATCAAGATCATCACTATGCCCGCAAGCTGGTGGAGGCGGCGGCCAACCCGGCCGATGGCCCGCAACCGTCCCGCGATCTGGTCGGTGAATCCGGCCACGATCAGAAACGGTATTCCAAGGCCGGCGGAATAGACGGCAAGCAGCATGATACCTTCGCCCATCGTGGCACTCGCCGCACTGGCTGTCAGGATCGCGCCGAGGATCGGGCCGATGCACGGAGTCCAGCCGAAACCGAAGGCAAGACCGAGGACATAGGACGCAGCGGGTTGGCCCCCGGGGATGTTGAGATTGAATCGGAAGTCGCGTTCCATGACCGAAACACGCGCGGCTCCTATCATGAAGAGCCCGAAGAAAATGATGATGCCGCCCCCAACGAGGTTGAGTTCATACCGCCACCGAAGCAGGGCCTGACCCATTGCAGTCGCGGATGCGCCAAGTCCCATGAAGATGGTGGAGAAGCCGAGGACAAAACACAGGCTCAGCCAGACCGCGCGCGACGGCGAAGCGCCGACCACCCCGCCCTCAGCGGCTGTGCGCCCGGTTACGTAGGAGACATAACCTGGCACAAGAGGTAGCACGCAGGGGGACAGAAATGATATCGTGCCGGCTAGGAGGGCGGCGGTGAGGGCGCGCGCCAAGTGATGTCTTCGTCGACCCAGATCAGCAGGGACCCCCGCTTGCGCAGCGATGCGTTGTAGCTGGACCAGTTGGTCGTACGATAGCGGGCGGGAGATGGGTTGCTCATGGAATGCGGCTAACAGCATGGGTTCGCGAAGGGAATCCTGAGGCGTCAGACTTGTGCAACAACGCCCCGTATCATCGACCTAGTGGTGCCCACATGGCAGGCTATTTCAATGGATAGATTTTTCTCTATCAGTATGCCCGCGGCTCAGTTTCTTAGAAATGTCCTGCTGTTCAGCTTCGCTGCATTACTGCCGGTCCTGTTGTTCTATGTCTTACTGGCTCCGGGCTTTGCTCCGGCTCTTGCTGCCGGCGGACCGGCACTCATGCGCTTTCTAAGGCAGGTTGCGACCAACGGTTTGCCCGTGGTTTTTGCCGTCAACTACGTCAGTTTTTTCCTTTTCGCCATGACAAAGCAACCAAAGGCGGGCTCAAGAGACACGGTGTTTTTCGTGCTGGTCGATGTCTTGCTCAGAACCCTTCTCTTTCCAGGTCTCCACGTGCTTACATACGTTCTATCTGCCGACTGGTTCGGGTCATTCGGCGGCAATCGTTCAACCGCTTTGGCGGTTGTATCCCCGACTCTTGCGCGTTCGGCGTTTTTCGAGAACATCTCCGGCGTTTACCTCTATGCGACTATGATAAGCGCGTTGCCGCTCTACGTCTCGGCTCTCGGGCGGTCGGAATTTCTTGGACCGGTTGTTCGTCGCTTGCCCATGAACACGGGCGTGATGTTGCTCGCCTTGGCTGCGTTTGCCTTTTCGGTCGGGCTGATCACGATCGGCGCACAAGCCATCGCAGCTCTTCATGCCAGGTGACGGCACGCTAATCACCGTGGGCGTGTGCAGCTTGCGGTGCCATCCACTTCGACAAGTAAACGCGCTCGAAGGCGAACACGGCGATCATCCCGACAGCGGCGTAGAGAACGATCATCGGGTCGCTTTGAAGCTTCATCACGGTGAAAGCTGCCAGTACAATCGCATCGAGCGACAGGGCACTCAAAAGCACGATACCGGAGGCGCCCACATCTGTTCGACGATAGCGGAACACGCCCCAGTGTATGATCATGTCCATTACAAGGTAGAAGAAGGCACCGAGGGATGCGATCCGGCCCAGGTCGAAAAGCACGGCCAGCGCTGAAGCGATGACAACGGTATAGACCAGCGTGTGGCGCTGGATAGGGCCGGACATTCCGAAGTGGCTGTGCGGGATCATTTCCATGTCCGTCAACATCGCCAGCATGCGCGACACCGCGAAGACGCTGGCCAGAACGCCGGACGCGGTTGCGACAGCGGCCAGGATCACCGTCAGTATGAAGCCGGTTTGTCCAAGGGCGGGCTGCGCCGCTTGTGCCAGTGAATAGTCACGCGCCGAGATGATCTCCTCGATCGTCAGACTCGAACCAACCCCGAAGGCTACCAACAGGTAAACGACGACGCAGATCCCGATCGAGAACATGATTGCTCGGCCAACGTTGCGGTTGGGTTCGGTGATCTCGGCCCCGCTGTTGGTGATCGTCGTGAACCCTTTGAAGGCAAGGATAGCCAGCGCCGTGGATGCTATGAAACCGGTTATACTGTAGGATTGAGGCGTCTCGGAGGCCGCGGCGAACGCAAAACCACTGGACCACAGGGCCGCGATGCCGAACAGAGCTATGCCTCCGATCTTGATCGCTGCCATGATCAGCGAAAATAGCCCGACCGAGCGGTTTCCGGCGATGTTCACCAGAAAGGCGAAAACGATTACGGCCACGGCCAGAGCGGGGACCAATGGGCCACCTTCGATATCGAAAGGGCGCAAGACATAGGTGGCGAAGGTCCGGGCGACGAGGCTTTCCGCGATCACCATGCTGAGCGCCATCAGCAGTGCGGCCCCGCCCGCGATGGCTCCGGGGCCATAGCATTTCTGCAGGATCATGGCGATGCCACCCGAGGACGGCCATTTGTTCGACATCCTGATGTAGCTGTAGGCGCTGAAGCTTGTGACGACCGCGCCGGCGATGAATGCAAGCGGGAAAAGCGGGCCGGCGAGCTGCGCGATTTGCCCCGTCAACGCAAAGATTCCAGCGCCGATCATCACGCCTGTCCCCATCGCAACGGCTCCGCCCAGACTGATGGAATTTTCGCGGTACGTTTCTTTTTCGCTCTGCATAAATGGCCCCCTTTTAATTTTGGTTCGTCCGAACGCTGTTGCGCGCTTCTAGATACGAACGCCGCGAAGGCGCAGCGAATTGAGCACCACCGAGATTGACGACGCGCTCATGGCGAAGGCAGCAAACATCGGACTGATGAGGATGCCAAAGAAGGGAAACAGAACTCCCGCCGCGACCGGCACGCCGGAGGCGTTGTAGATCAGCGCGAAGAACAGGTTCTGGCGGATGTTGCGCATCGTGGCCCGGGCGAGCCGCCGCGCACGCACGATACCATCAAGGTTGCCCTTGACCAGCGTGACGCCCGCGCTTTCGATGGCCACATCGGCGCCGGTGCCCATGGCGATGCCGACATCGGCCTGCGCGAGCGCGGGGGCGTCGTTGACGCCATCCCCGGCCATGGCGACCTTGTGGCCCGCCTCTTGCAACTCAAGGATGATCCGCGCCTTGTCCTCCGGCAGCACGTCGGCCCGGATCTCATCGATTCCGAGCCGCGTGCCGATGGCCTTGGCCGTGCGTTCGTTGTCGCCGGTCGCCATGATGACGCGGAACCCCAGTTCATGCAGATCCTCGATGGCTTCTGGCGTGGTCTCCTTCACTGGGTCGGCGACAGCAACTAGACCGGCGATCTCGCCATCCAGCACAACGAACATGACCGTCTCGCCTTCGTCGCGGCGGGCATTGGCCTTGGCGGTCAACGCGCCCGCCTCGAGCCCCAATTCGCGGATCATCGCCAAATTGCCGAGCGCGACCGCTTTGCCGTCAACGACCCCCTTGACGCCCTTGCCAGTGACCGCCTCGAAGTCCCGTGCCTCGTCCATTTTGACATCTCGCTCCTCCGCACCCCTGACGATCGCTTCGGCCAAGGGGTGCTCCGATCCGCGCTCAAGCGATGCGGCGAGACGCAAGACCTCGGCTTCGTCGTGGCCGGGTTGCGGGAGTACGTCGACAAGCCGCGGCTTGCCTTCGGTCAACGTGCCGGTCTTGTCGACGATCAGGGTATCGACTTTCTCGAACCGCTCCAGCGCCTCGGCGTTCTTGATCAGCACCCCTGCCTGAGCGCCCCGTCCTGTCGCTGTCATGATCGACATCGGTGTCGCCAGGCCAAGCGCACAAGGACAGGCGATGATCAGAACCGCCACCGCCGAAATCAATGCGTAGGAAAGCGCAGGCGCGGGCCCCCAGATCGCCCAGGCGATGAAGGACAGGACCGCGATACCGATGACGGCCGGAACGAAATATCCCGCCACCTTGTCGGCGTATTTCTGGATCGGGGCGCGCGAGCGCTGCGCGTTCGACACCATCTCGACAATTTGAGCCAGCATCGTGTCGGACCCGACACGCGTCGCCTCCACCACAAGACTGCCCGTGCCGTTGATCGTCGCACCAGTTACTGGGTCGCCTTCGGTCTTCTCGACCGGCACAGGTTCACCGGAGATCATGCTTTCGTCGATCGAGGACCGGCCGTCCAGAACCACGCCATCGACAGGCACCTTGTCACCGGGCCGTACGCGCAGCCGGTCGCCGACCTGTACGTCCTCCAGCGGGATCTCCTCTTCGGAGCCATCGTCCCGCATGACCCGCGCGGTCTTGGCGGCCATATCGAGTAGCGCACGGATCGCCTTTCCGGTTCCTTCACGTGCGCGCAATTCCATCACCTGACCGAGCAGCACGAGCGTCACGATCACCGCCGCCGCCTCGAAGTAGACGCCGACATGGCCTTCGGAGTCTCGGAACCCATCAGGGAATATGTCCGGTGCGAGAACGGCAACGACGCTGAAGAGCCAGGCGGCCAGAACGCCCATGCCGATCAGGGAGAACATGTTGAGGTTCAATGTGCGGAACGAAATCCATCCGCGTTCCAGAAACGGCCAGCCGCACCACAAGACCACTGGCGTTGCCAGGATCAATTCGATCCATTGTGTAGTGCTTTCGCCAAAAAACGTCCGGACTGCGGGGAAACCGACGAATGGCCCCATCGTGAGGACAAGGAGCGGGATAGTCAGAACTGTGCCGACCCAGAACCGCCGTGTGAAATCCACCAGTTCGGGATTTGGACCTTCATCGCCCGGCACACCGGATTCCAGTTCCAATCCCATACCACAGATCGGACACGCGCCCGGATCAGGCTGCCGCACCTGAGGGTGCATCGGGCAGGTGAAAATGGGACCATCATGTCCTGTAGGAACCAGATCATATCGGCCATCGGCCGGCGTGGCACCCGCGTGGTGTTCGTGATGATCATGTGCTGAATGGACCTCGAGCTCCGATTCCGGCACGAGGTGCATCCCGCATTTCGGACATTTGCCGGGCTCAAACTGCCGCACCTCAGGGTGCATGGGGCAAACGAATACCGAGGAAGCTGCTGTGGTTTCAGAACTGTCGGGGGTGCTCATTTTGCGGTCCTTTCCGAGAATGCTTCTCTTGCTTGGGGCTTCCATCCACAGGAGGGTCAAGAGAGATCAGTACGGCGATTACATTGCGGCTCTGCGGGGTGGCGCTGTCCGGCCCCGTTCCCGCCGGGCGAACACGATCAACGCCAGCCCGACCAGCACCATTGGCATGGAGAGCAACTGGCCCATGGTCAAACCCCACTCACCAAAGTGGAGCGCATGGCCAATTGGGTTATCTTCCGTCACGAACTGCTGGTCCGGTTGCCGGAACATCTCGACGAAATTTCGGGCAAGACCATAGCCGGTCAGAAACACGCCAGCCAAGGCACCGGGCATTTTCAGCCAGCCCCGGCCCCAAGCGAGATAAATGAGCAGTATTCCAAGAATGAGCCCCTCCAATACCGCCTCGTACAGCTGGGACGGGTGTCGGGCGCAGAGGCCGCTAACCCCTGGGCAGGCCTGCGCGACTTCGCCGGGAAAGATCACCGCCCAGGGAACGTCCGTCGGCCGCCCCCACAACTCATTGTTGGTGAAGTTCGCCAGCCTTCCAAGAAACAAGCCTGGTGGTGTTGCCAAAGCCAGCAAGTCGCCAGTGCTGAGCAATGACGCGTTCTGTCTAAGGCAGAACAGCAAGGCCGCGATGACAACTCCCGCGAACCCCCCGTGGAAAGACATGCCGCCTTGCCAGACCATCAGAATTTCCAAGGGATTGGCGAGATAATATGCGGGCTGGTAGAACAGTACAAAGCCCAGGCGACCACCAGCAATCACGCCGATGATGATCCACGTCAGAAGATCTTCGATCTGCGTTCGGTCAAGCGGCGGTCCAGCTGACGTCCAGAGCGCGGGACGGCTTATGGCACTCGAACAAATGCGCCAGCCAATCAGGATACCGAAGATATAGGCTAGCGCGTACCAGCGGAGTGCGAATGTGACCCCCCCGATGTCGAAGGAGAAGAGGTCGGTTCCAATATCCGGAAATGGCAATCCCGCTGGCAGCACTGGGTGAGTTCCTCATCAGGAATTTACGTGGGGATTAGATGGCATTGATCGAGCACCGCTAAAGGCGCTCGATCTGCGACAGGGCATCTAACGCCCATCCCGCCATCACGCGGTGTCGAGGGCGTCCCGAAGGAGATCGCGGACTTCGCCGGCGACCGCGTCCAGGTCTTGGTTCTGCACCGCCTGCATCGAAGCGACAGGATCGACCGCGCTGACCTCGGTGTCGCCGTCCAGTTGCCGCAGGATAACATTGCAGGGAAGCATCGCACCGATGCGAGGCTCGATCTCGATGGCTTTGTGCGCCATGCCCGGATTACAGGCCCCCAAGATGCGGTAAGGCGGCATGTCCGCATCAAGTTTCTTTTTCATCGTCGCTTTGACGTCAATCTCAGTCAGAACGCCGAAGCCCTTGTCTGCCAAAGCATCCCGAACACGCATCTCTGCGTCATCGATTTTGGTGTCTTTCAGGACGCGATCATAGGTATAGGCCATGGGAATTTTCCTTTCCGTGTCTCTATTTGTTGGCATACCGAGGCTAAACGGTTCAGGTCGCGGTTCGGTTCAATGTCCCGACCGCGAATGGTTTTGGGGTTGTGAGGACGGGTGCCGGAAAAAAACCGGCACCCATTGGCTCAGTTGTCCTGCATCATGGAGCCGTTGCCCATGCCCTGACCGTTGCCAGGCCGCGCAGGCGCATCTGCCATATTCGACCGCATCATCTGCATCCGCTCCATCCTATCGGCAGGAGCGGCCATCTCTTCCGGCGTCACCGCGCCGTCGCCATCGGCATCGAGGTGTTGGAAGCGATCCACCATCATTTCGCGGATCATCGCGCTGTGGAGAGCTTCAAATTCAGTAATCGAGAGGCTTCCATCCCCGTCGCTGTCAAACTCGGAAAGCTTGGCCTCCAGCAGCGTGCGCATTTCTTCCGGCGTCGTTGTGCCGTCTCCATCAGTGTCGAACATTTGCATCATGCCGCCAGCCATGCCTGGGCTCATCATACCACTGCCCATGCCTGCGCCCATCATGCCTGCGCCCATCATGTTTCCGTGCATGCGCTTCATCATGTCCATCATTCCGCCCATGTTCCCCATCATACCGGGACCACCGTTCTGCATCATGCCTGGTCCGCTCTGGGCGCCAAATTGTCCCCCACGCCCGTGGTTGGCGTCCGCGAATGCGGCACCGCCAAGGGCGGTTGCAGCCAGGGTCATTGCAGCGAGTAAAGTGTTGCGTTTCATTTCGATCACCTCGTGTCAGTGTTGCGATACCCAGCATATGGGGGGCACCTGCAGATGCGGAATGCCACGCGAGCCGGTGTTTTGTATCGCGAGGTCACAAAGGCGGGGTCTGTTACAAATTGCGACAAATCAATTCGGGGCGAACGCTCCTCTTCATCTGAAACATGCGATATCCAGAAAAAAATGTGTCGAGGATCCGTATACCAACCGAAACCGAACCCATGTTTCGGTAGAGGTGAAATCCGGAAGAGTTGATGTCGAGATTGCTAGAGGCCCTGAATATCCCGAAAATTCAGTCATTCAACTCATGGCAGGAGGCTGCAAGGTGCGCTTTTCCAATCGCATTTTCTCAGTTCTAATCGTGGTGATTTTGGCGGGGTGCGGTGCAGGAAACGACATGCGCCCTGATGCTTCAGCCGAAGTCATCAGTAGTGCATCCTACCGTCACGACGGACCGGCTGCGCTGACGCTGTACACCATGATCAGCAACAGATCCGGGGCGGGTGCGCATAGCAGCGTCATGATCAATGGGTCGCAGCGCGTTATCTTCGATCCGGCAGGAACGGTCCGGCTGAGCGCGGTACCGGAACGGGGAGATGTGCTTTATGGCATTACTCCACAAGTGGCCGATTTTTACGCACGGGCTCATGCACGGGAGACCTACCACGTCGTCATACAAGAGATCGATGTGTCCCCCGAAGTCGCGGAGCAGGCCTTGCGGCTTGCAATTGCCAGCGGCCCAGCCGCTTCCGGTTTTTGTAGTGCCAGTACCTCCGCGGTACTCAGACAATTACCAGGATTTGAATCCATCGGACGCACATTTTTTCCAAAGCGCCTGATGGCGGATTTTGGCAAGTTGCCGGGCGTGCGAACCACAAAGCTGTTCGAGAACGATGAGGACGACAAATCCGTAGCGATCGCACAGTTCGAAAGTTCACTTGCGACACAGCCGTGAGTGTTCGTCCAACAATTCATTGGAAGATGTCCCTGCACGACGCAGTCCTCGGCGTGTGAGCCAAAGATGCAATAGGTTAGCTTCGAGCGGTAACGCTGTCTTCGGCCGAGTAAAGGAACGCCGTCGATCCGACAGCGACATTCGGATAGAGATCATTGATGTGGGCCATCACCATGCGCACGCATCCCGAACTGGCCCGGCCGCCAATGCTGCGAGGGCTCGGCGTTCCGTGAATTCGAAGGTACGTATCCCGATCTCCGACGAATAGATACAAAGCCCTGCTGCCCAAGGCATTGTTGGGGCCGGGCTCCATACCGTCGGCAAACCGCTCGTAAGCCTCCGGATCGCGTTCGATCATTGACTGCGTTGGCGTCCAGTGCGGCCATTCGACCTTTCGGCGGATCGTATAGGTGCCGGGTTCATAGAGATCGCCCTTGGCAATCGCCACCCCGTATCGCATCGCGGTGCCACCTTCCTCGATATGGTACAGATAGCGCGCGATCGCATCGACGTGAATGTCACCCGGGCGCAAACCGTCATTCGCCAAAACGCGTTGCGGCAGCAGCCTGGGATGCAGCCCCCATGGGTTGGTTGTTGCCGGGTCATAGTTGGCGGGCGTGATCTGCGCATCCCAAGCTGCTTTTTCGGCTGTTGACGGCCAGGTCTTAGCGAATGCTGGCGAACTCAGAGAAGCTGAAAACAGCGAGCCGGAAAGTGCAAGGAAGTGTCGTCTTGTAACCATGAAGCGAAGCCCTTTGTTTGTTTTCGATGAATGCGGGACGATTCAAGAAACGTCCGCGACCCCATGCCACCGAACCTTTTGATGTCTTGCGATCGCGACCAACCAGAGGCAAGCAAGGACACCGCTTAGGATCGCGTTCCAACTCGCCATGGACAACGTCAGAAATTCCCAGACAACCTCACTGCACAGAACAAGATTGGACGCATTTGAACTGGCAGAGGGCAGCAATTCCGATACCGACATTTGGGAAACATCGAGGCCGGATCCCGTGCAAGAAGTCGGTCCCTCCCACCAGCCGCGCTCGACACCGGTATGAAACACCCCCAACGCGGATGTGCTGAGTGCCGACAGGGCACCGATTATCAGGATTGGCAAAATCGGCAGAGCAAAGAGCAACAGAGCGCCCATTCCAATGGCGATTGCGTGTGGGTAGCGTTGCCAGATGCACATTGCGCACGGCGCGTAGCCAAGAGCCTGGAAAACGAAGGCCCCCAACAGCAAGGCGGCTGATCCTGCCGCCGCAGTCATGCCGAGAGATTTTGGTGTCAGGGTCAATGAACGCTCCCATTGGCAGTCGATGGACCTGTTTCTCGCTTGTCAGGTTACGTAGACGGCGAAAGGCCTGTTATCATTCAGAGATTTGTAACGGTATGTATCCGTCTCGACCCTCAGCCGACTCTGATCCACGTTGCCATACCGTCGGCTTGGTGGCTCAACATGTGGCAATGCAGCATCCAGGATCCCGGATTGCCCAAGACGACGAGAATATCCCGCGTCTCGCCGATATCCAGATAGGTCGAGTCCCGGTATGGACCGGCTTTCCCCGCCGCATCGAGTTCCCAGAAATGGTGGCCATGCAGATGCATGACGTGTGGAAACCCGGTTTCGTTGCGGATCGAAATGCGCGCGGTCGTCCCCTGCGCGACGGATAGGAAAGGGGTTCGAGGCAGGCCCGATACGTCATTGAGCGCCCACGTCCCTGTGCCGTTGTGGGACGCGCTTCCCGCACCTCCCTGAAGCACCAGCTCCGCGGTTTGGCCGGGGTCTTGCGGGGCGGGCATTCGGTTGGCGGGCAACGCGGTGATGGGCGCTTTCGCAGGCTCACGAGAGCCGGAAACAGCGATTTCGCCAAGGCTCAACGTCCGCTCTCCAAAGCTGTCGTCAAATCTAATAGGCCCGGTCGCATCACCAATCACATCGCATCTTTGCCCCGGAGCTAGGAGGATGGGTTCGAGTGTCTGTGGCTGCGCCAGGGGCATACCATCCAGTGCAACGATCTTGCCTGCCAGACCGTCCAGCCCGACACGGTAAACCCTGTCGATAGAGGGATTTATCAGGCGCAAGCGCAGGCGGTCGCCTTGTCTCACATTCTTGCTGGTTCCATTGGAAACAAGCGCCGTGACCGTATTGCCGATACGGCCCTCGGTCGCGAAATGAGCCGGGTTGAACCCTTCGTCGTACTGTCCGGACTGATCCAACAAGACATCGAAGAACTGAACAACGATGTCATGGTCGACAGCCGGCGCATTTTGCTCCTCGACGATGAAGGCGCCGAAAAGACCGCGGCTGACCTGATCGTAAGACAGGTAATGCGAGTGATACCAATACGTGCCGGCATCCGGGACGCCGAATTGATAACGATACGAGTCGCCCGGAATGACCACATCCTGAGTGAGGACGTTGACACCATCCATCCGATTTGGAACCCGCAACCCATGCCAGTGAACGAGAGCGCCCTCCTCCAATCGGTTATCGAGGGTAATGCGGGCGGTTTGTCCTTGTCGCATTCTGACTTCTGGGCCCGGCAGACCACCGTTGAAGCCCAACATCGACACGTCGTACCCAGCAAGGTGCGCCTTGATCGATTGGGGCGCGAGGATCAACTCGTGTGTCGCTGCTGGCAAGCGGGTACCAGCCAGCGCAACGGTCATCCCGCCAAGGAAAGACCTCCGGCTCAAAGACAATTCCGTCACCTCATGAATGATAGACTGGCTTTCGCCAACTGCCGCACTTGTGCCATTTCCGGAAGAGGAACTTCAAGGCGACAGAACACTCCTCACGCCGTTGTCACTTTGGGATACAGGAAGACGCGGGCGCCGATTTCAACGCGTTCGTACAGATCCTTCACATGTTCATTCGTCAACCGCGCGCATCCATTCGACACGGCAGACCCAATTGTCTCCGGGGCGTTCGTTCCATGAATGCGAAGATAGGTATCGCGTCCCTCGGCATCGTAGAGATAGAGCGCGCGGGCCCCGAGCGGGTTGTTTGGCCCGCCTTTCAGTCCATCCTTGTACTTTGCGTATTTGCGTGGCTCGCGCCGGATCATGGCGTTCGTTGGCCGCCACCATGGCCATTTGGCCTTGCGCGCTACCGTGAACTCTCCGGGTTCGTACAAACCTTTGCGCCCTACCCCGACCCCGTAGCGGATCGCCATCCCGTCCTCGAGCATGAAATAAAGGAAAAAATCGTCGGGAACGACGTGGACATCGCCTTTAACCCAGTCACCACGACGGGTGTTTACCAATTGTGGTTCGAACCGTTCGGGCAATTTGACTTTGTGGGCCCAGGCAGTTGTGGGCAGAAAGCAACCCATCGCTCCGGCACAAATCAATTCTCGTCTCGTGAAATTCTGCATGGCGCGATCTCCTCGGACCCATGAAAATTCAGTGCGCGTCAGGGGCAAAGAAAAGAAGCCGTGAACCGGGGCAAACGACGCGCCTTTGTTGCCTTGAAACTACGAAAATGCGTGCTTTTGGAACTCTCCAGCGCTGGAATGTTGTTGTTTTACAGAGAACTGCAAGGAGGTGACTGGAAATGCACTACTCACGATTCTTTATGATGATCGGAACATCGACCGTGGTCATGTTCGTTCTGATGTACCTGAACACCTATCTTTGGGGCCATATCTTCTTTTCGGAGACACGCCTTTACATGGCCATCCTGATGGGGGCGACCATGGCCGTGATCATGTTGGCGTACATGTTGTCCATGTATCAGAACACCAAAGCCAACATCGCGATTTTCGTTGGCGCAATAGTCCTTTTCGCGGCGAGCCTCTGGCTGGTTCGCGGGCAATTCACGGTGCAGGACAGGTCCTACATGCGCGCCATGATCCCGCACCACTCGATCGCCATCATGACGTCGACTCGTGCCGAGATCACCGACCCGCGCGTCCGGGGGCTCGCAGACGACATTATCTATGCGCAGGACAAGGAAATCGCCGAAATGCGCTACCTTATTGCTGACATTGGAGCAAACGGCGAAGCATCGGCCACGCGAAGCGAAACGCCGGCGCAGGTTGTGGATGCGCAACAGGCGCTTCAAACGGAGGTCGTGTCGAAGGTCGATCCTGAGTTTCTGACGGAAGACGAAATCGCTGCGGTGTTCCCGGATGGCGGAAATTGCCGCTTTGCTTACACCTCGGACAGTCCGGCTGTACTGGTGACTGGTGAAACCGGCGAAGGGTCTGCAGCCGCAATGAAGATCAGCGGTGATCTGGTGCGCCTGAATGCGCAGGGCGAAAATGCATTTTCTGAAGGCCCGCTGTCGGCCGAGATCGCAGAGACGAACGGTGACCTGACCGATCTGATCGTCAGCGCGGGAACCGACTACGAAGCCGGGTTCCGTGGTCAACTTACGTGCAGCGGATAAGGAGGAAAGGACATGCCCCGCGACACAGACAGTAAATCCGCGCAGCTTTATCGCATGGTCATGCCGGGCCATGTCTGCCCCTACGGTCTGAAATCGAAAGACCTGCTGGAGCGGCAAGGCTTCGAGGTGGAAGACCATCCGCTTGACACCCGTGAAGACACCGATGCTTTCATGGAGAAGCACGGGGTCGAGACGACGCCGCAGACTTTCATCGGGGACGAACGGATCGGCGGTTACGATGATCTCAGGGTGTTTTTCGACATTGACCCACCCGAGGAAGAGCAAAGCGACACGACCTACCAGCCGGTCATCGCGATCTTTTCCGTTGCCGCGCTGTTGGCATTGGGCCTGTCTTGGCACCAGTACGGGTCGGTCCTTACCTTGCGGGGGTTCGAATGGTTCATTTCGCTGTCCATGACCATTCTCGCGATCCAGAAATTGCAGGATGTCGAAGGGTTTTCGACGATGTTCCTCAACTACGATCTGCTGGCGCGCAAATGGGTGCGATACGGCAAGGTCTACCCGGTCGGCGAAGCGTTGGCAGGTGTCCTGATGACTGCCGGCGCGCTGCTGTGGCTCTCGGCGCCTGTCGCCCTGTTTATCGGCACGGTCGGCGCTGTCAGCGTGTTCAAGGCTGTTTATATCGACAAGAGAGAGCTGAAATGCGCCTGCGTCGGCGGTGACAGTTCCGTCCCGCTGGGGTTCATTTCGCTGACGGAAAACCTGATGATGATCTTCATGGGTATCTGGATGCCGGTCCGCGCGATCTGGTTCTGAGGTACAGCCCCTTCTTGCCTGTCACTTGGCCAACCGCTCCGGCGACAGATCCTCGATGATGGGGCAGTCGGGCCGGTGATCCCCGGCACATTTTTCCACCAGTTCGGCGAGCGTCGCGCGCATGGATTGCAGTTTCGCGATCTTTTCCTCGATCTGGCGCAGATGGTCTTCCGCAACCGCCTTCACTTGCATGCTTTCGCGGTTTTCATCCTCGTAGAGCGACAGGAGCGTCCTGCAATCTTCGATGGTGAACCCCAAGGCCCGTGCGCGACCCAGAAACGCCAGCTTGTGAACGTGGTTCTCGGTGAACGCGCGATAGCCGTTCTCGCTACGGTTCGGGCGGATCAGACCGATGTCCTCGTAGTAGCGGATCGTCTTGGCGGGCACACCCGATTGTCGGGCAACGTCTCCGATGTTCATGTCGGACCTCCGTTATTCTGCTGGAGCAGGAGTGGCGGCTGCCATCTCTGCCGGGATTGCGCGCTGCTCGTCCATCGCAGGCGCGATGCGCCGCAGCCGCAGGGCATTGGTCAGGACAAACACCGAGGACAACGCCATCGCACCCGCCGCAAGGATTGGTGACAGGAGCAACCCAAAGGCCGGATAGAGCACCCCGGCAGCGACCGGAATAAGTGCCACGTTGTAGGCAAAGGCCCAGAACAGGTTCTGCCGGATGTTGCGCATGGTCCGCCGCGATACTTCGAAGGCGTTCACCACGCCGCGCAAATCGCCCGACATCAGGACGACATCCGCAGATTCGATGGCCACATCGGTGCCGGTTCCAATGGCGATGCCCACATCGGCATGCGCCAGCGCCGGGGCGTCGTTGATCCCGTCGCCGACAAAGGCGATGCGCTTGTTCCCTTGGCGCAAACTGTCGAGCGCCGCAACCTTGCCGTCCGGCAGGACGCCGGCGATGACGTGGTCGATACCGGTTTCGCGGGCGATGGCTTCGGCGGTTTCGCGTTTGTCGCCGGTGATCATCGCAACCGCAAGACCCTTTTCGTGCAGCGCTGCGATGGCTGCGCGGCTTGCCGGTTTGACCGGATCGGCCACGCCGATCACGGCGGCGACACGCCCATCTATGGCAGCGTAAAGCGCCGTGCGACCCTTGCTTGCGATCTTCGTTTCCTCTGGAGCCAATGCCGAGACGTCAATGCCTTCGCGCGCCATGTAGCGGTCGGCCCCAACCAACACCTCCACGTCTTCGACCACGGCGCGCACGCCGTAACCTGTGACCGATTGAAAGCCTTCGGCCGCCACAAGAGGTGCGCCCTCGGCCCGGGCGGCGCGGACGATGGCGTCCGCGACAGGATGCTCGGAGAGCGACTCCACGGCAGCGATCTTCGAGAGCGTTGTTGGGCGATCGAACCCTTCCGCCAGCACAAGGTCAGTCAGTGCGGGTCGCCCCTCGGTCACCGTGCCTGTCTTGTCGAGGGCGACCACATCAACGGAATCAAGTTGCTGCAAGGCGTCACCTTTACGGAACAGGACACCCATTTCCGCAGCACGTCCCGTCCCGACCATGATCGAGGTCGGCGTCGCAAGCCCCATCGCGCAGGGGCACGCGATGATGAGCACCGACACACCGGCGACCAGCGCCATCGTCAGGGCCGGATCAGGCCCGAAAAACAGCCAGACCAGCACGGTCGCCGCCGCGATCGCCATCACGGCAGGCACGAACCACAAGGTGATCCGGTCGACCAATCCCTGGATCGGCAGTTTGGCGCCCTGGGCCTCTTCGACCATGCGAATAATCTGCGCCAGGGTCGTGTCGGCGCCGACCCGCGTGGCGAGGAACTGCAGGCTTCCGGCGCCGTTGACCGTCCCGCCGGTCACCGTATCTCCGGCACCTTTTTCAGCGGGGATCGGCTCGCCTGTCAGCATGCTTTCGTCGACGCGGCTGGTCCCCTCGATGACCTCGCCATCGACCGCGATGCGTTCACCAGGGCGCACGATGACGATGTCACCCTGAACCAGCGCATCGATCTCGATCTCGACGCTTTCTCCGTCCCGCATCACGCGTGCAGTCCGCGCCTGAAGCCCTAATAGCTTCTGGATGGCCGCGCCCGTTCTCCCCTTGGCGCGCGCTTCAAGAAACCGCCCCAGAAGGATCAGAACGACGATGACCGCTGCCGCCTCGAAATAGACGGTGCGCAGCGTGTCAGGCAGGACCGACGGTACGAATGTCGCAACCACGGAATAAAGGTAAGCCGCCCCGGTGCCGACCGCGACGAGGCTGTTCATGTCGGGGGCACCCCGGAACAAGGCCGGGAAACCCTTGGTATAAAACGTCCGGCCCGGGCCGAAGAGAACGATTGTCGTCAGCACGAACTGAAGAAGCCAACTCGTCTGCTGGCCAATCGTGGTCTCGATCAGCATATGAACGGCCGGAATGACGTGGCCACCCATTTCGATCAGGAAGACCGGCAAGGCGAGGATGGCCGCAAAGGTGACCCGTTTGGCAAGCGCCTGAGCCTCTTCCTCCTTGCGCGCAACTCTGTCGTCACCGGCCTGGGCCGTTGCCACGGTTGCTGGATACCCTGCCGCGCCGCTTGATTCGATCAGATCGGATGTCGTGACAAGACCTTCGACGTAAACGACCGTCGCCGTCTCTGAGGCGAGGTTGACGTTCACCTCGACCACCCCGGGCACCGCGGCAAGCGCCTTATCGACCCGCCCGACGCAAGAGGCACAGGACATCGCTGCAATCGTGAGTTCGGCCCTGGCCTTCCGCGCGGGGTAGCCCAGCTCGCGAAGGGATTCGATGATGTCGGGAATGCGCTTGAGCGCGTCCACGCTCATGCGAGCAGTTTCCGAGGCAAGGTTCACCGACACATCCTCTACGCCGTCGATTGCATTCAATGCGCGATCGACCCTGCCAACGCAGGACGCGCATGACATGCCTTCGATCGGCAGGCTGATCTGTTTGGGTTCGGGCATATGTGTCACCTGTTTTTCCATTCGAAGTGGAATATGAGGCTTCCAGTTACTGGAGGGTCAATGGGAGGGCGCCAAATAAATTTCTTCACTTGACCTTCCAGCGGGGGGAAGCCCCATGTCACCGATAGAAATCAGATCAAGGAGTGGTTCCGATGAAGTTCAGCGTTCTGGACATGAGCTGTGGGCATTGCACCGCAGCAATCGAAAGCGCGGTGAAGAGCGCAGATCCGAATGCAGGCGTAGAATGTGACCTTTCTGCCCGACAGGTGCATGTCGACAGCGTGTTACCAGCCGATCAGGTCCAAGCGATCATTCGGGATGCGGGCTACAACGTGGAACCTGCGGCCGCTTGATGCAGTGCCTGGACCACCCAAGGGTGGTCCGGGCACAGAATTTCAGTCTTCGACTTTGCGGGCTTCCTCGACCAAGTCGGCAAGCTGCGCCTTTTCGACGAAGCCCGGGACCAGCGCATCCCCGATCACGAAAGACGGCGTGCCGTTAAAGCCCAGAGCTTGGGTCAGTTGCATGGAGGTCGCAATGTGCTCTTCGACCTCGGGGGCCTCCATGTCCTTGCGCAACTGCGCGATATCCAGGCCGATCTCCTCGGCCACGCGCAGCACGGAGGCCTCTTCCGCGCGGCCTTCCAGCCCCATCATTGCCCAGTGAAACTCTTCGTATTTGTCCTGCTTGCGCGCTGCCAAGGCCGCTTTCGCGGCAAACACCGATCCGTCTCCGAGAATGGGCCATTCACGATAGACGAGGCGAATGTTGGGATCGTCTTCGATCAAAGCCCGCACCTCGGGTTTGACCCGCCGACAATAGGGACAGTTGTAGTCGAAAAATTCCACAACAGTGACGTCCCCTTCCAGGTTGCCGAGAACCGGCGCATTCGGATCGTTCTCGATCAGATCGCGCTGGTCATTCAGAACTTGGGCCTGACTGAGCTCCTGCGCTTGCGCCTGCCTTTGTTCGAGGATCGCCACGGCCTCCATGACAATCTCCGGTTTCTCGCGGATTGCCTCGAGCACAAGTTCCTTGACCCGGGACTCTGACAGTTCGTCCGCGAGTGCCGGTAGCGGAAGCAAGGCAGCTATCGCGACCGTCGTGAAGGCTTGTCTGAAACGCATTTTAGTTCTCTCCCCGTTGTTCGTCGGCTTCTGTCCGCGCGGCCTGGACTTCGCGGATGCGGTCTGGCCAGGTGGACCGGATGAAGGCCAGGATGTTGTGAATTTGCTGGTCGGTCAGCACGTCTGCGAAACCGGGCATGCCACTGTCGAATTCGACGCCCTGACGCGCCAGAAGCGCCGCACCCCCCAGTTTTGTGTAATCGAAGAGCAGGCTGTCAGGATGATGCCAGGTGTGACCCGTCTCATCATGTGGTGGTGCTGGCAGGCGCCCATCCGCGCCGGGCGTTCGCCATTCCGGCTGGCCTTCCAGACCCGCGCCATGACAAGACGCACAGTTTTCTGCGTAGAGCAACGCGCCTTCTTCGATGTCGTAGCTCTCCGCCCTGGACGCGCTGCCGACATCCGAGGATGCACTGGTCGAGAGCCAATACGTGAAGGCGGCTGCTGCGACAGTGATCGGAAGGGACCAAACGAGATATCTCATGTGACCCGTATCCAGGTTGTCATGCCAGATGCGGCGTGGCTGAGCATGTGGCAATGGAACAGCCACTTGCCGGGATTGTCTGCCGTAAAGGCGATCTCCCGGGACTCGTTGCCGGCCAACAGGATCGTGTCCCGCATCGGCCCGAACGCGCCGTCGGGGCGCAGCTCGCGGAAATGCATCCCGTGCAGGTGCATCGCATGTGGGAAAACGGTCTGGTTCTCGATCTTCAGGCGCACCGGCTCGTTCAGGGATAGATCGGCCAGTGGCGTGTCGGTCATTTCGGCGACATCATTCAGGGCCCAGAATTTGCCCGCTTGGGCAAGCTGACGGAATCCAAGACGTTCCCCGCCAAGCAATGCGGACTGCATTCGCCCCATTGCCCCGCCGGACATGACCAGTCGCAAATCACGCGCATCGGCAAGGTCCGGGGCGTGTGCCGCGGGGTTCGGCGGCAACGGCAGTGGCTTGCCTCTTGGTACTGAACTGGCTGTGCCGTTGACCAGAAAACTCACCAACGGGGTCAGTTGATCATCATCGCCGATGCGAAGCAATTGGGCGGTGCCGCCTTCGCCTTCGGTCACATCCACAATTAAGTCGACGCGCTGTGCCGGGCCGAGGATCAACTCGCCGTCAACCGACTGGGGTTGGCCGGTTGGCATTCCATCCACGGCCACCGTCCAGCCACTGAATCCAGAGAGCCTCAGCGGGAAAATTCGAGCGCTTGCTGCGTTGATGATCCGCAAGCGAATGCGTTCGTTGCGCTTCGCGGGCAAGGTCAGGTCATAGCGCCCATTGGTCGTGATAAAGTTGCCGATGCGTCCACCGTGGCTCATCATCATAGGCTGTTCGAAATTGTCGAACAGCTGCCCGCTCTCAGGGTCGAGCAACCAGTCCTCCAGAACGATGACTTCCTCGCGGTCTATGTCCGGTCCATCGACCTCTTCGACGATCAAGGCACCGCGCAAACCACGCGCGACTTGCTCGTATGAGCGATTATGCGCGTGATACCAATAGGTGCCCGCGTCCGGTACGACGAAGTCGTAGTCAAAGGTTGCACCTGGTGCCACGGCTTTCTGGGTCAGTCCTGAAACGCCATCCATCGCGTTATCGATCCGGATTCCGTGCCAGTGAACCGAACTGGGATCGGGTACCTCGTTGCGGAACCTGCGACGCACCCGATCGCCTTGTGCAACCCGGATTTCCGGGGCCGGAACAAGACCGTCATAGCCCCAGATCTCTGTTTCCGGGTAGGTGTCCGGAAGAAGTTGTCGACGCGCAACCTTGGTAACCACGTCCTCGAACGGGGTTGCGGCATAAGCCGACCGCGGGATGGCGGCCGCACAGGCCGCCAGAGTTGCATTGCGCAAGAAATCCCTACGTGTTTGTTTCATTTCGATCCTCGAGAAAGCGGGGGCGTGTCGCCCCCGCGTGATGTTAGTTCGAAGCGGAGTTCTCCGCCTCGACCGTGTCCTTGTTCAGTAGGAAAAGCGCCATCGCTTCGCGATCGGCAGGTGTCAGAAACCGAGTTCCGTCGCGAACGACTTCCGCCATGCTGCCGCCGAACGCATCGCCCGAAGGGGTGATGCCGGTCTGGAGCGCATAAGCGAGGTTTGAAACCGTCCAGTCATTTTTGGCCAGGTCTTTTGGCCGTATCGCGGGTGCCTTGCTGCCACCGGGAAGCTGGGCGTTGCCTGCAAAGGAAGCACCGATATCGCGGCCTCCCGCAAGATTGCGCGGCGTATGGCAGGCTCCGCAATGTGCCGCACCGCGCACCAATTCCCGTCCGCGATTCCATGAGTCGCTTCGCCCTTCAACCGGTTCGGTATCCGGATCGTAGAAGAACGCCGCTCGCCAGAGCTTCAGCCCCCATCGTTGGTCGAATGGGAAGCTGACATCATTTTCTGGTGCAGGCTCGTCCACGGGCGGCACGGTTTGAAACGCCGCCCAGAGGTCAGCGATATCCTGATCAGAAAAATCCGCATAGAAGGTGTACGGGAAAGACGGATAGTACGGCGTTCCATCGGGGCCGATGCCTTGCCGCATGGCTTTTGCGAACTGTTCTGCCGTCCATTCGCCCATGCCATGTTCCGGGTCTGTCGTCAGGTTGGGCGGGTAGAACGTTCCGAACGGGGTTTCGAGCGGCGCCCCTCCGGCAAGTGGTGCGCCGCCCGCTTCAAAATTGGTATGACAGGCAATGCACCCACTGGCGCGCGCCAGATATGCGCCCCGGTCGACATTGCCCTCTATTGCAATCGGAGTCACTGCACTGCCGACAGGCCATGCAATCACGACGCCGAGGCTGGCCGCGCCCAGCACGGCGGCCCCGCTGACGAGTGTCAAGAACCGGCGCATGGTCAGTCTTCTTCCGCCCGGAAGCGTTCATGGCATGCGGAACAGACCTGGGTCGTCATCGCGAATGCTGCGTCGGCGGGCATTTCGGCAATGGCGGCCGCATCCATCATGTCGCCTCCGCCCATCATCGTGCTCCCGCCCATCATGGACCCACCGCCCATCATCGAGGTGCCACCCATGGAGGTATTGCCGCCCATGCCGCCCAATCCATTGTCGGCTGCGCGTTCCAGGCCTTCGGAATATTCTTCCAGCTGACTCGCCAATGCTGCGAAGCGGTCCCAGTCGGTCCACACCTCGTCTTTGGCTTCCGAGGGCATGCCCCCTGTGCCCTCAGGGAACAGGTTCGTCATGCTCTCACCGGCGTGCTGCTGGAACAGGCGCGCGGCATCGCGCACTGTTTCTGCGTCATAGGCCGTTTCGCCCCTCATCATCGGGGCCACGGTCTTGACCGCCTTCCCCATTGCAAGCATGGCGTCCATGCGCTCTTTCACGATGCCGGTGGCACCGCTATGCGCGAATGCCGTGACCGCAGTACCTGCAATCAACACTGCCGCTACGATAGTCGTCTTTTTCATGTCTTCGATCCTTCTTTGGGTCTGCTTTTCGAGCGATGTGAAATCAGACCCACCGTCGGGGCGGTGGAGGATCGCTGATCGGGCGCAATTCGGTTCGTTGGATCGCGCCGTCTTGCATGACGGCTTTCAGAAAAGAAGGCTCGTACGCCATGTTCGGCTGAAGCAATAACGCTGCCGGGACAGAACAATCGAGGCCTGGATGGCAGTGGCCAGAGGCCTCGGTCGATGGCCCTGCGTCTTCGTGACCATGGTATTCCTGCCCCAACGACGTTTCACCATGATATACCGGCGCCTCTGGCACCCCGAGAACTACAAGGAAAAGGCCGAAAACGGCCGACAGAATCCATCGGTTCGTCTTCGACCAACGCATCAGTTGATCCCGTTGGCCCGCTGCAATTCGCGGACATAGGCGGCCACCATCTTGACGTCTCCTTGGGTCAATCCCTCGATCTTAGGCATATTACCGAAATTCCAGTGATGTGCACGGACGCCGTTTTGAGCTGCCAGAACAAAAGCCATGTCCGAATGGTGGCTCGGTTCGTAGATCTTGTGCACGAGAGGCGGCGCAACACCGTTGCGACCGGCGGCATTTTCGCCGTGACACTCGGAACATTTTGCCTCGAATATGTTCTTCCCAAGCGCCGCCTGCTGCGAGAGTGCGTCAGGCAGCTGGACCTGGACGATCGGATCGCCTTCGGCAATCTCGCTTGTGTCAGGTGGCGTCATGGAGTGGCCAACCGCTAAATCTTCGGCTCCAACGAACTGCCAAACGGCAAAACCCCCGCCGATAACAAAAACGGCACCAATCAGCGCAGTTAATTTGTCCATGCCTGTATCTTCCGCCTTGCCCGTTGGGTCAGATGAGTTTGACTTGAGTGCCGACAGGCGCTCGCTCGTAGACTTCCTCGATCTGTTCGTTGAACAAACCGATGCAGCCGTTTGACGACCGGCGGCCGATCTTGCGCGTGTCCTGTGTCCCGTGAATACGGTAGTACTGCCACGACAGGTACAGTGCGCGAGTACCCAAGGGGTTGTCCGGATCACCCCCCTCGATACGTGCCGGCCATTCCGGATTGCGTTCCCGCATGGAGGGCGTCGGCGCCCAACTGGGGTTTTTGCGTTTTTCCACCACTTCGGTGTAACCGCGTTTGGTGAGTTCGTCGGTCAGCGGAACGGATGTCGGGTAAATCCGCATCTCGCCGTCCGCTGTCCAGTGCTGTAGCGCCATCGTCACGGTGTCTGAGATGATGATCCCTTTGCCGAGCGTGTCGAAATGGTCTTGCCAGTCATGAACTCGGAAAGAAGAAATGTTGCGGCGAATGGTTTCGGCTCGAACCACGCTTGGTGCAACCAAAGCGACAGCCGCATACCCCAACAGGCTTCGTCGATTGATCTTGTTGTTTCGCGATGTCGTCATGACACACTCCTAGCCTACGGTTTGTACATGTCTTTTACGGGAGACCCGGCATCAGGCAACCTGACAAGGCCGCGAGAAGTGTATCCATTTGTATCCTTGACCTTACCCTGCTGGAGGGTCGCAAATGACGCCGGGAACGAGACAAAGAGGGTGTCATGGACGACGAAAATCCCGAGAATAAGCCGATTACAGACAAGCTCATGCATTACGGAATGATGGCGTGTTGCATTGTGATGCTGTTGCCCGTGATCGGTTTTTTTCTCGCTGGCGGAACGCTTGCGGGTATGTGGGGCAATGCATCGGCTTTCGCCCCGCTCCTGTTGTGCGTTGGAGCGCATCTTGTGATGCATAGATTCATGGGGAAATCGTGCCATTCCGACAAGGCAAACGATACTATCGAGGAAGCGCCCGAGCCCATAAGTTCCGTGATTCCTAGCGTCGCCCGCAACAGGCAGTGATGTGCGAGGGAAAGCAAGGGTATTCGTATTGCTGTTGATGGTTACATTACTTGGAGGTTGCGCGGGAAGCCTTGCAGACTGCCTAGATCTGAAGGCTATCGTTTCCACAAAGCAAGCGTCAAACCTTCTGCCGGGTGGCTGTCGAACCGTTTCATCTTCTGCGAATGGCGTTGCGCGAGTTGTCTGTGCGGATGGTCGTCAGGGCTTTGCCGTAGGTGGCCTTTGATACAATCTCCGGCGTTTTAGCGCACACTGCGTGAAAATTGAAGGAAGGATATGGGTTCTTGATAGATAACCTTCTGATCCTGCGTCGGATTTTCCTGATTCCCTTCGTTCTCTTATTCCTTGTCTCTGGAAGCGTCTCGGCAGCAACCTCTGCAGAATACCAGAGCGCGCCGCTCACCGCGCATCTCACTAGTGCTCAGGACGGGGTCCCCGAGAATACGCAGACTCTGTCAGCCGGGCTTCATCTGCAACTGAACGAAAACTGGAAGACCTATTGGCGGTCGCCGGGAGAGGTGGGAATACCGCCTTCGGTCGAATGGACCGGTTCCGAAAACGTCGCAGATGTCGAATTCATGTGGCCCGCCCCGACGCGCTTCACCGCCTTCGGCATCGAAAATTTTGGTTATGCGGGTGAAGTCGTCTTTCCGCTGCGCATAACGCTCAAAGATCCCGGCGCACCTGTGACTCTTTCCGCGCAGGTCAAACTGCTGGTGTGCTCCAATGTCTGTGTCCCGGAAGAGTTTGACCTGTCACTTCGCCTCGGACGGGGCAACGTCATCGACAGCACTTCGGCTGGGCTGATCGGTACGTTTTCCGAGCGCGTCCCCGAAGGGGCCAAGACGAGCGGCGTCAGCGAGGCAAATGCCTTCATCGACGAAGACCTCACGGAGTTGATCGTCAGCCTTCGCGTCGATGAACCACTCCAGTCGCCGGATGTGTTTCCCGAACTGGGTATGGGTGTTGCGCTTGGCAAACCCGATATCCGTTTGGGAGAAGAGGATCGTTTGCTTTGGGCGCGCTTGCCGATCCTCTCGTCGAATACGGATGTGACAGTGGCTCCGTCGATTACCGTCACCGACGGCGAGAACCGGGCCTTCACGATCATCGCGGATCGCGTGGCGCAAGGAATAGCACCACCCTTTGAACTGGCCGCCACGACACCGGACATGATGGAACTGATCTGGATTGCCGCGATCGCGCTGCTGGGCGGATTGATCCTGAATGTGATGCCCTGCGTGCTGCCGGTGCTGTCCATCAAGGTGTCGTCTGTGCTCAAACACACCGATCACGACACAACCCGTGTCCGGTTCGGTTTCGTCGCTGCCAGCGCCGGCATCATGACGTTCATGTGGGGTCTGGCGCTCGTCCTCTGGGCGCTCCAGACGGCAGGCCTCAGCGTCGGGTGGGGTTTGCAGTTTCAAAGCCCGCTGTTTCTTGCGGCGATGATCGCTGTCCTGCTCGTCTTTTCGGCAAATCTGTTCGGAGCGTTCGAGTTCGCCCTTCCACACGGCATGCAGACGCGGCTTGCAGGGGCCGGAGGACGCAACGGGTATTCCGCCGACTTTTTCACTGGCATGTTCGGTGCCGTCATGGCGACGCCTTGTTCGGCACCGTTCCTCGGCACCGCGGTGGCCTTTGCTTTGGCCGGGCGTGGCGTGGACATCCTCATCGTCTTTACGAGCCTCGGGCTCGGCCTCGCCCTGCCCTATCTCGTCATCGCCGCGTTCCCGCGTCTGGTCGCATTCATGCCCAAGCCTGGTCGATGGATGCTGATCATCAAAAGCGTCATGGGGGTTTTGTTGCTTGCAACCGCCGTGTGGCTGTTCTGGGTGCTCGACGGTGTCGCCGGGCTTGCGTCTGTCATCGCGGTCGCGGCGTTGTCCGGTCTCGCCGTTCTGATACTATCTCTCCCGAATGTGCAGTCCCAATTCAGGTGGTCTATTGCCATAGCCAGCCTTGTCCTGGCCATTGCCGCAGGTCCTCTCTTGCAGCAATCAGCACCTGCGCGTTCGACGCCGCAGTTGGCAATGGCTTGGATCGCATTTGATCGTTCGGAAATAGCGAAACGCGTGTCCGCAGGAGAGGTCGTTTTTGTCGATGTGACCGCTGACTGGTGTCTGACTTGCAAAGCGAACAAGACACTTATCATCGATCGGGAGCCAGTCCGGAGCGCGCTTGAAGCGCCTGGAGTCACGGCGATGCAGGCAGATTGGACACGCCCGGACACGCGCATTTCCCGCTACCTTGAGAGTTTCGGCAGATACGGCATCCCCTTCAATGCCGTCTACGGACCATCGGCACCGAACGGCATTGTGCTGTCCGAATTGCTAAAAACCGAGGACGTGATGAACGCCTTGGCGCAAGCCAGTGGTCGGGATGTTTCCGCAAAGGTTGCCGGACAGGAGTGACCTGCTCGACCGGGACACCGACCAGCAGTCAGCCGCCGAGCCGCTCAAGCGCGGCACGGACCGCCGCACGCCGAGGATCACTGGCGGGCTGCTGCTCCAACAGCGCTTCAGCCTTGCGGTAGGCCTCAACGGCGCGATCGGGCTCCTCAAGGACCGTATAGGCGTTTGCCAGCCGCATCCAACCATCCAGATCGTCCGGTTCATCCTCAAGACGCTCGGCCAGCCGCGAGACCATCGATCGGATGAACTCCGCGCGGTCCGCGTCATTCATCTCCGACGCCGTCGCAACATCTGCCGCACTCGGGCCGGGTGGGGATGTCGGCCCGCTGGGTAGATTGACGACCGGGAGGTCAGCTGCCGCTGCAATCCGGTTGATCTGCAAAACGTATGTTTCCATCCAGGGCACGAACGTCTTTTCCTGATTCAGTCGTGAAACAAGCAGATCGTAGGCCTTACGCGTCTCTTCTTGCTGAAGGTAATACAGAGACTCGAAGTAGGTTGCCGCAGGATTGGATGGGTCAAGGTCCAAAGCGCGATCAATGGCCAATTTCGCCCGTGGAATAACAACGCCGTCATTGGCAACCGCGACAGCCTCTGCCAGCATGGAGAATGTCGCGGAGGTGGCATCCTCCCGTTTGGCGACGACTTCGAAGGCTTCGACGGCATCGGCTGCTCTGCCCATGCGCTGATAGGTCTGGCCCAACAGCATCCACCCTTCGCTAGGGCCGCCGGTCGGATCGGATACAAGCCTTTCGCGAAGTTGTATTGCCAGAGCCGTCACTTCATCAGTCTGTGCCCGCTCCTCTGCACGGGCAGCGAAGGCCATTGAAGGAACCTCCGGCGATCCCATCGTCAGATAGTAGCCCGCGGCAATAACCGGCGCGAGGACCGCCGCGACAACGAGAGTGACTCTGCCACCATTACGGGATGATCCGGCTTTTTCTTCCGAATTGCGGGTCGTCGCGAGGATCCGTTTCTTGATCTCGAGTCTGGCTGCTTGAGCTTCCTGTTCAGAAATCAAACCGCGGTCCATGTCTCGTTGGATTTCCCGCATCTGATCGGCGAGGATCGCCGGTACCGCATCCCCTCTGGTGAGAGTGTTCGATTTGGACAGCAGCAGCGGGTAGAGGACAATTCCGATTGCGACCAGCGTCAAAAGAACGAAAATACCCCAGATCATGACGCATCCCCCGCTTCGTTTTGTCTGAGAATTTCGGACACGGTGTTCTCATCCTCCGCGCCCAAATCTTCAAAAGCCTCTTGCTTTCGCCGACTCATCAGTACCCCGCCACCAACGAAAACCCCGATCAGAACGAAAGCGATCGGCGCAAACCAAAGCGCGTAGGTCGCAGGCTCCAGAGGCGGTTTGAGCAGCACGTAATCCCCGTACCGCGCCCGTATGTATTCGATCACCTCCGCGTCGCTGTCTCCAACGACCAGGCGCTCGCGTACGAGCAGACGCAAGTCCCGCGCCACACCCGCGTTCGAACTGTCGATGTCCTGGTTTTGACAGACGACGCATCGCAGATCCTTGGAAATCTCCCGCGCACGCTGTTCCAATACCGGGTCGGTCAGCATTTCGTCTGGTTCGACCGCATTGGCGGCAAAGGGAAAGAGCCCGATGCAAAACGCGAAAATCAACTGTCTCATGAACCTGCTCCATTTGGCAGTGCGCCTGCCTGCTTCAGGGCTTGCGTGAACCGTTCGACGGCGTCCGGACCCACGACCGGCCCGACATAGCGAAACAAAACGGTGCCATCGCTATCGACGATGAAGGTTTCCGGCACGCCCGACAGGCCCCATTCGATCCCGGTCCGGCCCGACAGGTCGGACCCGATCCGCTCGTAGGGATTGCCGAGGTCATTGAGCCACTTCACGGCATCCTCAGGTTTGTCTTTGTAGTTTATTCCGAACAACCGCATGCCGTCTCGTTCGACAAATCTTGTCAACACGGCATGTTCCGCGCGGCAGGGCACGCACCAGGACGCAAAGACATTGACCACGACCGGTCGTTCGTTGCCGACAAGATCGCTTCGGGCCAGGCCGGGTGTCTCCAACCCCGGCACGGGATCGAGGTCGAACGCCGGGGCCGGTTGCGAGATCAGGACGGAAGGGATCTCGTTGGGATCCCGGTCGGGATTGAGCCCCCAGAGAAAAAACCCACCGAATATGACCGCCGCAATAAACGGCAGCCCGGCAATGAGACGTTTCATCTTCTCTCCTACTCGGCAGGAACGGCATCGGTGGCTGGCTGTTTGGCACGGCGCGGCGCCCCGACCCTCAAACGGCGATCCGACAAGGACAAACAGCCACCGATCACCAGCAGGATCGAGCCGATCCAGATCAGGTTGACGAGCGGTTCATAGAGGATCCGAAGGGTCCATGCTCCGGCGTTGTTCACTTGATCGGAGGCTGGCGTTGCAATCGACGTATAGAGATCACCCGCCAATGTGGAGCGGATGGCCGACTCCGTCGTCTGGCTTTCCGCGACCGGGTAATACCGCCGTTCCGGGAAAAGTGTCGTGACCAATTCGCCATCCCGACGCACCACAAGGGTGCCGCGATCCGCGATGTAGTTCGGCCCTTGAACCTTTGCGGCCCCTTCGAAGGTGATGTCGAACCCCGCGATCGTGACTTCGGTCCCGGGGGCGGCAAAGACGATCTCCTCACTCTTCCATCCGGTCGAGCCGATCATCCCCATCATCAACACAGCGACGCCGGCATGGGCAAGCGTCATACCGTGAGAGGCGCGTGGCAGGTTGCGCACGCGTCTCGCGCTCTCTGCAAGGGAAACCTCGAACAGACGGATGCGTAGCGCCCATTCCCGCAGGGTCGCAAAAAGCAGCCACGCTGCGCCGAGGATGGCAAGATAGGCCATGATCGGCCCACCGTTCAGAAGATACCATGCGGCCAAGGCTGCAATGACCGCCAGCACGGCCACGAATTGGATGCGATCGAGCAAACCGGCGATATCAGCCCGCTTCCACGACAGGAATGGACCAAGACCCATGAACACGACCAGTGCCAGCATCATCGGAATGAAGGCCGCGTTGAAGAAAGGTGGACCGACCGAGATCTTGTCCCCGGTGACAGCCTCCAGGATCAGTGGATAAAGCGTCCCGAACAGAACGGTTCCCGTAGCGGCGGCCAGAATGAGGTTGTTCACGAGCAGCCCGGCTTCGCGGCTGACCGGGCGAAACAAACCACCCGGCTCCATTTCGGGCGCCCGCCAGGCGTAGAGCGCCAGCGACCCACCGATGGACACCGCGAGTAAACCCAGAATGTAAACTCCGCGCTCTGGATCGACGGCGAACGCGTGTACGGATGTAAGCAGGCCTGACCGGACGATGAACGTCCCGAGAAGTGAAAGCGAGAAAGTCAGGATGGCAAGCAGGATGGTCCAGCTTTTGAACGCATCGCGCTTTTCCGTGACGATGGCCGAATGCAACAGCGCTGTGCCCAGAAGCCAAGGCATGAAGCTTACATTCTCGACCGGATCCCAGAACCACCAGCCGCCCCAGCCCAGTTCATAATAGGCCCACCAAGACCCGAGGGCGATACCCGCCGTCAGGCTGATCCAGGCGGCCAATGTCCATGGCCGGACCCATCTGGCCCAGGCCGGATCGACGCGACCCTCTATAAGAGCCGCAACGGCGAAGGAAAACACGATGGAGAAGCCGACATACCCGAAATACAAGAGCGGCGGGTGCATGGCGAGACCCATGTCCTGAAGCAACGGGTTCAGGTCATTGCCGTCGAGCGGCGGCGGAAACACCCGCTCGAAGGGGTTCGACGTCAGCAGCAGGAAGGACAGGAAGCCGACACTGATCCACGCCTGCACCGACAAGGTGCGCGCCTTGGTCTCGGCGGGGATGTTCGATCCGAACCAGGCGACGCCCGCGCCGAACACCGCGAGGATCAGAATCCAGAGCAGCAGCGAACCCTCATGGCTGCCCCAGGTCCCGGCCACCTTGTAGAGCATCGGCTTGAGCGAATGGGAATTCTCGACGACGTTCCTGACGGTGAAGTCGCTGACGATGAAGGCCTGCATCAGCGCTGCGAAGGCTATGGCCACAAACAGCACTTGTCCTATTGCCGTCGCCTGGGCGGATTTCATCCAGACGGCGTTTCCACGCGACGCACCTGCAATCGGCAGAACGCTTTGAACAAGCGCAAGCGCAAGCGCGAGGGCCAGTGCGAAGTGACCAATTTCCGGGACCATGGCGTTCTTTCCTATCCAGTGTCGGTGGGCGTCGCGTCGGACGGCTTTGGCGTCCGCGGCGGGGTCTATTCGTCGAGCGTTGCTTTGCGGCGACGGAACTCTTCTTCGTCGATTTCCCCATTCGCAAAGCGGCGCCGGAGCGCTTCCTGCGCGTCCGAGTCCGGGGGACGGGTGCCATTGTCCCGCAGCCTGAGCACCAGAAACACGATCAATGCGATCACGGCGCCCCAGAAGGCGAGCATCATGAAGCCGCCCATAAAGCCATAGCCTCCGCCCCACATGTGACCTGTCCAGGAGCCTGGACCATCAGCTCGCGCCATGCTGGCGGGCAAGCTGGCCAGCAACGTTGGAATGAGCGTTTTCAGTTTCATCTGTTTCTCCTTCGATTAGTTCGCTTTCATCCAGTGGGATGGTGACAACAGCGCGCAAACCCGCGCTGTTATGGTTGACCAGCTGGATATCGCCGCCATGGGATTGGACGATTGTCCTCGCGATCGAGAGCCCAAGCCCATAACCGCCCGTTTCCAGAGACCTCGATTGCTCGAGGCGATAGAAGGGATCGAAGACCTTTTCCAACTGGTCGACGGGAATGCCGGGCCCATTGTCATCGATGTTGAGTACGAGGTTCGAACCGTGGGTCGCCCAGCTGACTTTTGCGGCACCACCGTAGCGAACGGCGTTCTCAAGCAGGTTCCTCAGCGCCCTTCGGAACGCGTTGGGTCGAAGCCGCACGGCAACATCATCACTCGGGGCAAAGGTGCAGTGTGCCGCCATATCGCTGCACAAGCTGTCCAGAAAATTGCGCAGATCGACCACTTCGGCACCTTCGGATCCGGTAAGGCCCCGTGCAAAGGTGAGCGTCGCTTCGACCATGCTCTGCATCTCTTCGACCGATGCGATGAGGCTGTCCCGCGTCTCTTCTTCGTCAACCAGCTCCGCGCGGACACGCATAGCAGTCAACGGCGAGCGCAAATCGTGACCAAGCGCTGCGAGCAGCCGTGTCCGATCGCTGACAAACCGGGTCAGCCGTCGTTGCATGCGGTTGAAGGCGACGGTCAGATCCTTGACCTCGGTCGGCCCCGCGACGGTCAATTCACCCACATCCTCGCCCCGGCCAAGATGGTCCGCGGCCTTGGAGAGGTGCCGCAAAGGACGCGTCAGGCGCGTCATGACAAACCAGAAGATCGCCACCAGGAGCAGTCCGGCGGAAATTCCAAAGGTCAGCATCGAATAGAAAGGCCATTGGATTGGCGGACGCTCGAACCGCGTTCCGACATTCAGCCAACGCGCTCCCTTGATGGCGATCGACAGGTTCATCTCAACCGCCGTCAACTCTCCGCGCATCATCGCGAGATGCATTTCCGTCATCTCGTCCGAGAGATTGGGAAGGGGCCGCAACGCGCCCTCGACCTCGTGCAGTTCAACGCGAATATCCCGGCTGTAGCTATCGCCCAGAAGCGCGCGTATGCGTCCTTCCACGATGCCGCCATCCGAATGACCGGTGTGTTCCACGCTCGGAACGTCCGACAGATCAAACCGGATCAATGGCGAATTCGCCGCGCGGAGGATCGAGTCCTGCAACTCCGGCGGGGCCTCCTCGATCAACCGCGCGACATTTGCTGCGCGACCGGCGGCCTCGAACCCCAATGCGGCACGAATCGCAAGGGTGCGCTCGTCAGCGAACAGGAACAGGCTGATCGCCTGGGCCACGACAAGTGCCGCGACCACAAGCAGGATCAACTGGCCGCTCAGAGACCTCATCGCACGGCGCATCACGGCGCATCCTCGACATCGGCAGCCAGACAGTATCCGCCGTTCCGCACCGTTTTGATGACACTGGGCCTAAGTACATCCGGCTCGATTTTGCGGCGGAGACGGCTGATCTGATTGTCGATGGTTCGATCCATCGGGCCTGGCGTCCGCCCAGCGGTCAGGTCAAGCAACTGGTCACGGCTGAGCACCATCCTCGCGCGTTCCAGCAGGACCGCCAGCAATTTGAACTCGGAGGTCGTCAATGGGGTCTCGGTGGTGGACTCGTCAATCAGCACCTGCCGGTCGGTATCCAGTATCCAGTGCGCAAAAGAGACTTTCCTCCCAGCGAGGCTTCCGGCCACAGGTTCGTCGCGGTTGCTTCTCCGAAGAACCGACTTGATGCGGGCGAGCAGTTCTCGTGGATTGAACGGCTTGGCGAGATAATCGTCCGCACCGATTTCCAGACCCACGATCCGATCCGTTTCCTCACCAAGCGCCGTCAGCATGATGATCGGAAGATCACCCTCTGGCGCAAGTCTGCGGCAAACCGACAAACCGTCCTCGCCCGGCATCATGACATCGAGCACGAGGAGGTCGAAGTGACCGGTGGCCAGCTTGGCATCCATCTCCACGGCATCCCTGGCGACGGTCGTGCGCATTCCGTTCTTCTCCAGGAAGCGCGCGACGCTTTCGCGTATCTGAGCGTGGTCGTCCACGATAAGGATATGAGGTGGCGGTCCCATGGCGTCCTTCCTAGATCATCGTTGCATTCTGTTTCATGGGCAGAATTGTAGCCGTTTGTATCAGGTCAGTCCCTTGCTACAGATGGATACAAATCTGTGCCTGCACCGTGTCGTGCTCCCGGGTAGCGTCGCGCGTATGTTATGTGACCTTTGGGATCGCAACCGATCAAAGGATGAGGTTTTCGAATATGGCTCTTGATTTGAACCGGCGCCGTTTCGTTCTGGGTGCTCATATGACGGTGCTGACCGTCGCGGCGTCACCGCTGTTGGCGCAGAGCCGATCTGTCTGGTCGGCAGAGAATGCCTTTGACGCGCTTCTATCGGATACGGCGCGGATCATCGATGTCAGAACGCACAAAGAGTGGCAAGAAACCGGCGTAGGTGCTGGTGTATGGCCGATAAGCATGCACGCGTCCGGTTTTCCGGACCGATTGTTCAGGGCCAAGGAACTGAGCGGTGATCGCACTGTTGGACTGATCTGCGCCACTGGCGGACGCTCCGCATCGCTGCTTCGAGCGTTGAGACAAGCTGGTTATTCGGGCTACGCCGATATCTCGGAAGGGATGTTGGGATCAGGCGAAGGGCCTGGCTGGATCGCATCGAACTTGCCGACCGTTCCGGTGGATGTCGCCCTGAACGGGTTGCCCCCCGCGTTGGCCTGACCAGTGAAGAATCAATTGGTCCCGTTGTGCTAAAAGCCTGATGTATGGTCAAATTGACCTGTTTGAACAGGAAGACGGGTTTGGGTGTATGACCGAGTTGATGGCTATGTTTGTCGGAATATGCGCGGCGATCGTGATGGGAATTGTCCATCATTATGCGTTGTCGGGCATTCTGAAGTTTTCCCCGCAGCGGTCGGATGGCTCCGGCTTTCGGATCATCCTGACGTTTTCCGCGTTGCTGTTGCTGCACGTATTGGAACTTGTGACGCTCGCCGTGTTCAACACGATGGTGGTGGCAAGCGTTCTGCCGCAATCGTTCAGCAACAGCCCGCCGATGTTTCAGGATGTTCTCTATGTTACGGGCATCTCGTTCTCGACCCTTGGCTATTCGTCCATAGAGGTGGTCGGGCCCTTTCGACTGTTGCTGATGCTGCAATCGCTTTTGGGCTTCATGTTGCTGACCTGGTCAGCGACGTTTCTTTACTCAGCCTGCCAGCAAGTCTGGCAGAAGGCGAAAGATGACTGAAAATCGCCACGCGCGTCGGACATGAGCTTGGCGTCAGCGTCAAATACGTCCTGATATCGGTCCTTTGACCTCACCGTGGAACGGTTGAGTGAGCGCTGCGTTGCGCGCGTGGATGAATAGCCCTTGACCTTCCAGTTGCTGGAATCCCTAGGTACAAAGCCATGGCACAGATTTTCGAAAAGACAGGCGATCACGTATCGCACCATCGACACGGGGATATCTTGAAATCTCCCGTATGGGTTGGTGTGTTGTTTGTCTTGCTCACAATGCCGGCTCACCTGTTTTTGGATGAAAAGAGCTCGATAGCTCTTGCTTCGATCACGCTTGCTTTGATTGGCGGTGCCTATATCGGCTTTGGCGCCGCGGACGGCAGAGCGCGCGTGTTCTGGGCAGAGCTCGCCGTCGCCCTTTTGTTCGGCTCGGCAGCCTTTTTGGGGCTGATATGGCATTGGGCTTTCCTTCCCTTGGGCTTGGCCCTGCACGCCCTTTGGGACATGTCACACCACAATTCTTATCGTCTCGCCCGGATTCCGAACTGGTATATTCCATTCTGCGTGGCCTTTGACCTTTTGGCAGCGACGTTTTTCGTTCTGCTCTATGCCGTGTTTTGATCCATGATGATGCGCATCCTTCTTATTGCGGTGTTCCTGATGGGAGTCGTCGCATTGGCCTTCCCGGACGTCCTTGGCGTTGACATTCGCCTGCCTGATCGCGCGGAAATTGACCGCTGGATCGAGGCGGCAGGTCTTGCCGGACCAATTGTTATCGTGGCGCTTATGACAATCGCTATCGTCGCAAGCCCCCTGCCCTCGGCGCCGATCGCACTCGCCGCCGGAGCGGCTTATGGGCACACGTTCGGGACACTCTTTGTCGTTCTTGGCGCGGAACTCGGTGCGCTTGCCGCTTTTGGTCTGGCCCGCGGTCTCGGTCGTCCCTTCGTTGAGCGTCATCTCGGTCAGAAGATTAACACAGGCCTGTTCGGATCGCAGAACACTCTGACCTTCTTGGTCTTCGGCAGTCGCCTGCTGCCGTTTCTGTCCTTCGATATGATCAGTTACGCCGCAGGTCTGAGCAAGCTGCATCTTTGGAGGTTCGCGCTGGCCACGATGGCCGGGATTATTCCAGCGAGTTTTTTGCTCGCTCACATGGGCAACCAGGCGATGAACGGAGATGCCCGCACTGCCACATGGACCGCGCTTGCGCTCGGTGGCTTTACCGGCCTGTCGGTTCTCTTCGCCGCGACGCGAAAGACCGGTACACAAGGGGAGGAGAGCTGATATGGCCAGTCATTCTCACGCCGGGCACATGCCGAGTTCCGGCAAGGCCCTTGTGATTTCGGCCTGGCTCACCGGCGTCTACTTCGTGATTGAACTGGCCGTCGGGTTCTGGACTGGCTCGATTGCCGTCCTGTCGGATGCGTTTCACACCCTGTCGGCGGTTGGCGGCGTTCTCGTGGCCATCACCGCGCAGCGGATTGCGCGCCGTCCAGCGGATTCGACGCGCAGTTTCGGATGGTACCGCGCCGAAATCATCGGGGCGCTGGTGAATGGCGGCTTTCTTCTCGGCATGGCGCTTCTGGTGATCTGGATGGGCGCGATGCGGCTCGGAGACCCGATCCACCTGGCCACAGGCCCCATGCTTTGGGTCGCCTTCGGGGGCCTGGTCACGGAAGTGGTCTCTCTGACGCTGATGTGGCAATCGAGCAAGGACGATCTGAATGCCCGTGGCGCGCTCTGGCACATCATCCAGACCTTTGTCGGCAGCCTCCTGATCATCGTCACCGCCCTTGTGATCGAGTTCACCGGCTTTCTGGCGATTGACCCGATTCTCGGCATGGCGTTCGGGGTGGTTCTCCTCTGGGCCTCTGTGGGCGTAATCAAGGAAGCGGTCCACATTCTCATGGAAGGCACGCCCGAGGGAACGGATCTCGACGCTGTAACAGCGGACCTGAACGGGCAGGACGGGGTTCTGGATGTTCACCATGTGCATGCCTGGACGCTGACCAGCGGCAAACACGCGTTTTCCGCCCATATCCGCCATCAGTCACCCGCCGAGGCCGCGGATTTGCTGAACAGGGCCTATCGGCGGCTGACGGAACAGCATGGGTTTCACATGGTCACGCTGCAGCTCGAAACAGAGTGTCTCGACGAGCGCCACGCGCGGGATCTTGATATAGTCCAGATAGCGGCTGCAAAGGCTGCGCAAGAAAAGACTGATGTGCGAGATGCGCATCCGCACCCAAGCCCTAACACAGAAGGGCCGTAGACTGTGATGGACATAATACTAGCCGCAGAGCCGGAGATTCGTCTGACGGCGTTTTTGAGTGTGCTGGCCGCCATGGCGCTTTGGGAACTCGCCGCCCCGCGTCGGCGGCGTGACATTCCGCGTGTCATCCGTTGGTCGAACAACCTGGCACTTGTCGTGATCGATACCGCGATCCTCCGGTTGTCTTTCCCAATCCTGGCCGTCGGTCTGGCGATCCTGGCCGAGGAGCGGGGCTGGGGCCTGTTCAACATTATCGAGGCTCCTTTCGGGTTGGCTGTGATCCTGTCCATGCTGCTGCTCGATCTGGCGATCTATCTGCAACATGTCATGTTCCACGCCGTCCCGGCCCTGTGGCGCCTGCACCGGATGCACCATGCGGATCTCGACTTCGACGCAACCACTGGATTACGCTTCCATCCGATTGAGATCCTCATCTCGATGGCGATCAAGCTCGCCCTGGTGGCAGCGCTTGGTCCGCCCGCCGTCGCGGTTTTGTTGTTCGAGATCATCCTCAACGCCACTGCCCTCTTCAACCATGCCAACATCAACCTGCCGAGACCGGTCGACCGGTGGCTCAGATGGATCGTCGTCACACCCGACATGCAACGCGTGCATCATTCTGTCGATCCGCGCGAAACCAACTCAAACTACGGCTTCAACCTGCCGTGGTGGGACCGCCTCATGGGTACTTACGTAGCCCAGCCCGCGAAGGGCCACGAGGGAATGACGATCGGTATCGAGCAGTTTCGCACGACGCGCGACCTCTGGGTCGACAGGATGTTGATCCAGCCCCTTCGCGGGCCAGCAAGCGGACACGCCCTGGATACATCCGCCCTCAAGCCGACAAGCAGGAACAGCCTCTGGACTCTCGAAAACACAGTTCTAGGGTCTCGGGTAACTCAAAAAGGAACACATGATGAAACGACGTACGTTCTTGCTGGCCGGAGCGGCTGCCACACTCCCCCTGCGAGCACTGGCCAACACGGAACCGGTCATTAAAGTCCTGAAAACCCCCACCTGCGGATGCTGCACCGCTTGGGTCGATCATGTCCGGCAAGCGGGCTTCGCGGTCGAGGCGCAGGACGTCGATCAGGATGCGCTTTATGCGTTCAAAGATCGGCTGCAAATTGCACCGGAACTTGCTGGATGTCACACGGCGGTCGTGGGCGACTATTTTATCGAGGGCCACGTGCCTGCCGCGGACATCACGCGGCTGCTAGCAGAGCAACCGATGGCGCGCGGTTTGACTGTCCCCCGCATGCCGATGAGTTCGCCCGGCATGGGCGGTCCCGGGGCCGGTGACGCTTTTGACACCTTGCTTGTTGGCTCCGACGGCGCGACCTCGGTCTTCGCGAGCCACAGCTGATCAGGTCATGGGTGCAGGTGATAGATCCCGCGGGACGGGTTCATGACCCGTCCGTCTTGCACAAGCTTTCGCAGCGCCCTGTAGGTCGCCTCATGGCTCAATTGTAACCGAGCGGCAAACTCGACGATGGAGCCTTCGAGCAAGCCTGCGATCAACCCTGCCATCACCCGGTCCTCTGCGCGCCGAATGCCGACGATCTCCAGCATCTGTCGCTGCGCCTGTATCTGTTGAGCCGCCTGACGGCCATAGGCGCGGGCAAATGCCGGGTCGGCAAAAGCGGCCAATACGGAAGCCTTGTCGATCCGGATCAGCGCCCCGGCCTCAACAATGACTGCGTCGCAATGATAGACCTCCGAAAACACCGAAGCTTCGGCAAAGCTTGTTCCGGCTTGGGCACGGTGGATGATGAACCGCTCGCCATCTGGACCGACCCGCTCGAGATGCACGCGCCCGGTTTGCACGACATAGAGACCGTGGGTGGGGTCGCCTTGGTGAAATACGGTATCTCCAACCGCGCCGGAGATTGGGCGCAGGGCTGAGCTCGGGATATAATCATAGGGGTTTGGCAACATATGATTGAAATCATATTACGATGCATCCGCCCCTGCTAGCGTAAACATGACACCACCCCATTGAAGGACCTGTCCATGCGTCTCATTCCCTTCGTCCTTGCCATAGTGATGGCCGCACCCGTGGCCGCGCAGCACGCCAATTCCGCGGCTGGTCACGACATGGGCGGACCGCAGGAAACCGGGCAATCGGCCTTTGCCGCCTTGGCGGAAATCGTAACGATCCTGCAGGCCGATCCCGAGACGGATTGGGAGCGGGTCGATATTGACGGATTGCGCCGCCATCTGGTCGATATGGACCTTCTGACCCAAGAGGCCGTGGTCGCCCGCACCCTGCGGCCGGAAGGGGCCCGGTTCGAGATTCGGGGCACCCCCCGTGTTCTCGAGGCCATCCGCGCCATGGTGCCCGCCCATGCGCCCTTTCTCGCGGCCGAGACCGGCTGGGACGTTGTGACAGAGGACTTAGAAGATGGCGTGGCGCTCAGTGTCGATGGCGATGCCGCGCAGATTCAGGGACTTGGTTTCTTTGGTCTGATGACCATCGGGGCGCATCACCAGGAGCACCACCTCATGATGGCAAAAGGCGCGGGCCCGCACCATTAATGCGCCGACAAGGCCTGTTTGATGATCCGTAGAGAGGTGCGCTGACAAAACGTTACATCTCGCGTGTTGACCTTCCAGCGCGGGAGGCACGGACACATGCCCGATGATGGAAGCGTCAGAGAATACCGCCCGCAGGGATTTCCTGTATTACGCAACAGCCGGGGCAGGGGTCGTGGCAACAGGGGCTGCGCTCTGGCCACTGGTGAACCAGATGAACCCCTCCGCCGATGTCCGCGCCTTGGCACAGATCACTGTTGATATTTCCGATCTCGCGCCCGGAACGCAATTGACCGTCAACTGGCGCGGAAAACCTGTCTTTATCCGTCATCGAACGGAGGCAGAAATGGCTCAGGCTCGGGCACAGGCGGTCTCTGACCTGCCTGACAGCTCGGCGCGCAACCCAAATCTGCCCGACGATGCGCTGGCAAGCGATGAGAACCGGGCCATTGCGGGTCACGAGGCATATCTGGTCATGATCGGTGTCTGTACCCATCTGGGCTGTGTCCCTCTGGGGGATGGGGCGGGGGATTTCGGGGGTTGGTTCTGCCCCTGTCACGGTTCCCATTATGACGCGGCTGGGCGCATTCGCAAAGGCCCGGCACCTGAGAACCTGCATATTCCGGACTTGTCGCTCTCGGAGGAGATGGTGCTGACTTTGGGGTGATGCAATAAAGGATAATCTGTAGTCAGAGCGCTCGAAACTGGAACAGATTTCGACTGGCCGCTGGTCGGCCTAAATCGCAATACTCCACATCCGAAACCGTCCCTGCCCCGTCACTTCACGGATTAGACCCTTCGCTTCCATCCAGGCGAGATTGCGTTGAGCGGTGGCGCGGCTAGCACCGATCCACATTTCGGCCATCGGGGCGGAAACGAGGGGCCATTCGGTCAGCAGGGCGCTCAGGACCGGCGGTGTCTTGCCTGAGAGCGTTGACATCTCTGCTTTGGCCTTCGCTGACCATGATTGGATATCGTCGAGGCGCCGCATCGCCATGAGGATAGCTGTCTGCATCCCCTCGAGCCATTGTTTAAGGCGCTCTGCCGATGGCCCACTCGCGCGCAGGCCCCCTGCCCCGCCCATTGCCAACGGTGCGAAAATTGCCCCGTTTCCCTCGCTAGCCGCGATGCGCGCGGCCGTGACCGCTGCTTCCACCCGATCGCCCTGCTGCCCAAGGCCCGCAAGACTCCAGAGATGAAACCCCATGCAGGCGCGGGTGATCGGATGAAGATCGGCGGCCTGTTTCATCAAATCCAGCTGTCGCGTTGCCCTTTAATCTGAGACGCGACGCGTTTGGCGACAATTTTTGCCCTTAATTGTGAGATACGGCTGTCA
>CANMQJ010000024.1 GCA_947500005.1 uncultured Paracoccaceae bacterium | reverse complement strand
GAAGTTCCGGCAGGCCTCAACACCCGCCACGATACGCCGCTCATTCAAACCGAGTCACCCAATTCCCGGCATAGCTCGCGGAACATCTCCTCTGCGCTTTTCCCCGGCCAGTCGAAATGCTCAATGGCCCAATGGACGAAAACGCGCTTGAAGGCCTTGGTTTTGGTCAGTCCGATTGATCCGTGCTTCTGAGCATATTGCAGGCTCAGGAGAGCGCCCCGAAGCAGCGGAGAGTGCGCGAGGTCGGGATGGTCATCGGCGAGAGCGCGGAATTCGATCATCTCAGGATGCTGCCACAGACACCGGTGCGGTTCCATGATGTCCGAATTGTCAGCCTTCAGCCGAACCGACATCGTGCAATTGCAGCGAATGACCGGAGTGACGGGCCGCACTGCGGTGGGGCGTTTCCCAGTCGAATGGCGGCTTCAGGCCGATCACTTGCGAAGTGATCATGCTGCACCTGCGCATTCTCACTGGAGAGTCATTGGTAGTAAGGGCTCGGAGCCGACCTTAGACGATGTCATATGGTATGGTGGCACTGTCGGCAGGATGTCGACGTTGTGGAGGTCGGGGAGGAGCGGAGGAACCGCCATGCCCATTGCAAATCTTCCCGCCATCCGCACGGGTCGACCCGCCTGGAACAAGGGCCGCATCATCGGCCAGAAACGTCCGCTCCTGCCGAAACACGGTTGGGGAATCCGGGTGCGCCTCGAGATCGCGAACCGCATCAGGGACCTTGCGCTGTTCAACCTGGCGATCGACAGCAAGCTGCGTGGCTGCGACCTCGTTCAGCTGAAGGTCGCGGATGTCTTTTCGGCCGGTCAGGTCAAGGAGCGCACATCGATCACTCAGAGCAAGACACGGCACCCTGTGCGTTTCGAGATCACTGAAGGGACCCGCAAGCCCCTTGCGGCCTGGCTTGAGGACCCGGCGATGATCGGGTCGGAATACCTCTGGCCCGGTCTCTTCCACGAAAGGCTGCATATCTCGGCGCGGCAGTACGCCCGGCTCGTGCGCGACTGGGTGAATTCGATCGGCCTGGAACCCAGCTCATATGGCACCCATTCCATGCGGCGGACCAAGGTCGCACAGATCTACCGCATGACAGGAAACCTGCGGGCAGTTCAGCTTCTGCTCGGCCATACGAAGATGGACAGCACCGTCCGCTACCTCGGCGTCGAGCTTGAGGACGCCCTGGCGATATCGGAGGCGGTGGAGATTTGAACGACTGGGCCGTCCCGAAAGGACGGCCCAGTCCAGGCCTTCACCCTGGGCGGCTCCGTCGCTGCGCGGCTTATGAGAACCGACATTCGCTGCAAGCGCGAAATCGAGCCGCCGGTGAACGGGGCCGTGTGCGGGACGTAGTCGTTCCCGTCAAATCGCACAATGACAGTAGGCAGACCAGCGCAAGAGCACTGGTACTCGTGCCAATCTGAGATATCCGTCTTTCGGTGCACTGTTAGTGAATTTGAAAGTTACGGGACCGAGCGGGCGATCTCGCCCGGCTCGAGGCCGAGACGCAGGAGTTCGACGCGATGGCGCAGGACTTACGCGCCGCCGCCGGGTTCCACGGCGCCGGGCTGCAGGTCTTTCTGGGCTGGATCGCACACCAGACCGCCCGGGACTGGGACCGCCACCCCGACCCCGATGGCTGGTCCGCCTCTGGGATCGAGATCTGCACATGGCATGCCGCCAAGGGCCGCGAATGGCCGATCACAGTGGTCGCCGGGCTGGACCAGAAGATCGCCGAGCGCCCCGGCGCCCTGTGGGCCGAGTTCGACGGGTTCGACGATCTCGACAACGTGCTCGACACCGCCGGGCTGGGCTACCTGCCCGCCTTCGCCGCGCTCGAAAGCCGCGAACCCTTTACCGAGGCCCGCCGCCCCGACGACGAACGCGATGCGGCCCGCAAGCTCTATGTCGCGCTGACCCGCGCGCGCGACCGGCTGATCCTTGTCATGCCCCGCGAACGAAGCAAACCGCGGAACAACGCAGAGCGCATGGTCGACCTGCTGCGCGACCGTGCCGGGTTTACCACGACCGCTGACGCGCTGACCGTCGCGGGCCAGTGCCTTGCGGCCCGGGTCGCCGAAGGCATCCCGGACGAACCGGACCCCGTACCGGCCCCGCCCGAGACCTGGCCACGGTTCGGCCTGCCGCGCGACGTTCCGGACGCCCCGCATACGCCGTGGCGGCGCAGCCCCTCGACCCTGGCGGAAACCGACCCGGCGCCGGCCGCACCACTCGAGACCATCGCGCTGGCCGACGGCGTCGACGAGACCCGCATCGGCAGCGCGGCCGAACGCGGTACCGCATGGCATCTGGCCTTCCGCGTGCTGGCCGAACGTCCCGACCTGACCGACCGGCTCGCCGCCGCCACCGGCCTGCCCGACGCGGCCATCGCCCAGATCGCCATGCAGGCGAATGCCTTGACCTGCTGGCTGGCAGACCATGGCTATGACCGTCTGCATTTCGAGCTGCCCTTGCAGGAGATCGCCGCCGACGGATCGGAGACCAACGCCATCCTCGACTGCCTGGCCGAAGGGCCGCAGGGTCTGCTGATCCTCGACCACAAGTCCGGCCCCTGCCCCGACCCCGCCGCACGCTTCGCCAGTTACTGGCCGCAACTGGATGCCTACGCCGCCATGGTCCGGTCGAAATGACCCGACAAGGCATTGAACGGCATCGCCATTCATTGGATGAGCGAGGGCAGGCTGAGCATTGCAGAGGCCCCCATCAGGGAGCTGGCCTGATGTCGTTTCTCGCGTGGATCGACTTCGATCAAGCCGACCGGGATCGCACCCGGCGGATAATGGACCTGTTTGGTCAGGAGGACAAGGTTCTCGGGCAGAGCGTCCTGAACGGCGGAAACATCCGCAACAACCACATAAATCTGTCACCCCTAATGCATGCATTTCTTCGAGAGGTGATTGGGGGCTCCACCAAGGCGGAGATCGCACCGCGCCGTCTGGAAATCGATTGGGGCGGACCCGAAACTGTCAGGACAGACATCGACGGGACGAAGTCGATCTTCCGCGTCGTACGCCTCCAACGAGGCAAACCAGGACTGTGAACCGGCTAAGGTCGCGCTCTGCCGCTTGACAGACGGCAAGTCTGAGAATTGACCTCGCCGCCTTCTCCGGCGCGGGCAACGCCAATTCAGCAGAGCTTGCTTCTGGCGGCTGAACCTCGAGATCGCCGGTTCTGCACAAAACTTGTGCCGGTAATCAATGTTACGCACCGGATCCAAACATCAATTTTCATCGCAACAAACTTGACCCAATCTCCCAAAGCTGGCAATTTATTGAAATAAAATCAGAAAATCCTGTAAAAACAACGATACCCACTCCCGACGGGACCTCGCTGTGTCACAGCCGCGCGAAACTGTAGCACAGGCTGTAACACATGATCTTGCGCGCTATGCCTGCCAGCGCCGCCCGATCCGGAGCAGCAGGCGTCCCCATCACGCCGGTCCCTACCTGCTGCGACGCGGCCGGATCTACTATTTCCGCAAACGCCTGCCCCGCTGCGGCTCAAACCCCGTCTCAAATCAATTTCTCTGTCTGTCCCTGCGAACCGACCTCCCGCTCGACGCCGTGAAACGCGCCGCAAGGCTGCTCACGGTCTACGAGCAGAAGGAACAGGACATCGTGGACGCACTCAAAGACGGACTTCTGAAGCCGGAGACGGCGAAAGCCATCCTCACGGAACTGTTGCGCGCCGAGCTGGCGCGGATCCTCTCGGGACAGGACGAGATGGGGGTAAAGACCGACGCGGATCTCGACGCCCGCATCGCGCGGCTCGAAGAAGAAAACCGCGGGTTGCGGCGCGCCGCGCGACGCCAGGGCTGGCAAGACGTCCGGAAACTTCTGACCAGGGCGAGCGAGATGATCGGTCTGGGCTTGCCCGATGCTGTTCCGTCGGACTTGGGGCGCCAGGCTGCGTCGATGAAACGGCGGATCAACGAAGTGGAGATCGAAGTGACCGAGGGCGAAGACGTCCGCCAGGCCAGCCGGCAGCTTCTTGACGAGCAAAATGTCCAGGATTTCGACCGCTTCGTTGCCGAGCCGGTCCTGATTTCGACCGCCTTCACGCAAACCCGCAAGAATTACCCGACCAAGTCGATGTAGGGGAAAATAGCCGCCCTTGAGAAGCTCATGTTCGAGTTCTTTGGCGATATCCCCGTGACATCGAACGTGCTGACGTGCGCTTCCGCACTGGAACCGACTGTCTGGCAACAGGATCTGGACCCGAGGCGCCGGGAAAGACGGAAGACAGCAAACGCGTCGTTCCGATTCCCCGACTTCTCCTCAATCTCGGCTTCGTCGTGTGGTTCAAGGCTCTTCCAAATGCGCATGGCGTACTGCTTTTTCCGGAGGCCACCCGCCGCACAGCGACCAGCGACCTGGGCTCAGGACTCATAGCCAATAGATGACGCTTGCGGCGAGGACGACAGCGGAGAAGAAGGTCTTGGGGCACCGGTCGTATCTTGTTGCGACACGTCGCCAGTCCTTGAGCCGACCGAACCGCGTTCATCGCTGCCTCATGCGGCCTCGTGATGAGAGAAGACCTCGGCACGGCCGCCCTGCCGGATCAGAAAGACATCATAGGCTTCGCGCTCGCTCTCGGGGCCCATCCCGGGCGATCCATAGGGCATGCCCGGCACGGCCAGGCCAACGGCCTCGGGCCGCTCGACGAGGAGCCTGCGGATATCGGCCGCGGGCACGTGCCCCTCGATCATGTAGCCGTCGATTTCGCCGGTATGGCAGGAGACCATGTTCGGGGGAATTCCGTTGGCGAGCTTGTGCTGCATCAGGAGCGTGCCCAAGCTGTTTTCGGTGGTGACGGTGAAGCCATCCTTGCGCAGGATCTCGATCCAGGCTGTGCAGCATCCGCAGTTCGGGTCCTTGAGGACGTGGATCGCGGGCATCCCCTGCGCCGTCGTGGCGAGAGGAACAGAGGCGGCAAAGCCTGCGGCACAGGCCAGCATGACGCGGCGGGTCATGATCATCGAAGTCTCCTTTCAGGGTGTTGCAGGGGTATGGCGCATATCCGATCCGTCATGGCCTGTCCGCAGCGCGCGGCTCGTCGCGCCTGAGGGCCGGAAAGCCAGCAACCGCAGGGCGTTCAGCGTGACCAGAACGGTGGCGCCGGTATCGGCGAGGATCGCGATCCACAGGCCGGTGATGCCGAGCACAGTGGTCACGAGGAACACCGCCTTGAGCCCCAGCGCAATGGCGATGTTCTGGCGGATGTTGGACATCGTCGCCCGGGCGAGGCGGATCTTGCCGGCCACATCCGTCACCCGGTTGCGAAGGATCGCCGCATCGGCCGTCTCCAGCGCCACGTCGGTACCCGACCCCATCGCAACGCCGACATGCGCAGCCGCAAGCGCGGGAGCATCGTTGATGCCGTCGCCGATCATCATCACTCTGGCCTCGCGGGAGAGGTTGCGGATGGCCGCGACCTTGTCCTCGGGCATGAGGTCCGCGCGATGGACGATACCGAGGGTGTCGGCGATTGCCTTGGCGGTGCGCGGATTGTCCCCGGTGAGCATGACCGAAGCGATGCCCAGCGCGTGCAACTGCATCACCGCCTCTGCCGCGTCGGCGCGCGGCTCGTCCCGCAGCGCGATCAGGCCAAGGGCCTTGTCCTCGTAAAGAACGATCACCACCGTCTTGCCTTCGGCTTCCAGCGGCGCCACGAAATCTCGCAGGTCGCGGGTCAGCGCGCCGCGCTCCGCCGCGAAACGGGGGGAGCCCACGCAGACCGTCGCGCCGTCGATCGACGCTTCCGCGCCCTTGCCGGGCAACGCGCGGCCTCCGGTCGCGACAGCCGCGTCAATGCCCCGCCGGTCGGCCTCGGCGCAGATCGCCTGCCCGAGGGGGTGGCTCGCGCCGCTTTCCACACCGGCGGCGAGGGCGATGAGGTCTTCCTCGCGCCCGCCCAGAACCGAAACATCGGTCACCCGGGGCCTGCCATGCGTCAGCGTGCCGGTCTTGTCGAAGGCGACATGCGTGGTGCTGGCCGCTGCCTCGATCACCGCGCCGCCTTTCATCAGAAGGCCATTGCGCGCCCCGGTGGAGAGCGCCGATGCGATCGACGCCGGCACCGAGATCACCAAGGCGCAGGGGCATCCGATCAGCAGCAGCGCCAGCGCGCGATAGACCCATTCGTCCCAAGCCAGTCCGAAGGCCAGCGGCGGGATGACCGCCACCAACAGGGCGGCCCCGACCACGCAGGGCATGTAGACCCGGCTGAACCGGTCGATGAAACGCTCGGTCGGTGCGCGGGCGCTTTCGGCCTCCTCGACCAGGCGCAGGATGCGCGCGATGGTGTTGTCGTCGGCCGCTTTCGTGACCCGCACGCGCAGCAGCGCCTCGGCATTGATGGACCCGGCAAAGACCTGCGCGCCCGGCTCCTTGAGGCTGGGGACGCTTTCGCCGGTCACCGGGCTTTCATCGACACCGGACGTTCCATCTATCACCTCTCCGTCGCAGGGCACCCGGTCGCCGGGACGTACCTTCACGATCTGGCCGACCTTGAGCGTTCGGGCCGACACCTCGCGGGTTTTCCCGCCCAACTCGAGCCGCGCGGTCTTTGGCACGAGGTTCGACAGCGCCCGGATGCTGTTGCGTGCCTTTCCGGCGGAGATGCCCTCCAGAAACTCGCCCATGGCGAAGAGGAAGACGACCAGTGCTGCCTCTTCGGCCTCGCCGATCACCAGTGCGCCGCTGGCGGCGATCGTCATCAGCATCTCGATGGTGAAGGGCATTCCCGCGCGCGCCATGGCGAAAGCGCGCTGCGCCACGGGTACGAGCCCGATCAGGGTGGCGAGGACGAAGGCCCATTGCGCGATCTCGGCTGAGAAGACGAGGCGTGAGGCCCAGGCCATCGCGAGCAATGCGCCAGTGCCAATCACCAGCCTCGCCTTGGATGTCCGATACCATGACCGGGGCAGTGCATCCGCGGGCCTTGCGGCGTCTTCCCCCTCCGGCTCCGGCATGACCTCGGCACCGGGGAACGCCCCGTCGGGCAGAACGAAACCGTCCTTCGGCGTCTCGGGCCGCTCTCCCATGGGCGCGATGCCAAAGCCGATCCCCCGCACGGCTTTCTCGACCTGTTCGGACTTCGTCTTGCCCTCGTCGAGCGTCAGGCGAAGCCGCTCGGTCATCAGCGTTACGTCGACATCCGTCACGCCGGGCAGGCGCTCGACCGCGCCGCGGAGCTTGGCGGCGCAGGAGCCGCAATCCATTCCCGTCACGCGCCATTCGCGCTGCCCTGCAGTGCCGTCCGGCATGATGGTTCTCCGTCGTGATTCCCGATCGGACCCCGATATACGACCTACAGCAACTGTAGGTTCAAGGGCTTTCGGATCATCCCAGCCAGACATCGAGAAAAAGCATCAGCACAAGTCCGATGGACAGGCCAAGTGTCGCCTTGTTCTGATGGCCGCTGCGGTGGGTTTCGGGAATGATCTCGTGGCTGATGACGAAGAGCATTGCACCCGCGGCAAAGGCGAGTCCCCAGGGCAGCAAGGGTTGGGACAGGGTGATGATCCCTGCGCCGATAAGGCCGCCGACCGGTTCTACCATCCCCGTCATCGCGGCGATGGCCCAGGCACGTCGCTTGTCATAGCCCTCGCCCAAAAGCGCCACGGCCACGGCGAGCCCCTCGGGCGCGTTCTGGAGTCCGATGCCGAGCGCAAGCGGCATGCCGCCCGAAAACCCGTTTGCGCCAAAGCCGACGCCGACGGCAAGACCTTCGGGAAAATTGTGAATCGTGATCGCGATGATGAACAGCCAGACCCGCCGGAGCGATGCGGCTTCGGGTCCTTCCCGTCCGGTACTGAAGTGTTCGTGCGGGAGGCGTTCGTTCAGCCACGCGACCGCGCCCATGCCCAGAAGGATGGATACGCAAACGACCGCCGCGGGCGCGGCGCTGTTCTGGTACTGCGGCTCTGCCGCGTCAAGCGCCGGGATGATGAGCGAAAAGAACGACGCGGCGAGCATCACGCCCGCGGCGAACCCCAGCGACAGATCGCGCATCGCGCGCGACGGGATACGCCCGAAAAGCACCGGAACGGCCCCGACCGCGGTCATCGACCCGGCCGCCAGACTGCCAAGAAAACCGAGCATCAGCGGCGACAGCGTATCCAAGAAGTGGCCTTTCGTTGTTGTGACAGGGGCGATTTACCCTTCGGATACAGGTTACAGCAGTTGGAGATGCAAGAAAGTTCCACGGGAAAGGACGCGACCTGTTGTCCTGTGCTGCGCTTTTTCCTACAGCCGCTGTAGAGAAAAGGGAGGTTGCCATGCTCTCGATCGGCACGTTGGCAAAACGGACCGGCACCAAGGTCCAGACGATCCGCTATTACGAACAGATCGGGCTCATGCCCGAACCCGGTCGGACCGAGGGTGGCCAGCGCCGATATGGAAACGAGGAACTGGACCGTCTCGCCTTCATCCGCCACTCCCGGCAGCTGGGGTTTTCGCTGGAGGCGATCCGGGAACTGCTGGATCTGTCCGACAGTCCGGAACGCTCCTGCGCACAGGTCGATGCGGTCGCGCAACGGCAATTGCGTGAGGTCGAGGCACGTATCGCCCGCCTTCAGGCGCTGCGGTCCGAGCTGCGCCGAATGATCAACGAGTGCAACAGCGACAGGGTCGCTGACTGTCGCATCCTCGAAGTCCTGCGCGACCACGAGGAATGCCTGGCCGATCACGACAAGCCGGGGGCGACGCAAGCCAGGGCTTGAACCTACAGTTGCTGAAGGGATTAGATCGGTCTGCGGTTGATTCCAAGGAGACCGCCCATGACCGCCGAAACCACATCGCGAGCGCCTGCAAGGACGCGTTTCCCAGCGGCCGCCAGCCCGCAGCCGCTGAAAGCAGGTTTTTCCGAACGTGGAATCCTGGGCCGAAACGACGGTTACGACTATCACGACGCACATGCGCAGCGGTTCAGTGACCGGCGGAACCGGCTTTGCGGACAGACAGAGCACCCGGGGAAAGGGTTGGCGCTTCATCTCCTCGTCGGGCCGAAGGCGTGCCAGGAAATCGAGGAGCCGCATCATGCCGCATGATCACGGGCATGCCCACATGGACCCGGCGTCAGGAGACCGGAGGGTATCGATCGCCATTTGGGCCAACGCGCTTCTGACCGTGGCGCAGATCATTGGCGGCATCCTGTCCGGCAGTCTCGCCCTCATCGCGGACGCACTCCACAATTTTTCCGACATGGCGTCGTTGATCATCGCCTTCGTCGCGCGCAAGATCGCGCGGCGGCCACCGGACGAACGGATGACCTTCGGCTATGGCCGGATCGAGATCGTCGCGGCCCTGATCAACTACACGACGCTGATCCTCGTGGGGTTCTACCTGATCTACGAGGGGGCGATGCGCATGGTTGATCCGCCTGAGATCGCCGGCTGGACCGTCGTCATCCTGGGCGGCGTGGCGCTGGTGGTCGATGGTCTGACTGCCGGGCTGACCTGGTCGATGCAAAAGGACAGCGTGAACATCCGTGCGCTGTTCCTGCACAACCTGTCGGATGCGCTCGCCTCGGTCGCGGTGATCATAGGGGGGGCGCTGATCCTCTTCTACGACCTGCGCTGGGTCGATCCGGCGATCACGATAGGGATCGCGCTATACATCCTCTACCTCGCCCTGACCGAGATCGGCGGCCCGGTCCGAACGCTCATGCTTGGCAGCCCCCCGGACATCGACAGCAGGGCGGTCATCGACGTGATGCACAAGGTCTACGGTGTGAAGGAGGTTCACCACGTACATCTGTGGCAGATGCAGGAGCACGACGCGGCCCTGGACTGCCACGTGGTTCTGACGTCGGAGGCCTGGCCGAAAATCGAGGCGGTGAAGGTCGAGATCAAGCAAAGGCTGAAGACGGATTTCGACATCACCCACTCCAGCCTCGAATTCGAACACGAGGACAACGCGCATCGGGGTGCCGACCTCTTCGGTCACGGAACCGGAGGGGCATAGGATCAGCGTCGGTCGATGGCAGGGCATTTTCCGAACCGTTGGCCGGAAAACGCCGGCGCTTGCCAGCCCGTCAGTGTCCAGAAAAGCCTTGCCAGAGGGTGCCAGTTCTGGAATCCTGGACGCGCATCTCCGGCACAGATGAGTTTCAGGGCCACGCAATCCATTTCCCGTGCATGGGAAAACAAGGAGCAAGCGTGTGAACGATCTGTATGGGGTGGACATCCCGGAAACGAACGGCACCGAACCGGCCTGCGTCGCATCTGGCGAAGGGCGAGCGAAATGAGCGTGCAGGGCTATTGGGCCGACCTGCCCTCCTCGGCCTTTGGCGAGTTGCCGGGCGACGCCGTGGCCGTGCTGCCTCTGGGCGCCACAGAGCAGCACGGGCCGCATCTGCCGCTTTCTGTGGACAGTACCCTGATCGATGGTGTGGCCGCACGAATGCTGCGCCACCTGGCGCCGGATCAGACCATTCTGATCCTGCCGACACTGACCGTCACCAAGAGCGATGAGCACCGAATGTTTCCCGGCACGCTGACGCTTTCGGCCGAGACGCTATTGGCAGTGCTGCGCGATATCGGCGCCTCGGTCGCGCGGGCGGGGGTGCAGAGACTGGCCCTCTTCAACGGGCATGGCGGCAACAGCGCGCTGTTGCAGATCGTCGCGCGCGAGTTGCGGGTGTCTCACGGGTTGATCGTGGTGAGTTGCTCCTGGAGCGGCTTCACCGAGTGGCAACCGCTCTACGACCCGGCGGATTATGGCCATGACATACATGCCGGCGATAGCGAGACCTCGGCCATGCTGGCCCTTCGTCCAGAACGGGTGGACATGGACAAGGCGCAGGATTTCCGCCCGGCCATGGCCGCGTGGGACAGCGAGTTTCCCCGGATCGGGCTGGCGGGGAAGCCGGCCAATCCCGGCTGGATGGCACAGGACCTGCATCCGCTGGGTGCCTGCGGCAACGCCGCTGCGGCCACGGCGAAGAAGGGTGAGGCGCTGATCGAAAGCGCGGCGCGCAACTTCGCCGGGTTCCTGGTCGAGTTCGCGCTGTTCGACCACCGGAAGCCCACCTCGTGAACCAGGTGCGACACGCGACAACCCTTGTACCCGGCGTGCTTGTCCCCCGTTCGATGGTCTTGGACGCGCCCCGGTTCGGCGGGCGTCCGGTGGCCGATTGCCTGGCGGGCGACCTGGTGGTGATGGAGGGCCGCGCGGTCGCTCTGCGCCCGTCCGAGGAGTCCCCCGAGCGAATGGTCCTGCCACGGCTGACCGAGGCTCACGTCCACCTCGACAAGTGCCACAGCATCGACCGCATGCAGGGCGTCGGCGGCGATCTGCATTCCGCGATCGCGGCGCAGCGGCGGGACAAGGCGCTGTGGACCGACGACAACATCCGCAACCGGGCGGCGCGGGGCCTGAGGGAACTGGCAAGCGCGGGCTGCGGCACGGTGCGCAGCCATGTCGATTGGGGCGATGAGGCCGACGGCGACCGCCCTCCCCCCGCGTGGGAGGTGCTGGGCGACCTGGCGGAAAATGCTGGCCTTGAGTTCCAGCGGGCGGCGCTGACCGGCATCGAACAGCTGGCCGATGCGACCTTCGCGCGCCGCTGCGCCGAACGGGTTGCGGCGGATCGCGGCGTGCTGGGCGCGTTCCTGTTCGACCAGCCCGAGCGGGACGCGGGGCTTGTCCATGTGTTCCGTGAGGCCGAGCGGCTGGGTCTTGCGCTGGATTTCCACGTCGACGAGGGGTTGCGCCCCGGGCTCGACGGGCTGGAACGGATCGCGGATACCGCCCTCGCAGCCCGGTTCGAGGGGCCGGTCCTGTGCGGCCATGCCTGCAGCCTTGCCAACCAGGAGCCCGACGCCGTGAAGCGGATCGCCGACAAGCTGGCGCGGGCCGGAATATCGATCGCCGTTCTGCCGCAGACCAATCTTTACCTTCAGGGCCGCCGTGATGGCACGCCCGACCGGCGCGGGATCACGCGCGTGAAGGAGTTGCTGGCGGCCGGGGTCAACGTCGTCGCTGGCGCCGACAACGTGCGCGACGCCTTCTGTCCCATCGGGCGGCACGATCCGCTTGCCGTGCTTTCCCTCACAGTGCTTGCCGCCCATCTCGACCCTCCCTTCGGCGACATCCTTCCCATGATCACCACCGGGGCGCGCCGTGCCCTGGGACTGGCGCCTCAAACCGTCGACGGGGCCGCCATAGGGGATCTTCTCTCGTTCGACGCCCTGTCGACCTCCGAGCTGTTGAGTCGCGTGTCGCCCCCTGCAGCGCTGGTCGAAATGCTAGGAGCCCCTGAATGAACGAACCCTTACAGGTCCCTGAAACCAAGAAAACCGACTGGACCGCTATCACAAGGCGGCTCGCACCGGTGGAAATCATCGACGAACCGGTACTGGTGAAGAAACGCTCGCGCGATTTCTTCTGGTATTCGCCGATCCTGAACCAGCAACTCCGAAAATGCTTCGGAGATCTCGTGGCCCGCCCGCAGACACGCGAGGAACTGGGCCATTGCCTTGCCGTGGCCTATGCCGAGGACATTCCCGTGGTTCTGCGTGGTGGCGGAACCGGCAATTACGGCCAGGCGGTGCCACTGGAGGGCGGCCTGATCGTCGAGACCACCCGCATGAACCGCATCCTGGAAATCGGCGAAGGGTTCGTCCGGGTGGAAGCCGGGGCGCTGATGGCGGATATCAACGCCGCGCTGATCCCCGAGGGCTGGGAAATGGCGATGTTCCCCTCCACCCAGGACATCGCCACGGTGGGCGGTTTCGTCGCGGGCGGGTCAGCCGGGATCGGGTCGGTCGCCAACGGGCCGCTGCGCGAGAGCGGCAACATCATCCGAATCAAGGCCCTGTCGATGGAGGCCGAACCGGTCGAGCATGTCTTTGACGCCGCAGAGGTCTTGCAGATCCATCATGCCTGGGGCCTGAACGGCGCCATCACCGAGGTCACGCTGCGCACGGTGCCCACGCGCGACTGGATCGGCTGCATGGTGGGATTCGACAGCTATGCCGATTGTTACCGCGCGGGCTATGCGCTGGCCTCGGCCCCCGAGGAGGAGATCGCGCGCAAGCTGTGCTCGACGGTCGATGCGCGGATCTGCGACTATTTTCCACGGCTGGAGGATCACGTCCCCAGGGGCCGCCACCTGCTGGTCTCGCTGGTGCCGCGCGAACAATTGCCAGCCTTTCGCAGCCTGATGGAAGCGCATGGCGGGACCGTCCACCTGGCGATGGACGAGGCGGAGCGTGCGCGACTGAAGCTGCCCCATGTGTTCGAGTTCGCCTACAACCACACCACGCTTCAGGTACTGAAATCGGACCGGAACGCGACCTACCAGCAGATCGGCGTGCCGGACCCGTCCGACGGCGAACGGGTTGCGGCGATGCGCGAGAAACTGGGCGACGATGTCTGGTCGCACCACGAATTCACACGCGCGGGGGGGAAGGTGCTGGCCGCCGACCTGCCCATCATCTGGTACCAGGGGCCACAGCGGCTGGCCGAGATCAACGCGACCTACGAGTCCGACGGATTCACCGTTTATGACGCGCATGTGAACGTGATCGAGGGCAACCACATGCAGCCCGATTACCGGCACCTTGCCTGGAAGAAGCGGCTGGATCCCAAGGGCCTGATGAACCCCGGAAAATCCCGCGCATGGGAGCGGATCCGCCACATGGATGCCCAAGAGATCGAGGCCATGGGCCAAGCAAAAGAGATTTGAGGAGAAACCCGATGACATATTTCGACCTGACCCCGCTCAATCCCACCTTTGGCGTCGAGGTTCGTGGCCTCGACCTGATGGAGGTGTCTGCCGACACCCTGTTCCCCGAGATACGCGCGCTGTTCGAGGAACACTCCGCCCTGCTCTTTCGCGACCAGGACCTGACGCCGGAAAAACACCTGGAACTGGCCGGTCTTTTCGGCCCGATCGAGGATCGTGAGGCCGACGTCCGCAAACCGGGCGAGGCGTTCAAGATCCCTGAAGTCTCGAACGTTCTGGACGATGGCACCACCAGCGGTGAGATGGATCTCAAGACGCTGAACCTGAAAGCGAATTTCCTTTGGCATTCCGACAGCACCTTTCTGCCGGTGCCCTCGCTGGTGAACATCCTCATCGGCCGTGTCGTCACCACCGAGGGCGGCGCGACGGAACTTGCCTCAACCCGGGCGGCCTGGGCCGAGATGCCCGCTGAACTCAAGGCGCGGATCGAGGGGCGCGGCATCTGGCATCGCTACAGCCATTCGCGCAAGAAGATCTCGGAAGAACTGTCGAAGCTTCCGATGTACAACAAGTGGCCCGACCAGCACTGGAAATCGGTCTGGCCCAACCCGGTCAACGGGCGCGAGGCGCTTTATATCGCAAGCCACGCCTTCGCCGTGGATGGCTATGACAGCGAGGAAAGCGAGGCGCTTCTGGCCGAGTTGACCGAGTTCTGCACCCAGCCGCGTTTCGTCTATTCGCACAAATGGGCGGTTGGCGACGTGATGCTGTGGGACCAGCGGGCGGTGATGCACCGGGGCACGCCCTGGCCCTACGAGCAGCCGCGCAAATTGTCGAGCATCTGTTCCTCGGTCCGCGAAAGCGACGGCCTGGCCGCGATCCGGATCGAGCCCGAAATGGCCTGAGGCAGGCGATGGAGACCATCCTTTACCTTGTGGATGCCGCGCTGGTGGTGGGTCCGGGCGTCTGGATGACGGTGGCCGTGGTCGACAACTGGCGCCATCCCCGGCTGAACGAGGAGGCGGTGGCGATGGTGGTGCGCCTCGATCTGATGGAGCAGATGTATCCAGAGGATTTCGCGCAGATCGCCCATCGCCGCATCGACTCTCCGGTGATTATCGGGCGTTTGTTCCGCGCCGTGCGCCTGTTCGAGACGCTGGCTGCGATTGCGCTGCTTGCCTCGGCCCTGCTGCTGGGTCTGGCAGCCGGCGGTCTCGTCGCCGGCACGCTGGCAAGCGGCGCGGCGATCCTGAGTGCCGCGTTTTTCGTGTCGATCTGGGGTGGGTTCGTGATCGGCGGCAATTACTTTGCCTACTGGTATTGTCACCAATGGGCGCAGTCGAACCATTTCATGCTGATGTACTGGGGCTTTTTCGTGCTCGTGGTGCTTCTGCTCTGACGAAAAAGGCCGCCCCGAGGGGCGGCCTTTGCTTTTACGAGCCCGCGATCAGGCCATCCAGTACATGTATTGCGGCTTCATTTCCTGGCTGAGATGGATAGCCGCGCCACCTAGGTCGGACTTGGAGTGGTTGGCCAGGCCGCGGAAATAGGGCTGAATGATTACCCCCTCCTCGACCATGATCCGTTCCAGCTGTGCCATGATGCCCTTGCGCGCCTCGACATCCGGGGTGGCCAACGCCTTTTCCACCAGCGCGTCGAACTCGGGATTGGCAAAACCCGACTCGTTCCAGTTCATCCCCGAGACATAGGCCAGCGCATAGGTCTGGATGCCCAGAGGGCGGTGGTTCCAGTTGGTGACCGAGAACGGGTATTTCGCCCAGTCGTTCCAGAAGGACGAGGACGGGATGACCGTGCGCTTGACCGGGATGCCGGCATCGCGCAGCTGGGCGGCGATTGCATCGGCCGTGGCCTTCCAGAAGGCCGAGTCGAGCGAGATCAACTCATGCTCGAAATCGGCCATCCCTGCCTCTTCCATCAGGGCGAGGGCCTTGGCCGGATCGTATTCGGCGGGTCCGATATCGGCATAATCGGGATGCACGGTCGAGACATGGTGGTTCTCGCCCACTGCGCCGAGGTTGTTGTAGGCCAGCTCGAGCACGGCGGCGTTGTCCACGGCCAGCGACAGCGCGCGGCGGACGCGCGCGTCTGCATAGGGTTTCATGCCGTCGATCTCGGCCAGCTGGTTGGCGCGCGCCAGAACCACGGCACCCGTGGTCACGGTATGCTTGGTCCAGCCGTCGAGTTGGTCGAAGGCGGGGATGAAATCACCCTCGGTATCATAGGTCACGTCGAACGCATCCGCCTCGGCGCCCGCGAAATGGGCAGAGGGGTCGGTGCCGAAATCGACGCCCTCGACCCGGTCCATCCAGGCGCCATTGCCCTCGTTCCACCACCGATGATCGGGGTTCCGGGTCAAGGCCCAGGCCTCGCCCACCGAGTAGAACTCGGGCAGGTAGGGCCCCGTCCCGATCGGGTTGTCGAGCATCGTGTCTTCCCGGAAGCTTTCATGCACGATGGCAGCCGGATAGTCCGACATGCCAGCGATGAGGGAGATGTCGGGGCGTGGCAGAACGATGCGCACGGTCAGATCGTCCGGCGTGCTTACCGCACCATCCAGCATCTTGCCGGTGTCTGGGTCGACAAGCGTGCCGAAACGAATGGCCATGGAATTCGCCTCGACCGTGCGGTCGCACCAGCCCGCGATATTGCGCGCGACGTCAGCGGCGGTGAAGGGCTCCGCGTTGTTCCAGGTCACGCCGGGCCGGACATGAAGGGTGTATTCGGTGGCATCCTCGTTGATCTCCCAGCTTTCGAGGAGAGAGGGAGTGAAGGTTCCATCCGAATTGTATTCCACGAGGTATTCCAGCCAGCCACGGGTGAAATTGGCGAGGCTGTTGAAGTCGAACTTGCGCGGATCGCGCATGGTCACGATCTCTTGCTGGATGCGCACGGTGCCGCCCGTCCGCGGCGTGCCCTGCGCGGCGGCCGGGCGCGGCATCCCCAGCATCGCGTAGGCGGCGGTTGCGCCGACGCCGAAACTGGTGGCGGTGGCAAGGAACTCGCGCCGCGTCACGGCGCAGCCTGAGGTTCGGGCGGCCCTGGCCGCAGCGTGGAGGTGGTTCGGCAACCGGGACCCGGTAACGGGGGACATGGGCATGAGAAAACTCTCCCTGGCAGATGCGCCGCGATGGGCGCGCATGTTGATGAGTTGCGGGCAACCCCCTTCGCGAGTAGCGAGTGCGAGGTCCACGCGGCCCTTTCAACTGTGCCAGAGTGAGAGTTTCATACCGCATCCGGCCCGGTCTTGGCAACGCATCCCTGCGTGCCGGCCGGGGCGGACCGGTACGGCAGCGCCCATCTGCCGAAAATTCGGGCAGCGCTGCCTTGTCGGGTCAATCGCTGCGCGGGGCGCCCTCGCCGATATCCCAGAACAGGCCCGCCATCAGCCGCAAGGCGTCGCGGCAGACAGGCTTCAGCACATGCTCGTCGGGCGCGTGTTGCGAGCAGCCGCGATAGGAATGCGGCACCCAGACGGTCGGCAGGCCCAGGATGTCGGTGAAGGCATCATTGGGCAGCGATCCGGCCAGGTTCGGCAGGATATGCGGCGCCTGGCCCGAAGTCTGTTCCAGAGAGCCGGCCACGAACCGGACCCAGGGGTGATCCGGCGAGAGCCGCGTTGCGCGGAAGAAGCCGCGCTCATGCGGGACGATCTCGACCTTCCGGAAGCCGTGCGCGTCCAGATGGCGTCGCAGGGCGGGCAGAATTTCCTCGGGCTCCGTACCCACGACATAGCGCAACTGGCAGGTCGCACGCGCATGGGCCGAGATGGCATTGACCGGAGCCTCGGGCACGCCGCTTTTCATGGCAAGGATGGCAAAGCTGTTCCAGCCATAGGCGCGCTCGGCCGGCGTGAGGCTTTCCTCGCCCCAGTCCTCGTCGATCGCCGGGCCATCGCCGCCCGCCACCGGCAGCCCCGCAAGCGCCGCCCGGACGTCGTCGGTCAGGCTGTCGGGGCGCCATTCTGGGATGCGGATCTGCCCGCGTGCATCCGTGATGGTCGAAAGCGCCTGCGCCAGGATCATCGCCGGATCGGCCAGCAGCCCGCCCCAGTTGCCGGAATGATGCGCGCCCTTGCGCAGGTCCACCACGAGGTCGAAGGTCACGCCCCCGCGCGAGCCCATGAACATCGTGGGCGTCTCGGGTTGCAGGCGCGGCCCGTCGGATGCGATCAGCACATCCGCGGCAAGCGCGTCCTTGTGGGCGGCGAAGAACTGGGCCAAGCCGGGGGAGCCCGTCTCTTCCCCCGTTTCGATCACCACGCGGCAGTTGAAACCCACCTTGCCCCGGGTTTCCAGAACCGCTTCGAGAGCTGCGAGATTGATAAGGTGCTGGCCCTTGTTGTCGGCTGTCCCCCTGCCATAAAGGCGGTCGCCCTCCTCGACCACGCGGAAAGGGTGAAGCCCCTCGCGCCACTGGTCGGTCTGCGCGCGGATCACGTCGCCATGGCCATAGGTGAGGATGGTGGTCAGGTCATGGCCTTCGTGCCGTTCGGCCACCAGGATCGGTCCCGTCCCGGCCACCGGGTTGTCATGGAGGGTGCAGGCGAAGCCCATCCGCTCAAGCCGCGCGGTCATCGGCTCGGCGAGGTAGCGGGCCAGTTCGGCAGCCTGATCGGGGTTCTGACTTTCGGTTTCATAGGCGACGAGGTCTGACAGGTCGGACTGGAACCGCCCCTCGTCGAAATAGGCGGAGATGGTGTCGATGGCGGCGGGTCTTGTCATGGGTTACCTGTTCGGTTCTTCGCAAATGGCATCGCCCCAGGGCGACATGATCTCGGTGCAGCCGGTGTTCCTGCCGTCGCGCCGCATGACGCCTGCCGGGCAGGCGAAGGCGTAGGGAAAGACGCTGCGCTTGGTCAGGGTAACGGGATGGTTTTCGCGCAGGGCGTCCAGCACCTCATCGGCCAAGGTTTCGTCCGCGACGATGGCGGTTCCGCCCGAGACGTCGATGCGCGGATGGTGGAACACGTCGGAAATATCCATTCCGAAATCGGCAGCGAAGGACGCCATCTGCACCATCGAGGACACGATCTTGCGCCCGCCGGAGGCACCGAACGCAAAGCGGGTGCCCTCCGCCTCGCCCAGGATGGGGCAGACATTCATCAGGCAGCGCTTGTTCGGTCCCAGAGAGTTCGGGCGTCCCTGCACCGGGTCGAACCACATGATCCCGTTGTTCATCAGGAACCCGGTGGACGGGGAGATCACGCGCGAGCCGAAGATCGACAGCAGCGTCTGCGTCTGCGCGACCATGTTGCCGTGCCGGTCCACGACCGAGAAATGCGTGGTGCAGCCCTGCTCGGTTTCGGTCTCGCCGCTGTCACCCATGCTGGAGAGCCGGTCGGCATAGGCATGGAACAGCCCCTCGGCATAGGCCGAGAAGGCGGCGGCGCCGGGGGCGGCACCGATGTCCCGCTGCGCCATGAGATCGAGCGCCGCGCGAAACGTCGGACCGGCGGTCAGGCCCGGCGGCACGTCGAACCGCGCGCCGCGATAGGCAAAGCTGAGGGGATCGCTGAAACGCGCTTCATAGGCCCGCAGGTCGTCATGGCTGAGGCTGCCGCCCTTGGCCTGGATATCGGCCGCCATGCTCGCGCCAAGCTCGCCATCGTACAGCTCGCGCGCGCCCTTCTCGGCGAGGCGCGACAGGCTGTCCGCCATGCGCGACTGGTCCAGCCGCTGCTTGGTCAGCGCGGTCCAGCCGCTGATCCTGGGCCATTGACCGTCTTCAAGGAAGAGCGCGGCCGCGTCGGCATGCTTGGCCAGTTCCCGCGCGGTCGAGGCGATGATGAGCGCGGCATACCAATCGACCAACAGGCCCTCGCGCGCGAACGCGATTGCCGGCGCCAGCAGGTCCGCCCAGGGCAATGTGCCATAGCGGGCATGCATCCGACCCATACCGTCCACGAGTCCGGGAACCGCCACAGCCGTGGCGCCCTGCACGTTGCGGCCATCCACGACCTCTTCCCACGGGAAAAGATCGCCTGCCACGCCGCGCCCCGACAGCGGGTAATCGGCGGGGTTCAGCGCCGCAGGCGAGCGCATCCCGTAATTCAACGCCTGCGCCCTGCCCTCTTCCGCTCGCCAGAGCATCAGCGCGCCGCCGCCGGCCGGGCCGCTCATCCACGGTTCCAGCACGCCGATGGCGAAGGAGGTGGCGATGGCGGCATCGACCGCATCGCCGCCCGCCGCCAGAACATCGGCCCCGGCCTGCGCCGCAAGGCGATGCTGCGCGGCGACCACGCCGTACTCGGTCTCGATCACCACCTTCGTGGTCTGCACGGTGCGGGACAGGTTCTCGGACATCTCAGGCCACCTCGGCTTTGGTCATGGGACTTTCGGGATCAAAGAGGTGACATTCCACCCGACCCTGCGGCGTCGGCAGCGAGCGCGGCGCAACCTTGCGGCAATGCTCGGTCATCATCGGGCATCGCGGATGGAAATGGCAGCCCGAAGGCGGGTCGATGGGGTTGGGATAGGCCATGCCCAGCTGCGTATCGGGCACGCCCAGCCCCGGTTCGGGCGTCAGCACCGATTTCAGCAGCGCCTGCGTGTAGGGATGGCGCGCCGCGTCGAAAAGGCCCGCCACATCGGCCTCCTCGACGATCCGGCCCAGATACATGACCGCCACGCGGGTCGCCAGATGTTCGACCACGGCAAGGTCATGGCTGATGAACAGATATGTCAGCCCGAATTCGCGGCGCAGATCGCCCAGAAGGTTGAGGATCTGGCTTTGCACCGACACGTCCAGCGCCGAGGTCGGCTCGTCGCAGATGACGATCTCGGGCTTCATGATCAGCGCGCGCGCGATGGCCACGCGCTGACGTTGCCCACCCGACATCTGGCTGGGATAGGTGTTCATCACCCGTGCCGGCAGGCCCACGATGTCGAGAATCTTGCGCACCTCTCGGTCCCAGTCGGCCTGCTGGCCCACGCCATGCACGCGCAGCGGCAGCGAGACGATGTCGAAGATGCTCTTGCGCGGATTGAGCGAGGAATAGGGATCCTGAAAGATCGGCTGGATGCGGCGGGCGAGGCTCAACCTGTCCTGCGCCCCGATCTCCTGCCCGTCGACAAGGACCTGTCCGCTGCTGGGCATCTCGAGCCCCAGCAGGATCTTGGCCAGCGTGGACTTGCCGCAACCGGATTCGCCCACCAGCCCCAGCACCTCACCCCTTGGCAGGGAGAGCGAGACGTCATTGACCGCCGTAAGCGGCCTGGCCTTGCCGAACAGCCCCTGTTTCACGCGGTAGGTCTTGGTCACGTTGCGCAGTTCGAGAACCGCGTTCTGTTTCTGCTGGCTCATGCCGGAACGTCCTCTGCGCTGACTGCGCCATCGGGATGGACGCAGCGGAACAGGTGCTCTCCCGCGCCCCGGCGCGGGATCTCTGCCCTGCACTCGGGCAAGGCGTGTGGGCAGCGGGTACGAAAGGCGCAGCCTTCGACGTCACCGATCAACGACGGGACGATGCCGGGAATGGTGCCCAGTTCGCTGCCCCGTTCGGTCTTGCCCGGCAACGGGATGCAGCGCAGCAGACCCCGGGTATAGGGATGCGCCGGCGCGCCGAACACCTCCTGCGCGCTGCCGGTTTCCACCAGCTCGCCCGCATACATCACGGCCACCTTGTCGGCCACGCGCGCGACCACGCCCAGGTCATGGGTGATGAGGATCATGGCCATGTTCATCTCGCGCCCAAGATCGTAGAGCAGACGAAGGATCTGCGCCTGGATCGTGACGTCGAGCGCCGTGGTCGGCTCGTCCGCGATGATCAGTTCCGGCTCGCACATCAGCGCCATGGCGATCATGACGCGTTGCCGCAACCCGCCCGACAGCTGGTGGGGATATTGCGACAGCCGGCTTTCGGCGGCGGTGATCCCGACCTTTTCCAACAGTTCCACCGCGCGCGCCCGCGCGGCCTCGCGCCCCACCTTGCGGTGCAGCAACAGCGCTTCGGTCAGCTGGTCGCCGATCGTGTAGGCGGGGTTGAGCGAGGTCATCGGCTCCTGGAAGATCATCGAGATGCGCCCGCCGCGCAGGGCGCGCATCTTGCGCGGGCCTGCAGTGATCAGGTCCGTCCCGTCGAAATCCATACGGTCCGCGCTGCGGCGGATGTTCTTGCCCAGAAGGCCCATCAGCGCCAGCGAGGTCAACGATTTGCCCGACCCGCTTTCGCCCACGATGCACAGGGTTTCGCCCCGGTTCAGGTCGAAATCGATGCCGCGCACCGCGTGCAGGGTACCGCCGCCGACGGGGATGTCGATGGTCAGGTTACGCACGCTCAGCAGGGGTTTGTCCATCGGCTCAGCTCCGGTTGTCCGGGGCGGTCACGTCGCGCAGACCGTCCCCCATGAGGTTGATCGCCAACACCAGCAGGAACAGCACGGCGCCCGGGATGAGCACCAGCCACGGCTCGAACAGCATCATGTTTTTGCCCTCGGAAACCATCAGGCCCCAGCTGGGCGTCGGCGGCTGCACGCCCAGCCCGAGAAAGGACAGTGCCGCCTCGAGCAGGATGGCATGGGCCATTTCCAGCGTGACCACGACGATCAGGTTGTTGGCGATGTTGGGCATGATCTCGGACAGGATCACCCGCGGGGTCGAGGCGCCGATGGCGCGTGCGGCGGCCACGTATTCGCGCCCGCGCACCTGCAGGGTCGAGGCGCGCATGACCACGGCGAAGCGGTCCCACAGCAACAGGCCCAGAACCACGATCACCACCTGGAGCGAGCCGCCCAGGATCGCCACCACGGCCAGCGCCACCAGCACGACCGGCATCGCAAGGCGCACGTTGATGAGAAAGGTGACCACCATGTCGACCCGGCCGCCGAAATAGCCCGCGGCCACGCCCATTGCGGTACCGATGACACCCGAGATCAGCGCCGCGATGACGCCGATCATCAGCGAGACGCGCGCCCCGTAGATCAGGCGCGAAAGGTAATCGCGGCCAAGATGGTCGGTGCCCAGCGGATGCTCCCATGTGCCGCCGAGAAAGACCGGCGGCTCCATACGGGTCATCAGGCTTTGCGCATAGGGATCGTGCGGCGCCAGCAGCGGCGCGAAGATCGCCACCAGCAGCAGGATGCCCAGGACGATGCCGCCAAAGAGCAGCCCCTGATGGCCGAAGACGCGCTTGCGCAGCATCTGGCCGGGGGTGGGGCCGGTGATCTCTTGCAGCAGTGGATCGGTGCTTTCGGTCAGGGCCATCTCAGCTGCTCCGCATGCGGGGGTCGAGCCAGGCGTTCAGCACGTCGGCGAGGAAGGTGAAGACGATATAGAACATCGAGAAGACGAGGATGAGCGCCTGAACGGTGGGCAGGTCGTTGCGCGCGATGCTCTCCCAGGCAAGATAACCCGCCCCGTGCAGGGCAAAAATCGACTCCACGACGATCGAACCGCCCAGCATGAAGCCCATCTGAACGGCGGCGAGAGAGACGACCGGGATGATCGCGTTGCGCAGCGCGTGGCGAAACAGCACCCGCCCCTCGGGCGCGCCCTTGGCACGGGCGGTGCGGATGTAGTCGGACGACAGAACCTCCAGCATCCCCGCGCGCGTGAGACGCATGATCGCGGGCATGGCATAATATCCCAGCACGATGGTCGGCATGATGAAATGAGCGGGACTCGACGCGCCCGAAGGCGGCAGCCAGCCCAGTTGGATCGCGAAGACCACGATCAGGATCAGCCCGAACCAGAAGCTCGGCATCGCCTGCCCCGCGACCGACAGGAACAGCGCCACCCGGTCGATGATCGAGTTGGGGCGGATCGCCGCGGCGACCCCCAGCGGCACGGCCGTCAGCAGGGCAAAGGTGATGCCGCAGACGCCCAGCGTCATGGTCACGCTCAGCCGCTCGGCAATCAGCGAGGCGACCGGAAGGCGGAAATAGTAGCTTTCGCCGAAATCGCCCCGCACCGCCGAGTAGAGCCAGTCGACATATTGCACCAGCATCGGCCGGTCGAAGCCATAGAGACGGCGGATCGCCTCGATATCCTCGCCGCTGGCGGTCTCGCCCGCCAGCGCGGCGGCCGGGTCGCCGGCGAGAAACAGCAGCACGAAGCTGATGAAGGACACCGTCAGGGCCACCAACACGGCAAGGCCAAGACGTTTCAGGATGAAGGTGAGCAAGTGGACCCCCTTGTATCACAGCCCGCTCGATGGCGGGCAGCAGCGTCGGGCGAAAGCAAAGACAGGGGGCCGGCGGACCGGCCCCCGCGTCGATCTCAGTTCCAGGTCATCGTGGTGAAGCGCAACACCTCGTCCGGCGTCGGCGAATACGACACTTCCTTCGTGAACACGTAATTGGTGTTGTAGGAGAACATCGGCGCCCAATAGGCCTGCGACGTGATCCGGTCGATCGCCTTGGCATAGTTTTCGATCCGGACCTCGGGATCGGTCGAACTGTCGGCCACGTTCAAATCCGCCAGCACCTGGTCATCGCGCGCGTCGTCGAGAGAGCCGTGCTTGAAGAACTGGCTGACCATGGCCGAGGCGTCGTTGATCGAGTAGCTGCCCCAAGTGAGGAAGGCCAGCGGGACCTCGCCCTTCATGTTCAGGTCGCGCAGCGCGGAGTACTGAAGGAACTTGAAATCCGCCTCGATGCCGACCGCGTTCAGATAGCTCATGATCGCCTCGGCATATTCCCGGTTGCGATAGGCATAGAACTCGGTCGTGAACCCGTCGGGATAGCCTGCCTCGGCCAGCAGCGCCTTGGCCTTTTCGGGGTCGTATTCATAGGTGGTCGCCGCCTCTTCGATGCAGCCGAACTGGCTGGGGAAACAGGGGGTCCAGACCACCTGCGATTCGCCCTTGAGCAGCGCGTCGACCAGTTCTTTCCGGTTGATCGCGTGGTTCACCGCCTGGCGCACCTTGAGGTCGCTGAAGGGGGTGTCGCCCGAACGGCCTGCCGCATCCATCGACAGGTAGCCCACGCGCATGGTCGACTCGTTCTCGACCGTGAACTGACCCATCTCGTCCAGCTTCTCGGCCTGGTCCGCCGGCACCTGCCAGATCAGGTCGAGCGAGCCGCTGAACAGTTCGGCCATCTGCGTGTTGACGTCCGGGATGGTCCGGATGTCAATATTGGTGATGGTCGGCTGGCCCTTGGGGCTGTCGTGATAGTTCTCGTTCTTCTCCAGCACGAAATGCTGACCGGGCGTGACCGAGACAACCTTGTAAGGGCCGGTTCCGACGGGTTCGAGGCCCATCTTGCTGGGACCGGCCTCGGCATAATACTCGTTGGGATACATCGAGACAGGGCCGGACAGGAATTCGATCGCGGCCGGGAATTTCTCCTTGAGCAGGATGCGCACGGTGTAATCGTCGACCTTCTCGGCCGATTTCATCCAGTTCACGTTGCGCTGCGTCTTGACGCCGCTTTCCTCCTTGGCGACGAAATTGACCGTGAACACCACGTCGTCGGCATTGAACGGCTCGCCATTGTGGAAGGTGACGCCCTCGCGCAGCTTGAGTTCGAGCGTCGTGTCGTCGATCCACTCCCACGAGGTCGCAAGGTTGCCCTTGTATTCGTTGGTAACCGGGTCGCGATAGATCAGGCCATCCCAGACCGCGCGTTGCAGCACGACCCCCTCGCGCGACGAGTTGAAGTAGCTGTCGACGTTCTCCAACTCCTTCGTGAAGGCGACGCGCAACGTGTCATTCGCCTTTTCGGCCCAGGATGCTCCCGCGGCGGCGATCAGCGCGACGCTTGCGAGACCGGATGTAAGCCAGGATCGTTTCATCGTTTTCTCCCTGTCTGGATGATGCGCGCCGGGGCGCGCGGTGGCTTCGGGGTTGCTGCGTGTATTATTATATGATACGCAAAACTTATATATGATCCATTAAGGTCAAGCGGCCCGGTGCCGTCAACCCCGATACGCCTATCCGTGTGGCAGATTTCCGGAACCGTATGAGAAGCAAGCAAGATACCCTCTATGTCGGATCGCTCGCCAAGGGGCTGCGCCTCCTTCGCGCCTTCGACGAAGAGCATACCGAACTGTCGCTTGCCGAACTCGCCCAGCGCACCGGTCTTGACAAGAGCGCGACGCAAAGGCTGGCCAATACGCTCCATGTCGAGGGGATGCTGGACAAGGATCCGGACACAAGGCGGTTCCGTCCGTCCCATGCCTGGTTGCAAATGGCCTATGCCTATTACTGGTCCGACCCGCTGGTCGGCCAGGCGATGCCCAAGCTGATCGACCTCTCGCAGGACCTGGGCGAGACTGTCAACCTGACCGAATTGTCGGGCGATCACATCGTCTATGTCAGCCGCCTTCCCTGCAAGCGGACCTATTTCGCGGCCACCATCGTGGGCCGCCGCCTTCCGGCGCTTTCGACATCGGCCGGGCGCGCCATGCTCGCCACCTTTCCGGCAGCCGAGCGTGCGGCGGCGGTCGAGGGCTGGTCGCTCCGGCGTTTCACACCCACCACCACGTTGGACCGGGACGAGATCGGCAAGAGCGTCGAACAAGCCGTCCGGGACGGCTATTCGATCTCGACCGGCCAGATGATTCTGAACGAGATCGGCGTCGCTTCGCCCATCATCGGCCCCGGCGGGCGCGCCTATGCCGCCGTCCAATGCTCTGTCTCGGCGCATACCTGGACGCGTGATCGCGTGATCCAGGAAATCGTGCCGAAGCTTCAGGACACGGCGAACGCCATCTCGCCATCGTTCCAAACGCAGCGCGGCGGCGGGTTCTCGGGGGCCTGAGCCATCCTGCCGACTTACCCGAAGGAACCGATCCGCTTCGTTCTTGACTTTGCGGCGATGACAGTATCGCATTGCGAAATGCAATTCTGCAAACGCGCGAGAGGAGACGGCGCGACGCGGAGAGCAATCGCTGAAAGGGGCGTGGCCCCATCAAGACTCTGGGAGGAGACACATGACAATGATGCGTAAACTCGTCATTGCGGCAAGCGTTATGGGCGCGATGACCGGAACGGCATATGCACAGGAGACCGATGCCGAACTGCCGAAGCAGATGTCCTGGACGGCCTATGACACCGGCTCGGCCGGCTACAACCAGGCGGTCGCGATCGGCGCGGCACTTCAGAACACCATTGGCGTGAACCTGCGCGTGCTGCCCGGAAAGAATGACGTCTCGCGCACTGAACCGCTGCGGCAGGGCCGGGTCGAGTTCTCGGCGACAGGTGTCGGCGGAAGCTTCATGGCACAGGAAGGCGCGTTCGAATTCGGTGCCGAAAACTGGGGGCCGCAGCCCATCCGCGTGCTGATGGCCAACAATGGTGGCGCGATCAACCTCGCCGTTGGCGTCGCCGGCGATATCGGGGTCGAGGAATATGCCGACCTCAAGGGCAAGCGCGTGGCCTGGGTCGTGGGTGCGCCCGCGCTCAACGTGAACACCGAGGCCTATCTCGCCTATGGCGGGTTGACCTGGGACGATGTCGAGCGTGTGGATTTCGGCGGCTTCGGCGCCTCGTGGAAGGGTCTGATGGAGGGGCAGGTCGATGCCGCCTTCGCCTCGACCAACTCGGGCATGGCCTATGAGGCCGCGACCAGCCCCCGCGGGCTGACCTGGCCGCCGATCGACCCGAACAACAGCGAAGCGCTGGACCGGATGCAGGCCATCGCGCCCTTCTTCAACCCCAACAAGGCCATGGTAGGCGCCAATATCGACGGCACCGACGGCTACCAGGGGGCGGGCTATGCCTATCCCGTTCTGGTGGGCACCGCCTCGACCGAGGACGATCTCGCCTACAACATGACCAAGGCGATGGTCGAACTGTTCGATGCCTACGCGGGCAAGGCCCCGGGCATCAACGGCTGGGCGCTGGACAAGCAGGACATGACCTGGGTGGTTCCCTACCACGAGGGCGCGATCCGCTACTACAAGGAAGCGGGCCTGTGGAACGAGGAGGCGCAGGCGCATAACGACATGCTGATCTCGCGTCAGGAGGCGTTGCAGAAGGCCTGGGAAGAGCTGAAGGCGGAAAGCCCCGAAAACTGGGAAGAGGCCTGGGCCACCAAGCGCCGCGACGCCCTGAAGGCCGGCGGGTTCAACGTGGTCTTCTGATCGGTCAAAGTTTGAAACGACAGGCCCCGTGTCACTTGCGCGGGGCCTTTTTCCACGGCGAAACACCCGCCAGCGGAGGTCATGCATATGGAGAAATCGACCGGTCTTTCCGAGGCCGATGTGGGCGGCGCGCGCGAGGCGCCGCTTTCGCCTGCCGCGCGCATCGCGGTGATCGCGGGGACGCTGGCGGGCATCCTTTTGGTCATCAACCAGCTCTTCAACCTCCAGGTCGGCGGCGTGGTGCTTTTGCAGGGGCGCTATCTCTACATTCTCGGAGGGGTTTTCCTGGCCGTCTCCTACCTGATCTTCCGTCCCGACGGATCCAAGGGCGGACAGCCGAGCCTGCTGGACTGGGCGCTGATGGCGGCCTCGCTCGGCGTAACCGCCTATCTGGCCGCGACGGCCGAGCGGAATCTTTCGCAAGGCTGGGAATATGCCGCGCCGCAGACCGCGCAATACGTGGCCTATCTCTTCGTTGCGCTGGTGCTCGAAGCGACGCGGCGCGCGGGTGGTCTGGTGCTGTTCGGGATCGTCGTCCTGTTCGCCTTCTACCCGACCTTCGCGGGCCATGTCCCTGACCCCTTCTCGGGCTTCCAGTCCACCATCAGCGAGGCGGTCAGCTATCACGTCTATTCCGCCGAAAGCTCCTTCGGCATCCCGATGCGCGCCTTCGGCGGCGTTGTCATCGGCTTCATCCTCTTCGGCGCGGTTCTGCAGCGCACCGGCGGCGGCGCTTTCTTCAACGATTTGGCGCTGTCGCTGGTGGGGCGCTATCGCGGCGGCGCGGCCAAGGTTTCGATCTTTGCCAGCGGCTTCATGGGGTCGATGTCGGGCAGCGTGATCTCGAACGTGCTCACCACCGGGGCGGTGTCGATCCCGGCGATGAAGAAATCCGGCTTTTCCGCCCGAACGGCAGCGGCGACCGAGGCCTGCGCCTCGACCGGCGGCGTGCTGATGCCGCCGATCATGGGGGCGACGGCCTTTGTCATGGCTTCTTTCCTCTCACGCCCCTATGTCGAGATCGCGCTGGCGGCGGCAATCCCGTCGCTTCTGTTCTATTTCGGCCTTTTCGCGCAGATCGACAGCTATTCGGCGCGGCGCGGGCTCAAGGGCATGTTGGCGGTGGATCTGCCGAGGCTGGGTGAGACGGTGCGCAAGGGCTGGCTTTATGTCGGTGTCTTCGCGCTGCTGATCTTCATGCTGGTCGTCCTGCGGCGCGAAACCTCGGCCCCGTTCTACGCCACCGCGCTGCTGCTGGTAATCAACCAGATCCTTCCCAGCCACCGTCTGTCGTGGAAAAAACTGGGCGACATGATCGTGGGCGTGGGCCAGGGGCTGGCGGAACTCACCGCGATCCTTCTGGGCGTGGGTCTGATCGTGGGGGCGTTTTCCGCCACGGGACTGGCCGGGACACTGGTGAACGAGTTGGTGTTCCTCGCCGGTGACAACCTGCTGGTCCTGCTGTTGATGGGGGCAATCACCGCCTTCATCTTCGGCATGGGTATGACGGTCACCGCCTGTTACATCTTCCTCGCCGTGGTTCTGGCCCCCGCGCTGGAACAGGGTGGGCTCAACCAGTTGGCCGTCCATCTCTTCATCCTCTACTGGGGCATGGTCAGCTATATCACGCCCCCCGTGGCGCTTGGGGCCTTTGCCGCCGCGACAATGGCGGGTGAGAACGCGATCCGGACGGGGTTCGAGGCGATGCGGCTGGGCGGCGTGATCTATATCGCGCCCTTCTTCTTTGTGCTGAATCCCGCGCTGATCGGTCAGGCCCCGGCCGGAGAGGTGGCCATCGCTCTGACATCGGCCCTGATCGGCGTCGCCATGATCAGCATGGCTCTGCAAGGCTATGTCAGCCTGATCGGCCCGCTTCGCAAGGGCGCGGTCGGGTTCGCGCAGCGTCTGGCGCTGTTCTTCGGCGGGCTGTTCTTTGCCAAGCCGGAAATCGACCTGATCGGCATCAGCTTTGCGACCAGCGCGGCGATCGGGCTGGCGCTGGCAGCCATCCCGCTGATCATGGCCCGGAAAGACGCTGCGCGCGAAAGCCGCCTTGCGACCTGAGCCCCCTTCCCCCGCCGGGAACCTTCCAGCGGGGGAAGGCCGTTGGTCCCACGATCTTCCCTGAAGAAGAAAGGGGGCCGCAATGGCGCTTGATGGAACCAGGACCCGCGAGGGTAACACCGCGAAACTCTACCGGATGGTCATGCCTGACCACCTCTGCCCCTACGGTCTGAAATCCAAGGACCTGCTGGAGCGCGAGGGCTACGAGGTCGAGGATCATCCCCTCGAGACTCGCGAGGAGACCGACGCCTTCATGAACAAACACGGCGTCGAGACCACCCCCCAGACATGGATTGGCGGCGAGAGGATCGGCGGCTATGACGACCTGCGCGCGCATTTCAACAAGCCGGTGAAGGAGGAGGACGAGACCAGCTATCAGCCGGTCATCGCGATCTTCTCCGTCGCCGCGCTGATGGCGCTCGCGGTCAGTTGGGCGGCCTATGATACGCTTTTCACCATCCGCACGGCCGAATGGTTCATCGCGATTTCCATGACCCTGCTGGGCATCCAGAAGCTGCAGGATGTCGAAAGCTTCTCGACCATGTTTCTGAATTACGACCTGCTGGCGCGGCGCTGGGTGCGCTACGGCTATCTCTACCCGTTTGGCGAGACGCTGGCGGGCGTGCTGATGATCGCGGGCGCCCTGCCTTGGATCTCGGTTCCCGTGGCCCTCTTCATCGGCACGGTGGGCGCCGTGTCGGTCTTCAAGGCTGTCTATATAGACAAGCGCGAGTTGAAATGCGCCTGCGTGGGCGGCGGCAGCAACGTGCCTTTGGGCTTCGTTTCGCTGACCGAGAACCTGATGATGATGGCGATGGGTCTGTGGATGGGCGCCAAGGCCTTCATCCTTTGACGGAGGCCGCCCCGAAGGGCGGCCAACTCGTCACCGGTTCCAGTGGCGCAAGGCGCGACACTCGGTGATGAAGCCCTGCGCATCGGTGGAGCCAAGGGCCACCGCGCCGGGACCATCCGGCTCGGCCAGCCCCACCCCGTCGAACAGAGGCTTGGCCCCGGCAGTGTAGCCGATTACCTTGCCATGCGCCCACGCATCCGAAAGAGCATCGGCGAGCGGCTTCAGTCCCGCCAACCGGTCGCCATCATCCTCGGGGAAAACGAAGGCCACCGCATCGTAGAGGATCGAGGGCCCACCGGCGAAGGTCTCCTGCCCCGCCAGTTCTCTGCCGCCCGACAGTGTCGCGCCACCCACCTTTTCGGCAATCACGGTGACGAAGGCGCCCTCGGCTTCACCGGCGTCCTGCAACGCCTCCACCAGGCCCTGGTCGGCGCCATCGGCCACATAGAGCCCCAGCACCCGGCCAGCAAAACTGTCGGGACCGTTCTTGAAGATGCTCAGCGGATCGGACGGTTTCAGATCGCGCGGCGCCACCGTCGGCTCGGCCGCCTCGGGCATCTCGAGCCCCAGATTGCCTGCCACCGTCTCTGCCAGCCCCTCGTCGATATTGCGCAGATGGCTGACCACGCGGGCGCGGATATCCTCGCGTTCGCATTTCGACAGCTCGAAGGTGAAGGCATCGGCGATATGCATCTGCTCCACCTCGGTCTGGCTGATGTAGAACTGGCGTGGCTGGCTGTAGTGATCCGCGAAGCTTTCGGCGCGCAGGCGGACAGGCGCCTCGGTGCCATCCTTGCGCGCACTGCGATAGCCGATCTCCGGGTTCTCGCGCGGACCGCCGTCTTCGCCCCAGCTGTTGGGCTCGTAATTGGCGCGGCCTGAGGGATTGTGCATCGCCATGTGCCCGTCCTGCTGGAAATGATGCATCGGGCAGCGCGGCGCGTTGACGGGGATATGCGTGAAATTCGGTCCGCCCAGCCGCTTGGTCTGCGTGTCGAGATAGGAGAAGTTGCGCCCTTGCAGCAGCGGATCCTCGGTGAAATCCAGACCGCGCACGATGTTCTGCGTGCAGAATGCGACCTGCTCGGTCTCCTGAAAGAAATTGTCGACCGGCGTGTCGAGGACCATGTGCCCGATAATCCGAACCGGCACCTCCTCTTCGGGGATGATCTTGGTCGCGTCCAGCACGTCGAAATCGAACCGGTCGGCGAAGTCCTGATCGAACACCTGAATCCCCAGGTCCCAGATCGGCGGTTGGCCTTCGGTCATCGCGCGCCACATGTCGCGGCGGTGATAGTCGGGATCGGCGCCGTTGATCTTGAGCGCCTCGTTCCAGACGACCGATTGCAGGCCCTGACGCGGTTTCCAGTGGAACTTGACGAAGGACCAGTTGCCCTCGGCATCGACAAGTCGAAACGTGTGGACACCGAACCCCTCCATCGTGCGGAAGCTGCGCGGGATGCCCCGGTCGGACATGGCCCACATCGTGTGATGCATCGATTCCGGCATCAGCGAGATGAAGTCCCAGAAATTGTCATGCGCCGATTGCGCCTGCGGAAAGCCCCGGTCGGGTGCGGGTTTGACCGAGTGGATCAGGTCGGGAAACTTGATCGCGTCCTGGATGAAAAAGACGGGGATGTTGTTGCCGACGAGATCCCAGTTGCCCTCTTTGGTGTAGAATTTCACGGCAAAGCCGCGCGTGTCGCGGGCAAGGTCGAAACTGCCCTTGTTGCCCGCAACCGTCGAGAAACGAACGAAAACATCTGTCTTTTCCCCCTTACGCTGGAAGATGTCGGCGCAGGACAGATCGGGGATCGGGTCGGTGAGTTCGAAATACCCCTTGGCGCCGAAGCCGCGCGCATGGACCACGCGTTCGGGGATGCGTTCGTGGTCGAAATGAAAGATCTTATCGCGCATCATCTGGTCTTCGAGCAGGCCGGGACCGCGCGCGCCTGCGCGCAGGCTGTTCTGGTCGTCAGACATCGGCACACCCTGCGCCGAGGTCATCGTACGGTCGCGGTCGGTGGTCTGCTGGTGGGTTTCCCCGCCGGCGCCCTTGGTGGTTTTCATCGCGTGATCCTTCCCGAGAAATGTGGTGAGATGGGCAATCTCTGTTGCCTGTTCCGTCCTGCCAACGCGGGGTGGGACGGGGGGTTCCCCGGGTGGAACCGGATGAGGCGATGCGGGTTGGAACCCGGCGGAACGGCGGGAGGCGCGAAAATCGAAGCGAGCAAAATGACGGGCGGGCCGGGGGCAGGAACGCGGCCCAAGGTCGAGATCGGCTGGATCATCGAAGGTGAACTGAGACCGGATCTGCGCCAAATCGTTAACGGCGCCACGGAACGGACGCAACGCGTCCTGAGCGACGCGATGCCCGGATTCGAATGGATCATGGAGCCGGTCGAGCGCCCGGTCGAACCGGGGCGCGGGCGGTTGGAGCCGGTCAGCCTGCTGGACTCGGCCGAGCGGGATCGCGATGCGCGGGCGTGGGATTTCACCATCGTCGTCACCGAGCTGGAACTGCGCGGCCGAAGCCGGCCGCAGGTGCTGGGCATGACCTCGAGCATCTTCGCGACGGCCCTGATTTCCCTGTCTTTCCTCGACTCGGCGGCAAAGGATGACGCGAGTATGGAGCATCGGATCCATGCGCTGGCGATGCATCTGTTCGGGCGGCTGAACGGGCTTGCGACCGACAGGTCGGACAGCTTCATGGGCACGATCGAGGCACCGGATGACCTCGACCGGATGGAGGGGTTCACCGCCGGGCAGATCGCTCTGCTCACCGAACGGATGGGCGATGTGGCCGATCTGCGGGTCGAAGAGCTGGAGGAAGCGCGCAAGAGCACGCTGAATTTCTACTTGCGGTCCCTTTGGGAGAACCGCAACGCCCTGCCCGGCGCGGTGATGCGGATGCAGCCCTGGAGTTTTCCGCTGCGACTGCGCCGCCTGACGACCGCGGCGGGCTCGGCCCTGGCAGTTCTGGTGATGACGGCGGAGTCCTGGGAAGTTGCGGCAAACCTTTCATTTCAAACGATTTTCATCTTGTCGATCGTCTCTCTGGCGGGCACCAGCGCCTATCTGCTCAAGGCGCAAGCCTTGCTTGCCCCGCGCAGGGGACCGCTGCGCGAACAGCGGGTGGTCAGCAACGCGGGCACGGTCATCGCCGTGGTGATCGGAATGCTCGTGACGTATTTGAGCGTTTTTTCAGTGGCTTACGTGATGGCCACGGGGCTGTTCGGCGATGGCCTGCTGGGCAAGTGGGTGGAGCTGAGCGGGGCCGCGCTGGCGGGGGTGCGGGTCCAGATGGCCGCGCTGGCGGCATCGCTGAGCCTGGTGATCGGGGCGCTGGGGGCCTCGTTCGAGCCTTATGGGTATTTCCGGCACGTGATGCAGATCGACGCGGAGATTTGAGCGGGCTGCGATCCTGTACCGAGTGTTACCGCCGTTTTGACCGTTTTGTACCGTGCCCGTGGGGGTGATTGACCGTTTTGTACATAAAGATCGGTTAACGATCCCGTGCCCCGGGAGACGCGGCAGCGCCCCCGAAGGAGGCGCTGCGCCAGGTCTGGCCGGTGCGGATGTCCGGCCCCGGCTACATCGTCTGTGGCAACCAGATCGCGATCGCGGGGAAGAGGATGATGAGCAGCAGCCGGACGATGTCGGCACCGAGGAAAGGCATGATGCCGCGAAAGATGGTGCGCAGCGGGATGTCGCGCCGGACGCCGTGCATGACGAAGACGTTGATGCCGATGGGCGGTGTGATCATGCCGATCTCGATCACCACGATCATCACGATGCCCCACCAGATCGGGTCGTAGCCCAGCCCCTCGGTCACCAGCGGAAAGACGAAGGGCAGCGTGATCACCATCGCGGCGATGGAGTCGAAGATGGCGCCGAGGGCGATATACATCACGGCGAGCATCAGGATCACGGCGAGCGGGGCAAGCTCCAGCGCGACGATGCCGCTGACCAGCGCCGAGGGCAGCTGGGTGAGCGTGACGAAGTTCGAGAAGATATGCGCACCGATCAGGATGGTGTAGAGCATGCCGACGCTATAGGCGGTCTCGGCCACGGTGCGGCGCAGGTTGGCCATGTCCATCTTGCCGCGTGCGAAGGCGAAGATCATGGTGACCAGCACGCCGGCCGCCGCCGCCTCGGTCACGGTGAAGATGCCGCCATAGAGGCCGACGGTCATGATGCCGATGACGAGGATGATCCCCCAGGTCGAGATCGCGACGCGCGCCGTCTCGCCCCAGCTGGCGCGCGGCCCGGCGGGGGCGAGCGTGGGATTGCGGCGCACGACGATGTAGATCGCCAGGATGTAGATGCCGATGGTCAGCAGCCCCGGCAGGATCCCGGCGATGAAGAGATCGACCACGAATTGCTCGGTCAGGAAGGCATAGATCAGCATGATCGAGCTGGGCGGGATCAGCGAGCCCAGCGTGCCGCCCGCCGCGATGGACCCGGCGCCCAGGCTTTGGGCATATTGGCGGCTTTCCATCTCGGGCAGCGCGATGCGCGCCATCGTGGCGGTGGTGGCGATGGAGGAGCCGCAGGCCGCCCCGAAGCCGCCGCAGCCGAAGATGGTCGCCACGGCCAGCCCGCCCTTGCGGTGACCGATCAGCGCGTTCGAGAGCCGGTAGAGGTCGCCCGCGAGGCCGGAGGTGCCCGCGAAGGCGCCCATCAGCAGGAACATCGGGATGATGACCAGTTCGGGGCTGGAGATCGCGCCCGCCGTCTCGGTTCCGAACATGGCGATGGCGGCGCTGGGATTGCCGGTCAGGATGGCGAAGCCGATCACCCCGGCAATCGCCATGGCGATGCCGATGGGGACGTGCAGGCCGATGAGCACGAGCATGCCGACGAAGCCGAGAATTCCAATGATGATCGGATCCATGAAGTCTTTTCCTTTGGTCCCGGTGCCGGGGTCAGTCGTCGAGGTCGGGATGATCCGAGGCAAGCGGTGCGCCCTGCCGCAGGTTGGCGAAGGTTTCGCCCACCACGAAGCACTGGATCGGGATGCAGACCGCCAGGAGCGCCGTGGTCAGGAACCACGAGGGCCAGGCCGGGATGTTGAGCAGCCAGGTGACCTGGGAATTGTCGAACATGTCCCAGGAATAGGCGCCCAGGCGCCAGACGATTCCGAGCAGGACCAGCAGGGTGACGAGCTGTCCAAAGAGTTCGACCGCCTGGCCGCTGCGGGCCGGGAGGCCGCGGCCGAGAAAGCGGATGGTGATGTTCTGGCGCGCGGCAAGCGCGGCCGGGAAGCAGGAGGCGACGACGGGGGGCGTGACGATCTCGACCAGGTCCGACAGGCCGTAGATCGGCTGGTTGAACACGCCGCGCATGATGACGTCGGCGAAGGTGGCGAGCGAGAGGACCAGCAGGCCGAACAGGCCGATCGCGGCGGCGATCTCGGCACGGCCGAGCCATCTGAGGATCAGGGCGCTTGCCGACATGGGCGGCATCTCCATCGGGTATGTGGGGGGCGTGAGGTGCAAGGCGGCGCGGCGGCCGCCTTGCGCGGGAGAGGCGCGATCAGTTCTGCGCGCGGACCGCTTCGAGGGCGGCGGTGGCTTCCTCGTAGAGGTTCACGCCGTTCTCGTTGGGCTGGTTCCATTCGTCCACGACCGGCTGCAGCAGGGCGCGGGCCTCTTCGACCTGTTCGTCGGTCCATTCATGCACGGTCTGCTCGCTGTCGGCGGCGATCTTGGCCTTGGCCTCTTCCTGCTGCTTGTCGAGCCCTTCGCCGAGCACGCGGGTGAACCACTGGCCGGAATAGGTGTCGAAGGCTTCCTTGGCCTTGGGCGGCAGTTTCTCGTAAGTGTCGCGCCGCATCGGGAAGATCACGGCGACCGAGCCCAGCTTCAGGTCCCACATGTGGTGCTTGGCGGCATCGGCGATACGGAAGTTGTAGAGGTTGCCGGGCGCCATCATGGCCCCTTCGAGCAGTCCGCGCGAGATGTTCTCGGCGATCTGGGGGGCGGGCACGTTGCCGACGGGCGTGGCGCCCAGCAGGCTGGCCATCTCGGTCTGGATGGGGCCGGCGACGCGCAGGCGCTTGCCGGCGAGATCGTCGAGTTCGGTGATCGGGTCGGTGGAGGAGAGCGCGTAGGGGCCGGTCATGATGATGCCCACGAGCATGAGGTCCTCGAAATCCGACAGCAGGCCCTTTTCATAGAGGCTGTAGGCGGCGAGACCGGCCTCGACATTGCTTTCGGCCAGGAAGGGCAGTTCGAAGACCGACAGTTCGGGGAAGCGGCCGGGGGTGTAGGCTGTCACCACCTCGGCGATGTCGGTGATGCCGTTTTCCACCATCGACAGCTGCTGCACCGGGCTTTTGCCCAGCGAGCCGCCGGGATAATGCTCGATCTTGAGCGTGCCTTCGGAGGCTTCCTCGACCGCGGCGATGAAGGCGGGAACGCTGACGCGGTTGTTCGCGCTCATCGGTGAGAAGGCCGACGAGAATCGCAGCGTTGCGGTTTCCTGAGCGAGTACCGGCGCGCCCACGACGGCGGCCGCGAGGCCCATCGCTCCGGCGATTTTCTTGAAATTCTGGAACATTAGAGACTCCCTGTCTTGTTCGAGAGAACCGCCGGGAGGCGATCCCTCCTTTGCTTTCCGGGCCTTTCGGAGCCCGGAATTATTGACAAGTCTATGCTGGTATATACAATCAATGCAAACAAAAATTGCCTGTGCGCGCCAAAAGGTTAAAAGGATGACACCAAATGCCCAAGAACAATGCACGATCCTGAGGCGGAGCCCGTAATGAAGACACCAGCCAAGATTTCCCGGATTCCGCTGAGCCGCCAGATCAAGGATTACATCCTTCACGGCATCTCGAGCGGTGACCTGTCGCCGGGCGACAAGATACCGTCGGAGGCGGAACTGGCGCGGCATTTCTCGGCCTCGCGGATGACCGTGAACCGCGCGGTGTCCGAGCTGACCGTCGAGGGGCGGCTGAACCGGGTCCAGGGGCTGGGCACCTTCGTGGCCGAGTTCAAGCCGTTGGCGCCGCTGTTCGAGATCCGCTCCATCGCGCAGGAGATCACCGAGCAGGGCAAGGCGCATTCCAGCATCGTGCTGGAGGCGCTGCGCGGTCCCGCCGACAAGCGCGAGGCGGGGCGGCTGGAAGTACCGGAGGGCACCGAGATCTTCAAGTTGCAGGTGCTTCACCTGAGCGATGAACGCCCGATCCAGCTCGAGGTGCGGCTGGTGGTGCCGAAATTCGCGCCGCTTTTCCTGGAGCAGGATTTCACTCAGGTCACGCCGTCGGACTACCTTCAGAAACACGTGATGTTCAGCGAGGTGGAGCACAAGGTGGACGCGGTTTCGGCCGGGCCCGAGATCGGCCGGCTGCTGGAGATCGACGAGAACGCGCCCTGCCTGCGGCTGGTGCGGCGGACCTGGTTGGGCGCCGAGATCATCACCTATGTGCAGCTGATCCACCCGGGCGAGGCGTTCCGGTTCACGGGGCGGTTTTCCGGCCCGCAGGCGGTGCGCGACATTCCATGCTGATCGGCTGCACGCGGATGTACAATGCCACGCCCGCCGTTGCCGGGCTGTGGCGCGAGCTGCTGGAAGGGGCGGCACGGCGTGCCGATGTCCCGCTGGAGGTGATCGAGTATCCGGCCCCTGCCCCGCTGGATGCGCTGTGGGCGCGGCGCGACATGGGGGCCGTGTTCATGTGCGGCTGGCCCTTTCGGCGGTCGGACCCGCGGCCGCGGATCGTGGCCGCGCCTCTGCCCGCCTCGCCGTTCTGCGAGGGTCCGACTTATTGTTCGGTCATGGTGGTGCGGGCCGAGTCGCGCTTCGAGACGCTGGAGGACACGTTCGGCGGGCGCATCGCCTGGACCGACGAGGGATCGCATTCGGGGTTCAACGCGCCGCGCCGGCTGCTGATGCGCCATGCGGCGGAGGGCCAGCCGCTATACGCCGAAAGCGTGGGGCCGGTGGTGACGCCGCGCGCCTCGATTGGCGCGGTGCTGGAGGGGCGCGCGGATATCGGGCCGGTGGACAGCCTGTTCTTTCACCTGCTCGAGCGGCATGAGCCGGAGACGGTGGCGCAGCTGCGGGTGGTGGCACGGACCGATTGCGCGCCGGTCCCGGTGCTGGTTGCCGCGCGGGACGTGCCCGCCGGGACGGTCGCGGCGCTGGGGATCGCGCTGGAGGAGACCGGGCGCGATCCGGGTGGCGCGGATCTGCTGCGCGATCTGTGCCTGCGCGGGTTCGAGAGGGTCGCGGACCCGGAGCGCTATGCGGTGACCGAGCGCTGGGATGCCGAGGCGCGGGCGGCCGGTTACGACCGCCCCGCCTGAGCGCGGTCAGGGACCGCCGCGGCAGCAGCAGGCGGCGGTCACCGGGATGTCGGTGCGGGCCTGCGCGATCCCGAGCTTTTGCGCGACGAGCGCGCCTTCGCCCTCGGCCCCGCGGGCGGTGAGACATTCCAGAAGGCCATTGAGCGCCCAGACATTGTCGGGGTGCTGCGTGCAGCGGGCGACCTCGTCCGTCAGGCCCAGATCGGCGCGGTAGACCGCCTCGGCCTCGGCCAGCCGGCCCTGTTCGGCAAGGAGTGCGCCCAGCGCGTGGCGGGGCGGATGCATCCAGGCCCATGGTTCGGTATAGGCGAGGTTGTCGTCGCGCTCGGCGGCCAGCCGCAGCGCCTTGAAGGCCGCGTCGTAGTTGCGCTTGCGGTATTCCAGCTCGCCCTCGAGCATGGCCTCGCCCACGGCTAGCATGTCGATGATGGGGTTGGACAGGAAGATCGCGTCGGCGGGGATGTTCGAAATCGCCCGGGCGAGGCGGTGCTGCGCCTCTTCGGCCTCGGCGATATGGCCCAGTGCGGAATGGGCGACGCCCTGGCCATAGGCATGCATGGCCACGCGGATCGGGGTCAGCTCGGGGTTGTCCGGGGCGGGCTCGGCCACCAGTTCGCGCCATTTTCCGAAGCGGACCTGCACATGGGTGCGCATGGCGGAATAGCCGTCGAGGATCGCCGCCATGAAGGGGAAGCTGCCGCCGATCAGCTCGGGCGTGGCGGTGGTGCAGATCCGGTCAGCGGCGTGGATCGCCTCGCCGTAATGGCCCAGCATCATGGCCGAGAACATCAGCAGGTGCAGGTCATGGCAGCGCGCGGTGGTGTAGAAATTCGCAGGCCCCCGCAGGGCGAGATAGCGGTCATCCACCGCCACCGCGCGCTTGCTGACTGCGACCGACTGGGCATAGTCGCCGCATTGCACATAGATATGCGCGGGCATGTGGTGGAAATGGCCCTCGTCGCGGGCCAGTTCCTGCATCATGTCGGCGGCGGGCAGCGCGCGTTCGGGGAATTGCGACATTTCGAGCGCGTGAAGATACATGTGCAGCACGCCGGGATGGGGTGTGCCGCCCTGCCCCTTCATCTGGTCGAGCGCGCGTTCGAGCACGGTGCAGCATTCCTCGATATCGGCGCCGGGCATGGGGGCGCCGGTGCGGATATCCCAGAGCTTGCGCGGGGTGCGCGTCACCGCGGCCTCGACGAAGAGCGCGGTGATGTCGAGATCGCCGGGGAAGCGGGCATGGGCCGCGCGCATCGCGTCGGTGAAGGCGTCATGCCATTGCATCAGGTCGCCCAGCGGCGCAGGCTCGGCCTGCGGATAGCGCAGGATGATCGCGCGGATCAGCGCGTGTTCCGCCGGGGTGCACCCGTCCGACAGCGCCACGGCCCGCGCCGCCGCCTCGTGACAGGGCGGCAGGGTCTGGGCGATCTCGGACGGGGTGAAGCGGATCCAGGGGCGGTTGTAGAAGGGGCCGCTGGCATAGGCGATGCCCCACCAGGCCATCGCGCAGCCGGGATCGTGGCGCAGCGCCTCGCGGAAGCAGAACACCGCCTCCTCGTGGTTGTAGCCATAGGTCCAGGCGAGGCCCCGGTCGAACCATCTCTGCGCCTGCGGAGAGCTGGTGGTGATCTTGCGCTGCCAGCCGTTGAGCTCGAACTCGTAATCCTGCGCCATCGGCGGCCCCCCCTTCTCGTTACTTGAACCGCAGCTTCTGGCCGATGCCCAGCCGGGCGGCCTTTGCCACCATCGCCGCGCCAAGCGCCACGTCGGTGCTGGAAAGGCCACGATGCCAGAACAGGATGGTTTCGTCATCGCTTTCGCGGCCCGGTTTCCTGCCTGCGACGACATCGCCCATCTCGGCATAAAGCGTCTCTTCGGTGAGCTTGCCCTCGTCGACATGGCGGCGCAACGCGCCGTAGGGGCGGCCCGGCCCGCACTGGCCCCAGTCATCCACCAGGATCTTGTCCATGATGTCGGTGATGTCGAATTCCAGCGCGCTCATGGTGCCGTAGGGGACGACATAGGCGCCCTTCCTGATCCATTCCGTCTTGAACATGGGTTGAGGCTCGGGCAGGCGCGTGGCCTCGACCATGATGTCGGCCCCTTCGAGGCAGTCCTGCCAGTTGTCGGTGACGATGACCTTCTTGCCCAGGTCCTTTTCCAGCCGCGCGCCGAAGGCCTCGCGGCTTTCGGGACGGCGGGAATGCACGCGGATCTCCTCGAAATCGAAGAGGTGGTCCATCAGGCGGATGTTCCAGTAGGAGGTGCCGCGCGTGCCGACATGGCCCAGCACCTTGCTGTCCTTGCGGGCAAGGTATTTCGCGCCGATGGCGGTCACCGCGCCGGTGCGCATCTCGGTGATGGCGGTGGCGTCGATGATGGCCTTGGGCACCCCGGTTTCGGGATCGAAGAGGTTGAGCACGGCCAGTTCCGAGGGCAACCCCTGCTTGTAATTGTCCACGAAATCGCCCACGACCTTGACGCCCGCGACGCCCAGCGGCTTCACGTAGCCGCGCAGCACGTTGAAATGGCCCTTGTCCGAGCTTTCGGGCACGAGATGCACGCGCGGTTCGATCACCGTCTCGCCGCGGCCCTGCGCGGCCAGGCAGGTCTCGATCGCATCCAGGATCTCGTCATTGGTGAGGTCGAGCGCCTCGACATCGGGAAAGTTCAGGTAATCGATCCAGATCTCGTCCATCGGCCTGGGCTCCTTTGCTGCTGTTCGGGCCCTTGGCCATGAGGCACGGGGCCATCCCTGTTGACGGATTCAGCCTATCGTTTATACAGATATATACAAGTTGTTTTTTCCTGACAGGAGGTAGCCTTGGAACCCCCCACCGAAATCGAACCCGGGCGCGGCCTTCTGGATGGTATCCGGATCGTCGATTTCTCGCGCGTGCTGGCCGGGCCCTATTGCTCGGCCCTGATGGGCGACCTGGGCGCCGAGGTCATCAAGGTCGAACCGCCGCAGGGCGACGACCAGCGCCTGATGGGCGTGGTGCGCGAGGGCGAGAGCGTGAATTTCGCGCTGCTCAACCGTGGCAAGAAGAGCGTCTGCCTGGACCTGAAGGATCCCGAGGGGCTGGAGGCCGCGCGCCGGCTGGCCGCGACGGCGGATGTGGTGATCGAGAATTTCCGCCCCGGCGTCGCGGCGCGGCTGGGCATCGCCCATCACGATCTGCGGGCGGTGAAGCCGGATCTGATCTATTGCTCGATCTCGGGCTTCGGCCAGAAGGGGCCGCTGGCGGCGCGTCCGAGCTATGACGTGATCGCGCAGGCGATGAGCGGGCTGATGAGCATCACCGGTGCTGCGGACGGCCCGCCAATGCTGGTGGGCGACGCGGTAGGTGACGTGAGTGCGGGTATCTTCGCCGCTTTCGGCATCGCGGTCGCCCTGTTCCATCGCGCGCGCAGCGGCGAGGGACAGTATCTGGACGTGGCGATGCTGGATTCGCTGCTGGCCATGATGCCCACGGCGCTGTCGCGCTATCAGGGCCAGGGCGAGGCACCCGCGCGTTGCGGCAACCGGCACCCGCTGACAGAACCGTTCGGCGCCTATGCCGCAAGCGACGGGCATTTCATCGTCGCGGTGGCGAACAACGCGCTGTTCGGGCGGCTTTGCGAGGCGATCGGGCGGCCGGACTGGGCGCGGGACCCGCGTTTCGCCAGCGTGCAGAGCCGGACCGCCAACCGCGCGGAGCTTGCCGCCGGGCTGGAGGCCTGGGCCACCACGCGCAGCGTCGCCGAGGTGGTGGAGGTGCTGCTGGCCGCCAAGGTTCCAAGCTCTCCGATCTGGGATCTGGGCGAGGCCGCAGAGAGCGCGCATTGCGCCGAGCGCGGCGTGTTCCGCCCGCTGAAGCATGAGGTTTTCGGCGCCTTGCGCGCGCCGGAACAGCCGGTGCATTTCGCGGGCCGCCCGCGCGGCCTGCCCGCACGGGCACCGGCGCAGGGGGCCGATACCGAGGCGGTGCTGCGGGGCGTGCCCGGTCTGGATGCGGAGCAGATCGCCCGGTTGGCGGGCAGGAACGGCAAGGAGAGGCAGCCATGAGATACGGGTTTTCCGAGGCCGACCTGGCCTTTCGTGCGGAGGTGCGGGAGTTCCTCTCCGCCAACCTGCCCGAGGATCTCGCGCGGAAATGCGAGGCCGGGCAGCGGCTGGACAAGGCGGATTTCCAGCGCTGGGAGAAGATCCTGGCCCGGCGCAACTGGCTGACCGTGGGCTGGCCCGCCGAACAGGGCGGCCCGGGTTTCACGCCGACGCAGCGCTACCTGTTCGAGCAGGAATACAGCGCCCTGCCCGCCCCCCGGCTGAAGCAGTTCGGGATCGGGATGGTGGGGCCGGTGATCTATACCTTTGGCGACGAGGCGCAGAAGCGCCGATTCCTGCCGGGCATCCGCGAAAGCCGCGACTGGTGGTGCCAGGGGTTTTCCGAGCCCGGCGCGGGGTCGGACCTGGCCTCGCTCAAGACCGCCGCGCGGCGGGAGGGGGACGCTTACATCGTCAGCGGGCAGAAGGTCTGGACCACCTATGCGCAATGGGCGGACTGGATGTTCTGCCTGGTGCGGACCGACCCGGCGGCCAAGAAGCAGGAGGGGATCACCTTTCTGCTGATCGACATGAAAAGCCCCGGCGTCACCGTGCGGCCGATCCCGATGATGGATGGCGACAAGGAGCTGAACGAGGTCTTTCTGGACGAGGTCCGCGTGCCGGTGGAAAACTGCGTGGGCGAGGAGAACAGGGGCTGGACCTATGCCAAGTTCCTGCTGTCGCATGAGCGGCTGAACATGTCGAACGCCGCCCGCTCGCGCCGACAATTGGAGCGGCTGCGGACCCGCGGGATGGCCGATCTGCCCCTGGCCGAGCGGGAGCGGGTCGCGATGCGGCTGGCGACGCTCGACGTGGAGCTGTCGGCGCTGGAGCTGATGGAGTTGCGGATCCTGTCCGCGCTCAATGCCGGGCGCGAGATCGGCGCGGATGCCGCCAAGTTGAAACTACGCGGCACCGAGATCAGCCAGGCGCTGTCGCGGCTGGCGCTGGAGATGGCGGGCGCCGACGGGCTTGCGCTGGACCAGTCCTGGCTGAACGGGGGCGATGGCGTTGCGGGCGCGGAACTGGCCGAGTATCTGAACCTGCGCAAGCTGAGCATCTGGGGCGGGTCGAACGAGATCCAGCGGACCATCCTGGCGCGGTCGCTGCTGGATCTGTGAGGAGAGAGAGATGGATTTCGAACTGAACGAGGACGAGGCGCTGCTGGTCGAGATGGCGGGCAAATTCGCCGCCGCCTGCGCGCCGGGCGAAAGCCGCTGGGCGAAACTGGCCGGAATGGGCTGGTTCGGCTGCCATCTGCCCGAAGATGCGGGCGGCGCGGGGCTGGGCCTGACGGGCGCGGCGATCCTGGGCGAGGCGATGGGGCGCGCGGGGCTGGTCGACGGTTATCTGGGCCATGCGATCCTGGGCGCCGGGGCGCTGGTCGGATCATCCGCGCATGCGGATCTGCTGGCGGCGGCGGTGGCGGGCGAGGTGCGGCTGGGCGCGGCGCTGATCGAGCCGGGTGCGCGCCATGATCTGAGCCGGCCCGCGACACTGGCCCGACGGATCGAGGGCGGATACCGGATCGACGGGCTGAAATCGCCGGCGCTGAACTGCCGGGAGGCGGATCATGTCGTCATCAGCGCGACGCTGGGCGCCGAGACGGCGCTGTTCGTTCTGCCCGCGGGCCTGCCTGGCATGACGCTAACGCCGATCCCCGGCCCCGATGGGCGCGATCTGGTGCGGCTGGAGCTGGCGGGCGTGATGCTGGAGGATGACGCCCGCCTGAAGGTCGCGCCCGACCTGCCCGCCCTGCTGGAGACGGGGTTCCTGATGGCGCTTTCGGCGGAATCCTGCGGCGCGATGCAGCGGCTGGTGGAGATGACGGGCACGCATCTGGAAACGCGGCAGCAATTCGGTCGCCCCATCGGCAGTTTCCAGGCGTTGCAGCATCGGCTGGCCGACATGCATGTGGCGCTGGACGAGGCGCGCTCGCTGATGCTGGCGGCGGCGATGGCCGCCGATGCCCGCGCGGCCGAGGCGGCGCAGCTGGCACGCAAGGCCTGGATACAGACCGGCTGGTCGGCGCGCCGGATTGGCGAGGAAGCGGTGCAGATGCACGGGGCCATCGGCATGACCGGCGAATGCGATGTCGGCCATTTCGTCAAGCGGCTGACCGCCAACGAGCTGATCGCGGGCCATCCCGGGCTTCATCTGGGCGCGCTTGTCGCGCGGGCGGCCTGAGCCCGGAAGACCTCAGCCCGCGGGCGCCGGGCCGGTCCAGATTTCGAGACGGGCCATCCGGCCGCGCAGCCCGTGCCGCCCGGCTGAGCGCAGCCCGGCCCGTTCGGCGCGCGACCTGGTCTCGGCACTCGACCCGACAAGCGCGTCGGACAGCGCGACGGCCGCGCCGCGGGTCTTGGCGAAGTCCTGCAGGCGGCTGGCCGTGTTCACGACATCGCCGCTGACGGTCAGCTGCCGGTGACGGCTGCCACCGACGATGCCCGTCTTGACCGGCCCGGCATGGCCGCCCACCCGAAGCCCGAGGCCCGGCCAGTCGGCGCTGTCGCGCACCGCGGCGTAGAGCGATTCGATGAAGCGCAGGGCGCGCGCCGCGTCGTCCGGCGCAGGCTCGGGCAGACCGAAGACGATCATCGCCCCGTCTCCGGCGAAATGCGCGATTATGCCGCCCAAAGGCTCTACCGCCTGTTCGACGAGCCCGTGGAAGAGGCGCAGGAACTCGGCCGTTCCCTCGGGCCCCAGGCGTTCGGAATGGGCGGTGAAGCTCTCGACATCCACGAACAGGACGACCGCCGGGCGGGCATCCTCGGCCAGCCGTGGCTCGGCCGCGTTCGCGAGCCGTTCGACGAAGAGCGGCGACTGGTAGCGCGCGAGGTTCGCGGCGCGGCGGCGATGTTCCAGCAGCCGCAGCCCGGCCCCGGCGCCGAGGCCCAGCAGCAGCGAGAGAAGCGCCGTTGTCCCGTCGAGCCACCACCCGGCGGAAAAGGCGGCCTGCAACACCGCCGCCGTCGCCGCCACCACCGAAACGCCCGCGAGCGCCCCCATCCAGGGCCGGTCCGATCCGCCCGCGACGAAACCGGCCCCGGCCACGACGAGCGCGAGAAACACGTCCCACGCCCAGGCCACCGCGTCGCGCCGCAGGAAACGGCCCTCGAGCAGGTTCGCCGCCAGCGTCGCATGCAGTTCGACACCCGGAAAGGCGGCATCGAAGGGGGTGGCGTGGCGGTCGCCGAAGCCGGTCGCCGTCGCGCCGATGAACACGATCGCGCCCTCGAGCCCCGTCTCGGGGAGATCGCCCGCCGAAAGGGTCGGGATCGTGCCGGCGGGACCATAGAAATTCATCGGGATCGCGCCGCGCATGTCGAGCGGCACCGCCGTCTTGCCGATGGACAGCTGCCCGCCGATGCGGGAGGCGTGCAGTTGCAAGTCCCCGGCCCCGGTCGCCCGCGCCACGGCCGCAATGGCGAGCGCCTCGTACCAGGTCACCCCATCGGCGGTTCCAAGCGCCCGCGCCGCGCCCAGGCGCCTTGCCGCGCCTTCGGCATCATGGGGCAGCACGACATGCCCGAGCGGCGCGGTTCCGCGCAGCGCCCGGGTCGGGCCAAGTGCGGGCAGCGGCAGGCCCGGTTCGGGCGCGACCACGAGGTCGAAGCCGCCGCCGTCGATATCGGGCGCGGGCGCGTCGCGCGGCGCTTCGGCCACGGCCAGAACGGCGTTGCTTGTCGAGAGTGCGGCGGCGAGCGCTGCGTCGTCGGGGCGCGGTGAGACCAGGAGGAAATCGAGCGCCACCACCCCGGCCCCGGCATCGCGCGCAGCGGACAGCACGTCTGCCAGCGCCGTCCGCGAGGGCGGAAAATCCGCCTGCCGCGCCATGGCCGCGTCGTCGAAGGCCAGGATGACCACCTGGCGCGGGGGTGCCACCGGGCCGCGCCAGAGAAAGCGGGCGTCGAGCAGGCGCCCCTCGATCCCCTGCCAGAACGGGCTTCGGTCGCCGGGATGCCAGAGCGCGGCCGCGAGGCTGAGCAGGAGCACGGCCGCCCCGGTGACGATGCGGGCGCGCCGGACCTTGTCGCGCGTTACCAATCGGGACCGAGCAGGGCATCGAACCGGTCGATCCGCGCCTGCCCCCACCGGGTGACCGGCCCGACATCGCCCGAGGGCGTGACATCGACACCGTCACCCGGACCCAGCCGCGCCTCGCCGCCCTCGGCCAGGACAAAGACCGTGCCGGAGCGGGTGAAGACCGCGCTTGCCCGGTCCTCGACCTGCATCGCCCATTGGGTCGAGCGCACGGCGGCGACGGCCGAAGGCGTCCGCACCTGGACGCCGTTTTCTGCCGTGCCGGAGGTGAGGAAGCCGGCGATCCCGCGCATCAGGCGCAGGCCGAACGGCTGCGATCCGCCATCGAGAATGCCCTGGAGGTCGATCTCGCTTGCAGGCCCGACGACAACCGTGAGCCCATCCGCGCAGGACAGCGTGACCCGGCCGTCGGCCTGCGTGCGCAGGGTGGCATTGCGGCCCAGGCCCAGCCCGAGCGCGGCCGGTCGCGTGCCCGCCCCGCGGGCCGACACCTCGGCCTGGCCGGTGACCCGGGTCACGGTACAGGTTCCGGGCGTCTGCGCGGCGGCCGGGGCGCCAAGCCCCGTCAGAACGATCGCGGCGAGAACAAGCAGCAGGCTCCCATGTGTCATCGTGGCCTCTCTGCAGCGTTTATGTGCCCGAGCATGGGGCCGCGCGGCCGCCAGGTCAACAGTCCGATCCGGGCAGCGCGACATCGGCGAGCGTCGCCGTGTTCAGCGCCGCGTAGAACGCGGCCTCGGCCGTGCGCAGACGCGCCTTGAGCCGACAGCGGCCGTCGAGGCTGCAACAACCGCCACCGGGTGCGAGGCACTCGACCAATGCATGCCGCTCCTCGAGCAGGGCCACCACCTCACCCAGCCGGATCTGGTCGGGCCGGCGGGCCAGCGCGGCGCCCCCGCCGCCGCCGCGGCGCGTCTGGACGAGGCCGGCGCGGGCGAGGTGCTGCATGATCTTGGTCAGGTGGTTGCGTGAAAGGCCAAGCTCCTTGGCCAGGTCGGAGGTGGACAGGACCGCGTCGGGCGCGCCCGCCATCCGCATCAGCATTCGCAGCCCGTAATCGGTATAGGATGTCAGGCGCATGAGCGGCCCCGCGTTGAAGTGGTATTTACAATACCTATTGCGCGCAGTAGAGCGGGAGGCAAGCGCAAACCGCCACAGGAGCCAAAGGATGCAGCCACGATCCGAACCTCCCGGCATCGTCACGGCGCGTCCCGCCATGACGCGGGAGATCGCGGCGCGCACCGGGCTTGACGACGTGATCCTGGACAGGCTGGTGCGCCGTTTCTACAACCGGGTGCGCGGGGACACGCTGCTGGGGCCGATCTTTGCCGACAGGATCACCGACTGGGAGCCGCATCTGGACCGGATGGTGGCGTTCTGGTCCTCGGTCGCGCTGATGACCGGGCGTTATCACGGGGCGCCGGTTCCCGCCCATGCGGGGCTGCCGGTGTCGGAGACGCATTTCCGGCGCTGGCTGGAGTTGTTTCGTGCGACCGCCCATGAGGTCTGCACGCCCGAGGGCGCGGCGCATGTGATCGACAAGGCGGAGCGTATCGCCAGTTCGCTGCAGATGGCCGTGCAGGAAAACCGGGCCAAGCCCGGCGCGCCGCCGTCATTGCGGTGACGCTTTTCCGGGTCTCGCCCTGCTGCTGCGGCCAGTGCATGGATCCGCCTCGCATCTCGGCCATCCCTCTGATAGCAGGGGCGGGTTACGGAAATTGAGCCGGAGACAGCATGCGCAGCGCTGCCGATCTGAATGCACGCGAAACACCGCTGGCGATCCTGACGATCTGCGCGGGGGTGGCCTTTCTTGTCGCCAATGACGCTGTGGCAAAGCTGCTGACGGATCGCTATGCGCCGATCCAGATCGTGTTCCTGCGCAACCTGATCGCCGTGCCGATGATCGCCGCGGTGATCGTGGCGGCCTTCGGCCCGACGGGTTTGCGCAGCGCACATCTGCGGCTGCACGCGCTGCGCGGCGCGGTGATGGTTCTGGGCGCCTGGCTGTTCTTCACGGCGCTGAGCCATATGCCGCTGGCCGAGGCCACGGCACTGGTGTTTTCCGCGCCGATCTTCATCACCGCGCTATCCGTGCCGCTTTTGGGCGAGCATGTCGGCTGGCGGCGCTGGGGCGCTGTTCTGGTGGGCTTTGCCGGGGTGCTGGTGATCGTCCGGCCGGGAAGCGCGGCGTTTCAGCTGACGGCGCTTCTGCCCGTGGGAACGGCGCTGTGCTACGCGCTTTTCATGCTGAGCGCGCGCTGGATCGACCGGGCCGAGCGCCTGTGGACGATGATGCTGTTCGCGATGCTGTTTCCGATGATCTATGCCGCGCCGCTTGCCCTGACGCATTGGGTGCCGGTGCAGGCGGGCGATCTGGCGCTTTTCGTGGGGACGGCCGTCTTTGGAAGCCTGGGCCTGGCGCTGATCGGCCAGGCGTTCCGCATGGCGCCGGCCGCCATCGTGGCCCCGTTCGACTATACGGCGCTGATCTGGGCCACCGGGCTGGGCTGGCTGATCTGGGGCGACATTCCCGTGATCTGGACCTTCCTTGGCGCGGCCGTCATCATCACGAGCGGGATCTTCATCATCCTGCGCGAGGCGAAACAGGAGGCTTGAACGCCCCGGGGCCGCGACCGATGCCCGTGGCAGATTTTGACACCCTTTGGGGTTATTCCCTTACCAAAAGTTCAAACCGACCAAGAGAATCAATTTCGGGGATTTCGTCATGTCCGTCCGCTTCATCCACGCCTCCGACCTGCATATCGGCCGCAAGTTCGCAAACATCCCGCAGCCGCAGGACGGCAATATCCGGGGCCGGCTGATGGAGGCGCGGCACGGGGCGATCGGACGGCTGGCCGCGACCGCCCGCGCGCGCGCGGCAGCGCATGTGCTGTTGGCCGGGGATAGTTTCGACACCGCGACCCCCTCCCCGGTCGTGATCCGGCAGGCCCTGGCCGCGATGGGAGAGGCCCGCGACGTGACCTGGTGGCTGCTGCCGGGCAACCATGACAACCTGCGCGAGGCGGAGCCGCTGTGGGAAGAAATCGCGCGCGACGCGCCGGGCAACGTCGTCGCGCTGACCGATGCCGAACCGCGGGAGATGGGGGGCAGCGCGGTGCTGTTGCCCTGCCCGGTCGCGTTCCGCTCGGGCGCGAGCGATCCGACCGAGCCGCTGGTGACGATGGCGAGCGGCGAAGGCATGCTGCGCATCGGGCTGGCGCATGGCGGCGTGACCGACTTTACCGACTCCGGCGCCTCGATCGCGCCCGACCGTGACCGGAGCGCAGGGCTAGACTATCTCGCGCTCGGCGACTGGCATGGCCGCATGGCCGTGTCCGACCGGGTGCATTATTCCGGCACGCCCGAGCAGGACCGTTTCAAGCATGGCCGTCGCGGCGCCTGCCTGTGCGTTGCGATCGATGGGCCCGGTGCGCTGCCGCAGGTGGAGGAGGTCGAAACCGGCATCTTCCTGTGGTCCGAGACGGAATTGCCGCTGCATCCCCGGCAGGACGCCGCCGCCGCGCTGGACGCGATCCTGCCGGGTGCGGGCCGTCGCGACGTGCTGCTGCGGGTGGCCGCAACCGGCTGGGCCGGGCTCCCCGACCAGGTCGACCTGCACAGCGCCGCCGAGCGCCATGCGCCGGAATTCGCGCATTTCGAACTGGTGACCGAGGGGCTCGGCACGCATTACGAGGCGGCTGACCTGGACGAGATCGACAGGGGCGGGGCATTGCGGCTTGCCGCGAATGCACTGGTCACCGAGGCCGAGGCGGCCACGCTGTCCGAAGCGGAGCGGCAGGTGGCCGCGGACGCGCTGGCGCGGCTGTATGCCTATGTCCGGGAGGCCGCGAAATGAAGATCCGCGCCATCACGCTCGACAATGTCCGCCGTTTCACCGAGGCCACTGGCGTCGAGGAGATCGCGGACGGGCTGAACGTGCTCTGCGAACCCAATGAACACGGCAAGTCCACCCTTTTCGACGCGCTTCAGGCGCTGTTCTTCAAGCCGCACGGCTCACGCGACAAGGAGGTCGCCTCGCTGCGTCCACATGCCGGTGGTGCACCCGAGGTGAGCGTCGAGGTCGAAACGGAGGAAGGCCGGTTCACCCTGGCCAAGCGATGGTTCCAGAAGCCCTTTGCGACGGTCCACCGGGGCGGTGCATTGGTGGCCCAGTCCGACGAGGCCGAAGCCTGGATCGGCCGCCTGCTAGGCGGCGATGCGGGCGGCCCCTCGGGCCTGATCTGGGTGCGCCAGGGGATGACGGACCTGACCGCCGGCACGAAGAAGGAGCAGGATGCCGCGCTGGAGGCCCGGCGCGACCTGATGACCTCGGTCGGCGCGGAGGTCGAGGCCATGACGGGCGGGCGCCGTATGGATGCAGCGCTGGCGCGCTGCCGGGAGGAACTGGCGATCTACGCCACGAGCACCCGCCGCCCCAAGGCAAACGGGCCATGGAAAGAGGCGCAGGATCGCGTCGAGGAGCTGACCGCCCGGCACGACACGCTGGCCGCGACGGCGCAGGAACTCCACGAGGCGCTGGCAGAGCGCAAGCGGGCACGGCGCGATCTGCGCGACCTGGAGGCGCCGGAGGCCGCGGAGGCCCGGCGCGCGAGGCTGGACGCCGCCCGCAAAGCCCATGCCGCCGCCGAGCGCCATGCCGAGGAACTGGAGGCCGAGGCGCGCAAGGTCGAGATGGCCCGGCTGACGGCGGACGGGGCGCGGAGCCGGCTGGACAGCTTCCGCGACACGCTGACCGAGCGGGCGGATGCCGCGCGGCGGGTTGCCGAGGGGGAGGTCGCCTCGAACGTGGCGCGAGATCGGCTTGAGACACAGCGCGCGGTGCGCGACGAGGCGGACCGGGCTCATCAGGCGGCCGAAACCGCGTTGAAGGAGGCCGAGCGGAACAGGAACCTTGCCCTGCGCGCCAAGGCCGCCCGGGACGGGGCGGACCGTCGCAAGGAGCTTGCAGACCGGATCGAGCAGGCCGAAAAGGCCCGTTCGGCAATGGAAAAGGCCGCTGCCGCCCGAACGGGACCGGATGCCGAAACGCTGCGGCGGATCGAGGCGCTGGCCGCCGCCCACGCCACCGCCGTGGCCACCCGTGACGCCACCGCGACGCAGGTCATCGCCCGCTATGTTGAAGGCCGCGAGGGCGCGATCCGCGATGGCGAGACGCCCTTGCCCGGCGGCCGGCCGGTGCCCCTGCCCCGCGCCACCCGTCTGACCATAGAGGGGGTCGGCGAACTGGAGGTGCGGCCCGGCGAGGCGGGCCATGACGACCGTTCGGTCGAGGCCGCCGCCGGAAAACTCCGCAAGGCGCTGGACGATATCGGCGCCGAGGATCTCGAGGCCGCGCGCGGTGCCGCGGTGGCCCGCGCCGAGGCCGCACGACGGCACGGCGAAGCCTCGGCCGTGCTGGCGAGCCTTGCGCCCGACGGCATCGACGCCCTGCGCGAAGCCCTGGCCGCGATTCCCGAAAGCGAAGCGGAGGCCGACGCTCCGGATCCGGAGGAGGCGGAAGCCACGCTGGGCAGGGCGCGCGCGGCCCATGACGCCGCACGCCTTGCCCGCGAGACGGCGATCGAGCGGCTGTCGGACCTGCGGGACGCGGCGAGCGGCGCGGAGGCGACCCTCGCCTCGCTGCGGGACCGGTTGCAACGGGCCGAGGGGGTACTGGCGCGGTCCGGCGATCTTTCGGAGGATGAACTGGCGACCGAGGCCGGACAGGCGGCGGCGGCCTATGACAAGGCCAGGGCGACGCATGCGGAAAAGGCCCGGACCGCGCCCGACCTCGCCGGCGCGCAGGCGGCCCTGACGCGTGCCGAGTCCGTGGAGCGGCAGGCGCGGGACGAGATTGCCCGCCTGAAGCCGCTGCTTGCCCGGCTTGACGAGCGCATTGCCCGATCCTCGGGCGAGGCGGTGGAGGAACGCCTTGCGGAGACGGGGCAGGAACTGATGGCCGCGCGGGCGGCACTAGCGCGGATTGAGCACGAGGTCGCCGTCCTGACCCGGTTGGAAACGGCGCTGGGGACCGCGCGCAACGAGGCGCGCGAGCGCTATTTCGAACCGATCGCGCGGGAATTGAAGCCGCTTCTGCACCTGCTCTGGCCGGATGCCGATCTGACCTGGGGCGAGGAATCGCTTCTGCCCGACAAGCTGGTCCGGAACGGACAGCACGAACCGATCGACATCCTGTCGGGCGGCACCCAGGAACAGATCGCGCTGCTGGTCCGCCTTGCCTTCGCCCGGATGCTGGCGGCGTCGGGGCGCGTGGCGCCGGTGATCCTCGACGACGCGCTGGTCTTTACCGACGACGACCGGATCGAGCGCATGTTCGACGCCCTGCACCGGCAGGCGGGCGATTTGCAGATCATCGTGCTCACCTGCCGCCAGCGCGCGTTCCGCGAACTCGGCGGTCAGGCCCTGCGCCTGAAGCCGGTGACAGTGCCTGCGGCAGGGTGAGGACGTGAAGCATGGGCCCGGCGGCGCGGCCCAGGGACATCGAACATGGACGAACCGGCCCGTCTCCCGCAAGTGACCCGGTTGGCCCGGGTTGGATGATGTGCCCACCTTGAGAGCCGGTCGGCCCGGGGTTCGGCTCTGACGGGTCAGGCGACGCTGGCCGCGCCGGGAAAGGCATGTGCGGGATAACAAATGTTGCCGGAACGAATGGTCTGAACCCGCAGTTTTCTTGACATCGCGGCCGCCAATAACGGCCCGCCGCACAAGGAACCAAATCATGTTGAGACCCGACGGACGAGGCGCCTTCCTCGGACTGATGACGCTTGCCATCCTGATGCCCGCTCTCGCGATCCCGGTGGCCGCGCTGGCCGTGCTGGTCCAGGCCGTCCTCGGGGCGCTCAACCTCCATGCCGGGCTTGGCCTGAGGGCTAGTCGTTCCGAGGAACAGTCGCGATGCGCGGCGCCGTCCCGGGTGCGATTCTCGGTCCACGTTGCGACCCATGACGAACCTCCCGCCGTTGTCGCGCACACTCTTCGGGCCCTCGCATCGCAGGTTGACGCCCCGGCGTTCGAGGTCATCGTCCTCGACAACAATACCGCCGATCCCGCCCTCTGGCGCCCGATCGAGGCGCTCTGCGACACGCTTGGTCCTGCGTTCCGGTTCTTTCATGAAGAGGGCGTCACCGGGGCCAAGGCAGGCGCGCTGAATATCGCCCTTGCCCGCACCAATCCCGCGGCAACTCATGTCGTCATCGTGGACGCCGATTACGAAGTCGCGCCGGACTTCCTCGCCGTCGCCGAGCAGGAGCTTCGGCGCGGCGATGAGGATTTCGTCCAGTTCCCCCAGGCCTATCGCGGCGACGGGGGCCTGGCGCAGGGGCTGTCGCTTGAACTGGCGGACTATTTCCTGCGCCACGCGCGAAAGGCGGATGTGGCGGGGGCGATGCTGCTGACCGGTACGCTCAGCGTGATCTGCCGCGACGCGCTCGAGGCTGCCGGCGGCTGGAACGGTGGGACCATCACCGAAGATGCGGAGCTTGGCCTGCGCCTGCACCGACTGGGCTATCGGGGGCGGTTCGTCGACCGGATCGTCGGACGCGGCCTTCTGCCTCTCGACCTCGGCGGTCTTGGCCTGCAGCGGTACCGCTGGGCCGCTGGCAACATCGATACGGCGCGCGGCGTTTTCGGCGGCCTGCCGGCGCGCACGACGCTCCAGGTCTTCGCGCAACTCACCGCCTGGGCGAACCTCGCGCTGCCCTGCGCCGCCGCGCTGATCGGCGGCGGGGCCGCGTTGGCGCTGGGTCACCAGACCGAGGCGAGCCGCCTTCTGGTCACGCTGTCGGGTATCGGACTGGCGCTGGTCTACTTGTCGGTCTGGCTGCCCATGGTGATCGGGATGGTCGTCAGCGGTCGCCCGCCGCTGAGGCCATTTCTCGCGGCTCTGGCGGCGCGGGCGGCGATGATCCTGCCTTCGGCGCTGGGAACGGCGGACGCCGTCATGGGCCGGTCCGGCAGTTTCCAGCGGACCGCGAAGGATGTGAGCCAGGCCTCGGACACTGTCGGGCCGATGCTGCCTGCGCTCGCCCTCTGCGGCGCGGCCCTGCTGGCCATCCCGCAATTGCCGGCCGCTGCCACCCTTGGCGCCGCCCTTATCGCCCTGCCCTATCCGCTGGCCCTCGCCACTCGGCGCCGCCTGGTCGCCTACCGCACCGCCCTTTACCCCGCTTTAGGAGAGCCCAGATGACACCCAGCGTCACAGTCGTCATCCCGACCTATAATCGCGCCCACACGCTGCCGCAGGCCATCGAGGCGGCGCTGGGCCAGTCGCACCCCCGGACCACGGTGATGGTCGTCGATGACGGATCGAACGACGGGACCGGGTCGGTCATCGCACAATACGCAAAGCATCCCCGCTTTGTCGGCGTCAGCCTTGCCGAGAATGTCGGCACCGCGCAGGCAAAGAACGTGGGCATCGCGCTGAGCACCGCCGATGCGATTACCTTTCACGATTCCGACGACGTGCCGCACCGCGACAAGGTCATGCGGCAGGCGCGCGTGATCGGCAACGAGACCATCGGCGCGCATCCCTGCCTCAACTGGCGCCTGTCGGGCCGCGAGCCTGACACGCGCATCCAGGTTGGCGGCGTGCTGACCCATCACGAGTTGATCCTGCCCGATGGCGAGCGGGTCGAGATCCGCCGCACCCTCAGCCTCGTCGACGATTTCTTTCCGAACCTGCAGATGGCCGCGGGGGCGCCGGGGGACTGGACGCATGTCAATTCCGGCCTGTTCCACCGCTCGGTCTTCGACCGGCTGGGCGGGTTCTCGGACTGTATCGAGGAGGACCGGGAATTCCGTAACCGGCTGATCATGGCCGGCGAAGTGCTCTGGGTCATTCCCGAGATACTGCTGACCAAGATCGAAACGCCCGACGGCCTGACACAGGAGGGTGCGACGGACTATGACAGCCCGCGGCGCCTCGCGGATCGCGAGCGGGTCTGGGACGCGGTGGGTCGCTGGTTCGCGACGCGCGAGGTCGATCCGGTGCCGATCGACCTGTCCGGCGTCAGGATCCGGTCCTGCACGAACGCGACCCTCTGCGAGCGCGGCGCGCTCACCCGGATGACGACCCGTCGGGACAGGGTGGCATGAGCGGCGGAATCACCTTCGTCGATACGCTCGCGCCGCGTGCCTATAGCGGTGCACCGGGGCAGTTGGCAGGGCTTGGCGGGACCGAGGCGACTCTGGTGCGGATCGCCGAGAGCCTCGCCCTCCGTATCCGCGTCACCGTGCGCCAGTCCGCTCGGACGGGCCTGGACACCTTGTCCGGCGGCGTGCGGTATGGCCGGGCTGACGTCAAGCGCCCGCTGCCCGAAGCGCCGGGCGTCATCGTGGTCATCAACTCCTGGAAGATCGCGCCCAGGCTGGCGCGACTGCATCCCGGGGCCCGGGTCATCGTCTGGCAGCACATCTTTCCCGGCCGCCATAACCGGGCGCTGGGCCCCGCGCTTCGCGACGCCGGGGTGGAGGTGCTCTGCGTCTCCGCGGCCCATGCCGCGTGGCTGCGCGGTTTCCTCGGGGCCCATGCGCCCGCCATCGGCCACATCCACAACCCGATCGCCGACGATCTTGCCCCGGACGACACGCCCCGCGATCCCGACCTCTTGCTGTTCGCCTCTTCGCCCCACAAGGGGCTCGACCAGGTGTTCCGCCGGTTCGAGGCGCTGAAGGATCGCGTGCCCTCGCTGCGCCTGGCCGTGGCGGACCCCGGATATCTCTCCTGGCCGACCGGGCCGGTACCGGGCGGGGTCATCCCCCTCGGGCGGCTCGACCAGGCCGGACTGATCGGAAGGATGCGCCGGGCGCTCTGCCTGTTCTACCCGCAGGACCATTTTGCCGAGACCTTCGGGCTGGTGATCGCGGAGGCGAATGCCGTCGGCTGCCCGGCGCTCCTGCACCGGGGCCTTGGCGCGAATGACGAGGTCGCCTCGGATCCCGGACAGTGCATCGACACCGGCGACCCAGAGTCGATCGCCGCGCGGATCGCCGATTGGCGCGACACCGTCGGCCAGCGCCCCCTCGCCACAGCGCGGCCGGAATTCCGACTCTCCCACGTGGCCGATCAATGGGCGGCTCTGCTGCATCCTGCCCGGGCGACCAGCCTCGGATCGAGCCGATACAAGACTGACGCACGCAAGGACCGACCATGAAAGACAGCAGCGACACCTGCAAAGGCAACGCCGGCGAGCCCCGGCAGGCCCCCGGCGACGGCGACAAGACCCTGCGCCCCCGGGAGCGGGCGGCATGAACCGCTGGCCCCTTGCCCGATGCAGCCTCGCGTTCGGACCTGACACGCCATGGGCTGCGGCAATCACCATCCCCGCCCGCAACGAGGCGGCGCGGATCGTGCCCTGTCTACAGGCAGCGCGCACCGCGTTGCGGGGATGCGGCGGGATCGTTCTGGTCGTCAACGGCTCGGACGACGCGACTTTTTCGCGCGCGCGGGACTGGTTCGCGGCGACGGGCACGGCGGGTCTGCTGCTGGATCTGGCGGAAACCCCGCCGGGGGGTGTCGGCGCGGTGCGGCGGCAAGCGGTCGCCGCCTCGGCGTCCCGGCTCACCCGTCAGGGCGTGGTGCTGACCACCGACGCCGACAGCCGGGTCTTTCCCGACTGGCTGGACGTCAACCTGTCAGAGCTGAAACAGGCCGATCTGATCTGCGGCTCGGTCGTCCCGGATTCCAGCGAGTTCGCCCGACTGCCGCGGATCATCTCGCAGCGCGGCGCGGCCGAGGGCGAGTACACCGCGCTTACCCTCGCGATCCGCGCGCTGATCGACCCTCTGGCGCACGACCCCGCCCCGAGCGGACTTGGCGCATCCGGCGCCAGCCTTGCGTTCCGGATGCCGCTCCATGCCGATGTCGGCGGTATTCCGGCGCTGCCCAACAACGAGGATCGCGGGTTCGCCGAGACGGCAGAGGACCGCGGTTGGCGGGTGCGCCACAGCCACGGAGTGCGGGTATCGACCTCTTGCCGGCTGGACGGGCGTGCGCCGGGCGGCATGGCCGAGGCACTGGCGGCGCGTATCTCCGACCCCGATCCGCTGGTGGACAGCGCGCTCGAGCCGGCCGCCCGAACAGTCCTGCGCGCGCGGCTGCGGCAGGTGCGGCGGGATCGCGTTGTGCAGTTCGGCCCGGACTCCCCGTTGGTGACGCGGATCGACAGGCGACTGACCGAGCTGGAGCGTATCCGAATGCGGCTGTCGGACGTTGAGCGCGAATTGCCTCTGCTGGCCGCAGCCGTCTCGGCGGCGCGGGCCGACATGGAGAGGCTGACGGCATGAGAGAAGCCCCAGCAAGAACCATGCCGCCGCTGGCCGAAGCCTGCGCCCTGGAAGCCATCGCGGCCGGTGCGCTGGCGGCCGATGCGGGCCGCCGCGACCTGTCGGGGGACATGCGCCGCCTCGCGTCGTCCGGCATATTGGCTCGGCTCTGCACCTTTGCGGGCAAATCGTACGAGATAAAGACGCAGGCCACGTTGCTGCGCCGCATCGGTCGCGCCAACCTCTCGGTCGGGCGCCTGGCCGAGGGACATATGAACGCGCTCAAGCTTGTCACCCTTTACGGCACGCCCGAGCAGGTGCAGCGCCACACCGCCGCTGCGTCGCGCGGGGCGATCTATGGCGTCTGGGGCGCTGATGGCGACCCCCCGGTGAGCGTCGCGGCCGATTCCGGCGGCCAGCTCCGCCTTGCCGGGAGCAAGCGTTTCGCCTCGGGCCTCGGCACCGTCAGCCATGCCGTGGTGACGGCGAAAGGTGTGGACGGCGCTCGCCTTACCATCGCGGAGGTTCAGGACCCCGAACGCGCAGACGCCGCCTCGTGGGACACCTCGGGGATGCGGGCCACGGCCTCGGGTACCTTTGATTTCAGCGGCGTCACGGCAGAGGCCCTCGGGGCGGCGGGCGACTACCTGCGCGAGCCGCATTTCCAAGGCGGCGTCTGGCGCTATGCCGCCGTGCAGACCGGCGGGCTGGAGGCCCTGGCCGAGGAGGTCCGACGCGCGGCCCAGGCGGCGGACCCACCGGGCGAGGCCCAAATTCACCGCCTCGCGCGGATCGCCAGCCTTGCCCACCGCGCCCGGCTGATCGTCGAGGATGCCGCGACCCGTGCCGAGGCGCCCGGCGCGGGGCCCGAGGCCGTCGCTTTGAGCCTGTCGGCGCGCGAGGAGGTCGAGGCGGCGTGCCTGGAGGGCATGGCGCTGGCCGACCGCGCCCTCGGCACCCGGTCCTTCGCCAGGGGCCAGCGCGCCGAGCTGGTGCGCCGCGACCTCGGCTTTTTCCTGCGGCAGGCGAACCTCGACGGCAAGCTGCGGCAGGTGGGCGAGGCCCTATGCGCGGCCAAGCCCCCTATCGGCGAGGTCTGGTGAGAATGACGGACTTTACCCCGATCGTCGCGCGGGCCGAAACCGCGCCCCATGTCCGGCTCGCGGAACTGACAGGGCCCGGCGCGGTGCTGGTCCTTGCGCCCCACCCGGACGACGAATCGCTCGCGATGGGCGGGGCCATTGCCGCAGCCTCCGCCGCCGGTCACCGCGTGCACGTCGCGATCGTCACGGATGGGTCGATGTCGCACCCGAATTCGGTGGTCTATCCCGCCGCCGCGCTTTCGGCCCTGCGCCGAGGCGAAGCGGAAACCGCCGTCGAGATACTCACCGCCGGGCGCGAGACGCCGATCTGGCTGGGCTATCGGGACCAGGGCGCGCCGGACGATCCCGGGACCTTTGCCGAGGCGGAGGCCCGGTTGCATCCCCTTGTCGACGGCGTCACGGCGATCTGGACCACCTGGAACGGCGATCCGCATATCGACCACCAGCGCGTCTGGCGGCTCGCCCGCTGGATCGCGGACAGGCTGGGTTGCGCGATGTTCGGCTGCCCGGTCTGGGGCCGGGTGCAACCACCTGTGTCGGCGGCGTCCAGCGCAGGCCTCAGGTGCTTCCGGACCACCGCCTTCCGCGACCTCAAGGCGCGCGCCGTCGCCGCCCATGTCTCGCAGATGACCGGGCTCATCGACGACGACCCGGAAGGCTTCCGGATGCCGCAGGACCTTGCCGCGCATTTCGTTGCGACCGACGAGATCTTCATCCCCGCATGAGCCGCGACGCCGCCTCTTTCGACCGTCTCTACCGCGAGAACGGCGATCCCTGGAGCTATGAAACGAGCGCTTACGAGGCGGAGAAATACGCGCGCTGCCTTGCCCTTCTTCCACCGCGCCGGTTCGCCCGCGCCCTGGATGTCGGCTGCTCGATCGGGGTGATGAGCGAAGCGATCGCGCGCCGCTGCGACAGACTGCTCGGCCTCGATTTCGCCCCTTCGGCCATTGACCGGGCCCGCGCGCGGGGAGTCCCAGGCGCCCGGTTCGAGGTGGCCGGAGTGCCCGAGGGGTGGCCGGAGGGTCAATGGGACCTGATCGTGCTGTCGGAGGTGCTCTATTATCTTTCCCCCGGCGCGCTGGACGAGATGATCGGCCTTGTCAGCGACAGGCTCGCACCCGGCGGCGCCTGCCTCGTCGCGGGCTACCTTGGCAACACTGAAACGACGCTCACGGCGCGCGAGGTCGAAACCCGGCTGCTGGACACGCTTGCTGCCGCGCGCCCGCATCACGAGATCCGCCGCGACGCGGACACCTCGTGGATCGCCGCGGTCTTCGATTGCGGCCCCGATCAGCCGTCAGGCGCATAGAGGTAGGACGGATCGAAATGCGCCAGGCCGTGCAGACGCGGCCGGTCGTGGATCTCGGCATGTCCGTCCCGGATCGTGCAGGTTCCGCTCTCGCGAAGCTCCCTGCAGACGCGGCTGACATGCACCGGGGACAGGCCGGCGATCTCGGCCAGGTCGGTCTGCAGAAGGGGCAAGGGAAGGCGGTCGCCCTCGATCTCTCCCGCTTCCTGAAGTCGCAGGTCCATCTCGCTCACGAAATCGGCCACCGCCGCCAATGCGCGCAACCGGCTTCCACGAAAAATCCAGTGCCGGTGGATCGAGGCGTCGATCATGGTCAACCGCCACAGCTGCCGCGCATGCCGGTGGGACCGGTCAATGATCCGGTTCAACGCAGCGTGGGGAAACAGCGCGATCCGCGCCTCCGTCAAGGCGCCGATATCGTGCTCCAGACGTTTCAGCGGCAGCGCATGCAGGTCGACGAAATCCCCCGGCACGCTGATCGAGACGATCGCGCGCTGCGCCCCGCCCTTGGAGGCCCCCCGGACATAGCGGGCCATCAGTCCGTCCAGCAGCAGCGCGCTCGCGTCGAGCCTGTCGCCCGCCTCGGACAGTATCTCGCGCGCTTCAAGGTGGCGTATCTCGGAACAGGTCGCGCGCAACATCTGCCACAGTTCCGGCTCCAGCCGCCCCACGAGGCCACGTCGACATCTCTCCGGCAGGGCACCCTCTTCAACTTCCAACACTGGTCTCGTGATCGAACGTCCCGGCTCGCCAACCCGTTCGCCCTTCATCAATTGCCTCCTGCATCGCTACTTTTTCAAATCCGGGAACCAACTTTCCACGATGGCCGGCGCTGACTTTTGGCTGGCTCAACGCGTCTTGAACGCGCATGCAGACACAGTGTTCCCTTGCGGCCCGCTCCTCGCGCAGGCAGGGGGCGCGTTTCGACCAGTGGGTCAAGCGCACTCCAACGGGAAAAATGCACCTGACTGCCTCGAGGTCGCGCGCTCCTGACGGACGGCGATCTCGAACCATCGCCTGATCAGCGTGGACGCCGATGCCATGGCCTTTCGCTGGAAGGACTACCGCGTCAGGACCGGCGATCGCTCGAGGGTCATGCCCAACGCGGGCCGACGCGACACAAACAGGCACCTTCGCACCACGGCCCACATCGAAAATCCTTCACCATGCCGGACCTTCGACAAGATCCCCATCGCTGCGGCGCGGCTGCGCCGAAGCGGCCGTAGGCTTCGGCACGCAGCATCGTTCGAGCATTTGAAGTTGGCTTCGCGACTATCCTTCGTTGTCGCACTATCTTCACACCGATGCAGACGAATCGAATGGTGCATATGATCTTCGCGACGGCAGCAATTCTTGTTGCCGTGCTTTCCATCACGATGCTCGAACGCCAGCGCACGGGCGTCTCGGCCGAGAAGCTGACCCTCGCCACTACCCCTGTCACGATCTGGCGACCTGATAGCGCGGATGGCGGTCCGCTCGTCGTCGTGGCGCACGGCTACGCCGGATCGCGGCAGATGATGCAACCGATCTCGATCGCTTTGGCGCGATCAGGTTTCGTCGTTGCCGCATTCGATTTTTACGGCCACGGTCGCAATTCGGAGCCGATGTCGGCCAATCTCACCTCGCTCGACGGTACGACGGCTCAACTGGTGACTCAGACCATCGCCGTGTCGCGTGCGGCAGTTGGTTTGACGGGCGTGACGGGTCCGGTGTCTCTGGTTGGACATTCGATGGCGACTGACGTCGTGATCCGCGCGGCGGAGCGGATCGGCGGTACCGCCGCAGTCGTCGCGATTTCAATGTATTCCGACGCGGTTACCCCTGAGGCGCCCGAACGATTGCTGATCGTATCAGGTGCGCAGGAAGGCCGGTTGCGCAAGGTCGCGCTCGATCGCCTTCGCCAGCTCGATCCGGACGCGACCGAGGGAGAGACCATCGCGCTTGGCCCTGTCGAGCGTCGCGCCGTATCCGCCCCGTGGGTCGGCCATGTCGGCGTGCTTTACAGCCCATTCACTTTGACCGAGTTGCGCGACTGGATTTCCGGGGCGCCCGGACGTGCGTCTCAAGGGTCGCTGCCCCACTATGGTCCGTGGCTCTTGGCGCTACTGGCGGCGCTCGTCGCGCTGATGTGGCCGCTCAGCACGGTGCTGGGTCCAACCGTGCCTCGTCCGGTTCCGCTGGGCCGTCAAGCATGGGCGATACTCGCAGCGCCCATTGCACCGGCCCTTCTGGCCGTGACGATTATCCCGTCGGGTGCAGGGGGACTCGTCGCGTTCGGCGCCTTGACCGCATTCTTCGGAACCTGGGGGTTGATCCAGATTGCGCTTTTGTGGCGGTCCCGAGTTCGCCCGCAAAGCGGACGCCCCTGCCTGTCGCAGATGGCGTGCAGTTTGGTGTTCATGCCGCCTTTGGTCCGACCGATCAGGCGTCC